>NZ_CALNVW010000017.1 GCF_940670765.1 Streptomyces sp. A 4/2
AGGCAGCGGCTACGTGTCACCGAGCGTCGTCAACAACGCGCTGGACTGTCTCACCAAGGGAACGGGCTGCGGCTCGTTCAAGCCCTCGAAGACCTACCCGGGACTGCGTGGCGCCATGACCTGGTCGACCAACTGGGACGCCACATCGGGCAACGCCTGGTCACGTGCGGTCGGACCGCACGTCCACGCGCTGCCGTAGTTCCGTAGTTCCTGGTACGTCCTCCGCAGACGCGAAGCAGCGCCACCGCTCCCCCGGTGGCGCTGCTTCGGCCGGTCATTCCTTGCGCGCGACCACGAGCCGCCAGTTCGGGCTCCCGTCGGCGCGGCGGCCGAACTCCTCCAGCGGCAGCAGCCGTACGGAGAACCCCGCCCCGGTCAGGTCCTCCCGTACCCCGCCCAGCGGGAAGGTCCGGTAGTACATGACGAACGGTGGCCGCCACACGAGATTGCGTACGCGCATCACCGCGTCGAAGCCGAGCAGCGTCCAGTACAGCGGATCGCGGAGGGTCTGCGGTGCGCCGACGGGGAAGGCGAAGACCCCGCCGGGGCGCAGCGCGCGGTGCACCCCGGCGAAGAGGCCGGGCCGTTCGGCGGGCAGGAAGTGCCCGAACGCCCCGAAGCTCACCGCCAGGTCGAAGGCCTCGTCGAAGGGCAGGGCGCGGGCGTCGGCCCGTACCCACTCCGCGGAAGGCGGTGGTGCGCCCGCGTCGTTCTGCCGGGCCGCGGCCAGCATGCCGGCGCTGAAATCCACTCCGGTGATCCGCTCCGTACACAGCGGGCGCAGCACCCGCATCCCTGCCCCGGTGCCGCAGCAGACGTCGACACCCGCCGTGAACGGGCCGAGGGGCCGCAGGGTCCCGGTGACCGCGTCGAGGAGGCGGTCGGGGGTACGGAAGGGGGTCACGTCGAACTTCGGCGCCAGCAGGTCGTAGCCGTGCTCGATCGACGAGAGCGCCTGCACGGTCAGCTCACGAAAGGTGGGGCCCTTCGGGGCGAGCGGTCCCCGGTCGCCGAAGAGCACTGCCTTGGCCTGCGCGAACATCCAACTACCACCTTCGTACTCGGCTCCACACCAGCGGTCCGCGCCGGGTGGGTCTCCTTGTCCACAGACTACGTAGGCGGAGTGTGGCCTCCCGCCACCGGCAGGCCGCACTCCGGCACCGAGACGATCCCCGCAGCCGGTCAGCCGATGGGCAACCCCGCGTAGTTCTCCGCCAGTTCGGCTGCGGCGTGGCCGGACCCGGCGATTCTGTCCAGCTGCGAGACCTGCAGCCGGGTGGTGAACTCGTCCTGTTCCGGATCGACGTGCAAGGTGGTGGTCATGAACCAGGAGAAGTGCTCGGCACGCCAGACGCGACGCAGGCAGGTGTCCGAATAGGCGTCGAGAAGATCGTCGTTCCCCGTGCTCTGCAGCCGGGCGAAGGCACGGGCGAGGACGACGACGTCGGAAACCGCCAGGTTGAGTCCCTTGGCACCGGTCGGCGGCACGATGTGAGCGGCGTCTCCGGCCAGCAGTATCCGGCCCCAGCGCATCGGTTCGGTCACCTGGCTGCGCAGGGGCACCACCGATTTCGAGGTGATGGGGCCGCGCCGCAGCTTCCAGTCACCGGCGACGGCGAAGCGGGCGTCGAGTTCGTCCCAGATCCGTTCGTCGGACCACTGCGCCGGGTCCGTTCCGTTGGGTACCTGGAGGTAGAGCCTGCTGACGGTCTCCGAGCGCATGCTGTGCAGGGCGAATCCCCGCTCCGAATGGGCGTACACCAACTCGTCGACGGACGGGGGCACATCGGCGAGGATGCCGAGCCAGGAGTAGGGGTACACCCGCTCGTAGCTACGCCGGTGTTCTTCCGGGACGGCGGTGCGGGTCACCCCGTGGAATCCGTCGCAGCCGACCACGTAGTCACAGGCCAGCGTGGAATCGCGGCCCTGGTGGGTGTAGTGGATGACGGGCCGGTCGGTGTCCGCTCCGGTGACCGCGGTGACCGTGGCCTCGAAGAGCAGCTCGGGGCCGTCGGCGAGCTGGAGGGCTATCAGGTCCTTGACCACCTCGGTCTGCGCGTACACCCAGACCTTCCGACCGCCGGTCAGGGCGGGAAGGTCGATGCGGTGACCGCGTCCGCCCCAGCGCAGCTCGATGCCGTCGTGGGCGAGTCCCTCACGGTCCAGCCGGTCCGCCGCGCCGCAGGCGCGCAGCGCGTCCACCGTGCCCTGTTCCAGGATCCCGGCGCGCTGGCGCTGTTCGGCGTAGGCCCGGTCGCGGCTCTCCAGGACCACGCACTCCACACCGGCCTGGTGCAGCAGCCGGGCGAGCAGCAGCCCGGCCGGCCCGGCGCCGACTATGCCGACGGTCGTACGGCCGGTGGTCCGGGCGGAACGGGTGGTGGTGCCGGTCATCGGTCGTTCTCCTCTTCCTGCAGGATCCGGTCCGCGATCGCGAACGCGGTGTTGGCCGCGGGTACACCGCAGTACACGGCCGACTGGAGCAGCACTTCCTGGATCTCCTCGTGGGTGAGTCCGTTGCGGCGCGCGGCGCGGATGTGCAGGGCGAGTTCGTCGTGGTGTCCGCGGGCGATCAGCGCGGTGAGGGTGATGCAGCTGCGCGTACGGCGGTCGAGGCCGGGGCGGGTCCAGATCTCGCCCCAGGCGTAGCGGGTGATCAGGTCCTGGAACGGGGCGGTGAACGCGCTGGTGGCGGCGGACGCCCGTGCCACGTGCGCGGCGCCGAGCACGGCCCCGCGTACTTCCGTCCCTGCGGCGCGGACGGCCGCCCGCCCATCGTCGGCCGGCTGCCCGCCCGGGGCTCCGCCCAGGTGCCCGTTCAGTGCGGCGAGTACCCGGTCGGGTTGCTCGGCGGCGGCGAGATGGGACGCTTCCGGGATTTCGACGAGTGCGGCGCCGGGGATGCCGTCGGCCAGTTCCCTGGCGTGCGCGACCGGGGTGGCCGGGTCGTCGCGTCCGGCGACGACGAGGGTGGGCGCCTCGATCCGGGCCAGCGTTCCCCGCAGATCGAACGCGGCGAGGGCGTCGCAGCAGGCCGCGTATCCGGCGGGGGCGGTGGCCCGTAGGTCGTCGACCAGGGCGTTCGCGGTGGGTGTTCCGGCGAAGGCCGGGGTGAACCAGCGGGTGGCGGCGCCGGATGCGACGGCTTCGGTGCCGTGGGCGCGTACCTCGGCGGCGCGCTCGTGCCAGCCGGCTGGTTCGCCGAAGCGCGCCGAGGAGCAGACGAGGGCCAGCGAGGTGACCCGTGCGGGATGGTGCACGGCGAGCCAGGCGCCGACCGCGCCGCCCAGGGACACACCCGCGTAGGCGAACCTGTCGATGCGGAGGCTGTCGGCCAGGGCGAGCACGAGCCCGGCCAGATCGGCGACGGTCGTGGTGCCGGAGGTGGGCAGGGCATCCACCGGGGTGCCGCCATGACCGGGCAGATCCCAGCGGACGACGTGATGGTGCCGGGCCAGCGCGGGCACCTGCGCGTCCCACAGCGCGAGTGAGGTGCCGAGCGAGGGGCCGAGGAGCAGCGCGGGCGCGTCGGCGGATCCGTCGGCCCGGTGGTGCAGGAGAGGGGTCATGAGCGGTGGTCCTCTGGGGTGACATCGTCGGGTACGGATGTGGCGTCGTACGTGTGCGGGGGTGCGGCGGGCGTGGGTGCGGCCCGCGTGGGTGCGGCCCGCGTGGGTGCGGCCGGCGTGGGTGCGGTGTGCGTGGGTGCGGCCGGCGTGAGTGCGGTGTGCGCCCCTGCGGCCCGCGTGGGTGCGGTGACTCCGGGCGGGGCGGTGCGTCGGTGCCGCAGGGCGCGGTCCGTCAGCGCGGTGGCCGCGCCGAGATGGCCGGTGGGGTCGAGCAGTTCCTTCAACTGCGCTCCGGAGAGCGCCCCGGCGAGTGCCGGTTCACCGGCGAGCGCCTCTGCCAGCGGTAGCGCCCCGGCGGCGGCCCGGCGCGAGGCGCGGGTCAGCAGTCGCCGCGCTTCGCCGCGTCCCACCAGCGGTTCGAATGCGGCGACCAGCCGCTCGGAGACGATCAGGCCCGAGGTCAGATCGAGATGCTCGCGCATCGTGCGCCGTGATACCCGCAGCCCGGCGGCGAGTTCGACCGCGTCCCGTGCCGCTCCCCCGACCAGCCGCAGTGCCTGGCGCAGGGGCTGCCACTCGGCGTGCCAGGCCCCTGCCGGGCGTTCGTCCTCAGCCACCATCGATCCGTACAACACAGCTGCCAGAGAGGGGAGTTGGCGTGCGGCGGCGGCGATGAGGGTGGCGCGCACCGGGTTGGCCTTGTGCGGCATCGCGGACGAGCCGCCGCCCGAGCCCTCGGCCACTTCGGCGATCTCCGTACGCGACAGCACCAGCACATCGGCGGCGATCTTGCCGAGCCCCCCGCCGGTCAGTGCCAGCGCGCCGCCCAGCTCGGCCACGGGCGTGCGCAGCACGTGCCACGGCAGCACGGGCTCGGCGAGGCCGCACTCCGCGGCGAAGCGCGCGGCGAGCGGCAGGGCGTGCTCCCCGAAGGCCGCCAATGTCCCGGCGGCACCGCCCAGTTGGGTGGGGAGTGGGACGGCGCCGAGCCGGTCGCGGGCGTCGAGTACCAGCTCGCGCCAGCCTGCGGCCTTGAGGCCGAAGGTGGTGGGGACGGCCTGCTGCGTCAGGGTCCGGCCGGGCATCGGAGTGGCGCGGTGTTCGGCCGCCAGCCGGGCGAGTGCTTCCGCCGCGCGGTCCAGATCCGCCGTGATCAGCACTCTCGCCCGGTGGGCGACCAGCATGGCCGCCGTGTCGAGGATGTCCTGGCTGGTGGCCCCGCGGTGGACGTGGGCCGCGTACCGCTCGGGTACCGCGCGGGTGAGTGCGGCGATCAGCGGAATCACCGGGTTGCCGCCCGCGCGGGCGCTCACCGCCAGCGCCCGCAGGTCGAAATCTGCGGCCCGCGCCGCCCGGCCGACCGCGTCGGCGGCCTCGGCGGGGACCAGGCCGAGGGCTGCCTGCGCGCGCGTCAGCGCCGCCTCGGCGTCCAGCATGCCCTGGAGGAACGCCTGGTCGCCGGTCGCTTCCTCGACCGGCGAACCGGCCCAGCCGGGGCCCAGCAGTCCGACGTCAGAGGGGCCGGGGAGGGTGCCGGAGTCAGTGGAAGTCAAGGAAGACCGTCTCCTCGGTGGTTCCCCCCTGGAGCCTGATGTCGAAACCGTAGACCCCGCTGCGCTCCTCGTCGGCCACCAGCGTGGCGCGCCGCTCGGCGGGGAGCGAGACGAGCAGCGCGTCCGGCTCGTACCCGGGCACGGGCAGATAGGCACGGGTGTAGAGGTGGTGCAGCAGTCCGCGGGCGAAGACGCAGATGGACAGGTACGGGGTGTCGTGGCGCGGCAGCAGGGTGCGGAGCGCCCAGTGGCCGTCGGCGTCGGTGGCGACGCGGCCGAAGCCGGTGAAGTCCACGCCGTGGCGGCCCAGTACCGCGCCGGTCACCGGATCGCGGCGCAGCGAGCCGGGGGCGCCGGTGCGGGAGCCGTCGGGGGCGGCCTGCCAGAAGTCGAGCAGCGCGTCGGGCACGGGGCTGCCGTCGCCGTCGAGGACCCGGCCGTGCACGGTGACCGCGTCGGGGTGGCCGGCCGGTGCGATCTCGCCGCCGCCGGTGAAGGGGAGGGCGTATCCGTAGAAGGGGCCCACGGTCTGCGAGGGGGTGGGAAGGGGCGGGACGGTCACTGTGCGTCCTCCGTCCAGGTCGCCTGCGGGCCGTCGAGCACGATGTCGAAGCGGTAGCCGAGGGACCACTCGGACCGGGACAGGTCGTGGACATACTCGGCGACCAGGCGGTCGCGGGCTGCCGGGTCGGTCACGGACTGGAAGATCGGGTCGTAGCGGAACAGCGGATCGCCGGGGAAGTACATCTGGGTGACCAGACGCTGGGTGAAGGCGGTTCCGAAGAGGGAGAAGTGGATGTGGGCGGGCCGCCAGGCGTTGAGGTGGTTGCGCCACGGATACGCGCCCGGCTTGACGGTGGTGAAGCTGTAGTTGCCCTGCTGGTCCGTCAGGCACCGCCCCACACCGGTGAAGTTGGGGTCGAGCGGGGCGGGGTGCTGGTCGCGCAGATGGGCGTAGCGACCGGAGGAGTTGGCCTGCCACATCTCCACGAGCTGCCCGCGTACGGGCCTGTTGTCACGGTCGACGACGCGGCCGGTGACGGTGATCCGCTCGCCGAGCGGCTCGCCGGTGTGCTGCCGGGTCAGGTCCGCGTCCAGGTCCGTGACGTCGGTGACGCCGAAGACGGGTCCGGTCAGTTCGACGGCTTCCGGGTCCTCGACCACCACCAGCGACTGCCGGGGGTGGCGCAGGGCGGTGCTGCGGTACGGGGCGTAGTCGCGGGCCGGGTGTGCCCGGCCGTCGGGGACGACGGCCGCCATCTCCGCGTCGACGGTTGCTTGTTCGGTCATCCGAGCTCTCCTCGTGGGAACGGCGGTAGGGGTGTGTCGTGCGGAAGCGGTGGTATGCCGCGTGGGAACGGGAGTACCGGTGGACCGCGTGGGAACGGCGGGACCGGTGCGCCGTGTGGAAGCGCGGGTACGGGTCGGCCACGTGGAAGCAGGGGTACGGGTCGGCCACATGGCCGGGGCGGTCACGGTGCCTGAAGGACCTTCGCCGCGGTGCGGTCGCGCAGTTCCCGCGGGCTCACGCCGGGGGCGGTCTCCACCAGCAGCAGGCCGTCCGCCGTGACGTCCAGTACGCCGAGGTCGGTGATGATCCGGTGCACGCACGCTCTGCCGGTGAGCGGCAGGGTGCACTCCTCCAGGAGTTTGGGGCTGCCGTCCCTGGCGTTGTGCTCCATCAGCACGACGACCCGGCGGGCGCCGTGCACCAGGTCCATCGCGCCGCCCATGCCCTTGACCATTTTTCCGGGAATCATCCAGTTGGCCAGGTCGCCGCGGGCGGACACCTGCATGGCACCGAGCACCGCGACATCGATGTGACCGCCGCGGATCATGCCGAAGGAGAGCGCGGAGTCGAAGAAGGAGGCGCCCGGTACGACGGTGACCGTCTCCTTGCCCGCGTTGACCAGATCGGGGTCCACCTCCGCCTCGGTCGGGTACGGGCCGACGCCGAGGATCCCGTTCTCGGACTGGAACACCACGTCCACGCCGTCGGGCAGGAAGCTGGGGATCAGTGTCGGCAGACCGATGCCGAGGTTCGCGTAACTGCCGTCCGGCAGTTCACCGGCGGCGCGGGCCGCCATCTCGTCCCTGGACCAGGCCATCAGCCGCGCACCTTCTTCTTCTCGATTCCCTTGTCCGCCGCCTGCTGCGGGGTCAGTTCGAGTACGTGCTGCACGAACACCCCCGGTACGTGGATCTCGTCCGGGTCCAGCTCGCCGGGCTCGACCAGTTGCTCCACCTCGGCGACGGTGATCCGCCCGGCCATCGCGGCCAGCGGGTTGAAGTTGCGGGCCGCCCGGCGGAAGACGAGATTCCCGTGCCGGTCGCCCCGCGCGGCGCGGACCAGGGCGAAGTCCGTGGTGATCGCACGCTCCAGGACGTACTCGGCGCCGTCGAACTCGCGTACTTCCTTGGCGGGGGAGCCCAGCGCCACCGTGCCGTCCGGGGCGTAGCGCCAGGGCAGTCCGCCCTCGGCGACCGGGGTGCCGACGCCCGCGGGCGTGAAGAAGGCCGGAATACCGGCGCCGCCCGCGCGGAGCCGCTCGGCGAGGGTGCCCTGCGGGGTGAGTTCCAGTTCGAGTTCGCCGCCCAGGTAGCGGCGGGCGAACTCCTTGTTCTCGCCGACATAGCTGCCGGTGACCCTGACGATCCGTCCGGCCGCCAGCAGGATGCCCAGCCCACCGCCGTCCACGCCGCAGTTGTTGGACACCACGCTCAGCCCGCGCGCGCCCTGCCGGTGGAGGGCGGCTATCAGCACATCGGGCACTCCGCTGAGGCCGAAGCCGCCCACGGCCAGCGAGGATCCGTCGCCGATGCCGGCGACCGCCTCAGCAGCCGTGGGAACTGTCTTGTCCATCCGTCCGTCCGATCGCGTTCGCCTGATGAACTATTGTTCAAATTGTGTCGGCGAGTCTCCGCCCGTACCGGCCCGGTTGTCAACGGTGCGCGTGCCGACCGGCCCGACCGGTACCGTTCCGAGCACGAGGAGGAGACCGATGCCGCAGATCAGCACCACCGACGCCGCCGACGAGGCCCCCGCGGGCCCGCTGGAGCGGGGCCTCACCGTGTTGCGCACGCTCGCCGCGGCGCCGGGCGGGCGGCTGAGCGCCAGCGAACTGGCCCGCGCCACCGGCCTGGCCCGTTCGCCCGTCGACCGCATCGCGACCACGCTCGTACATCTGGGACACCTGCGGGCCGACGGCCGGGACCTGGCGCTCGCCCCGCGTTCGATGGAACTGGGCGGCGCCTACCTGCGCGCGGCCCCCCTGGCGGACGTACTCGGGCCGCTCGCCGAGCAGTTGGCCGACGCCCTCGACGAATCCGTCTCGCTCGCGGTGCCGGACGTGGACGCGGTCCGCTTCGTCACGCAGGCCACCCGCAGACGCACCCTGTCCGTGAGTTTCCGGACCGGTGACGCGCTCCCGGCCGAATCCTGCGCCCCGGGCGCACTGTTCGCGGCGGACTGGGGGCCCGAGCAGTACACGGTCTGGCGCGAGCGGCGCGACGACGGGGGCGGTACGGCGTTCGCGGTCCCGCTGCCGGCCGGCACGGATGTCCGCGCCACCGAGGCGGGGCTCGTGCGGCGTGCGGCGCTCACACGGGAGCGCGGCTGGTCCGTGGACGATCAACTGGTCGAGCCGGGCCTGGTGGCGCTGGCCGTACCGGTCGCCGACGCCACCGGTCGTACGGTGTGCGCGCTGAGCGTGGTCAGCCACACCAGCCGTCACTCCGCCGACTCGCTGCGCGGCTTCGCGCTGGACCGGATGCGGCACACGGCGCGGGCCATGACGGCGGCGCTCGCGGCGCACACCCCGCGGAGCCCGGCCCCGGACGTCCCGGACCGTGACGCCTCACGGGACCCGAAGGAGGAGCTGGGGCCCGCGTACCTCCAGTCGCTCGCCCGGGGCCTCTCGGTGCTCGCGGCCCTGGGCTCCACCGAGGGCGGGCTGCCGCTCGCCGCGGTCGCCCGTACCACTGCGCTTTCCCGTGCCACCGCCCGGCGTTCGCTGCTGACACTGCAGCAGAAGGGGTACGCCGAGTCGGCCGACGGGCTCTTCTCCCCCACCCCGCGGGTGCTCGAACTCGGCTATTCCGTCCTGTCCGGGCTCACCCTCGGCGAGCTCGCCCAGCCGCACCTGGCCGCCCTGGTGGCACAGGTCCACGAGTCGGCATCGGTGGCGGTCCTGGACGGTGACGACATCCGTTACGTGGCGCGCGTCGCCGCCGGGCGCATCATGAGCGTGAACATCACGGTCGGCACCCGCTTCCCCGCGTACGCCACGTCGATGGGCCGGGTACTGCTCGCCGGGCTGCCCCCCACTGAGCGAGCCGCCCGGCTCGGCAGCGCCGGACTGCGCCCGCTGACACCGCACACACTCACCGGCGCCGACGCCGTCCGCGCCGTCCTGGACACCACGGAGGAGTCCGGATATGCCATGGTCGACCAGGAGTTGGAGGAGGGGCTGCGGTCGCTCGCGGTACCGGTGCGGGACCGGAACGGCTCGGTGATCGCCGCGGTGAACGTCTCCCTGCACGCCGGGCGCACCTCGGCGGACGCAGCACGTACCGGCATCCTGCCGGCCCTGCGGGAGTGCGGCGCCCGGATCACCGGCGATGTCGCCCTGGTCTCCGACCGGCAGCCACTGCGGATCGACTGACCAGCGATCGGCCGGTCAGCGGGAACCTCCGGCGGTGGACGGCAGGGCAGCCTCCGCCGGGCTGTCGGCGAAGACCGGCCGGACAGGACCTGGTTCCGGCGTACGGGGTGCGGCAGCGGTGGACTCCCGGACCACCAGGCGCGGCCGGATGAGCAGGGACCGTCCGGCCGCGGGCGCCGACTCGATGCAGGCACGCAGCTGCTGGAAGGTCTCGGCCGCCATCTCGGGCAGTGGCTGACGGACCGTGGTGAGCGGCGGTTCGAAGAGGTCGGCGAGCAGGATGTCGTCGAAGCCGACCACCGAGATGTCGTGTCCGGCCCTGCGGCCCGCGTCCTTCGCCCCCCGGCAGATGCCGATCGCGCACATGTCGTTGATGGCGACGAACGCGGTGGGCGGACGGTCCCCGGTGAGGAGTTCCCGGGCAGCGTTCCGGCCCAGCTCGGCGGCGTCCTTGTCCCCGAACTCCGTGGTGACGGCTCCCGGCCACACCACGGCGTCCCCGGGGTCGAGCCCGGCCGCCTCCAGCGCGGCGTGGAAGCCGCGCAGCCGTTCGCGGCGGTTGACGCTGTGCACGGAGCCCGAGACGAACGCCAGCCTGCGATGGCCGAGTTCGATCAGGTGACGGGTCGCCAGTTCGGCGCCCATCGCGTTGTCCACGCTGATACTGGCCAGCGAGGGCGGGTCGCCCGCCTGCGCGGTGCGGTCGAACGCGACCATCTTGAGGCCGCGGCTGAGCAGCGGAGTCACATGGTCGAGCGTGGGCAGCGAGGAGCAGAGCACCACACCGCTCACCCCGTCCGCGAGCAGTTCCTCCCCGTACTTCAGCTCACGCGCGGGATCACGCTCGCTGTTGCAGAGCAGTACGTGGTACCCATCGGCGAGGGCGATGGCCTCCAACTCGCGGGCGAGTGAACCCCAGAAGGGGTTGGCGACCGACGGCACGATGAGGCCGATGACCTTGATCCGGCCGGTGCGCAGCATGCGGGCCGCGCGGTTGGGCCGGTAGCTGAGCCGTTCTATCGCCTGCTCCACGCGGGCGAGCGTCGTGGCCTGCATACGGTCCGTACGCCCGTTGAGGACGTTGGAGACCGTACTTGCGGAGACCCCTGCGGCCTCCGCGACCTGATGGATCGTTACCTGGCTCATGCCACCTCCGGTTCGGACCGCACTAGCGAACTCAGTGTACCGATTTACTGAACTCTCTTCACCGATACATCCGTTAACTTCCCTGAAAGATTCTTGCGTACCAGCTGTTGACGTCCCTCCGGAGACGTTCCTACTCTCAGTGCATCGATTTACAAGCACTTCCCAGCCATCTCTGGGGTGCAATGACTGGATCGATCCATCGCCTTCACCTCAAAAGGGGTGCCCCATGGAACTCAGCAGACGATCGATGCTCACTGTCATCGGCGCGGGGACCGCCGTCGCCCTCACCGGATGCGGCGCCGGCAGCACCACGGCCGGCTCGGCCGACGGCCCCGCCGAGGGCGAGATCACCCTCCTCACCCCGATCTACGAAGGATCCGACGGCAAGAAGCTCCTGGAGCAGGAGATCCTCGGCGGGTTCCGCAAGAAGCACCCGCGCGTCAAGGTCAACGTGGACTACACCACGTACACCCAGCTCAACGAGAAGATCACCACCGGCCTCGCGGGCGGGTTGCTGCCCGACGTCATGATGATGGGTGTCGGCTGGATCCCCCCGTTCGCCGCCAAGAAGGCGATCGCCCCGCTCCCGGAGGAGCTGGCCACCGCGCACGACTACCAGAAGCGGGTCCTGGAGCCGTCCCGCTACGACGGCAAGCTGTACGCCCTGCCGGTCGTCCTCGACACCCGGATCGTCGTCTTCCGCAAGGACCACTTCGAGGCGGCCGGAATCCGGAAGACTCCGGCCAACTGGCAGGAACTCCGCGCGGTGGCGAAGCAGTTGACGGGGCACGGGCGAACCGGTTTCGACCCGTTCTCCATCGAACTGCGGCAGTGCTGGGAGGCGTTCCTGTACGCGAACGGCGGCTCGCTGTTCAGCGCGGACGGCAAGAAGGTGCGGTTCACCGACGCCCGCGGGGTAGAGGCGCTGCAGTTCTTCAAGGACCTGAGCGCCGACGGTTCCGCGGACTACACGAAGAAGACGGATCTCGGCGCCCCTACGAACATCCAGACCGGCAAGGCGTCGATGATGATGACGACCAGCGGGCTGTGGCACCAGCTGGAGGTCCAGAATCCGGAGCTCATCAAGGAGGACAAGGTCGGCGCGTTCATTCTCGCCAACCGCAGGCCCGCGATGCTCCAGGGCGGCACCCTCGTCACCCAGTCCGCCAGTTCCAAGCACCCGGCGGCGGCACGCGCCCTCGTCGAGTACCTCGCGACCCCCGATTCGGTCCTCGGCGCCGCCGAACAGCGCGGCTCGGTGCCCGGACTCAGCGATCTCGACGACTCCGGTTACGCCAAGGAGAACAAGTTCGTCGACATCTCGCTGAAGAACATGGGCTCCGCCTGTTCGGAGGGCGGCACCGCGGCCTGGATGGAGATCCGGGAAAAGATCAAGCCGACGCTGGAACCCGCCATCGTGGGCGGCCAGTCCGCGAAGGACGCCATCGCGGAACTCGGCCGGCTCGCCGAAGCCGCCATCGGCCGGATGTAAGGACGCGTCACTGTGGGAGCAACGTCCGTACTGAAGGCACGGCCCACCCGGCCGCCTTCCCCGCCCGACGACACCGCGCCCCGGCGCACCCGGCGCGCCCGCCGCCCCCCGACGGGGCCGGGCCGCCGCCGGCGCCGCGCCGGAATGCTGATGGTGGCGCCCGCGCTGCTGCACGCCTCACTCTGGATCGGTCTGCCGGTCCTCGCCTCGGTGGTGCTGGCCTTCACGAAGTACGACGTGCTGACCGCACCGCAGTTCGTGGGCCTGCAGAACTTCCGGGAGATGCTGGGCGACGCGGTCTTCCGCAAGTCCATCGTCAACACCGTCGTCTACACCTTCTTCACCGTGCCGTTCGGCATGGTGCTGGGGCTGCTGATGGCCCTGGCCCTGCACACCGGGCTCAAGGCCCGCGGCATCTTCCGCACCGCGGTCTTCCTGCCGCAGGTGACGGCCACGGTGGCCATCGCGCTGGTCTGGCTGTGGATCTACAAGCCGGACAACGGCCTCTTCAACACCCTGCTCTCGCTCGTCGGGATCAACGGTCCGGCCTGGCTGTCCTCGACGGCCTGGGCCATGCCCTCGGTCATCCTGGTCGGCATCTGGCAGGGCATCGGCATGAAGATGCTCATCTATCTGGCCGCGCTCCAGTCCCTGCCGAAGGAGCTGTACGAGGCGGCGTCGGTGGACGGCGCGTCCAGGGTGCGGCAGTTCTTCTCGATCACCCTGCCGCTGCTGAAACCCGCGACGTTCTTCGTGCTGATCACGTCGATGATCAACGCGTTCCAGGCCTTCGACCAGATCTACGTCCTGACCGACGGCGGTCCGGCCAACAGCACCACGATGATGACGTACGAGATCTACAAGTCCGCCTTCCGGGAGTTCCGCGTCGGATACGCCAGCGCCCAGTCGCTGGTGCTCTTCGTCCTACTGATGGGCTTCACCCTGGTCAACCGGCGGATCATGGGAGGCACCCGTGGCCACAGTTGAGCTCCGCAAGCCGAAGGCGCGGGCCCGGAGGCCGGTCCCGGCCCGCCGGATCGCGCTCTACGCGACGCTGAGCGCGATCTCGCTGCTGATGGTGGTGCCGTTCGTCTGGATGGTGCTCACCTCGCTGAAGAGCCCGGTGGAGATCGCCTCGCAGCATGCCGGACTGCTGCCGGAACACTGGCAGTTCAGCAATTACGCGGACGCGCTGAAGGCCGCGCCGTTCGCCACGTACGCCCGGAACAGTTTCATCATCGCGTTCAGCCACACCCTGCTCAATGTGGTGGTCGCGTCGATGGCCGGGTACGCCCTGGCGCGCATCAGGTTCCGCGGCAGCGAGACGATCTTCTACCTCTTCGTCGCCGCGCTGATGATCCCGACGTACACCAAGGTGCTGCCGGAGTTCCTGATCGTCCGCTTCATGCCGCTGGCCGGCGGGAACGACCTCTTCGGCCAGGGCGGCAGCGGCTGGCTGGACACCTGGTGGGCGCTGATCGTCCCGGGCGCCGTCACCCCGTTCGCCGTCTTCCTCTTCCGGCAGTTCTACCTGGACCTGCCGGTGGAGCTGGAGGAGGCGGCCAGGCTCGACGGGCTGAGCGAGTTCCGCATCTACGCCCAGATCATGACCCCGCAGGTCAAACCCGCCCTCACCACGGTGGCGCTGCTGACCTTCGAGGCGTCGTGGAACAACTTCCTCTGGCCACTGCTGGTGACCCGCAGCGACAACCTCCGGGTGATCCAGGTGGGGCTCTCCGTCTTCAAGACGGAGAACGGCACCCAGTGGCAGTTCCTGATGGCCGGCACCACCCTGGCCACCCTTCCCATGGTCGTTCTCTTCCTCATCGGCCAGCGCTACTTCGTGCAGGGCTTCGCCACCGCCGGTCTCAAGTGACCGGCTCCAGAAAGGGTTTCATCCATGTCTGCTGATCTCAACGGCTCCCGCGCTCTGGTGACGGGAGCGGGCCACGGCATCGGCCGGGCCATCGCCGTCGCTCTTGCCGAGGCGGGCGCCGATGTGGCTGTCCACTACCACTCCTCCGGCGACGAAGCCGCGAAGACGGTCTCCGCGATCGAGGCGCTGGGCCGCCGCGCGAAGGCGTTCCGGGCGGACGTGACCGTCACCGCCGATGTGGACCAACTGGTGGACGAGGCGACCGGTTTCCTCGGCGGCCTGGACGTCCTGGTCTGCAACGCCGGTCATCTGATCGGCCGCGCGACGATCGCGGAGATGACGGACGCGCACTTCGACCAGGTCGTCTCCACCAATCTCAGCTCGACGTTCCGCACCTGCCGGGCCGCCTTGCCGCACCTCGCCCGGTCGTCGGCCGGCCGCATCATCACGATGTCCTCGCTCGCCGCGCACAACGGCGGCGGACCCGGCTCGGTGGCGTACGCCGCGGCCAAGGCGGGCGTACGGGGCTTCACCAAGGGGCTGGCCAAGGAGGTCGCCGGTGACGGGATCACCGTGAACGCGGTCGCGCCCGGCTTCATCAAGGGCACCGCGTTCCACGGCACGTTCACCGCGCCCGCCGCGCAGCAGGCCATGGAGGCGGGCATCCCGGTCGGCCGGGCCGGCACCCCCGAGGACGTCGCCGCCGCCGTGGTGCACCTGGCGTCCCCGGCGTCCGGATTCCTCACGGCCACCACGGTGGACATCGACGGTGGCGTATGGCCCCGCTGAAAGGCATCGCCCGGGAGCGGGGCGGCTGGTGGCACGCGTACGTCTGTCCGGCGCACGGCGTGGAGCTCGACCACGGTGACCTGTTCACCGGTGTCTTTCCCGAGGGCGGTGCGCGCTGCGCGCACGGCTGCCGGGTGGACGACGAGAAGGTGCGCGGCGCCTGGCTGGTGCTGTCGCACCAGGCGTGGGCGCGGCGGCTGCGGCTGCTCGCGCACCGCGGGGAGCGCACGGAGGCCGTCGCCCGGCTCACCGAGTACGCGGGGCTCTACGCGGAACTGGCGAGCGACTCGCACGGCGAGGCCCAGGAATGGATGCTGCGCGGGCGCCTCTTCCACCAGGCGCTCACCGACGCGATCTGGGCGGTGAACATCGGGCACGCGGTCACCACGCTGGCCGGGCAGCGCACGGACGACCTGGCCCCGCTGCTGCCGTTGCTCGACTCCCTGGAGCAGGCGGCGCTCGACGCCCGCGGGGTGCTCACCGGCCAGGGCCTCCTGGCGTCCAACTACACGGCCTGGCTGAACGCTGCGGGCGCCGCGACCGGTCCGGCGGCGGCCATGGTGCGCGGCCAGGAGTGGGACGGCGCGAAACAGTGGCTGGAGGGTGAGCACGGCCTGTACGCACACCTGCGGGTCGCCGTCGCGGACGACGGCTGGGAGTGGGAAGGCAGCACGTACTACCACGGGTTCGTGCTGCGTGCGGCGCTGCTGGCCCTGCGCTCCGCCGACCCCGCGGCCATCCCGTCCGACGTCGTGGGTGTCCTGGCGGGCATGACGGACGTCCTGGCGGCCATCGCCACCCCGGGAGGCATCCTGCCCGCCCTGCACGACGGCCCGTACCGACGGCACCCGCTCGCCCTGGAGTGGCTCGAACTAGTCGCACTGGCACAGCAGTTGGTGCCGTCACCGGCGCTCGTCGCGGTCGCGACGTGGGCCAGGGCCGAGCTCGGCGCGCAGGACGACGGGCTCGACCGGGAGCTGGACGGCTGGTTCGCCGGGCCTCCACTGCCGGAGCGTCCCGGGCCCGGCGCCGTCACCGTCTTCCCGCAGACCGGCCATGCGGTGCTGCGCGCCGCCGGGATCCATGCCCTGCTGGACTTCGGCCCGCACGGCGGTTCGCACGGGCACCGCGACAAGTTGTCGCTGTATCTGTACGGGGACAGCACGCCGTGGCAGCCGGACCCCGGTCAAGTACCGTACGCACACCTGGAGTTCCGGGATCTGTACGCGTCGACCGAGGCCCATCCCGCCTTCCGCGTCGACGGCGCGGAGCAGGCCGAGTGCACGGGATCCCTGCTCGGCACGGACGGCGCCTCGGTCACGGCCGAGGTGACCGAGGCGTACGAGGGGGTGCGCGCGGTGCGGCGGATCGCTGTCGGCGACTGCTATCTGGTCGACCTGCTGACGGTGAGCGCCGCCGGTGAGCGCCGGATCACCGCCCAGCTGCGCCCCGGCACCGCGCTGGACATCCAGCTCCAGGCGGCGGGGCCGGTGCGCACCACCTGGTACGGCGACGAGACACTGCACGGCTGGCACACCGGTACGCCGGGGGTGCCGGTACGTCCGGTGGCCGTGCCGGGTCCCGGCCCGGCCGACGATCCGCAGCGGACGCGCACCCGGGTGGACTTCACCGCCGGGGCGGAGCGCGTCACGTTCGCCTCGGTGTACCAGGCGGCTTCCGCGGGCCCCGCGGTCGTCGGCGTGCGGCTGGACGGTGACGTGCTGACGGTCGAGCTGGCCGACGGTTCCACCGCACGGTTCCGGACGGAGGGCTGACGCGTGCTGCTCTCGGCGACGCCGCCGCCCGGTCCGCGTCCCGCGCGGGAGGCGCGGCTGTACGAGGAGGCCGCCCGCCACCGCGGGCTGGCCCCGCCCACCGGGCACCCGTTGGCCAGCATCACCTGGCTGGGGCCGGCCGCGTCCAACCCCGCGCTGGCGTACCGCGTCGGCGGCGACCCCGCGCATCTCGCGGAGAGCCGGCGCTGGATCGAGGCGGCGGTGCGGCTGCCGCACTGGGGCCGGGCCCATATGCCGGACCACGATCTGGACGCGGGCTGGCTGTTGCACCATCTCTCGCTCGCCCTCCGCTGGATCGGGGACGACCTGCCCGACGAGGTGCGCGCGCTGCTGCGGTACAAACTGCTGCTCCAGGGGCGGCGGTTGTACGAGTTCGCGGTGGCGAGCGAGGGGCGCTGGTGGTCGTCGTCGTACTGGCAGAACCACAACTGGATCTGCTACGCGGGCCTGGCCACCGCGGGTTACGTGCTCGGCAAGGAGGAGTGGACCCGGCGGGCCAAGGACAACCTCGGCCGGGTCCTCGATCTGCTGCCGGACGACGGCTCGCACGCCGAGGGGGTCGTCTACTGGCGCTACGGGGTGCCCTGGCTGGCGATCCACCTGGATCTGCTCCAGGAGGCCGAGGGCGTCGACTGGTGGGAGCGGGGCGGCTTCCTGTCCCGTACCTTCCGGTTCCGGCTGCACCAGACAGCGCCGGGCTTCGCGCTCAACGTGGACCACGGCGACTGCCACGACCGGCGCAGCGGGCACAGCGCCGGGCTGTACTACCGGCTCGCCGCGCGGTACGGCATCGGCGAGGCCCAGTGGCTGGGCGATCTGGCTTCGGGTGAACTCCTCGCCCTGGAGGCCGCGGAGAGCGGGGTCCGGCCGGGGATCCTTCCGGAGGCGTATCTGGAGTACCTCTGGTACGACCCGTCGGTGACCCCGGTCCGCCCGACCGAAACCCGGGCGTTCTTCCCGGACCTGGGCCTGCTGGCGGCCCGGACCGGCTGGGACGACGGTGCCACGCTGGTGTCGTTCAAGGCGAGTCCGGGTGGTGGCCACAAGGCGTGGGACACCGCTGCGGAACACCGGGCCGAGCTGGGCTGGGACACCCTCGACCAGGGGCACCACCACCCCGATTCGGGGTCCTTCGTGCTGGTCTCGGGGGGTGCGTTCCTCGCGGTCGACGAGGGGTACAGCAACCGCAAGCGGGCCGCGCACCACAATCTGCTGCTGGTCGACGGGCAGGGGTACGCGGACGAGGACCGCTACCACGTCTACCAGGACATTCCCCACGAGCGGCAGGCCCGGCAGCGCGATGTGCTGGTGGCGGACGGCGGCTGGGCGCACGCCACGGCGGAGATCGCCGCGATGTACGACCCGGCACTCGGGGTGCGCCGGCTCGACAGGACGCTGGTATTCACCCCTGCGGGGCGGCTGGTGCTGCTGGACCTGGCCGAGGCGGACGGTGAGCGGGAGTGGACGTTCCTGCTCCAGAGCGACCGGCCGACCGAGGCCCTGCCGGACGGCACCCGGCTGATCCGGTCGAGTGAAGTCACCGCGCACGTACGGCAGTTCGCGCCTCCTGATGCCACGGTGACCTCGGAGGTGACGGAGGTCGCCGCGAACCCGACGTCCAGCACGCCGGGGCTGGAACTCACCCGCACCCTGCACACCCTGCGGTCGTCGACCGCGCGCACCGCGTCTGGGCTGTTCCTCACCACGATCGAGCCGGGTGCGGCCCGGTCGGCCGAAGCCGTGCCGTGCGACGCCGGACACGGTGTGGCCTTCGCGGGCGAGACCGTGCTCCTCTCCCCCGCCGCCCGCCGGATCCGTACCTCCCGGGTGGTGGCCGACGCGGCGGCCGTGCTGCTCGCCGACGGCGCGGAGCCGTACGTGGTCGCCGCCCGGCGGGTGGAGCTGGACGGCCGGGTGCTGCTCGACCGTGCGGAGCCGTACACAGGAAGGGTCGGCTGAATCATGCAGGCACGTCTCTCGTCCAGCTGGCCGACGCTGCTGCGCCGGCTGGAGTTCCTCGCCTACCCGGCGGCCGGCGGGGCCGCGTTCGTCGTGCTGTCGCTCGGCGTGGTGACCTGGCTCCCCGCGCTGGCGGCTATGGCGTACGGGCTCCAGCGGTGGCGCGCGGAGGGTGACAGCCGGTGCTTCGTCAACGCCTTCACCGCGTTCCCCCGGTACTGGCGCGCCCTGTGGCGGCACGCGCTGGTGTCCACGGTCGTCGCGGGCATGCTGACGGCCAACATCCTTCATGTGCTGGGCCGTTCCGAGCCCTGGACGTTCGTGGTGCTCGCCGCGCAGGTGGGCATCGCCGCGGCGGCCGTCATCCACCATGTGGCGCTCGCGGCCGAGGCGGGCCGGGTGCCCGGCGGGACGGTCGGCACGTGGACCCGGGGCGCGCTCGCGCTCGGCTTCGGGTCGGCCGCGCGTGGTACCGCGCTGCTCGGCGCGGTGGTCTCCGCCGTGCTCCTCTCCCTCGTCGTGCCGCTGGGACCGCTGCTGCTCGGCCCCAGCATTCCCGTACTGCTCGCCCTGTCCTTCGCCGACGGACTCACCTACCGGCTCACCGACCGGCTCACCGACAACAGGAGGCACATCTGATGCACCGCTTACTGCGCACCACCCTGGTCGCGGCACTCGCCGCCGGCGGGGCGCTCGCGTTCCCGCTGCCGTCCACGGCCGCCGATACCGCGACCGCGTACTACGTCTCGCCGTCCGGCAGCGACACCAACTCCGGTACGTCGGCGGGCGCCCCGCTCGCCACGATCCAGCGAGCGGTGCATCTGGCGCCGACGGGCGCGGTGGTACACCTCGCGGCCGGTACCTACCGGCAGGACGTGGTGACCGAGCGCGCCGGCGTCACCCTCACCGGCCCCTCCGACGCCGTGGTCAAGGGCGCCGGGGACAGCAGGATCATCCAGGTGCGGCACGACTCGGTGACGCTGAGCGGCTTCACCGTCGACGGACTGCACGGCTCCGCCGACACCGTGTCGGGCTACCGGGCCAAGCTGGTCTACGCGATGAGCACCACCCCGGGCAACGGTGTGGGCGCGCTGCACCTCACCGGTATGACACTCAAGAACGCGGCGGACGAATGCGTACGGCTGCGCTATCTCGTCACCGGCGCCGACATCTCCGGCAACACCATCAGCAACTGCGGTGTCAACGACTTCAGGTTCGGCGGCGGCGGGAAGAACGGCGAGGGCATCTACCTCGGCACCGCCCCCGAGCAGCAGGGAGCCAACGGCGCGCCCGACGCCGCCCCCGACATCAGCCAGAACAACCGCATCCACGACAACACCATCGCCACCCACGGCAACGAGTGCGTCGACATCAAGGAGAACTCGACGCACAACTACGTCGAGCACAACGACTGCAGCGCCCAGCAGGACCCCGGTTCGGGCGGGCTCGACGCGCGCGGCAGCGGCAACATCCTCCGGTACAACACCCTGCACGACAACGTCGGTTCGGGTATCAGGCTCGGCGGCGACACCGCGACCGACGGCACCGGGACCAGCGTGTACGGCAACACCATCACCGGGAACGCCGGCGGCGGGATCAAGTTCATGCAGACCCCGCAGGGCCCGGTGTGCGCCAACACCATGAGCGGCAACACCGGCGGGGACGCGGTCGGCACCTACGGCAGCGCGTACCTGCCGACCGGCGCGTGCCCGCAGTGACCGGGCGGGGACCCGCGAGACGCGGGGTGCTGACGGCGGCGGCCTCACTGGCAGCGGTCGCCGCCACGACGACCGGCGCGCGGGCGGCGGAGCCCGGGGAGCGCCGCTCCGGCTGGACGGTCTCCTGGGCCACGGCGCAGACCGCGCCGATGGAGGCCGACACGGTGGCGAGCAAGGGCCTGACGAACGGTGTCTTCCGTGCCACGGTCCGGCTGTCGGCCGGCGGCGGGGTACGGCTGCGCTACGGACACGCCTTCGGCTCCGTACCGGTCCTCATCGGCCCGGTCACGGCGGGCGGGCGCCCGGTGACCTTCGGCGGGCGGCGGCAGGCCTGGCTGGCCGCCGGTGCCTCGCTGACCAGCGATCCGGTCGACGGCCTCCGGACCGCCGAGGGCGCCGCGCTCACCGTCGAGACCCGACTGCCCGGCCCCACCGGGCCGTTGTCCTTCCACCGCAACACCCATGCCACGCACACGGTCGACGGCGTACCCACCACCTCGGTGTTCCTGCTGACCGGCGTCGAGGTGACCGGTGCGCACGGGCCGGTCGTCGCGGTGCTCGGCGACTCCATCACCGAGGGCGTCGGCACCCCGGACGACGCCGATCTGCGCTGGCCCGACCAGCTGGCGAGGCGGCTGCCCGGTTCGGCCGTCGCCAACCTCGGGGTCAGCGGCAACCGGCTGCTGCTGGACGACGTCAAGTTCGGCCCCGGCGGGCAGTCCAGGTTCGACCGCGACGTGCGGTCGCTGCCGGGGCTGCGCACCCTGGTCATCGCCCTCGGGGTCAACGACCTCCAGCAAGCGCCCTCCCAGACCGATCCGGCGCTCTTCCTCGCGGCCTACCGGCAGCTGGCGCTGCGGGCGCGCGACGCGGGTCTGCGGGTGGTCGGCGCCACCGTCACCCCGTTCGGCGGCTGGACCCGCTGGACACCGGAGCTCGAAACGGTCCGGGGCAGCGTCAACCGGGCGGTACGCACGGGGCGGATCTTCGACGCCGTGGCCGACTTCGACACCGCGCTGCGCGACCCCGCGAACCCGTCACGGATCCTGCCCGCCTTCGACAGCGGTGACGGTCTGCACCCCAATCCATCCGGTCATGCCGCGCTCGCCGCGGCCGTCGACCGCCGTCACCTCCTGTGAGGGCCACCATGAACCGAGGCACCACCAGGCGCACCGTCCTCGCCGGAGCGGCAGCGGTCGGCGCGGCCGTCGCGCTGCCGGTCACGTTCGCGTCCGCCCCGGCGCGGGCGGCGACCGGTGACGCGGCGGCGCTGCGCTCCCGCTGGCACACCCTGCTGACCGGCGGCCCGGATCTGGACCTGACGGACCCGCAGATCGCGGCGGCCGTCGCCCGGATCGGCAAGGCGGCCACCACCGCCGCGGCCGGGCTCGATCCGACGCGCACCGACGGCCTGTTCCCCGACCTGACCGGCACGACGCTCTCCAACCAGGTGACGACCGCGTTCAAGCGGCTCGCGACGATCGCGACCGCCTGGGCCGTCCCCGGCACCCCGCAGCACGGCGACACGGCGCTCCGCGATCTGCTGCTCGCCGGGGTCGACTGGATGCTGGCCCATCGCTACGGGCCGGGGCATGCCCGGTACGACAACGACTGGGACTGGGAGATCGGCTCGGCGCTCGCCCTCAACGACGCGTCGGTGCTGCTGTACGACGTACTCGGTACGGACCGGCTGACCCGGATCACCACAGCGGTGCGGGACTACACCCCGGACCCGAATCTGTGGCGGGCCGACCGGCAGATCGCGACCGGTGCCAACCGGGTGTGGGTGTCCACCGTGGTGGCCGTCCACGCGGTGCTGCGGGACGACGGCGACGATCTCGGCCGGGTGCGCGACGCTCTTTCGGACGTCGAGGGTTCCGGCGCCAACAGCGTGCTGGCCTTCAACGACGTGAGCGCGGCGGCGGAGGGCACCGGGGAAGGGTTCTACTCCGACGGTTCGTTCCTCCAGCACTACAAGCACCCGTACAACGGCGGCTACGGCAAGGAGCTGCTGAACAATCTCTCCCGGCTGCTGAATCTGCTCGCCGGTACCAACTGGTCGGTCACCGATCCCGATCTGGACAACGTCCGCGGCTGGGTCGACGAAGGGTTCGACCCGCTGATCGCCCGTGGCGATGTGATGGCCTCGGTCTGCGGGCGCGAGATCGCCCGGCCCAGCAAACAGGGGCATGTGTCGGCCCAGACCGTCATCGAGGCGGTGGTACGTCTCGTTCCCACCTTCCCCGGTGCGACCGCCGACCGGTTCACCGCTCTGGTCAAGCAGTGGATCGCCGAGGACACCTACCGGGACTTCCTGGCCGTGACCGACCTGGCCTCGCTCGTCGCCGCCCGGCAGGTCATCGCCTCCGCGGTCCCGGCGCGCGGCCGGCTGGTCGCCCACAAGCAGCACCCGCGGATGGACAAGGCGGCGCACCACCGGCCGTCGTTCGCCCTGGGCATCTCCGCGTACTCGACACGCGTCTACAACTACGAGTCGATCCAGAACGAGAACCTGCACGGCTGGCACCTCTCCGACGGCATGGTGCTGCTGTACACCGACGACCTCGGTCACTACAGCGAGGACTACTGGCCCACGGTCGACCCGGCGCGGCTGCCCGGTACCACCGTCGTCGCGGGCCGCCCCGCGGACGCGGCCGGACAGCGCACCACCAGTACGTCGGACTGGGCGGGCGGGACCGCGCTGCCCGGGACGACGCTCGGCGCGTACGGCATGGAGCTGCGCGCGTACGGCTCCACGCTCACCGGGCTCAAGAGCTGGTTCTGCCTGGACGATGTGATCGCCTGCGTCGGCTCGGGCATCTCGGCCGGCGCGGGCACCGTCGAGACGGTCGTGGAGAACCGCAAGCTGCGCGATCCGAAGGCGGCGCTGCTCGTCAACGGGGAGCCGGCCGCCACCGACGCGGGCTGGTCGGCGGAGCTCGGCGAGGTGCGCTGGCTGCATCTGGAGGGGACCGGCGGCTATGTGTTCCCGCGGGCCGCGACCGTACGGGCGCTGCGGGAGGAACGTACGGCGACCTGGCGCGAGATCAACACCAAGTACGGCACGGACACCCCGGTGACGCGGCCGTACCTGACGCTGTGGCAGGACCATGGGACGACTCCGGACGGTGCGGGGTACTTCTGGCTCCAGGCCCCGGCCGCCTCGGCCGAGCGCACCGAACTCTGGTCGGACGCGCCGCCGGTCGAGCTGGTCGCCGCCTCCACCGCGGTCCACGCGGTGCGGCGCCCGACGGACGGGCTGCTCGCCGCGAACTTCTGGACCGCGGGCACCGCCCAGGACCTCGCGTCGGACGGCGCCGCGTCGGTGCTCGTACGGCCGGAGGGCAGCACGGTCACCGTCTCGCTCTCCGATCCCACCCAGCTGCGTTCCTCCGTCGTCCTCGATCTGGCGCAGCGCGGTCTCACGGTCGTCTCCGCCGATCCCGGGGTGCGGACAGCGCCCACCACGGAGGGCATCCGGATCACCGCCGACACCTCGGGCCGCCATGGCGCGCCCCTCGGTCTCACCCTGAAGAGGAGCTAGACCCTTGCTGTTCGACATGGAGCTGGAACGGTTGCGCGAGTACCGTCCCGAGCCGCAGGAACCGGCGGACTTCGACGCCTTCTGGGCCAGGACGCTCACCGAGGCGGCCCGCTGTCCCCTGGGCGCGGAGTTCGTTCCGTACGACGCCGGGTTCGCGACCGTCGACGTGTTCGACGTGACGTTCGGCGGCTGGGGCGGGCAGCCGGTCAAGGCCTGGCTGCTGCTGCCCCGCGGCCGTGCCGAGCCGCTGCCCGCCGTGGTGCAGTACATCGGCTACAACGGCGGCCGGGGCGTTCCGTACTCCTGGCTGACCTGGAGCGCCCTCGGCTACGCCCATCTGGTGATGGACAACCGGGGCCAGGGCGGCGGCGGCAAGCTGACCGCCGACACCCCGGACATCGGCCCCGACGGTCACGGTTCGTCGTCCCCCGGTTTCCTCACCCGTGGCATCGAGAACCCGGACCTGCACTACTACCGGCGTCTGATCACCGACGCGGTCCGTGCGGTGGACGCGGCGAAGGCGCATCCGGCCGTCGACGCCACCCGGGTCGCGGTGCTCGGCGGAAGCCAGGGCGGCGGGCTGTCACTGGCGGTGGCCGGGCTGCGGGACGACGTGGTGGCGGCCGTCGCCGACGTGCCGTTCCTCTGTCACTACCGGCGCGCCTCACAGATCACCGACTCGGGTCCGTACGCGGAGATCGCCCGGTGGCTCTCCGGGCACCGGTTCCGGATCGAGGAGGCGATGGAGACGCTCTCGTACTTCGACGGGGTCAACTTCGCGGCGCGGGCGACCGTCCCCGGGTGGTTCTCGGTGGGGCTGATGGACAGGGTCTGCCCGTCGTCGACGGTCTTCGCGGCGTACCACCGCTATGCGGGCCCGGCCGAGATCGAGGTGTTCCCGTACAACGGCCACGAGGGCGGTGCCGAGTACGACCTGCCGCGCAAGATAGCGGCGTTGCGCGGGGTGTTCGACCAGTAGCCGCCTCCCTGTCGTACGTTTTCATACAGATCGTGGTTTCTTGCGTGGACTCATGGACTGCCTGCGGCCCGACTTCTAGCCTTTCGACGTCCGCAGAGTTCCTCACGAGCCGCAAGGACGTACGTCTGTGACACCTCCCCCACACCGACTGCTCCGCCGCGGCCTGTCCGCCTCGCTCACCATGGCTCTCGCCGTGGCCGGGACGGCCGCCGCAGTGGTCCTGTCCGCCGCCCCCGCCGCTCAGGCGGCGGGGGTGCCCGCCCCCTCCCCCGTCGGGATCTCCGGCCGCGGTGCCACCGTGCCGTTCAAGGAGCAGGAGGCCGAGTACGCCGCCACCAACGGCACTCCGATCGGCCCCGACCGCCTCTACGGGCACCTCGCGTCCGAGGCATCGGGACGTCAGGCCGTGACGCTCGACGCCCCCGGCGAGTACGTGGAGTTCACCCTCACGGCTCCCGCCGACGCCATGTCGTTCCGCTACTCGCTGCCGGACAGTCCGGACGGTGCCGGTCGCGACGCGTCCATCGACCTCAAGGTCGACGGCAACCAGCTCAAGAGCGTGCCGGTGACATCCAAGTACAGCTGGTACTACGGCAGTTATCCCTTCAACAACAACCCGGGCGACGCCGACCCGCACCACTTCTACGACGAGACACGCACCCTGTTCGGGTCGACGCTGGCGGCCGGCACCAAGGTCCGCCTCCAGGTCTCGTCCACCGCCCAGTCGCCGACGTTCACCATCGATCTCGCCGACTTCGAGCAGGTGGCCGCGCCGATCGGCAAGCCCTCCGGCGCCCTGGACGTGGTGAGCGACTTCGGCGCGGACCCGACCGGGGCCGCGGACTCGACCGCCAGGATCCAGGCGGCGGTCGACGCGGGCACGGCACAGGGCAGGACGGTCTACATCCCGCAGGGCACCTTCCAGGTGCGGGACCACATCGTGGTCGACAAGGTGACCCTGGCCGGGGCGGGCCCCTGGTACAGCGTGCTGACCGGGCGCGATCCGACCGACCGGAGCAAGGCCGTCGGGGTGTACGGAAAGTACGCAGCGGCGGGCGGCAGCAGCGGCGTCACCCTCAAGGACTTCGCCGTCATGGGCGACATCCGCGAGCGGGAGGACAACGCTCAGGTCAATGCCATCGGAGGCGCGCTCTCCGACTCCACGGTCGACGACGTATGGATGCAGCACACCAAGGTCGGGGCGTGGATGGACGGCCCGATGAACAACTTCACCATCAAGAACAGCCGCATCCTCGATCAGACCGCGGACGGCGTCAACTTCCACACGGGCGTCACCAATTCCACGGTCACCCAGACCTTTGTGCGTAACACCGGTGACGACGGTCTGGCGATGTGGGCGGAGAACGTCCCGAACGTCAACGACACGTTCACGTTCGACACGGTGGTCCTGCCGGTCCTGGCGAACAACATCGCCACGTACGGCGGCAAGGACATCACCCTCTCGGACAACGTCATGGCGGACACCGTGACCAATGGCGGCGGACTGCATGTCGCCAACCGCTATCCGGGGGTCGACTCCGCTCACGGCACGGCGGTCTCCGGTACCACGACAGCCGCGCGCAACACCCTGATCCGGGCCGGGAACAACGACTTCAACTGGCAGTTCGGCGTCGGGGCCATCTGGTTCAGCGGGCTCAACGAACCGGTCAACGGCAATATCGACATCACCGACAGCGAGATCCTGGACAGCTCCTACGCCGCGATCATGCTCATCGACCATGCGACGAACGGGCTGCACTTCACGAACGTCAGGATCGACGGGGCCGGAACCTACGCGCTCCAGATCCAGGCTCCCGGCACCGCGTCGTTCACCGGCGTCACCGCCACCCACATCGCACAGTCGAACCCGATCCACAACTGTGTCGGGGCCGGCTTCGAGATCACCCGGGGAGCGGGCAACTCCGGATGGTACGCCGACCCACCGGCCTGCCCCGGGACGTGGCCCGCTCCCGTGTGGACCAACGGTGGTGTGCCGGGCGGCACCACCCGGGCGGATCTGCCCATGGCTCCTTGAGACCGGTGCCCCGCCTGTCCCCGAGAGGGCCGGCGGGGCACCGGTCTGTCCCCACCAGGCGACCTGCGCGCAGCGGGCGTAGGCTCTTCGTGCACAGTTCGCACGCCCTTGACCAGGTACATCTCAAGGAGGCGACGTTGACCGGACACCGTACGGCCAAGCCTCTGGCAGTGTGCTCAGCAGCAGTCGTTCTGACGATCGCAGCGGGCAGCTCGGCCAGCGCGGACAGCGGCACCGGCTCGCTGTCGGCTCAGCAGATCGGCCAGAAAGCACACGACGCCCTCTTCTCGTCGACATCGCTGCACCTCAAGGTCCAGGGCAGTTTCGACGAGTCGGGCAACGCCTCGTCCATCGACCTCACGCTCGACAAGCAGGCCAATTGCAAGGGCTCGGTGAGCGTGGGCGGGCAGGGCTCCATCCAGATCGTCAAGCGGGGAAACTCCGTCTGGATCAAGCCGGACGCGACGTTCTGGAAGAACCAGGTTCCGGGTGGCAACGCGACGTCCGCGGTGCTGCACGGGCGCTACCTGGGAGGCTCCGCGAAGGAATCCCCACTGGAGGACATCGCGCAGGTCTGCGATCTGAACGCCTTCCTCAGCGCGACCAAGGACGACACAGGTGACTCGCCGAACGCACTGACCAAGGGCAAGGAGACCACGGTCGACGGAGTCGCCGTCATCCCGCTCAGCAGCGAGCGCAACGGCCGCAAGGAGATCCTGTACGTCGCGGCGCACGGGAAGGCGTATCCCGTCCGGCTCTCCGTGCAGGGCAACACCGCCCACGCGACCGTCGGCTTCTCCGACTTCGACAAGCCGGTGCCGACGAGTACGCCGACGCCCGACCAGACGGTCGACCTGTCGAAGCTGCGCGAACAGGTGGGACCGGCCAACGCAGCATGAGCCGGCCGTGTCCGAGGGCCCCACCGACCGCGGTGGGGCCCTCGGACCGCTCCTGGGGCGCTGCTCAGACCGTCCCGCGTCCCGAGCGGCGGCGGATCGCCACAGCGACCCCCGCGCCGCCCAGCACGACCACGCCGAGGACGGCCCCGGTGAGCAGGACGGGCTGATCGGATCCTTCCGCGGCGAGCTCCTGGACCGCGGCGCTCCGCGTCTGCGGGTGCGAGATCTCCGTGGTGACGGGTGCGACGGGCCGGATCGGGCCGACCGACTTGACCGACCCGTCCTTGTTCAGCAGCACCTGCTTGCCGTTGGGGTGCTTGAAGTCGAGCATCCCGGCCAGCGAACCGGCCCGGGTGTCGAAGGAGTGGTCACCGATGCGTTCGGTGTGCCAGTTCTCCTCGACGAATTTGATGATCGAGGTCTGCTCGGTCCTGGTGTGGTCGACCCGGTTGACCTTGCCGTAGGGGGAGATGACCATCAGCGGCTGCCGCGCTCCGGGACCGCACCGGTCGGCGTAACCGCCTGTGGCCTTCGGGCCGTTCTGGCAGGCGGGCGAGTCGACGGTCTTGCCGTTCGTCTGCTTCGTGGTGTCGTCGGAGCCGTTCAGCGGCTTGGCGTAGACGTGGTCGTACCAGCCGTCCGAGTCGTCGTAGGCGAGGACGACCGCGGTGTCCTTCCACTGCGGAGCCTGCTGGATCTTGTTGATCTGGCCGATGAGGAAGTCCTGTTCATCGGTGGGATCGGAGTATCCGGCGTGCCCGTCCTGGTAGGAGGGGGCCTTGAGGAAGCTCACCGAGGGGAGGTGACCGGACTTGAGGGCCGCGTTGAAGTCCGTGAGGTCGTAGTTGTGGTTGGCCCGGCCCGCGTGGCCGATCTCGGCGACGGACTTCGGAGCCAGGTGGTGCGGGTTCGCGGTCGAGCTGTAGTACGCGAAGGGGTTGTGGTGCGGGCTGTAGTCCACGACCTGCTCGCCGCCGACGTTGGCGTGGGTGGTGCCGCCGCACTTGGCGAGGTCGTCCGACTTGCCGTTCCAGGCGGTGCTCGGGCGGAAGCCGCCCTGGAACCAGCCCCAGCTCACGTTCTTCTCGTTGAGCCGGTCGCCGATGTTCTTGCCGCCGAGTTCGGCGAGGGAGGACGTGCTGGTGTGATCGTTGCCCGAGCAGTCGTCGTAGGCCGGGTCCGGGTCGGTGATCATGGTGCCGACGCCGTGCGCATCCGGCGAGGCGACCGCCGCGGGATCGGGCTTGTCGGTCCGGACCGGGTGCTCGGTCGATGACTTCGGGTCGGTCGACACCACACCGTGCGTCTGCCCCGACACCAGCTCGATCGCTCCCGGCGTCGAGGGGCCGTACGCGGAACCGAAGGAGTTGTCGTTGAGTGCGTAGTGCTGGGCGTAGTTCCACATGGCGGTGACGGTGTTGCCGTCGAAGTAGTCCATGGCCAGCCCGGGTTCACCGAAGAGATGGCCCGAGCACTTGCCCGAGTCGGTGTTCTCCACGAACTTGTCGGCCTTGCCGCCGTTGTACGCGTACTGCTCCGGACCGTACGAGTGGTTCTGGTCGCAGGTCATGGCCTGGTCCGGGCCGAGGCGCTTGGGCAGGTACTGATTGGGGTTCTTGTCGAGCAGCCCGGCGGTGCGCAGGTTGTCGATGTCGCGGGGGGTGCGCGGGGACGGGGTGAACTTCGTCCCGTCGGTGTTCGCAGCCTGCGGATAGGTAGCGAAGTAGTGGTCGAAGGAGATGTTCTCGTCGAAGAGAACCACCAGATGTTTGACGGGGGTGGCCGTGGCACTGCCGGAGTGATGCCCGGCGGGCGCCGCGGCCCAGGTGGGCGCCGCCCCGCCGAGCACGGTGAGCGCGGCGGCTCCGGCCAGTGCTCCCCAGCGCCGCGCGCCCGTCTTCCTTCCGGTGCTGCCCATACGGTTCCGCCCTTCACTCCGACCGGCGCATCTGTCATGCACCACTCAACGCGACACGATCCATCACCATGTCACGAGAGTGAACACCCGGTGTACGGCGCGACAACAAAAAGTTGACCAACCATCCGTTCGACGCACTGTCAGGCGCCGCCCCGGGCCCGCCCGGTCCGCCAGGACGTCCTGCGCACGTCAGCCCGTCAGGACCGTCAGGACCGTCAGGACGTCCTGCGCACGTCGCAGAGGGCCGCGACGTCCGCCAGCCGCTCGACGACTCCACCGACTGCGGCGTTCACCTGCTCGCGCTGTCCGCGGCCGAGCCGGTCGAGCGGCGTCCAGCGGCCGTCGTGGTCCTGGCGGTCCAGAACCCGCTGCGTCCGGTCCAGTTCACTGTCCAGCCGCGCCAGCCCGGGGTAGCGGCCGGTGAGCAGCGGGCGCAGCCGGGCGAGCACCACCCGGGTGCCGTCGAGGTTGGCGCGGGCGGTGGCGAGGTTGCTGCCGCTGCCGTAGTCGGTGCGGCCGGTCAGCTCGAACTGCACGGTGTTCTCCAGGATTTCGTGCGCCCGCAGGCCGAGGTCCAGGGGGTCCATCCGGGCCCGTGTCCAGTCCGCGCGCAGGGTCCGTACGTCCTTGAGCAGCCGGTCGGCGAACGGGCGCAGGCCGGACACCGGCGCACCGTGCCACAGGCCGTACTCGATGCGGTGGAATCCGGTGAAGTCCTTGTCGTGGACCCCGCCGGGCAGGCTCGCGGTGGTTCCGTTGATCGCCGTGTCCGCGTCGCCGAACGTCCCGTAGGCGGCGCCCATCCGTTCGTACACGAGATGCGCGGTGAGCCATGCCTTCCGGGCCCGTCCCGTGTCGCCGGACCGGAGTGCGGAGTCGAGCTGCTGCGTGGCGGCGACGAGGTCGCCCGTCCGGCCGGTCACCCACTTCTGATAGCTCAGCGTCGGCGGAATCAGGTCGTGGCTGCTCACCGGCAGGGCGGCCGGGCCGCCGCCCCCCTTCCCGCCACGCACCCGGACCGTGGGGCCGGTGACGGAAGCGGCGTCGTCGGGGAAACAGGCGAAGGCGTACGAACCGGCGGCGAGGTCCACCGTCAGCGCCCGGCTGCTGCCCGGACCCAGTCCTTCCAGCTCGCCGTACACGGCGCCGCTGGACACGTCCTTCAGGTACACCTCGACGGGCGTGGCGGACGTGTTGCGCACCTCGAAGACCTGGGTGCCGGGGCGCGGATTCCGCCAGCCGTTCCCACAGCTGCCCGCCGATGCCTCGACGCGCGTGTGCGGCATGCCGTCGGAGGGCTCGGCCGGATGGCCCGGGCCGTGCAGGAGTCCCGCCGCTCCCGTGCCGGCGAGAGCGAGCGCGGCGGCCAGTGCCACCCCGCCCGTGATCAGCGTGCGCCGCGAGAAGCGCCGCGGGGAACGTGGGGCGGTCCTGTCCGGCACACCGGCCTCCTGACGCAGCGCTCGACGGCGAGGCTCATGGTAGACGCCGGCGATCAACGGAGCGGATTCCGGAGCGGTTTGCCGGGCTGCCGGCAGGTTCCGCCCTGGTCCGCGCCCTGGGCGCGCGTTACGGTTCCGGCTCCCGGCCGCACGCGGCTCACCCGATGGAGCTGGTACGGAGAGCCGCGGCGGCGCTGACCGGCGTCAGGCCCGCGTCAGCCGGGGCGCGCCCCCGGCTTCCCCGTTCCCGTCCCCGTCCGTCGGCTTCTTGTCGAGGGGACGGGCGCGTACATGCATCCGCTCGCCCTGCTGTCCGAACAGGCTGAGGAATTCCACCGCCTCGGGGCCCGCACTGGCCCAGACGTGCGGGGTACGGGTGTCGAACTCCGCGACCTCACCCGCGGTGAGGACGAGGTCGTGCTCGCCCAGCACGAGCCGCAGCCGCCCGGCCAGGACGTAGAGCCACTCGTACCCCTCGTGCACCCGCTGCTCCAGTTTCCCCAGCCGTTGCTGCCCGGCGGGAATCACCTGCTTGTAGGCGTGCAGCCCGCCGAGATGGCGGGTCAGCGGGATGATGGTCATGCCGTGCCGGTTGAAGGGGCGGGGGTGGATGCGGGGATCCCCGGTCAGCGGCGCGTCCACCAGTTCATCGAGCTGCACGCCGAACGTCTTCGCCAGGGGCAGCAGCAGCTCCAGGGTCGGTTTGCGCCTGCCGGACTCCAGCCGGGAAAGGGTACTGAGAGAGATCCTGGTCGTCTCGCTCAGCTGCGCGAGAGTGATGCCACGGTCCTGCCGCAGGGCTCGCAGCCGGGGGCCCACCGCGGTCAGAACGGCCGCGAAGCCGTCGTCGTCCGTACCCTCTCCGCCCGCACCCTCCGCGCCGTCGCCCTGTCGATTCGCGCTCTCCCGATCTGTCATCTCTCCATTTGCCACCTCGGCAACAGCTGTTGTCAAACAGTGGAGCAGCGGCAGAGCGCTCTTAGCGGAGGAGGAGACCGGCCGGAGCGGGAGCCGCGCGCGGGTTCTGGACGACAGCGCACAGCAGGCAGGCGGCCGTGACCAGCGGAGAGGACGTTCCGACCGCCTGCCGGGTGATTGATAGCCTGCTCATGTGACGATCGCAGCAGAGGCGCACGACCCTGCGGAGGGCGACTCCTCGGCAGCCTCCGCGCAGCCGCGCCAGTTCATCGTGACGGTGTACGGCCTGTACTCCAGGACCGAGGGCGGCTGGCTGTCGGTCGCGTCCCTGATCGCCCTGCTCTCGGATCTGGGCATCGACGCTCCGGCTGTCCGGTCCTCCATCTCCCGGCTCAAGCGCCGCGGCATCCTGCGGGCCGAACGGCGGGACGGCGCGGCGGGCTACGCCCTCTCCGACGAGGGTCTGTCGGTACTGCGGGAGGGAGACCACCGGATCTTCCGGCGGGAGCGCGCGACGCCTGCCGACGGCTGGCTGCTCGCGGTGTTCTCGGTGCCGGAGTCCGAGCGCAGCAAGCGGCATCTGATGCGCTCCCGGCTGACCCGGCTGGGGTTCGGCACCGTCTCGTCGGGCGTCTACATCGCCCCGGCCCACCTGTACGACACCACGGCGGAGATGCTGCGCCGCCTGGGACTCGACGGATACACGGACCTCTTCCGTGCCGACCACCTGGCCTTCGCCGACCCGGCCGAAAAAGTGCGGCAGTGGTGGGACCTCGGCCAACTGGAGCAGTTGTACGGCGAGTTCGTCCGCAAGCACGCCGCCGTACTGGAGCGCCCGCAGCCGGGCACGGCGGACGCCGCGGCGCGGGACGCCTTCGTCGACTACGTCCGGGTACTCACCGACTGGCGGCAACTGCCCTATCTGGACCCGGGCCTCCCGGAGGAGTTGCTTCCGGAGAAGTGGATCGGTATCCGCGCCGCGGACCTCTTCTTCGCACTCCAGTCACAGCTGGCGGACGGTGCGCGGGCGTACGCCGCCCGGGGGCTCGTCCGCGGGGTCCCGCCCGGGACGGCCGCACCGGAACCGCACGGGGCCTAGGGCCTCGTTTGGATCACGCCGGGCTCGCGGGGTGTGGTGCGCACGCTCGCCGCGTTGTCGTCAATCACCATGGCTCCTTCCCCAAGGCCTTAAGGGCCAGGGGAGACCCCATTGCCTCAATCCTCCGCCTTGCGATCGCACGCACCACACCCCGCTCCCTGACCCGGCGTGATCCAAACGAAAGACCTTAGTGGGCGGTCCAGCCGCCGTCGAGGGCGAGTGACGTGCCGGTGATGAACGCGGCCTGCGGGGTGCAGAGATAGGCGACCGCCTCCGCGACCTCGTCCGGTTCGACGAGCCGCTTGAGCGCCGAGTCCTTCAGCAGCACCTCGTTGAGGACGCGCTCCTCCGGGATGGAGTGGGCGGCCGCCTGGTCGGCGATCTGCCGCTCGACGAGCGGGGTGCGTACGTATCCGGGGTTGACGCAGTTGGAGGTCACCCCGTGCGGGGCGCCTTCGAGGGCCGCGGTCTTGGAGAGGCCTTCGAGCCCGTGTTTGGCGGACACATAGGCCGACTTGAACGCGGAGGCACGCAGTCCGTGCACGGACGACAGGTTGACGATCCGGCCCCAGCCCTGCTCGTACATGTGCGGCAGGGCGCCCCTGATCAGCCGGAAGGGCGCCTCCAGCATCACGGTGAGGATGGTGTGGAAGACGTCGGGCGGGAACTCCTCGATGGGCCGGACGAGTTGCAGCCCGGCGTTGTTGACCAGGATGTCGGTGCCCGCCGCCGCCCGTTCCGCCGCGTCGAGATCGGTCAGGTCGAGGACGTACGGCTCGACGGCCCCGGGCAGGTCACCGGCGCGGCCGACGAGTGCTTCGAGCCCCGCCGCGTCGCGGTCACCGGCCCGGACCGTGGCGCCGGCGGCGGCCAGCCGCAGTGCGCAGGCACTGCCGATGCCGCCCGCGGCGCCGGTGACGAGAGCGGTACGGCCCCGCAGATCGAGGCCGAGAGGGGCAGGTGCGGAACGAGGCGTCGTCATGCCGCGCAGCCTAACCACCCGGTCCGCCCGCCCTCACGCACCGGGGCGCGACCGCTCTCCTGCGGGGCCGTGCCCGCCCTTCATTCGAAGGTGGCGGGTGCGAACCAGGTGGGCTCGTCGGTGAGCGCCCGCTTGATCCGGGTGAGCGCGAACTCCGCCAGTTCGGGAAGCGCGTCCGGCGCGAACCAGCCCACCTCAAGGGACTCGTCGTCGTTGACCCGGGCCGCACCGCCGGTCGCCCGGCAGAGCAGGCTGGTGTCCATGAACTGGCAGTGGTCCCCGTTGGGGTACTGGATCGGCTTGAGCGCCTGGACGAGGATCACCCGCTCCGGCACACACCGTACGGCCGTCTCCTCGTACACCTCACGCACAGCCGTGTCGGCGGGCTGCTCACCCGGTTCGGGGATGCCGCCGATGATCGACCACGTGCCGGTGTCGGCGCGCCGTCCGAGCAGTACCCGCCCCTCGTCGTCGAGGACCACGGCGCTCACCCCCGGCAGCAGAAGCAGCTGATGGCCCGCGGTGGCCCTGATTTCTCGGATGAAGTCGGGAGTGCCCATGCGCCGACCCTATCGGCCGCTCACCTGCGCGTCTTCACCGTACGGGTCACTGCCCAGCCGATCCCGCCCGCGGCGAGTGCGACGAGCAGCCACTCGGGGAGGGTGCCGAGCCGGGTGGCCGGGGTCAGCGAGGAACGCTTGGGCACCTCGGCCACCAGGGCGTCGGCGGTGAACATCTTGGTCTTCTGCGCGACCGAGCCGTCCGGACGGATGACCGCGCTCACACCGGTGGTGACCGGGACCATCACGGCCCGGCTGTGCTCCACCGCCCGCACCCGCGACATCGCGAGCTGCTGGTAGGTCATCTCGCTGCGGTCGAAGGTGGCGTTGTTGCTCGGTACCGAGATGATCTGCGCACCGGCCTTCACCTGGTCCCGTACGGCCCAGTCGAATGCGGCCTCGTAACAGGTGACGGGGCCGACCTTGGTCCCCCGCATGTCGAAGTCGGCCGCCTTGTGGCCGGGCACGAAGTCCTGGCGGACCAGGTCGACGTCGGAGCTGAAGAGGCGGAAGAAGGACCGGTACGGCATGTACTCGCCGAACGGCTGGAGCTGGCGCTTGTTGTACGTGTCGACCGGGCCCTTCACGGGGTCCCAGAGGATCTGCTGGTTGAGCGGGGCGCCCTTGCCGTTGTCCGGTGTGACGACCGCGCCGACCGAGATGGGCGCCTTGATCGCCTTGGCGGCCTTGTCGATGGCGTCGTAGGCGTCGGCGTTGAGGTACGGGTCGATGTCCGACGAGTTCTCCGGCCACAGCACCAGGTCCGGTTGTGCGGCCCGGCCCGCCTTGACGTCCGCGGCCAGCTTCAGCGTCTCCCGCACGTGGTGATCGAGCACCGCGCGGCGCTGGGTCGCGAAGTCGAGGCCCATCCTGGGCACGTTCCCCTGGATGAGGGCGACGGTCGCCGTGCCGTCCTGGGCGCCGGTGTCGACGAGCGGCAGGGCGGCGAAGCCCGCCGCGACGGGTGCGACGGCCAGGACAGCGGCGGTCGCGACCCTGCGGTTCAGGACGCTGCGCAGGGTGGCCCAGCGCCGTACCGCTTCGGCGATTCCGAAGCCGCAGAGGACGACGGCGAAGCCGAGCAGTGGCGTGCCGCCGACGGCGGCCAGCGGCAGGAACACCCCTTCGGGCTGCCCGAAGGCGACCTTCCCCCAGGGGAAGCCGCCGAACGGCACTCGCGCACGGGCCGCCTCGACGGCGATCCACACCCCCGCTGCCCAGAGCGGCGCGAGCGGCAGCCGTGAGACGTAGGCGATCCCGGCGCCGGCGGCGGCGATGAAGAGCGCTTCGACAGCCGCGAGTCCCAGCCAGGGGCCGGGGCCGACCTCCACCCCCGTCCATACCAGGAGCGGCAGCAGGTAACCGAGGCCCGCGAGGTAGCCGAGGCCGAAACCGGCCCTGGCCCGGCGGCCGTACAGGGTGTACCCGAGTGCGGCGAAAGCGAAGGGGGCGAGCCACCACAGCGGCCGCGGCGGGAAGCTGGCGTACAGCAGCAGGCCGGACAGGGCCGCCACCGCCGGTCGCACGAGCGCGCGGGCGAGCCGCCGGCCGCGCGACGGAACGGCGGGCTGCTGGGCGAACTGCTCGGGCCCGGAGTCGGGCGCGGGCTCGTCAAGGGTGGTGGGGGCGCTCACCAGGCGGAGTCTACGGTGGCCTGCTGTGCGTCGGGCAAGCGCGGCCCCCGGACGCCGGGGCGCGCGGCCTGATCCAAACGAAGGCCCTACCCGGACGCGTGTCTCATGCCCCGGCGGGCTTGCCGGTGCCGGGGAGCCGCAGCCGGTCCCGGATGACGCGTACGGCCGCTTCGGCGTCGTCGACCGTGACGGTGAAGCTCCGGCCGTCCCCGAGTGTGAGGACCAGGCCCTCCCCGCGCCGCACCACCACCGCGGTGCCCTTCTCCGGGCGCCACCGGTACCCCCAGCCGCCCCACTGGCGCGGGGTCACCGTCGGTGCGAACTCGGCGCCCACCACATGTTCGAGCAGGATGCGGCGGCGCGGCAGACCGATGTAGCCGCAGCGGACCTCGAAGGAGTGCTCATCGACCTTCACCGACACGTGTACGAAGGCGAGTGTGCCGTAGAGCATCATCAGGCCGACGAGCACACAGCCGACCACGGACATCGCCAGCGGTGCGAGGCCCGTGGTCCAGGCGGAGTCGACGGCCAGCTGGATGCCGAGCGCCAGGCAGGCCGCGCCGACGGCCGAGAGCGGCCACTGCACACGGTTGGTCGCGTGGCCGTGCCAGACCGGAGGAGCGGACTCGCTGTGCCTGTGGTCCCTCATGCGCAGCAGCCTACTCACGTTCCACGGGTGCGGCAGTGACCGCGCGGCGGATGCGCCGCTCAGTGCGCGGGGCTGACGGCCGGGAGCAGACGCCCTTCGGCGTACGCCAGCGCGGAGCCCGGCAGCGGTGCCTGGCGACCGCTCAGCAGCACGGTCAGCGAGGCGCTCGGGTCGGCGTCGGGCGCGGGCCCGGCACCGATGCGGCGCAGCGCCTGTGCGGCCACCGCACCGGCCGATCCGTACAGCTCGACCGGAGGTCCGTCCGGCCGTCGCACGGCGTCACGGATCCGCTCCGCGACCAGCTCGTAATGGGTGCAGCCCAGGACGATGCCCCTTACGCCGGGCGGGGTGAGGGCTGCGGCTGCGGCCACGGCACGGTCGATCGCATCCTCGTCGGCGTACTGGACGGCGTCCGCGAGTCCCGGGCAGGGCACCTCGGTGACATCCGCGCCGGAGGCGAATTCACGGATCAGACCGTGCTGGTAGGCGCTGCCGGTGGTCGCCGGGGTCGCCCAGATGGCGACGGACCCCCCGTCCGCGGCGGCCGGCTTGATGGCGGGCACCGTACCGATGACCGGGATGTCCGGCTCCAGCTCGGCCCGGAGCGCGGGCAGGGCGTGCACGGACGCCGTGTTGCAGGCGACGATCAGTACGTCCGGCCGGTGTACGGCCGCGGCGCGCGCCACGGTCAGCGCGAGCGACGTCACGTCGGCGGACGTCTGCGGCCCCCAGGGCATGTTGTCGGGGTCGCAGGAGAGGACGAGCTCCGCGTCGGGCCGCAGCCGGCGTACCGCGGCAGCCGCCGCGAGCAGGCCGATTCCGGAATCCATCAGTGCGATCTTCACCCGGTCACCTTAGTCGACCGGCCCTGCCGGGCCGCGGTGGTGCGGCAGACTTCGGCGGATGACCACCATTGCCTGGATCGCCGTCTGTTCGCTGGCCGCATGGGTGTGGCTGTTGCTGGGGCAGGGTTTCTTCTGGCGCACGGACCAGCGCCTGCCCGCACGTACCGAGCCCGCCGACTGGCCGGACGTCGCCGTCGTCGTACCCGCCAGGGACGAGGCCGAAGTACTTCCGCTGAGCCTGCCGTCGCTGCTGGCCCAGGACTACCCGGGGAACGCCGAGATCCTCCTGGTCGACGACGGCAGTTCCGACGGCACCGGGCAACTGGCCAGGGACCTCTCCGCACGGCACGGCGGGCTGACGCTGACCGTGGTCTCCCCCGGCGAGCCGGAGCCCGGCTGGACCGGGAAGCTCTGGGCGCTGCGGTGCGGAATGCAGCTGGCCCGCGCGCGAGGCCCTGAGTATCTGCTGCTCACCGACGCCGACATCGCCCACCGGCCGGACAGCCTGCGCGAGTTGGTGGCCGCCGCCGGGACGGCCCGGCTCGATCTGGTGTCCCAGATGGCGCGGCTGCGGGTCGCCGGCGTCTGGGAGCGGCTGGTGGTGCCCGCGTTCGTGTACTTCTTCGCGCAGCTCTATCCGTTCCGGTGGATCAACCGGCCGGGGTCGAGGACCTCGGCCGCGGCGGGCGGTTGCGTGCTGCTGCGCACCGAGGCCGCCGAACGGGCCCGCATCCCCGATTCCATCCGGCAGGCGGTGATCGACGACGTGTCACTGGCCCGCGCCGTACGGCGCAGCGGCGGGCGCATCTGGCTGGGGCTCGCCGAGCGGGTGGACAGCGTGCGCCCCTATCCGCGCCTGGGCGACCTGTGGCGGATGGTCTCGCGCAGCGCGTACGCACAGCTGCGCCACAGTCTTCCGCTGCTCGCCGGTACGGTGCTCGGACTCGCCCTGATCTATCTCGCGCCGCCCGCCACGCTGGTGGCCGGGCTGCTGTCGCACAACGCCCCGGCCGCGTGGGCGGGCGGTCTCGCCTGGCTGGTGATGGCGGGGACGTATCTCCCGATGCTGCGCTACTACCGGCAGCCGTTCTGGCTCGCCGTGCTGCTGCCGTTCACCGCGCTGCTCTACCTCCTGATGACGGTCGACTCGGCGGTGCAGCACTACCGGGGACGCGGCGCTGCCTGGAAGGGGCGGACGTACGCCCGCCCGGAACCCGACGCCCACCCGGGCTCCGGCGCGGTTCCCGGCAGCGAGGCCGGTCCGGGAACCGCGCCGGAGCGGTGAACGTTCACTTCCGGCCGGGCGTCCAGTTCATGCCCCAGCCGTACGCCTGGTCGACGGTGCGCTGCGGGCTGACCCCGCGGGCGGGCACCAGATAGCGGGCCTCGCGCTGGACGACGAGATCACCGCCGTCGTTGGTGAGCAGCGCGAGTGCGCAGACCGTGGACGGCACGGTGCATTCGTCGAGCGAGAAGTCGATCGCCGCGCCGTTCTGGGGCTGAAGGGTGACCGTCGCATGGAGATCGGCGAAGCTCCTGGCGCCCTCGTAGATCGTCACGAAGATGAGAACCCGTCGGATTCTGTTCTTCTGGTCGAGGTTGACCGTGAGATTCTCTCCGGCCGAAACGGATCCGGTGCGGTCGTCGCCGTCGAGATGGATGTACGGCGGCTGGTTCAGCGAACCGAAAGCATTACCCAGTGCTTGTACGACACCCTTACGCCCGTCGGCCAGTTCGTAGAGCGCGCAAAGATCCAGGTCGAGATCGGAGTGTACGGCGACGGCTCTGCTGAGCTTGGCGCCCCAGCCCTTGAACTGCTTGCGCGTCTCCCAGTTGAGATTCACCCGCATGGCGCCCGACGTGCCGCCCTGCTTGGCGAGGGAGACGGTCGGCGCGTCCTTCGTCAGAGTGACTTTACTGAGCCGCACGGGGGCCGGCGCGGCCGGGGGTGCGACGGGCGGCGGGGGCGGTACGGGGGCGGTGTACGGCGCGGCGACCGCGGGCGGCGGCGGGAAGGCGGGCGGGGCGGGCGCGCTCGGCGGGGCGGGCGCCGGAGCGGAAGCCGCCGACGGGGCGGCCTGCTGCGGCTCGTCCACACTGATCCCGAAGTCGGTGGCCAGCCCGCCGAGGCCGGTGCTGTACCCCTGCCCGACCGCACGGAACTTCCAGGCGCCCTGGCGCCGGTAGAGTTCACCGAGGAGGAAGGCCGTCTCGACGGTCGCGTCCTGGCTGTCGAAGCGTGCGATCTCCGTGCCGTCCGCCGCGTCGGTCAACCGGATGTACAGCCCGGGGACCTGTCCGAAGATGCCCCCGTCGGCCGAGGCCGCGAGGACCACCCGCTCGATGGCGGGTTCCACGCGGGCGAGATCGACCGACAGTGTGTCGGTCACGGTGTCGCCCGCGGGTTTTTTCCCTTCGTGGCGCACGGCTCCCGAAGCGTGCTCGGGCTGGTTGTAAAAGACGAAGTCCGCGTCGGAGCGCACCTTTCCCGACACCAGCAACAGTGCCGACGCATCGACATCCGGCACCCCCGGCCCCTGCCGCCACCCCAATTCGACCCGCACGGCCTGAGCCGACACCGGAACATTGGTTCCCTTAAGCATTGACATGCTCGCCCCCAACTGGCGTCGCGAAGCCGAAGATTTCCGTACGGCCAACCTAATCGCAGGCACCGCGGTGCGCTCCCGAGGGGCACGGGAAGATCGTCACGCAACGTTCTGGCAACTCACTGGTAACCAACTCCCGAGCAGGTCACTACCCCATCTTGACGCAGTTGGACGACCGTTTTTGCCAAGTTCGCTCGCATTGGGGATCCACAGTCACTCTCAACACGCAAAAGAACCCTCTTATCGGGCTCCCCAATCAGCACATCGTGGGCTTAACTTATGTGCCATGACGTCCCCCCGTGCGACCTACGGCGGCGGTTACTACTCCGCGCCGTCCTTCCCGGACACCCCTATCTACGATTCTCTTGTCGCAGAGCGGGGCACCCCTCAGATCGCGCCGATCCGAGTGCCCTCGGCGTACGACACCGGCAACAGCTACCTGCCCGCGCTGCCTTCGGCCCTGCCGGCGCTGCCGCCGGGCCCCTCGCAGCACGCGCCGTCGTACGGCTATCCGCAGCCGATGGCGCAGCCGGTGCCGATGCAGCACGCTCCGGCCCCGTACATCCCGCAGCAGGCCGCGGCGCCCCGCGGCTACCCGGGGCCGCAGCAGCAGCCGCAGCGGCCGGTGGGTGGCGCCGGATACGAGGCGATGCGCCCCGCGGCGCCGAGGCCCGCGCCGTACGAGGACCCGTACAACCGCCCGTACCAGGGACGCGGATACTGATCCACCCGACAGCCCGTCAGGACCGGGTGGCAGGATGGCTGCTGTGTCGCAGCCCATCCACGCAGTCCTGCACGAGATCCATGTCCATCCGGTCAAGTCCCTCACGGGGTGTGCGCCGGGCTCGGCGGTGGTCGAGCCCTGGGGGCTGGCCGGAGACCGCCGGTGGATGGTCGTGGACGAACACGGGAAGGCCGTCACCCAACGCCAGCAGCCACGCCTGACGTTGGCGGGTGCGGAACCGCTGCCGGACGGTGGGATCAGGCTGTCCGCGCCCGGCAGCGCGGCCCTGACGGTCGCGGTGCCCGGACCGGTGGGGACCATCGGGGTGCAGCTCTTCCGGGACAGGGTCGAGGTCGTGCCCGCCGGTCCGGCGGCGGACACCTGGTTCAGCTCGTACCTCGGCGCTCCCGTACGGCTCGTGCATCTCGACGATCCGGCGCACCGGCGTCCGGTCGACCCGAGGTACGCACGGCCCGGTGAGACCGTCAGCCTGGCCGACGGCTATCCGCTGCTGCTGACCACCGTCTCCTCGCTCGATGCCCTGAACTCCCTCATCGCACAGGGGGAACTCCCCGAGGAGGGTCCGCTGCCGATGGACCGGTTCCGGCCAAGTGTCGTCGTGTCGGGCGTCCGGCCGTGGGCGGAGGACGGCTGGACCCGTATCGCGATCGGTGAGGTCACCTTCCGGGTGGCCAAACCCAGTGGCCGGTGTGTCGTGACCACCACCGACCAGCGGACGTCCGAGCGCGGCAGGGAACCGCTGCGCACGCTCGCGCGCCATCGCCGCGTGGACAACGATCTGCTGTTCGGCCAGAATCTCGTCCCCGAACGGACCGGCGTCCTGCACGTCGGTGATCCGGTGCACATCCTCGAATGAGTTCCCGCTTCCCAGGGAACTCACAGATACAGCAGGCGCGTTGGACGGAGGGGGACCGCCCTCCCGGCGCTCCACCCGTGCGCCTGCCGTGCCCAGTGGGGTGAGGGCGGATACGGAAGGGGGTGCGGGACCGTGCGGACCGCTTCCGGTGTGTGGCGTTGGCGGCACAATCCGCTGCGCCGTGGGACCGACCTCGCCGAGGCGTGGGTGGCGCTCGCCGCGGTGCTGCTGATCGCCGTCGTGAGCCCGGTGGTCGGGTGGCTGTGCGGTGCGCTCACCGACAGCGCGCTGCAGGACGCGGCGCAGGAGCAGCGCCGTCACCGGCACGCGACGACGGCCACGGTGGTGCGGGCGCTGGCCGACCGTTCGGTGGTCGCCAATCCCGACGGGGTGGCCGACGCGGTGCCCCGCGGCCGGGTCGCCGCCGTCTGGACCGGTGTGGACGGCAGCAGGCACAGCGGGCCGCTCTCCACCTTCGACCGCGACGACCTCCCGGGCGCCCACCTGCGCATCTGGACGGACGACCGCGGACGGATCGTCAGCAGGCCCATGAAGGCGTCCACGGCGCGGGCCCACGCGGTCCTCGCCGGGACGGGCGCGGCTGCGGCGGCGGCCGGGCTCATCGTGCTCGGCCGGCGGTTCGTCGTATGGCGGCTCGTACGGGGACGGTACGTCAGGCTCGACCGCGCCTGGGCGAAAGCCGGTCCCGACTGGGGACGCACCGGCACAGGCAGCTGAGACCGGCTCCTCGCGTCAACTCCCGCGTCCCACGCGCGCTACGGTGGGGCCACATCCGTCGGGCACACGAGGTGGGGGCACAACACCGCCATGGCACAGGGCACGGTCCAGGTGACGTACACCGGAACATCGAGGTGGCGGCGCCGCACAGGCGAGTACGCCTCACTCTCCGCGGCCCTGGAGGCCGCAGGCGACGGCGATGTCCTCACCGTCGCGCCGGGCACGTACCGCGAGAATCTCGTCGTGCAGCACGGCGTCACCCTGCGCGGCAGTGAAGGTGCGGCCGGCTCGGTGCGGATCGCTCCCGCCGACGGGATCCCGCTCACCGTACGGGCGTCGGCGGTGGTCCAGGATCTCCAGATCGAGGGCCAGGACTCGTCGGCCCCCGCGCTGCTCGTCGAGGAGGGCACGCCGGAGCTGCTGGATCTGCGGATCGTCACCCGGTCCGCCGTCGGCATCGAGGTACGCGGAGCGGCGCGGCCCACCGTGCGCCGCTGCACCGTCGACAACCCGGCCGGGGTCGGGATCGGCGTACTCGACGGCGCCGGAGGGGTGTTCGAGGACTGCGAGGTCGTCGCGGCCGGGCAGTCGGGCATCTCGGTGCACGGCGGCGCGCATCCGCGGATCGAGCGGTGCCGGGTGCATCACGCGTCCGGGGCCGGGCTGAGCATCACCGGCGAGGGCAGCGGTCTGGAGGCGTTCGGCTGCGAGGTGTACGAGGTCAAGGGCACCGGTGTGCAGGTCGCCGCGCGGGCGTCGGCGCACCTCACCGACTGCACGGTGCACCGCACTTCGGCCGACGGGGTCACGCTGGACACCGATGCGGTGCTGACGCTGTCCGACTGCGACATCCATGACATTCCGGAGAACGCGGTCGATCTGCGGTCCCGTTCGGTGCTGACCCTGACGCGTTCGACCGTCCGGCGCTTCGGACGCAACGGCCTGTCCGTCTGGGACCCGGGCACCCGGGTGGACGCCAACCAGTGTGAGATCCATGACAGTACGGGCGACTACCCGGCCGTCTGGGTCAGCGACGGTGCGACGGTCGTGCTGGACTCCTGCCGGGTGCACGACGTGCCCGACGCGATCTTCGTGCTCGACCGCGGCTCACGTGCCGATGTCGTCGACAGCGACCTCTCCCAGGTCCGCAACACGGCCGTGTCGGTGAGCGACGGCGCCACCGCGCAGCTCGACGACTGCCGTATCAGGGAGGCCGCGACCGGCGCCTGGTTCCGCGACCACGGAAGTGGCGGCACGCTCAGCGGCTGCACCATAGACGCCGCGCAGACCGGGGTCATCGTCACCAAGGGCGCCGACCCGCGGATCGAGCGGTGCACGGTCACCACGCCCGCCGAGGCCGGTTTCTACGTCTCGGCCGAGGGCCGCGGCACCTTCCACAACTGCCGGGTGACCGGCAGCGGCGGGTACGGGTTCCACGTCATAGACGGCTGCCGCACCACCCTGACCCGCTGCCGGACCGAGCGGTGCGCGCGCGGTGGCTACGAGTTCGCCGACGGCGCCCACGGCGACGGCGGCGCGGGCGGTCCGGTCGTGGAGGACTGCACCAGTGACGAGAGCGGTCTGCTGACGGAGCCGCCGGAGACTCCTGCCGTGGCGACCGCGACCCAGACCGCCGGGCTGCTCGGCGCGGTCCCCGCCCAGCGCCCCACCGGGACACCCGCCGTCCCGGCCGCCCCGGCCGTCACCGAGCCCATACGGTCGTCGGAGGACGTCCTCGGTGAACTCGACACCCTGGTGGGCCTGGAGAGCGTCAAGCGGGAGGTGCGCGCCCTCACGGACATGATCGAGATCGGCCGCCGCCGTCGCGAGGCGGGGCTCAAGGCGGCCTCGGCCCGCCGCCATCTGGTCTTCACCGGCTCCCCCGGCACGGGAAAGACGACGGTGGCCCGGCTGTACGGCGAGATCCTGGCCTCGCTGGGAGTGCTGGAGCGCGGACACCTCGTCGAGGTCTCCCGTGTCGACCTGGTGGGCGAGCACATCGGTTCGACGGCCATCCGTACCCAGGAGGCGTTCGACCGGGCGCGCGGCGGCGTGCTGTTCATCGATGAGGCGTACGCCCTCTCCCCCGAGGATTCCGGCCGGGACTTCGGCAAGGAAGCCATCGACACCCTGGTGAAGCTGATGGAGGACCACCGCGACGCCGTGGTGGTGATCGTCGCCGGGTACACCTTGGAGATGGAGCGCTTCCTCGGCGTCAACCCCGGTGTCGCTTCCCGTTTCTCACGGACCATCACCTTCGGCGACTACGAGCCGGCGGAACTGCTGCGGATCGTGGAACAGCAGGCCGAGGAGCACGAGTACCGGCTCGGCGACGGCACGCCGGACGCGCTGCTGAAGTACTTCACCGAGTTGCCGAAGGGCCCGGCGTTCGGCAACGGCCGTACCGCCCGCCAGACTTTCGAGTCGATGGTGGAGCGGCACGCCGGCCGGGTCGCGCAGTTCTCCGAGATGTCGACCGACGATCTCAGTCTGCTGTTCGCCGAGGATCTGCCGGAACTTCCCTGACCCGGCTGTCCGTCGTCCGCTGCGGTGCCTGTCGTGGCACCGCGGCGGCGAGCCGGGTCAGCAGCCCCGCACGCTCCTCGGCGAAGGCGGGGTCGGCCTGGTAGTCGGAGTGCCCCAGCACCGCCTCGGGCAGCGGGTGCCGGCGCGTTCGGCCGTACGCCGACGGGTCGAGCAGCGGCCCCCGGTCCACGTCACCGGCGGGGATCACCCAGCCGCCGATCGGGTCGGTCAGGCGCCACAGATTGCGCCAGCAGCGCACCTCCTGGTGGAGGCCGGACAGACAGTCGGGGCCGAAGTACGCCGGGAACCACCGGCCGTACAGCCGCTCCAGCGGGGATCCGTAGGTGAGGAGGGCGACTCTGCGCCGGGTGCGGGCGGGAAGTTGCCAGACCGCTGCCGCCGCCAGCACGCTGCCCTGGGAGTGCCCGGAGATCACCAGCCTGCCCCCGGTGAGGTCGGTCCATGTGAACATCCGCCAGGTCAGGTCGGGGACGGCTCGCTCGGCGTAGCAGGGCGGCGCGAACGGGTGGGCCGCGCGCGGCCAGAAGGTGCCCACGTCCCAGAGGATGCCGACGCTGCGCCGGGCCGAGGCGTCGCGGTAGGCGCGCCTGCCCCAGGTGACGAACAGTATGAAGCCGAGGCCGATCAGCCAGGAGCCGAGCGCCTGCACCGCCTGGGCGGCGGACGCGATGAAGCCCGGTGCCACCTGGGCCGCGCGGCCCGGTACTTCTTCGCTGAACCAGGAGCCGAGCAGCGCGCCGGCCCCGAGCAGCAGGGTGGCGGCCGACACGGCGCCGAGGAACGGCGGCGCCGCGTCGGTGAGTTGGGCGCGGGCCCGGACTCCGGCGATCTGCCTGGTGCGGACGGTGTCGGCCCTCTCCCCCGGGTAGTCGGCCATGAGGGTCCGGGCGATGCGGCGTCGGCGGCGTACCGTGCGGGCCGCGTAGTAGGCGGCCGGGAGCAGCAGGACGAGCAGCAGCACCGGGATCACCGAGGCCTGCCAGCTGAGCAGGACCGGCGGCCCGGTGATGGCGCTCTTCCGGCCCATGCCGGGGGTGCCGGACCCGTCGAGCCAGTCGGCCACCCGCTGGGCGACACCGCCGGTCATCACCCCGCCCAGCGCGCAGGCCAGCAGGGCGACGGCCGGACCGCCGAGGCCGCGCAGCGCGGTACGGCCGTGGGGCGCCCTGCGGTACAGCGCCAGGGCCACGACGGCGAGCACGACGACGAGGCCCAGCTGGGACAGCGTGATGATGCCGAACGTACGGTCGCCGGGCAGGGTGCCGTGCGACTCCCAGCCGGGCCGGGACCAGGCCGCGTACACGGCGGACAGGGCGAGCAGGACCAGTGCGGCGCCCGGAAGGAGGGTGACGACGGCCTGGTCCAGGTCGTCGTCGAGGCGGGTCTCGGTACGGCCCCTGCGGCAGACGACCCAGAGGACAACTCCCCCGGCCACCAGCAGCGTTGCCTCCAGGAGCCAGCCGATGGCCTCCAGGAGCGTCCCCGAGGCACGGCGGTCGAAGGTGGCGGTGGCGACGGTGAGCGCCGCGGCCACGGTCAGGAACCCGGCGGCGGTGTGGGCGGCGCGCAGCCGGGCGACGAGGCGGCGTCCGTACCAGAATCCGGGCCTGCCGAGCGCCGGGCGGGCGGACGGCTCGGCGTCCTCCGGGTCGGTGTGGAACTCCTCCCCCAGCGGCTGCTGGGACTCGTACGCGCTCCAGGTGCGGTTGGAGAGGTACCAGAGCAGCGTGGTGAGGCCGCTGGGCACCAGCGCGGCGGCGGCCAGCCTGCGGCCGGGCTGTGCCCACCAATCGCCGCGTGCGGCCGAGAGGAAGCCGAGCCACGACTTGCCGTCGGAGCAGGCGGGCGAGCCCGCGCACTGCCAGGCCGTCAGGTCCAGTGCCACCTCGCAGGCCGCGGCGACCAGCAGCACGGTGAGGCTGAGGGCGACGAGCCGCACCAGCACTCCGTACAGGCGGGCGGTCCGGCGCGCTCCGTGGGCGGAAGGCAGCATCCAGTGGGCGAGGTTGACCACCATGAACGGGAGCAGCAGCAGCCACAGGGCGCGGGCGCTGTTGCCCGAGGTGAGGTTGGACCAGACGTACGCCTCGGGGACCGGGCCGTCCTGGTACCGCTCCGGGTGGGATTCGGCGTCGACGTCCTCGGTGCGGCGGTAGACGGCGGCCGTCTCGTCGCCGCTGACGCGGACCGGGCACGAGTCGCCGAGCATCTCCTGCGGGGTGGCCCCGCCGACGCCGTGGACGAGAAGTTCGAGGGCGGGTTCGCCGCTCGGGCGGGAAGGCGGGGCTGGTGACACTGCGGTGGCTCGCTCTCGTGGTGGGGACGCTCGACGGCGCGGTGTCCGGAATCCCGGACGCCGGCCGCGCGGCTCTCACTGAATCTCCCCGTGGACCGGGCCCGGCAACCGGTGGGGCACTCCGGAACTCTGCGTGCGAGGATGAGGGATCCTCGGCGATCAGGCGGGCCGGGGCCGTGTCGTGATGCGGAAGGATCGGAGACTGCGGTGAGCGACAACCAGAATTTGCTCGCGGAGCAGCGTCGCGCTCTGATCCTCGACGAGGTCCGGCGGCGGGGCGGCGTCCGTGTCAACGAACTCACCCGCAAGCTCAAGGTCTCGGACATGACGGTCCGCCGGGACCTCGACGCGCTGGCGCGTCAGGGTGTCATCGAGAAGGTGCACGGCGGCGCCGTGCCGGTGGTCGAGGCGTCGACGCACGAGCCGGGGTTCGAGGCCAAGTCCGGGCTGGAACTCAGCGCCAAGGAGGACATCGCGCGGGCCGCCGCAGCGATGGCCGTACCGGGCAGCGCCATCGCCCTGTCCGGCGGGACCACGACCTACGCCCTCGCCCACCAGTTGCTGGACGTGCCGGACCTGACGGTGGTGACCAATTCCGTACGGGTCGCCGATGTCTTCCACTCGGCGCACCGGGTGACCGCCGGGAGCGGGCCGCGTCCGGGGGCGGCGACCGTGGTGCTCACCGGCGGCGTGCGTACGCCGTCGGACTCCCTGGTCGGTCCGGTGGCCGACCAGGCGATCCGTTCGCTGCACTTCGATGTGCTGTTCCTGGGGGTGCACGGGATATCGGCCGAGGCCGGGCTGTCCACGCCGAACCTGGCGGAGGCGGAGACGAACCGCCGGTTCGTCCGGTCCGCGCGCCGGGTGGTGGTGGTCGCCGACCACACCAAGTGGGGCACGGTGGGGCTGAGTTCCTTCGCGACACTGGAGGACGTGGACGCGTTCGTCACCGACGCCGGGCTGTCCGCGGAGGCCCGCGAGGAGATCGCCGAGTGCCTGCCGCGGCTGGTCGTCGCGGGCGAGGGCGGCCAGGACCTGTCCTGAGGTCTTCCGCCCGCCCTCGTACTCACCCGGTGCCGCGCGTCACCGCGGGGCTGCGGTGCCGTTGCTCCACGGTGGCCGGACCGACGGTCCTGAGCCGCCTCCGCCGTGGAACCTGCCCGGGTTCCGGATGCGCCCAGCCGGCCTGCTGGAGAGCGCCCCGCTGCCTCAGGTGGTCACTCACGACCCCAACGGGTGTGAGATAGCGCGGGGTTCGGGCGCCCGGGTCGGCGGGGCAGACAGCTGACAGGCCGTCAGCTATGGTGTGCGGGCCCGTACGCCCCAGACTCCCCAGGAGGTGCGGCCCGATGGCTCACCGACTCCGCCCCGTCGGCCTCGACTTCATAGAGTCCGCCCCCCTGCGCCTGGTCTACGCCGCCGGGGTCGCCGCCGACGCCGAGGCCGTCTACGGTGCGCTCGCCGAGGACCTGGAGGCCATGCCCACCTGGTTCAGCGCCGTTACCCAGGCCCGCCACACCGAGGGCGGCCGTTCGGTACGGCTCAAGGGCGGCGTCCGCATGGACGAATCGATCCTGGCGGCGGAGCCTTCGATCCGGTACGCCTACCGGGTCGACGAGACCAACGCTCCTGGCCTGCGGGCCCTGTTGGAGGAGTGGCGGCTGACCACCACCGAATCGGGGACCCGGGTCCAGTGGACCTTCGCGGCCGACGGCCCCGCCCCCCTGCTCGCCGGGATGCGGCTGGGCCGGGCCGGAATGGGGCGGGCCTTCCGCCAGGCCGTGCAGAAGCTGGACGAACGGCTCGCCACGGCCCCCGCGTAGTACCGCGCCGGACCCGAACCCGCCGGTCGTGGCGCCGCGTTCAGGCAATCCCGGTCACTCGGTCCAGTCGCCGGTGGCCAGGAACCGTTCGATCACCTCGGTGCAGGGCGCGATGTCGATCCCTTGTACGGCGAGCCAGCTGTCGGAGTAGTACTTGTCGAGATAGCGGTCGCCCGGGTCGCAGAGCAGCGTCACCACGCTGCCGGTGCGCCCCTCTGCCACCATCTCGGCGACGATCTTCAGCGCGCTCCACAGTCCCGTACCGGTGGATCCCCCCGCCTTGCGCCCGATGACCCGGTCGAGGGCGCGGATCGCGGCGACGCTGGCCGCGTCCGGCACCTTCATCATCCGGTCGATGGCGCCCGGCACGAAGCTCGGCTCCATCCGGGGCCTGCCGATGCCCTCGATCCGGGACCCGCAGTCGCTGGTCGCGAGGGGGTCGTTCCGGGTCCAGCCGTCGAAGAAACAGGAGTTCTCCGGGTCCGGGACACAGATCCGGGTGTCGTGCTGCATGTAGTGCACATAGCGCGCGATGGTCGCCGATGTGCCGCCGGTCCCCGCGGTGGCGACGATCCAGGCGGGCTCGGGGTACCGCTCCAGTTTCAGCTGCTGGTAGATCGACTCGGCGATGTTGTTGTTACCGCGCCAGTCGGTGGCCCGTTCCGCGTACGTGAACTGGTCGATGTAGTGACCGCCGGTCGAGGCCGCGAGCGCGGCGGCCTCCTCGTACATCCTCCGGGAGTCGTCCAGGAAGTGGCACCGGCCGCCGTGGAATTCGATCAGCCGGCACTTCTCCGGGCTGGTGGTGCGCGGCATGACGGCGATGAACGGGACGCCGATGAGCTTGGAGAAGTACGCCTCGGAGACCGCCGTGGAGCCGCTGGACGCCTCGATCACCGGCTTGCCGGGCCGGATCCAGCCGTTGCACAGCCCGTAGAGGAAGAGCGAGCGGGCGAGCCGGTGCTTGAGGCTGCCCGTCGGGTGGGTGGACTCGTCCTTGAGGTAGAGGTCGATGCCCCACTCCTCGGGGAGCGGAAAGCGCAGCAGATGGGTGTCGGCGGAACGGTTCGCGTCGGCCTGCACCTTGCGCACCGCCTCCTTCAGCCAGGCCCGGTACTCCGGGTCGCTGCGATCGACATCGACGGTCACTGCGGCCCCGGCGTCCGGATCCCGCTCACTCGTGCTCACGCGCCCTGCTCCTCGCTGTTCTGAACTCCGGCCCCCGGTCGTAACCATAGGCACCCCACCTGCACAAACGTTCACTTTGACCGTCCATAGGGCTGACTTGTGGGGCGCCGCCCAGGAAAGGCACATGCCAATGCCGCCCGGCGGCCGTTGCGGACTGGTGCGAGGGCCCGCCGCCCGGCACACTTCCCGGAGGGGATCAATTCGAAGAGGGCGGGGCGAGCCATGTCAGAGGCCGAATTCACTGCGACGGGTGTACGGATCGAGCGATGGACCCGCTCCCTCACCCGGGCGGGACAAGTACTGATCAAGGACGGCAGGCTTGCCCTGCTGACCAGCAACGGACGCGAGATCGACAGCGCCCCGCTCGGCGCGGTCAGCGCCGGACGGCCGTGGTTCGCCAGGGTCGGCCGCATGGTGGCGACCGTCAACGGCACCCGGTACCGGCTGACGATGGGGCAGCGGAACATGCCGCTCGACAGCTCGAAGGCCGCCGCCCGCTTCCTGGACGCCGTACGCGGGAGCCGCCGCTGACCGGAACGCGAGTTGCGAAGCCGCACCCCCTGGGCGACCCTGGACTCACATCACTAACGGTTCACCGGCGGTCACGCTGAGAACAGCCCCCCGCCGGACCACTTCGTCTTCTTCCGGACCTATTTCGGGGAGTCGCAGCCGTGATCAGCCAGCCAACCAGGCATTGCACAGTAGAACTTCAGGCCCTGCCGTCCCGCATCGGACAGGTCCGCAGAATTGTGTCGGCGCAACTGCGCTACTGGCATCTCGATCCGCTGATCGACCAAGCAGCGCTGGGCGTCACCGAGTTGCTCACCAATGTCCACCGCCATGCCGAACCGGACAAGTTGTGCACGGTCGAGATGGATCTGCTGCTCGACCGGCTCACCGTGTCGGTCCACGACCACGATCCCCGGATGCCCACGGTGCGCGACGCCGACCAGTTCGCCACCTGCGGACGCGGCCTCTCGATGATCGCCGCGGTCAGTGAGTGCTGGGGCGTACGGCCGCAGGGGGCGACCGGGAAGATCGTGTGGTTCACGCTTCCCGCGCCGTCCTCGGCCGCGGCCCTGGACTGCGAACTGCTCTACGGGGCAACGACCCCCGGCCCTTTCGCCGAACCGCATCCGGCCACCCGGCCGGTGCTGGTCAGCTGACCGGACGGCGCCCCGGGGGCGTCACGGCGGCAGGGCGCCCCCGCCGCGCGTGCGCCGGGGGCGTCCTGCCGTCGTGACGGGAGGGTCAGGCGGGCCCGCTCCTGGACGGCGGACCGAACTGCTCGTCCAGCACGGACAGCCTGCGCCAGTACTCGTCCTCATCGATCTCACCGGTCGCGAACCTGCGTCCGAGGATCTCGATCGGCGACTGCTCGCCGTGCCCGGTGCGCGGCCGGCCGGGCCCCTGCCACGGGCCGCGCCGGCCCCGCCACACGGTGCGGCGCAGCACCGTGACGACCGTGATGACGACGGCTGCCCAGAAGAACGGGAAGAACAGGATCCACGGTCCGGGTCCCGCGAACGCCAGGGTGTTCATATCGGTTCAGCTCCTCGGTGGGAATGGCCCTTTCCGATATCGAGCCTCCCTCCGCGAGGGGGCCGCGGGCGTCGTACGGCCAGCGGCTCCGGGACTACCCCAGCGGGAGTACGCGGCGACGGTGCGGCTGCTCCCGACGCGGCTTCGGTGCGCGGCTCCGCCTGCGGGCGTCCCGTCCGTGGCTTCCCTGCGCGGGTCTTCCCTGCGCGGCCCCCTCGTCTGCCCTGCGCGACCCCCTCGTGCGACTCCTTCGCACGGCTCCCTCGCGCGGCTCCTCAGCCGATGACGGACAGCGGGTCGTCGAGCACCGGCTGCCAGGCCAACTCGGCTGCTCCCACCAGGCTGTTGTGGTCCAGGGTGCAGGGCAGGATCGGTACCCCGCCGCTGCGCCCCCACAGGCTGCGGTCGGCGACCACCGCGCGCAGCCGCTCCGGGTCGGCGTCGAGCAGTTCGCGGTGCAGGCCGCCGAGGATGATGCGGTCCGGGTTGAGGATGTTGACCAGCCCGGCGAGACCGAGACCGAGGCGGTCGACCACCTCCTGGGCGGCGATCCGGACACCGGGATCGCCGTACTCCGTACGGAGAATGTCCCGGGACTGCTGGAGGAGCGAGACCTCGGGGCCCGGCGTGCGTCCGGCGGCGGTCAGGAAGGCCAGCGGGTCGGTCTCGACGTCGAGACAGCCCCGGCTCCCGCAGTAGCAGGGGCGGCCCTCGGGGTTGACGGTGACATGGCCGACCTCCAGGGCCAGGCCCGAACTCCCGGTGTGCAGACGGCCGTCGAGGACCAGCGCCCCGCCCACGCCGCGGTGGCCGGTCGCCACGCAGAGCAGGTGCTGGGCGCCGCGGCCCGCTCCGTGACGGTGTTCGGCAAGGGCTGCGAGGTTGACATCGTTGCCGGTGAAGGCGGGGCCCGCGATGCCCGCGGCGCGTACCCGGTCGGCGAAGATGTCGCGGACCGGCGCACCCGCGGGCCAGGCGAGATGCAGCGGGTTGAGGGCGGTCCCTTCCGGTTCGGCGACGGCCGACGGCACGGCGAGTCCCGCGCCGACACAGCGCAGACCGCTGTCGCGCAGCAGCGCGGCCCCCGCGTCGACCACGGCGCCGAGCACTTGGGCGGGGTCGGCGGAGACGGTGACGCAGCCGGGCGAGGTCATCACGGTCCGGCCGCCGAGCCCGACGAGTGCGGCGCGAAATCCGTCGGCGTGCACCTGGGCCGCGAGGACGACGGGGCCGTTGCCGTTGACCGACAGCCGGTGCGACGGCCGCCCCTGGGATCCGGCCGCGGCGCCGGGCCGGGAGTCGACCTGGATGAGTCCGAGCGCTTCGAGTTCCGCGGCGACCGCGCCCGCGGTGGCGCGGGTGACGCCCAGCTCCGCCGTGAGGACGGCGCGGGTGGGCGCGCGGCCCGTGTGGACCAGTTCCAGCGCCGGTCCCAGCGCGCTGCGGCCACGTTCCAGCTTCGTCCGGTGGGTCGTCACCTTGCCGTTCATGGGGGCGAGTCTCCCATGATCCCGGGCGGTGGCAGACGATCCGGTACCGCCCTTGTCCCCGGCCGCCACTGCCCCTATCCTTCTTTTGTGCCGAATCTAAACAAAGTACGAACGGCCTTCTCGGGGGGACCCGGCGAAAACAGCGCCGCACCCTCGTTGCTCCGTCTCCGCGCCACCATCACCGTGTTCTTCGCCCTCGACGGCTTCCTCTTCGCCGGCTGGGTGGTCCGCATCCCCGCGATCAAGTCGCAGACCGGTGCGTCGTCGAGCGCCCTCGGCCTCGCGCTGCTGGGTGTGTCCGTCGGGGCCGTGATCACGATGATGCTCACCGGACGGCTCTGCCGGCGCTTCGGCAATCACGTGGTCACCGTGGTCTGCGGAGTGCTCCTCTCGCTGAGCATCGCGCTGCCGCCGCAGACGCATTCGGCCCTCACCCTGGGTCTGGTCCTGCTGGTCTTCGGCGCCGGGTACGGCGGCGTCAACGTCGCGATGAACAGCGCGGCCGTCGACCTGGTGGCCGCGCTCCGCCGCCCCGTGATGCCGAGTTTCCACGCCGCGTTCAGCCTCGGCGGCATGGTCGGAGCAGGCGTCGGCGGTCTGGTCGCGGGCCGCCTCTCCGCCGCCACCCATCTGCTGGGCCTGACCGTCGTCGGACTGCTGGTGACCGGTGTCGCCGGACGTGAACTGCTGCGCCACCGGGCCCCGGCGGCCGAGAACAGCACCCCTCGGAAGCCCGGAACACGGCGTCTCGACGCCCGCAGCCGCCGCCTGGTCCTCGTGTTCGGCACGATCGCGCTCTGCACCAGTTACGGCGAGGGCTCCATGGCCGACTGGAGCGCACTGCACCTCAAGCAGGACCTGCACACGCACCCGGGTGTCGCAGCCGCCGCCTACTCGCTCTTCGCGCTGGCCATGACTCTCGGCCGGCTCACCGGCACCGCACTCCTCGAACGCCTGGGCCAGACGCGCGTCCTGGTCGGGGGCGCGACCCTCGCCGCGGCCGGAATGCTGCTGGGGTCCCTCGCGCCCACCACCTGGCTCGCGCTGATCGGCTTCGTGATGGCGGGGCTCGGCCTGGCCAACAGCTTCCCCGTGGCGATGGCCCGCGCGGGCGCGCTCGCCGGCCCCGGCGGCGTCGCCACCGCGTCCACCCTGGGTTACGGAGGCATGCTCCTGGGACCGCCCGTGATCGGCTTCCTCGCGGACGCGCTGACCCTGCCCGTCGCCCTCACCACGATGGCGCTGCTGGCCGCGACCGCCGCGCTCATCGGGTACGCCACGCGCAACGCGTCGTCGGCCACGACGTCCGCGCCCGGCACCCCGTCCGTCGATTCCGCCGCACCCACCACCTGACCGCTGCCACAATCCCCGTATGGGAGCACCTGTGAAGCATCTGAGAACCGCCGAGTTCATCGACGCCCTGGACCAGGAGGGCCGTCGGCTCGCCGAGGCCGCCGCGCAGGCGGGCCCCGGGGCCGACGTGCCGACCTGTCCGGACTGGCAGGTACGGGACCTGCTGGCGCACACCGGCCGGACCCACCGCTGGTCGACGGCGTACGTGGTGGAGGGCCTCTCGCAGTACCAGCCCCCCGCGGACGCCCCGCCCGGCCTGGACGGGACCGCGCTGGTGGACTGGTTCAGGGACGGACACCGGACGCTGGTCGCCGCGTTGCGCGCAGCGCCGGACGACCTGAAGTCCTGGACCATCCTGCCCGCGGACTCCCCGCTCACGTTCTGGGCGCGGCGGCAGGCGCACGAGACGGCGGTGCACCGGATGGACGCCGAATCGGCGCTGGGCACCGAGATCACCGCGTCCGAGCCGGAGTTCGCCGCGGACGGTGTCGACGAACTGCTCCGCGGGCTCCAGTCGATGCCCAGGAGCCGGATGCGTACGGACGTACCGAAGACCCTCCGGGTCCGGGCGACCGACACCGGTGACGTGTGGACGGTCCGGCTGTCCGACGGGCCGCCGCAGGCCGACACCACCGATACCGACGTCGCCGACGTCGAGTTGAGCGCGACCGCCACGCTGCTCTACGCGACGCTGTGGAACCGCCTGCCGCTCACCGCCGTGTCCGTCACGGGCGACGCGGCGCTCGCGCGGCTCTGGCGGGAGACGGCCGGGATCTGATCGCGGCAGCCGCCGTCATCGGGCCGTCCGGCCGCGTACCCCGGGAAACCGCCCCGGGCCGGGCGCGGCGTGTGAGACTTGCCGTATGGGCACAAGGTCTCGGTCCGAGCGCGATGCCATCACCGTCGAGATCGGTTACGCACTGGTCACTGCGGGCTTCGTGGCAGCTGCCACCTTCGTCGGGGTCGTCTGCCCGCTCTTCTTCCTCGACGTGCCGTCCGGCGTCGCGCATGTCCTGTTCGTGGCGGCGGCCTCGGCGGCCACCGTCGCGTTCCTCGCCCGCGTCGTCCATGTCCTGTGGCGCTTCCGCGGTGTCGCTCAGCCCAGCCAACCGGGCCGGACCAAGCCCGACTCGTAGGCCAGCACGACCAGTTGGGCGCGGTCCCGGGCGCCGAGTTTCACCATGGCCCGGCTGACGTGCGTCTTGGCGGTCAGCGGGCTGACGACGAGCCTGCGGGCGATCTCGTCGTTGGAGAGCCCGATGCCGACCAGGGCCATCACCTCCCTCTCCCGGTCGGTGAGTCCGCCGAGGTCGGAGAGAGCCGCCGGTTCCTTGGAACGGGCGGCGAACTCCGCGATGAGTCTGCGTGTCACCCCCGGCGAGAGCAGCGCGTCGCCGTCGACCACCGCCCGTACCGCGCGCAGCAGTTCCTCCGGCTCGGTGTCCTTGACCAGGAACCCGGACGCGCCGGAGCGGATCGCCTCGAAGACGTACTCGTCGAGCTCGAAAGTGGTGAGCATGACCACCTTGACCCCGTCGAGGTCCTGGTCGTCGGTGATCTTCCGGGTGGCGGCCAGACCGTCCAGCACGGGCATCCGGATGTCCATCAGCACGATGTCGGGGCGCAGTTCGCGCACCAGTTGCAGCGCCTGGGCGCCGTCGGCGGCCTCACCGGCCACCTCGATGTCCGGCTGGGCCCCGAGCAGCGCCCGGAATCCGGCTCTGACGAGGGACTGGTCGTCGGCGAGCAGTACGCGGATCACGGGGACTCCTTCGGTGCGGCGGCGGGACCGGCGGCCTGTTCGGACGACTGTTCCGGTGACGGCGACGGCGACGGCGACGGCGACGAGGATGGCGTGGCCGACCGTCGGCCGGCGGAGAGCGGGATGAAGGCCTCGACCCGGAAGCCGCCTCCGGGGCGTGGGCCCGCGTCGATCGTGCCGCCCAGGGCCGCTGCCCGCTCGCGCATGCCCACCAGGCCGTTGCCGCTGCCGCCCGCTTCGCCGTGACTGGCGGGACCTTCGTCGTCGATGCGCAGCGCGAGCCGCTCCGGGGCATAGGTGAGCGTGATGTGGGCGGTACGGGACTCGGAGTGGCGGACGACATTGGTCAGGGCCTCCTGCAGGATCCGGAAGGCTGCGAGGTCCGCGCCGGGCGGGAGTTCCCTGCGTGCCCCTTCCGTCGTGGTCCCCACCGTCAGACCGGCGGCCGAAGCCTGCTCGACGACTTCGGAGAGCCGGGCGAGTCCGGGCGCGGGCGCCCGGGGCGCGGCGCCCGGGGCGCGCAGCGTGTCCAGTACCTGCCGGACCTCGCCCAGGGCTTCCTTGCTCGCGGCCTTGATCGTGGTCAGGGCGGTGCGCGCCTGCTCGGGGTCCGAGTCCAGGAGCGCGAGCCCGACCCCTGCCTGCACATTGATGACGGAGATGCTGTGGGCCAGCACGTCGTGGAGTTCCCTGGCGATCCGGAGCCGTTCCTCGTCGGTGCGGCGCTTCTCGGCGGCCCGGCGCTCGGCCCGCTCGCGGGCCCACTGCTCACGCCGTACCCGAACCAGCTCCGCTGCGGCGAGCACGGCCACCACCCAGGCGGTGACGACCAGTTCCTGCCCCCAGGGCGCGGCATGGTCACCGGCCGGCGGAAGCCAACGGTAGAACCAGTGGACGGTCAGCACATGCCCCGCCCAGAGCATGCCGATGGCCGACCAGGCGGCGTAGCGGTGGCCGGACACCACGGCGGAGAAGCAGGCGACGGCGACCGTGACGAAGACCGGTCCGTACGGGTATCCCGCGCCGAGGTAGATCATCGTGGTGGCGGCGGTACCGAAGGCGACGAGTACGGGGTGCTTGATCCGCAGCAGCAGGAGAGCCTGGCCGAGCAGCAGCAGGAGCCGGGCGTAGATGTCGAGCGGCACGCGGTGGCCGGCCTGCCCGTGCGCGGCGAAATTACTGCCCACCAGGACGATCACCGTGGTGACGAGCGTGGAGCGCCAGGGCAACCGGCCCTCGGACGGCGAGGCCCACGGTGGCTGCCACCGCCCCTGCCCGCCCTGTGCCCAGGGCGGGCCACCGCGTCCGCGTACGCGCTGCTCATCGGTGCCGGGCTGGTCCATGCGGGCAACGCTAGACCGAGGACCGCGCCGGAAGCGTCAGCCCGGCGTGGCGGTCAGGCCTACTCCCTGCGGAGTAGACCGACGGACTCCGCGAGGTTCCCGGCGGCGTGCGCGAAGAAGGTTTCGCGGTCCGTCACCACCTTGTGGAACTGGCCGAAGAGCTCGAAGGAAATGAGCCCGAAGAGCTGCGCCCAGGCCGCGGCGAGGGCCACGGCGACCGCGGGCGGGAGCTCCGGGGCGACATCCGCGGCGAGACGCCCGGCCTCCGGCCGCAGTGTTTCAGGCAGCGGGGGGAGGGCCAGTCCGCCGGTGCGGTTCGCGTCGAGGGTGACGGATATCAGGACCAGCGCGACCCTGGACGCGGGACCGACGGTCGCCTGCGGGGCCGCGTAGCCGGGGACCGGAGAGCCGTAGATCAGGGCGTACTCGTGGGGGTGGGCGAGCGCCCACCGGCGTACCGCCGCGCAGACCATGACCCATCGGTCGTGGTCGGTGGCCCGGCCCGCAGGGGCGAGGGCGGCTTCGGCGGCTTCCCCGATCGCGTCGTAGGCGTCGATGATCAGCGCGGTCAGCAGGTCGTCCCGGCTGGGGAAGTAGCGGTAGAGGCCGGAGGAGACCATGCCCAGCTCACGGGCCACCGCACGCAGGGAGAGTTTGGCCGCCCCCTGGTCGGCGAGCTGTCTGCGCGCCTCGTCCTTGATAGCTGCGGTGACCTCGACACGGGCCCGTTCCCTGGCTCCTCGGACAGCACTCATGGCAGCCAGTCTGCCAGATATCAGATCAGTGACCAACAACGTGAGCACTGCTCTTGCTTTAGATCACTGTTCCGATGCAGACTGGTCCCAGGAGAGAGAGCAGTGCTCACATTGTTCAGAGGGAGAAACCCATGACTGCCACCGCCCCCACCTACGTCAAGAAGCCCGGCTGGCTCACGGTCAACGTCTTCAACCGGGTGGTCGGCGGGCTGACCCGGCGCGGCATCAGCGTCCGGGGCTCACGCATCCTGGCGGTGCGCGGACGCAAGAGCGGCGAGTGGCGCCACACTCCGGTCAACCCGCTGACGCTGGACGGCGGACAGTATCTGATCGCCGCCCGCGGCCACGTCCAGTGGACGCACAACATGCGCGTGGCCGGAGGCGGCGAACTCGGGCTCGGCGGCAAGCAGCAGCCCTTCACCGCGGTCGAGGTGCCCGACGACGAGAAGCCCGAGATCCTGCGCGCCTATCTGAAGCGCTGGAAGGCGGAGGTCGGGACGTTCTTCGGCGGCGTCGGCCCCGAATCGACCACCGAGGAACTCCGGCGGATCGCCCCCGACCACCCCGTCTTCCGGATCACCGCGGCACACTGACCGACCGGCCGGACCGGCCAACCCGGCCAGTTGGCCGACCGGACGCGCGGTCGGCCGGGCACCCGGCTGACCGGACACCCGGCCGACGACCGACTACTCGACCGGGCTGACTTCCCTGCCCACGTCCTCGCCGGTGTCCTCGGCTGCGTTCTCACCGGGACCGGCGGCCTTGCCCGTCGCCTTGTCGGGCTCCTTGCGGTCCAGAGCGCCCAGGGCACGCTGGGCCATCGGATGCGTACGGACCAGCTCCCCGAGTGAGGTCGAACCGCGGGTGATCCCGGCGAACGCCTTCCAGGCGGGCCGGAATCCGGTGATCACCGCGTGCAGCATCTTCGGGCGGCGCTCGAACAGCTTGAGCATCCGGCGCCCGACCGCCATCTCGACACCGAGTCCGGCCTTGATGGCGAAGGCGTAGTTCAGCGCCTGACGGCGGGCGTCCACCGCGTCGTGCGCCTCCGACACCCGGACCGCCCACTCCCCCGCGAGCCGGCCCGAACGCAGGGCGAAGGAGATCCCCTCACGCGTCCAGGGCTCCAGCAGACCGGCCGCGTCCCCGCAGACCAGCACGCGCCCCCGGGAGAGCGGTGAGTCCTCGCTGCGACACCGTGTCAGATGTCCGGAGGAGACGGACGGCTCGAAGCCCGCCAGACCCTGCCGCGCGATGAAGTCCTCCAGATAGCGCTTGGTGGCCGCGCCCTCGCCGCGTGCCGAGATCACACCGACGGTGAGCGTGTCGCCCTTGGGGAACACCCATCCGTAACTCCCCGGAATGGGGCCCCAGTCGATGAGCACCCGGCCCGCCCAGTCCTCGGCGACCGTCGGCGGCACCGGGATCTCCGCCTCCAGGCCGAGGTCCACCTGGTCGAGCTTCACACCGACATGTGCCCCTATGCGGCTGGCACTGCCGTCCGCGCCCACGACCGCGCGCGCCAGCACCGTCTCCCCGTCGGAGAGGACCACGGCGACGGTGCGCCGGTCCGGGACAGCGGAGCCGTGCTGCTCGACCCTCGCCACCGCCGCACCCGTACGGATCTCGGCGCCCGCCTTCTGCGCCTCCTCGACCAGCCCCTGGTCGAACTCCGGGCGGTTGATCAGCCCGAAGAGCATCTGCTTGGAGCGCCGGGTCCGGGTCATCCTGCCGTTCATCGAGAACGTCACCGCGTACACCCGGTCGCGCAGGGGCAGTTCGAACCCCGGTGGCAGGGAGTCGCGGGACGGGCCGATGATGCCGCCCCCGCATGTTTTGTAGCGGGGCAACTCGGCCTTCTCCAGAAGGAGGACCCGGCGTCCCGCCACCGCCGCGGCATATGCCGCAGAGGCCCCGGCAGGACCTGCGCCGACCACCACCACATCCCATACCGGCCGGTCGTTCTCCGTGCTCGCGTCTGCGTTCTCGCTGCTCACGATGTGCTGCTGCTCCTGATCCGACCAGTGGCCCGTGCTGTCGACGGCATACTACGGCGCGATGTCGCCCTATCCCGCTGTGGGAGGATCGATCGCACCTTCGTTGTACACACACGTACACGTACTTCAACGTCGCACCCACGAGGAGCGTGCCCATGACCGCGATTCCGATTGCCGAGACCATCGCCTCGCTGATGCCCCGCGCCCAGGCGGAGCTGACCGAGCTGGTCGCGTTCCGGTCGGTGGCGGATCCGGCGCTCTTCCCCAGGAGCGAGTGCGAGGACGCGGCGAACTGGGTTGCCGGTGCGCTGCGTGACGAGGGCTTCCAGGACGTCGCCCTGCTGGACACTCCGGACGGCACCCAGTCGGTCTACGGCTTCCTGCCCGGCCCCGCCGACGCCCCGACGGTGCTGCTCTACGCGCACTACGACGTGCAGCCGCCGCTCGACGAGGACGCCTGGCTCTCCCCGCCGTTCGAGCTGACCGAGCGGAACGGCCGCTGGTACGGGCGGGGCGCCGCCGACTGCAAGGGCGGGTTCATCATGCACCTGCTCGCGCTGCGCGCCCTCAAGGCCGGCGGAGGCGTCCCCGTCTCCGTCAAGGTCATCGCGGAAGGCTCGGAGGAGCAGGGCACCGGCGGCCTGGAGCGGTACGCGGAGGCACACCCCGAACTGCTCGCCGCCGACGCCGTCGTCATCGGGGACACCGGGAACTTCCGGGTCGGCCTGCCCACCGTCACCGCCACCCTGCGCGGCATGACGATGCTCCGGGTCCAGCTGGACACCCTCGAAGGCAATCTGCACTCCGGCCAGTTCGGCGGCGCGGCGCCCGACGCGCTCGCCGCGCTGATCCGCGTGCTGGACTCGCTGCGCGCCGCGGACGGCTCAACGACCGTCGACGGCCTGGCCGCGGACGCGAGCTGGGCGGGGCTCCAGTACCCGGAGGCCGAGTTCCGTCAGGATGCGAAGGTCCTCGACGGGGTCGCGCTGATCGGCACCGGAACGGTCGCCGACCGGATCTGGGCCCGCCCCGCAGTCACGGTCATCGGAATCGACTGCCCGCCCGTCGTGGGCGCCACTCCGTCGGTGCAGGCGAGCGCACGGGCCCAGGTCAGCCTGCGGGTGCCGCCGGGCACCGACGCCGCGGAGGCGACCAAGCTGCTGACCGCGCACCTGGAGGCGCACACCCCGTGGGGCGCGCGGGTCTCGGTGGAGCAGGTCGGCCAGGGGCAGCCGTTCCGCGCCGACACCAGCAGCCCCGCGTACACCTCGATGGCCGAGGCGATGCGAATCGCGTACCCCGGCGAGGAGATGCAGTCCGCGGGCATGGGCGGCTCGATCCCGCTGTGCAACACACTGGCCACGCTCTATCCGGAGGCGGAGATCCTGCTGATCGGACTCAGCGAGCCGGAGGCGCAGATCCACGCCGTCAACGAGAGCGTGTCCCCCGAGGAGCTGGAGCGGCTCTCGGTCGCCGAGGCGCACTTCCTCGTCAACTACGCCAGGTCCAAGCAGAGCTGACCGCACGCCGCACGCCCGGACCGCCCGTCACCGGGCGGCGCTGCGCGGTAGCGGCCACGGCCCGCGCCGGCTGCGGCGGTCCCGTCACGGGGTCGCCGCAGCCGTACCGCAGGTGTCAGCCGACCGGGACACCGGCCTCCAGGTTCAGGACGACCGACCGCTCCCTGGCCCGCAGGGCCCAGCGCAGCCGCTCGTACCTGACGGGCGGCAGCAGCTCCGCCGCGTCCTGCTCGCTGACGAACCGCCAGCCGCGCAGCTCGGAACCGGGCAGCAGCAGCCGTTCCGCTTCGCCGCTGTCGAGGCGGCCACCGTCGAAGAGCAGCCGCAGGCCCCCGTATCCCGGGGGGTTCGGCGGCTCCCAGTCCACCACCAACAGCGTGGGCACGCGGTCCAGTTGTATCCCTATCTCCTCGGCGACCTCGCGGATGCCCGCGCGGGCCGGGGCCTCACCGTTCTCCACCACTCCGCCGGGGAACTCCCAGCCGGGCTTGTACGTCGGGTCGACGAGCAGCACCCGGTCCTGCTCGTCGAAGAGCAGGACGCCCGCGGCGAGTGTCTCCGCGGTCGGCTCGGGGGTCTGGACGATCTCGCAGGCCCGCGCGGCCCCGGTACGGACCGCCTCGGCGATCTGCCGCGCGGTGTCGGCCGGGGTGAGGGCGCTGGTGTCGAGCGTATGGGCGTCCGTGGTGAGCCAGCCGAGCGCCGTCCGGTAGGGCTCGATGTGTTCGTACGCCCACTGTCTTGTGCGCGCGCTGCCCTCGGGATCGTCCGGGAACTCCTCGCGGCCGGCGATCCGTTCGCGCAGGATCGTTTCCTCCGGTGCCAGGAGCACATGACAGACCGGGATGCGGCGGGAGGCCAGTCCTCCGAAGATCTCGTCGCGGTACTCCTGTCTGAGCAGCGTCATCGGCACGACGAGCACCCCGCCCATCTCGGCGAGGAGCGCGGAGGCCGCGTCGACGACCATGCGCCGCCAGATCGGCAGGTCCTGGTAGTCGTTCACCTCGGCCAGCCTCTTCGGCGGCAGCAGCAACCGCAGCGCCCCGCCGAGTACTTCGGGGTCGTAGAAGGTGCTGTTCGGGATCAGATCGATCAGTTCTCGCGCGGCACTGGTCTTCCCCGCGCTGAACGCACCGTTGACCCAGACGATCACGGTTCCCCCTCTTCCCTCAGACCTGTCCGGCAGATCATGGCCGGGGCACGGCACCTCGCCGCGTTGCCCCGACGCCGCGCCCTGTCCGACCCCGATCCGCCGGACAGGCCCTGGCCTTCAGTGGCTTGCCCGCAACACCCTGCCACGGAAACCCCGTTGTGCGGCATGGTGCTCGTCACCCTCGTCGTCCCTCGGGATACTCACAGGTATCGCCCATGAACCCGCGTGCTGACATCGGGGAAGAACGGCGGAGCGGATCGGGCCCGGCGTATCCGTCGGCCCGCGGGCAGGTGGATGCGCCGGGCCGACGGATCGTGCCGGGTCAGGTGTCAGCGGTTGAAGGACGACCCGAGCCGCGCGTTCGCCGGGTCGGTGCCGAGCGTGCCGCTGCCGAAGGTCATCGAGCCGGTGCCCGTCGTGCCGTCGGCGGTGCCCGGCAGCGCCCAGACGGATCCCGCGTTCTCGTTCTCACCGGGGGCGCCGACGATCAGCTCGGCCCGGCCGTCGGAATCGGCGTCCGCCAGCGAGGTCGCCCCGCCGAACTCGTCCTTCGGTTCGGCGACCCCCTCGATGCCCGGGGTGTCCTGGTGGAACGCCTTGGAACCGGTGGCGGTGGGGCCGGTGGCGCTGCCCCGCAGCACGATCACCTGCCCCGCCCGCGCCTTGGTGCCGAGGGCCTCGCCGGGAACACCGACCACGATGTCGCCGTACCCGTCGCCGTTCGTGTCACCGACGGAGACCGCGGCTCCGAAGCCGTCGCCCACCTCCGACGCCCCGGGGACGCCCGGGGAGTCCTGGCTGAAGGCCTTCGCCCCGTCGCCCTGCGGCCCGGTCGAGCCACCCGGGATGTACATGATCATGCCGCCCTTGGCGAGGGGCAGATCGACATCGCTGTCGTACCCCTCGACCGGGCGGCCGACAACGATGTCGGCGAATCCGTCGTGGTTCACGTCCCCGGTGGTGACGTGTTCGCCGCCCTGGACGCGGCCCCCCTTGGAGTTGGTGACGGTCGTGGCGGCGGCGAACCCGTCGGGCGTACCGCGCAGGAAGCGCACCCGCCGGGCGTCGTACTCGTCACCGTCGTTGACCGTACCGACGAGGTCGGTGATGCCGTCGCCGGTGATGTCTCCCGCGGCGATGTCCAGGTACCGGGTGTCGTCCATGTCCCGGACGACCGTCGTGCCGTGTGCGGAGCCGTCGCGCCCGAACGGCCCGGAGAGCAGCCGCAGATGCATCCCGCTCGCGGTGGTCACCACGTCCTGGCTGCCGTCACCGTTGAAGTCCCCGACGGCGAGCTTGTCGCCGATGCCTCCGGTGTCGGTCTCCCCCTTGGCGATCACCGCACCGCCGGAGAGGCCCGTGGGGCTCCCCCAGAGCACGGTGAGCGTGCCGAGCTTGCCGACGCCCGCGTCCTCCCCCGAGGCCCCGACGACGAGATCGGTGTAGCCGTCGCCGTCGAGGTCGGCGGAGGCGAGTGCGCTGCCGAACGCGTCGGCGGACTCGGCGGAGTCGGGCACGCCCTCGGAGTTCTGGGTGATGACCTGCCTGGAGGCCCGGTTCACACCGGACTTGGAGCCGTACATCGCCCCGACGTAACCGGCGCCCTTCTTCCCGTCGACCGTGGCGGACGGCGCCGCGAAGGCGACATCGGCATAGCCGTCGCCGTTGAAGTCCGCCTTCTCGACCGCCGCGACGGCGCCGGCGGTCGTGGCGGACGGGGATCCGGCTCGGGCCGCCGGTGCGACGACGACGGCGGACACGACGGCGACGGCGAGGGCCACACCAGTACCCAGGGTTCGGGAAGACACACGAGCTCCGCTCTTTCAGATGGTTGCTTCACCTCCCCTGACACGCGTGAGCGCGGAATGGTTGCACAGGCAATGGGGCGGGCAGAAGCGCAAACCCACCGACTTCGTCCGTCACTTGGTCGAACCGAGCGTCAGTCCCGCGATGAAGTGCTTCTGCAACAGCAGGAACACCACCAGCGTGGGGAGCGCGACGATCACCGATCCCGCGGCGAGCAGGTTGTAGTCGGTGAAGAACTGACCGCGGAGGTTGTTCAGCGCCGAGGTGATGGGCAGCTTGTCCCCGTCGGACATGAAGACCAGGGCCCACAGGAAGTCGTTGTACATCCAGGTGAATTCGAGGGTGGCGAGCGCGGCGATGGCCGGGCGGCACAGGGGCAGCGTGATCCGCCAGAACTGGGTCCAGACGCCAGCCCCGTCGACGATCGCGGCTTCCAGGATCTCCTCGGGCAGGGTCCGCATGAAGTTCGCGAGGACGAAGACGCAGAAGCCGATCTGGAATCCGACCTGTACCAGGACGACGGCCCAGTAGGAGTCGAACATCGTCATCGAGTCGGACATCCAGTACGGCAGCGGGATGCGGTTGAAGACGACGTACAGCGGGGTGACGATGACCTGTTGCGGCAGCAGGTTGCCCGCGGTGAAGAGCATCAGCAGCACGATGCCGCCGCGCAGCCGGATCCGGGAGACGGCGAAGGCGACGAAGGACGCGAGGAACAGCGTGACGATGACGCCGGGCACCGCGATGATCAGGGTGTTGACGAAGTACTTCGTCATCCCCGAGTCGCTGAACGCCTGTTTGTAGTAGTGGAAGGAGAGGTGCTTCGGCAGCGAGAAGTACCCGTACTTGGACGTCTCGTCGTACGGCCTGAGCGAGGCGTAGACCGCGAGCAGCAGAGGCGCGAGGAACGCGATCGAGACGCCCATCAGGAAGACGTGTACGCCGATCCGGCCCGGACGCGTCCCCCGCCGGCGGGCGGTGGGCACGGACGCCGGGGCCACGGCGCGGGGCGGGGCGGTGCCTACGGTCATCGGGACTTCTCTCCTCGGATCTCCTGCACCAGATACGTCACGACGAAGCCCATGGAGACCGCCAGCAGCACCACGGCGATCGCGGAGCCGAAGCCGATTCTGCTGGCTTCGCCGATGATGTTGTCGGTGACGAGCACCGAGAGCACTTCCAGGCCGTTGCGGCCGTGGTTCACCGCGTAGACGATGTCGAAGGCGCGCAGCGACTCGATGACGGTGATGACGCCGACGATCACATTGACCGGCCGCAGGGTCGGGAAGACGATCCTGAAGAAGGTCTGCGCCTCGCTCGCGCCGTCGATGGACGCCGCTTCCTTGAGCGAGGGATCGACGGCCTTGAGTCCGGCCAGGTAGAGGATCATCACGTAGCCGGTGTGCCGCCAGGCCGCCGCCAGCAGGATCATCCAGATGTTGAGGTTCGGATCGCCGAGCCAGTCGGTGGGATTCTTCGTGTTCCCGAGCACGGCGTTGAGTACGCCCTGGTCGCGGGAGAAGATCAGCTGGGCGATGAAGCCCACCACGGCGAGCGAGAGCACCACCGGCATGTACAGGGTCGACTGGTAGAAGCGGCTGAACCGCACGCCCCTGTCGATGAGTACGGCGAGCAGCAGGCCGAACGGCACGGCAACGAGCCCGAGGAAGGCGAGCCACAGCAGGTTGTGCCGCACGGCGGGCCAGAACGGCGGGTAGTTGGTGAAGAGGTTCGAGTAGTTCTGCGTCCCCACCCACTTGATGGATCCGATGCCGTCCCAGCTGGTGAAGGAGAGCACCACCGAAGCGAGGGTCGGCCCCCACACGATGGCGACGTCGAGCAGGACGGGTATGCCCAGCAGCACCCCGAGGACGACGAGGTCGCGCCTGGTGAAACGGCGGCGGCCTCGTCGTCCGGAGCGCCGCGCGGTGTTGAGCGCCACGGGTCTTTACTCCAGGGGGCTGATCACTCGGAAGCGAAGATGGACTTCTTCTGACGCTCGATGTCGTTGCACAGGCCGTCGACATCGTTCGGGCTGGAGATGAACTTCTGGATGGCCGGGATCATCACCGTCGAGGCGAAGTCGGGGCGGGTGTCACGGTCCATGAACTGCGAGATCTGCTTGGCACCGGCGATCAGTTCGGCGGACTTCTTCTGCAGCGGGGTGTACTTCGAGAGGTCCGCCCCGCTGTTGACCGCGATGTTGTTGGGGTCACCGGCGAGGTAGACGTCCTCGGCCTTCGGCGTGGCCAGCCACCTGAGCAGGTCCTTCGCGCTCTCCATGGACTTCTTGTTCTTGAGTTCCTTGGACTTCTTCGCCAGCAGGAATCCGTCGATGGGTGCCTCGACGGCGTCCTGTCCGTGCTCCGGGTTGATCTCGGGGAACGCGAAGAAGTCGATGTCGGGGCGCTCGTTCGCCGGGAACTGCTGGCCCGGGTGCGGCATCCCGAGGACCACCATGCCGATCTCGCGCTTCTGCAGGCTCTGTGCCGCCTCCTGCCACGTACGGCCGTTGGCGCCCTTCTGGCAGTACGGCAGGAGACGCCGCCAGGTGTCGAAGACGTCCTTGACCCGCTTGTCGGTCCACGCCTCCTCCCCGGCCATCAGGGACTTGTGGAAGTCGTAGCCGTTGGTCCGCATGTTGAGGTAGTCGAAGGTGCCCATCGCGGGCCACCCGTCCTTGTCGCAGAAGCCGATGGGGTCCAGCTTGTCCTTCTGCATCTGCTTGGCGAGCGCGACGTACTCGTCGAGTGTCTTCGGCGCCTCGTAGCCGTACTTGGTGAAGAGGCTCTTCCGATGGAAGACCGCCCACGGGTAGTAGTAGTACGGCGTGAAGTACTGCTTGCCGTCCGCTCCCGTCGACTGGGCCTTCAGCGCGGGGGTGAAGCCCTTGTACTCCTGCCAGAGGTCGCTGATGTCGTACAGCAGGCCCTTCTTGGCGAAGTACTGCATCCGGTTTCCGGCGAACCACATGAAGACTTCGTCCGGATCGCTCTGCAGATACCGGTTGATGTTCTCCTGGAAGCTGTTGTGGTCAACCGTGTTGACCTTGATCTTCCGGCCGTCCTTGGACTGCTTCTCGTACGCGGCGAAGGCGTCGGCAAATGCTTTCTTCGGCACCGCGTCCGAGGAATTCGACCCCAGCTTGATGGTCTTGGAGTCTCCTCCGGGGCCGCTGCTGCAGGCCGTGAGGAGCGAAGGCAGCGCCACGGCGCCGGCACCGGCCGCCGCGCCACGCAGAAGGCCCCGCCGGGACATCCGATGTCCAGCCACACTCCCAGGCACGACTGAACCGTTGTACGAAGACTGCGCCATGTCCCCCTCCTCCAGGGTGAAACTCAACACAAACGAACGCGAGGATTGGATCTCACCCTCAACTGACGTGCCAGTCAAGGGTTTTAGCGAGATATCGAACAACCGTTACCGCGACTCTTCCAACAGAGTCGAACAAGCCCTACCGTAAACGCTCGTCACTGACACGTACATGCAGACATCCGATCACGGGAACGTACGGAGGAACGTATCGATGCGTCACCTTCCAGCCCGCACCACCACCGGAACCCGCCGAAGAGTCCTCGGAGCACTGGTCACAGCCCTGCTGTGTGCCGGCGGGGTAGCCTCCCCGGCCGTCGCGAGCACCGCGCCGGACAGTGTGTCCCCGCATCTCGGCAACGGTCTCGCACTGACACCTCCGATGGGCTTCAACAACTGGAACTCCACCGGCTGCAGCGCCGACTTCAACGAGACGATGGTGAAGGGCATCGCCGACATCTTCGTCGACAAGGGACTCAAGGCGGCCGGCTACCAGTACGTCAACCTCGACGACTGCTGGGCGAAGCCGCAGCGGGACGCCGACGGCAAGTTGGTCCCCGATCCCGTGCGATTTCCCAACGGGATCAAGGCAGTTGCCGACTACGTCCACTCCAAGGGCCTGAAGCTCGGCATCTATACGAGCGCCGGCACCAAGACGTGCGACAGCGTGGGGCTGCCCGGAGCGCTCGGCCACGAGTACAGCGACGCCCAGCAGTTCGCCGACTGGGGCGTCGACTACCTCAAGTACGACAACTGCAACAACCTGGGCATCGACGCGGTGCAGCGCTACAAGACGATGCGTGACGCGCTCGCGGCGACCGGCCGCCCGATCGTCTACAGCATCTGCGAATGGGGCTCCAACAAGCCCTGGGAGTGGGCCGGGGACGTCGGGAACCTGTGGCGCACCACCGGTGACATCAGCGACAGCTGGTCGTCCATGCTGTCGATCCTCAAGCAGAACCTGCCGCTCGACGCGGCGGCCGGCCCCGGGCACTGGAACGACCCGGACATGCTGGAGGTCGGCAACGGCGGTATGACCGACACCGAGTACCGCACGCACTTCTCGATGTGGTCGATCATGGCGTCGCCGCTGCTCATCGGCACCGACCTGCGCAAGGCATCGGCCGAGACGTACGACATCGTGACCAACAAGGAAGTCATCGCCGTCGACCAGGACCCGCTCGGCAAGCAGGGCAAGGTGCTGTCCTCCGAGGGCGGTCGCTGGGTGGTCGCGAAGGAGATGGCGGACGGCAGCCGCGCCGTCGCGCTCTTCAACGAGAGCGACAGTCCGCAGCGCGTCTCCACCACGGCGAGCGCGGTCGGGCTGCCCGAGGCGTCCGGGTACACCGAGCGCGATCTCTGGCAGCACAAGACCTACAACACGGCGGGCAGCCTCTCGGCGACCGTCCCGGCGCACGGCACGGTGCTGCTGCGCGTCGCACAGGACCCCAAGTGGGCCGCGTACCCGTCGGCCGTCGAGTCGGGCATCAGCGGCTCCCTGCTCGTCCAGGCGGGCAAGGCGAGCACGTTGACCACCACGGTCACCGACCAGGGCCGTACCCCGGCGCTCCAGGCGGGCGCCTCGCTCTCCGCTCCGGCCGGCTGGGGTGTGAAGGCCCTCTCCAAGGCCACGGCGGCATCCGTGCCGACCGGGGAGTCCCTGCGGACCTCCTGGCGGCTCACGCCGCCCGCAGGGGCCGCCACGGGCTCGTACGACCTGAAGCTGACCTCGACGTACCGCTCCCTCACCGGGGCACGCGTCACGACCGAGCTGCCCGTCCAGGCCCATGTCGTCGTGGCGCCGCCGTCGGGGAGTTCGTATCTCAGCGATCTGCCCGCGGTGTCGTCCAGCAACGGCTGGGGCCCGGTGGAGAAGGACACCAGCAACGGTGAGACCAAAGCGGGCGACGGCAGCCCGATCACCATCAACGGGATCGTCTACGCCAAGGGCCTCGGGGTGCACGCGCCGAGCGCTGTCGAGTACTACGCCGGCGGCGCCTGCTCCAAGGTGAGCGCCCAGGTGGGTGTCGACGACGAGACGGGGATCAAGGGCACGGTCACCTTCGAGATCTGGGCGGACGGCACGAAGGTGGCGTCGACCGGCGTCCTCACCAACGTCGACTTCGCGCACTCGATCTCGGCCGACGTGAGCGGTGCGCAGGTGGTACGTCTGGTGGTCACCGACGCCGGGGACGGGAACGACTCCGACCACGCCGACTGGGCGGACGCGAAGCTCAGCTGCTGACAACCGCCGCCGCCCCGCCCGGTTCGCCGAGCGAGGCGGCGGCTGCCGCCCCGACCAGACCCGCGTCATTGCCCATGAGCGCGGGAGCCACCTTCAGCTGTTGTACGAAGGAGAGCGTGGCGTAGTCCCGCAGCGCCCGCCGCAGCGGGGCGAAGAGCACCTCGCCCGCGCCCGCCACTCCCCCGCCGATCACGGCGATGTCGATCTCGACGAGGGTCGCCGTGGCGGCGATCCCCGCGGCCAGCGCCTGGGCCGCGCGCTCGAAGGAGGCGGTGGCGACCGGGTCGCCCGAGCGGGCCGACGCGGCGACCGCGGCGGCGGTGGCGTCGCCGTCCGGGCCGGGCAGCCAGCCGTCGGCCAGCGCCCGGCGGGCGATGTTCGGCCCGCTGGCGATGCGCTCCACGCAGCCGCGTGACCCGCACGGGCAGGAGTCCCCGTCCAGGTCCACGCTGATGTGACCGATGTGCCCCGCGTTCCCGGTGGGACCCGCGCGCAGCACACCCCCCAGCACCAGACCGCCGCCCACACCGGTCGAGACGACCATGCACAGGGCGTTGTCGTAACCGCGGGCGGCGCCCCGCCAGTGTTCGGCGGCGGTCATCGCGACGCCGTCACCGACGAGCGTGACGGGCAGTCCGCCCACGGCGTCGCGCACCCGGCCGACCAGCGGATAGTCGCGCCAGCCCGGCACGTTCACCGGGCTGACGGTCCCGTCCGAGGCGTCCACGGGGCCGGCGCTGCCGATCCCGACGGCCGTCGTACGCTCCCAGCGCGGGTCGGCGGCGAGGGCCGCCAGCACGGTCCGGACGGCGTCCATCACCGTGTCGCCGTCCTCCTTGGCGGGCGTCGGCGCCTGTGTGCGGACGAGAATCTGCCCCCTGCCGTCCACCAGCGCGCCGGCGATCTTTGTGCCGCCGATGTCGAGCGCGGCTACCAGGTGGTTGTGCATCGGTGTCGGATCTCCAGGTGACAAGGGGTAATGAAGAGTGCTGTGGCCAGTCTCCATTCACCTGACAACGTTGTCCAGGCCCTATGCTCGACGCCACAGCTCTTCCCGCTCCACCAGCCGACGACAGGACAGCGCACCGTGGCCCACACCGCCAGCCACCCCGAGCCCCGATACGGCAACCGGCCGACGATGAAGGACGTCGCCGCTCGTGCCGGAGTCGGTCTCAAGACCGTCTCACGGGTGGTCAACGGCGAGCCGGGCGTCACGCCCGACACGGAGCGCCGGGTGCAGGAGGCCATCGAGGCCCTGGGGTTCCGCCGCAACGACAGTGCGCGTGTGCTGCGCAAGGGCCGTACCGCCAGCATCGGCCTGGTCCTGGAGGACCTCGCCGACCCGTTCTACGGGCCGCTGAACCGCGCGGTGGAAGAGGTGGCCCGCGCCCATGGCGCCCTGCTCATCAACGGATCGAGCGCGGAGGACCCCGAGCGCGAGCAGGAACTGGTGCTCGCGCTGTGCGCCCGCCGGGTGGACGGGCTGATCGTGATCCCGGCCGGTGACGACCACCGCTATCTGGAACCCGAGATCGCCGCCGGGGTCGCCACCGTCTTCGTCGACCGGCCCGCCGGGAAGATCGACGCGGACATGGTGCTCTCGGACAGCTTCGGCGGCGCGCGCGACGGCGTCGCCCATCTCATCGCCGGGGGCCATCGCCGGATCGGCTTCATCGGGGACCAGCCGCGCATCCACACGGCCACCGAGCGACTGCGCGGCTACCACGCGGCGATGACCGAGGCGGACCTGACGGTGGAGGACGCCTGGGTCTCGCTCGGCGTCACCGAGGCGGAACGGGTCCGTGCCGCGGTGGGGGCCCTGCTGGACGGACCGGAACCGGTCACCGCGATCTTCGCGGGCAACAACCGTGTGACGGTCACCGCCGTACGGGTCCTGGCGGAGCGCGATCAGCCGGTCGCCCTGGTCGGTTTCGACGACATCGAACTGGCCGACCTGCTGGGCATCACCGTGATCGCCCAGGACGCGGCGGCGCTGGGACGCACCGCCGCCGAAACGCTCTTCCGCCGACTGGACGGGGCGAACGACGCACCGTCCCAGAAGGTGCTGCCGACCCGGCTCATCGCGCGCGGCTCGGGCGAGATCCCGCCCGCATAACGGCAGTTCGGGCACAGTCCGGCCCCCGTCGTCGACGACGGGGGCCGGACAGGCCCTGACCGGGCAGGCCTCAAGGGGCCGTCACCGTCAGGTCCGCGCGGCGCGGGCTCGCGAAGCCGTCCAGGTCGGCGCGGGTCAGGCCGGTAAGCCCGGTGACCTCCGCGGAGTCGAGGGCGCCGCAGTCCAGACCGCGCAGCAGGTAACCGCTGAGCGCCTTGGCGGTCGCGGGCTCGTCCATGACGTCGCCGCCGGCCTTGGCCACGTACGCGGCGAGCCGGGCGGCGGCGGGCTCCAGGCCCTCGCGGTAGAAGGCGTACACGGCGGCGTACCGGGTCGGCAGATGAGCCGGGTGCATGTCCCAGCCCTGGTAGTACGCACGGGCCAGCGCACGGCGGGTGAGGCCGTAGTGCAGCCGCCAGGCCTCGTGGACGTGCTCGGTCGTCCCGATCGGCAGCACATTGGTGGAACCGTCCGAGACACGGACGCCGGTACCGGCCGCCGCCACCTGCATCACGGCCTTGGCGTGGTCGGCGGCGGGGTGGTCACTGGCCTGGTGGGCCGCGCTGACGCCGACGCAGGCGCTGTAGTCGAAGGTGCCGTAGTGGAGTCCGGTGGCCCTGCCCTCCGCCGCGGTGATCATCCTGGCGACGGCGGCGGTGCCGTCGGCGGCGAGGATGGACTGGCTGGTCTCGATCTGGATCTCGAAGCCGATCCGCCCGCCGGGCAGGCCGTGGGCCTCCTCGAAGGCTTCGAGGAGCCGGACGAACGCGGTGACCTGCTCGGGATAGGTGACCTTGGGCAGGGTCAGGACCAGCCCTTCGGGCAGCCCGCCGGCCTGCATCAGCCCGGTGAGGAAGATGTCCGTGGTGCGGATTCCGCGGTCGCGGACCGCTGCCTCCATACACTTCATGCGGATGCCCATGTACGGGGCGGCCGTGCCGTCGGCGTACGCCTCGGCCACCAGTCGGGCGGCGCGGGCCGCCGCCGCGTCCTCCTCGGCGTCGGGGCGCGGGCCGTAACCGTCCTCGAAGTCGATGCGCAGGTCCTCCACGGGCTCGCGCTGCAGTTTGGCGCGCACCCGCTCGTACACCGGGCCCGCCAGTTCGGTACCGATTCCGAGGAGCGCGGCGAAGGAGCCGGCGTCCGGCGCGTGTGCGTCGAGCGAGGCGAGGGCCTGGTCGCCCCAGGAGCGGACGGTCCGGGGCTCGAACGCGTCCCCGGGTACGTACACCGTATGGACGGGCTGGCGGGTTCCGGGGTCCCCCGGGTAGTGGCGCGCGAGCTCCTCGTCGACGGCGACGAGGGAAGCGCTGATGTCCTCGCTGACCGCGCCGGCCAGGCTCGTCGCCACCTTCTCCTGCTGACCCATCCTGCATCCTCCTGTTTTCCGCTCATCGGAATAAATAATCCGTACAGCGAAGTTAATGGGCGGTCATGATCTGCGTCAATGGGTGCCCGAAACGGCCGGGGGCCGCGCGGCGAAATTCGCCACGCGGCCCCCGGCCGTACGGAATACGCTGGTCAGCCCTTGCGCGAGGTGACTTCCTCGGTGAGCTGCGGGACGACCTGGAAGAGGTCACCGACGACGCCGTAGTCGACGAGGTCGAAGATCGGGGCCTCGGCGTCCTTGTTGACGGCCACGATGGTCTTCGAGGTCTGCATACCGGCGCGGTGCTGGATCGCACCGGAGATGCCGTTGGCGATGTAGAGCTGCGGCGAGACGGACTTGCCGGTCTGGCCGACCTGGTTCGAGTGCGGGTACCACCCGGCGTCGACCGCGGCGCGCGAGGCGCCGACGGCCGCACCGAGGGAGTCGGCGAGGGCTTCGATGATGTGGAAGTTCTCGGCGCCGTTGACGCCCCGGCCGCCGGAGACCACGATCGCGGCCTCGGTCAGCTCCGGGCGGCCCGTCGACTCCCGCGGCGTACGCGAGACGATCTTGGTGCCGGTGGACTTCTCACCGAAGGAGACCGTCAGGGCCTCGACGGTGCCCGCGGCCGGGGCGGCCTCGACCGGAGCCGAGTTGGGCTTGACCGTGATGACCGGAACGCCCTTGCTGACACGGGACTTGGTGGTGAACGACGCGGCGAACGCGGCCTGCGTGGCCACCGGACCCTCGTCACCGGCCTCCAGGTCGGTGGCGTCGGTGATGATGCCGGAGCCGATACGGACCGCGAGGCGCGCCGCGATCTCCTTGCCCTCGGCGGACGAGGGGACGAGGACCGCGGCCGGGGAGACCGCGTCGTAGGCGGCCTGCAGCGCGTCGACCTTCGGCACGACGAGGTAGTCGCCGAACTCGGGGGCGTCGGCGGTGAGGACCTTCACCGCGCCGTGCTCGGCGAGCGCGGCGGCGGTGGCCTCGGCGCCGGAGCCGAGCGCGACGGCGACCGGGTCACCGATCCGCCGGGCCAGCGTCAACAGCTCCAGGGTGGGCTTACGGACGGCACCGTCGACGTGGTCGACGTAGACGAGAACTTCAGCCATGACAATGCTCTCCTGCTGCGAATACGAAGAATCTGCGGGCGATCAGGCGGATGGAGGGGGCTCGTCGAGCCTCAGATGAACTTCTGACTCACCAGGAACTCCGCGAGCCGCTTGCCGCCCTCGCCCTCGTCCTTGACGATCGTGCCCGCGGTGCGGGCCGGACGCTCCGTAGCGGACTCCACCTTGGTCCAGGCGCCTTCGAGACCGACCAGGTCCGCGTCCAGGTCCAGGTCCCCCAGGTCGAGGGCCTCGACCGGCTTCTTCTTGGCGGCCATGATGCCCTTGAAGGACGGGTAGCGGGCCTCGCCCGACTGGTCCGTCACCGACACGACGGCAGGCAGCGAAGCCTCCAGCTGCTCGCTGGCGGTGTCTCCGTCCCGGCGGCCCTTGACCGTGGTGCCGTCGACCGAGACCTCGGAGAGCAGGGTGACCTGCGGGACGCCGAGCCGCTCGGCGAGCAGCGCCGGAAGCACACCCATGGTGCCGTCCGTCGACGCCATGCCGCAGACGACCAGGTCGTAGCCGGTCTTCTCGATCGCCTTGGCGAGAACCAGCGACGTACCCATCACGTCGGTGCCGTGCAGATCGTCGTCCTCGACGTGAACAGCCTTGTCCGCACCCATCGACAGCGCCTTGCGCAGCGCGTCCTTCGCGTCCTCGGGGCCGACGGTGAGCACGGTGATCTCGGCGTCGTCCGCCTCACCGGCGATCTGGAGCGCCTGCTCCACCGCGTACTCGTCGAGCTCCGACAGCAGACCGTCGACATCGTCACGGTCCAGCGTCAGGTCATCGGCGAAATGCCGGTCGCCGGTGGCGTCGGGCACGTACTTCACACAGACAACGATCCTCAAGCTCACGCCGGCTCTCCTACTGCATCGTCTTTTCCGGGCTGCCTTGTTGCTCGCAGCATAGGCGCCTGTTGGGGCGATTTCCGGTCGGGGGTTCCGACTCCCCCACCAAAATATTACTCGTCAGTACATCCAGAATGTACCCAGTGAGCAAGCGCTTTGAACTGTGACCTGGGCAACGCCGACCGCCCGGTCACGCAGGAGGTTCTCAGTCCCGGAGCGCGGTGAAGCGGCCCTGGTGGTAGAGCAGCGGGCGCCCTGCCCCGGCCGGGTCCCCGGCGACGGCCTCGGCGATCACGATGCGGTGGTCCCCTGCGGGAATCCGCGCCACCACCCGGCAGACCAGCCAGGCCAGTACGCCGTCCAGCAGCGGCACACCCTCGGGGCCGCTGCGCCAATCGGTGGGTGCGGCGAACCGGTCGGCACCACTGCGCGCGAAGGTGGCGGCCAGCTCCTGCTGGTGCTCGCCGAGTATGTGCACGCCGACGTGCTCGGCCTCGGCCACCACCGGCCAGCTCGACGAGCCGGTCCCGACGCCGAAGGAGATGAGCGGCGGCTCGGCGGCCACCGAGTTGAGCGAGGTGGCCGTGAAACCGACAGGCCTGTCACCGGCCGCGGTGATCACCGCGACACCGGCGGCATGCCTGCGGAAGACCGAGCGGAGCAGCGCGGAAGCGGCGGGCCGGTCGGTGGGAGTCGTCGGAGCTGCTTCAGAAGTCTGAGCCGTCATGGAATGGTGTTCCTTCTGCGGTGTCGGCGAACGGGACCCGGAGTGTTCAGACACCCGGACAGCGCCCGTCGGCGGTGCGGGCGAGGCCCGTGGGGGCCCAGCCGTGAAGAAGTCGGCCGTAGGGGCGAAGCAGCTGCGACATAGCGTCAGATTGACGACACGAGAAGCGCCCAGTCAAGAGCGTCGCGGAATGTAGGAGATCGATCACGGCGCGTCAGACCGCGTGTCCCAGAGCGGCGATGACATCGGCGCGACGCGGCTGGCCCGAGGCGCGGCGGACGATCCGGCCGTCCGCGTCGAGCACCAGCACCGTGGGGGTCTTCCGGATGTCCAGTTGCCGCACGAGGCCCAGCTGCGCCTCGGCGTCGAGCTCGACGTGGGCGACGCCGTCGACCATGGCGGCCACTTCCTCCAGTGTCCGCCGGGTCGCCCGGCAGGGCTGGCAGAAGGCGCTGGAGAACTGGACGAGCGTCGCCCGTTCCCCCAGCGGTTCACCCAACTCGCGGGCGCTGAGCAGCACTTCGCTGTCGCCTGCGCGCACCTTCGGTCTCCGTTCGCTTCGCCGCCGTACCGGTCCGGCAGCGCGCGGGTCCGCGCGTACCGTCACACGCCGCGGTTCAGCGTGTCGCCTCATTGCAGCACCCACCTGGCCACGGTGATTCCCGCGGTCGCGTGGAGAACCGCCCCCGGCTCCGGCCGCACCGCGTATCCGCTGTTGAGGCGTGGTGCGGGCGCTCTTTTGACGACGTGACAAGAATCTCGCGGCCCGGCGACACCAGGGGTGGCTACTCTGGACGCCATGGGGCACGATCTGCCCAATGCCGAAAACCTACGGCAGCGTAACTTCCGCCGGGGGACACATCCCCGGGCACAGAAGGGTCTTTTCCAGATGGCAGAACTCGTCTATCGACCGGTCATCGGCGCCGCTCGCGGTCTGTTCAAGGCGCTCGACCTGAAGATCGATACACAGGGTTCCGAGCACATCCCGCGCTCCGGCGGGGCCGTGCTCGTCAGCAATCACATCGGCTATCTGGACTTCATCTTCGACGGCCTCGTCGCGCTCCCGCAGAAGCGTCTGGTCCGCTTCATGGCGAAGGAGTCGGTGTTCCGGCACAAGATCTCCGGGCCGCTGATGCGCGGGATGAAGCACATCCCGGTGGACCGCAAGCAGGGCGAGGCCGCCTACCGGCACGCCCTCACGGCGCTGCGCTCCGGCGAGATCATCGGCGTCTTCCCCGAGGCCACCATCTCGGAGTCCTTCACGCTCAAGAGCTTCAAGTCGGGCGCCGCGCGGCTGGCCCAGGACGCCGGCGTACCGCTGATCCCGATGGCGCTGTGGGGCACCCAGCGGCTGTGGACCAAGGGTCGGCCGCGCAACCTCAAGCGCAGCCACATCCCGGTGACGATCCGGGTCGGCGAGCCGATGGAGGCGCCCACCGACGAGTACGCCGGGGCGATCACCCGCCGGCTGCGCGAGCGGGTGCAGGAACTGCTCGAAGCAGCCCAGCGCGCCTATCCGGTACGCCCGAAGAACGCGGCGGACACCTGGTGGGTCCCGGCGCATCTCGGCGGCACCGCGCCGACCGCCGCGCAGGTGCGCGAGGCCGGCTGACCCAGCGGAAACGTCTCTCCCGGGAGCGGGACGGCCCGCTCCCGCCTCAGAGCGCGGCGGGGAGCGTACGCGCGAGATACGGACGGTCCGGCGCCGCCCGCAGCACGGCCAGTACGGCCGGGTGCGGAGCGGCGTACAGCGTCGGGTAGTCCACTTCTCCGTGCTCGGGGCGCACGGTCCAGGCCGTGCGGCTCCCGTCCGGGCAGAACTGCGCGTCGACACCCGGTTTGTTGCCGCGTGCGTCCTGGCGGGCCCAGCTCCGCCGACCGGGCAGCAGTACGGCGACCAGGCCGTGGATCACCGGATGTGTTCCGTCGTCGTCCGCGAGCCGCTGGTAGCAGAGGGCCGCGGGAAGAGACTCGGCGCGCAGCAGCGCCGCCAGGGCGTGGGATTTGGCGTAGCAGATGCCGGTGCGCTGCCCGATGACGTCGGAGGCGCGCCAGGTGACACGCGGATCGCCCGAGTCGTTCGAGTGCGGAATCGCGTCACGTACCCATTCGAACGCCGCTTTGGCGTATGAGTATGCGTCGGTGGCGTCGCGGCGCAGCCGGGCCGCCGTCTCCCGGACGAGCGGGTGCCCGTGGTCGATGCTCTCGTCAGCGGCCAAGTACGCGGCGGGTTCGGGTACTTCCTGGATCAGCTCCATGACGGGCGAGGGTACGAGTGCGGCCGACCGGAGTCAATTGATTTCCGGTCGGCCGCATATTCATACATGGAAAGTCGGCTGCACGCCCTAACGGGCCAGCTCTTCCTTCAGTGCCATCAGGAACCCGTCCACGTCTTCCTCGGTGGTGTCGAAGGAGCACATCCAGCGGACGTCGCCCGCGGGCTCGTCCCAGAAGTAGAAGCGGTACCGCTTCTGCAGCCGCTCGCTGACGTCGTGCGGCAGCCGCGCGAAAACGGCGTTGGCCTGGACGTCGTAGAGGATCTCCACGCCGTCCGTCCCACGCACTCCGGCCGCGAGCCGCTGGGCCATGGCGTTGGAGTGGCGGGCGTTGCGCAGCCACAGGTCGCGGGTGAGCAGCGCCTCCAGCTGCACCGAGACGAAGCGCATCTTCGAGGCGAGCTGCATCGACATCTTCCGCACATGCTTCATGTGCCGTACCGCGTCCGGGTTCAGGACCACGACGGCCTCACCGAAGAGCATGCCGTTCTTCGTGCCGCCGAACGACAGGATGTCCACGCCCACGGCGTTGGTGAACGCCCGCATCGGTACGTCGAGCGAGGCCGCGGCGTTGGCTATCCGGGCCCCGTCGAGGTGCACCTTCATCCCGTAGCCGTGGGCGTGGTCGCAGATCGCCCGGATCTCGTCAGGTGTGTAGACGGTGCCGAGTTCGGTGTTCTGGGTGATCGACACGACCTGCGGCATGGCCCGGTGCTCGTCGTCCCAGCCGAATGCCTGCCGGTCGATGAGCTCGGGGGTGAGCTTGCCGTCCGGCGTCGGCACGGTCAGCAGCTTCAGCCCGGCCATCCGCTCCGGCGCGCCGCCCTCGTCCACGTTGATGTGCGCGGTCTCCGCCGCGACGACCGCACCCCAGCGGTCGGTGAGCCCCTGGAGGGCGACCACATTGGCCCCGGTCCCGTTGAAGACCGGGAACACCTCCGCGTCCGGCCCGAAGTGGCTGTGGATCAGCCGCTGGAGGTGGTCGGTGTACGCGTCGCCGCCGTACGCCACCTGGTGCCCGCCGTTGGCCACGGCGAGCGCCGCGAGGATCTCGGGGTGCGCTCCGGCGTAGTTGTCACTGGCGAAGCCGCGCACCTGCGGGTCGTGGTGGCGTACGGCATCGGTCTTCACGGCGCGGGGGTCAGCCACAGGCGCTTTCCATTCACTTCTCCGGCGGGCTGCTCCCAGACACCGGCGATGGCCTCGGCCAGCTCCAGGACGTCGGTGAAGCCCGAGAACTTCGCGTTCGGGCGCTCGGCGCGCATCGCGTCGTGCACCAACGCCTTGATGACCAGCACGGACGCGGCTGCCCGCGGTCCGGCCTCGCCGCCCGCCTTGCGGAAGGCGTCGCCGAGCGCCAGCGTCCAGGCTTCCGCGGCGGCCTTCGAGGCCGCGTACGCGGCGTTGCCCGCCGTGGGCTTGGAGGCACCGGCCGCGCTGATCAGCACATAGCGACCGCGGTCGCTGCGCAACAGCGCGTCGTGGAAGGCGAGCGAGGTGTGCTGCACGGTTCGGATGAGCAGCCGCTCCAGCGTGTTCCAGTCGCGGAGGTCCGTCTCGGAGAACGTGGCGCTGCCGCGCCAGCCGCCGACCAGATGCACCAGACCGTCGATCCGGCCGAACTCCGACTCCGTCCGGTCGGCCCAGGCGCGGGTCGCGTCCAGATCGAGCAGGTCGACGGGCTCACCGATGACGGTGGCCCCGCCGTGTGCGTAACGGGCCGCGTCGACCGCTTCGGCGAGGCGGCCCACATCGGCGTCGGCACCGATCACGGTCGCTCCGGCCTCGGCCAGTCTCAGCAGCGCGGCCCGGCCCGCGGGCCCTGCCGCGCCGGCCACGGCGACCACGGCTCCGTCCAACATTCCCTTACCCATTGCCTTCGCCTCCTCCGTACGAGCACTCACGCGGCTTCCCGCTCGGGAGTACCCGCCGCCGTGATCCCCTTGGTGGAGGCGACCACGGTCTTCAGCTTCTTGGAGAGCGCCTCGTAGAACATGCTGAGCGGAAACTCGTCCGGAAGCACGTCATCAACAAGTTTACGCGGTGGCTGGCTCAGATCCAGGGCGTCCGGACCCTTGGCCCAGCGCGATCCGGGGTGCGGGGACAGATAGCGGGAGACCAGGTCGTACGCGGCGAACCAGTGGACGAGCTTGGGGCGGTCGATTCCGGCCCGGTAGAGGTCCTCGATCTCGGCGCAGAGCTGGTTGGTGACCTGCGGGGCCCGCTCCCAGTCGATCGTCAGGGTGCTGTCGGTCCAGCGCACCACGTCGTGCTGGTGGAGGTAGGCGAAGAGCAGCTGGCCGCCGAGTCCGTCGTAGTTGCGTACGCGCTCGCCGGTCACCGGGAAGCGGAACATCCGGTCGAAGAGCACGGCGTACTGGACGTCGCGGCCCTGTCCGAACCCGTCGGCCTCCAGCTTCACCGCCTCCCGGAAGGCCGTGAGGTCGCAGCGGAGCTCTTCCAGGCCGTACATCCAGAACGGCTGACGCTGCTTGATCATGAACGGGTCGAACGGCAGGTCCCCGTGGCTGTGGGTGCGGTCGTGGACCATGTCCCACAGCACGAACGCCTGCTGGCAGCGCTCCTGGTCGGCCACCATCTCCCGGATGTCGTCGGGGAGTTCGAGGCGGAGGACGTCCACAGCGGCCTCCGTGACCGCGCGGAACCGGGCGGCTTCGCGGTCACAGAAGATACCGCCCCAGGTGAAGCGGTCGGGAGCTTCGCGGACGGCGATGGTCTCCGGGAAGAGCACCGCGGAGTTGGTGTCGTATCCGGCGGTGAAGTCCTCGAAGGTGATCCCGCAGAACAGCGGGTTGTCGTAGCGGGTCGCCTCCAGCTCGGAGAGCCACTCGGGCCAGACCATGCGGAGCACGACCGCTTCGAGGTTGCGGTCCGGGTTGCCGTTCTGCGTGTACATCGCGAAGACGACCAGGTGCTGGAGGCCGTCCGCACGCCGGGCCGCCGGATGGAAGGCGAGCAGCGAGTCCAGGAAGTCCGGGACCGTGAAGCCGCTGTCGGCCCACTTCCGCAGGTCGGCGACGAGCGCCCGGTGGTACGCGGCGTCGTGCGGCAGCAGCGGGGAGAGGGCGTCGACCGCGCCGGTCACGCGGGAGAGCGTCGCCTCGGCGGTGGCGCGGGTGGGCGCGCCTTCGGCGTCGAAGTCGATGGAACCGTCCGGGGACTGCCAGGGCCGGATCTCCTCGACGGCCTTCTTGAGCACGGGCCAGGCCGGGTGCTCGACTACGCGACGCGCACCGGATATGCCGCCGTCGACCGTGTCCTGCACAAGAATTTCCGTCATGTCACTTCCCTCACAGGAGAATCTAGCGTCAAGACACCGTATCCGGGTTCGGATCATGCGTTCAAGAGTCCTCTCAATAAATTATCCCGCCCAGCCCCCTTGATCGCAGCGAATCTTCCCGCCGGAAGGGCAACAGGTGGCGGCTTTCCCCATACAGGACGGGATACAGGGCGGGAAAATCCGACCCGTCAACGGAGATCCAGCCGCGCCCACCCCTGGGTGAAGAAGACCGTCCACGGTGTCCGCGACAGGTAGGACGGACGGGTTCCGACCGTCCTGACATCTCTGGAGCCTGGCGCGTGAGTATCCGAGCCGTTCTTGTCGCCGCTGTCGTCACCGGCCTGATCCTGGGGATCGCGGGGGCCCGGGCCGGCTTCTCGGCCGCGCCCCGCGAGCCCGGGACGACAGCGCGGGCGGACCGTTAGGCTGCGGCCCTGCCCAGTGGGTAGCAATCCCGTGGGCAGCAATGCCACGCGAGAGCCGCCGTCGACGGAAGCGAGAGAACCTTGAGTCTCCTCATCATCGGACATCGCGGGGTCATGGGCGTCGAGCCGGAGAACACCCTGCGGTCCTTCGTACGCGCGGAACACGCGGGGATGGACGCCATCGAGCTCGACCTGCATCTGAGCAAGGACGGCGCACTCGTCGTCATGCACGACACCGAAGTGGACCGCACGACCGACGGCAAGGGAGCCATCGCCGACAAGACCCTCGCCGAACTGCGGGAACTCGACGCGGGCCAGGGCGAGCGGATCCCGGTCTTCGAGGAGGTGCTCGACGCCGTCCGCTCACCGATCCAGGCGGAGATCAAGGACGCCGCCGCCGCGCGCGCACTGGCGCAGGTGATGCTGCGGCGCGATCTCGTCGGCCGCGTCGAGGTCTCCTCGTTCCACGACGAGGCGGTCGCCGAGATCGCCGCACTGGTTCCGGGCGTACGGACCGTGCTCATCGCCAGCCGCTGGGGCGCCGACGTGGTGGACCGGGCGAAGGCCGTCGGCGCCGCGACGGTGGCGCTGAACATCCGCAGGCTGACCCTGGAGATCGTCGAGCGGGCACACGCGGAGGGCCTGAAGGTGCTCGGCTGGGTGGTGAACACCCAGGACCATCTCCGGCTCGTGCGTGCGCTGGACCTGGACGGTGCGACCACCGACTATCCGGAGATCAGGCGCACCGGGCGGTTCACCGCCTGAGGACCGGCCCTGAGGATCCGTGGCGATCCCGGCCGGACCGGGGGCGGCCCATGAAGCCCGGGAGCGGCCGGGAGCCGGTACGCAGACGGCTCACAGCCCTTCCGGAAGCGGGTCCTGGAGCGGCTTGACCAGCAGTTCGAACTGCAGGTCGTCGCGGAGCGGTATGCCGAAGCGCTCGTCGCCGTACGGGAACGGTGTCATCTTTCCCGTACGGTGGTAGCCGCGCCGCTCGTACCAGGCGATCAGGTCGTCGCGGACCGAGATCACGGTCATGTGCATCTCCCCGACGCCCCACTCCTCGCGCACCCGGCGCTCGGCCTCCGTGATGATCTGCCTGCCGAGGCCGCCGCCCTGGAGGCCGGGGCGCACGGCGAACATGCCGAAGTACGCAGCCGGGCCCCGGTGCTCCAGCTGACAGCAGGCGATCGGCTCGCCGTCGCGTTCCACCAGGAGCATCCGGCTGCTGTCGGCCGCGATGACGGCGCGCACTCCCTCCGGGTCGGTGCGCTGCCCGTCCAGGATGTCCGCTTCCGTGGTCCAGCCGGTGCGGCTGGCGTCGCCGCGGTAGGCCGACTCGATCAACCTGACGAGCGCAGGTACGTCGGACTCGGCTGCGTCCCGGAAAGTGAGCTGGTCGGGGGCGGTGTCCATGGGGTGATGTCTCCCGTCGAAAGCGGTCCTGCGATGCCCAGACAGTAACGCGCCCGCGACGCGCTCCCCCTTTACCCCCCTGCGCTCGCGTGCGCTCCGGCCACGGTGGGAATCGATGCGTCGAGATGCCGACACGTCGAACGGGGAGGTGCGCCGTGCACGGATCCGCAACGCCCGGCTGGCTGCTGATGGCGTTGAGCGCGGCGACGGGGGCCTACTGCCTGCTGCGGCTGCGCAGCAGTTCACCGGGGGCGCGGACGGCGGCCGGGAGCGAGGCGGTCATGGGGTTCGGCATGGCGGCGATGGCCCTGCCCGCCGCGGTGGCCCCACCCCCCGCCTGGGGGTGGGCGGTCTTCGCCGTGGTGTTCGGGGGCGGCGCGCTGCGGGCCCTGTGGCTGGCCCGTACCGGCGCACACCATCTGCATCATCTGATCGGTTCCCTGGCCATGGTCTACATGGCGGTGACGATGGCCCCCGGGAGCGGCGGTCACGGCGGACACATGGAGCATGCGGCAGGCGGGATACCCCTGGTCACCGGGGTGCTGCTGGCCTATTACGCGGGGTACGTGCTGCGTACCGGCGCCGCTCTGGTGCCGGTGGCCGCACCGGTCGCGGCCGGGGGTCCGGACAGCGGGGCCCACGGCGGTGGCGCCGGCGGCTGGGGCGCGCGCCCCGAACTGGCACTCGCCTGCCGGCTCTCGATGGGGATCGCCATGTTCGCGATGCTCCTGTCGCTGTGAAGCCGGTCTCGGCACGGCGACCTCGCAGCCGGTGGGGCGAGACCCGGCGAATCGGCATCCAAACTTCGGGGGAGGCCTGCGTGACCGTGTCCTGCGTCACTTGCGGAGCCAGCCCATACCCCGGCGCCGTTCCGCGCTCATAAACTGATGCCCATGGTGGTCTCCCTAGCGCTGTTGCTACTCGGAGCCGTGGCTGCAGTTGCGGCACCGCGGCTTCTGGCGCGCGCTCAATGGCCGGACCGGGAGCCGGTGGTGGCGCTGTGGGTGTGGCAGTGCGTGGTGGCCGCGGTCCTGCTCTGTTTCGCACTGGCGATGACGTTCAGCGCGGCGGCGGCCTGGCAGCTGGTACGGGGGAATCTCTTCGCACCCGCGCCGCATGCCGTCGTGGAGGCCTACGCCCTCGGTACGTACGCCCAGTGGTCCGCGGCGACAGCGATGGTGCTGGCGGCCGGTGGCATCTGGACAGCGGCGATGCTCACCCGCGAGATCCGTCGGGCGCGGGCTTCTCGCCGCCGGAGCCGCCGTGAACTACTGGTGCGCGCACCGGTGTTGCCGGGCGAGGAGCCCGGCAGCGACCGTCTCGTCGTACTGGAGGGTGAGCGGCCCGACGCCTGGTGGCTCCCTGGTACGGCTCCCCAGCTGGTCATCACCACAGCTGCTCTGCGGGGGTTGAAAGGCCGTCAGCTCGACGCGGTACTCGCCCATGAGCAGGGCCATGCGCGGGCCCGTCACGACTGGCTGCTGCACTGCTCGGCCGCGCTGGCGGTGGGCTTCCCGCAGATCCCGGTCTTCGCGGCCTTCCGCAACGAGATGCACCGGCTGGTGGAGCTCGCTGCCGACGATGTGGCGTCCCGCCGCTTCGGGCGGCTGACCATTGCCCTCGCACTGGTCCAACTCAACGAACACCGTGGGGTGTTCGGCCCCTGCCCGACACCCGGCGCGGAGCTGCCGCGACGCGTCGACCGGCTGCTGAACGCGGCGCCGCGCCTCACCACGGCCCGTCGGCTGCGACTCACCGCCGCCGCCTCGCTGGTGCCGGTGGTCCCCCTGCTGGTGGCCTTCGTGCCCGGACTGCGGGCGCTCGGCTAGGGAGATCGGTCAGGGCCTTCGCGCATCCCCGCCGACGCGCCGCTGGGGAAGAATGCGGCCATGACGATCAAAGCTGTGTTGTTCGACTTCTCCGGAACGCTCTTCCGGATCGAGCCTGTCGCCGTATGGCTGCGGACGGTTCTGGACGAGGCGGGTATCGCCGTGAGCCCGGAGGAATTCAGCCGCTACGAGGAGGGGCTGACCTTCTACGGCGCGCTCCCGGGCGGCCCGGCGGCGCGCCAGGTACCGTCTGCTCTGGCCGAGTTGTGGGCCTCGCGCGACCGTACCGCGGAACACCACCGCGCCGCTTTCACAGGTGCCGCACGCCAGGTCGGCCTGCCTGATCCGGCCCTGTACGACGCGCTCTACGAACGGCACATGACCCCGGCCGCCTGGAGCCCGTACCCGGATACCGTCGAGGTGCTGGAGACGCTGCGCCGGCGTGGCATCCCGGTCGGTGTGGTGAGCAACATCGGGTGGGATCTGCGGCCGGTGTTCCACGCCCACGGGCTCGATCCGTACGTGGACACCTACACCCTCTCGTACGAGCACGGCGTCCAGAAGCCCGACCCCCGGCTGTTCCGCACCGCCTGCGAGGCGCTCGGCCAGGATCCGCACGACGCCCTGATGGTCGGCGACGACCGCCGTGCGGACGGTGGCGCGCGGGACGCGGGATGTGCGGTGCACTTCGTGGACCATCTGCCGGTCGAGGACCGCCCGGACGGGCTCCTCCCGGTCCTGGACCTCACCGGCTGACCCGGAACCGCGACCGCGGGGGCGGAGCCGGAGGACGGAACGGGGACCCGGTGCGACGCCCTCACCACGGACAGAGCGACAGCAGACAGAGCAACAGCAGACAGAGCGACAGCAGGTTCAGCAACAGCGAGCAGCAGGCAACAGGCGGAACGGCAGCCTGAACACCCGGACCGGACGATCCCCCGCGTCGCCCGGTCCGGGCGAAATCCCGCAGAACAGCCCCTGACGGGGCCCTTTGCAGGATGCGCTGATTATAGTTGGCTGAGAGCCAGTCAACGCAGGAGTAAGCATGTCCCCGCGCAGCCAATCGGTCAATGAGGAGTTGCGGCGACGTTCCCGCGAGCGGCTCCTGCAGGCCACAGTGGATCTTGTCAGCGAGCGCGGATACGAGGCGACGACCCTGGCGGACATCGCCGACCGGGCCGGATCTGCCCGTGGTCTCGTCTCGTACTACTTCCCGGGCAAGCGTCATCTGCTGCAGTCCGCCGTGCACCGGCTCATGCACAGCACGCTCACCGCCGCCGTCGAGCGCGCGCCGCGCACCGGGGACGGGCGGGAGCTGCTGGCACGGGCCATCGATGCAATCCTGGGGCTGGCCACCGATCACCCCGTACTGATGCGCACCCATATGGCCGGGATCCTGCAGGAGCAGGGGTTCGTGCAGTGCCCGGAGCAGCAGCGGCTCGCCCAGGTCCTGCACTCGACCATGGAACGGTACGGATCGCCCGATCCCGACGCCGACTATCCGCTGCTGCGCGCCCTGCTCATGGGCGCCGTCTTCGCCCAGCTGCTGCCCGGGGCCCCGATGCCACCCGCGCGGCTGCGGGCCGAGCTGTTCCAGCGGTACGGGCTCGACTGGGACCTCGGAGTGCCGCCGGACAGCGAGCCACCCGGCGACACGCGCCATGAGTTCGCCGGGGATTCCTAGAAACGGTCCGGCCGCCCCCTTGCCGGGCCGGCCGGGAGCCATCTCAACTCCCCCGAATCCAAAGCCGGTTCAGGAACGCCGTGCCGCTTCCGCGTCGGCCGCCGCCAGGATCGCGTCCAGCAGACCGGGGAAGAGCGCACCCAGATCGTCCTCGCGCAGCACACTCATCTTCGCGGTGCCCCGGTAGATCTGCCGGATCACACCACACTCCCGCAGCACCCGGAAGTGGTGCGTGCTCGTCGACTTGGTCACCGGGAGCGCGAACCGCGAGCAGGCCAATTCCCCTGCGTCAGCCGCGAGTTCGCGGACAATGCGCATCCGCATCGGGTCGGCCAGCGCATGGAGCACCCCCTCCAGACAGATCTCGTCGCGCCCCGGATGGGCAAGGGCGCGGTTGCTCGCTGCAACTGTCACGACGACTCCACCTCATGGTTCCACTTCACCGACCCGGGCGATCGGCGCCGGGGCGATCAGGATCAGGATCAGCAACGAGCGGACCCGGTGACTCATTGTACGAGATCTCTCGTAGTTTGACACTCACCGTACTACGACGAGTATCGTACGAGCAGTCCCGACGCCGTTGTGAGTGGAGCCTGTCGTGAGCGCCTTGTTCGAGCCGTACACCCTGCGGTCGCTGACCGTCCCGAACCGCGTATGGATGCCCCCCATGTGCCAGTACTCGGCGGACAGTTCGGGGCCCGGCACCGGTGTCGCCAACGACTGGCACTTCTCGCACTACGCGGCCCGTGCCGCCGGTGGCACGGGCCTGGTCATCGTCGAGGCGACCGGCGTCAGCCCCGAGGCCCGCATCAGCCCGGCCGACCTCGGCATCTGGAACGACGCCCAGGTCGAGGCGTTCCGCCGGATCACCGGGTTCCTCAAGAGTCAGGGCACGGTCCCGGCAATCCAGCTGGCCCATGCCGGGCGCAAGGCGTCCGCCGACCGCCCCTGGAAGGGCGGCGGTCCGGTGGGTCCGGACCAGGGCGGATGGCAGCCGCTCGCACCCAGCGCGGTCCCCTTCGACGAGGGGCATCACGTACCGGAGGAGCTGACGACGGCTCAGATCAAGGAAATCGTCGGCCAGTTCGCGGATGCCGCCAGGCGGGCGCTGGATGCCGGATTCCAGGTCGTCGAGGTCCATGGCGCACATGGCTACCTGGTGGACGAGTTCCTGTCCCCGCACAGCAACCACCGCACCGACGAGTACGGCGGGTCCTTCGAGAACCGCACCCGTTTCGCCCTCGAAGTGGTCGACGCGGTACGGGCGGTGTGGCCGGACGAACTGCCGCTGTTCTTCCGGATCTCGGCCACCGACTGGCTGGACGAGGGCGGCTGGACGCCGGACGACACAGTGCGCCTCGCCCCCGTGCTCAAGGAGCACGGCGTGGACCTGCTGGACGTGTCGACCGGCGGCAACGCGACCCGGGTACGTATCCCGACCGGCCCCGGGTACCAGGTGCCGTTCGCCGCGCGCGTCAAGGCCGAGACCCCGCTGGCCGTCGCCGCGGTCGGCCTGATCACCGAGGTCGAACAGGCCGAGAAGATCCTGGCCAACGGCGAGGCCGACGCGGTGCTGCTCGGCCGGGAACTGCTCCGCAGCCCTTCCTGGGCCCGCCTCGCCGCCCGCGAGCTCGGCGACGAGGTGCACGTGCCGCAGCAGTACCACCGCTCCGCCTGACCTGACGAAGCAACCCTTGCCCGGTCGGACCAGGTGCCGGAGGGTGACCGCCGCTCGATTCGCGGCGGTCACCTCCCAGCGCGGCCCGGCAGGTCCGTCGGGCGACCGGCAACACCGCGAGGGCGTTCTCGCCCCCTCGATGCCGTCGGCCTTCGACGCTGTCAGCTTTCGACGAGGACGACTTCGAGCGTGCGGGGACCATGAACACCCTCGACACGGTCGAGCTCGATGTCACTGGTCGCCGACGGACCGGAGATCCAGGTCGACGGACGCCCGGGATCCAAGCGCGGGAGTGCCTGCGGTACCGACGCCACCACCTGCTCCAGAGCCCGCACCACACAGATGTGGTGGTCGGGGATGAGCGTGATGCGGCGGCGCCCCTGATCAGCACCTCCGTCCAGGACGATCGTGCCGGTCTCCGCGATCGCCACCGCGCAGCCGGTGACCACGCTGTCCACCGCGTCCAGTTCCTGCGCCGTCGCCGTCGGCGTGTCCTCGACCTTCCGGACACCGGTCGCTCCTGCCAGCCATTGCGGGGGAAGCCCTGCCGGTGCCAGGACGGTCCGTGAGCCGCGCTCGTCCAGCAGTCGCGCCAACAGGCCCGGAAGGCCGTCCGCCCGGGTGCGGTGGACGATCGCGCGGTAGTCGGCGAGGTTCTCGTGGAGGAGATCGAGGACGATCGCCGGATCGTCGGCGGTATGCGTGCTCAGATAGTCACGCGAGATCTCAGGAGCCTGCGGAGCACCGGCAAGAGCAGTACGGACACGGGCGAGAATACGGTCACGGGACGTCATGCGCGGTTCTTCTTCCACCAGTCACGGAACGGTTCGGCCGGCAACTGCGGCAGGTCACGGCTCTGACCCCACTGCCGCCCACCAGGCCCCGGCAATTTCTTCGGATGCCCCTTCCGCGTCTTCGACGCCAACCGCTCCCCCGCACCCAGCGCTCCGGGATGGTTCAACACCCAGCCCGCCGCCTTCATCGCTGCCTTCTCCAGCCGATGCCCCTTGCCCCCCTGTTCCACGACCCGCTCCCGCAGATGCACCAGCACCTCCGGAATGTCGATCGCCACCGGACACACCTCGTAACACGCACCGCACAACGACGAAGCGAACGGCAGCGAAGCGTCGACCTCACTCCGGATCCCCCGCAGCTGAGGACTCAGAATCGCTCCGATCGGCCCCGGGTACACCGAGCCGTACGCATGACCGCCCGCCCGCTCATACACCGGACAGACATTCAGGCACGCCGAACACCGGATGCACCGCAACGCCTGACGCCCCACCTCGTCCCCCAGCGTCGCCGTGCGCCCGTTGTCCAGCAACACCAGATGGAACGTCTCCGGACCGTCCCCGTCCGTCACCCCCGTCCACATCGACGTGTACGGATTCATCCGCTCCGCCGTCGACGAACGTGGCAGCGTCTGCAGAAACACCTCCAGATCCCGCCACGACGGCACCACCTTCTCGATCCCCACCACCGAGATCAACGTCTCGGGCAGGGTCAGGCACATCCGCCCGTTGCCCTCCGACTCCACCACCACCAGCGTCCCCGTCTCCGCGACCATGAAGTTCGCCCCGGAGATCCCCACCTTCGCCCGCAGGAACTTCTCCCGCAGATGAACCCGCGCCGCCTCGGCCAACTCCGCGGGCGAATCCGTCAGACCCTCCGGTGCCGGACGCCCCCACTCACTCATCGTCCGCACGAAGATCTCCCGGATCTCCTCCCGATTCCGGTGAATCGCCGGAACGAGAATGTGCGAGGGCCGGTCCTCGCCCAACTGCACGATCAACTCGGCCAGATCCGTCTCGAACGCAGCGATCCCCGCCGCCTCCAACGCCTCGTTCAGGCCGATCTCCTGCGTCGCCATCGACTTGACCTTGACGACCTCACGCTCACCGGTCGCCCGCACCAGATCCACCACGATCCGGTTCGCCTCATCGGCATCGGACGCCCAGTGCACCACCCCGCCGGCCGCCGTCACCGCGGCCTCCAACTCCACCAAATACCCGTCCAGACCACGCAGCGTCCGGTCCTTGATCTCCTTTCCCGCCTCCCGCAACGCACCCCAGTCCGCCAGCTCCCCGACCGCGACAGCCCGCTTGTCGCGAATCGTGTGCGTCGCCCGGCGGAGATTCCCCCGCAGCCTCTCGTCGGTCACCGCTACCCCGGCGGCCACCGGGAACGACGGCATCCCCACAAACGTCCCGCTCATACCCAAGGCTCCTCTTCGGTCGACGCAAGAATTTCCGCGAGATGCAGGGGGTGCACCTCGGAACCCTGGCGTGACAGTGTCCCGCCGATGTGCATCAGGCAGGAGTTGTCGACGGTGCAGACCGCGGCGGCTCCGGTCCCGGTGATCGCACGGACCTTGTCCTCACCCATCGCCGAGGAGACCGCGGCGTTCTTCACCGCGAACGTCCCACCGAAACCACAGCATTCCTCCGCCCCCGGCAACTCCCGCAGCTCCAGCCCCCGCACCGCCTCCAGCAGCCGCCTCGGCCGGTCGCCCAGGCCCAGCATCCGCAGTCCATGACAGGTCGGGTGGTAAGTGACGCTGTGCGGGAAGTACGCACCGACATCCGTCACCCCCAGCACATCCACCAGGAACTCGGTGAGTTCATAGGTCTTCGGCACGGAGCGGGCCGCAGCAGTGGCGAGGCCGCTGCCGCGCCCCTCCGCCGCCGCCTTCCTGCCGATCCGCGGATAGTTGTCGCGCACCATCGCCGCGCACGAGCCGGACGGGGTGACCACGTAGTCGTAGTCGGCGAAGGCCATGTCGTACCGCCGGACCAGCGGCTCGGTCTCACGACGGTAGCCGGTGTTGTACTGCGGCTGCCCGCAGCACGTCTGCGCGGCCGGGAAGGCGACCTCCACCCCCAGCCGTTCCAGAAGTGTCACCACGGCACGGCCGGTTCGTGGGTACAGCGCATCGTTCACACAGGTCACGAAGAGTGCTACCCGCACAGTTCCTTCTCGGGGTCACGCACGGCCGGAGCCGCGGCAGGGGGTCGGGCGACGGTCGGTACGGAGGTGGGCACGTCGTCCTTGCGCCACCGCTCCGCCTACTCCGGGGCGCACCGCGGGGACTGACGTCGCGGAGTCGTCCATGCCATCTCCAGAGCGTTCGGATGTTTCCTATAGGAAGCACAGGACCTCCGGAGGGTAGCCCTGCCGACCGGTCGCGCGTCAACCCTTCTCGCTCGATTTTCTGGGTACGGAGGAGACTTCTGCAGGTGGGGGGTTCTCCCTGTTCCGCTTTTCCTATAGGTTCCATCCGAGTGACATCCGATCTATTGAGGAGGCTGCCGTATGCAGCTCATGCGACTGGGAGAGCTGGGCAGCGAACGCCCCGCCGTGCGGGAAGCCGGCGTGCTCTACGACCTCGGCCCGCTGACCGCCGATATCGACGGACGCTTCCTCGCCGACGGTGGCATCTCCCGGGTGCGGGAAGCTCTGCGGGCGGGTTCACTCGCCGAGTTCCCCGAGGGTGAACAGCTGCGCGTCGGTGCCCCGGTGGCCCGGCCGTCCGCTGTCGTCTGCATAGGACAGAACTACGCGGCGCACGCGGCCGAGTCGGGCAGCGAACCGCCCACCGCGCCGATCATCTTCTTCAAGCACCCCAACACCGTGGTCGGCCCGTACGACGACGTCCTGATCCCGCCCGGCGCGAAGACCGTGGACTGGGAGGTCGAACTCGCCGTCGTCATCGGCCGTACCGCCCGCTACCTCGACTCCGCGGAGGCCGCAGCTGCGTGTGTCGCGGGCTACGCGGTCTCGCACGACGTGTCGGAACGGACGTACCAGCTCGACGAATCGGGCGGCCAGTGGTCGAAGGGGAAGTCCAGCGAGACCTTCAACCCCCTGGGCCCGTGGCTGGTACCGGCCGAGGACCTCCCCCAGGGCCCGCAGGCGCTGAATCTGCGCAGCCGTGTCAACGGCGAGCCCCGGCAGGACTCCAGCACCGCGGACATGATCTTCGGGGTCCACGAGCTCGTACGCCACCTCAGTCACTACCTGGTGCTGGAGCCCGGCGACGTCATCAACACCGGCACCCCGCAGGGCGTCGCGCTCTCCGGCCGCTTCCCGTACCTCTCGGCGGGCGACGTGGTCGAGCTCGACATCGAAGGGCTGGGATCGCAGCGCCAGACGATGCGGGACGCGGTGACGGCCTGATGCAGCGGATCGCGCAGGTGATCAGGGTGCGCCCGGAGAAGCTGGCGGAGTACCGCGAGCTGCACCGGGCGGTCCCGGAGGCCGTGCTCGCCCGGCTGCGGGCGAGTCACATCGCCAACTACTCGATCCACCTGCTCGGTGACCGGCTCTTCAGTTACTTCGAGTACCACGGGGATGACCTGACGGCGGATCTCGCGGAGATCGCGCAGGACGAGGCGACCCGCGCGTGGTGGAAGCTGACGGACCCCTGCCAGGAGCGCGTCCCCGAGGCCGGGCCCGACGACTGGTGGGCTCCGACGGAGCAGGTCTTCCTCATGGAGTAGCCGCTCGCTCCGGTGCGCGCGGCGGAGACCCGGGCTCGCACGGTACAAGTCCTATAGGATGCGGGGACGGTCCCGGCTCACGCTGCGGGGCCGTCCCCGAGGGACCAGAGGAGGCCGGATGCTGTCGGACGCGGAAGCCCCGGAGCCGCCGCGCCAGGTCCTGGCCGACAGCGTCTACGAAGCCGTCCAGACCATGGTCATGGACCACCAGATCAAACCGGGCGCTCGCGTCGGCATCGAGGCCCTCGCCCGTACGCTCCAGGTCTCCCCGACCCCGGTACGCGAAGCGCTGGCCCGGCTGGAGGCGGACGGGCTGGTCACCAAGCGCTCACTCGCGGGCTACCGGGCCACCGAACTGCTCAGCCCGCAGGGCCTGGAGGAGCTGTTCGAGATGCGGCTGCTGCTGGAGCCGAGGGCCGCGGCGCTGGCCGCGGCGAACGCGGACGACGAACAGCTGGACTGCATCGAGAGCCTGGTGGAGGAGATGCGGGACCGCCCGGGTTCCGGTGAACGGTACGCCGTCTACCGCGAGTTCGCCGCGGGCGACCAGCGCTTCCACGACGCGATCGCCCGCGCCGCGGGCCGTCCCCTGCTGGCGGACGCGGTGATGCGGCTCCACTCCCATCTGCACATCTTCCGCCTGAGCAGCATCCCCGGGGCCGCCGCCCTGACCCTCGCCGAGCACGACCGCATCCTGCGCGCCGTGCTGCGCCGCAGTCCCGAGCGGGCCGCGGAGGCGATGACGGAGCATCTGCAGCACAGCATCCAACGTCAGCGCAGCCGTCAGCAGAGTCGGCGCTGACGCCGGCGAGCGCCCGGTCCCGGGGACTCGCGCCCGGACCGGTCACCCTCTTTTCGTGGAGTCCCTGTTCGTGGACTCCACGTTCATGGAGTCCCTGTTCATGGAGTCCCTGCTCGTCGAGTCCCGGGGCGCGCCGTGCCAGGTGTTCCAGAGCGCGGCGTACGCCCCGTCGTCGGCCACGAGCTGGTCGTGGGTGCCGAGTTCGGCCAGCGCGCCGTCCGCCATGACAGCGACGCGGTCCGCGTCGTGCGCGGTGTGCAGGCGGTGCGCGATGGCGATGACCGTACGGCCTTCGAGGACGGCGGCCAGCGCGCGCTCGGTGTGCCGTGCCGTCGTCGGGTCGAGGAGGGCGGTCGCCTCGTCGAGTATCAGGGTGTGCGGGTCCGCCAGCACGACGCGGGCCAGGGCGAGTTGCTGGGCCTGGGCTCCGTCGAGCTGCTGCCCGCCCGCGCCCAGTTCGGTGGACAGCCCGTCGGGGAGGTCCGCCACCCAGTCGGCGCCCACCGCAGCGAGCGCCGCCGTCAGTTCGTCGTCGGTCGCGGAGACCGCGGCGACCAGCAGGTTGTCCCGTACCGTGCCGAGGAAGACATGATGTTCCTGGGTGACCAGGACGACCTGGCGGCGCAGTTGCTCGGGACCCAGGTCGGCCAGCGGCAGTCCACCGACCGTGACCGTGCCGGTGTGCGGGGCGTCGACACCGGCGAGGAGCCTGCCGAGGGTGGATTTCCCCGCTCCCGACGGTCCGACGACGGCCAGCCGTTCGCCGGGCCGCACCGTCAGGTCGACCCCGTGCAGGACATCGGGCCCGCTCTCGTAGGCGTAGCGGACGCCTGCCATCTCGATACGGTCGTCCGCGGGCGCACCCGTGGGCGCGGGAACGGCGACGGACGGAGCCTGGGCCAGCCCCTCCACCCTGGCGAACGCGGCTCCACTGCTCTGCAGCTGTTCCATCCACTGGAGGACGACGTCCAGCGGTGCGGCGAGCTGGCGGAGGTAGACCGCGGAGGCGACGACCGCGCCCAGTGTCACCACCCCCCGGTCGTGCAGGACACCGCCGAAGAGCAGGACAGCGATCACCGGCAGTACGTGTGAGACGTCCACCGACGGGAACAGCACGCTGCGCAGCTGCAGGGTCCGCAGGCGGGTGCGCCGCCAGTTGTCGATCGCCTCGTCACAGGATTCGATGCGCCGTTGTTCCAGGCCGAGCGCCTCGACCGTGCGGGCGCCGGACGCGGTGGCGGTGAGTACTTCGGTGACGGCCGAGTAGGCGGCGCCCTCGGCGAGGTAGGCGGTCCGTGCCCGGCGCAGGTACCAGCGCCCCGCACACCAGATGCCCACCAGGCCGATCAGTCCGCAGCAGCCGAGCAGCGGGTTGACGGCGAAGACTGCGCCGAGGATGAACAGGGCCTGGACGAGGGCGGTGAAGACGTCCGGGGCGGCGTCCCGCAGGGTCGTGCCCACGTTGGCGACGTCCACGGTCCCGCGGACCGTGAGATCGCCGGTGCCCGCGCGTTCCACGACCGTGACGGGCAGGGCGAGCGCACGGTCGACGAACTGCTCGCGGACCCGCGCCGATGTCCGCTCGCCGAAGCGGTACGCGAAGTGGCCCGCGTAGCGCGTGAGCAGCAGCTCCGCCAGGGAGAAGAGCAGGATGGCGAGGGCGAGCCGGTCGACGGTGGAGACCCCGCCGCCCGCGCCGACCCGGTCGATGATGCGGCCGAGCAGCCACGGCCCGGCGAGACCGGCCGCAGCGGCCAGGGCGTTGAGCACGATGACCGCGGTGAAGGCCCGTGCGTCCTGGCGGATCAGCTGACCGGCCGCCCTGCGGACCGAGCGCTTCCCGGCGACCGGAAGCAGTCGGCCGGTCATCGGACGGCCGCCTTCGGCTCCGGCCCGTGGGTGTCCGTACCTCGCGCACCGTCCATGCCCTCGCCCTCTCCGTCCTCCGTGGTGCCCTCCTCTTCGGGGGCCTCCTCGCCCGTACTTTCGGGGGCCTCCTCGCCCGTACTGCGGACGACCAGGGCCCGGTAGCCGGGCTCGTCGCGCAGCAGCTCGAAATGGCCGCCGACGGCGGCCGTCACCCCGTCGACCAGGTAGTAGACGGTGTCCGCCCTTTCCAGCAGCAGGGGCGACGTGGTGGTGACCAGCGTCGTACCGCCGGCACGTGCCGCCTTGAGCCGGGCCGCGACGGCGGCCTCGGTGTGTGCGTCGACCGCCGATGTGGGCTCGGCGGCAAGCAGCACTTCGGGATCGGCCAGCAGGGCCCTGACCAGCCGGATCCTCTGGCGCTGGCCGCCCGAGAGGTTGCGGCCCTGCGCGTCGAGCGGTGTGGCGAGTCCGTCGGGCAGCCCGTTGACGATGTCCTGGGCCACCGCCGTGTGCAGTGCGTGGGTGATCGCGTCGTCGTCCCGGTCCGTCTTGCCCTCGACGGCCTGCCGGAGGGTGGCCGCGAACAGGTCGGACTCGTTGTCGGCGACCAGGATCCGCGCACGCACCTGGGCGAGCGGTACCGCGTCGAGCCGTACGTCGCCCCAGGTGGCGTCCGATCCGGTGAACCGGCCGAGGCGGTCGATCACTTCGGCGCTCTCGGCGGGGCGCGCGCCGACCAGCGCGGTCAGCAGACCCGGCGCCACCTCGACCCCCGACACCGGATCGCGCAGTACGGAGGGCCGGCTCGGTGCGTCCACGGGGGACGGGCCCGTTGCCGCTCCGGGTTCCAGGTTCAGGAATCGCACCACGCGCCGGGCGGCCACCAGCCCCCGGCTGATTCCGTAGCCACCCTCGATGAAGTAAGCCACCGGTACCACGAGGACCGCCACGTAGCCGTACACGGCCACCAGTTGCCCGGCCGTGATGGTCCCCTCGACGGCCAGCCGGGCCGCCAGCCAGGTGACGGCGGCAAGGAACAGCGCGGGGAGTCCCACCGCGAGGGCCTGGATCCAGCTGGTCACCGCGCCGACCCGGTAGCCCTCCGCGCGGAGTGCCTGTGAGCCGCGCCGGTACCGGTCGGCGTACAGCCCTTTTCCGCCGAGGCCGCCGAGGACCCGCAGCCCGCCCACCAGGTCGGCGAGGCGGGCCGCGAGCTCTCCCTGCCGCTCGCGGTAGGTGGTCTCGACGCCCTGGAGGCGTCCGAGCAGGGGGCCGACCAGCACCGCGAGCACCGGCACGCCGAGCAGCAGCACGATCATGATCAGCGGGGACACGGTGAACAGCAGCCCTGCCACCACGCAGTAGGCGACGACCGCTCCGATGCCCGGACCGGTGACCGTGAGGGTCTCGCTGATCCGTGCCACGTCGCTGCCGCCGATGGTGGCGACCTCTCCGGCCGTGACCCGGCGCGGCAGAACCGCGCCGAGCCGGGTCGAGTGCCGGACCACGACCTGGACGGTACGGAAGGCCGCGTCCATCCGGACCTTGGTCATCGTGCGGTGCCGCATGATGCTGAGCCAGGCGTTCAGCACGCCGACGCCCAGCAGTGCGGCGGCCCAGCCGAGCAGCGCACCGGAATGTCCGGGCTGGAGTCCGTCGTCGATCGCCCGTTGGAGCAGATAGGGCGGCAAGGTGAGACCGACCGTCGCCGTAGTGCCCAGGAGGGCGCCTGTCGCGATCCTGCGGGGCTGGCTGGTGATCAGCCACCACAGGTACCGCCCGGCGCTCCGACTGTCCGGGGTTCCCGGATTCCGCTGCGTCGCTGCCATGATCATGACCCTACTGGGGGCCTCAACTGCCCTACGAGGACGGGTCGGTGCGGCACGGCACCGGGGCGAATCCGGCTTCCGGCACCGTCCGCCGGGGCGGGCGGGGCGGGTCACGGGTCACAGGACGGACCGCTCCCGGAGGTCACTGTCAGTGGCGGGAGGCACACTGACAGGTATCCGTGACAAGGACGTCCTGGAGGTATTGATCATGACCGAGGTACTCCTGACCGTAGGCACGCGCAAGGGCCTCTTCATCGGCCGCAGAACCGGTCCGGGAACCGGTCCGGGAACCGGTCCGGGAAAGGCCGGATCCTGGGAGTTCGAAGGGCCGTACTTCAACTCGCAGGCCGTGTACTCGATCGCCATCGACACGCGCCGTGACACGCCGAGACTCCTGGTCGGCGGGGACAGCGCGCACTGGGGCCCGTCGGTGTTCCACTCGGACGACCTCGGGGCGAGCTGGAGCGAGGCGAAGAAGCCGGCGGTCACGTTCCCGAAGGACACCGGGGCTTCGTTGGAGCGGGTGTGGCAGCTGCACCCGGCGGGCCCCGCAGCGCCCGATGTGGTCTACGCGGGGACGGAACCGGCCGCGCTGTTCCGGTCGGAGGACCGGGGCGAGACGTTCGAGCTGGTGCGCCCCCTGTGGGAGCACCCGACCCGGTCGAAATGGGTACCCGGCGGCGGGGGCGAGGCGGTGCACACGGTCGTCACCGACCGGCGGAGCGCCGACGCGGTGACTGTCGCGGTCTCCACGGCCGGGGTGTTCCGCTCCCTGGACGGCGGTGCGGACTGGGAGCCGTCCAACAAGGGGGTGTCGGCGGTCTTCCTGCCGGATCCCGACCCGGAGTTCGGTCAGTGCGTCCACAAGATCGCGCAGGACGCCGGGGACCCGGACCGGCTGTATCTGCAGAACCACTGGGGCGTCTACCGCAGCGACGACGCGGGCGCCAGCTGGAAGGACATCGGCGCGGGCCTGCCGTCCACCTTCGGCTTCGCGGTCGCCGCCCATCCGCACCGCGCGGACACGGCGTACGTCTTCCCCATCACCGCCGACTCGGACCGGGTCCCCGCGGACCACAAGTGCCGTGTCTACCGGACGAGTGACGCGGGATCGAGCTGGGAGGCGCTGTCCGCCGGACTGCCCCAGGAGGAGCATTACGGCACGGTGCTGCGCGACGCACTCACCACGGACGACGCGGATCCGGCCGGGGTCTACTTCGGCAACCGCAACGGCGAGGTGTACGCCAGTGCGGACGACGGCGACAGCTGGCAGCAGCTCGCCTCGCACCTGCCCGACGTGCTCTGCGTCAGGGCGGCGGTGATCGGCTGACCGTACCCGGCACCGTCCCGGTGCGCCGCACCAGTAGAGTGACGCCCCGTGGCAGCACGACCGTTGAATGAAATTGTCGAGGCGGGGTGGGCGCAGGCGCTCGCACCCGCAGCCGAGCGGATCACGGCGATGGGCGGCTTCCTGCGCGCCGAGATCGCCGCAGGACGCACCTACCTCCCGGCGGGGGCGAACGTGCTGCGCGCGTTCCAGCAGCCGTTCGACGAGGTACGCGTCCTGATCGTCGGCCAGGATCCCTATCCGACACCGGGTCATGCCGTGGGGCTGAGCTTCTCGGTGGCACCGGAGGTACGGCCGGTGCCCGGCAGCCTGGACAACATCTTCCGCGAACTGCACGCGGATCTGGGCCTGCCGCGTCCCTCCACGGGCGATCTGACTCCGTGGGCGGCACAGGGCGTACTGCTGCTCAACAGGGCGCTGACGACGGCGCCCCGCACACCGGCCGCGCATCGCGGCAAGGGTTGGGAGGAAGTGACCGAACAGGCCATCCGGGCGCTCGTGGCGCGGGGGAAGCCGCTGGTCTCGGTGCTGTGGGGGCGTGACGCCCGTAACCTGCGGCCCCTGCTGGGCGACCTGCCGGCGGTCGAGTCCGCGCACCCCTCACCCATGTCGGCGGACCGCGGGTTCTTCGGTTCGCGCCCGTTCAGCCGGACCAACGAACTGCTGATCCGCCAGGGCGCGCAGCCCGTCGACTGGCGGTTGCCGTGACCTGGGTGCTGGGGGTGGATTCCGGCGGTTCCGGGCTGCGGGTCGCACTCGCCGAGGCATCGGAGCACGGCAGCACCGCGCCGGTCGCCGCCCGAGAGCCACTCGCCTCGCGTGAGCCCGTACGGACCGGCGCTTCCGGGATCGAATCAGCGCACCTGCTCGGCCAGTTGCTGCCGATGGCCCGTGAACTGCTCGGCCGCGCCGGGGGTGTCGAGGTGTCGGCCGTGGCGATCGGCGCCGCCGGGATGGCGACGCTCGGTGATGACCTGCGCGCCGAACTGCCGGCCGCGCTGGAGAGTTCGCTCGGCGTCCGGCGCCTGGCCCTGGCCGCCGACGCGGTGACGGCCTATGCCGGGGCGCTGGGACAGCGGCCCGGTGCGGTGGTCGCGGCAGGCACCGGGATGATCGCGCTGGGTACCGATCTCACCGACTGGCGCAGGGCCGACGGGTGGGGCCATCTGCTCGGCGACTGCGGCGGCGGAGCCTGGATCGGCCGGGCGGGGCTGGAAGCGGCGATGCGTGCGTACGACGGACGGCGCGGCGGCTCCACGGCACTGCTGGAGCGGGCCGAGGCGGTGTTCGGTCCGGCAGCCGGTCTGCCCGGCCGGCTCTACCCCCGCTCGGACCGGCCCGCGGTCCTCGCGTCGTTCGCCCCGGAGGTGGCTCGGTGCGCCGGGGACGGTGATCCGGTGGCGCGCACGATTCTGCGGAACGCGGCCCGGCAGATCGTCGAGGCCGCCGCCGCGGTCTGCCCGCCGGAGTCGGACGGAGCCTGCGAAGTCGCCCTCACCGGTGGCCTGTTCAAGATGGGGAATGCCCTTCTCACACCCACGGGTGAAGAGTTCGCCGGGCAGTTGCCGTACACGCGGCCCGTGCCCGCGGTCGGGGACCCGTTGGCGGGGGCCCTGCTCATCGCTTCCGCACTCGCCACGGAAAGTCTGCGACTGCCGCACCACCCAAAGCTCTTGCGCGTGGTGGCGGAACAGGATAAGGGATCCGGTTGACCTGCAACGGATAAATGGGGACAGACGTCGCACGAAAGCACCCTCCCCGAACGGTCCGGCCTGCAAAGCCAGTAGCATGCGGCGCCATGAGCTCCCCCAATGGGCCCGCATCCGGCCTGCCCGTACGAATGCCGCGACCTCGCCAGACGGGACGGCACCGCCGCCCGGAACCCGCGGTGGCCCCTGAGGGCGCGCCCGCGCTGGTTCTCGCTGTTCCCGGCACGCCTTCCGCCGCTGTGCGCGGTCTGGCGGAAGAAGTCATCTCCATCGCCCGTTCCGAGCTGCCCGGCCTGGACGCCCGGATCGGTTACCTGGACGGCGCCGACGACGAGTTCCCCGCCCTGGAGACCGTCCTCTCCCACACCGCGACGGAGCGCGTGGCGCGCTACGAGCAGGCGAAGGCGGTCGGCCGTGAGGTCGCCGAGCCCACCGGCCCGACCGCCGTCGTGGTGCCCCTGCTGGCGGGTCCGGACGCGGCCACCGAGCGGCGCATACGGCAGGCCGTCATGGACAGCACCACGTCGGCGGAGCTGACCGAGGTGCTCGGCCCGCACCCGCTGCTCGCGGAGGGGCTGCACGTCCGCCTGTCGGAGGCCGGGCTGTCCCGCGCCGACCGGGCCAGGCTGTTCACGGTCGCCACCGCGGCCGACGGCATCATCCTGGCGACGGTCGGCGGCGAGGAGGCCGTGCAGGCCGCCGGGATCACCGGGATGCTGCTGGCCGCCCGGCTGGCCGTACCGGTGATGGCCGCCGCGCTGGACGTCGACGGTTCCATCACGTCGGTCGCCGAGCAGCTGCGTGGCTCGGGCTCGCTCCAGCTCGCGCTCGCGCCGTACCTGATCGGCCCCGAGGTGACGGAGGAGTTGCTGGACAGCGCCGCCAAGGAGGCGGGCTGCGCCGCTGCCGAGGCCCTCGGCGCCTACCCGGCGGTCGGCAAGCTGGTCCTCTCGAAGTACACGGCCGCGCTGGGCATCACCCCGCAGCAGCCGTCCCAGGGGGCTCCGGTCGGCTGACCGCGCGGGCCTCGTGATGCGCGTGTGAAGGGGCTCGCACCGGCGTTCCGGTGCGAGCCCCTTCACGCGGAGGCGGTCCACCGGCCCCGCAGTCGTCAGCCCGTCAGCCCGTCAGCCCGTCAGGCAAAGACCACGCACGAGGCGGCAGCCACCGCGACGGCCCCCGCGCGGCCGGGGATGCCCGTCGCGGCGTCGATGTCGAACCAGGTGACGTCCCCGGAGCGCTCGTTGGCCGCGTACAACCGCTGCCCCGAGGGGTCCAGGGCGAGATCGCGCGGCCACCGGCCGCCGCAGCCCACCGTGGTGATCAGAACGGGCTTCTCCCCGCTCTCGTCGAGCGCGAGGACCGAGATGCTGTCGTGTCCCCGGTTCGCCGCCCAGACGAACCGCCCGTCCGCCGCGACGACGACCGCGGAGGCATAGGTCTCCCCCTCCGTGCCCTCGGGCAGCAGCGCCGTCTCACCGACCGGCTCGAGCGTGCCGGTTCCGGCGTCCCAGCGGCAGACCGTGAGCGTCGGCTCCAGTTCGTTGACTACGTACGCGTGGGTGCCCGCGGGGTGGAAGGCCAGGTGGCGCGGTCCGCTCCCCGGCCGCAACGCGGTCTCCCCGTGCAGCCGCAGCGTGCCGGTCGCCGCGTCGAGTGCGCAGATCCGTACGGAGTCGGTGCCGAGGTCGACGCTCAGCACCCAGCGTCCGGAGGGGTCCTGCTTCACCTGGTGGGCGTGCGCGCTCTCCTGGCGCTCCGGGTGCGGACCGCTGCCCTCGTGGTGCAGTACCGACGACAGCGCGTCCAGGCCGCCGTCCTGGGCGCGGACGGGCAGCACGCTGACGCTTCCCGAGCTGTAGTTGGCCGTGACGAGACGGCCGCCCGTGAGGGCGAGATGGGTGGGGTCCGCACCGTCCACCCGCACCGCGGTCCCGATCAGCCGGGGCTGGGCGCCGGTCACGTCGAAGGCCGCCGCCGCGCCGTCGGGCGTCTCGGAGACCGCGTAGAGGACCGTGCCGTCCGGGGACGGGGCGAGGAACGAGGGGTTCGGCACGGCATCGGTCGCCCCCAGGACGGTCAGAGCCCCCGTCTCCGGGTCCAGGGAGGCGGCGACGAGGCCCGGCCCCCCACCCGACGTGAACGACCCTATGAATGCCCGCCCGGCGCCTGTCGTGCCCACGGTGCGACCCCTCTCCGCTGGTGCCCGGCCAGTACCTGGCCGGTGTCGGGGCAGACGCTAGCAGGGGGTCTAGACCTTTTTCCGACCGGCACCGGGGCAGATGCAGCTCCGCCCCGGCTGGTCGACGACCGGCCGGGGCGGAGCTGTTACGGGATCAGGAACCTCAGCCCAGGCTGGCGATGGCCTGGTTGAAGGTCGCCGACGGGCGCATGACGGCCGAGGCCTTGGCGGCGTCGGGCTGGTAGTAGCTGCCGATGTCGACGGGCGAACCCTGCACCGCGATCAGCTCGTCGACGATGGTCTGCTCCTGCTCGCCCAGCGTCTTGGCGAGCGCGGCGAACGCCTCCGCGAGCTGCGCGTCGTCGGTCTGCGCAGCCAGCTCCTGGGCCCAGTACAGCGCCAGGTAGAAGTGGCTGCCGCGGTTGTCGATGCCGCCCAGCTTGCGGCTCGGCGACTTGTCCTCGTTGAGGAACGTGCCGGTCGCGCGGTCGAGGGTGTCGGCGAGCACCTGTGCGCGCGCGTTGCCCGTCGTCTGAGCGAGGTGCTCGAAGCTGACCGCGAGGGCGAGGAACTCGCCCAGGCTGTCCCAGCGGAGGTAGTTCTCCTTGATGAGCTGCTGGACGTGCTTCGGCGCGGAGCCGCCGGCGCCGGTCTCGAACAGCCCGCCGCCGTTCATGAGCGGGACGACCGAGAGCATCTTCGCGCTCGTGCCCAGCTCAAGGATCGGGAACAGGTCGGTCAGGTAGTCACGCAGCACATTGCCGGTGACCGAGATGGTGTCCTCGCCGCGGCGGATGCGCTCCAGCGAGAACGCGATCGCGTCCTCCGGCGTCATGATCTCGATCTGCAGGCCGGTGGTGTCGTGCTCCGGGAGGTACGCCTTGACCTTCGCGATCAGGCTGGCGTCGTGCGCCCGGCTCTCGTCGAGCCAGAACACGGCCGGGACACCGGTCGCGCGGGCGCGGGTGACGGCGAGCTTGACCCAGTCCTGGATCGGCAGGTCCTTGGTCTGGCACATGCGCCAGATGTCACCGGCGCTCACCGCGTGCTCCAGCACGGCGTTGCCCTGACCGTCGACGACCCGCACCGTACCCGTGGTGGGGATCTCGAAGGTCTTGTCGTGGCTGCCGTACTCCTCGGCCTTCTGCGCCATCAGGCCGACGTTCGGGACGGAGCCCATCGTCGACGGGTCGTAGGCACCGTGCGCACGGCAGTCGTCGATGACGACCTGGTAGATACCGGCGTAGCTGCTGTCCGGGATGGTCGCGAGGGTGTCGGCCTCCTGGCCGTCCGGGCCCCACATGTGACCGGAGGTGCGGATCATCGCCGGCATGGAGGCGTCGACGATGACATCGCTCGGTACGTGCAGGTTGGTGATGCCGCGGTCGGAGTCGACCATCGCCAGCGCGGGGCCCTCGGCGAGCTCGGCCTCGAAGGACGCCTGGATCTTCGCGCCGTCGGACAGCGAGTCCAGGCCCTTGAGGATGCCGCCGAGACCGTCGTTCGGGGTCAGTCCGGCCGCCGCGAGCGCGGCACCGTGCTCGGCGAACGTCTTCGGGAAGAAGGCGCGCACCACGTGACCGAAGATGATCGGGTCGGAGACCTTCATCATCGTGGCCTTGAGGTGGACCGAGAACAGCACGCCCTCGGCCTTGGCGCGGGCGATCTGCGCCGTGAAGAACTCACGGAGCGCGGCGACCCGCATCACCGAGGCGTCGATGACCTCGCCGACCAGTACGGGCACCGACTCGCGCAGCACGGTGGTGCTGCCGTCGTCGCCCGCCAGCTCGATGCGGAGCGTGCCGGCTTCGGCGATGACCACGGACTTCTCGGTGGAGCGGAAGTCGTCGGCGTCCATGTGGGCGACGTTCGTCTTCGACTCGGCGGTCCAGGCACCCATGCGGTGCGGGTGCGCCTTCGCGTAGTTCTTGACCGAGGCGGGGGCCCGGCGGTCGGAGTTGCCCTCGCGCAGAACCGGGTTGACCGCGCTGCCCTTGACCTTGTCGTACCGGGCGCGGACGTCCTTGTCCTCGTCGGACTTCGGGTCGTCCGGGTAGTCCGGCAGCGCGTAGCCCTGCGCCTGCAGCTCGGCGATCGCGGCCTTCAGCTGCGGAATCGACGCCGAGATGTTCGGCAGCTTGATGATGTTCGCGCCGGGCGTCCTGGCCAGCTCACCGAGCTCGGCGAGTGCGTCGTCGACACGCAGGTTCTCGTCGAGACGGTCGGGAAAACTGGCGATGATGCGCCCTGCCAGGGAGATGTCACGGCTCTCCACCGTGACACCCGCCGTGGAGGCGTACGCCTGGATCACGGGCAAGAACGAATACGTCGCCAGGGCCGGGGCTTCGTCGGTATGTGTATAGATGATGGTCGAGTCAGTCACCGGGTGCTCCGCTCCACGTCTGCAACATTGCTTGACATCAAGATATCTCCTGAGCGGCCCCCTCTCGACAGGGCCCCGCGTCACCTGAGGCCGAAACGTCTTGCCGGGGCCTGGGCCTCAGGACCGGTGGCCGAAGAATTCGATCTCCGCGATGGCCAGCCGGTGGCCTTTCGCGGTGCCGTAGGCCGCGTCGGTGGTCAGCCGGGCCCGGACGATCTTCGAACCGTGTACGTCGAAGGTCTGCTGGCCCGGCTGGTCGGCAAGGGTGATCTTCTTGGTGATCTGCTTCCCCTCCCGGGTGGTCAGCAGCACAGTGATCTTCGCCGGGCGGGCCTGCTCCAGGAACTCGTCCTGTTTGGCCGAGGTGCCGGAGAAGATGATCACCTTGAGCAGCCGGACCGGCTGGTCGAAGTCGCACTCCACGAATTCGCCGGTGCCGGGGCCGACGGCTTTCGGCGCCCAGTACCGGTTGTTGAATCCGTCGAACGCGGCAGCCGCCGGGTGTCCGCGTTCGGCGCTGGAGCTGCGGTAGGCCGCGGGCGGCATCGACTCCGGGGTCCCGGTCTCGTCCTCGGCGAATCCGAACACCGCCCGCAGATGCGGCAGCGCGAACCAGACCGCACAGGCCAGCACGACGAGGGTGAGGGGCAGCGCCAGGCTGGGGCGGCGCCAGAGACGGCGGCGTGGCCTGGTCCCGGCGGTGAGCGCCTGCCGGGGACGGCGACGGAAGATCCGGCGCCACCAGGGGAGCGGGATCCCGGGTGGCGGACCGGGGTTCAGGAGCAGGGCGCAGTGGAAGCACAGCGTACGGTCCGGGCTGTTCTCGGTACGGCAGTTGGGGCAGCGGACGGTGCCGGTGACCGTGCGGGCCGGTGCGGTGGGCGCCGGGTCCGGTGCGGGGTCGGGCAGCACCTCGGGGCCCGGAACGTGCGCGTCGGGCAGGTCCCCGGGGCGGCGTGGAGCGGCCGTGACGGGTGCCGGGGGCGCCGGTACCGGGGGTACGGGCGGCTGCGGTGGCGGTACGGGCGCGGGCCCCGGGCCAGGCGGGGACGGTACAGGTACAGGTGCAGGACCCGGGCCGGGTGGGGGCAGCTGCGGAGGCGGTACAGGCGCAGGCCCCGGACCCGGCTGCTGCTGGGCTCGTACAGGCGTCGGCGACTGCGGAGGCGGGGCAGGCACGGGCCCCGGACCGGGCGCGGGCGCCGTCGTCCGGTCCCCCTCTTCCGCCTCCGGTTCCTCCCACTCCAGGAACGCCGCACACGCCACGCAGAACGCCGTCCCCGGCGCGTTCCGATGCCCACAGGCTTCACAGATCACCGTCCACCCCCCGCTTCCGGCGGCTGCGGTCCGGCGCCCTGCCCGGTACCGCCCGCGAGGATCTCCAGCTCGTACCCCACGTGCGCGGGGACCTCGGTGAGGATCAGTTCCTCCAGCCGTACCCGGTCGATCCGGTGCGGTTCCGGCACCCGGACCCGGATCGTCACCCCGGGGCGGGGGCGGCCGGGCAGTGCGGTGCCGGGGTGCGACGACCACACCGTGCCGCCGCTCTCGGAGATCTCCGGCTCGGCGCCGGTCTCCAGCCGCACCGCGTCCGCCAGCCCGCGCAGGGTCCCCCGCCTGCTGTGCCGGGACACCGCTCCGCGTACGGCCGCACGGCGCTGCGGGAGGGGGCTGTCCTCGTACGGTTCGACCGCGACCCACTGGGCCAGCCAGCCGAGGAAGTCGTCGGGGGCGCTGCGCGGATCGAGGTGGGCCGGGAGGTTGTCGATGGTGAGGAGGACGGGAGCGAGTACGTCGTCGAGCGCGGCGAGGAACCGCTGGAGGAAGTCCTGCTCCAGGTAGACGGCGGGCAGCTGGTCGATCAGCGGGTGCGGGGTCGGGAGCCCGGGAACGCCGGTGCGCGAGGACATGGGGCTCAGGCCTCCCGGATCCGGAGCTGGTGTTCGTAGCTGAAGACCAGCGCGTGCCGGTCGAGGGTGATGCGGGTGGTCGCCGCGGTGCGCTCCCCGGTCACCGGGTCCGCCGGGTAGAGCCGTACGTCCTCCACCAGGTCCACGCCGGGCACCTGCTGCAGCACGGCGAACGCCTCGCCCGACTGGATCGGCCGGCCGAACGGCCAGCCCTGCCCGCCCGGACCACCGGTCAGCGCGTTGAAGTACCCGTACAGCGCGGCCAGGGCCGTCTCCTGCACCCGTTCGGCGTCCGCCCCCCGCCGCGCCTGGGCCGAGGCGACGACGGTGACGCCCTGGTAGAAAGGCGGTTCCACCACCAGCCTGGCCCCGATCGGGCGCCGCTCGTCGAGGTGGCCCGCGATGAGGGCCAGGGTGTGCTGCGGCGGGATCAGCTCGTCGAACTCGATCCGGCCCTGCTCGTCGCTGCGCCCGGACGGTACGACGAGCAGCCGCACCCCGCCCGCCTCGGCGTCCGTGTCTCCCCCGGGGATGCAGTGGACCCTGGCGGCGTCCGGGGCGACCTCGCGCGCGAGCAGTTCGTAGTCCTGCGGGACGACGGCCCGGTGCAGCGTCCGCAGCGTCATCGGGCCGCGTACCCGCGCGCTCTCGACGGTCTCACCGTCCACCCCGCCCAGCGCCGGGCTGCGGTTCTCCACCCGGGCGACGTACGGGAGGGCGCTGCGCAGCACCCGGAGCGTGGAGCGGGCGACGTTTCCGCGCAGGCCGCCGCCCGTGCGGTACGAGCGCACCCGGACAGCGGCCCCCTTCGGCGGCACCGCCCCGTAGTACCGGACGCTGCCGTCCCGTTCGCGGACCGCGGGACCGAATTCGACGCGTCCCGAGTTGGGATCCAGGGTGATGTGCCGGTCCTCGGGGCCCGAGTGCGCGAAGTCGTCGACCCGCGTCCAGTGGGTGCCTTCGGGTCCGGCGGCCGGGTCCGCCACCTCGACGACGAAGTCGCCGGGGACGACGGGCGGCCGGGCGACCCGGAGCGTCTGGCCCGGTACGCCCTCGGCATGCCCGAGCACCTCGTCGGTGACCGTCTCGGCGTGCTCGGCGTCGACGGTCGCTCCGATGGTGAACGCGCTGATCCGGCGGACGACGGGCGGGGCCACGTAGGTCGGCTGGTCGGCGGCGGCCTCGATCAGCCGACAGCGCAGCCAGCCGCCGGTCCGGCGCACCACCCGCGCCGCGGTGTGCGTGCCGGGGAGGTGGAGGATCAGTTCGCCGGACCGGTTGAACCCGCCGGTGGTGTCCTTCTCGATCTCGCAGACCGCCCAGGCGCTGCCGTCCCAGGCTTCCCAGATCAGCGGGGGCCGCGAGGGGTCCACGCCGACGCCCTCGACCCGGCACTCCAGCCGCAGCACGACCACACCGGCCGGAACCGGCGAGCTGAGTCCGATGTACAGGGCGTCGCCGGGCGCGGGGGTGGTCCCGAAGCACGGGACGTCCCGGCCGATCGACAGTTCCTCGGTGCGGTCGACGGCGTCCCCGGACGCCGGCCAGGTGGCGAGGTGCGCGAACTCGCAGGGTTCGACGGAGAGTTCGCTGCTGGTGGTGAAGACCACCGCTTCCTCCGTCTCGGTGCGGACGGTGGCGACCTCCGTTCCGGCCCGTACGACCACGGCTTCCGGCTGCGGCGCGGAGAGCCGGAACGTCACCCGGGTGTGGGCGGCCGTCGGCGGGTGGAGCTGGACGCCGATCAGGTCCAGGAAGGTCAGATAGCTCTTCTCCGGCACCCGGTTCACCCGGTAGACGAGCTGGTCGACCATGGTCGCGAACGCCTCGATGAGGGTCACTCCGGGGTCCGACACATTGTGGTCGGTCCACTCCGGGCAGCGCTGCTGGACGAGGCGCTTGGCCTCGTCCACCAGCCCCTGGAAGCGGCGGTCGTCCAGATGCGGACTGGGCAGTGTCACGCGCCGTCTCCCTTGGCCTGTTCGTGCTGGGGCGCCTGTCCGTGGTGGGGCGCCTGCTCGTCGTGCTGCGGGATGACGTAGAACGGGAAGACCAGGTTCCGGGGGTCGTTGGCGCCGCGCACCGTGTAGCCGATGTCGATGTAGAGCACGCCGTTGTCCGCCTCGTCGAACCGGACCGCCACCTCGGTCACCTCGATGCGGGGCTCCCACCGGTCGAGCGCGAGCCGTACCTCGTACGCGAGTTGCCCCGCCGTTCCCGCGTCGGCGGGCGCGAAGACGTAGTCGTTGACGGCGCAGCCGAACTCCGGCCGCATGGGCCGCTCCCCCGGTGAGGTCGCCAGGATCAGCCGGATGGATTCCTCCAGTTCGTGCTCGCCGCGCACCAGGGCGATCGAACCGGTGGCGTCGGTACGCGGCGGAAAGGCCCAGCCCGCGCCGATGAACTCCTGGCCCATGTCCGTTCAGCCCCCGATCAGCACCGTCGCGCAGCCGGACACGATCGGTGAACCGCACCCGGACAGGTCCCCGGCGCGGGCGGCGGGATGGCCCCCGATCAGCACGGAGGAACTGCCGGGCGGCGCGATCGTGGACGGCGGATGGGCGGCCGGGGACGTGCAGTGGTGCACCGTGCCGACCGTGGCTGCGGGTTGGCCTCCGATGAGGACCGTCGGGACGCCGGGCGGGCCGATCGTCCCGGGGTGGCCGGTGGGGTCGCCGACCCGTGCGGCTGCGGCAGACATGGATGTACGTTCCTCTCGGTCAGCACGTCGGGGTGCGCGGAAACATCAGCGGAGCCGTCTGTCGGGTCGGCACGGCCATCGGCGCGGCCATCAATTGATCGTGACCATCGGGGCGTTGACGGACAGCGAGCTGCCGCCCTTGATGTCGGTGCGCTGGGTTCCGTTGACCGCCACCTGGGCGCCCTGGAGGTCGACGGCGCCGCCCGTCGACAACTTGAGTTTCCCGGTCCCGCCGTCGACCTGGACGCCGGACCTGGAGGTCAACGTGACGCTCTCCCCGGCGAGTTCGAGCGTTCCCTGTCCGGCGTCCAGGGCCACCCCCTTGGCGGCCTTGACGGAGACCTGCTCGGTGGCCTCGATGTGCACGCTGCCGTCGCTGTTGATCACGATCACCGTGTCCTTGCGGTCGAGTTCGATCTTCAGTTTTCCGTCGCCGGTGAGGAGGCGGACGCCCTGCGGCCCGTTCGCGGCGTCCAGCAGTTCCAGCTGGTTCCCGCCCTTGGAGGCGAAGGCGCGGCGGTTGACCGCCCCGCTGGTGGGGTCGACGAGATCGCCGCCCGGGGCCGCCGGAGAGCCTGCAGTCCCCGCCCCGGCACCGGAGGCGGCGCCCCCCGCACCGCCCTTCGAGGGCCGGTCCTTCCCGTTGTACAGACCGGCGAGCACGTACGGCCGGTCCAGATGGCCGTGCTCGAAGCCGACCAGCACCTCGTCGCCGTTCTCCGGGATGAACGCCTCGCCCCCGCCCGTCCCGCCGGACTGTGCGGTGCGGGCCCAGTCGCTCGCGTACTCGTCGGACAGCCACGGGAAGCGGACCTTCACCCGCCCCGAGCCCTCCGGGTCCTGGGTGTCCGTGACGGTCCCGCTGACCAGTCCGTGGCAGCGCGATCCGCTGCCGGGCCCGGCCGCCCCGCCGGCGCCGCCGCCGGTCAGGCCGAACAGCGAGCGTTCCTGCTGCCCGGAGACCGTGATCCACGTTTCGTAACCGCGTACGGCGTCGAAGACATGGCGCGACGAGGTGACCGTGTACCGCCCCTCGAAGGGGGGCCCGACGGCGTTCAGCGCCACCGCGGTACCCGCCCTCACCTCCGGGTTGCCGCGGATCACCGCCTCCAGCTCCGCGAACGACCCGGCGATCCGCTCCGCCAGCGCCTTGGCCGCCTGGTCCACCTGTGCCTGGTTCCCGTACGCCGTGTCCGTGACGACGAACCGTGCCTCGCCGAACGGCGCGCTCACGTCCGCCGCGGTCACCCCCAGCTCCAGCGTCGCCGACTTTCCGGCCGGGGCCCGCCCGACCAGCGACTTCTTGCCCTGGATGTCCCAGCCGCGCACCTCGACCTCGGAGACCTGCTCGGCCGCCGACACCCCGGCGCGGCAGCGGAGCAGATTGCTGCCCATCTCCAGGACCAGGGGGTTCCGGTCGGCGCGCGCCGACCCGTCCGGGGCGCCACTCGCCTCGGCGGGCCTGGTGACGTGCAACTGCCCGTCGCGCACGTACGCCTGGGCGCCCGCCTCCTCCGCGAGGCCGCGGACGAACTCCCAGTCGGTGACGTTGGGCTGGGCGATGTGTTCGATGACCGGCCCGGCCACGTCCACGGTGCCGGGTTTCAGACCTGCCCGCTGGGCGACCTGTGCGCAGATGTCGGCGAGGGTCATGTTCTGGTAGCTGGCCACCCGGCGCCCCCGGAACAGCCGGTACGACTCGTCGAGTCCGCGCAGCACGGTGAAGGTTCCGGTCTCGTCCAGCTCCACTTCCAGCGCGGTGACCACCCCGGTGAGCAGTGGTTTCGGTGCCGTGTCGCCGCCGGCGCGGGCCAGCAGCCGGATCTCCTTCCCGATCTTGATCCCGGCCTGGCCGAGGAGCACCCGGTCGGGGTCGCGGAAGCGCAGGACGAAGAGGTCGGGGAGCGTGCGACTGTCGTCGACATAGCCTTCGACGAGGGTGTTCACGAACTTCGGCGGCAGCGGAGTCCCGTCGAACTCCACGACCAGCGCGGTGGCGACGCCCTGCTGAGCCATCAGAACCGCCCCCGGTCCGGCGCCTCTTCGATCCGGCTCAGCTCGTCGAGGGCGGGGAGGAGGAGCTGGCTGCCGGGCGCCAGCCGCATCGGGTCGTCGATGCCGTTCGCCTCGGCTATCACCCGCCAGGCGGCCGGGTCCCCGTACTCGCGCTGCGCGAGGGACGGCAGCGAGTCCCCGGCGTCCACCTGGTGGATCCGGCGGGCAGCCAGCGCGCCGGAGGTCGGGTTCTGTCCCGGTGTCTCCCCGCTGATCTCCTCCATGGTGACCTGGCAGACCGCCCGGATCGGCACTCCGGAGGTGGTGAACAGGGTGTATTTGGCCTGGACTTGGCTGACGTAGCCGGGAAATCCGGTGAGCCCTCCCCAGTGGAAGACGACCCAGGGCGGCGAGGAGCGCTGCTGCTGCCGGGTCTCGCTCGTCGGCACACAGCACGCGAAGAGCTGCTCGACGGATGTCACCACCCGGGTGTCCTGGGTGTCGCTGGCGTCGAAGAACATCTCGACGGTGAGTTTGCTGGGCTGCGACCCCTGGTACTCGGGCGGCCCCGAGCTCTTGGCACCCTTGGCCGGACTCCGCTTCCAGGAAGCGGCCTTGGTGAGGCTCAACTCCTTGGGATTGAACTGGAATTCGATACGCCCGCAGGGACCGCCCGGAGTGAGGCCACCGCCGGTCGGGGGTGTCCGCAGCTCCAGGTACGCGTGCTCCAGCTTGGGCCGCGCCGATCCGCCCTTCGCACCCGATGACACACCGGACGTACCGGCGGCGCTGAAGGCGATGGGTCCCGCACCGCTCATGCCGCTCAGCCCTCCATCACGTAGCCGTGGTGGGCGATCTCGATCGTCTCCGTCGCGACCTTGGGCGACTCGGGCGTGAACGAGGGACCGGTCCAGCGCACGGGCACGACTTCGAGCAGCCCCCACTGGGCCACTTTGCGGCCGTCGCCGGTGCGTGCCTCGATGTGAGCGGTCTTGCGGCTGAAGCCGGTCGTCATCGTGGCGAACCAGCGGGCGACCTTCTCGGTCTCCTGGGTGAGCGGCCTGGACAGCTTGACGTTCGAGTACTTCAGCCGGGTCGGGAGCTGCCACAGATGACCGTTGTTGCCGCCCTCCTCACGCGTTTCGAGGACCACTTCGCAGCCCAGCCCGTCACATGTGTTGAACGACCCGAGTTCGATGTCGTCGATCGTCACGACGAAACAGACACTGACGGCGGGGTCGATGTCCTGTGGGGTGGCGGGCATGGCACGTACCTCTCAATCTCTCGCTGCTCCACGGCTCGGTGCCTGGTGTTGCGTCGGTGCCTGGTGATGGTGCGGTGCCTGGTGTTGGTTCAGTGCCTCGTGCCGGTTTCAGTGCCTGGTGTGGTGTGTTCGTTCAGTGCCTGGTGTCGATGAGGAACCCGGCGCGTTCGCGCTCCTGCCGCAGGTCCGCTCTGAAGAGCCGGCTGAGCGGGGGGTACAGGGCGCGTACGAGTTCGTCGGTGACCGGTGGCGCACCTGCCTGCCCTTGGCCCTCCTGGTGTGTCTGTACGGAGGCGGCGGAACCCGTGGGCCCGGCCCCTCCCGCATCGGACCCCACATCGCCTCCCGCATCGTCGACGGGTTCGGGCTCCGGTTCCGGTACCTGATCCGGTTCCGGGGGCGGCGGTTCGCTGGTCTCCTCCTCGCGCTGCACCACCGGGCGGGACCGGCCCGGCGGAGACGGGGAACCGAACACCACGCTGCCGTCGGACAGCCGCTGGGCGACCCCGGCGGCGACCGGGTAGGAACCCGCGTCGGCGAGTCCGTGAGCAGGACCTGAACTCGCGCGCTGCCCTCCGGTGCCCGCCAGGGAACGGGGTACCGGAGGGCCACCGGCTCCAGTGCTCCGCTGTACGGCGGCGAGTGAGGCCCGAGACGTCGAGGACGAGGCAGCCGGGACCGGGCCGGGTGGTCTGGAGGGTAAGGCGTCGGCTGCGGGTACCACGGTGCGCTGGACGGCGGCTCCGGTCGACTCGGGGTCGCCGTGCGTCCAGCGCACGGGCACGGTCGGGGGCACGGGAGCAGCCGAGGGCGCGCCGGTCCGGGCAGCCGCCCCGGCCGCCGTAGCCGATCGCTGCACTGCGGCAGTTGACTCCCGGCCCGCCTCCGCCCCTTCCACCGCATGCAGGGGCAGCGGGCGGTCGCCTAGCAGGGGCGCCACCGGGCCGGTAGGCGGAGACAGCGGGGAGAGCGAGAACTGCTCGCTACCGGGTGCGGAGGTGGTGCGCTGCACCGGATCACGCAAAGCCTGGGCGCCGCCGTCGGTTCCGTCTCCCGCCTCCCGTGGCGGAACCGGCGGAGCTGGGCGAGAGACCAGCGGGTCCTCACCGAGCAAAGGGGCGGTGGGCTCGGCCGGGACACTCTCGGACGCGAACGGTACGGCGGCTTCGGAAGGTTCGTCCCCCGCGTCGGCTCCCTCCCTAACAGGCACCTCCCCAGCAGGTCCCTCCGCGCCGCCCGGCCGGTCCGTACCCGGGAGAGATGCGGCAGCCTGCCGCTGTGCCGTCGGAGGGAGTGCGGACAGAGGCGCCCCGAGTCCGGGCGTACGCCTGGGTCCGCCGGGCAGCGGATTCCCCTCAGGAGCCGCGACCGACCGCTGAACGGTCCCGGACAGCAACGGTCGCTCCGGCTCCCGCGCGGACTCCGCGGACATGACGTCCGGCGCCGCTTCCCCGACCGGCTGCTCACCCACCAAGTGCCGCACAGGCAGCTCCGACACCGTCGAAGGCCCCGCCGAGGTCATGGCCGGCGTTCCGTCCCCGTACGCCGCGTGCCCGCCGGAGGAACGCTGCACGGGAACAGGCGCGGTACGGGACACCGCCCCCGCCCGCAGTGGCATCTCGACCGCCCGCTGAGCCGTCGGCGCCACGGGCGGGCCAGGGACGGAAACCCCGTGCACGAGCCCCCCGGGCGCCTCCGGGCTGACCAGATGTCCGAGGGGCCTGCCGAGTGCGGTGTCCTGCCGGGTGGTGAGCCCGCCCTGGAATCCGGTGGGGTCGATCAGCAGGTCCTGATCACCCAACGTCCGCTGCACCGGGGCAAGTTCACGCAGATCCACCCGGTCGGAACGGTCACGGCGATCTGCGGGAGCATCGGACACCTGCGCGCCCGCGCCGGTAACCGCACCGGTACCCGGATCCGAATCCGCACGTGTACGCCGGTCGTCCCCGCGCAGCCAGGACAGCAGTCCCATGGTCTCCCCCTCCTCCCCTGCGTTGCTGCCGTTACTGCCATCGCTGCCGCTACTGCCCGTTGAGGCGGGCCACCTGCGCGACGAATCTCAAGCGTTCCGGGTGCTCCATATCCAGCAGATCGTCCAGCGGCCAGTGGAAGTGGTAGGCGAGGTACGCGACCTCCTCGTAGAGCAGGTCGGCCGCGTACGTCACGATTCCCCCAGGCGGCCACCGGCGAGATCCACCGCGAACTCCTCCGAACAGGACGGGCAGGTCACGGCGGCACGGGTGTGCCCCTCGGCGTTGATCCGCCGGTAGAAGTCCTGAAGAAAGGCCAGGTCGGAGGCGAAGAGGTCCTCGATGATGCCCGGGTGGATGTCATCGAGGGTGCCGATCCGGGTGACGACCCGGGAGATCAGCACCACGGACAGATAGGCCGAGTTCTCCCGTACGCGGTCGTCCCGCAGCGGCACGAGTTCATCGCGTGCGGTCGCGAGGCGCATGGCGCCGGTGCGGTGCAGGGTGCCGGAATCGTCGAGGTAGCCGCGTGGCAGCTCGAAGGTGAACTCGGTCCGCAGCGTGTCGCGGGAGCGAGCCGGTACGGCCGCACCCTCGTCCGGTGTCTGCTGGTCGATCGGCCCTGCCGGGAATTGTGCCGCGCGTCGCATCAGTCGAGTTCCATGCTCTCGTAGGTGAGCGCGAGCTTCTCCGTCAGCACCGAGGTGTCGCCCGCCTTGAGCGTGCCGATCTCCAGGGATTTGGGCCAGGCGTTGATGAGCTTGTAGCGCTTGATCGCGACGCCTTCGTAGTCGTAGACGATGACCGCGCCGTTGCGACGGGCGTCCGTCATCCGCCCGAAGCGGGAGTCCTTGATCCAGCGCTCGAAGCTGTTGTCCTCGGTGAGGCCGCGCGTCACCGTGACCTCACCGGCCTTGGGACGGCCCGGCAGCTTCTTGATGGCGTACTTGCCGTCGGCGGTGTTCTGCTTCAGTTCGATGACGTCCTGTTCCATCTTCAGACCACTGACCTCGGTGATCTGCTTGATGACGACGCTGTCGAATTCCAGACCGAAGGAATGCCCGACGGAACTGTCGAGATCGGGAAGTGGCACAACAGACTCCTTACGCCATGCTCAGGAATTGACCGGAACACAGGCAGTCACACAGGCAGTGGCGCTGGCACTGGGCCGGTTCGCGGGCGGGGCGGTTCACGGGCGGGACGGGTAGCAGCCGGTTCACGGAGCCGGGGCGGCACGGGTCACTCGTCGATCCCTCCGATGCCACCGGTCAGCTGCGACAGCCGGAACACCACGAACTCGGCCGGTTTGACGGGCGCCACGCCCACCTCGCAGATGACCTGCCCGGCGTCGATGCTCTCCACCGGGTTGGTCTCCCGGTCGCACTTCACGTAGAACGCCTCGTCCGGGGTGAGCCCGAACAGCGCGCCCCTGCGCCATTCATTGACCAGGAACGCGGAGACCGTACGGCGGATCCGGGCCCACAGCGCGTCGTCGTTCGGCTCGAACACGACCCACTGCGTGCCGGAGAGAATCGACTCCTCCAGGTAATTGAAGAGGCGCCGCACGTTCAGGTACCGCCAAGCGGGATCGGAGGCGAGCGTCCGCGCTCCCCAAACCCTGATACCGCGGCCCGGGAACGAACGAATGCAGTTCAGTCCGATCGGGTTGAGCAGATCGTGCTCGCCCTTGGTCAGCTGGGTCTGCAACGCGACCGCCCCGCGCACGACTTCGTTCGCCGGCGCCTTGTGCACGCCTCGCGAGTCGTCACTGCGCGCCCACAGCCCGGCGACGTGACCGCTCGGCGGTACGAGGGAGGCGCGCCCCGACGACGGGTCGGCGACGCTGATCCAGGGGTAGTAGAGCGTCGCGTACTTCGAGTCGAAGTTGGCCCGGTCCGTGCGCCAGGCCCTGACCTGCTGCGGGCTGAGCGCCGGGGGCGGGTCGAGGATGGCGATCCGGTCGCCCATCAGCTCGCAGTGGCTGATGAGTCCCTGCTGTACGGCGATCACCGACTCCAGGTCCAGCAGCCCGCGTTCGTACGCGCTCATCAGGTCGGGAACGACGACCATCGTGACCTCGTCGACCGCTTCCAGACCGCTCAGGCCGGTCCGGCGGTCCGCGTCGCCGACGTACACCTCCGGCGTCAGCACGCCGGGCGCACCGGCCGCGGGAGCCGCCGGGGCCAACTCGACCGACTGTGTCCCGGGCCTGGCGGGCGCCGCACCGCGTCCGGGCTCCCGCATCTCGACGAGCTCCGACTTGGCGTTGACCCGGGTGGCGACGTTGTCCTTGCTGCGCTTGGTGGTGACGGACGGATATGTCTCCGCCACCTGGCCGTCCCTCTTGACGATCAGCTGGAAGACGTCGGACGGCGGATCGTCGCCCTCGTCGTCGGCCACCTCGACGGTGATCTGACCGGTCACTCCGGCACGTGGCTTCACGGCGTACGGGCCGAGCTGCGTCTCCGAGCCGGCGGGCAGCTGCCCCGGCGCACCGTCTCCGGCTTCTTCGCCACCCTCCACCGGCTCCGAACCGTCACCGATGCGTACGACGTAGCAGGTGCCGCCACCATTGGCGAAGAAGCCGTACACGGAGGTCGCGAGGTACGTTCCGCCGACGAAATCGCCGAAGCGGCTCACGAACTGGCTCCAGTTCGTGATCAGGGTCGGCTCGTCGAACGGCCCCTGCTGGGCAAAGCCGACGAAGGCGGCAACCGAGGTGCCCACCCCTTCGATCGGCCGGGATCCGGACTCGATCTCTTCGACGTAGACGCCCGGGGACAGGTACGACGGCATATGAGTCTCTCCTTGACCGGGGAACACGGTGATTCTCACTGCGGGACCGATGTACCGGGAACGGATGCGAGGCCGCCTCGCGCGCACGGGCAACTGCCCTAAGAGGCAACCCAGTTGACCCACCCGTACCGCTCAGAGTTGCCCCGCCGTCTGGTGCACGCGCACTCCGTACGGTCCGTCGCCGCCGCCCACGCTGGCAGTCCTGTCCGGGAACGGTGACCGGGAGTGCGGATGAAGGCGACTTCGGGGAAGGAACGCGCCGACGCCACCCGCACCAGCCTGTCCCGCTCGACGGAGTCGTCCGCTCCCGAGCGCACCCCTTCACCCACCGCACCGCACGCCCGCAGGCTCGACCCGCGCACCGCACAGCGTCTCCAGGGCCGGTTGGGGAACGCAACGGTGGCCCGGATGGTGGTCGCGCAGCGCCTCACCAAAGCGCCCTCGGCGGCCGGCGGAACCGGACCGGCCCCCGTGGTGATCACCCCGGCCGAACAGGCGCCGGGGCTGCGCGCGGTCAACGCGGATGTCACCGCGAAGAAGCAGAGGGTCTCCCAACACCCGCCCGCCGCAGGCGAATCCAAGTCGGCCCAGGACGCGGCGGTCGCTCCCCCGGACGACAAGGAAGCCCAGGGCAAGGCGGCCAACGCCGAGAAGATGAACGCGGCGAAACCGGGCGAGTTCAACAAGCAGGCGTTCATCGACGCGGTGAACAAGGCCATCGACGCGCAGGCCCCGAAGAACCTCGACGAGGCCGACAAGTTCTCCAAGTCGGGCAAGGCCGACAAGATCAAGTCCGAGGTGGACGGCAAGGTCACCGACGGCAAGACGTCCTCGGCGAAGGACATCGACACCGCCACCAAGGCCCCGCCGGACACCGCGGCGGCCAAGGACAAGCCGGTCACCCCGATGACCCCCGACCACCCACCGGCGAACCCGGGCGCCCCGGACGCCGCCGCCGCGATCCCTGAGAAACAGCCCGCGGCCGTCACCGACTTCTCGGGCGGCCCCGAGGCGAACGACAAGGAAATGTCGGACGCCCAGGTCACCGAGGGCCAACTGGCCAAGGGCAACGAACCGGAGTTCAACCAGGCCCTGTCGGCGAAGAAGTCAGCCGAGGCCCACTCCGCGAAGGCCCCCGCGCAGGGCAGGGCTGCGGAGAACCAGCAGCTCTCCAAGGCGAAGGCGGGCGCCGCTTCCTCCGGCGCCCAGGCCATGAATGCCCTGACGGCCACCCGTACCGGTGCGGGGAAGAAGGTCGACGCCGGGAAGGGCACGGCGAAGTCGCAGGACGAGCAGAAGCGCGCCCAGGTCACCTCGAAGCTCCAGAAGGTATTCGACGCCACGAAGAGCGACGTCGAGAAGATCCTCTCCGGCCTGGACAAGCAGGTGGACGAGAAATTCACGGCGGGCGAGAAGGCCGCCCGGGACGCGTTCACCACGGACCAGAAGCGCCGGATGAACGCGTACAAGCACAAGCGGTACTCCGGGATGTCCGGTGGTCTCAAGTGGGCCAAGGACAAGCTCATGGGGATGCCGAAGGAGGCCAACAGCCTCTACCAGGAGTCCCGGAAGCTCTACGTCTCCCGCATGCAGGGCGTCATCTCGTCCGTCGCCGACCTCATCGGTACGGAACTGGGCAAGGCGAAGGCCCGCATCGCCAAGGGCCGGAACGAGTTGAAGGCCGAGGTCGACAAACTCCCCGCCGACCTACGGAAGTTCGGCGAGGAATCAGCGAAGGACTTCGCCGGAAAGTTCGACGACCTGGAAACCGAGGTCAACGACAAGTCGAAGCAACTGGTCCAGGACCTGGCGACGAAGTACACAGCGGCCCTGAAGAAGATCGACGAGGACATCAAGAAACTCCAGGACGCCAACAAGGGCCTGGTCGACAAGGCGAAGGACGCGATCGTCGGCGTCATCAAGACGATCAACGACCTGAAGAACCTGCTCCTGGGCATCCTCGCCAAGGCCGCCTCCGCGATCATGAAGATCATCAAGGACCCGATCGGGTTCCTGGGCAACCTCGTGCGGGCGGTAGGAGCCGGGCTCCAGCTCTTCATCACCAATATCGCCGAACACCTCAAATCGGGCGTCGTGTCCTGGCTGCTGGGCACCGCGGTCCAAGCGGGCCTGGAACTCCCCCAGAAGTTCGACATCAAGGGAATCATCCAGATCATCGCCTCGCTACTGGGCCTGACCTGGGCGAACATCCGAGCCCGAGTCACCCGCAAGGGCGTTCCCGACCAGGCCATGAGCGCGGTGGAACAGTCCGTGCCGGTCGCCCAGAACCTCGTACGAGAAGGCCCGGCAGGCGCGGTAAAGGAAATCGCCGCCGAGGCCGGCGACCTCAAGTCGACCATCCTCAGCAAACTCACCAGCTACCTGATCCCCACGGTCCTGATCGCGGGCATCACCTGGATCGTCTCCCTGCTCAACCCTGCCTCGGCATTCGTCCGCGCGGTCAAGGGAATCATCGACATCGTCTCCTTTGTCGTGAACCAGGGCGCGCAACTGGTGGAGTTCGTCAACTCCATTCTGGACGCGGTCATTTCCATCGCGAACGGCGGCTCGGCCGGGGTTCCGAAGATGGTGGAGGCGGCGCTGGCGGCGAGCGTCCCGGTGCTGATCGGGTTCCTGGCTTCACTCTTGGGGATCGGCGGCCTTGCCAGCAAGGTCAAGAGCGTCTTCCATGCGGTGGCCCGGCCCGTCAACAGGGCCATCGACAAAATCGTCGACCTCATCGCAAAGAAAGGGAAGGCTCTCTGGGCCAGAGCGAAAGACAGAAAGGGCAGGAATGACGACAAAGGTGACGCGCGGAATTCAAGACCGAATCACCCCGATCGCACCGGCGCCGACACCAGTAAAGCAAAAGACAAGAAGCCATTCTTTTACACCCTCCCAAAGAGAAGATTCCGCACGGCAGATTTTGGAAGCCATACGCTCCTCTTCAAAGAAGTAGGAAGTCGCAGGGAGCTGATGGTCCACAGCACGCCAGTTTCGATAACCGATTACCTGTTACGCTGGAAAGACTCCCTTCCAAGCGTTTCTTCATCCGAAAGAACGACACAGGAATCTGCGCACAGCGACGCACTCAGCCAGCACAACGAAGTAATGCGTGCGGAGCAGGCGCTACCAACGAAGAGGTCTGTCGCAGCCAGTCATCCCAACATGCAGGCTCGCTTTGATGAGTTGGTACTCAAATTTGAGCGGCTGGCCGAACTCCTGGCCCTCCAAAAGAAGCCGTTGCCACCGCTTCCTCCTCCCGTACTCCCACCGTTCCGAAACAGTGTTCTGGCTACGAATTTTACCGCCCATTACATAGCGTGGCCACCTCCCGAAGGCCAGGTCTCCACAGCGAACAAGGGGTTCACGCTGAAGGGCTGGCGTTACGTCGACGCCAGAAAACTTCAAGGCCCGCAGGAATACTGGCTGAAGATGCACCTCCTTCCCGGTCGACTAGGGGGGATGGCGACCGACTCAAATCTTGTGCCGGCACGCCAGAGCGTAAACAATCCGGACTTCTTAACAAAAGTCGAGGAGCCTGCTCATTCATTCCTCGCGTACTCGAATGAACATCCAAAGAACCCAGCGATCTGGTATCAAGTCAAGGTCGAGTTCGGCCACGGAGCACGATATGAGGGCTTCCCGAGTCTCATAGATGTCTCCTGGGGAACTTACGACAGTGACGGCAGCCAATGGATACGCAGACATACCCCTTCGGGATCATATTCAGACCCTCAAAATCCCCCGCCAAATACAGCTGTCCAGACCATCAGCCTCAACACGGCCGGAGAAGCGAGAATCGCAGACCGCATGGGCGGGGAGGAATACCTTTATTTCGCACGTCAGGTTGTTTTACTTCGAAAAAATGCCCAAGGAATACAGAAACCTTACGACTCGGTCACCGACCTGGAAGACCGGCTGGAGGCATGGGACCAGTCAAAACCTATCCCATGGGCCGGTCTACCCGTGATGCTCGACCTACTTAAATCTGTCATTCGACTTGGAGAGATTACCATTCCCTGAACACTTCGAAATCCCCGCGAGAGGGGCAACTGTGACAGAGCTGAGCACTATCGAGCAGAGGTTCGTTCAGATAACAGAAGATCTCATTGCATCCCCAGCAGTGACAGTACTTTCCAGTAATCAAGGTGATCTCCTCAAGCGAGCCGGAGACGCTCAAAAGGTGTTCGAGCAGCTTGCATCTCAGGGCTACACCGTCCTCCCCGAGGAGATGCAGAACTGTTTTATGCGATTCCGAGATGTCGGAGCTCACTGGCAAGCATCCGATCCAGAATCGGAGATAGGTGGCGAATTCAACCTTCTCCACCTATCTGAGAGTATACGAATGGGTCCACCGCCATGGCACAACCGCAGCGAATGGAGCCCCGAACAGCAGGACCTATTTTCTCGATTCCGGATTTTCGACACCCACTCCCAAAGCGGGTCCGGCACCCTGGGAAGCCTGCGGATGATGCCATTCGGCGTGACGCCGGAGCTTTGGTTCTACGACAATACCCGAGGGCCGTACAAGCTACATATTAGCTACTGCTCTTACCTTGACAATGTCCGAATCACCAAAGGTGGACACTATTGGCAGTATCTCTTCTCGGACATATCTCTGACAGAACCGGGCAATATCTACATCGCAACCCACATAAAGAAATTACTTGACTTCCTACAGATCGAGTTCCCTGATGTCGATTACGGACCTCTCCTCGATCGCCTATCAATAAAGACCTCACACTGAACCTCTTTCATCCTGAATAGTTGCAGTTCAAAAGCGTGTGGACGGCCTGGATGATGGCACCAATGCGGCAGAGGGTGCCCCTATCTCCTTGGTCAAGCTGTTACTGAACTTGAATTTACGATGTCTGCTTGATCGTGTCAGCTGGTCAGGGTCAGGCCGGTTCCTATGAGGCAGCCGTCGATGAGGTGTGATCGGTTCTGGGTCTGCTTGAGGCTGCGCTTCACGGCGGCGGCGAGCTGGTCGAGGTTCGCGGCGGCGAGGTTGCCGATCGTTCGCTTCACCAGGGACCAGATGCCTTCCTGCGGGTTGAGGTCAGGTGCGTCGGGCGGGAAGTGGAAGACGGTCAGCCAGTCCTCGTTCGCGGCGATGAATTCCTTCATCTGCGGCATGAGATGGGTGTGCAGGTTGTCCCAGACCAGGACGATGGGGCCTTTGAGCTGGTTGTGTGCCCGCACGATGGGGTCGCGGTAGTCCTGCCAGGTGGAAGGCCTTGGGTTCGCCCTTGCGGCCCCGGTGCACGCGGAAACTCCCGCCAAGAGGTGCAAACCGCCGGGTGCTGCACTGTCGTTCCGTGTCGGTTTCGGCGCCCACCAGCAGGAAGACATACGTCTCCGGTTCCGGCGCTGTCAGTTCGGTTTCCGTGGCCAGGGTCGTCACCACGTCGTCGTCTGGGAATTGGCGCTTGTGCGCCACCAACTCGTACGCGTAGTCGAACATGTCGCGCAGTGACACCAGAGGCCGCGTGTTGACCGGCATACCGTCCCGGGCCCAGTACCGATGTGATGGCCTCGTCCGGATCCTGGTATCCAATGACACCTTGGTTCCAGCGCAGGAGGCAGCCCCGATCGCTGTCCGGCACGCTCAGCAGGTCTGGTGGCTGGCTACTCACCGACGAGGTAGTCGAACTCCCCCGCCTTCGCGCCCTTAATCCAGGCGTCCATCTCTACAACGGTGAAATGCACGGCTCCCGCATCGGGGTGATTGCTGTTACGTACGGCTATGCGACCATCTGGCAAGGGCGCGACCTCCACGCAGGCCCCCTGATCGCCGCTGAAGGTGGACTTCCGCCACACCAGTGCGTTCAACTCGTCGTACGACCGAGGCTGTTCTATGTCGTTCACACGTATTCCTTCGCGACTTCTCGCACCATCGCCACTGAGTCCTCCGGACTCAGCGCCAGTGCGACGAGGTGTTCGAAGGCCACAGTATGCGCCTCGATCTCGTGGGTGCGTTCGAGGTAACAAGCGCCCGCCCGATGCTCCACATACGCCACGCCGGGGTCGGCCGGCCACGGGAAGCCGAGGATCTGGAACGGGCCTGCCGCCATGCCAGGGTGAGCCCCGTGCTCGTACGGGAGTACCTGCACGGTGATCTTGGGATGGCGATTCATCTCGGCAAGGTGGAGAAGTTGGTCCCTCATGATCGCCGGGCTACCGACGACTCGGCGCAGGACCGCTTCGTTGAGCACCGTCCAGAGTCGCAGCGGGGCGGATTCCCGAATCAGCGCGGACTGCCGCGTCATGCGTAGGTCGGTGAGACGCTCCACTTCGTCCCGTTCCCGCTCGGCGGTGCCCCGTCGCGTGATGGCGTCGGTGTACGCCCTGGTCTGGAGGAGCCCCGGGATGGCCTCGCTCTCGTACGCCCGAACTTGCGATGCCCCTTGTTCCAAGCCGATGAACAGGGAAAACCAACTCGGCATCGGGGCCCCGCCCTCCCCCTCCCACCAGCCCTTGCGGCGGGCGTTCCTGGCAGCTCGGAGGTAGTCGTCCCAACGCTCCTTCGGAACGCCGTAGAGCGGGAGCAGGACTTCGTCCAAGTCCCGCAAGACCACGGGACGTTCGGACGTCTCGTAGTACGAAACCTTCGCGACGGTGCAGCGCAGCGCCTTGGCTACCTCCTTCTGGTCGAGCCCTGCCTGCTTCCGCAGACGGACCAGCTCGAATGCGAGCCAACGTCGCCACACCGTGGGGCTGGATGTCTCGGTCACTGCACTTCTCCTTGACACACGTGACGCGGGCACTGGACGCGCGTCTGGGCGAGGTACCTGCTTGCCCAACAGGAAATCAGCTTCGCAAGAGAGCAGTTGAGCATCACCCGATTGAGCGACTGCGTTCTGTTGAATAAAAATTTAGACTCAACAGTATCGCCAACCCGTGGAGGTACACCATGAATGAGAAGTCGCACCACGTTGATGAGCCCCGCGAGGACAACGCAGATTCGCAGGAGTTGGGGCTGCTTGGCAGGCAGGAGTTCGAGTCGCTGCTGCACGACATCGTGCGAGAGTCCGCGCCGCGCATGTTCGCTGTCGTACAAGAACTCGGAGATTGCGAGGATGGCGCCGTGGCAGCCTGGGGGCTGGCGTTCGAAGATCGAGCCGATGTCGTCTCCGTCAACGGTGTCTCGCGCCTCAGCGCCCGTACGCCTGGCTCGGCTCTTCGATTCTTCAGTGGTGGAAGCAGGACCCGCGCTCGGTTGATCTGGCCGGAAGGGCTCAGCTGAGGCGATACGGGACCGCTGGCCGGACCGTCAAAGCTCAGCCGCCCGGACCGGCAACGACTTCAGACCGTTGATGAAGTTCGACACCAAGCGGCTCGGCGGGCCCGCGAGTTGGAGTGGACCCGGCGGAAGAATGCGGCACGCCTCCTCGTACAGAACCCGTAGTTCCAAGCGGGCGAAGTGCGCGCCCAGGCAGACATGGGGGCCGTCTCCGAACGAGATGTGTGGGTTCGGGGACCGGGAAAGGTCCAGGGCGAACGGGTCGCGGAAGACGCGTTCGTCGTGGTTGGCCGAGGCGTGGAAGACCACCACCTTGTCGCCACTGCGGACACGCGTGCCCGCCAGGTCCGTGTCCTGCGTCGCGGTGCGGCGGATGGTGAGGACCGGTGGGTGGCGGCGGAGGAGTTCGTCGATGGCGGTGGGGAGTTGGACCTCGCCGTTGCGCAGGCGGCTGTACGCCTCAGGGTGTTGGGCCAGGAGGTGCAGGCCGCCGGGGGCCGCGCTGCGTACCGTGTCGTTGCCTGCGACCACCAGGATGAAGAAGAACATCTCCAGCTCTGGAGCGGTGAGTTCGGGGTCCGTGGCCAGGGCTGTCATCACGTCGTCGCCGGGATGGCGGCGCTTGTGGGCCGCCAGTTCGTGTACGTAGTCGAACATGTCGCGGAGGGCCGCCGGGGAGCGTGGGTTGACCGGCTTGCCGTCCGGGCCCAGTACCGGTGTGCCGGCCTCGTCCGGGTCCTGGTAGCCGATGACGCGTTGGGTCCAGTGGAGGAGGAGGCGCCGGTCGGTGTCCGGTACGCCCAGCAGGTCGGTGAGGTTGAGCAGGGCGTAGTCGTCGGTGACCTGGGTGACGAGGTCGCAGGTGCCGTCGGTGGCCTGTGCCTCGGCGAGCGCCCGGGTGAGGAGGGAGCGGGCGCGTTCGCGGACGGCTGTCTCGAAGCGGTCGACGCGCTTCGGGGTGAAGGCGCGGCTGACGAGGGTGCGCAGGCGCCGGTGGTGCGGTGGGTCCTGGTTGAGCACCATGCGGCGGATGAACGGCAGATCCTCGGGGTCCGGGTCGCGGATCTGGGTGGCGCCCAGGTGCGAGGAGTACGTCGAGAAGTCCTTCAGGACCCGGACGGCGTCCTCGTGCCGGGTGACCGCCCAGAAGCCGGGGCCCGCCGGCCAGCCGAGTACCTCCGGCTCCTCCTGCCAGGCGACGGGGTGGTGGTCGCGCAGGTGGCGGTAGCGGTCGTGGGGGATGCCGCGGGCGTACTGCCTCGGGTCGAACACGTCCGGTACGGGAACGTCGTTCATGCCTTCGCCCCGTCGTCCTCAGCGTCGGCGTCGTCCTCGTCCTCGGCATCGGCTCGTAGGAAGTCCTCCACCGTACGGATCAGGTCGAGCGGAGCCTCGTCCATCGCGTAGTGGCCGCACGAAGGCAGCTCGACCAGTTCGGCGCGCGGGAACCAGCGCATCCAGGTGGCGCGCTGCAACTCCGCCGACAGGGCCGGGTCCAGCGCGCCCGCGACGGCGAGGGCGGGCACGGGTGAACCTTCGATCTGGTCGTGGAAGTCCTCGCCCGCCCAGGAATCCAGCCAGGTCCGGAACGCCTTCGCGTCGCTCCGGTCGACCGAGCGGCGCACCATCCGGTCCAGCCAGCCCGCCGGGCGCCGGCCTCCGGTGGTGGTGTCGAGGATCGTGCGGCGGTTCTGCGGGGTGTGCGCCGCCGCGGCGAAGAGTTCCCACTGGTCGGGCGGGAGGGGCAGGCCTGACGCGGGGACGGGTGAGACCCCGACGATCCGCCGTATCCGGTGCGGTGCGGCGGCCACGGTTCGCTGCGCGACGGAGCCGCCCATCGAGTGGCCGATCAGCGAGAACCGGTCCCAGCCGAGGTGGTCGGCCAGCGCGATCACGTCGGCGGCCCCTTCGGCCGTGGTGAAGGTGCCCTCCGCGTCCCTGGCCTCCCCGTAACCCCGTAGGTCCACCAGTGCGTACTGGAACGAGCCGAGGTCGAGATCCGCCAGCACCGGGTCGTACGCGGACCGGTCGGCGAGCCAGCCGTGGACCGCGATCACCTTGTGCGGGCCGTTGCCGTGCAGCGCGTGGGGCAGGGTCAGTGAGGTCACGTCGGCTCCTGTCGCCGTACGGATCGGGCGGGTCTGTCACCGGCCCGGCCCCGCCCACGGTGGCGGCAACCCGGGGCCCGCGCAAGTGCGCGTGGGGGAACCTCCGGCGTCACGTCACCCATCCCAGATACGGGCCGAACTCCGACGCCAGCGTCAGCCGCCCCAGCTTCTGGTACTCCCGCTGGATCGCGTGGATCAGCGTCGCCATGGTCACCGGCTCGTCCGTGTCCGCCGCCAAGTACGCGGCTGTCACCGCGATCGAGCGGATATTGCCGCCCGCCAGCTCGAAATTGTCCGCGCAGAACGCAAGGTCCAGGTCCGTACCGCGCGGGAGTACCGGGCCCAGGCAGCGCTCCCAGAGGGTGAGGCGTTGCTCCGGGTCCGGGACCGGGAAGTCGATGACGAGGTCGAGGCGGCGGGTGAAGGCGTCGTCCAGGTTGGCGCGGAGGTTGGTGGCGAGGATGGCCAGGCCGTCGAAGGACTCCATGCGCTGGAGGAGGTACGCGCTCTCGACGTTCGCGTAGCGGTCGTGGGCGTCCTTCACGTCCGAGCGTTTGCCGAAGATCGCGTCCGCCTCGTCGAAGAGCAGGACCCCGTTCACGCCTGCCGCTTCGGAGAAGATACGTTCCAGGTTCTTCTCGGTCTCGCCCACGTATTTGTCGATCACCGTGGCCAGGTCCACCGTGTAGAGGTCCAGGCCGAGGTCTGCGGCGATCACCTCCGCCGACATCGTCTTGCCGGTGCCGGAGTCGCCTGCGAAGAGCGCCGATACACCGCGGCCCCGGCCGCCTCCCGGCCGCATGCCCCACTCCCCCAGGACCCGGTCGCGGTGGCGGGCGCGGGCGGTGAGTTCACGGAGTTGGCTGTGGGTGTCCGGGGGCAGGACCAGATCGTTCCAGGTGACCGTCGGTTCGATACGGCGGGCCAGCCGGTCCAGGCCTGCCGCGTTCTGGGCGCGGGCCCCGTGGCGTACGTGGTCGGGCGTCAGGGGTCCGCCGTCCAGTTGGGCCGTCTGGGCGGCCCCGCGCGCGGCCCCGATGAGCTGTTCCGGAGTGAGCAGGAAAGGGGCGAGCAGCCGGTCCACGTCGATGGCGTCCGGCACCGGGGTCTCGGCACGGCGGGCGTAGGCGTCGGTCCACAGGGCCGCGCGCGCCGTCGGCTCCACCCGGGGAGCGTGCAGGAGCAGGGGCGGGGTCACCGACCACGACGCGTCCCAGGGGGCCCGGCCCACCAGGATCGTCGGGACCGGGGTGTCGGTGAGCAGCCGGAGGAGGTGCGGGTGTTCCCGGGACACCGCGTCGAGCGGGGCGCAGATGACACCGGCGTGCGTGAGCCGCGCCTCGCGGACCAGGGTGCGTACCGCGTCGGTGGGGGACGGATCCTCCGCGAGCCGGGACAGGTCCAGGCCCAGGACCTCGCGGCCCGCGAGGGTGAGCGCGGACGCCGCCAGTGCTGTGCCCGCGCCTCCCTGGTCCTCCTGGAGATAGGCGAGTGGGACGCCTCGGTCGAGGACCCGGGCGAGTGGCGCCGGATCGCCGACCCCGGCCACCGCATGCCAGTCGGCCAGCAGTCCGGCCAGCCGGGGGTCCGGGGTGTCGTCGCCCAGGAGGTGGGCGGTGACCCGGTCGGGGACGCGCAGGGAACGGCCCAGGTAGGGGCGGTCCAGCTCCTCGGACAGCAGCAACCGGCCTGCGCGCAGCGAGGCTTGGGCGCCCAGGCGGGCACGGGCGGCGTGGTCGGAGGGGGCGCGACCGCAGAGGCCAAGAGCCAGGCCGATGGACGGGCGGCGACGGGTGACGTCGTCGTTGAGGTACCCGTAGAACGCTTCGAAGCGGTCGTCCAGGTCCGGTACGAGTGCGATGAGAAGGATCTCCGTGTCGAGTGCGGTGAGTCCGAACTCCCTCGTCAGGGCTGCCAGTCGGGAGCCGTCGTCGGAATCCGGCGGCTCTTCCTGGACCGGTGTGGGGTACGCGCGGGACGTGTCGTCGTCCAGTAGCCGGGTGATCGTCTCGGCGGTCAGATACAGGCCACGGAACTCGTCGTCCGGGGACGGGTCCGTGAGCTCCCTGGCCTCCACGGCGCGTCGGATGCGTTGCTCCACGAGGAGGGCTCGGGCGAGGAGATGGCGCAGGCTGGGATTGCCGGAGGCGGCGGGAACGGCCGGGCTGGCCGAGGTGGCCGGGGTGGTCATTCGGTGCTGTCCTCCTGACTTCTCGGCGTGCGGCCCGAGCGACGGTCCTCGGCACGGCGGTTCTCGGTGATACGCAAGGAGAGGCCGCTACGACGGTCCCTGCCTGTCTCCGGCGAAGGTGACACGGCCTCCCGCTCCGGACGTCCGGGCCGGCTCCCGTACACCGGTAGTCCCTGGTGCCCCGGTAACGACCGCATCCGCCGCTCCGGCGGCACCGGAAGCTCCCCGAACCGCGCCTGGAGTCCTTCGTCCCGTACCGGCGGGCCCGCACCGTACGAGGGCGAGGCCGTCACCGGCACGCTGATCACCAGGTCCAGCGAGGGTTTCAGCTCACCGCCCAGCGCGCTCCACACGTCGGCGAAGGACCGGTCCTCCGGGGGCGGCAGCGCGATCGACATCGGTACGGAGGCCCCGATCTCCGCCAGGGATCCGGCCAGCCGCTCCGGTGGCAGCGCCTCGTGCTGCAGGAGGCAGGCCAACAGCGAGGAGAGCAGCCGGTGTTCGTCCTCCGGGCGCTTGGTCCACGCGGTGATCAGGTACGACAGTTTGAAGAAGCGGGGCGGGCGGCGGCGGGCGACGATCGTGCCGCGCTCGTCGTACTCGTTGTGCAGGCCCCGCTCACGCCGCCGTACGTCCTCCCGGATGTCGTAGAGGTAGAGGTTGACCATCGGAGCGTTGACCTTGGCGGCCCACTCCCTGGTGGGGGCGTCGAAGACCACTGCGATCTGGCCCCCTTCGAGCACCTCGGCCCGGATCAGGGCCCGCAGCACGTCGTCGACCTCGTGGATCACCTGATCACTCCCGGATAGTGAGGTACGGAATGTGCAGATGTACGTGGGGGGGCGTGTGGTTACTCGCGGCCCGCGAAGTCCGGTGGTTCGGTGTTGCGTTGGACCACCAGGACCGGCTTCTTCAGCCGTTCGAGACGTGAGGCGTCCGCGCGGAGCTCCCTCGGGCCCAGCCGGTCCTTGCGCAGGACCAGGACCTGCGCCTCGAAGGTGCCGTCCCGGCCGGCCGCCACACCGCTGGTGGCCGCCGTGATCCCGACGTCCCAGGTGAGTCGTACGCTCTCGCCCGGCGGGTAGTCCTTCCCCCGGGCCACCACCACCTGGCCGGGCTTGGCGACCTGCGGGGTGACGGTGAGCGAGGGCTTCAGGACGCGCAGCCCGTCCTGGGCCCTGTTGTCGACCGAGCGCTTGTCGGGCAGGGTGCCGCTCACCTCGGCCCGGACGACGCCGGTGATCGCCGCACGGTAGGTCGCCGTCTGCGTCACCTCGATGCGGCCACCGGCCGGGACGGTGCACGGTCTGCTCGCCGTGCACCGGGTCTGCGCGATCAGTGAACGGTCCTTGGCGGCAGAGGTGTTCGGCCAGGTGGAGCCGATGACCACGCCGGTGGCCGTGTCGGGGCCCGCGTTGGTCACGGTGTAGCGCGCTGTCGCAGGGCGGGTCGTGTATGTACGGTCCGGTGAGACAGCAACCTTCACCGCCACGTCCGCGGACGGCGGTACGGGCCGCTTCTCCACCTCGAACCGGGCGGTGGCCGTACCGGTGTTACCGGCCGCGTCCGTGGCCGTGCAGGTGACCGTGGTCACGCCGACCGGGAACAGCGAACCCGACGCGGGCGTGCAACTGACGGGGAGCGCGCCGTCCTCGGCGTCCTGGGCGGTCGCGGTGTAGTTGATACGGGCGCCGTTGTCGCCGGTGGCTCTGACCGTGCGGTTGTCCACGGTCACCACGGGCGCACTGACGTCGTTCACATCGATGCTGATCTTCTGCTGGAAGTCCGGGTCGCCGACCGCTGCCGGGCCGACGCTCTGCGTTCCGGGTGCCTGCGTACCGAGCAGGAACTGGACGGTACAGGTCAGCGTGGTGCCCTGGGGGGCGTCCGCCGCGACGTCGATGGTCTCGGCGAAGTGTGCGGTGTCCCCGCTGGTGACGGAGGCGGTGGGCGGGTCGAGAGCCACGTTCAGATGCGGGTCGCAGTTGTCGAGGCGGTGTCCGACGGTCGTCGGCAAGTCACTGAAGCCGTCGGCGATGGCTTCGGCGACCTTGTCGCTGTCGATGCCCTCCAGCATTCGGCCGTTGGTGGCTTTGATGATGCGGGTGGCCTGCCCCGGGACGGTGGGCGGATCCTCGACGTAGTTGGGGTCACCGGCGTCGCCGTTACCGTCCAGGCCGTCCCCGATGGTGCTTTGGTTGACGACATCGACGCCGATCACCCGGACGCCCTTGTCCTGTAGTGCGTAGATCGTGTCGTCGATGGTGTGACCGTTGCTGGGAGAATGGCTGGACGCGTCACTCACCAGCACGACGACCGGGCTGGCGCCGTCGCGGAAGACGGTCTGGCCCCCTGCTCCGTTCGCTATCTGCCAGAGCCCGTTGATCCAGTCCTCGGACGGGCCTTTGCTCTTACCGCCCAGATCGGTCTTCAGCCCGTTGACACCGTCCTGCACCTTCGAGAGGTCGTCGGTCAGTCCTGTCAGCACCCTGAAACCCGCGTTGACGTCGCCGACCTGGTCCCCGAACGTGGCCACGGCGAAGCGCGAGTCCGGCTGACCGGCCAGGATCTTGTCGGTGATCGCAGGCAGGTCGTCCCGGACACTCTTGATCGCGTCCCCCATGCTCGCCGTGCCGTCGACGAGCAGGACCACGTCCGGCTTGGGCGGGATCGTCGGCGTCCGTACCTGCTTGTCGACGGCGATGGACCCGCCCGGATCGACCGCCTCGTGGACCGTCGCCGGGGTGACCCAGGGCTCCGGTGGTACGTCCACGGCCAGGGCCGGTGAACCGGCACCCGGGCCGAGCCCGATGGTCAGGAGCAGCAGGGCGAGCGCCGGGAAGCGGAGGGCGCCGACGGTACGCCGGATCCTGTTCCAGCCCGTGACCGGTGGGGGTTCCGCCCGCCGCACCGGGCCGAACCGTGGGACGTGCCGTAACCGCTGGATCCCTCGCACCGAAGCCTCCCCCGTACCCCGCCGAACGGTCCGGCGAGCCGACCGGCGTACCGGCAGCACACCGGCCCGTCGGTTCGCCTGTCCGCACGGTCCCGCACCGGCCGCGATCGCACAGCGCGCCGCGAACCACAGAGACGGGAAGCCTCAACTGCCCTTTGGGGCAGCGCCGGGGGCGCACGGGCACATGCCCCCGCACTCCCGGCACTCCCCAACAGCGGGACCGGGTACGTCAGATGAGCCCCTGCCGCATGACGTAGGCCACGGCGTGCGACCGGTTGCGCAGTTGCAGACGGGTCATGACCGAGTGCAGGACGTTCTTTATCGTGCGCTCGGAATAAGCCAACTTCGTGGCGATGTCCGCGGTGTCGTAGCCCTCGGCGACCAGCCGCAGCACGTCGATCTCACGGGCCGCGAGCCCGGTGAAGTGCAGTCCGCGCGGCCCCAGTACCTGCCCCTGGAGCCGGCCCACCTCCTCCAGCAGCCGCCCGAGCAGGTCGGAGGGGAGGTGTCCCTCGCCGCGCGCCACGGTCGCGATGACCTGTACCAGATGATCCGGGGTCGCCTCGGCGCGGCGGACCACTCCGGCTACGCCGCACTCTGCGGCACTGACCAGTTTCTGTTCGTCGATGTCGGTCGTGACCAGGACAGTTCGGGCGGTGCTGGTGCGCTGGATGTGACGCAGCATCCGCAACACCTCCTCGTCGATCGCATCCACGACCACGACGGCGACCTGGGGCGAGGGCTCGCCCTCGGTCCACTCGGTCAGGCTGACCTCGGGTCGTGCACGCAGCTGACTGGCCACACCGGCTTGAGAGATCGGATCCTGTGCACGTAAGGCGACGTTGGTGCGCTCCATAGCAAGGCTCCCCCTGGGCAACAGCCGGAACGCGCCACACATTGCGCTGACTTCACGGCTGCATATGTGTGTCTCATGGGTCATGAGGCGGTCAAACGATGCCCGGGTGTACTGACAAGGAAACTAGAATGTCGTAACGGGCAGCGAATCTGCCTGAAAGTATTCCTTCGCGGCCGATGTCGTGGGTCGCCTCCGCTCCTACGTTGCGGCTATGAGTCTCACGGCAAGCCTCGACGCGTCGATCGTCACCGCCACTCCCGGCGAGGAGGCGGTCGTTCCCCTGCAGGTGCTCAACTCCGGTTCCACCGTGGAGGAATACCGCTTCGAGATGGTCGGCTCGTGTGCTGCCTGGGCAGCCGTGGAACCGCAGAGCCTGTCCTTGTACCCGGGCAATTCGGGGACCGTGGAGGTGAGGTTCCGCCCGCCGCGTGACTCGTCCGTCCTTGCGGGCGAGAGCGCGTTCGGCATCCGGGTGGTGCCGACGAGCGAACCGGGCGAAGCGGTGGTGCCCGAGGGACGGGTGACCGTCCTGCCCTTCACCGATCTGACGGGCGAGCTGGTGCCGCGCGCTTCGCACGGCTCCCGACGCGGCACGCACCAGTTCGCCGTGGACAACCGGGGCAATGTTCCCGTCACCGTGCGGCTCGGTGCCCGGTCCGGTACGGAGCGCGCGCGCATCACGTTCACCGAGCCGGAGCTGCGGATCGGTCCAGGCAAGGCCGAGTTCGGCACGTTGCGGGTCAAGCCGACGAAGCGGATGTGGCGCGGGACACCCCTCACTCACCCGTTCCAGACGACGGCCACGGCCGCCGTCCTGGAGGGTCAGGAGCCGCTCGAACCGGTGGTCGTCGACGGCTCCTACCAGCAGGAGGCGATCCTCCCGCGCTGGCTGCCGCGGGCGATCGCCGTCGCGGTCGTGCTGATCCTCGCGGCGGGCGGTATCTGGTACGGGTTGCTGAGACCGGCCGTGAAGTCGGCGGCCCGGGAGGCCATCACGCCCGAGGCCGTCGCGTCTGCGGCTGCCGAGGAGAGCAAGAAGCCGGGCGCCGCTTCCGGCGGCGACAGCGCGGGTGACAGTACGGGTGGCGACACGGCGTCCAGTAGCGGCGGAAAGCAGGGGGCGAGCGCGGGATCGAACGGGACGGGCGGCCCCGGGCCGAGCCCGTCATCGGCGGCCGATGCCGCGTCGGCCGCCGCCCCGACCAGCGCACACGTGCAGGTCAGGGACGCGGTGGGAGGCGGCTCGACCACCGCGACGGCGTTGCAGGTGCCGGACACGCACACCTTCCGGCTGACCGACATCGTGGTCCAGAACCCGCAGGGCGACGCCGGAACGATCACGGTGTCGTCCGGCCAGGACTCACCGGTGCTGCGCCTCGCACTGGAGAACTTCCGGGACTCCGACTACCACTTCGTCACCCCGATCCTGGTGACCCCGGGCGGCAAGGTCACCATGACCGTGGACTGCCGCAAGGTGGGCAAGCCGGTGAACGCACCGACACCCTCACGGTGCGCCGAGTCCCTGCTCCTCGGTGGAACGATGCAGCCCAAGAGCTGACCGGCCGCGCCGGGCGCTCACGCCGATGGGGGCTCACGCCGACGGGGACTCCTCTTCTTCCTTCTCCTTCTCTTCTCCCGCGCCTTCAGCCTCCGCTCGCTGGACGAACGAGCCCTGCACATCGGCTGGTTGCTCGTCCTCGTCCTCGGATTCCGCGCGCTGCACCGCGGGGACGGAGGCGGCAGCCGGGGCTGCGGCGGCAGGAGCCGGGTCGGCGGCCGGGGCGGGCTCCGACAGCACCCGGTCCGCGTTCGCCACGGCCTCCCGCTCGTACCGGTCGGAAGGGTCGCTCACCCGGATCCCGCCGGGTGCCTCCGTGCCTTCCACCGGCCCGTTGCGCTGCTGGACCACATGGGTCAGCTCGTGCGCCAGCGTCGTACGGCCCTGCGGCGAGGACGGATCGTAGGCATCCCGCTGGAAGACCACGTTGTTGCCGACCGTGTACGCGTGTGCGCCGACGCCCTTCGCCGATTCGTGGGCCGCGGAGTCGGTGTGCACCCGTACGTCGGAGAAGTCGGCGCCCATCCGTCCCTCCAGATCGGCCCGGGTATCGGTGTCCAGCGGCGCCCCTCCGGAGGAGATGACATCGTGCACGGGGGAACGCCGGTCCGCCCCGGCCTGCTCGGCCTCGGTCTCCGGACCTTCGGCCTCCCGGTCCCTGCTGCGCTGGACCATCGCCCCGACGGCACTGTTGCCGACGGACCGCTGCAGGACGCCCATTCCGGCTGTTCCGACCACATCGGCGCGATGGGAGACGGCCGCCCGGTAGAGCCGCGAGGTGTCCGCCGGGCTCTCCTGGGCATCGACACCTCCGGCCGGGGCGGACGCCTCGTCGTACTCGTGGCGGCCGTGCTCCTGGCCCCGGTCGTGCGCCTGCCCGTGGTCGTGGTCGTGTACCGGATCGTGGTCCTGCTCGTGCGGGTGATCGTGCACGCTCATCGTCATCTCCCCTGACCGCGCCGGTCGAAGGCGCCGCCACACGTGGCCTCGATCCTCCACCTTCGCCGCAGGGACGCTGCCCCGTCCAGCACGTCCCTCACCCGCCCGGGGCAGCCGCAGCTGCCCGTTCGGGCAGCCGGTCCGTACGGTCCGGCCCCCCGGACGTCACGCCATCGGCACCCGGACGGCAGGCCGTCCGGGCCGCCTGGTCACGGCCGGCGACGCGGCTTGCCCCGCTTGCCGCCCTGGGCGCCACCGGAGCCGCTCCGCGCACCCTTGCCGGTGGACTTTCCCGCTGCGGGCTTGCCCTGCGCGCCGCCCTTGTCGGGCCGCTTGCGCTTCGGCTGGGCCGGGGCGGGGGCCGGGGCACGCCCGCGAGTGCTGTTGACGGTCCTCCCGCGGACGATGCCGATGAAGTCCTCCACCCGGTCGGTGGTCTCGTCCTCCGGCCACGACAGCGCGACGCGCGACTCCGGAGCGTCCGGAACGGGCCGGTACGTGAGGTCCTTGCGGTGGTACAGGCGGGCGAGCGACTGCGGGACGACGAGCAACCCCACTCCCGCTGCCACCAGTTCGACGGCGTCCTCCGTGGTGGCCGGGCGCTCGAACGCGGGCAGCCCCGGCCGGTTCTCCCATTCGAGGGTGTCGTCGAGGGGGTGCAGCACGATGTCGTCGGCCAGCTCCTCGGCGGTCACCTCGGCGACGGCCGCCATGACGTGATCCTTCGGGATCACGACCACGGTGGTCTCCGTGTACAGAGGGATCGCGCTGAGGTCCGTCCGGTCGATGGGCAGCCGTACGAACCCGGCGTCGGCGCCGCCGGCCCGCAACACGTCGGATGCTTCGGCGGCGGACACCGCGACGAGGGTCAGCGGGACGTCGGGCAGCCGCTCGTTCCAGATCCGCACCCACTTGGTGGGTGTCACGCCTGGGACATAGGCGAGCCGGAACGAAGGGGGTACTTCCGAGCCTGTCACCCGGCCAGGTTACCGGTCGTGATCGGAGGCGCGGTCGCGGGCGTGGTCGCAGGCGCGGTCGCAGGCGTGGTCGGAGGCGTCGCACACGCTCGTTACTCTTGACACCATGACGTCGCACCAGACCACCCAGACGATGAAGCCCGCTACCGCGGCGAAGAAGCTGGGTGTGTACCTCGAAGCCACCCCCGCCGAGTTCCAGGAGGGTGTCGTTTCGCGCAGCGAACTGAACGCGCTGCAGACCGACCCGCCCGAGTGGCTGGTGGAGCTGCGCCGCAGCGGCCCGCACCCCCGGCCGGTGGTCGCGGCGAAGCTGGGCGTCTCCATCTCGGGTCTCGCCCGGGGCGGAGTCACGGACGCCCTCACCACCGAGCAGATCGAGGCGCTGAAGTCGGACCGCCCCGAGTGGCTGGAGCGTGAGCGCGCCACTCAGGCCGAGGTCCGCAAGGAAGCCGTACGCGTCAAGGAGAAGAACGCGGAACGAGGCACTCAGTCCGGCCCGCGTTCCTGATCCCACGGGCGTTTCTGGTCCCACCCGCGTTCCCTGGTCCCGCATCCCGCTCGCGTTCCCTGGTCCCGCCCCGTTCCGGCTGCCGCCACGCTGCTCCGGAGTACGGAGCCGGACGTGACGGCCGCAGAAGCGGGCCGCCGCGTCAGCCGACGAGCTGCAGAGCGTCGGCGACAACCCGGCCCGCGTGCAGGACCGTACGGTCGGCGCTGCGGTCCATGACCGCCGACGTCACCGTCTCGCCGTCGAGGAGCAGCAGGTCCGCACGGTCACCCACGGCGAGACCGGGGCGGTCGGCGACGGATGCCAGCCGTGGCAGGTTCCCGTCGAGGATCGAGGCGCCACCGCGGCTGGCGACGGCCATGCAGTGCTCGATCAGTTCGTCGGCCCGGTAGCGGTTGGTGAAGGCGAGCTGCCAGGTGCGGTCCAGCATGTCCGCGTTGCCGTAGGGCGACCAGAAGTCTCGCTGGCCGTCCTCTCCCAGGCCGACCCGGACCCCCGCAGCCGTCAGGTCGGCCAGCGGCAGCGCGTGGTGCTGGGCAGGAGCGACCGTGGCCATCGCGATGTCCAGCTCGGCGAACTCCTCGATGAGCCGCCGCGTGGTCGCCTCGTCGACGCTCCCCAGGTCGTAGGCGTGGGACAGCGTCACCTGGCCGGCCATGTCCAGCGCGCGGACCCGTTCCAGGATGAGGTCGACGCTGAACACGCCCAGCGGGCCGGGCTCGTGGAGGTGGACGTCGATGGGTGCCTGGTGGCGCTCGGCGAGGTCGAAGAGGATGTCCAGGTGGCGTACCGGGTCCCGGTCCAGGGTGCACGGGTCGATGCCGCCGACGACGGCTGCTCCCGACGACAGGGCCTGGTCCATCAGCTCGGGCACGCCCTTCTCCTTGAGCAGCCCGGCCTGCGGGAAGGCCATGATCTCGACCTCGCACCGGTCGGCGTGCGCCTCCTTGGCCGCGAGGACGCCCTCGAAGCGCTCCAGTCCGCAGTCCGCGTCGATCTGCGCGTAACTGCGGACCCGTGTCGTGCCGCGCTCGATCATGCGTCCCAGGGTGTGGGTGGCCCGCTCGGCCACGCCCCACTCGTCCTCCCGCCAGTGGGCACGGTCGTTCATCGTCATGCCCCAGACACCGGGGCCGCCCGTGTGGGGGCGGAACGGCAGGCCGATACGGGTCGAGTCGAGGTGGCAGTGAACGTCGGAGAAGGACGGCAGGGCGAGCCGACCCCGGCCCGCCACGCTGTCGGCGGGCGCCTGCCGGTCCGCGGCGTGGGCGGTGAGCGCGGCTATCACACCGTCCCGGATCTCGATGTCGCAGGGCTCTCCGCCCCAGGGACGTACGTTCGTGATCAGCATGGGTTTTCTCCAGATTTCGCATCGTTCGTATCCCGCGCGAGGGGACGCAGTCGCATCCCGACGGCGGTCAGTCGGCCGGGAGCACCTCTGCGAGGGTCTCCAGGGAAGGTTCGCGCCCTCTCTCGATGTGTACGTAGGAGAGGGCGGAGGCCAGGTCGGGCTTGCCCGCGTGGATGGCGGCGCAGATCTCCTGGTGCTCGGCGCACTGGACGCGCGGATCCCGCCCTCCGGTGAGGGTGAACAGCCACTGCACCAGGCCGAGCGACGGCTGAAGGGCCGTCTGCAGCAGACGGTTCCCGGTCATCGCGACGATCTCCGCGTGCAGTGCGGTGTTGGCCTCGGGGATCTCGCGCAGGTCGCCCCGCCCGGTGGCGGCCTCGGCGATGGCCATGAGCTCACGCAGCCGTCCGCCCCGCTGTCCGGCGGCGCACTGTTCCGCGGCCTTGCGGGCCGCGAAGACCTCCAGGCTGAGGCGCAGGTCGAACAGTTCGGCCACGTCGCGGAGGGACAGCCGCCGCACGGACGCACCGCGCCGCGGCGAGAGCTCGACCAGCCCCTCCGAGGTGAGGCGGGTCAAGGCCTCACGGACCGGGATGCGGGAGTACCCCAACCCCTCCGACAACTCACGCTCGCGCAGGCGTTCACCGGGCGCGTACTCGCCCGAGAGGATGCGCGCGCGGATCGTGCGCTCGGCGTGCTCCACATGGGATGCGCCGGTCCCGGGCGAATCGTTCGTCATGGCGTCTCCTCGGAGGGCGCGACCGGCAGCGAGGGCATGACCGGCGCGGCAGGGGTGCGGAGTGCGAGACGACACTAACATTTGGCATACCAAGCATGATCACAGTCATCGCACGTGACCGATATATCCGTGTACATCCATGAGTTGAGAGCGCATCTGAAGACCCGAACCGCTTCGGGTATACCAACTGGTACCGCGCCTGCACCGCGAAGTGTCCTGCTCCGCCGCTCAGGGTCCGGTCCCCCGGTGCGCACCCCGCCGCCGGGAACGTCTGGTGGGCCAGAGCAGGACGTACGCCGTCGACAGCACGACGAAGGCCAGCCGCACCAGACCCCGCGCGGAGTCGGAGGGGATGAGCAGCGTGCCGCCGTACAGAAGGGCCAGGGCTATCCAGCTCCACCAGGGCACCAGGCGCCGCTGGCCGACCGCGTCCCAGAGCACGGTGCCGAGCAGGATCGAGGCGGAGTAGTACGTGTACACGCTGGGGTCGAGCAGGATGCGGGCGTTGGCGCCGAGCAGTACCACCGCCGGCCAGCGTCCGCGCCACACGGCGAGCGTGCCCAGCCCGAGACCGATCGCGAGCTGCGCCGGGCGGTCCCACCAGGGCGTGGCCGGGTCGGACACGCCCAGCCAGCGCAGCGAGGAGGCCTGCTGGTTGGGGATGGTGAACTTCGCTGCCGCGAGGGACCCCAGATCGCCCAGGTAGAAGGGCAGCCAGGCGATCGCGACGAGCCCGGCCAGCCAGAGCAGGGCGCGTTTCCAGACGGGGCGCGGCAGTGCCAGGAGCAGCGGGAGGAAGCCGATCGCCCAGGGCTTGGAGTCGACCGCCAGGGCAAGGAAGATGCCGACGGCAGCGGGTTTGTTCCTGGCCAGTGCGTGGACCGCGAGGGTGGTGAAGAGGAGCGCGAGGACGTCGTCGAGATGTCCGAACCGGACGGAGACCTCGATCCACATGGGGATGAAGGCCAGACCGGCCACGAGGATGCGTTGCTGCAACCGGCGGTGGTTGGTTCCGGTACCGCGGTGGTCCCAGGCCGCGGTCCTGCCGACCAGGACGAGCATCACCAGGCCGAGGCCGGACATCGTCGCCTCGGCCAGCAACTCCCCCACGTGGTCGGGGAAGGGCGCGAAGAGTCCGGCCGCCAGCAGGCTGACGGGTCCGATCTGCAGCTCCGGGTGGTGCGCGTAGAGCGAGAGGCCGCCGCCCGGTCCCGCGTTGAAGAGCAACTGCTCGCCCTGGCGCAGGTAGTGCCACGAGACACCGCCGGACGGCTCCACGAGGAAGAACCAGAGGACGGTCCAGCCGATCAGCAGGGCGTGGTGCCGGCGGATCGGGAGCCGCGCCACCCGACCGGTGTCCGAGCCGTAATCGGTGGCGCTCCGTACCGCGCTCGCTTCACGCACCGACTCGTCTTCCCCTCACCGACCGCTCCTGATCCCCTGGTGGACGACGAGTAAGAGCGGCAACGGCGCTCCGGGGTTCCGTAGATGGGGTTCCGTCTGGCCCGTCACCGGGTGAGCAGCGGACCGAGCCCCAGCAGCCGGAAGGCGAGCCAGTGTTCGTCGATCAGGACGTACACCGTGTCGGGCCCGACGGTGGTGAGCCCCGTGGCCGGGCCCGGCAGCGGGACGGTCACCGGGTCGCGATCGGGCCTGTCCGGGTTCCAGACCCGCAGGTGGTTGTCGGCGCAGACCGCCACGAGCAGGTCCTGGTCGTGGTGCTCCAGACGCGCCCAGCGCAGGACGGCGTCTCCCGTGTGCCGCAGCGTCAGACGTTTCATTTCAGCGGGTGTTTCGCTCAGGTCCCAGAGTTCCAGGACGTGCTGGGGAACGTACGGGAAGACCGGTGGGGCCCCCGGTTCGGGGGACGGCCCGTGAGTGGCGACGGCGAGAGCCCACTCCCCCGACGGCATGCGCAGGGCCACCGGTCGCATGCGCGTGACCACGGGTGCCCAGGTGGCGCCCACCGGCCAGACTTCGGTGCCGTCCTCGGCTGCCCCGTGCACCTCGACATTCCCCTGGAAGTCGACCGCCGCCACCAGCCACTGGCCCTGCCCGTTCCCGAACGGCACCTCCGCCAGGTACTGTCCGGGCGCGAAGGCACCCTCGATCCGCACATGACCGGTGGGCCGATGCCACGCGAAGGCCAGCGGTGCCGACTTCTCGTAGCGCACGTACAGGACAGCGATCCGGCCCGGTTCGGTGAACGCGGTGAGCGACGTCACCGGTCCGGTGGTGCCCCGGTCCTCGTCCGCCGGTGCGAGCACCGTGACCTCCTCCTGCGTCGCGGCGTCGAGCAGCCGGACGGCGGAGGAGTCCTCCTCCACCAGCGCCACGACCGACCTGCCGTCCGGGAGGAGCAGGGTGGCCAGATGCCGCACCGTGCGGTGCCCCGGCCACAGCGGCGCGTGCCTCCGGCCCTGGGCGTCCGTGAGCCACGCACCGCCCTCGACACCCACGACGGCGAGCGCCCAGGGCAGTTCTTCCGGAGGATGCGGGAGAGCGGAGATCAGCCGGGCGCGGTGCCGGTCGTAGTCGGGCTGGTCCGGTGAGCCGCCGCTGTTCGCGTCCCAGAGACGTACGGCGCCGTCCCAGCCCGCCGATGCGAACAGCGGGGTGCCGTTCCCCGAGGTGAGCGGGGCGAGCGCGTACGCCCCGGCGCCCGGTTGTGGCTCCGAGCGGCCCGGCGACGCGGGCTCCCGTAGGGAGAGGACGACCTGGTTGCCCGTACCCGCTCGGGTGCCTTCCGGATCCGTCGGCGCGGACACGCGGCTGTTGAGCAGACGCACCACGGTACCGGCGGCCGGATCGACGACGGCGATGCGTGACCCCTGACCGGCCACCGCGACCAGGGTGCGGTCGCCGGGAGTGAACGGTGCGAGTGCTCTGATGCTCCTGATCCGTCCGGGGACGACGCGGTACGTACTCAGCCGCTCGGGGTCCCAGATCCGTACGGTCCCGTCGTCGCCGCCCGAGACGGCCAGGCACCGGCCGGTCCCTGACATCCGCGCCACGGCGAGCGCGTGCACCGGGCCGGTGTGGCCGTACATCACTCCCGCGGGCGTCGCCGGGCCGCCGGACGGAGGCAGGTCCCACCGGCGCAGGAGACAGTCCGCCCCGGCCGACAGCAGGAAGCGGCGTCCGTCGGGCAGCCGGCCCGCGGCCAGCGCCGCCACCGGGGCCAGGTGGCCGCGCAGGACGGTGTGGCTCCAGTAGTCGGGGCTCCACACCCGCAGTACACGGTCCTTTCCCGCGGAGACCAGCAGTGGTGTCGGTCCGTCGACGGCCGTCAGGGACAGGACGACATCGCTGTGGGCCCGGAGCACCGTGACCGGCGAGCCGTCGGCGAGGTCCCACACATGCCGAGGACGCCCTGCTCCTCCACCGCGAACTGGACGCCGCGCCGGGCGGCCGGTACGCCCTGCACGTCTTCGGCGGCTACCGCCAACCCACCCACCAGTCCGCGCGGGTCACGGCGGCGGGACTCGAACTGCGGCAGGACGTCGACGGGACCGACCACACCGGCGACGGCACCGTCCCCCGGTTCTCCTGCTTCCCCGCCCAGCTCACCGACGACTCCACCGTGCGCCACTTCGCCCAGAAGCACGGCGCGCTGCAGAACGAGAAGGCGCTGCTCAACCAGGTGGAGGCCGTCCTCACGTCCCGCGATCCCCGGCAGTTCCTCGACGGCCGGCAGGAGTTGTCGGTCCGGATCCCCGACATCGCCGACATCGGCGTGTGCCCCGTCGCGGTGATCGCGGACGACGACAGGCTCACGCTGGCGGCCACCGCGACCGATGAGGAGACCGGCGCGGTCGCCGTACGCACGCATCTACGCAACCGCGGCGACGGCCGCTACGGCACCGAACTCGACCTGCCCGGTCCGGGAACCTGGCGGGTGGCGGTGGGAGACCCGGTGAACCGGGGCCGCGTCCACGAGGTCACCAGCATCGTCCTGACGGGATAGCGCGGCGGTCGGCAGCCTGCAGAGCTCGTCCGCCTCCCACGGTGCCCCCTGCGACACCGCACAGCTCGCAGCGCCGCGGGCGTCCCGGGCGGCGGCCCCTCGCCCCTGGACGTAGCGTGGAAGACAGCGTGCGGAAGCGTAGCGCGGAGCGGAGACGTCATGTCGGGCGGCGGGAACAACGCACAGGCGTACGGGCCCGGGGGCCGCGCGCAGCGGAGGCCACGCCTGACCGAGCGCTGGAGAGTCACGCTGAGGCAGCGCTCCACCCCGACCCAGCGTTCGCTGTTCGCGGCGTGGCTCTCGTTCGGGGCCACGTTCGGCACGGTGCGGGTGATCACCCACGGCATCCGCGGAGGGTGGCTGCCCCTGGGGAACGTCTCGATGGGCGGCACGCATCTGCACCACTACAACCTGGGTATCGCGGCGATGTCGGGTGTCGGTCTGGTCGCGGTCCGGGGAGACGCCCAGTACGTCGGCCATCCGGTGGTGGCGTCCGCCTACGGGGCGGGGGCGGCCCTGATCGCCGACGAGTTCGCGCTGCTGCTGGATCTCCAGGACGTCTACTGGGCCAAGCAGGGCCGGGTCAGCGTCGACGTATCGCTCGGCATCATCTCGGCCCTCGGCCTCTATCTCACCGCCGTGCCGCTCTGGCACGAGCTGGCCAAGATCACCGGCCGCCACGCCCGCGAGAGCCTCAGCCGCCATGCCGGGGGGCTGCTCCCCGGCACCTACTGATTCACGGCAACCCCACCAGGCAGCTGACGTCTCTTTGTGCAGCATGAACCTCTGTACCCACACCAGAAGAACGCCCTGGAGAGCGGGCTTCACCATTTCGAGGAGTTCCGTATCCACGTCACACACGGCACGATGGGAGAACATCAGATTTCCCCCAGGCGAGGCCACGTCCAGCGATCTTCCCGATCCTGGAGGCAATCCACGTGGTCCTCCCCATGTCGACGCCACCCAGAGCTCCAAGTGACAAGGGATCCGGGAGAAGAAACATGCCTGAAAAAGTCTCACATCTGACCGGCATTCAATTCGATTCCAATTACGACGGTGACGCGCTCTTCAGCCCTGACTCGCCACTGCGAGAGATCTGCGGTGACATCATCCCCTGGGACATCGGAGGTCCTCAGCCGGCTCTCGTCGAGATCGAGCAGGCCGGTGGGTTCCGGGGCGAAGTACTCGACCTCGGATGCGGCCTGGGCGAGAACGCGCGGTTCCTCGCAGGGCGAGGGCACCGGGTCACTGCTGTCGACGCATCACCCAATGCCATCAGGCTCGCTGTTGAGCGGACGGCACCGCTCGGTCTCGACGTGCAGTTCGTCGTCTCCGACGCCATCACCCTTGAGGGGCTCGACGCGGATGCCCGCTTCGACACCGTGATCGACAGCGCCCTCTACCACGGCTTGGACCCGGAAGAGCGAAAGCGGTATCTCGCCACGTTGCATCGCGTCAGCACGCCAGGCGCAACGTTGCACGTGATCTGCTTCTCGGACCTGCTGCCCAAGGAAATCGCGGCGCCCAACCGCTGTTCCGCGGAGGATGTGCGCAGCACCTTCGCCGGTGCGGGCTGGGCGATCAACAAGCTGGAACAGACCACCTATACGGTGTCCACGAGATTCGATCGGGACATCCTTTACCAGATCGTGGACGTGCTGAACGTCCCGGGCGGGCGGGAATTCGTGGGCGGCTTGCCCGCTGACGAACAGAACCGGCTGCTCCTGCCGGTATGGGCCGTCACCGCCGACCGGGCATAAGACGTGACCGGGTCCCGGGTCCGCTGGGTCAACAGCGGTTCCGGAAGCCGGAGTTCACAGGGGCGCACCGTTCGGCCGTGTTCGACAGCGGGCCGTGTCTACCTGGACGAGGCGGCGAAGGCGGCGAACCAACTCAGCATCTCGGGGTGGGTGATGGCACCGGCGCTGCTCACCTCATCGACGTCGGCGCCCTGGATGATCCGCTTGACCGGAACCTCCAGCCGCTTGCCCGTCAGGGTACGCGGCAACGCCGGCACCTCGGTGATGGCGTCCGGCACATGGCGGGGGGAGAGCTCACCGCGGATCGCCCCGGTGATCAGTGCGCGGAGACCGTCGTCGAGCGTCGCACCGTCCCCGAGGACCACGAACAACGGCATGAAGTACCGGCCGTCCGGCATCTCCGCCCCGATCACCAGGCTGTCGGCCACCTCGGGCAGCTGCTCCACGACGGCGTAGATGTCGGCCGAGCCCATCCGGACGCCCATGCGGTTGAGCGTCGAGTCCGAACGGCCCGCCACCACTACGGTCAGATCCCGGTCGACCGTGACCCAGTCACCGTGCCGCCAGACACCCGGGTACATGTCGAAGTAACTCCCCCGGTAGCGCGAGCCGTCCGGGTCGTCGACGAAGTGCAGAGGCATCGACGGCAGCGGTTCAGTCACCACCAGCTCGCCCTGCTCACCGACGACCGGCCGGCCCGAGGGGTCCCAGGCGGCCAGGGCGACGCCGAGGGCCGGGCACTGGATGCGGCCGACCCGTACCGGAAGCAGCGCGCTGCCGCCGGCGAGTACCGAGCAGATGTCGGTGCCCCCGCAGATCGACTGCAGCCAGACGTCGGGGCCGAGACGGTCCTGGGCCCAGCGCCAGGTGCTCGGAGGCAGCGACGAACCGGTCTGGAGGACGGTGCGCAGCGCGCTCAGGTCGGCCTCGGCCGCCGGGTGGGCGTCGGCCTTCTCGCCCGAGATCAGATAGGCCGCCCCCACGCCGACCACGCTCGCACGGGTCTGTTCGGCGACCCGCCAGACCCCGTTGACGTCCGGGTGGGTGGGGCTGCCGTCGTAGAGGACGATGGTCGAGCCGTGCAGCAGGCCCGCGACCATGAAGTTCCAGACCATCCAACTGGTCGAGGTGTGGAAGAAGTAGCGGTCGTCGGCGCGCAGGTCGGCGCCCAGACCGAGCGCCTTGAGCAGTTCGACGACGATGCCCCCGTGGCTCTGCACGATGCCCTTGGGAAGCCCGGTGGTGCCCGAGGACCACAGGGTCCACAGCGGGTGGCCGAAGGGAACATCGGCGAAGACCAGTGGGACGTCCTGATCGAGCAGGGTGGACCAGGAGTGCTGTGCCACGTCGTCGCGCGCCGTCCAGCGGGACTCGGCCGAGGACGGCCGCAGGTGGCCGACGGCCACCAGATGCCGCAGCGTGGGCAGCCCGGCCGTGATCTCCTCGACCGCGGGGAGCCGGTCGTACTCCTTGCCGCCGTGGCGGTAGCCGTCCACGGCCAGCAGGACCGTCGGGCGGGCCTGCCGCAGCCGCGCCAGCACACTGGGCGTACCGAAGTCGGGCGAGCACACGGTCCACACCGCGCCCACCGCCGCGGTCGCCAGGACCCCGATCACGGCGTGCGGAGTGTTCGGCAGGTATCCGGCGACCGTGTCGCCGGGCCCCACTCCCAGCCTGCGCAACGAGGCCGTCAACGCGGCGACCTCGCGTCGCAACTGCGCCCAGGAGGTCTCCGCGGGTGCACCGCCCTCGTGCAGGCTGACGAGCGCCGGCCGCTCGTCGGAGGCGTGGGCGAAGCATCGTTCGGCGAAGTTCAGACGTGTGCCCGGGAACCAGGAGGCACCGGGCATCGACGCGTCCGCGAGTACCTCGTCATGAGGGGAACGGGCGTCCAGGCCGTAGTAGTCCCACACCGCGGACCAGAACCCGGGGACGTCGGTGGTGCTCCACCGCCACAGTGCCGCGTAGTCGGCGAACCGCAGTCCCCGGGTGCTGTCCAGCCAGCGCATGAAGTCGGCGACGTTGGAGGCCTCGGCCCGGACCGGGGACCACAGCAGTTCGGTGTCGTGATGCATCGTCGCTCCCTTGAGAGGTGGCTGAGGTGGGGTGTTCCGTGGGGCGTCAGCCCTGTTCGATCTCGCGTACGAGTTCCTCGGCCCGCGGCCACGGTCCGTAGCCCGAGCCGGGGTTGAGGTGCCCGACCTCGCCGAGCTGCACGAGACGGCTGCCCCAGCACTCGGCGAGCCGGGCGATGCGCACCGCCTTGCCCAGCGGGTCGTCACTGCTCGCCGCGACGACGCTGGGGAACGGCAGGGCGGTCCGCGGGGTGGGCGTCCAGCCGTTGCCGTGGAGCGTTTCGGGGGTCGGATATCCCTCCGGCAGCGGTGTGTCGAAGTCCGGAGGGGTCGCCAGCAGGGCGCCCACGACCGGACGGCTGCTGCTGCGCGCCCAGTGCACGGTGGTCATCACCCCGGCGCTGTGGGAGACCAGCACCACCGGTCCGGGAACTGCCGCGACCACCGATTCCAGTGCTGCGACCCTTGCCGCGCAGCTGAGTTGATTTTCCGTCAGGGGTGCGACGGTGCGCACCGTGCGCCCGGCTGCGGTGAGCCGTTCGGCCAGGATGGTCTGCCAGTGGTCGGGGACGTGGTCGCGCAGTCCTGGTACGACCACGATCGTGGCCCCGGTGCGGGTGTTCATGTGGTCACTGCCTTTGTTCGGGTGGCCGCAGGGGTGGCACGTGCGGCCAGTCGGAGGATGTCGCGGTCGTAGTGCCTGCGTCCGACGGCGAAAGCCAGCGCGGCGGCCATCGCGATCAGCGGCATCAGCCGCAGCGCGCCGAGCAGGCCGACGTGGTCCGCGGCCATGCCGGTCACCGCGGATCCCGGGGCCAGCCCGAGCAGACTGTTCGCCAGTGTGAGGGTGCCGAAGGCCGTACCGGAGATGGCGCCGGGGGTCAGGTTGGCCACCATCGCGGCGGCCGGTCCGGCCGTCGCTCCCGACACCAGGGCCCCGGCCGCCAGCAGAACCATCTGTGCCGGTCCGGTCGGTGCGCCGAAGGCGGCCGACAGGAGGACGAGGGAGAGGAGGCTGCAGATGATCGCCGTGGTCCACTTACGGATAGCGAGGGTCCGGCCTGCCCGGTCGGCGACGACGCCTCCGAGGATCATGCCGATCCCGATGAGGAGCGCGAACAGGGCGGCAACGACGCCCGCTTCGGCGGTGGGCATGTGGTAGTAGCGGTTGAAAAAACTGGGCAGCCAGGCCAGCAGCGCCCCGGGGAGGAACAGTTGGAGGCCGCTGCCGACATAGGCACTGACCACCGAGACCGAGGAGAAGAGCTGCGCCAGGAGGTCCCGCAGCGGGGCCTTGGCACGTTCCTCGCGGCGGTCGCCGGTGGCATCGCGCCGTGGGTCGAGCCGCTTCTCGGTGACCACTACGGCGAACGTCGTGGCCAGAGCGAGTCCGAAGAACCCCATGATGCCGAACGCCCAGCGCCAGCCGAAGTGTTGGGCGATCACGCCGCTGAGCGCCACACCCAGGACCGAACCGAACGAGCCGCCCCCCATGAACGCACCGGAGAGGGTGGCCCGGAGGCGGGCCGGGAAGACGCTGAGGACGAGCGCGATGCCGACGCTGCCGTACGCGGCCTCGCCGATGCCGACGAACAGCCGGCCGAGGAACATCTGCCCGTAACCGGCCGCCACCGCGCAGGCGAGGGTGGCCACACTCCACGCCACCGCGGCGAGTACCAGGCTGCGCACCCGGCCCCAGCGGTCCGCCAGGAGGGACATCGGGAAGGTCAGCACGCCGACCGCCAGCGCCACGATGCCGCTGAGCGATCCCAGCTTCGCGTCGGTGAGACCCCAGTCCGCCTTCAACAGCGGAAAGACGGCATTGAGTACCTGGCGCGACATGTAGTCGGACAGCAGCAGTCCGAAACTCAGGGCGAAGACGGTCCAGGCGTAGCGCCGGGAGACAGCCGGTGCGGGAGAGCCGGTGCCGGGCGCCGGATCCGCAGTGGTGGGAAGACTCATCGGTACCACCTCTTCTGATCCTGGTCCGCTTCTTCAGAGAGGCCGGTCTCCGACGATTCCGCAGCGCTCCATCTTGCGGACGGCCGGCCAGTAGTCCTGGACGGCGTAGTGCTGCGTGGAGCGGTTGTCCCAGATGGCGAAGCTGTTCGGCTGCCAGCGCCAGCGGACCTGGTACTCGGGCACCGATGCCTGGCTGAGCAGATAGGTCAGCAGGTTGCTCGCCCCCGGCGCGTAGTCGATGCCGAAGCGCACGTTCTGCGGCGTGTGGTAGTTGGTGAGATGCGTGGTGAAACTGTTGACGAAAAGGATCTCCTCGCCGGTCTCCGGATGGGTCCGCACCACCGGGTGCTCGGCGTCGGGGTACCGGGCCTTCAGGGCGTGGCGCCGCTCCTCGGGCATCACCGCGCCGAACGACGCCTCGATACTGTGCCGGGCCCGCAGACCCCGGATCTGCGTCTTGATGTGGTCGGGCAGCCTGCGGTACGCCTCGGCCATGTTGATCCAGACGGTGTCCCCACCCACCGGCGGTGACTCCACACAGCGCAGTACGGCACCCATCGGCGGGTTCTCCCGCCAGGTCGCGTCGGTGTGCAGCGCGTTCTCGTAGTGATCGGGCGCACTGTCCAGGTCCTTGTAGATACGGACCAGCCCGGGGTGCTCGGGATCGCTGCCGGCCACCGGATGGTCCTCCAGCGGGCCGAACCGGGTGGCGAAGGCGACATGTTCGGCACGGGTGATGTCCTGCCCCCGCAGGAACAGCACCTTGTGCTCCAGGAGCAGTGCCCGGATCTCGGCGAACAGATCGTCGTCGTGCGCGGCGTCGGCCAGGTTCACGCCGGACAGCTCGGCCCCGATGGTGCAGGTCAGAGGCTCGGCCTTGATCGAGTGACGGACTTCCGGCCGGACGAGTGCCGGGGCGGCCGGGCGGGGCTTGCTGATCTGGGTCATGGTGGTACCTCCTGTGCGGGCTCGTGATCCGTGCGGTGTTCAGCGACGCCGGAAGGCGCCTGGGCCGTGCTCCGGGGAGGGTCGGAACGGGAAGGGTCAGAGGACGAAGACGGAGGATCCTGTCGTCCGGCCGCTCGCCAGGTCCCGGTGTGCCTGGGACGCGTCCTCGAGGGCGTAGCGCTGATTGATCTCGATCTTGATGCGTCCGGCGGCGACATGTCCGAACAGTTCGCCGGCCAGTTCGGCGCGCTCCGCCGGATCGGCGATGTAGTCGGCCAGGGCCGGGCGGGTCACGAAGGCCGATCCATGGAGGGCCAGTTGGGCGGCGTCGATCGGAGGTACGGGCCCCGAGGCGGTACCGAAGCACACCAGCAGGCCGCGCCGCCGCAGGGACGCCAGCGAATCGGCGTAGGTGGTCGCCCCGACGCTGTCGAACACCACCGGTACACCGGCGCCGCCGGTCAGTTCGCGCACCCGCTCGGCCACGTTCTCCCGCCGGTAGTACACGATGTGGTCGCAGCCGTGGGCGCGGGCGACCTCCGCCTTCTCCTCGGTGGATACCGTGCCGATCACCGTGAGGCCCAGCAGTTCGGCCCACTGGCAGACGATGAGCCCGACGCCGCCCGCCGCCGCATGCAGCAGCACCGTGTCGCCGGGCTTCAGCGGGTAGATCCTGCGCAGCAGGTACGAGGAGGTGAGGCCACGCATGGTCATCGCGGCAGCGGTCTCGAAGCCGATCTCGTCCGGCAGCTTGATCAGCGAGTCCGGAGGCATGATCCGTTCGGTGCTGTAGGCCCCGAGCGGGCTGCCGGTGTAGGTCACACGGTCCCCCTCGGCGAAGCCGGACACGTCCGCGCCGACCGCCTCGATCACGCCTGCGGCCTCCACGCCGAGTCCGGCGGGCAGCGGAGCCGGGTAGAGCCCGGTGCGGAAGTAGATGTCGGCAAAGTTCAGCCCCACCGCTTCGTGGCGAATCCGTACCTCGCCGGGACCGGGGTCCCCGACGGTGGCCTCCTCCCAGCGCAGTACCTCGGGGCCGCCGGTCTCGTGGAAGCGGATGGTGTGTGCCACGGGGAACTCCCTTGCTGTCTTCGGGGCGGCGGTGCCCGCGGGAGCCCGAGTGGGTACTCCGCGGGCACCGCCGTGGTGCGTGGGGCGGGCGCGGGTCAGTTCTTGGGGTTGCGCAGCATGAAGCCGCGCTGCCCGGGGCGCCGGTTCGGCACCATGCCGAGCTGCGCGAGGGTCTCGTCGGTGTCCGTGAAGTACTCGCCGAGCCGGTAGATCTTCCTGGCTTCGAGCCCGGTCGCGACGGGACGGCCGAGGCTCTCCGAAATCCTGACCATCTGCTCCACCTGGGCGACCGAACTCATGGGCACGCCCTTGCGGCTCCAGAGGTTGTCCTCGTTGCCGACCCGTACGTGAGCGCCGAGCGCGATCCCGATCGCGTTCATCGGCGCCACGGCGCGCATGGAGCTCTCGATCGTGAGGACGGCGCCGTCCGGGGTGCGACGGATGAACTCGATCAGGTCGGCGGGGTGCCGGCCGGCGAATCCGCCGCCGATCGCCACGTAGTTGAGGACCAGCGGGCCGGTGTGGATCCCGGCCCTGATCAGCCGCTCCACGGTCTCCAGCTGGGCCAGGGTGGCGAGTTGGAAGTGCGGCTGGATGCCGTTCGCGCGGAGCCGTTTCAGGTGTTCCAGGTAGAAGTCCGGTCCGGCCTCGACGACCATGTCCCGGTACGCCTTGTACATCGCCGGGTTCGCGATCGACGTTCCCTGGAGGTCGTCGTCCGTCATGATCTCGACGATGTTCATCTGGCTGGTGTTGATGGCGATCGTCACCTGGTCGGGCCTGGGGTCGAGATCGGCCAGCAGGTGGCGGGTGTCGTAGCTGAGCCACTTCGCCTCGTCGCCCTCGCCCTCGGGGGCGAAGGAGATCGATCCGCCGATCTGCAGGACCATGTCCGGCACGGCCTCGCGCAGCCGGCCGATCAGCTCGTTGAACATGGACATCCGCTTGGAGCCGTGGCCGTCGAGCTCGCGCACGTGGATGTGCAGCACGGTGGCGCCGGCGTCGTAGCAGTCGACGGCGGCCTGGACGTGCTCGTCCATGGTGAGGGGGATGTCGTCGGCGTCACCGGGCAGCCACTCGGGTCCGTAGGGCGCCGCCTGGATGACCAGCGGTTCCTGGTTCTCGGGATAGAGCGAGTCGTCGTGGAAGTGCACGGTCCGTCTCCTTCGTCGGTTGGGTCGGCCCCCACCTGCGTCTGGTACGCGGGGTGGCACGAGCCTGATGGCGAGGACGGGGTGAGGCCGTGACGACCCTGCCGTGCACAGACGGCTCGGATCGGGAGTACCTGCGGGCCGCCCTCGCGGAACGCGGCTACGTTGCGGTGAACCCCAAGGTAGGAGCCGATGAACGCGCGCGCTTAACCCTGTGGGACGGGGAACTTGCCGTTTGGGGACTCTCCCGCGACGGTGCGGTGACGGACCCACGGCAGCCTGCTGCGAGGCACCGCAGCGGTGAGTGAGCGCCCGGAGGGGCGGTCAGTGGGGGTCGGTCCTCGTGAGGTCGGAGCCGGTCGTCGCCCGGCCACGCCACTCCCTCGGGCTGCACCCGAACTGCTCCCGGAACCAACGGGAGAAGGCACTGGCCGTGGAGAAGCCGAGCAGATCGGAGACCTCGGTGAGAGAGCGGCTCGGGTTCGCCACGAACTGCTCGGCCATCCGCACGCGCGTCGAATTGAGGAGCGAGGAGAAGGTGTCGCCGGTGCTCGCGAGGCGCCGGTGCACGCTGCGCCGGTCCACGCCCAGGCTGCGCGCGACCCGGTCCACCGAGCACCGCCCGGTCGGCAGCAGGACCTCGATCAGCTCGCGCACCCGGTCCACGGTGTCGGTGTCCCTCGGAACCGCGACGGTCTCGACGTACTGCCGGGCATAGTTCCTGAGCAGCGGATCGGACGCCGTGTTGGGCAGGTCGAGATCACTCGCCGAGAAGATGATTCCGTCGAATTCCTGGTCGAACTGCACCGTCGGGCCGAAAATCCGCCGATGCGTGCCGCGGTCCGCCGGCGCCCCATGGGCGAAGTACACGGAGAGTGGCAGCCACTGGGGGCCCAGGAACATGCGCAGCACCAGGTGGAACGCGCCCACGGCCAGCTCGGTGGCCTGCCGGGCCTCCACCGCCTCCCCGAAGTCGAGTGCCACCTTCAGGGTGGCCAGGTCCTCCCGCTCGGAGAGCCGGGCATGGAGTGCCGCGTTGTACATGTGCTCATGGCGCAGCAGCAGCTCCAGCACACTGCGTACGTCCGGTTCCTCACGGAGGGCGAGGCTGATGGGGCCGAGACTGCCCAGACGCCGGAACTCGGACATCCGCAGGCCGAAGTCCTCATGGCCGGAGTCGGCCGCCGAGACTTCCAGCAGGCGGGCCACCGCAACGCCGGAGATCCACCGGTCCTGCACGGTGAGGGCGGCGGCGTCCAACCCCACACGCTGCATGAGCGGCTGCGGGTCGATGGCCAGCGAACGGCTCAACTCCACATAGCCGTTGAGTGCCGCGCTGCGGACAAGCGGTCTCATCGCACTCCTCACCGCGGTGTCCCCGAAAGGTAAGTAGCCTGTCCCGCCACGTCAAGCACCCGGATGCCGCGCGACCTACCGTGGTGGCTCCGCAGGTGCACCGCGGACGGCCGGCGACCGCGCGGGGCACCCTGACAGAGGATGCGGCGTTCGACCACGGGCAGGGCATCCGGTGCCGGGCCCGTGGCAGACGCGCCGGCTGCTCCGACCCGAGGAGGCAACGGCATGACCAACCTGGCCACATTCCTGGTGCACGCCGCCCGGCAGCACGGCGGCCGAGTCGCCGTACGCGAGTCCGAAACCGTTCTGACGTACGCGGAACTGGACGACGCGAGCGCCCGGATGGCGGCGCTGCTCCACGCCGACGGAGTCCGGCCGGGCGATCGGGTCGCCCTGGCGATGCCCAACATCACTTCCTTCCCGGTCGCGTACTACGGCGTCCTCCGCGCCGGGGCCGTCGTGGTGCCGATGAATCCGCTGCTCAAGGCACGGGAGATCGCGTTCGTGCTCCGCGACTCCGGTGCACGGACGGTGGTGACGTCTCCGATGTCGGCGGGGGAAGCCACCCGGGCCGCGGCGGAGACCGGGGCCGAGTGCCTGGTCACGGGCTCGGCGGCGTTCGATGCCGCGCTGCGGGCCGTGTCCCCGGAGCCCGGGGTCGGCGACCGGGCGCCGAGCGACACAGCGGTGATCCTTTACACCTCCGGCACGACCGGCACCCCGAAGGGCGCCGAGCTCACGCACGGCAATCTGATCAGCAACACGGTCACCACGGTCGAGACGCTGCTGACGTTGGGGCCGGACGACGTGCTCTTCGGCGGACTCCCCCTGTTCCACGCGTTCGGACAGACCTGCGCCCTCAACGCCGCGATCTCGGCGGGGGCGGCACTCACCCTGCTGCCACGGTTCGATCCGCGCCGGGCGCTGGAGATCATGCACCGGGACCGGGTCACCGTCTTCCTCGGCGTGCCCACCATGTACACCGCCCTGCTCCGGACCGAGACCTCCGACGCCTTCGACGCCTCCGGTCTCTCCCGGCTGCGGCTGGCCGTGTCCGGCGGCTCGGCGCTGCCCGTCGAGATCCTGCACGCGTTCGAGCAGAACTTCGACGTCATCGTGCTGGAGGGGTACGGGCTGTCCGAGACCTCCCCGGTGACCTCGTTCAACCATCCGGACCGGCCTCGCAAGGCAGGGTCGATCGGGCTGCCCGTCCGCGGCGTCGAGATGACCCTCGTGTCGGCGGAGGGCGCGCCGGTGCGTCCCGGCGAGGTCGGTGAGATCGCGATCCGCGGCGAGAACGTCATGAAGGGCTACTGGAACCGGCCGGAGGCGACCGCCGGGGCCCTGCACGACGGGTGGTTCCGCAGCGGCGACCTCGCACGCGTCGACGAGGACGGCTTCTACTTCATCGTCGACCGTCGGAAGGACCTCATCATCCGCGGCGGGTACAACGTCTACCCGCGGGAGGTCGAGGAGGTGCTGTACGAGCACCCCGCCGTGGCCGAGGCCGCGGTCGTCGGTGTGCCGCACGACCTGCACGGCGAGGAGGTGGCCGCCGTCGTCGTCCGGCGGGAGGGCAGCGGGGCCACGGCGGACCAGATCCGTGACTTCGTCCGTGAGCGGGTGGCCGCCTACAAGTACCCCAGGATCGTGACGTTCACCGACGAACTCCCCAAGGGGGCTACGGGCAAGATCCTCAAGCGTGAGATCACGGTCGAGGATCTGGAGGGTTCCGCAGGGGACAGCGGGTGAGTGGCGCGTGAGTCGTGGCGACGGCCGGATCACGGTCCAGGGCCGTCGCCACGTCCCGCTCGGCCAGGACGGGCCGACGTTCCCCGGCTGAAGGGCAGGCACCGGGCACGCCGACACCGGCGTCGCGCACCCGGCCTGCCGGACCGCCTCGGCTACGCCTTACGGAGACGGCCGACGATGCCGTCGATGTCCAGACGGACCATGGCTTCGCGAATGATGTGTCCGCCGGGCTCCTCGTGTGCCTCGTACGGGATGCCCGCGTTGTCGAGGAGGCCGCGGAATTCCCGCTGCCCGGCGAGCACTTGGGTCTCGTTGAACGAGTCGAACGGGTTGGTCGGGTCGGGGCTGGTGCCGGCGACCAGGAAGACCCGCTTGTTCCGGTAGCTCTCGATGCGCTCCACCGGGTTGTCGGCGCTGACCCTGGCCTCGTCCCACAGCGGCGCGCCGTAGACCGTGCCACCGCCCAGGTCCGAGGCCGCGGAGGACACGTTGGCCCAGTGGACGACCAGACCGCCGTCGCGGCGCAGACTGGCCGGCCCGGAGTGGGCGCTCACCGAGGCGAAGGTTCCGTAGTACTTCGCCGCGTACTTCAGAGCCCCGAAGCCGCCCATCGAGAACCCCGACACGGCACGGCCGTCGTACTCGGCGTACGTCCGGAAGTTCGCCTCGACCCACGGGAGCAGCTGGTTCATGTGGAAGGCCTCCCAGTTGCGGGGGCCGGCGTTGGAGCTGACCGGGTTGGAGTACCAGCCCGCGTGGCCACCGTCGGGCATCACGACGATGAGCGGCTTGCCGGCCGTCCAGTCGCGGATGTTCTGGGGCGGGCTGTCGAAGGTGATGAAGTCCTGGAGGCCGCCGTGGAGCAGGTACAGGACGGGGTAGGTGCGACCGCTGGTGTGGTAGTCGTCGGGGAGCAGGACGTTGACGCCGGGGTTCCAGCCGATCTCGGCGGTCTGGAACCGGTAGTACCACATGCGGGGGTCGCTCTCGTTGTGCTCGACGATGTGCAGCCCGAAGCCGTCGTCGGCCGCGGCGGCCGACGACGCGGACGCGAGGACGCCCGCGCCCCCGACTGCCAGCGCCGCGGACGCGCCGCCGACGGCCTTGAGAACACTCCTGCGCGTGGGCCGGTGCTCGCTCAACATGATCTCCTGATTCGCATGACTGACGGGATTGCTGACAGTTGGTGACGGTCCGGCACTTATGGCTGATCCGTCAGTTGTCGGTGATCCAGGTGCCCCGGTCGGCGTTCCAGTGGATCGTGACCTTCTGGAACTGCTGGGCCCTGCCGTTGCCCTCGTCCACCTCGTCGGCGACGGGGTAGCCGAGAGCGCCCTCGTGGCCCGCGGCGTGGAACGCGTCGTAGATCGCGCCGTGGACGATGTGCGCACCGGTCTGCGGCGACCACAGGAACAGGCCGTGTTCGAAGAACTGGTAGCGGCCCCGGGTACCGTCGGGCGCCTGCGCGGCCTCCGCCTCGTCCATCGTCGGGAAGCCCCAGCTGCGCTCCGCGTCCGTCGCCCAGAACTCGGTCAGGATGTCCCCGTGGACCGCGTAGGCCACGTCCGGGTGCCAGAGGATGATGCCGTTCTGGAACTGCTGGAAACGCCCGCCGAGGGAGGCGTCCGCCTCGGCGCGGATCGGCGGCCCGAGGATGCCACCCGGGCCGCCCAGGTCGGCGTACTTCGCCCCGATCGTGCCGTACGGCTGGAACGCCTCGTCCCGCTGCTGCCGGGCGGTGCCCTCCGCCTCGTCGTACCGGTCCGGATAGGCGGAGCGCTGCACGGCCTGGGCGAGCTGCCCGGCGGTGCTGCCCTCCATACCGGGCTCCATCTGCTGGGCCACTTCGAAGAACTTGCCCGCCGCGTAGTCGACGTCGAGGATCTGTTCAGCCGTGCCCCAGCCCTGTGAGGGCCGCTGCTGGAAGACACCGAGTGAGTCCCGGTCCCCGCAGTTCAGGTTGTTCATGTGGGACTCGACCCAGCCCGTCTCGAAGCCGGCCAGCATCACCTTGTCGGACACGTTCATGCGCTGGCCCACCTCGTAGACCTTGCGCGTGACGGCGATGTCCCGGTCGGCCGGGACGTCGCAGAACACCGCGGCGGGCGCCCGGTTCCCGAGAGGTCCGGGCACGGGGTTCGTCTCCCGCGCCCACGCGGGCCGGCCGCTCAGCGCGGTCACGACCGCCATGAGCAACAGCACCGCCATCACACATCCCGCACGCCGAACGGCGGCGCTGTCCCGCCGGACGCCACCCACGAAGCCCGTCACGGGTTCACCCCGTCGAACTGGAGCGCCCAGTACGGAGGGGAGCCCTTCTGGCCGTTCCACTGGGAGACGATCAGCGTCAGGGAGGTGGCGCTCGCGCTGCCGGGGTGGATGTAACCGCCGTACAGGGTGGGCACCTGAGGCCTGCCCCAATGACTGGGCGGGACCGTGTTGTTGCCGACGATCTGCGGGGTGGGCGCGGACCACACCGCGTCGGGGCGGGACGCGGTGCGGGTGCAGATCGAGTAGTCGTCCACGTCGAAGTAGCTCATGCAGTACGTGGATCCGATCCGTTTCACGGAGAACTCACCGATGTTGTTGCCGGTGAGGATCGCCGAGGGCGCCGCATCCGTGGTCCACTGCCAACTGTTGCCCACGTACGCCCAGTTCTGCTGTGCTCCGAAATTTCCGTCGCGGAAGTCGCTCGGCTGGATACGGAACAGCTGGATCGCACCGCCGTCGGCGGTGTTGCGGTGGCTGCCGTTCCAGCGCTTGGAGAAGATGTACAGCCAGCCGTCGGGGTCGATGCCCGCGAACGACCACATGCCGTACATGGACTGGTTGGTTCCCTGCTCGTCACCGGCCCAGTGGTACGGGTAGTCGGTCCAGGTGACCCCGTAGTCGTCGGAGTAGGCGACGCCGGACATCAGGGAACCGTCACGGCCGGCACCGGGGGTCCAGGTGTTCACGGACGTGTACTGGAGGTAGGTACGGCCGCCGAACTCCACGCAGTCGTTGGGGATGCGGCTGAATTCCCAGCCGTGGCCGTTGTCCTGCTGAGGGGTGTAGTCGAAGAGCTGCCGTGCCCCTCCGCCGCTGGGCATCGCCCAGGTGAACGAGATCGGGGTCTGTCCCGAGGCGTCGAAACCATCCTGGTTCAGCATGATCGGCGAGCCCATGTAGTCGCCGGTCTGCTGAATGCCGGTCCACGAGTCGCCGAAGACATAGCCCCACGAGCCGTCGTGCTCCCGGTAGTAGGGGATCGCGAGGTCGCCGGAGCCCAGGCCCTGGGCGCTCGCCGAGTCACCGGGCTGGTCGCACAGGGAGGCGCCGCTTGCGAGGACGCGCGGGCCGGTACGCGGTTTCGGCGTGCTCCCGGTCGCCGCAGCGGCGGGCAAGGGGGCGGCGGCCAGCCCCGCCCCGAGAACGAGCCCCACACCCGCCTTGAGTGTCAGTCGGCGGGTGAGCGGTTGGTCCTGCGGTCTCGGTTCGACGGACATCGTGAACCTCTCTGAGGGTGAGGGTGTGGAGTTGTCGTACGAGGTCAGGCCGAGTTGGAGTTGCCCTTCGGCGGTACGAGCGGGGCGAGTTGACCGACGGAGAGCCAGTAGATCCGCTTGCCGCTGAAGGACGCGGGGCCTGCGAGCAGATCAGATGTCATGGAACCCTCCTCGGACCGGGTCGTCCCCGTCCGTGGACCGGCACGACCCGCACGGTAGTGACAGGGACCCGGAGCAGGGCACCCGGAACGATCCGGAGTGACAGCGCGTCCCCCTGTCCGCTAACGACTTGGTGCGCGAGCCGTGCCGACCGGTGAACAGCGGCACCGCGCGGTCGCGCTCCTCCGCATCGGCGGCGGCCAGGTCGGCCCGGCGCGGAGGTGCCCTCAGGGAGTGGGAGCCTCCGACTGCCGGTGAGCCGTGGGACTCAGGCACCGGGGAACCGCCGGCCGGTCCCTGGTGCGTACGGCGGGCAGCCACGCCGTGGAGCGTGCGGAACCCGACGGGAGACGGACCCGGTACCAGTGGGTCGACGGCGTGCCCTCCTCGTCGACGATGATCGTCCCGTCGGACAGTTGGCAGTCGACAGCGAGGATGTCGCCGTCCCACACCCGTACCGGTACGACGTTGTCGGGGGTGTAGGGCCGCAAGGGATCGATCGCAAGGCCGAGACTGCACACGAGGCGCCGGTCCGTTCGGTCCTGGCAGCGCTCCTCGGCGTTGAACACCCGGATCCGGCCGACGGGCCGGCCGGATCCGGCGAGCCGGCCGGCCGCATCGTCACGCACCGCGCAGGCCCAGACCGGCGCACACACCGCGACCACCACGAGCGCTCCGCGGATGCGTCCTCGTCCACGGGCCGTCGAACGTGCGGCGGGACGGTCGGCGACGCCGGGACCGGCGAAGGACCGCGCTGAGTTCCCCGAACTCCCGGAACTCCCAGCGGCCTCTGTTCCGGCGGCCTCCGTCCCAGCGGCCCGCCATGCGGTGATGCGCGTCAGCAGGCTCTCGGCGGTGTGCACCGTACGGGCGGCGTGGGTCGGGGCCAGACAGTCGGCGGCCAGCGCACGCCAGAACGGCGGCACCGCGTTGTCCATGCGTAACGGGGCGCGCCCGTCCGCGTACTCCTGTGCCGCGGCACTGCGCGCCGCCGGAGTGGCACCGGGAAACGGCGAGGCGCCGGACGCGAACACCTCGTGGATCACGATGCCCAGGGCCCACACGTCGGCGCTCGGCCGGACCCGCACACCGTCTACGCCGAGCCGGCTCTTCCACCGCTCCGGCGGAAGGTAGTCGAGCGTGCCCATCGGAGGCGCGTACCCGTGGGTGCCGGTCAGCTCCGTGGCGAGCCCGAAGTCCGAGAGTCTGGCCGAACCGTCTGGTCCCACCAGCACGTTGTCCGGTTTGAGGTCCCCGTGCACCCAGCCGCCGCGGTGCAGATAGGCGAGACCCTCGCAGACCTCGCCGATGATCCGCGCGCCCTCCGCCTCGCTCGTTCCGGTCGCGAGCAGATCCCGCAGGCTGCAGTCGGCGCGCTCCATGACGAGCACGATCGCGCCGTCCAGGGAGGGGTGTTCCGGTTCGGTGAGTACGAGGGAGTCCAGCAGGCGGATCAGCCGGGGATGGCTGGCCCGGCGGCCGAGTTCGAGCTCACGGCCGGCCGCCTCGGCCACCTCGCGGGCCTGGCGCGGTGTGAGCCCGGCGGTCGGCAGCACCTTGAGCGCGACGGGTTCCGCGCCCGGACCGGTGTCCTGATCGCCCGTGCCGGCGTGGGCGGGCCGGCCCGCGTAGACCGTGGACCAGCCGCCCGTCCCGATCAGCTCGACGACCTCCCAGTCACCGAGCCGGAAACCGCGCGGCAGCACGTCCATGTGGTCGCTCCCCCGTGCGTCGGCCGTGTTCACCGCTCTCTCCGGTGCACCTTCCGTGCCGGCGTACACCACTTGTCCTCCCCCGGTTGCCACGTCATTCCGCCTTCGGCCGCTTCCCCACGGCCGTCCCGCTCCGGGGCGGCAGAAGCGCGAGATGCTCCTCCCGCACGAGCCCGAACCGCAGCGTGACACCGACGATCGTCTCCCGCTTGCCGTTGCGGCGCGCCCCTTTACCCGGATCGTCCTCGGCCGGGGCGCTGATCCGTAACTTCTCCTCGGCGAGATAGTCGATGTGCGAACTGACCGCACGGGCGGTCAGCCGGGCACAGGCGGCGTGGTCCCTGAGCCGCTCGACGATCTGGGGGGTGGTCGGCACCGCGACCGGTGATTCGTCCCGCAGTCGCGGCTCGCAGAGCGCGACGAGTACCAGGAAGTAGGCGGCCGACTCGTCCAGCGAGTACGCCATGACCGTACGGCTTCCACTCGGATCACCGGTGCCGTCGGGGTCGAGGTAGACATGGTCGGGGGCGAACACGTGGAAGGCGACCGTGGTGTCGCGGAGGGCCGGCAGGACGACCCGGGAGAACTCGAACGGGATGGGCGCCCCGGCCCGTCGAGGCGGCACCCTCAGGTACTCACCCGCGCCCTCCGGATTCTCCACCAGATAGCTGTGGGTCGCGCTGTAGTTGCTCAACTGCCAGTGGTCGTCGGTCACCCGGATCTCACCGGCCAGCCGGGAGATCGCCGCGTCGACGAGACGGAGTTCGACCGGGACCGTCGCCGATCCCCGCCCGAACCGCGCAACTTCCCCCGGCCCGAGCCGCAACGTCACCGCGTCACCCGGCCGCCCTCCGACATCACCGCTCCCCCGCGGAAGATGAATCACAATGCCGCTCATCGCCCCGTCCTCCCCCACACGTCGGCAGTTGCCGCACAGACCAGAGCTACCCATACGGTGCGGGGGTCTCCCGCTTGATTCCGGCAGATTCTGTACGTGTGGTACTCGCCTTCACCGCACGTGTCACGGATCTGCCGAACGAGCGGTGATTCCAGTGGAGTTGGGGCTAACGACGGGCTGCGAACGGCTGCACCGACCTGTCGATGAGCTGACCGTCCACGGTCCTCGCCGACTGCGGCTCAGCCACCTGATCGGACTCGGCCTCGGACACGTTCTCACCGGTCATCGATGCACCTCCGTCGGTCGCGCCACGTCGTGAGCGTCGTGGACAGTCACCCGCTTCGGTGGACCCCGGCATCCCGGAAAGCTCAACCGCACCTGACGGTAGGGGTCGTCGGTGTTCTTTCCCACCAAACTCCGTTGAGGCAACTCAGCCTTTCGGCGACCTGGCTATTCCCAAGTGCCGCCCTGCACCATCCGAGGAATGAAAACCAACAACTGGTTACCTCCAGGGAGTTACCCACGGCGCACAGTGGTCCCCAGCCCGCCTGGTGGGCTCTGCAGTCAAGACGTCCAGTACGCCCTCACCGACGGTGGACGCTGACGGCATAACCGCCGCCGTCGTAAGGGTCGGCATCCCAGGTGGCGAACCGGTCGACGAGGGTAAGGCCGGCCCCGGAGCACCAGTCGTCGTAGTCCGACAGCGTGAGGCTGGGCGGCACCGGCAGGTGGGCTTCGTCCAGACCGAAGCCGGCGACCAGCAGGCCGCCCGGACACAGTGCCGCGGACAGGTGCTCAACCACCGTGGTCTCGGTGCCGGGGGCGAGCAACGGGAAGATATTGCCCGCAGCAACGATAAGGTCGAAGCCTCCTGCAATGCCGAGCAGGGTCGGCTCGAACTCGGCCAGATCGAGCTGGAACCAGGGCAGGCCAGGCGACTGCTTCCGCGCCACTGCCAGCATCGACGCGTCAAGATCCACCCCGACACAGTCATAGCCGAGTTCCGCGAGCCGGATCATGACGCGTCCGGTACCGCACCCGGCGTCCAGCACCCGCGCCCCCACAGGCACGAGAGCTGCGCAGAACCGCGCCTCACCGTGCACGTTCTTGCCACTACGGGCCAGGGCCGCGAATCGTGCGGCATAGTGCTCCCCGGACGCATTCCCGGTCAAATCCGCCCAGCGACTCATAAGGTCAACTATAGGGGCGCCCGATCTCGCCCAAGGAACCAACTCCCAGTGCTACACCCGAGCAGAGCAGCAACCTCGTTCGACCATCACCCTGACCGCAGTTGCCGACTGGGGCACCCGTGCCGCCGGGCATTGGCGGAGCAACAAGGCCGGGTCTCCCTTGCCCCAACGACACACCACAACATCGTCGGCCGGTACGGAACCCCACTCGCCGTCTCTCTGACCAGCGGAAACCGACACTACGTCACCCAGCTCATGCCGCTGCTGGACAAGATTCCCCACATCCGGGCCTGCGATTGCGATGTCGGGAAGCGAGGCTGCTGTCCCCAATGGTGCGCGGCGGCTTGCGGAACGCGCTGGCCAAGTCGATCCGCAGGTCACCGTGAACGCCTCGGCGCCCTCCGGGGTGACCCTCCCGAAGGACAACGGCAGCTTCAAGTACAAAGATCCCCACAACGGGACCGAGTACACGATCAACGACGGCACTCTGAACGTCGAGACGCCCCGTAAATCCGGAATGTTTCTGGACGTCGGCAACACCCGCAACAACGGTGACAGCGTCATCCTCTACCAGTGCGGCTCCACCAATACCAACCAGAAGTTCGTAGTCCAGCGCGGCTACATCAAGGTCAAGGACACACTCTGAGGTGATCCACCGCCCGCCCTCCGCATGAAGGCGCAGAGGGCGGGCCGGGCCCAAGCGCGACCGACGACGGCGGAACTCGGCCCCGGCGGGCGGCCGGGGTCTCGCGGCCGCGACAAGGCCGCCGTAAGGGCCCCCTCTCATCGCGGAGCCAGAGGCCCAGCTTCGGACGCGTGACGGGGTCCGTGGCGCCTGAGAACTCCCAGTCGTCGAGCCCAGCCGATGATGTGCGCGCCCACGGACGCGGCGGTAGCGAGCACGTTCTCCCGCTGGCGTTCGAGGGATGGCGCAGCCCGCTTCATGCGCGACAGCCATCGCGCTCCGAGCAGACTTTTGCGGCATCCGTCATAGGGACGCAGCAGGCGGCACGGCCCCTGGGAGTGGTCCTGGTCAGCCCAGGAAGCTCAGCCGCACCTGCCGGTCGGGATTGTCGATGTTCGTGTCCACCAGGCACACGGACTGCCACGTCCCGAGTTCCAGCCTCCCGCCGATCACCGGCAGCGTCGCGTGCGGCGCAACGAACGCGGGCAGCACATGGTCCCTGCCGTGACCGCGGCTGCCGTGCCGGTGCTGCCAGCGGTCGTCGGCGGGCAGCAGGCCGTGCAGGGCGGCGAGGAGGTCGTCGTCGCTGCCCGCTCCGGTCTCGATGACGGCGATCCCAGCCGTCGCGTGCGGGACGAAGATGTTCAGCAGGCCGTCGCGGCCCGCCGCGGTCTCCCGCAGGAACTGCTCGCAGTTCTCCGTCAGGTCGGTGACGGTCTCGGTGCTGCCGGTCTCGATGTGCAGGACGTGTGTGGCGAAGGTTTCGGACATGGCTCCCATCCTCCCTCCCCAGGTCTTCCCTCTCCAGGTCTTCCCTCTCCAGGTCTTCCCTCTCCAGGAGTGGGATCGCGCGTCCGTGTGGTGAGACGTTCCCGCACCCTGTGGCGCTCCGCTGCTGTTCACCGGTGACCACCGCTGAGCGCCACAGTGCTGAGCGCAGAGCGCAGAGCGCAGAGCGCAGAGCGGGAAGATACCGGGACCCCGCGCCGTTAGGTGAAACGTGAACGACTTCCGGGTACGCGACGTGGACGTGGTGGTCATCGGCGCGGGGCAGGCCGGGCTGTCCGTCGCCTACCATCTGCGGCGGGCGGGCCTGGTGCCCGACCGTGACTTCGTCGTACTGGATCACGCCCCGCGACCGGGCGGCGCCTGGCAGTTCCGGTGGCCCGGACTGACGTACGGCAAGGTGCACGGAATGCACTCCCTGCCCGGCATGGAGCTGACGGACGCCGACGGGAGCCGGCCGTCGTCCGAGGTGGTGGGTGACTACTTCGCGGCGTACGAGGACGCCTTCGAGCTGCGGGTGCGCCGGCCGGTCGAGGTCGCAGCCGTCCGCGAGGGCGCTGCCGGACGACTGCGCGTGGAGACGTCGCAGGGGGTCTGGTCGACACGGGCGGTGGTCAACGCCACGGGCACCTGGGACCGGCCGTTCTGGCCGCGGTATCCCGGCCAGGAGACCTTCCTCGGCAGGCAGTTGCACACGTCCGGGTACCGCGGTCCGCAGGAGTTCACCGGCCGGCGGGTGGTCGTGGTGGGCGGCGGCGCGTCCGGAACCCAGCATCTGATGGAGATCGCCGAGGTCGCCGAGGCGACGACCTGGGTGACCCGGCGGCCCCCGGTCTTCCGGGAGGGTCCGTTCGACGCGGAGCAGGGGCGCGCCGCCGTCGCGAGGGTCGAGGAACGGGTACGGGAGGGGCTTCCCCCGCAGAGTGTCGTGGCCGTGACCGGGCTGCCGGTGAACGACGCGATCCGGGCCGCGCGCGCCGAGGGCGTACTCGACCGCCTTCCGATGTTCGACCGGATCACACCGGACGGGGTGGCCTGGGACGACGGACGCACGGTGGCCGCGGACCGCATTCTCTGGGCCACCGGTTTCCGGGCCGCGATAGATCACCTGTCGCCGTTGAAGCTCCGTGAGCCGGGCGGCGGCATCCGCATGGAGGGCACCCGCGCCGCGCGTGACGAGCGGATCCACCTGGTCGGATACGGCCCTTCGGCTTCCACGATCGGCGCCAACCGGGCCGGCCGGGCCGCCGTCCGCGACATCGGGCGGCTGTTGGAGCGCGTACCGGCGCCGGTCTGACACCCATGGTTTCTTCATTCAGTGCTACGAACACACGAACAGGGGATCGGGTGTTCGCTGGAACGTGTGGTCGTACGGGATTTGGTTGCTCAACTACCCCACGAAGCAACATGCTTACTGAGCGCAAGCGACGAGCTGCAGATCTCGCAGGCGCAGTCCCACTGCACGAAACCATGTACTAGGAGAACGCACCATCATGAACTTCCTCACCAACCTGCTCGCCGGCATCGTCCACTTCGTGGGCTGGCTCGTCTGACACCCGTCCTGACCGGCGCCGTCGCTTCCCGTCCCACGGGAGCGGCGGCGCTGTCGTGTTTCACCGGGCCGTCACACGGCCGGTGCCAGCTCACTGTCCCTGCGGACCAGCGCGGCGTACCGGCCGTCGAGGCGGAGCAGTTCCCCGTGCGTGCCCCGCTCGGCGACCTGCCCGGCGTCCAGCACCACGATCTGGTCGGCATCCCTGACCGTGGAGAGCCGGTGCGCGATGGTGATGGTGGTGCGGCCCGCGGAGAGTCCGTCGATGGCCTGCTGGACGGCGTGTTCGGTGCGGGTGTCCAGGGCGCTGGTCGCCTCGTCGAGGATCAGCACCGGCGGATCGCGCAGGATCGTACGGGCGATGGCCAGACGCTGCTTCTCCCCACCGGAGAACCGGTAGCCACGCTCGCCGACCAGGGTCTCGTACCCGTCGGGCAGCGAAGCGATGTGGTCGTGGATCTGCGCCGTCCGGGCGGCCTCTTCGAGTTCCGCGTCGGTGGCGTCCGGTTTGGCGAAGCGCAGGTTGTCGGCGACCGACGCGTGGAAGAGGTACGTCTCCTGGGAGACGACGCCCACGGCACGGGCCAGCGTGGCGAAGTCGAGCTCGCGCACGTCGACGCCGTCGAGGGTGACCCGGCCGCCCGTCACGTCGTACAGCCGCGGCACCAGATAGCTGAGCGTGGACTTGCCCGAGCCCGTGGGTCCGACGACCGCGAGGCTGCCACCCGCGGGCACCTCGATGTCGATGGCGGCCAGGGTGGGGCCGCTCTTCTCGTCGTATCCGAAGTCGACGTCCTGGAAGCGCACTTCGCCGCGGACCTTGTCCAGTCGGACCGGGTGTTCGGGCTCGGTGATGTCCACCGGCAGATCCAGGTACTCGAATATCCGCTGGAAGAGGGCGAGCGAGGTCTGCATGTCCACACCCGTCGACAGCAGGCTCACGGCCGGCCGGAAGAGGCCCTGCTGGAGCGAGACGAAAGCGACGAGCGTGCCGATCGAGACCTGGGGGCCGCCCTCCTGGAGCGCCAGGCCGGCCGCCCAGTAGATGACGGCCGGCATGGCGGCCATGACGATGCCGATCGTCGACATCCGCCAGCGTCCCGCCATGCTGGAGCGCACTTCGAGGTCGACCAGCTGCTCGGACTCCTCGGTGAAGCTCTTGGTGAGGGAGTCCGCGCGGCCCATGGTGCGGCCGAGCAGAATGCCGCTGACGGACAGCGACTCGGTGACCGTGGCGGCCATCACCGCCATCTGCTTCTGCCGTTGCGTCGTGATCCTCTTGCGCTCGCGGCCGACCCTGCGGCTGATCCAGACGAACACCGGGAGCAGCAGCATCGAGACGATCGTCAGCCGCCAGTCGAGGGCGAGCATCGCGACCACCGTGGCGATCACAGCGGTGAGGTTGGAGACCAGGGAGGTCGCGGTGGAGGTGACGGTCGCCTGCATGCCGCCGATGTCGTTGGCGATACGGGACTGGACCTCACCGGTGCGCGTCCTGGTGAAGAAGGCGAGCGGCATGCGCTGGAGCTGGGTGTAGACGGCGGTGCGCAGGTCGTGCATGACGCGCTGGCCGACCGTGGTCGAGATCAGGGTCTGGAGGACTCCGAAGACGCTGTTGACCACGGCCGTGACGATCATGCCCAGGGCGAGCAGGCTCAGCAGCCCGGTGCGGTTCTGCGGGATCGCGGTGTCGAGGATTTCGCGCAGCATGAACGGCGAAGCGACCGAGACCAGCGACGACGCGCAGACGAGCAGTCCGACGAGCGCCAGGCGTGCGCGGTAGGGGCGGAAGAGCCGGACGATGCGCCGCAGTTCGGCGGGCGGCTGCCCGGCGTCACGGGGTGGAGGCGTCCAGTCGGGGCGATCGGGTTTCATGGGCTCCTTCGGCAGACAGCTGAGGAAACGACAGCACCGGGCGTCGCGAGAAGCGGACATCAGCGGCGGAGGGGCGTCACAGGCAGTGCGACGGCCGGGCCGGGGCAGGACTTTGCGAGCATAGCTCACTGTTACCTATGCTCACAATGTACAAGGTCCTGATATTGTTCCCGGCATGTCATCACCTGCTGGTGCACCCGACACCGACGGCCTGCTGGCCGAGCAGCTCCTCCGGCTGACCCGGAGACTGCACCGGATCCACAAGCACCATCTGGAGCCGGTCGGTATCACCCCCGCCCAGTCCCGGCTGCTGCGCACCGTCTCGCACTGCGCCGAGCCGCCGCGCATGGCCGATCTCGCCCAGCGGCTGGAGGTGGTGCCCCGCGCCGTGACCAGCCTCGTCGATGCCCTGGAGGAGAGCGGCAGCGTCCGCCGCGTGCCCGATCCGACCAACCGCCGCGTGGTACGGATCGAGCTCACCGACAGCGGGCGGGCCACCCTGCGCGCCCTGCGCGCCGCGCGCCGAGGCGCCGCGGAGGAGATCCTTGCGCCACTCTCCGCGGAGCAGCGCGAGGTGCTCGGGGAGCTGTTGTCCACACTCATGGACGGCCCGCCCGGCCACCACCGCTGAACCGCCGCACCGTCCGTCTCTGCTCTGTCCCAGATTTTTCCTGTCCGAAAGTTGCACGAGGGGAACTGCCAGATGCCGCTGCTGGAGCCGAAGCCCGGCGCACTCCGTCCGCGTACGGGCGGAACGCCGTCACCCGACCGGGTGCCCGACGCGGGCGCGGCCGGGACGCCGGAACCGCTGCGCGGTGAGCTGGTCGCGCTGCTCGGTGCGGAGAAGGTGCTGTCGAAGGTCTCCGACCTCGTGCGCTACGCCTCCGATGCGAGCCCCTACCGCTTCGTCCCCCGGGTCGTGGTGATCGCGGAGGACGTCGACGACATCGCGTCCGTCCTCTCGTACGCGCACGGCACGGGCCACGAAGTGGTGTTCCGGGCCGCCGGCACCTCGCTCAACGGGCAGGCCCAGGGCGAGGACATCCTCGTCGACGTACGCCGCCACTGGTCGGGCATCGAGGTCCTGGACGACGGGGCACGGGCCCGGATCCGGCCGGGCACCACCGTGGTGCGGGCCAACGCCACGCTCGCCCGGCACGGCCGGATCCTCGGCCCCGACCCGGCCAGTGCGATCGCCTGCACCCTCGGGGGCGTCGTCGCCAACAACGCGTCGGGCATGACCGCGGGCACCACCCGCAACTCGTACCGCACGCTGGCCTCGCTGACCTTCGTCCTGCCGGGCGGCACCGTCGTCGACACGGCGGCCCCCTCCGCCGACGAGGACCTCGCGGCGGCCGAGCCCGAGCTGTGCGCGGGGCTGCTCGCGATCAAGGCCGAGATCGAGGCGGACCCGGAGCTCACCGCCCGCATCCGTGCCAAGTACGAGATCAAGAACACCAACGGGTACCGGCTGGACGCCTTCCTGGACGGCGCGACGCCGGTCGAGATCCTGCGCGGGCTGATGGTCGGCTCCGAGGGCACCTTCGGCTTCATCTCCGAGGTCGTCTTCGACACCCTGCCGCTGGACCGCAAGCTGTCCACCGCGCTGCTCTTCTTCCCGACCCTGCGTGCCGCGGCGGCGGCCGTCCCGCTGTTCAACGAGGCCGGTGCCATGGCCGTCGAGCTGATGGACGGCAATACGCTGCGCGCCTCGGTGAGCGTCGAGGGCGTGCCCGCCGACTGGGCCGGGCTGCCCAAGGAGACGACGGCGCTGCTCGTCGAGTTCCGGGCGCCCGACGAAGCGGGCCGGGAGGCGTACGAGCGGGTGGCGGCCGAGGCCGTCGCGGGGCTCGAACTGGTCGCGCCCGTCGCGTCGGTGACCAATGAGTTCACCCGTGACCCCAAGGTCATCGCCGGCTACTGGAAGGCCCGCAAGGCATTCGTCACCGCGGTGGGCGGCGCCCGCCCGTCCGGTACGACGCTGATCACCGAGGACTTCGCCGTCCCGCCGTCGAAGCTCGCCGACGCCTGTACGGCGCTCGTCGAATTGCAGACCCGGCACGGTTTCGAGGCCGCCGTGGCCGGTCACGCCGCGCACGGCAATCTGCACTTCCTGCTGGCCTTCGACGCTGCGCTGCCCGCGGACGTGGCGCGCTACGCCGCGTTCATGGACGACTTCTGCCGGCTGACGGTCGAGCGTTTCGACGGCTCCCTCAAGGCCGAGCACGCCACGGGCCGCAACATCGCACCGTTCCTGGAGCTCGAATGGGGCCCGAAGGCGACCGAGCTGATGTGGCGCATCAAGCAGGTCATCGACCCCGACGGGGTGCTCGCGCCGCGCATCGTCCTCGACCGGGACCCCGAGGCCCATCTGCGCGGTCTCAAGACCATTCCCGAGGTCGAGCTGATCGCGGACCCCTGTATCGAGTGCGGCTTCTGCGAACCGACCTGCCCCAGCCACGACGTGACCACCACTCCGCGCCAACGGATCGTGCTGCGCCGGGAGATGATGCGCCAGTCCCCCGGCTCCCCGGTCGAGAACGGGCTGCTGGACGCGTACGGGTACGACGCGGTGGACACCTGCGCGGGCGACTCCACCTGCAAGCTGGCCTGTCCGGTCGGCATCGACACGGGCGCGCTGATGAAGGACTTCCGCCACCGGCGGCACACCCCGCGCGAGGAGCGGATCGCCGCGCTGACCGCCAAGAACTTCAAGGCGGTCGAGGCCGCGGCCCGGCTCGCGGTGGGCGCCGCGGACCGGATCAGTGACCGGCTGCTGGAGTCGGTCACCGGCCTCGCCCGCAAGGCGGTGCGCCCGGACCTGGTGCCCGAGTGGCTGCCGGAGATTCCTGGCGCCGCCGCCCGTAGGCTCCCGCGCACCTCGCGCAAGGGCGCGACCGCGGTCTACTACCCGGCGTGCGTCAACCGGATCTTCGGCGGACCGGCCGATTTCCGCGGGCCGTCGCTCCCCCAGGCCGTCGTGGCCCTCGCCGAGCGGGCCGGGCAGCCGGTGTGGATCCCCGAGGACGTCGCGGGGACCTGCTGCGCGACGATCTGGCACTCCAAGGGGTACGACGAGGGCAACACCCTGATGGCCAATCGCATCGTCGAGGCCGCCTGGGGCTGGACCGGTGGGGGCAAGTACCCGCTGATCGTCGACGCCTCCTCCTGCACACTGGGCATCGCCCACGAGGTGGTGCCCTACCTCAGCGACGACAACCGGGAACTGCACCGCGAGTTGAAGATCGTCGACTCGGTCGTCTGGGCCGCCGACGAACTCCTCCCCCGGCTCACGGTGCTGCGCAAGGCCGGTTCGGCCGTCCTGCACCCCACCTGTTCGATGCAGCACCTCGGCGACGAGGCCGAGTTGCGGGCGGTCGCCGAGGCGTGCGCCGAGGAGGTCGTCGTGCCGGACGACGTCGGGTGCTGCGCGTTCGCCGGGGACCGCGGGATGCTCCACAAGGAACTCACCGAGTCGGCGACCGCCCGCGAGGCCGCCGAGGTCAAGGCGAGGGATTTCGACGCCCATCTCTCGGCGAACCGGATGTGCGAGGTCGGCATGGACCATGCGACGGGCCGCAGTTACTACTCCGTCCTGCTGGAGCTGGAGCGGGCCACCCGCCCCGGCCCGGCGTACCTCCGGCGCAGCTGAACCGCGCCCGGGATCCATCCGGGCGGCCGTCCGCGCGGGAAATTCGATTGCCCTGAACAGTGCTGAAGCGCGAACCTTGCACGGTTTGAGCCAACCACCGATTCATGGGGCGTCATGCAGATTCGAGATCTTCCTTATCCGGATCCGGGTGATCCCGACGTACGGTCCGGGCCCCGTTTCCTCTACTGGCTCGGACGCAATCAGCTGGTCGGCCAGTTCAAGTCGCTCGGCTGGGGGCTGCTCCACCAGTGCGGGATCGCCGGGCTGCCGCTGGCCGTCGGCTTCGCCGTGCAGGCCGTGGTCGACCGCTCGGGTGGTCGTCTCGCCCTCTCCGGCGGGCTGATTCTGCTGCTCGGCGCCGTGATCGCGGTGGGCGACACCATGCTGCACCGGACCGCCGTCACCAACTGGATCACCGCGGCGGCCCGGGTCCAGCAACTCCTCGCGCGGAAGACCGCCGAACTCGGGTCGGCGCTGACCCGCCGGGTCGCGGCGGGCGAGGTCGTCGCGGTGTCCACGGGCGACGTCGAGAAGATCGGCTGGTTCGTCGAGGCGCTCTCCCGCTTCGCCGCCGCGGCGACGGCGCTGGTCATCATCTGCGTCGGGCTGGTCCTCTACCTGCCGTCGCTGGGTGTGGTGGTGGCGCTCGCGATGCCCGTACTGGCCCTGGCCGTACTGCCGTTGCTCTCCACCGCCACCGCGCGGGCCGACGTGCAGCGCGAGAAGGCCGGGCGGGCGACCGAGCTGGCCTCGGACACCGTCGCGGGTCTGCGCGTACTGCGCGGCATCGGCGGCGAGGAACTGTTCCTCGGCCGCTACCGGAGTGCCTCCCAGGAGGTGCGCAGGGCGGCCGTGCGCAGTGCCCGGATGTGGGCGCTGATCTCGGGAATCCAGGTGCTGCTGCCCGGACTGCTGCTGATCGGGGTGGTCTGTTACGGCGCGAAGCTCGCCGCCGACGGACGCATCGAGGTCGGTCAGCTCGTCACCGTGTACAGCGCGGTGACCCTGCTGCTCTTCCCGCTGCGGCACTTCCAGGAGATCGCCATGGCGTACTCCTTCTCCCGGCCCTCGGCCAAGCGGGCGGCACGGGTGCTGGCGCTGGAGCGCACCACGTACGACACCCGCGCGTACGAGGGCACGGCGGGCGGTGTTCCGAGCGGGGATCTCTACGACCCGGCGACCGGACTGCTGGCGACCGGCGGTGACTTCACCGCTGTGGTGTGCGGGGACCCGGACGCGGCCGGCGCACTGGCCGAACGCCTCGGCGGGCATCCCGCGGCCGAGGAAGAGGCGCAGCGGCCTCCTTCGGTGCTGCTCGGCGGGGTCGCCCTCGACGAGCTGCCACTGGACACCGCCCGTACGGCTGTCCTGGTGCAGGACAAGGACCCGGTACTGCTGTCGGGCACCTTGCGGGAGCTGCTCGATGTGCCGTCGTCCGGCAAGGTGACGGCCGACGACGCGCTGGCCGCGGCTCAGTGCGGGGATGTTCTGCAGGCTCTCGCCCAGGCGTCCGTGGAGCCGGGCGGGGACCCCATGCGGACGCGGATCACCGAGCGCGGCAGGTCGCTGTCCGGCGGGCAGCGGCAGCGCCTCGCCCTGGCCCGCTCGCTGGTGACCGACCCGGAGGCGCTGGTGCTCGACGAACCGACCTCGGCCGTCGACTCACACACCGAGGCCCGGGTCGCGCAGGGCGTGAAGCAGCTGCGCGGCGGGCGTACGACGGTGGTCTTCGCCTCGTCACCGCTGCTGCTCGACCAGGCGGACCGGGTGGTGTTCGTGCACGAGGGCACGGTCGCCGCGGTCGGCACGCACCGCGAACTGCTGGGCGCCGAACCGCTCTACCGCGCGGTCGTCACCCGCGAGGCCGACGACACCGAACACACCGAGAGCACCATGAGCGCCAAGAGCACCAGCAACACCGAAGACACCGTGCAAGCCTTCGCGGACATCGAGGAGTCGGCATGATCGGCGTGGCCCGGCCCGCCCACGACCCGGCGGCACCGGAGACGGCGGCCACCCTGCCCGTCGGTACGCCCACCACCGTCCGGACCTACGTCCGCGAGCTGCTGGGCCGTCACCGGCGGGCGTTCGCTGTGCTCATCGGCGCCAATGCGATCGCCGTGATCGCCTCGCTGGTCGGCCCCTACCTGCTGGGCGGGCTGGTCGAGGACCTCTCCAGGGACACGCACGACCTCCATCTGGCGCGTGTCGCGGTGATCTTCAGCATCGCACTCGTCGTCCAGACCGTCTTCGTACGGCTGATGGGTTTGCGCGGCGCGATGCTCGGCGAACAGATGCTGGCCGATCTGCGCGAGGACTTCCTCGTACGGTCGGTGGCGCTGCCGCCGGGTGTCCTGGAGCGGGCCGGTACCGGTGATCTGCTCTCCCGTATCACCACCGACATCGACCGGCTCGCGAACGCGATGCGGGAGGCCGTGCCCCAGCTGGCGATCGGGGTGGTGTGGGCCGGTCTGCTGATCGGCGCGCTCACCGTCACGGCGCCGCCGCTGGCGCTCGCGGTCCTGGTGGCGCTGCCGGTGCTGATCGTCGGCTGCCGCTGGTACTTCCGGCGGGCCCCGTCCGCCTACCGTTCGGAGGCTGCCGGATACGCGGCGGTCGCCGCGATGCTCGCCGAGACGGTGGACGCGGGGCGGACCATCGAGGCGCACCGCCTCGGCCCGCGCCGGGTGGCGCTGTCCGAGCAGCGGGTGAAGGAGTGGACCGCGTGGGAGCGGTACACGCTCTGGCTGCGGTCGGTGCTCTTCCCGGTCATCAACGTCACCTATGTGACGATCCTCGGCGCGGTGCTGATGCTCGGTGGGGTCTTCGTGCTCCAGAGGTGGATGACCGTCGGGCAGCTCACCACAGGTGCGCTGCTCGCCCAGATGATGGTGGACCCGGTCGGTCTCATCCTGCGCTGGTACGACGAGCTCCAGGTCGCCCAGGTGTCGCTGGCCCGGCTCGTCGGCGTACGGGAGATCGAACCGGACGCCGGAGACGAACGGATCGGTCCCGACGGGCGCGTGGTGCGCGCCGACGACGTGCACTTCGGCTACCGCGAGGGCGTCGACGTCCTGCACCGGGTGTCGCTCGACGTACCGCCCGGCACCCGGATGGCGCTGGTCGGCCCGTCGGGCGCGGGCAAGTCGACGCTCGGCCGGCTGCTCGCCGGGATCTACGCGCCGCGTACCGGCGAGATCACGCTCGGCGGCGCCGAGCTGTCCCGGATGCCGACCGAACGGGTGAGGGAACACGTCGCCCTGGTCAACCAGGAGCACCACGTCTTCGTGGGCTCGCTGCGCGACAACCTGCTGCTGGCCCGGACCGGCGCGGACGACGCCCAGCTGTGGGCGGCGCTCGGCGCGGTCGACGCCGACGGATGGGCGCGCGCCCTGGAGAAGGAGCTGGACACCGAGGTCGGTTCGGGCGGCCTGGCCCTCACCCCGGCCCAGGCCCAGCAGATCGCGCTGGCCCGGCTGGTCCTCGCGGATCCGCACACGCTGGTGCTCGACGAGGCGACCTCGTTGCTCGACCCGCGTGCGGCCCGCCATCTGGAGCGGTCGCTCGCGCGGGTGCTCGACGGCCGTACGGTCGTGGCGATCGCCCACCGGCTGCACACCGCGCACGACGCGGATGTGATCGCGGTGGTGGAGCAGGGGCGGATCAGTGAGCTGGGCAGCCACGAGGAGCTGGTGACCGCGGACGGCGCGTACGCGGCGTTGTGGAGGTCCTGGCACGGATAGCGGGCGGGCCCGCTGTTCCCCGCCCGCGGTGCCGGGACCGGTCGCGGGCGGGGCACGCTCGTCCGGTGCGGGGGCCGACCGGCCCCCGCACGGCTACAAGATCCCGAGCGCTGCCACGCAGCCCACGCCGCCCAGCACCATGAACACCGGCATGAGCACCTTCAGCTCCACCCAGCTCCCGGCCCGGAACCGCATCATCTTCGGCGGCCCTATCGGGTACCAGTGCCTGCGCCCGATCGGGATCGGCCAGAGGATCGGGCAGCCCGACACCGTCAGCGCGTCCCCCAGGTCGTGCATGAGCGCGCCCAGCACGATCGGCAGGCCCAGCCACATGTACTCGTGGCCGGGGGCGGTGAAGAACCAGTCCGAGCCCATGCCCGGCTGGTCCAGCACCTCGGCCAGGATCCAGGCGCCGGCCGCGCCCAGCAGCCACACCAGAACGGCGCTGCTGGAGCCGCGCGCCGCCCGCCAGAGCAGACCCTCGATGGCGAGCACCACATGGACGAAGAGGATGCCGAGGACGGCCCACCGTCCGCCGTAGATCGCCGCGGCCGAGGCTCCCGTACCCAGCAGCACCGCCCAGAGCCAGGTGTGGGTCAGCGTGCGGTGACCGCCCTCCCGGCGGGGGTCCTTCTTGCCGCGGGTCGCCCGGTAGACGACGGTGGCGATCGAGTCGACGATGTCGCACAGCGCGTGCGACACCGGCCCGAAGGCCCGCGAGATCGTCGCGGCCTTGTGGTCCAGGTCCGGGGCGAGCGCGGCGCCCGCGCTGATCAGCGCGCCGACGACGATGACCGGCCACGGCATCGGATGTCCGTACGCCGAGGCCGCCGCCCCCACCCCCAGCCAGGCCGCCGCTCCTGACAGCGAGTGTGCCGGTCCCATCATGGTCGTTCCGCCCCGTTTTCCGTTGTGCTGAAGCCCAGTTGAGGTTCAGGCGTGGTTCGGTCGAGAGGGAAGCGTATCGCTCATGATCTTCATACCGGCAGCCGGTTCCCCCCTGGAGGGTGAAGGCAGGCAAGATGGGGGTGTGACCCTTATCGATCAGCTCCCCCCGACCGCCGACCCCGATGCTCTCTTCGAGGCTTTCTCGTCGTGGGCGGAGGATCAGGGCATCACGCTCTATCCGGCTCAGGAGGAGGCGCTGATCGAGGTGGTGTCCGGGGCCAACGTGATCCTCTCGACGCCCACCGGATCGGGAAAGAGCCTGGTCGCGGCGGGTGCGCACTTCACCGCGCTGGCTCAGGACAAGGTCACTTTCTACACCGCTCCGATCAAGGCGCTGGTCTCGGAGAAGTTCTTCGACCTGTGCAAGCTCTTCGGCACCGAGAACGTCGGCATGCTCACCGGTGACGCGTCGGTGAACGCCGACGCCCCGGTCATCTGCTGCACGGCGGAGGTGCTGGCCTCGATCGCGCTGCGCGACGGCAAGTACGCCGACATCGGCCAGGTCGTGATGGACGAGTTCCACTTCTACGCGGAGCCGGACCGCGGCTGGGCGTGGCAGATCCCGATCCTGGAGCTGCCGCAGGCGCAGTTCATCCTGATGTCGGCGACCCTCGGTGACGTCGCCCGCTTCGAGGAGGACCTGACCCGTCGCACCGGCCTGCCCACCTCGGTCGTCAGGTCCGCGAGCCGCCCGGTCCCGCTGTCGTACGAGTACCGCCTGACGCCGATCACCGAGACCCTGACCGAGCTGCTGGAGACCAAGCAGTCGCCGGTCTACATCGTGCACTTCACGCAGGCCGCCGCCGTCGAGCGGGCGCAGTCGCTCATGAGCATCAACATGTGCACGCGCGAGGAGAAGGACAAGATCGCCGAGCTGATCGGCAGCTTCCGCTTCACCACCAAGTTCGGCCAGAACCTCTCGCGTTACGTACGCCACGGCATCGGCGTCCACCACGCGGGGATGCTCCCCAAGTACCGCCGCCTGGTCGAAAAGCTGGCGCAGGCCGGTCTGTTGAAGGTCATCTGCGGTACGGACACGCTGGGTGTCGGGGTCAACGTGCCCATCCGTACGGTGCTGTTCACCGCGCTGACGAAGTACGACGGGACGCGCGTCCGTACGCTCCGCGCCCGGGAGTTCCACCAGATCGCGGGCCGGGCGGGCCGGGCCGGATTCGACACCGCGGGCTTCGTCGTCGCCCAGGCCCCCGAGCACGTCGTCGAGAACGAGAAGGCGCTCGCCAAGGCGGGCGACGACCCGAAGAAGCGCCGCAAGGTGGTCCGCAAGAAGGCCCCCGAGGGGTTCATCGCGTGGAGCGACACCACCTTCGAGAAGCTGATCGCCTCCGATCCCGAGCCGCTGACCTCCCGTTTCCGGGTCACCCACACCATGCTGCTCTCGGTGATCGCGCGGCCCGGCAATGCCTTCAAGGCGATGCGTCACCTGCTGGAGGACAACCACGAGCCGCGCAAGGCCCAGCTGCGGCACATCCGCCGTGCCATCGCGATCTACCGTTCACTGCTCGACGGCGGTGTGGTGGAGCAGCTGGACACCCCGGACGCCGAGGGCCGCACCATCCGGCTGACCGTGGATCTCCAGCAGGACTTCGCGCTCAACCAGCCGCTGTCCACCTTCGCGCTGGCCTCGTTCGACCTGCTGGACGCCGAGTCCCCCTCGTACGCCCTGGACATGGTCTCCGTGGTCGAGTCGACGCTGGACGACCCGCGGCAGATCCTGGCGGCGCAGCAGAACAAGGCACGCGGTGAGGCGATCGGCCAGATGAAGGCCGACGGCATGGAGTACGAGGAGCGGATGGAGCGGCTCCAGGAGGTCACGTACCCGAAGCCGCTCGAAGAGCTCCTGGTGCACGCGTACAACGTCTACCGCACGAGCCACCCGTGGGTCGGTGACCACCCGGTCTCGCCGAAGTCCGTCATCCGCGACATGTACGAACGCGCCATGACCTTCACCGAGTTCACGTCGCACTACGAACTCGCGCGCACCGAAGGGATCGTGCTGCGGTACCTCGCGGGCGCGTACAAGGCCCTCGATCACACCATTCCGGACGATCTGAAGTCCGAGGACCTTCAGGACCTCATCGCCTGGCTGGGCGAGCTGGTGCGTCAGGTGGACTCCAGTCTGCTCGACGAGTGGGAGCAGCTCGCCAACCCCGAGGTGGAGACGGCCGAGCAGGCCGAGGAGCGCGCCGACCAGGTCAAGCCGGTCACCGCCAACGCCCGCGCCTTCCGGGTGCTGGTGCGCAACGCGATGTTCCGCCGGGTGGAACTGGCCGCCCTGGACAATGTGGCCGCGCTCGGCGAGCTGGACGGCGACGCGGGCTGGGACGAGGACGCCTGGGGCGAGGCGATGGACGCCTACTGGGACGAGTACGACGATCTGGGTACCGGTCCCGACGCCCGCGGCCCCAAGCTGCTGATCATCGAGGCGGACGAGGAGAACACCGCACGCGGGATGTGGCGCGTCCGGCAGATCTTCGCCGACCCGAACGGCGACCACGACTGGGGCATCAGCGCGGAGGTGGACCTCGCGGCCTCCGACGAGGAGGGCCGTGCGGTCGTCCGGGTGACCGCCGTGGGCCAGCTGTGACCCCGGCACCCACTGCGAACTGGGAGAAGAGCGTATGACGAACCCGAGCGAGCGGCTCATCGACCTGCTGGACCTGGAGCAGATCGAGGTCGACATCTTCCGCGGACGCAGCCCGCACGAGTCCCTGCAACGGGTCTTCGGCGGACAGGTCGCCGGACAGGCGCTGGTGGCGGCGGGCCGGACCACCGACGGAGAACGTCCGGTCCACTCGCTGCACGCGTACTTCCTGCGCCCCGGCAGGCCCGGGGTCCCGATCGTCTACCAGGTCGAACGGGTCAGGGACGGCCGCTCCTTCACCACGCGCCGGGTGACCGCCGTCCAGCAGGGCCGCACCATCTTCAACCTGACGGCGTCCTTCCACCGGCCAGAGGAGGGCAGCTTCGAGCACCAGCTGCCACCGGCCCGTGAGGTCCCCGACCCGGAGTCGCTGCCGACGGTCAGCGAGGAGATCAGGGCACACCTGGGCGCGCTGCCCGAGGCCCTGGAACGGATGGCGCGCAGGCAGCCGTTCGAGATCCGGTACGCGGACCCGCTTCGCTGGACCCCCGAGGAGATCGAGGGCGCGGACCCGCGGAGCGCGGTGTGGATGCGGGCGGTCGGCCCGCTCGGTGACGACCCGCTCGTCCACACCTGTGCCCTCACCTACGCCAGCGACATGACGCTGCTCGACGCGGTCCGTATCCCCGTCGAACCGCTGTGGGGACCGCGTGGTTACGACATGGCCTCACTCGATCACGCCATGTGGTTCCACCGGCCGTTCCGTGCCGACGAGTGGTTCCTCTACGACCAGGAGTCGCCCATCGCGACCGGTGGCCGGGGACTTGCGCGCGGGCGCATCTTCGACCGGGCGGGGAACCTGCTGGTCTCGGTCGTCCAGGAAGGACTGTTCCGCAGGCTCGGCGAATGAAGACGGTCCGCTCTCGGGGCCGCACCGTAGTGGTAGCAACCTGCTACCAGTGGTACCAACGCTCGTTCTCCCGCTGTTCATCGGTCCGGTTCCGACGGCGTGCGGGCCGGATGACGAGCCCCAGGATCCACAGCACGAAGATGACGATGACGATCCACCAGAGCGCGTGAATGAGGAAGCTCAGCCCCAGCGCGACAACCAGGATCAGGAAAACGATCAGAAGCGGCCCCATGGCGATCAGCCTCCAAGCCGTCATTGCCCGAGGCCGCGCATACGCGCGCCGATGATCAGGCACCTCCGATTTTACTCCGCGCTCCCGGGCCCTGCCTGGGCCGCGGCAGGGGCGCAGCAGGGGCCGGATGCCGACCGTACGCGTTGTCGCCCCGGGCACACCCACGGCCGCTCTGCCGGTCCCGGAGGCCGTCCTGCCAGATCGGCCGGTACTGATCTCCGAGCGGTCGTTCATCGCGATACTGAAGCCTGTAGGTCAGTGGCCGGGTGAAGCGCCCGGCCGTGGACCGGCGGTATCCGTACCGACACCGACCCAGGACCAGGAGCCTTCCATGAGCCTCTACGACATCCCGCTGCGCACCCTGACCGGCGATCCCACCTCCCTGGCGGAGTACCGGGGCATGGCGGTGCTGGTGGTGAACGTCGCGTCCCAGTGCGGTCTGACCCCGCAGTACACCGGGCTGGAGCGCCTGCAGAAGCAGTACGCGGACCGGGGGTTCACCGTGCTCGGCGTGCCCTGCAACCAGTTCGGGGGCCAGGAGCCGGGCAGCGCGGAGGAGATCGGGAGTTTCTGCTCGGCGAACTACGGCGTGACGTTCCCGATGCTGGAGAAGACCGACGTCAACGGCGAGCAGCGGCACCCGCTGTACGTGGAGCTGACTCGGGCGTCCGACGACGAGGCCACGGCCGGGGACGTCCAGTGGAACTTCGAGAAGTTCCTGATCTCCCCGGCGGGTGACGTCGTTGCCCGTATCCGCCCGCGCACCGAGCCCGAGGCGCCGGTGGTCGTCGCCCTGATCGAGGGCCAGCTGCCGGCCTGAACCGACGGCGGGCGGGGGGTGCGGTGACCGCTTCCCCCGCCGGCCTGCCGCGGTCAGCGGATGGGCATGCCGGACAGGGTCCGGGCGATCACCAGCCGCTGGATCTCGCTGGTGCCCTCGAAGATGGTGTAGATCGCCGCGTCCCGGTGCATGCGCTCCACCGGGTACTCGCGGGTGAATCCGTTGCCCCCGAGGATCTGGATGGCCTGGGCGGTGACCTTCTTGGCGGTCTCGCTGGCGTACAGCTTGGACATGGATCCCTCGGCCGAGGTGAACGGCTTGTTCGCCGCTGCCATCCAGGAGGCGCGCCAGACCAGCAGCCGTGCGGCGTCGATCTGGGTCCGCATGTCGGCGAGTTGGAAGGCGACGCCCTGGTTGTCGATGATCGGGCGGCCGAACTGGCTGCGGGTCTTGGCGTAGTCGAGGGCGACCTCGTACGCGGCACGCGCGGTGCCGACCGCCATGGCGCCCACCGCGGGGCGGGAGGCCTCGAAGGTGGCCATCGCGGCGTTCTTCACGCGCTCGCCACCCCCCTGCCTGGCGCGCTCACGGGCGCGGGCCAGGCGCTCGTCGAGCTTGTCCTTGCCGCCGAGCAGACAGTGTCCGGGGACGCGGACGTCCTCCAGCACGACCTCGGCGGTGTGCGAGGCGCGGATGCCGTGCTTCTTGAACTTCTGGCCCTGTGAGAGGCCGGGGGTGCGCGGCGGCACGATGAAGGACGCGTGGCCCTTGGAGCCGAGTTCGGGGTCGACGACGGCGACCACGACATGGACGTTGGCTATACCGCCGTTGGTCGCCCAGGTCTTGGTGCCGTTGAGCACCCACTCGTCCTTCGCCTCGTCGTACACCGCGCGGGTACGCATCGCGGCGACGTCGGATCCGGCGTCGGGCTCCGAGGAGCAGAAGGCGGCGACCTTGACGTCGTCGGCGTCGCCGTACATCTGCGGGATCCAGGTGCCGATCTGTTCCTCGTTGCCGTTGGCGAGCACGCCCACGGCAGCCAGGCCCGTGCCGACGATCGACAGCGCGATGCCCGCGTCGCCCCAGAAGAGCTCCTCCATGGCCATCGGGATGCCGAGGCCGGTGGGGTCGAAGAACTGCTGGGCGTAGAAGTCGAGCGAGTAGATTCCGACCTTGGCAGCCTCCTGGATCACCGGCCAAGGCGTCTCTTCACGCTCGTCCCACTCTGCGGCAGCAGGGCGGATGACGTCCGCGGCGAACCCGTGGATCCAGTCGCGTACCTGCTTCTGGTCATCGTTGAGTTCGAGCGTGAACTCGGCCATGTCCCCTCCAGCGCTGCGGTCGATCAGTATGTTACTTGCGGTAACCGCAGTCTGTTACCGACAAGTAGCACCTGTCAACCTCCTCCCGGCTCGATCGGCCCCCATATGGGGCGGGGTGTTACGTTTCCGCGGGGGCACGAAACGTACGGGCGGGGAGAGACACCATGGGCACCACACAGGCCGCACAGGCCACGCAGCAGCGTTCGGCGGAAACCCGTCGCAGGGAGTTGCTGGAAGCCGCCGACCGGGTCGTGCTCAGGGACGGCCCGAAGGCGTCCATGAACGCCATCGCGGCCGAGGCCGGCATCACCAAGCCCATCCTCTACCGGCACTTCGGCGACAAGGGCGGGCTCTACCGCGCCCTCGCCAAGCGCCACACCGACGCACTGCTCGACGCGCTCCGGGCGGCGCTCGACGCCCCGGCCGAACGCCGCGCGCGCGTCGAGGCGACGCTGGACACGTATCTCGCGGCGATCGAGGCCCGTCCTCAGGTCTACCGCTTCCTGATGCATCCGGCGGACGAGTCCCAGCAGCCCGAGCAGCCCTTCGACGTGGGACTGCACTCGGCGCCGCTGCTGCGCAGGCTCGGCGAGGAGCTCGCCAAAGTGATCGCCGAACGCGTCGACCTCGGCCCGGACAGCGCACAGCTCGCCCGGGTGTGGGGCCATGGGATCGTCGGCATGATGCACGCGGCGGGCGACTGGTGGCTGGGCGAACGCCCCTGTCCCCGCGCGCAGTTGGTGAGCAGCCTGGCCGACCTGCTCTGGGGCAGGCTCGCGCTCGCGGCGGACCGTCCGGGCGGTCCGGGGTTCTGAGGCGAGGCGCGACGGCCCGTGTACGAGCTGGTCTACGAGGCCTTGCCCGCCGCCCGCAGCGCCTTGTTCCGGCGCCGGGCGGACAGCCGGTCCGTGTACACCGTGCCGTCGAGGTGGTCGCACTCGTGCTGGAGGCACCGGGCGAAGAACCCGGTGCCGCTCACCCGGACCGGATCGCCGGTCACCGAGAAGCCCTCGACCACGGCGGTGTCGAAGCGCGGGGTGCCCGCCTCGACACCCGGCAGCGACAGACACCCCTCGGCGCCGCGTACGGTGACCCCGTCCGCCTCGACCAGTCGCGGGTTGACCAGGTGCCCGAGGTGACGTACCTCTTCGTCGTCGGGGCAGTCGTACACGAACACCCGGAGTCCGACGCCGACCTGGTTCGCCGCGAGGCCGACGCCCTGCGCCGCGTACATCGTGGCGAACATGTCCTCGACGAGCCGGTGGAGCGACGGGTCGAAATCGGTCACGGTCTCGCACGGCGCGTGCAGTACGGGGTCGCCGAACAGACTCATCGGCCTCACGCGTCCGGAACTGCCGGGGATCGGGCGGTTTCGCATGGCGGCAAGCGTACGTTCCACCGGACACCGCACTGCCCCGGTGGTGCCGAGGTCGGGCACGCGGCCGGATCTCGATAGGCTGAGCCCCGCGCCGATGCAAGGAGGATCTAGGACGATGGACGGCAACACGGAGCCGCTGTCGCCGCGGGCCAAACTGGCCGTGACGGCAGGCAGGGCCGCGGCAGCGGTATCGCGCGCCGCGGGACGCGGCAGCGGATCGGTCATCGGCGGCAAGGTCGCGCTGAGGCTCGACCCCGATCTGCTGGGACGTCTCGCCCAGCATCTGGACGTGATCCTGGTCTCGGCGACGAACGGCAAGACGACGACGACCCGGCTCATCGCCGAGGCGCTGCGGGCCAGCGGTCCGGTCGTGTCGAACGCCCTGGGCGCCAACATGCCCGCGGGCATCACCTCCGCGCTGGCCGGCGGGTCGGACGCGCGCTACGGCGTGATCGAGGTCGACGAGAAGTACCTCGCCGGGGTCGCACGCGACACGACGCCCAAGGCGATCGCGCTGTTGAACCTCTCCCGCGACCAGCTCGACCGGGCGGGCGAGACCCGCATGCTGGCCGAGCGCTGGCGCGAGGGACTGGCCGGCACGCAGGCCGTCGTCATCGCCAACGCGGACGACCCGCTGGTCGTCTGGGCCGCTTCCTCCTCCCCCACGGTGGTGTGGGTGGCGGCGGGCCAGGAGTGGAAGGACGATGCCTGGTCGTGCCCGTCCTGCGGTGGCGTACTCCAGTGGCCGAACGACTCCTGGTACTGCGGCGACTGCGGATTCCGTCGCCCCGCGCCCAGTTGGGCGCTCTCCGGCGACTACGTCCTGGACCCGCACGGGTCGGCCTGGCCGATCCATCTCCAGCTGCCCGGCCGGGCCAACAAGGCGAACGCGACCACGTCGGCGGCCGTCGCCGCGACCTTCGGCGTGCCGCCCCAGGTCGCTCTGGAGCGGATGTACTCGGTGCAGGCCGTCGCGGGCCGGTACGACGTGGTGTCGTTCCTCGACCGCGAGCTGCGTCTGCTGCTCGCCAAGAACCCCGCGGGCTGGCTCGAAACGTTCTCACTGATCGACCCGCCGCCGACCCCGGTCATCCTCGGCGTCAACGCCCGTGGCGCCGACGGCACGGACACCTCCTGGCTGTGGGACGTGGACTACACCCGGCTGGCCGGGCACCCGATCCTGGTGATCGGTGACCGCAAGCTGGACCTCGCGGTGCGCCTGGAAGTGGCCGGCCTCCAGTTCAGGGTCTGCGAGAGCGTCGACGAGGCGGTCCAGTCCGCGCCCCCCGGCCGGATCGAACTGATCGCCAACTACACCGCGTTCCAGGACGTGCGCCGCCGCGTCGGCAACTGACCGCAGAGGAAACGATGATGAGCGACAACAGCCTGCGCCTGGTGTGGGTCTACCCGGACCTGCTGAGCACGTACGGGGACCAGGGCAATGCCCTGGTGGTGGAGCGCCGGGCCCGCCAGCGCGGCCTCGACGTGACGCGTATCGACGTACGCAGCGACCAGCCGGTACCGACCTCCGGCGACATCTATCTGATCGGCGGCGGCGAGGACCGGCCGCAGCGGCTGGCCTCCGAGCGGCTGCGCCGCGACGGCGGCCTCAGCCGGGCGGCCTCCAACGGCGCGATCATCTTCTCGGTCTGCGCCGGGTACCAGATCCTCGGTCACGAGTTCATCAACGACCTCGGTGAGCGGGAGCCGGGTCTCGGTCTGCTGGACGTCATCTCCACCCGCGGCGAGGGCGACCGCTGCGTCGGCGACGTGTACGCCGACATCGACCCGAGGCTCGGACTGCCGCAGCTGACCGGCTTCGAGAACCACCAGGGCATCACCCATCTCGGTCCGACCGCCCGGCCGTTCGCCCGGGTGCAGCTCGGCCGGGGCAACGGCACCGGCGACGGCACCGAGGGCGCGTACAACGACACCGTGTTCGGTACGTACATGCACGGCCCGGTGCTGGCCCGCAACCCGCTGATCGCCGACCTGCTGCTGAAACTGGCCCTCGACGTCAACGCGCTGCCGCCGACGGACGACCGCTGGTACGAGGCCCTGCGCGCCGAGCGCATCGCCGCCGCGACCCAGCCCGCATGAGGCTTCTCACGTACATCTGAGCGGCGTCCAGCAGTCGGACGCCTGGTATGTCCCCGTCGCCCTCCGCCGGTAGGGTGACGGGGATCCAGCCCGGACGACGTGGTCCGGTCAGAGGCCCACGTTGCAAAGGTAAGTCGGGCAATGCGAATTGGTGTGCTCACCTCCGGCGGGGACTGCCCCGGCCTGAATGCCGTCATCCGCTCGGTCGTTCACCGCGCCGTCGTCGACCACGGCGACGAGGTCATCGGCTTCCACGACGGGTGGAAGGGCCTCCTCGAATGTGACTACCGCAAGCTCGACCTCGACGCGGTGGGCGGCATCCTGGCCCGGGGCGGTACGATCCTCGGCTCCTCCCGGGTGCAGCCCGCGCATCTGCGGGACGGCGTGGAGCGCGCCAGGGGTCATGTGGCCGATCTCGGCCTGGACGCGATCATCCCGATAGGCGGCGAGGGCACGCTGAAGGCGGCGAACCTGCTCTCCGAGGCGGGGCTGCCGATCGTCGGCGTACCGAAGACCATCGACAACGACATCGCGTCGACCGATGTCACCTTCGGCTTCGACACGGCCGTCGGAGTCGCGACCGAGGCACTGGACCGGCTCAAGACCACCGCCGAATCGCACCAGCGGGTGCTGATCGTCGAGGTCATGGGGCGGCACACCGGCTGGATCGCCCTGCATTCGGGCATGGCCGCCGGGGCCCACGCGATCGTCGTTCCCGAGCGTCCCTTCGACATGGACGAGCTGACGGAAGTGGTCGGCAGGCGCTTCTCGGCGGGCAAGAAGTTCGCGATCGTCGTGGTCGCCGAGGGTGCCAAGCCGCGCGAGGGCTCGATGAGCTTCGACGTCGGGGCCAAGGACGTGTACGGACACGAGCGCTTCGCCGGGGTGGCCAGGCAGCTCTCCATCGAGCTGGAGGAGCGCCTCGGCAAGGAGGCCCGCCCGGTGATACTGGGCCACGTGCAGCGCGGCGGCACCCCGACCGCGTACGACCGGGTCCTCGCGACCCGTTTCGGCTGGCACGCGGTCGAGGCCGCGCACCGCGGCGCGTTCGGCATGCTGACCGCGCTGCACGGCACGGAGATCAACCTGGTGCCGCTGGCGCAGGCGGTGGAGACCCTCAAGACCGTCCCGGCCGAGCGGTACGCCGAGGCCGAGTGCGTTCTCTGAGTCCACCGGCCGGACCAGGGCTTCACATTCGCCCGATACGGTACGAACTGCCCCCGGTCGCAACTGCGGCCGGGGGCAGTTCTACGCTGGTGCGGACATCGGGCACGAATCAGGAGTGAGCGGATGGACCACAGCGGGCACGGCATGACCATGGATCTGCCGCCGTTCACGCTGGGACGGGGGCTGGAGTTCTCCGCGGACCCGTTCTTCCTGATCAGCTGTCTGGTGGGGCTCGCCCTGTACGGCTGGGGCGTCGTGCGGCTGCGCCGACGCGGCGACAGCTGGCCGGTCCACCGGATCGCACTCTTCGTCGTCGGCGTGCTGACCGTCGGGGTGACGATGTGCACCAAGCTGAACGACTACGGCATGGTCATGTTCAGCGTGCACATGGTGCAGCACATGATCATCAGCATGCTCTCGCCCATCCTGTTGCTGCTCGGCGCACCCGTGACCCTGGCGCTTCGGGCGCTGCCGGTCGCGGGCCGGGGCAACCGCAAGGGGCCGAGGGAGCTGCTGCTCGCCCTGCTGCAGAGCCGGTACATGCGTGTCATCACGCATCCGGCGTTCACCATCCCGCTGTTCATCGCCAGCCTCTACGGCCTGTACTTCACCCCGCTGTTCGACACCCTGATGGGGTCGAAGACCGGGCACATCGCGATGATGGTGCACTTCCTCTTCGTCGGCCTGGTCTTCTTCTGGCCGATCATGGGCGTGGACCCGGGACCGCACCGGCCCGGCTACATCATGCGGATGCTGGAGCTCTTCGCGGGAATGCCCTTCCACGCGTTCTTCGGCATCGCGCTGATGATGGGGACCGAGCCGATGGTGCAGGTGTACAAGCATCCGCCGGTGTCGCTGGGGATCGACGCGCTCAGCGACCAGGAGGCCGCGGGCGGGATCGCCTGGGCCTTCAGCGAGATCCCGTCGGTGCTGGTGCTGATCGCCCTGGTCTTCCAGTGGTACAGCTCGGAACAGCGGATCGCCCGGCGCTCCGACCGGGCGGAGGACCGCAACGGCGACCAGGAGCTGGCCGCGTACAACGCCTACCTCGCGTCACTGGGTACCCGCGGGCAGTAGCGGAGGAGGCCCTCCTCGGGCGACGATGGCCACTCCATCTCCAGAAGGAGGGGCCATGCCCGGTTCCACGAAGACGATGGGTGTCATCACCGTAGGAGCCCTGGTCACGGTGACGGGCTACTCGGCGGTGCTCGGGAGCAACGGCTGGCTGTGGTTCGGCTGGGTGGTGCTGGGGCTGGTGACCCTCGGGATGATCGCGTCGCGTGGCAGCCGCTGAGCTGCCGGTTTCGGTCCGTCGGCTATCGCACGAGGCCGGCCGGCGTCTACTGTGCGTCGGCGCCGGGGGTTCACGGGAGGCAGGCCGCGATGTTCTACTACCTGTTGAAGTACGCCGTTCTGAGACCTCTGCTGCGCCTGCTGTTCCGGCCCAGGATCGAGGGGCTCGACCACATCCCGAGGGACGGCGCCGCCATCGTTGCGGGCAACCACCTCTCGTTCTCCGACCACTTCCTGATGCCGGTCGTCCTCAAACGGCGCATCACCTTCCTCGCGAAACAGGAGTACTTCACCGGTCCCGGGCTCAAGGGCCGGCTGACCGCCGCGTTCTTCCGCAGCGTGGGACAGATCCCGGTGGACCGGTCCGGCAGGGAAGCGGGCAGGGCCGCGGTCCGCGAAGGGCTCGGCGTGCTCAGCAGGGGTGAGCTGCTCGGGATCTACCCGGAGGGGACCCGGTCGCACGACGGCAGGCTGTACAAGGGCAAGGTGGGAGTCGCCGTGATGGCCGTCCGGGGCGGGGTCCCGGTGGTGCCGTGCGCGATGGTCGGCACCTTCGAGATCCAGCCGCCCGGACAGCGGATGCCGAAGATCAAGCGGGTGACGATCCGCTTCGGCGAACCGCTGGACTTCAGCCGCTACGCGGGCCTGGAGAACGAGAAGGCAGCGCTGCGCGCGGTCACCGACGAGATCATGTACGCGATCCTCGGGCTCTCGGGCCAGGAGTACGTCGACGCGTACGCCGCGGACGTGAAGGCCGCACACGCGAAGAAGTTCCCGCGAAGGCTGCGCTGACGACCGGTCGGACGGTCCGGCTCGGCCCTGGGCAGATTCCTCTGGTGCCGCCGGGCGGGTGCGCCGTAGCGTCGGCCGCATGAGCAGAGGAAGTGTTTTCGTACTCGGGGCCACCGGGCAGATCGGGCGCGCGGCGGTGCGCGCGCTGGTGTCGGACGGCTGGGAGGTCCGGGCGGCCGCACGCGGGGCGGACCGCGACGCGAGCTGGCCCGGGGAGGTGCGTTCGGTGCGCGTCGACCGCGACGCCGAGGGGGAGCTGGCCACCGCGCTCGGTGACGGCTGCGACGTACTGGTCGACATGGTCGCGTACGGCCATGCCCACGCCCGGCAGCTGACCGGCCTCGCGGACCGGATCGGCTCGGCGGTGGTGATATCCAGCGGCGCGGTGTACGAGGACGCCGAGGGCCGCAGTTTCGACACCATGGGTGATCCGGACGGCGAGCCGCGCTACCCGGTGCCGATCCCGGAGGACCAGCGGACCCTGGCGCCGGGCCCGCAGACGTACGGCACCCGCAAGACCGCCCTGGAACAGGGGCTGCTGGCAGCGGCCGGGACGCTGCCGGTGACGCTGGTGCGGGCGGGCGCGATCCACGGCCCGCACTGCCGTTCCCCGCGTGAGCTGTTCTTCGTGAAGCGCGCGCTGGACAAGCGTCCGGTGCGGATCCTGGCCCACGGCGGCCGGAGCCGCTTCCATCCGGCGCACGTCTCCAACCTCGCGGAGCTGATCCGGCTGGCGGCGCTGCGACCGGGGGCGCGCGTCCTCAACGGCGCGGATCCGCAGGCGCCGACCGTCGCGGAGATCAGTACGGCGATCGACGAGGCCGTCGGGGTGCGGAGCGAACTGGTCCTGATCGAGGGGCCCGCCCCGGTCGGCAACACGCCCTGGGGCGTGGACCGCCCCGTCGTGTACGACATGTCGGCGGCCGAACGCGAGCTGGGCTACCGCCCGGTGACCGGGTACGCGGAGTCGCTGCCCGCGACGGTGGAGTGGCTCACCGCGCAGCTCCACGGCCGGGACTGGCGGGAGGCCTTCCCCACCCTGGCGAGGACGTACGACCCGCACGGCGACCTCTTCGACTACGCGGCGGAGGACGCCTGGCTCAGCAGGGCCTGACCGGTGCCACGACCTGACGCGAACACCCGCGAGGGGGGCCGCCGGAACGACTCCGGCGACCCCCCTCCCGGTGGGACGTGCGGCCTTACGGCTGCGGCGTGGCGTGCGGGGCGCACGTCACATCGTGGCGGTCGGTGCTGCCGGTGAGCAGATAGCTGTCCACCCGGGAGTTGATGCACGGGTTGACGAGCCCGGTCACACCGTGCGAACCCGCGTCCTTCTCGATGATCAGACGCGAACCCTTGAATCGCTGGTGCAGGTCGACAGCGCCCTGGAACGGGGTGGCCGCGTCACGCGTGGACTGCACGATCAGGACCGGCGGGAGTCCCTTGCCCGTGTGGACGTCCACCGGGGTCTGCTGCTTGGCGGGCCAGGTGGCACACGGCAGGTTCATCCAGGCGTTGGACCAGGTGAGGAAGGGATAGTCCTTGTTGAGCCGGGTGTTGTCCCGGTCCCACTTCTGCCAGCTGGTCGGCCACTTGGCATCGGCGCACTCGACCGCGGTGTAGACGGCGGTGCCGTTCTCCGCGGAGATGTTGCCCGCGACGTCGGACATGTCGGGGCCCGCCGCGTCGACCAGGGCCTGCGTGTCACCTGCCCGGTACTGGCTCCAGACCTTGGCGACCGGTACCCACGAGGAGTCGTAGTACGGGGCGTTCTGGAAGTAGCCGAGCAGTTCGCTGGGGCCGACGACTCCGCCGATCGGGTGCTTCTTCGCCTCGGCCCGCAGCTTCAGCCACTGCTGCTCGACCTCGGCCGCGGTACGCCCGATGTGGAAGGTGGCGTCGTTCTTGGCGACCCAGGTCTGCCAGTCGTTCCAGCGGCCCTGGAACGCCACGTCCTGGTTGAGGTTGGCCTCGTACCAGATGTTGGACTGCTCGGGGTCGACCACACTGTCGACGATCATCCGGCGGACATGGTCGGGGAAGAGCGTCCCGTACACCGCGCCGAGGTAGGTGCCGTAGGAGACGCCCAGGTAGTTGAGCTTCTTCTCGCCGAGCGCGGCACGGATGACATCCAGGTCCCGTGCGGTGTTCGGCGTGGTCATGTACGGCAGCATCGCGCCGCTGCGCGCCTTGCAGCCGTCGGCGTACTCCGCCGCGAGCTTGCGCTGGGCCCGCTTGTCGGCCTCGCTGTCCGGTACGGGATCGGCCTTCGGGGCACTGACGTACGCCTGCGGGTCGATGCAGGAGATCGGCGCCGAGTGGCCCACCCCCCGCGGGTCGAAGCCCACGTAGTCGTACGCCTTGGCGGTGTTGGCCCAGAGTGCGCTCTTGTTGGTGATCCTGGTGGGGAAGCGCATGCCCGAACCACCGGGGCCGCCGGGGTTGTAGACGAGGGAGCCCTGTCGCTCGGACTTGGTTCCGGTGCTCGTCGCGCGGTCGACGGCGAGCTTGATCTGCTTCCCGTCGGGCTTGGCGTAGTCGACCGGGACGGTGACCCAACCGCACTGGATGGGTTTCGCGAGTGCCCAGTCCGCCGGACAGTCCTGCCAGTCGATGCCTGCGCTCGCCGCACGCGCGGCGGCGACCGCGGCGCCGTGCGCCTCGGAGCTGCCGTGGTTTCCGTGCCGGCTGCCGTGGCCTCGCCCGTCGGCGATCGCCGACGGAGCCGCCATGGCGCCCGCTATGAGAGTCGCCGCGGCCAGAGCGCCGGCCGAGCCGAGCACTGCGGTACGTCTCACGTGGTACCTCCCCCTGAGTGAAGCACCGCTCGCCGCGGCGCTCTCCAGTACATACGGGGGATCTTTGCCTGTGAACCGTTCCTGACAACAGGCCACATGGGCGTTTCTTTACCAACCCGAAATGCGGAGTCTCCTGTCCCGGTGAGCGGTGCAGCGGGGCGGAACCGGAGCACTCCCGCTGCGGCACCCGGCCTTCCGGCGGTTCTCGATCACCGCTCTCGGTGTTCCGCCGCGATCCCGAAGCGCCCGCGTTCGCCGGGAGCGGACGTGACCGGGTGGACCGAGGACACCGCACTGGTCACCTGTTCCTCGGCCGCCTCCCGCATGCTTTCGAGTCGCTCCAGGTCAGCGGCGGAGACCAGGGCCACGAGCGGCTTGCCGTGCCGCGTCACCACCACCCGCTCCCCGCCGTAGACGACACGGTTGATCAGCTCGGCGAGCTCTGCCCGGGCTTGCGTCACCGGAATCTCATAGGCCATGCTCCCCATCATAACGGCCTGTACGTCCTGTACATTTTTTACAGAGGCGTCATCCGAGGAGAGGTATGCCATGCACCGGCCTTCCGCCCGCCACGTCCTCCCTGAGTTCACCGAACGCACCAGTTCCGGGAGCCGCACCCTCGACCCGTACTCCAAACTGCTCGGGGAACGCATCGTCTTCCTGGGGACCGCTGTCGACGACACCGCGGTCAACGATGCGATCGCGCAGTTCCTGTATCTGGAGTACGACTCCCCCGACCAGGACATCTCGCTGTACATCAACTCCCCCGGCGGCCCGGTCGACGCGATGACCGCGCTCTACGACACGATGCAGGCCGTTTCCTGTGACATCGCGACGTTCTGCCTGGGGCAGGCGGCGTCGACGGCGGCCGTACTGCTGGCCGCGGGCGCCCCCGGTAAACGCACGGCGCTGCCGGGGGCGCGGGTCGTCGTGCAACAGCCCGCCTTCGACGAACCGGTGCAGGGTCAGCTGTCCGATCTGGACATCCACGCCCGCGAGTTGCTCAGGGTGCGAACGGTGGTGGCGGACCTGCTGGCACGTCACACCGGGCAGTCCGCGGACCGGATCGCGGCCGACATCGAGCGGGACCAGGTGTTCGACGCGGCCCGAGCCCGGGAGTACGGACTGGTGGACCAGGTGCTGGACAGCCGTAAGCAGTCCGCCGCCGGGCCCGGCAGGTGAATCGCCCGTGCTGCCGCCCGAGTTGCCACCGCTGCCCGCACTCACCCGCGCCGAGGGCCGGCTCATCGACAACTATCTCGAGGTGGTCGATCAGTTGGGGCGCATCAATCCGGCACACGGGGGTGACACCTACAGCGCGCTCCGCGCGGCGCAGGCGCTCGCCGGCCGTGCCGTTGCCCTGCGGGACGCCCTGACGCTGATGCACCAGCGCGGCGAAAGCCGTCTGCACGCCGAAACTCTGGTCCGCGCACTGCTGGTTCTGGACGGCGAGCGCAGGACCGGGCGCGTCACCGTGCCCCGGGCCACCGCCGGCTGACCCTTCGCCCTCCTTTCGGCGGTCGCTCGTACACCGATGGGGGTCCGCCGGAAGGCTTAGACGCATGTAGGTCGATCGGCTGTCCCGACTTGCGCACAGCGCCCGTATGCCTGTCCCGGCCCCGCGCTCCCGCCCTGGTGAGGGCGGCGGACACCTCTCGACGACCAGTACCGCAGCCCAGCTGTCCACTCGAACAGGCCATTGGTGAGGAGCCTCACAATTCGGCGCGGTCAGCCAGAAATCCGGCGCGTCGTGAGTGAAGATCCGGGTGACGACAAGCCCCCGCCACCACGGCGGGGCGGTCCGGGCGGACGCCGAGTCCTGCCGCCGTACCCGGATGTCTGGTCGACACGAGTGGATCGGCAGGAGTGGAGGACCCAAGCAGTCCGGGGCGACAGCGTTGTCGCTCCTCGGGGTGAAGCCGCTTGGCGGGAAGGCCGACTTGATCAGTCGGTCACCCCGCACGGCGGCCGGGCAACTTCGCCGGCCCGAACCCGACAGGTCATCCTTCACAGGCGGTTTGACGAAGGGTTGCGCATGACTGCGCAGATTCACGTCCCGTCACTGCTCACCCGGGTCGGAACCGCATCGGCCTTCACGCTTGTCGCAGTCGCGGGGACCTCGCTGGCGCCGGGCGCCGCATCCGAGGCCCAGGCCGCGGCACACGGCGTCAGAGCCGTGCAGATCGCGGCCTCGAAGCGGGGTTCGCCCTACCAGTGGGGAGCGTCCGGGCCCTCACGGTTCGACTGCTCGGGGCTGACGCTCTACTCGTTCAAGAAGGCCGGCAAGAAGCTGCCGCGCACGGCTCAGGGGCAGTACAACAACGTGCGCCACATCTCGGCCTCCGGCAGACAGCGCGGGGACCTGGTGTTCTTCCACTACGGCCGGAGCGTCTACCACGTCGGCATCTACGCCGGCAACGGCAAGATCTGGCACTCGCCCAAGACCGGATCCGTGGTCAGGCTGGAGAAGATCTGGACCCACAGCGTCTGGTACGGCCGCGTGGGCTGAGGTCACTCGTCACTCTCCGGCGGACCGGTCAGCGTGACCTGACGCCGCACCCGGCACGTGCACCGGAGCCGGTCGCCCCCGGCCCCGGTGCGTATCGCGGCAGTTCAGCCCTGGACGGCTGCCGTCCAGGGCAGCGCGATCCATACGGTCTTGCCGCCGTCCTTCGTCGGAGTGACGAAGAGCCGCCCGCCGTTCTCGACCGCCAGCCAGCGGATGATGACCATCCCCCGGCCGTTGTCCTGCTGCACGGCCGCAGGCAGGCGCTGAGGCCACCGCGGGTGACTGTCTGTCACGCCGACGCACAGCCGTTCGTCCCGTTCCAGCACGACCTGGACCGTGAAGACCGGTGACTGACCGAACGTGTGCTGAACCGCGTTGGTCGCCAGTTCCGAGACGATCAGCCGGACCGTGTCCGCAAGGTCGGCGTCCGCCGGAAGCCCCCACTCGGCCAGTGCTCGGGCCACGAACGTCCTGGCCGCCGGAACCGAAGCGGCCTCGCTCGGCAGGGTGACGGTTGCTTCCTGGTGGTCTGCCATGACGGCCTGCCCCTTTCCCGCCGGTGCCGGTTCCGACTCGTACGGATGCGCTTCGAGGACGGTCACAGCCGGTCACAGCCGGGCACGGGCGGCTGCGGGCGGCTGCGGACGGCGCTTCGTGCCAGCCTGCCACTCAAAGTGACCGGAACACCGGCGATCCACCAAGATGCGCATATATCTGTCGCTCAAAGTGATGAACTCTGCGACGGGAGACCGCATTTCGGGGGTCGAGTCGGCTTTGTCGACTTCGCGTCCCGGCCGGTCCCCCTATCGTCCGGTCGGCGCGGTCCGCAGAATCGTGCCCACCGCCGCCTCGATCTGCCGTTCCGTGAGATCCGCGCGGGCCGTGAGCCTGAGCCGGGAGATTCCGTCGGGCACCGAAGGCGGCCGGAAACAGCCCACGACGAGGCCCGCGTCACGGCAGTCGGCCGCCCAGCGCAGCGCCTGGTCCGGCGACGGGGCGAGTACGGAGACGACAGCGGCCTGCGGCTGTACGGCGCTCAGCCCCGCCGCGGTGAGACGTCCGTGCAGGGTGCGGGCCACCGTACGGACCCGGTCGGCCAGTTGGGGGTCGCTCCGCAACAGCCGCAGACTCGCCAGTGCGGCCCCCGCCGACGCCGGCGCCAGTCCCGTGTCGAAGATGAACGTACGGGCCGTGTTGACGAGATGGTCGATGACCCGGGCGGGCCCCAGTACCGCACCGCCCTGGCTGCCGAGGGACTTCGACAAGGTCACTGTGGCGACCACGTCGCCGTCGCCCGCGAGCCCCGCCGCCCGCAGCGCGCCCCGTCCGCCGTCACCGAGCACACCGAGGCCGTGCGCGTCGTCGACGACCAGGGCCGCTCCGTATCTGCGGCAGACGGCGGCCAGTTCGGTCAGCGGCGCCGCGTCGCCGTCGACCGAGAAGACCGAGTCGGTCACGGCGAGCGCGCGGCCGTCGTGGGCGTCCAGCGCTTTGTCCACGGCCTCCGGGTCGGCATGCGGGACGACGGCCGTCTGCGCCCTGGAGAGCCGGCAACCGTCCACGATCGAGGCATGGTTGTCCGCGTCCGAGACGATGAGGGAGCCCCGGTCGGTGAGCGCGGTGAGCGCGGCGATGTTGGCCGCGTAACCCGACGAGAAGACCAGCGCGGCCTCGAAGCCGCAGAACTCCGCCAGCTCGCGCTCCAGTTCGGCGTGCAGCACGGTGGAGCCCGTGACCAGCCGTGATCCGGTGGCGCCCGCGCCCCACCGGCGGGCCGCCGCTGCGGCGGCCCCGGTGATCTCCGGTCTGCGGGTCAGTCCGAGATAGTCGTTGCTCGCCAGATCCAGCAGATCGGGTTCGGCGGTACGCGGACGGAGTGTGCGCACCAGCCCGGCCGCCGCGCGCCCGCGGGCGGCGGCGTCGGTCCACTCGAAGGGCGCTCGTGGAGTGGCTGAGGGCATGATCGGTCCCTTTTTGTAGGCAGTTAACAGACCCTAGCCGGGGTGGTGCGGGTGCATGGTGTGGCAATACACACACGACAAGGCAGCGGTGTTGTCCGGTTCCTCCTTGGACGGAGGCCGGGCCGTGGTCCAGGATCAGCGCTATGGACCTGTTGAACACGCTGGTGGACAAGGGGCTGCGGCGCGAACTGCCGACCCGTGAAGAGGCGCTCGCCGTACTGGCGACGTCCGACGACGAACTGCTGGATGTGGTGGCGGCGGCCGGAAGGGTACGCCGTCAATGGTTCGGGCGACGGGTGAAACTCAACTATCTGGTCAATCTGAAGTCCGGACTCTGCCCGGAGGACTGTTCGTACTGCTCGCAGCGGCTCGGCTCCAAGGCCGAGATCCTCAAGTACACCTGGCTGAAGCCCGACGAGGCGTCGCGGGCAGCGGCTGCCGGGGTGGCCGGCGGGGCGAAGCGGGTCTGTCTGGTCGCCAGTGGCCGCGGGCCGACCGACCGTGACGTGGACAGGGTCTCGGAGACCATCGAGGCGATCAAGGGACAGCACGAGGACATCGAGGTGTGCGCCTGTCTCGGCCTGTTGAAGGACGGCCAGGCCGAGCGGCTGCGGGCGGCCGGCGCCGACGCGTACAACCACAACCTCAACACCTCGGAGGCGACCTACGCGGACATCTGCACCACCCACGACTTCTCCGACCGGGTGGAGACCGTCCAACAGGCGCAGGCCGCCGGGCTCTCGGCCTGCTCCGGGCTGATCGCCGGGATGGGCGAGAGCGATGCCGATCTGGTGGACGTGGTCTTCGCGCTGCGCGAACTGGACCCGGACTCGGTGCCGGTGAACTTCCTGATCCCCATGGAGGGGACCCCGCTGGCCGGGGACTGGCACCTCACGCCGCAGCGCTGTCTGCGCATCCTGGCGATGACACGGTTCATCTGCCCCGACGCGGAGGTGCGGCTGGCCGGCGGGCGCGAGGTGCATCTGCGCTCGTTGCAGCCACTGGCTCTGCACCTGGTCAACTCGATCTTCCTCGGGGACTATCTGACCAGCGAGGGACAGGCGGGCCGGGCCGACCTGGACATGATCGCGGACGCCGGTTTCGAGGTGGAGGGCGCGGAGACCACCACGCTGCCCGAACACCGTGAGGGCCTGGTGTCGGTCCGGCGCCGGGGTGCCGGGACAGATCTCGCGCCCAATGCCTGACACCAGGGAGATCCTCGACCTCGACCGGCGCCATGTCTGGCACCCCTACGGTCCGATGCCCGGTCGGCAGGAGCCGCTGCTCGTCGAGTCCGCGTCCGGTGTCCGGCTGCGCGTCGCCGGGGCGGGAGACCTCGTCGACGGCATGTCGTCCTGGTGGTCGGCGATCCACGGGTACAGCCATCCGGTGCTCGACGAGGCCGCCCGTGGCCAGCTGGACCGGATGAGTCATGTGATGTTCGGCGGGCTCACCCATGAGCCCGCCGTGCGGCTCGCGGCGAAACTGGTGGAGATCACGCCCGAGCCGCTCCAGCACGTCTTCCTCTCGGACTCGGGCTCGGTGTCCGTCGAGGTCGCGGTGAAGATGTGTCTGCAGTACTGGCGTTCGGTCGGCCGCCCGGCCAAGCAGCGGCTGCTGACCTGGCGGGGCGGTTACCACGGGGACACCTGGCAGCCCATGTCGGTGTGCGACCCCGAGGGCGGGATGCACGAGCTGTGGTCGGGGGTGCTGCCGCGTCAGGTCTTCGCCGACGCGCCGCCGGCGGAGTACGAGCAGACGTACGCCGACCATCTCCACGAGCTGGTGGCACGCCACGCCGACGAGCTGGCCGCGGTGATCGTGGAGCCGGTGGTGCAGGGGGCGGGCGGAATGCGGTTCCACTCCCCGGCGTATCTGCGGGTGCTCCGCGAGGCGTGCGACGCGCACGACGTGCTGTTGGTGTTCGACGAGATCGCCACCGGGTTCGGCCGTACGGGCAAGCTGTTCGCCGCCGGTCACGCCGGGGTCGCACCGGACGTGATGTGCGTGGGCAAGGCCCTGACCGGTGGCTATCTGACGATGGCGGCGACGCTCTGCACTCCCCGGGTGGCCGAAGGCATCGCCCGGGGCGAGGTGCCGGTACTGGCCCACGGCCCGACGTTCATGGGCAATCCGCTTGCTGCCGCGGTGGCCTGTGCCTCGATCGATCTGCTGCTCGGCCAGGACTGGGAGCGGGAGATCGGGCGGCTGGAGTCGGGCCTGCGGGACGGCCTCGCGGAGGCGGCCTCGCTGCCCGGCGTACGGGACGTACGCGTGCTCGGCGGGATCGGCGTCGTACAACTGGACCACGAGGTGGACATGGCAGCGGCGACGCGGGCGGCGGTGCGCGAGGGCGTGTGGCTGCGGCCGTTCCGCGATCTCGTCTACACCATGCCGCCGTACATCACCGGGGACCAGGACCTGGCACGGATCTGCCGTGCGGTGTGCGCTGTGGCGCGGGAGGGATGACATGACGATTCTCGTCGTGACGGGAACGGGTACGGAGATCGGCAAGACGGTGGTGACCGCCGCGGTGGCGGCTGCCGCCCGGGGCAGGTCGGTCGCCGTGCTCAAGCCCGCGCAGACCGGTCTTGAGCCGGGTGAGCACGGCGACGTGGCCGAGGTCGCACGGCTGGCCGGGCCGGTGACCGCCGTCGAACTCGCCCGGTACCCGGACCCGTTGGCGCCCGCGACGGCCGCGCGCCGGGCCGCAGCGGTCCCGGTGGATCCGCGGGACGTGGCGGACGCGGCACGGAAACTGGCCACGGAGCACGATCTGGTGCTGGTCGAGGGCGCGGGCGGACTGCTCGTACGGTTCGATGACACGGGCGGCACGCTCGCCGACGCGGCCGTGCTGATGGGGGCGCCGGTCCTGATCGTGGCACCCGCCGGGCTCGGCACCCTCAATGCCACCGCACTGACCGCCGAGGCCCTGCGGAACCGGGGGCTGGAGTGCCCGGGGGTGGTGATCGGCAGCTGGCCCGCCGATCCCGGCCTGGACGCCCGGTGCAATCTCCTGGACCTGCCGGAGGCGGCGGGGGCTCCGCTGCTCGGCGTGGTCCCGGCAGGGGCGGGCCGGCTCACGCCGGGCGACTTCCGTGACAGGGCCCCGGGCTGGCTCGCACCACGGCTCGGCGGCGTCCGGTCCTCCGGGTTCTCCGCCGCGCACGGGGAATGAACCGGGTGGTCGGGGGGACAATCACCGTGCCCCCGCACCCCTTCACCAACGCCCACCATCGCCATCGCCATCACCTTCGCCATCGCCATCACCTTCGCCGGAGAGGACCGCAATGCCGTTGCGCAGCAGCAGGACGTCCCGGGACGACGTGCACCATCCGCTCTTCGCACGTTTCTACGCCCGGTTCAGTGTCAGCGCCGACGTCAAGGGAGGGGTCGCCGCCCACCGCGCGGAACTGCTCTCGGGTCTCTCCGGGCGGGTGATCGAGATCGGCGCCGGGAACGGGCTCAACTTCACCCACTACCCGGCCGCCGTCACCGAGGTGGTGGCCGTCGAACCGGAGCGCTCCCTGCGGCAGTTGGCGGTCCGGTCGGCGATGCGCGCCAGGACTCCGGTGGACGTGATGCCGGGGACGGCCGAGGCCCTCCCGGTGGAGGGGGAGATGTTCGACGCGGCCGTGGCGTCGCTGGTGCTGTGCAGCGTGCGGGACGTACCGCAGGCGCTCGCCGAGATCAGGCGGGTACTGCGGCCCGGCGGCGAGCTGCGGTTCTTCGAGCACGGGCTGGGCCGGGGGCGGGCGATGACCACGACGCAGCGGGCTCTGGACCGTACGGTCTGGCCGCTGCTCTTCGGTGGCTGTCACACGGCGCGGGACACGCCGGCGGCGATCCGGGCTGCGGGCTTCGAGCTGGGCGAGTACCGGCGGCTGACCATCCCGGAGAGCGGTCTCCAGGTCCCCACGTCGCCCTGTGTTCTGGGAGTGGCACGGCGGCCGGGTCCTTCGGGGACGGCCGACGGCGCCGGGTGAGCGGGGTTCAGAGAAGGCTCCACTGCCGCAGTTCGTCGGCGATCGCCCGGACATCGGCCTTGTCCTGTTTGACGAGCCGGGCCAGGTCTCGTACCTGTTCGGGCGAGGTGACGACCTTCAGTCCGCAGGCGACGAGGTACCCGTAGGCGACGGCGGACGCGAACATCGCATTCGAATGCTCCAACGCCGGTACATGGAGCAGCAGTTGGAGCAGTGCGGCGGCACGGCTGTGCGGGTCGCTGTACACAGGGACGCCGAAGACCTCCGCCTCGTGCCTACTGACCGCTGCCACGAGCGCGCCCCAGTCGGTGACCGGCGGGTCGCCCGGTGTCTTGTGCTCGGCGACCATGAGCAGCCAGGCCAGATCGATCCGGAGGTTCAACGGCTGCCCCTGCCAGGGTCGTTGTCGGTCCTGCCCGCTGTCACGTGGCGAACTCCTCGGCGAACACCGACTCGTACTGCTTCATGAAGTCGGCGGCTGCCTCGACAAAGGTGTGTCCCACTTCGCCCGCGTCCTGATTGACCAGCTCCTCGATGTAGCGGTTCACGCTCATCCCGCGCTGGAGCGCACGCTCTCGCGCCGCTTCGGCGGTTGCCTCGTCCACGCGTACGTTCAACTGGGTCTTGGCCACCCCGTCAAGCTAGCGCGCGGGTGCTAGCACCGGCAAGAGGAGGCTCCACCGGTCCCGCCGTCTCGCTCTGCGCGAAACCGCGCGCCTGCCGGTGCGGCTCGCGGCCATGATGTGCGGCACCGGACCACCCTGGACAACTGGACGAGGAGCCCTCATGGCAAGGCCGTTCCGTTTCGGAGTCAACATGGTCACCCCCGCGGGTGGCACCGAGTGGCGGCGTCGGTGCCGTCGGGCCGAGGATCTCGGTTACGACGTCCTGCTCGTCGCGGACCATCTGGGGATGCCCGCGCCGTTCCCCGCTGTGCTGGCGGCTGCGGCGGCGACCCGCCGTCCCCGGGTCGGCACCTTCGTGCTGAACGCCGCCTTCTGGACCCCCGCACTCCTCGCCCGTGAGATCGCCACGACCGACGCGTTGACGGACGGGCGCCTGGAGGTGGGGCTCGGCACCGGGTACGTACGGAGCGAGCACGAGCAGGCCGAGGTGGAGTGGCGCTCGCCCGGTGGCCGGGTGGACCACCTCCGGCGCACCGTCCAGGAACTGGAGCGGCTGCTGGCCGACGAGGAGCACCTGCCGCGGCCCGCGCAGCGCCCCGGGCCGCCGCTGCTGCTCGGCGGGAACGGCGACCGGATGCTGCGGCTGACGGCGGAGCACGCCGACATCGCGGCGTTCACCGGCGCGCGCACGGCGACGGGGGCTGCGGACGGTGCGCTGGAGCTCCTCACCGCCGGTCAGCTGGAGGAGCGGGTGGCCGTCTACCAGGGCCTGGCGGCCGGGCGGCGGAGGCCCGCGGAGCTGAATCTGCACATCCAGTCCGTGATCGTCACGGACGACCGCCGCGCCGCGGTGCGGGACAAGGTCCCGGCCTTCCCGTACCTGACCGAGGATCAGGTACTCGGGCTTCCGGTGTTCCTCATCGGCACGGTCGGGCAGATGGCCGACCAGCTCCGTGAGCAGCGCGAGCGCTACGGCTTCTCGTACATCACCGTGCTCGACCCCTGCATGGAGGCGTTCGGCCCGGTGATCGAGGAACTGGCGGGGAGCTGACCGCTGTGCGGAATCGGGGCGGCCGTGCGGCAGGCCCGAGGGGGCGAGGGGGAGGTCCGGGCAGCCCGGATCCGGCGGTCACGCCGGAGAGCAGGGGGAGCGTGTGCCCGGCGGCAGCCAGCTGTAGCACCCGCCCGCTTCCTCCTCCAGCCAGCCGTTGACGCTGTGCAGGCCCCGCTCGTTGAGCTGGGCGTCATGGATGCCGTAGGCGCGCCGCGGCCCGACCTCGCGGACGAAGTCGATCGCCTCGGAAGTCCGCATCCACGACGCCTGCAGAGGCACGAGCAGCGTCTCCACCGGCCGGTCGGGTACGTGGAGGGAGTCGCCGGGATGGTAGAGGCTCCGGTCGACGAGGTAGCCGAGGTTGGCGCAGTCAGGGAGTTCACCGTAGATCCGGGCGTGCCGGCCGCCGTGGGCCGTGAGGTGGAAACCGGCCGCGGTGAACTCCTCGCCCGGAGTCACCTCGATGACGTCCAGAAGACCGCCGAAGTCCGCGCCCCTGGGCGCGTACACCGGCGCTCCCAGGCCTTTGAGCCGCAGCACATCGACGTGGTCGACATGTTCGTGCGTCACCAGAATCGCGTCGGCGCCGCGCAGTGCCCGCGGCTCGCTCCAGATGCCGGGGTCGATGACCAGTGTCCCGCCCTCCGGATGCTCCAACCGGACACAGGAGTGCGTGTACTTGGTGAGTCGCATCCTGCTGAGCGTACGCGCGCGGCCGAGGGTGGCGCCGCCGCTTTGACCGCATCGGCGGAGCAGCGCTTCATCGGCCTCGGCGGGCGCCGGGCCGACGCCATGGTGCTGGAGGCCAACGAGCCGGCGCAGCGGGCGTGGGCGGCGGCTGGCTACCCTCGCGAGGACCACTGGCGACGCTGGGTGAAGCCGTTGTAGCCGCCTCGCGACGGGGTGAAGCTCACGGCCGGGCCATTGCTTTGCCGGTCCTTTACTATGGCTGTTCCCTGCGTCACCGACCGAAAGGTGTGAGCGTCCGCCCATGGGCGAGCCTCCCAGTAGCCGACACCGCGCGTTCCTCCACTCCCTGGCCGATCATGGGACGGAGGTGAAACGATGACCGAAGCGCTCCTGCTCATCGTGGCGCTGCTGCTCTCCCTGGCCTGCGGAGCCTTCGTCGCGGCGGAGTTCTCGCTGACGACGGTCGAGCGCAGCGAGCTCGAACAGGCCGTGGACCGAGGTGAGCGGGGCGCCGCGAGCGCGCTGCGGGCCGTGCGCGGGCTCACCTTTCAGCTCTCCGGCGCGCAGCTCGGCATCACGGTCACCAATCTGGTCATCGGCATGCTCGCCGAGCCTTCGATCGGGAAGCTGATCCGCGGGCCGGTCGAATCGCTCGGTCTCTCCTCCGGCGCGGCCTCCTCCGTGGGCCTGGTCATCGGCACCGCACTCTCCACCGTCTTCCTGATGGTCGTCGGCGAACTGGTACCCAAGAACTGGGCGATCTCCTCACCGCTGGCCGTGGCCAAGGTGGTGGCGACCCCGCAGCGGTACTTCAGTGCCGTCTTCCGCCCACTGATCAGCCACCTCAACAACACGGCCAACCGGCTGCTGCGCAGACTCGGCATGGAACCGGCGGAGGAGCTGGCCTCCGCCCGCTCCCCGCAGGAGCTGGTCGCGCTGGCCCGGCACTCGGCGAAGGCGGGCGCCCTGGAGGCGGACACCGCCGAACTGTTCGTCCGCACGCTCAACCTGGCGGACCTGACCGCCGAGAACGTGATGACCCCGCGGGTCCAGGTGATGGCGCTCGATCTGCAGGCGACGGCCGAGGACGTCGCGAACGCCACGAGGGCGACCGGCCTCTCCCGCTTTCCCGTCTACCGCGGCGGCCTCGACCAGATCGTGGGCGTCGTCGACATCAAGGACGTACTGGCCCTTTCCGCGGAGCGCAGGAACCGGTACCCCGTCTCCCAGCTGCTGCGCGAGCCACTGCTCGTACCGGAGACGCTCACGGTGGACCGGCTGCTCGACCGGATGTACGGCAAGCGCACCATGGCCGTGGTGATCGACGAGTACGGGGGCACCGCGGGCGTCGTGACCCTGGAGGACATCGTCGAAGAGGTCGTCGGGGAAGTACGCGACGAGCACGATCCGCACGAGACACCCGATCTCGCGGGCGCCGGTGAGGACGCGGAGGGCAGGCCGGTCTACTCGGTCGACGGGGCCGCGCGCACCGATCAGCTGGAGTCCATCGGCCTGCGGGCCCCGGAAGGGCCGTACGAGACGCTCGCCGGTCTGGTCGCCACCGTGCTGGGGCGCATCCCGGCCGAGGGCGACACCATCGAGCTGGGTGGCTGGCGGATCGACGTGGTGGACGCGACGGGGCGGCGCGCCGCACGTCTGCTGCTGCACGCGCCGGTTCCCGGCAGTGAGGAAGAGGAGGCGGACCGATGACCGCTCTGCAGTTGTTCATCGGCCTGTTGACGCTGGTCGTCAACGCCTTCTTCGTGGGCGGGGAATTCGCGCTGATCTCGGTACGGCGCAGCCAGATCGAACCCGCCGCGGAAGAGGGCGACCGGCGGGCTCGGAGCGTGCTCTGGGGGCTGGAGCATCTGTCGGCGCTGATGGCGGCGGCGCAGTTGGGCATCACGCTCTGCACGCTGGTGCTCGGCGTGGTCGCCGAACCGGCCATCGCTCATCTCCTGGAGCCGCTGTTCCACGGTGTCGGGATGCCGGAGGGGCTGATCCACCCCATCTCCTTCGTCATCGCGCTCACCGTGGCGACGTATCTGCACATGCTCTTCGGCGAGATGGTCCCGAAGAACATCGCCCTGGCCGGGCCGGTCCGTACCGCGTTGCTGCTCGGGCCGCCGCTGGTGACGCTGGCGCGTGCGCTGCGACCGGTGATCTTCGCCATCAACTCTTTCGCCAACGCGCTGCTCAAGCTGTTGCACGTCGAGGCGAAGAGCGAGGTCGCCGCGACCTTCACGGATGACGAACTGGCCCGTCTGGTCACCGACGCGTCGGCTGCGGGCCTGCTCGACCACCGGGCCGGTGAGCGGCTGCACGACGCACTGGAACTGGGCCGCAGGCCGGTGCGCGACGTGATCGTGCCGCTGGAGCAGGTGGTGTACGCGCGCCTCGGGACGACCCCGGAGAAGCTGGAGCAGCTGTCGTCCGAGTCCGGTTTCTCGCGCTTTCCCGTGGTGGACGACGACCGGCGGATCCTGGGCTATCTGCATGTCAAGGACGCGCTGGACGCCCTGCCGCGCGACCTTCCGTTCACGGTCGCCGCGATGCGGGCGATCGCCCGGGTGCGGGCCTCCAGCCCGCTCGACGACGTACTGACCGCGATGCGCCGCAGCCGTACGCACCTGGCCGCCGTGATGGGCGACGACGGCACGCTCACCGGCCTGGTGACGATGGAGGACGTCCTGCGGGAACTGGTCGGGCCGCCGACCGCACCGGCTGGACCCGGCGGTTGAGGGAAGGCCGGTCCGGGACGGGTCGGGTGCCGCACCACCGCGATACGATCTCCCCGCCATGAAACCGAATGCCCCTTACACCAGTCTGGTCGCGGTCGGCGACTCCTTCACCGAGGGAATGTCGGACGGCCTTCCCGACGGTTCGTACCGCGGCTGGGCGGACCTGCTCGCCGCGCGCCTGGCCACCCGGACCTCCGGGTTCCGTTACGCGAATCTCGCCGTACGCGGAAAGCTCATCGGCCAGATCGCCGACGAGCAGACCGCCGCCGCGGCGGCCCTACGGCCCGACGTCGTGACGCTCGTCGGCGGTCTCAACGACGCGCTGCGCCCCAAGTGCGACATGGGCATGGTGCGGGGACGGCTGGAGGAGGCCGTCGGACGGCTGGCGCCCGTGTGCGGGCAACTGGTGCTGATGCGCAGTCCCGGCCGCAACGGCCCGGTGATGGAACGCTTCCGGCCGCGCATGGAGGAGCTGTTCACCTTCATCGACAAGCTGGCCGCGGAGTACGGCGCACTGACGGTCGATCTGTACGGCGCTCCGGTGCTCGGGGACCCGCGGCTGTGGGGCGTCGACCGGCTGCATCTGACGGCAGAGGGGCACCGCCGGGTCGCGGAGGCGGTGTGGCAGGCCCTGGGGCTGGAGGCGGAGGACGACTGGCAGGCACTGCTGCCTCCGCCGGTTCCTGCTTCCTGGGCTTCGCGGCGGGTCAGCGATGCGCGGTTCGCGCGCGAGCACCTGCTGCCGTGGATCGGCCGCCGCCTGACCGGGCGGTCGTCCGGTGACGGGCGCACGGGTGCGCAGTTCAGCCCCGAGCGGGGGAAGGCGTTCTGGATCACTCCGGTGAACGCGGACGACCCCGGTCCAGTCACCGGGTGGCACTGTCTCGACGAGGCACCGTAGGGCCTCGTCCGGCAGGTGCTGTCGGTCCGACCGGTGCTGTCGGTTCGGCCGGTACTGTCCGTGTTGTCCATCCGGTCGGTGCTGTCGGTCCCGGGCCCGGTAGAGATCGGCCGGCCAGGCCCCGGTCCGGCGGTGCGGGGCTCACAGGGAGTCGGGGGCCAGAGCCCGGACCGTGGCGAGGGTGTCGGCCTCGGCCGGGCTCTTGTCCGGCCGGTAGCGGAGTACGCGGGCGAACCGCAGGGCCAGACCGGCCGGGTAGCGCGGACTCCGCTGGAGTCCGTCGAACGCGACCTCCACCACCAGTTCGGGCCGGACATGTACGACGTATGCGTCGCGACTCTCCTCGCGGTCCAGCAGTTCCCGGGTCTGCCAGGTGAGCAGTTCGTCGGTGAGTCCCTTGAAGGTCTTGCCGAGCATCACCCATGGTGCGGGATCCGATTTCTCGCCGCGCGCCGCCAGGTGAAGGTTGCTCAGCCGGCCCCGGCGCCTGCCGTGGCCCCACTCGGCCGCGGTGACCACCAGGTCCAGGGTGTGCCGCGGTTTGACCTTGATCCACCCGGCTCCGCGCCGCCCGGCCGCGTACGGCGCGTCGGGGGCCTTCACCACCACTCCCTCCTGGCCGTGCGCCAGAGCCGCGTCGAAGAAGCGCTCGGCGTCGGCGGCGTCCTCGGTCACGATGCGCGGAACGCGCAGTTCCGCGGGTACCAGGCCGGTGAGCGTGTCCCAGCGGGTTCGCGCGGGCAGATCGATCAGGTCCTTGCCGTCGCGGTGCAGCAGGTCGAAGAAGTAGACGTGCAGCGGCACCTCGGCCCTGAGCCCCTCCGGGTCCTGCCGCGAGGCGGCGCGCGCCGCCGTTACCTGGAAGGGGAGGGGACGCCCGTCAGGCCCCACGGCGACGGCCTCGCCGTCGAGCACGGCGGACCGCACCGCCAGCCCCGCTGCCGCCTCGACCACTTCGGGGACACGGGACGTGATGTCGTCCAGGCTCCGGGTGAACACCGACACGTCGTCGCCGTTCCTGTGCACTTGCACCCGGATACCGTCCAGCTTCCACTCCAGGGCGGCGGGGCTGATCCGGTCCAGGGCCGTGGCCACATCGGGGGCCGCCGCGGCGAGCATCGGCCGCACCGGCCGCCCGATCTCCAGGCCGAACGCCCGCAGGGCTTCCTTCCCGCCCGACATGGCCGCTTCGGCAACGGCGCGCGCGGAACCGCGGAACATCAGCGCCCGGCGCACATCCGCCGAGGCGACTCCGGCGGCCTTCGCCACCGCGTCCGCCACTACGGCGTCGAGCGCCCCCTGCCGCAACTCACCGACGAGAACGGCACCGAGAAAGGCCTGCTCCTGCGCGGTGGCCCTGCCGAACAGTTCCGCCAGCAGCCTCCGCCGTTCGCCCTGCGAGCCGGGGCCGTGCACGGCAGCGAGCGCGGTCAGCGCGTCCTGCGTCTCCACCACACCCAGGGACGGTGCGGGTGCGGGCTGCGGCAGCTCCCGCAGGGCGGCCGGTCCCACACCGATCCTCATGCGCCGGGATTCGCCGGAGAGCAGCGCGACCGCCACAGGCAGTACCTCCGGTGCCAGACCCCGCAGGTAGTCCGCCAGCAGAGAGATCTTCGCGTTTCTGGCCGCTTCCGCGCCCACGGCACGAGAGGTTTCGGCGAGTTCATGAAGCAGCACGGCTGGGACTCCGGGTGGTCGCTCGACGGTGGCCGATCCGTACCCGTTTTCCGCGCGGGTGTCCCGGTCCGTTCCGCCACATTGCGATGCTCCCGGTGCGTTCCGGGGACTTCATCGGCTTCATGGACTTCGTCGGCTGCGTGGGCTATGTCGGCTGCGTCGGCTTCCGGTCAGAGGACACCGTGCGGACGGAACTGCACACTGATACGCGGCCCCACCGGTCGCGCCGTCTTCAGAATCGCGTGCTCCCAGGTGCGCTGGCAGCTGCCGCCCATCACGATGAGGTCGCCGTGTCCGAGCGGCGTCCTCACGCTTTCGGGGCCGCCACCTCCCCGTGGCCGCAACACCAGATTCCGGGGCGCTCCCAGCGAGAGGATCGCCACCATGGTGTCCTGGCTGCCGCCCCTGCCGATGGTGTCCCCGTGCCAGGCGACACCGTCCCGCCCGTCCCGGTAGAAACACAGTCCGGCCGTGGTGAACGGTTCACCGAGCTCCTCCGCGTAGTGCGCGCCGAGCGCCGCGCGCGCCTCGTCGAGACTCGGGTGCGGCAACGGGGCGTGCGCGGCGAAGAACGACAGCAGCCGCGGCACCTCCACCACCCGCTCGTACATGACGCGCCGCTCGGCGCGCCATTCGACGTCGCGAGCCAGCACATCGAAGAGCGCGTCCGCGCCGACGAGCCACTGGGGCAGCACATCGATCCAGGCGCCCCGTCCCAGGTCGCAGCGGCGCAGCCCGTCCAGCGGGCGAAGGGTGATCGCGTCGTCCTGGTCGAACAGGGAACTCTGCAGGTGGACAGCCATACACTCATCCTAAGCGAACACTTGTTCGTATGCCATGACGGATGATTCCACTCGTAGCAAGCCACAAAGAGCACCGGGGCGCTGGCCTGCAGAAACCGCCAGTAGAATCACTTCACGTGACTGCAAAGCCTCGCATCCCCAACGTCCTGGCCGGCCGCTACGCCTCCACGGAGCTCGCCGTCCTCTGGTCCCCCGAGCAGAAGGTGAAGCTGGAGCGCCAGCTGTGGCTCGCCGTGCTGCGTGCCCAGAAGGACCTCGGGATCGAGGTGCCCGATGCGGCCGTCGCCGACTACGAGCGGGTGCTCGACCAGGTCGATCTGGCCTCGATCGCCGAGCGGGAGAAAGTCACCCGGCACGACGTCAAGGCACGCATCGAGGAGTTCAACGCCCTCGCCGGCCATGAGCAGGTCCACAAGGGCATGACGTCGCGGGACCTCACCGAGAACGTCGAGCAGCTTCAGATCCGGCTCTCGCTGGAGCTGATGCGCGACCGGACAGTGGCCGTGCTCGCACGCCTCGGCAAGCTGGCCGGTGAACAGGCCGAGCTGGTGATGGCCGGGCGTTCACACAACGTGGCCGCGCAGGCGACGACGCTGGGCAAGCGGTTCGCGACGACGGCGGACGAGCTCCTGGTGGCTTACGGGCGCCTGGAGGACCTGTTGGGCCGCTACCCGCTGCGCGGGATCAAGGGCCCGGTCGGTACCGCCCAGGACATGCTCGACCTGCTAGGCGGGGACGAGTCCAAGCTGGCCGATCTCGAACAGCGGATCGCGGGGCACCTCGGCTTCGCTCACGCCTTCACCTCGGTCGGCCAGGTCTACCCTCGTTCGCTCGACTACGACGTGGTGACCGCGCTGGTGCAGTTGGCCGGTGCTCCGTCCTCGCTGGCGAAGACCATCCGGCTGATGGCCGGGCACGAGCTCGTCACCGAAGGTTTCAAGCCGGGGCAGGTCGGCTCGTCCGCGATGCCGCACAAGATGAACACCCGCTCCTGCGAGCGCGTCAACGGCCTGATGGTGATTCTCCGCGGCTACGCCTCGATGACCGGTGAGCTGGCCGGTGACCAGTGGAACGAGGGCGACGTCTCGTGCTCGGTCGTACGCAGGGTCGCTCTGCCCGATGCCTTCTTCGCGTTCGACGGCCTGCTGGAGACGTTCCTGACGGTGCTCGACGAATTCGGCGCGTTCCCCGCCGTCGTCGCCCGCGAGCTGGACCGCTACCTGCCGTTCCTCGCCACCACGAAGGTGCTGATGGCCGCGGTACGGGCCGGAGTCGGCCGGGAAGCGGCGCACGAGGTCATCAAGGAGCACGCGGTCGCCTCCGCGCTCGCGATGCGTGAGCAGGGAGCCGAGCGCAACGAGCTGCTGGACAAACTGGCGGCCGACGAGCGGATGCCGCTCGACCGCGCTCAGCTGGACGCGCTGATGGCCGACAAGCTCTCCTTCACCGGCGCGGCGGGCGCGCAGGTGAGCGCGGTGATCTCCCGGATCGAGGAGATCACCAAGCAGCACCCGGAAGCCGCCGCCTACACGCCGGGCTCGATCCTCTGATCATCGGCATGAAGCCCGAAGAACTCGAAGCCGCCCGCGACCGCCTCGTTCCCGATGTGGTCGCGGAGGGCTTGAGTGTGCTCTTCTGCGGCATCAACCCCGGGCTCATGACGGCTGCGACGGGCCACCACTTCGCCCGGCCCGGCAACCGCTTCTGGCCGGTACTCCACCTGTCGGGCTTCACTCCCCGCCTGCTGGCCCCCTCCGAGCAGCGGGAGCTGCTGACGTACGGCCTCGGCATCACGAACGTGGTGGCACGGGCCTCGGCTCGGGCCGATGAACTGAGCGCCGACGAGTACCGCGAGGGCGGGCGGGCTCTGACTGCGAAGGTGCAGAAGCTGCGACCGCGGTGGCTCGCCGTCGTGGGTGTCACCGCATACCGCACGGCTTTCGGCGACCTCAAGGCCCGGATCGGACCGCAGACACGGACGATCGGTTCCACCCGGATCTGGGCCCTGCCCAACCCCAGTGGACTCAACGCCCACTGGACCGCGCAGACCATGGCGGAGGAGTACGGCCGGTTGCGTACGGCCGTGGAGAGCGAGGCCGGGTCCTGAACCAGGTGACGGGTCGCTCCGCTGTCACTCCCGTGCCGCTCGCCCGTTGTCCCTTGCTTGCCGTCTCCTGCCTGCTGTCTTCCGCCGGCCCTCTCTTGCCACGTACCGATCGGTTCCGCCCATCTCGACCACATCTCAGGGCGGATCGATCTCGGTGACCGTAGCGATCAACTGAAATTGCAGCTCCTGGTCCCACTGGCCGACGCCGAGAGCAACCCATCGCTCCTCCACCTTCCAGAGATGGAGGTACGGCGTGGTGCCGCACAGCTCGCTCCAGGGTTCGGGGATGTCTTCCCCCTCCGTTTGCCGGCTCAGCACACTCCAGAGGCTGAACATCTGCGACGCGCCCCAGCGTTCATCGAGTGCGATGGCCAGTGACTCGCACTCCGCTTCGTACTGGTCCTCCACTTCCGGGCGACGGGTGCCGTCGTCGTCCCAGAAGTCCTCACTCGTGCACAGCGCCACCACGTGGTACCCGGGCCCGCTGGTGCCCGTCTCCGATCTGCCGTGCCGAGGTGGAAACGGACGGGCACGCAACAGGTCGATGGCGGCAAGGTACTGGGCGGTGGTCATCACGTCAGTAAACCTGGTACCACTGACAGTTGGCTCACGTAGCGCCTCCTTCGCCCGTGACCTCCGTTCAGGCGTCACGGCGGCTCAGCGCCGCCCAGCCCGCCCCGACGGCGGCTGCCACCCAACCGGCCATCACAGCGAGTCCGCTCCAGGGACCCAGCTGACCTGAAGGATTCTGGAGCAGGGCCTGTTGGCCTGCCCGGTCCGGCAGGAAGTCGGCGAGGCTCGCACTCCGGGACACATCTCCGATCACGAAGGAGACCAGAAGAACGAACGGGATGAGTATCCCCATGACGGCGAGCCCGCTCCGCAGGACAGCTGCCAGGCCTGCGGCGAACAGCGCTATGAGAGCCAGATAGAACGCACAGCCCACAACGGACCGCAGCCCACCGGGGTCACCGATGCCGATACCCGCTCTGCCGATCAGCAGTTGGCCGACGAGGAAGCAGGTGAGGCTGGTGATCAGACCGACCGCGAGGACAAGAGCCCCGATCACGGTCAACTTCGCCGCGTAGTACAGGCCTCTGCGCGGGACCGCGGTGAGGGCAAGACGGACACCACCGTTTCGGTACTCGCCCGCAACAACTGTCGCACCGAAACAAATAGCGGCGATCTGACCGAAGTTGAGGCCGAAGAACGAGGTGAGCACGGGGTCGAAATCTGGCTTGCCCGCATTCTCGTGCCCCACGGTGGCACTGCCGAGCAGGGAGAAAGCCACAGTGGCCAGAAACACTGACAGCAGCGCACCTCCGAGTGAACGCACCGAGCGGATCTTGATCCACTCCGAGTGGAGAACCGCGGGAAAAGACATGTCTCATACCTCCTGGGCCGTACGCGCATGCATCCATGTACGAGGTGAAGTTCGAGTTCGAGGCTGACAGCGGGGTCAGGGAGGGGTGGCGGCTCCCATCGGCTTCGCAGTGGTGCGGCGGGCCGCAAATTGCGTCAGGTCCGCTGTGAGGTCGAGATAGGCCTGCTCCAACGTGGCTTCCTCCGTGGTGAGTTCCAGCAGCGCGATGCCCTCTGCCGCGGCAACGGGACCGATGTCCTCGACGCGCGCTCCCTCGACCACCAGGCGACCGTCCTCGCACTCGACAAGAGCGAACCCCTCCCTCAGCAGAAGAGCGCGCAGACGGTCCGCATCCGGGGTCCGCAATCGCACTCGCGGCCGGATGCGTGAGTCGATGAACGTCCGTGTCGGGGTGTCGGCCAGCAGCTTGCCCCTGCCCAGGACCACCAGATGATCGGCGAACGAGGCGGTCTCGTTCATCAGATGGCTGGAGACCAGAACCGTTCTGCCCTCTTGGGCGAGACGCCGCATCAGCTCACGGATCCAGATGATTCCTTCGGGATCCAGCCCGTTCGACGGCTCGTCCAGCAGCAGTACCGACGGTTCCCCGAGCAGGGCGGCGGCTATTCCGAGTCGTTGCCGCATGCCGAGCGAGAACGTCCTGATGCGGTGGTCCGCGACACTCGCGATGCCCGCCTCTTCCAGGACCGCGCCCACCCGGCGGGCAGATATGCGATTGCTGACAGCGAGAGCAAGCAGATGGTCGCGGGCCGTGCGAGCTCCGTGCGCGGCGTTCGCGTCGAGCAGCGCCCCCGCAAGTCCCAGCGGCTGAGCGGCAGTCGTGTACTTCCGCCCACCGATCGTGGCCGTACCGGAAGTCGGACGGTCCAGGCCCAGCAGCAGCCGCATCGTCGTGGACTTGCCGGCGCCGTTGGGGCCCAGGAAGCCGGTGACCCGGCCGGGCCTGACACTGAAGGTGAGCCGGTCCACAGCGCGGGTGGTCCCGTACTCCTTGGTGAGTTCCTGGACATCGATGCTGGTCATGTCTTCAGCGTGACGGCCGGCCCACGCCTGCCGCGTCCCCCGTGCGGGGAGTTCGGATCCCCCGTGCGGGGGAGCCGCCCGCACCGGTGGGGCTGGCACGATATCGGCATGTTCCGCCTGCTCCGGCCGATACTGCGCCCGGTCACCTACACGCGATGGCTGCACATGTGCGTCCCGCTCGCGTTTGTCGCCGTGTGGCTGTTCATCGACATGCGCGACTTCTACGTACCCGCCCTCCTGGTCATTCCGGTCGGGCTCGTCCCGGCGGTCAGACTGGAGGAAGGGATACAGGCCCAGCTGCTGTTGACCCCGCACGAGCGGGGGCGCCCCGATGCCTCGATCGCCGTGGCATCGTCCCTGACATGGGCCGACCGCTGGCGCACGGTGCTGTGGCTGGAGGCACGGCTGCTGTTCAGTGTCCCGGCGCTGCTCCTGCCTGCGCAGCTGGCCCTGCTGATACCCAGGCTGCTCGCCGTCGCTTCCTGGTGGTCCGCGCTGCTCGTCCCCCTGGTGGCAGCCGCGATTCCCTTCAGCGTCATCACATCCGGGGCGCTGATCACCGTGGTCGGACGTCGGCTGCTCGGGCCGTCGGCGGCCCAGCGGCTGACCGTACTGGAGGAGCGCACCGAGCAACTGCTCGAACGCAACCGCATCGCGCGCGAGCTGCACGACTCCATCGGTCATGCCCTGACGGTGGCTGTGGTGCAGGCCGGCGCGGCGCGGGCCGTGAAGGACCCGGCGTTCACCGATCGGGCGCTGGCCGCGATCGAGGAGACCGGGCGGGAAGCACTCGACGATCTGGAGCGCGTACTGCTCATTCTCCGGGAGTCGGGCACACCGGTGGGGCAGCGTCCGTCCCTCAGCGAGGCGGACCGGCTGCTGGAGTCCGCGCGCACCTCAGGGGCGAAGGTGGAGGCCGAGGTGAGCGGTCCGGTGGAGCTGGTGCCCGGCCCCATCTCCCGGGAGGGGTACCGCATCCTCCAGGAGGCACTCACCAATGTGCTGCGTCACTCGGGCCCCGTTCCGGTGCGCGTACGGATCGCCGTGGTGGCCGGTCTGCTCGACCTGGAGGTGACCAATCCGCTGAGTGGCGCCGCAGGCCGCTCGCCCGGCGGCAGCGGACTGCGCGGTATCCGGGAGCGTGCGGCTCTGCTGGGCGGGACGGCGGAGACCGGTCCCCACGAGGGTGATTGGAGGGTGTATGCGCAGTTGCCGCTGGACGGCCTAGGCTGACCGGGTGCCGATCACCGTGCTCCTTGTCGACGACGAACCTCTCGTACGCGCCGGACTGCGCGCGGTCCTGGAGGCCCAGCCAGACATCGAAGTGGTCGGCGAGGCAGCGGACGGCGCAGCCGTGGTGCCGCTGGTGCGGCAGCTGCGGCCCGATGTGGTGGCGATGGACGTGCGGATGCCTTTGCTGGACGGCATCGCGGCCACCCGGGCGGTGCTGCGGTCCGCACAACCGCCACCGAAGATCCTCGTCGTGACGACCTTCGAGAACGACGAGTACGTCTACGAGGCGCTGCGCGCGGGCGCCGATGGTTTTCTGCTCAAGCGGGCCCGTCCGGCCGAGATCGTCCACGCGGTGCGGTTGATCTCCGAGGGCGAATCCTTGTTGTTCCCGGCCGCGGTCCGTTCGCTCGCCGCGGAGTACGGCAACAGCGCGGCCCGCGAAGTCCTGGACCGGGCCGCGCTGACGGAACGGGAGGCCGCGGTGCTGCGGCTGATGGCCCGCGGTCTGTCGAACGCGGAGATCGCCGCCCAGCTCGTGATCGGGGCCGAGACCGTGAAGTCCCACGTCAGCGCCGTGCTGGCCAAGTTGGGAGCCAGGGACCGCACCCAGGCGGTCATCGCCGCGTACGAATCCGGATTCGTCGCTCCCGCCTGATCCGGGGGCCGGCCCGGGGCCCGCGACCGGCTCCACTCGCCGCCCGCCCGGTCACCCGGTACCATCCGGCAGACACAAGCACGAGCTGAGCTGGGAGGACACACGTTGGGGCAGCTGACCGGCGGGGATCCCTCGTTGCTGCGGCGGATCAACTCGTCCGTGGTGCTCCACGCACTACGTGGCGCGGTGTTCCCGACCTTGACCGATCTCACCCGCATCACCGGGCTGTCCAGGCCGACGGTCGAGGGCGTGATCGAAGGTCTCATAGTGGCCGGACTGGTCGTCGAGGACGCACCCGAGGAGGGTGAGACCCGTCGGCAGGGGCGCCCCGCCCGACGGTTCCGGTTCCGTGCCGAGGCCGGCCACCTGCTCGGCATCGAGATCGGGCCGCACCGGGTAGCCGCACTGCTCTCCGGCCTCGACGGCCGGATCCTCGGCGCGGGTTCCCGTGAGGTGTCGGAGACAGCATCCGCCGACGAACGGCTGGAGCGGGTCCGCGCCACGGTCGCCGATGTGCTGCGCCGGACCGGAGTGGCACGCAGCAGTCTGCGCGCGGTCGGCGTCGGCAGCCCCGGCATCGTGGAGGCCGACGGCACCGTACGGCTGGGCACCGCGCTTCCCGAGTGGACGGGACTCGCGCTCGGCGAGCGGCTCCGACGCTCGTTCCGTTGCCCGGTGCTTGTCGAGAACGACGCCAACGCCGCTGCGGTCGCCGAGCACTGGAAGGGCGTGGCGACCGAATCCGACGACATCGTCTTCGTGCTCGCCGGGCTCAGCCCCGGTGCGGGATCGCTGATCGGCGGACGGCTGCACCGCGGCTTCGGCGGTGCAGCCGGTGAGATCGGCGCACTGCATCTGCTGGGCCGCGATGTCACACCGGAGAAACTGCTCTCCACCACGGACGAGCCGCTGCATCCGCTGGACGAGCTCGCTGTGGCCGAGGTCTTCGCCCATGCCAAGGAGGGCGACGCACGGGCCCGGGCCGCCGTCGAGCGGTTCATCCAGCGGTTGGTGCACGATGTGGCAGCGCTGGTTCTGGCGCTCGATCCGGAACTGGTCGTGATCGGGGGCTGGGCTGCCGGGCTCGACGGCGTACTGGAGCCGCTGCGCGGCGAGTTGGCGCGCTACTGCCTGCGCCCGCCACAGGTCGCGCTCTCCCTGCTCGGCGAGGCCGCGGTGGCGACAGGTGCGCTGCGGCTCGCGCTCGACCACGTGGAGGAGCAACTGTTCGCGGTGGAGAGCACGGTGACGGCCCGCCGCTGAAGTCGGTGGCGGGCCGCGCGTGAGCGCGTATCAGGGGTCAGCAGGCCTTTTCCGGCAGCTGGTCGCTGATCTCCAGGTCGCCCGAATCACCGAAGGTCAGCCGGCAGGTGTCCGCCCGGTAGGTGGCCACCGATACCGCGAGGGTCCTGCCCCCGGCGAGGTATCGGGTGGTCACGACGAGCACGGGTGCCCCCGGCAACCGGTCGAGCTCTTTCGCGTCCTCGGCACGGGCCGAGCCGAGTTCGACCGCGCGGTCCTGCCCCTCCAGGCTGAGGTGCTGGAGCTCGCGCAGCACCCCACGGGCACGCGCAGGGCCCGACGGCACGTCGATGGCCGACAGTCCGGGCACGGACGCGGTCGGGACGTAGAGCAGTTCCGTGGCGACGGACTGGCCGTGTGTCACCCGGATCCTGCGTACCGTGTGGACCTCGTCGTCGCTCTCCACGTCGAGCATCCGGGCCACCGCGGCCGGTGGCACAGTGCCCCCGCACCCGACGGGTTCCCAGGCGTCGTCGGACGCTCCGGGCCAGGTCTGCTGCGAGGTCGACACGTCGACGCCCACGCGCGGCGGGGCGACCGTGGTGCCCACTCCGCGGCGGCGCTGCAGTCGGCCTTCCAGCTCCAGCTGTTCCAGCGCCTGGCGCAGCGTGGCTCGGGCGACCCCGAAACGGGCAGCCAGTTCACGCTCGTTCGGAAGGATCTCCCCCACGGCGAAATCCGAGTCCAGTGCGTCACTGAGAACGGTCTTGAGATGCCAGTACTTCGGCTCCGGCACCGACTCCAGCTGCGTGGTCCCCACCCTGATCCTCCGCAATCGCCGTAACCCGGCGGCTTTTCTGTGCCCTTATTTATTAAAGGTTCCTGCACTATCCCTGCGAGAGTAGGACGGCGCCTCTCCTTGGTCAAGACCAATCCTCGCCCCGTTACGGAGCGAAGCCGGGTCCTGCCGCAGAGCGTTCACGGGATGTTCTCGATGGGGTCCCGCACAGCACGGAGCCCCGCGGCCGGATCGGCTCGCGGGGCTCGGCTCGCGGGGCTCTGCTTGCGCGGCTCTGCGCGCGGGGTCAGGGGTTCTCTTGAAGGCGGAACCGTCCTGGAACAAGGGGTTACTTCTCGGCAAGCAGGGCGAGTTTGTCCGGGTTGCGCACGATGTATATCTTTGCGATGCGGCCGTCAGCGACCTCCACCTGGAACACCGAGTCCACCTTGCCCTCGATGTACACCACGAGCGCAGGAGCGCTGTTGAGCTCCCTGAAGCGCAACTCGGCGCCCGCGAGCCCCTTGGCGGCGGTGCCGAGGATGAATCGACCCACCTTGTCCGCGGTTTCGATGACCCGCAGCGGCGCCTTGGACTTGCCTCCGCTGTCGCCCACCAGCCGCACATCGGGGGCGAGGAGCGAGAGCAACTGCTCCAGGTCCCCGCCCGCCGCCGCGGCCAGGAACCGTTCCGTCAGGTCACGCCGTTCGACCGGATCGACGTCGTAGCGCGGCTTCCGTTCCTCCACGTGACGCCTGGCCCGACCGGCGAGCTGACGTACGGCGGCCTCACCGCGGTCGAGTACGGCCGCGATCTCCCCGTACGGAAACCCGAAGGCCTCCCGCAGCACGAACACCGCACGCTCCAGCGGCGAGAGCGATTCGAGCACCACAAGGACGGCGAACGAGACGGACTCCGCCAGAACCGCCCGTTCGGCCGTATCCGTCACCATGTCGCCGTACTCGGTGGCGAGCGGCTCGGGCAGCCAAGGCCCTACGTACGCCTCGCGGCGCGACTTCACGTGCCGGAGCCGGTCGATGGCCAGCCGGGTAGTGATCGTCACGAGAAACGCACGCGGTTCGCGTACCTCCTCGCGGTCCTCCGCAGACCAGCGCAGCCATGCCTCCTGCACGATGTCCTCGGCATCGGCCACCCGGCCGAGCATGCGGTACGCCACTCCGGTCAGTACGGAGCGGTGCTGTTCGAAGAGTTCCGTCACGGTGTCGGTCGCCACTCCCCCATCCCAGCCGACCGATCGGAGGCTGTCCAGGAGGTACCCGTCCGACGCCGCCCTCTTGAAGTGCAAGCTACCGGAGGGTAATTGTTACTGACGCAGTGTCTAAGATTCTCCTCCCTGTCATCGGGGAGCCCCCGACCAGAGGGAGCAGAGCATGACCGCCCAGGTCACCTTTACGGTCGACACCCCCGCGGGTCACCGCCCCGTATCGATCGCGTACGAGCGCACAGGGGGCGGCGATCCACTCCTGCTGCTGCACGGCATCGGCCACCACCGGCAGGCCTGGGACCCCGTGCGGCACATTCTGGCCGCCGAGCGCGAGGTGATCGCCGTGGACCTGCCCGGTTTCGGCGCTTCGCCCGCGCTGCCCGACGGCGTGCCGTACGACCTCGCCTCCGTGGTGCCCGTGCTCCGGGCCATGTGCGGGGCGCTCGGGATCGAGCGGCCGCATGTCGCCGGGAACTCCCTCGGCGGGCTGCTCGCGCTGGAGCTCGGGAACCGGAATCTCGTCCGGTCGGTCACCGCGCTGTCGCCTGCCGGGTTCTGGACGCAGGGCGAGCGGCGCTACGCCTTCTCGACGCTGACCGCGATGCGGCACGGGGCGAGGATCCTGCCGCTCCCCGTCATCGAACGGCTCTCCCGCTCGGCGGCCGGGCGGGCGGCCCTCACCGGCACCATCTACGCACGGCCCGGCCGCCGTTCACCGGAGGCCGTCGTGGCGGAGACCCTGGCACTGCGCACCGCGACGGGGTTCGCCGAAACCCTCGCGGCCGGACGGGACGTCCTGTTCACCTCCGAGGTGAACAAGGTGCCCGTCACGGTTGCCTGGGGCACCAGGGACCGGCTGCTGCTGCGCCGCCAGGGGATCCGCGCCAGGCACACCATGCCCGCCGCCCGGCTGGTGCGACTGCCCGGCTGCGGCCACGTTCCGATGAATGACGATCCCGCACTGGTGGCCCGCGTCATCCTGGACACCAGCCGCTGAGCCCACCCCGACATCCGGCCACGCGTTCGGCCGCGTTCCACACGTCACCCCGCTCCGGTCGCCGCCGTCCGGCCGGGGAACCGTCCACCCTCGCGACGGCGTCGTACGGCTGGTACTCGGATGCGCATCCGAGTACCGCCAGAGATCGAGCACGGTGTCCGGCTGCCGGCAGGAACCAATTGATGCCGGGATCGGTTCACTTGGGGTGAGGGGGTACGTTCAATGGCAGTTTCATCACCATGGCGCATGGAATCTCGCGCGCTGCGCCGCGCCTGGCGGAAAATGGGCCTTAACCAACCAAAACCACACTTAACCCATCAGTCACAGAGTGTTCGTGATCGCGCAACACCGCTGAGTCACAGTGACGCCATGACTGATACGACTTCCGCGAAGAGTGTCCGCCATCCGCACCGCTGGCGCCGGGATCTCATCGAACTGGCTGCCCTGTTCACCGCTGTCGCCCTGGCCGACGTCGTCGCCGATCTGGTCGCGCACGGACCCGACGGCCCCTTTCTGCTCGTCGCCGCCGCCGTGGCCCTCTCCGGTACGGCCGCCTTCCACCTCTGGTGGGCGCAGCGGCACAGCCACGCCCCGCCGCCCGCCGCCGCAGCTGATACGCCGCGCGAGGACGAGATGGTCCGGCCGGAGACCGCCCTGTGGCGCATGCGCACGACCGTGCGGGACGAGCCGGGTAGCCTCGCTGCCCTGTGCACCGCGCTGGCCCGTCACCGGGTGGACATCCTGACGCTCCAGACCCACCCTCTCGCCGACGGCACGGTCGACGAGTTCCTGTTGCGCGCGCCGGTCACGTTCCAGGCCCAGCATTTGGGCCACGAGATCGCCTCGGCGGGCGGGAACCACACATGGATCGAGCGCGCGGACGCCCACGACCTCGTCGACACCCCGACCCGGGTTCTCGGACTCGCCACCCGTACCGCGCTCGACACCGCCGAACTTCCCCTGGCCCTGAGGAAGTTGCTGGGCCGCTGCACGATCCGGTCGCTGCCCGCCCCGGCCGACGGCACACCAGCCGACGATCCGACCCCCATGGACGGCGCGCTCCAGGAGACCGTGATGCGGCTGCGCGACCCGTCAGGCGGAGCCATCATCGTCGAGCGGCAGTATCTCCCGTTCACCCCCACGGAGTTCGCGCGGGCTCGCGCACTCATCGAGCTCGACGCCCGGCTCGGCTCACGGATGCCCCACAGCCGGGACGTGTTCACACTGCCCGAGGGCAATGAGATCACCGTGCGCAGGGCCGGTCCTGACGACGTGCAGGCGGCCCGCGCGATGCACGACCGGTGCACCGAGCGGACCCTCGGTCTGCGCTACCACGGCCCGGTGGGCGACGCCGACCGCTACCTCGACCACCTGCTGAGCCCCCGCTTCGGCCGCACCCTCGCCGTGCAGACCGCTTCGGGGCGCATCGTCGCCCTGGGCCACCTTCTCCGGGACGGCGACGAGACCGAGGTCGCCCTGCTCGTCGAGGACGACTGGCAGCGCCGGGGCATCGGCTCCGAACTGCTCGGCCGGCTGATGGCGATGGCGGACGAAACGGGCTGCGAAAGCGTGTACGCCGTCACGCAGGCCGCCAATACCGGGATGGTGGCGGCCATGCGCGGTCTCGGGCTGCCGATCGACTACCAGATCGACGACGGCACGCTGGTGATCACCGCACGGCTTGCGGCGACACCCGACCGCTCGCGTCTTCCGCATGAACTCCCTTACGGGCAGAGCGAACAGAGTGGTTGCTGAGCGCACCGTCCAGGTCCCGCCACAGGTCGTCGACGTCCTCAAGACCGACGGACAGCCGCAACAGCTGTTCGCTCACACCCACGGAACGCCTGTCCTCCTCGGCCACGATGCGGTGGCTGATGGAGGCCGGGTGCTGAATGAGACTGTCGACGCTCCCGAGGCTGACAGCTGGGGTGATCAGCCGTACACCGGCGATCACTTGGTGCGGATCTCCGTGCACCTCGAAGGCGACCATCGCGCCGCCCAGCTTCGGGTAGTGCACGCGTGCCACCCGCGGATCGGCCGCCAGCCGGCCGGCCAGGTCCGCCGCGCCGGCCGCCGCTGCCTTCATCCGGACCGACAGCGTCGAGAGTCCGCGCAGCAGCAGATACCCGGCCAGCGGATGCAGTACGCCGCCCGTCGCGAACCGGATCCTGCGCAGCGTCCGCGCGAACTCCTCGTCGCAGGCCACCACTCCGGCCAGCACGTCACCGTGGCCGCCGAGATACTTCGTGGCACTGTGCAGGACGATCCGCGCGCCGTGTTCCGCCGGCCGCTGCAGCACAGGCGTGGCGAACGTACTGTCGACGAGTAGCGGCACCGATCCGCAGGAGTGGGCGAGCGCCCGGATGTCGATCTCCGCGAGCGTCGGATTGGCCGGTGTCTCGACCATCACCAGACCGGTTCCGGGCCCTATCGCGTCGGCGACACCTGCCGGGTCCGTCCAGGTCACCTCGGTGCCGAGCAGTCCCGCGGTGAGGAGGTGGTCGCTGCATCCGTACAACGGGCGGACGGCCACCACATGACGCAGCCCCTGGCTCGCCCGTGCGAGCAGGACCGCGGTGAGCGCGGCCATGCCGCTGGCGAACGCCACGGCGCTCCCGGTGCCTTCCAGCCGGGCGAGTGCCGTCTCGAACCGGGCCGTGGTCGGGTTGTCGAGCCGGGCGTAGACCGGCGGGCCGTCCGGGCGGGCGCCGGTGACGGCGAACTCGTCGATGCGCGCCGCCTCGCGCCTGCTGTCGTAGGAGGGGTAGGTGGTCGAGAGATCGATGGGTACCGCGTGCAGACCGAGGCCGGCGAGGTCTTCGCGTCCGGCGTGCACGGCTTCGGTGGCGAGGGCCCTGGGTGTGGCCGAGGCATCGGATTCCATGGCTGGACTCTGAACACCCGTAAGGGGATGCGGGAAAGATCCCGTGTTACGTTCGCCGGATGGCCGAATCTGTCGTACTCGACCCGGTGGATCTGCATCTGCTCAGCCTGCTGCAGAACGATGCCCGGACGACCTACCGCGAACTGGCGGCCGAGGTCGGCGTGGCCGCGTCGACCTGTCTCGACCGGGTGGCGCGGCTGCGCCGCTCCGGGGTGATACTCGGCCAGCAGCTCAGACTCGACCCGGCAAAGCTCGGCCGGGGGCTGCAAGCACTGCTCTCGGTCCAGGTACGGCCGCACCGGCGGGAACTGGTGGGGCCGTTCGTGGAGCGCATCCGGGTCCTGCCCGAGTCACTGGCCCTCTTCCATCTGGCGGGTCCCGACGACTACCTCGTGCACGTAGCGGTGGCGGACACCGCCGACCTGCAACGTCTGGTGCTGGACGAATTCACCGCGCGCCGCGAAGTCGCCCGGGTCGAGACCCGGCTGATCTTCCAGCAGTGGGACTGCGGCCCGCTGTTGCCACCTGCGCGAGGAACCGGGGCATAGGCCGCTGTGGTTCGGGAGGCCGGGAACTCGTGGTCCCGGTGGGAGCAGTCCGGTGTCGAAGAGTGTTGGCGCCGATCTCTCCGACGTACCAGGATGTCCCCATGTCACAGACTTCCGACCGCCCACTGCCCCGCCAGGTCGCCGACGCCTATGTCGACGACCTGATCGCACTCGACCCGATCACCGGCACCTATCTCGGCGTGAGCGAGAGCTCCAGCCGCCTCCCGGACTTCTCCCCGGCCGGACAGGCCGCCCTCGCCGGGCTCGCCCGGACGACACTGGCCGCACTCGACGAGGCGGAGCGCAGGCCGGGAGGCGACAGCGACGCCGAACGGCGCTGCGGAAGGCTGCTGCGCGAGCGGCTCAACGCCGAACTCGCCGTGCACGAAGCCGATGAGGCGCTGCGCGTCGTCAGTAACATCCAGTCCCCGGCGCATTCCGTGCGCGAGGTGTTCACCGTGACACCGACCGAGACGGACGCGGACTGGGCCGCCGTCGTGAAGCGGCTGGACGGCGTCCCCGCCGCGCTCGGCGGCTACCGGGAATCTCTGGCGCTGGGCCTTGAGCGGGGGCTGCTCGGCGGTCCGCGCCCCACCGAGACCTTCGTCGGCCAGCTCGCGGAGTGGGCGGGCGACGGCTCCGCCGGCAGCGGTTGGTTCGAGGTGTTCGCGGCTGCCGGCCCGCAGGCGCTGCGCGAGGAACTGGACACCGCTGCGGGCGCGGCGACCGCTGCCGTGGCGGAGCTGCGGGACTGGATGCGCGATGTGTACGCGCCCGCCGTCGAGGACGCACCGGACACCGTGGGCCGTGAGCGGTACGCCCGCTGGTCGCGCTACTACAACGGCACCGACCTCGATCTCGACGAGGCGTACGCGTACGGCTGGTCCGAATACCATCGGCTGCTCGCCGAGATGAAGACCGAGGCCGAGAAGATCCTGCCCGGCGCCGGGCCGTGGGAGGCACTCGCCCATCTCGATGAGCACGGCACGCACATCGAGGGCGTGGACGAAGTGCAGAAGTGGCTCCAGGGGCTGATGACGGAAGCCATGGACGCGCTGGACGGCACCCACTTCGAACTCGCCGACCGGGTGAAGCGGGTGGAATCCCGCATCGCCCCGCCCGGCGGCGCCGCAGCCCCGTACTACACGTCGCCCTCGGAGGACTTCTCCCGCCCGGGGCGCACCTGGCTGCCCACCATGGGCGAGACCCGCTTCCCGGTGTACGACCTGGTCTCGACCTGGTACCACGAGGGCGTGCCCGGTCATCACCTCCAGCTGGCGCAGTGGGTGCATGTCGCGGACCAGCTCTCCCGCTATCAGGCGAGCGTCGGCTTGGTCAGCGCCAACGCCGAGGGCTGGGCGCTCTATGCCGAACGCCTCATGGACGAGCTGGGATTCCTGCCGGACGCGGAGCGCAGGCTCGGGTACCTGGACGCGCAGATGATGCGTGCCTGTCGGGTGATCGTGGACATCGGCATGCACCTGGAGCTGGAAATTCCGGCGGACTCGCCCTTCCACCCGGGCGAGCGGTGGACACCGGAGCTGGCCCAGGAGTTCTTCGGCAACCACAGCGGGCGACCGGCGGACTTCGTGGAGAGCGAGCTCGTCCGCTATCTGTCGATGCCCGGCCAGGCCATCGGGTACAAGCTGGGCGAGCGTGCGTGGCTGCTCGGCCGGGAGAACGCCCGTAAGGCGCACGGCGATTCCTTCGATGCGAAGGCCTGGCACATGGCGGCGCTGTCGCAGGGGTCGCTGGGCCTCGACGACCTGGTCGACGAACTCTCGAAGCTGTAGCCGCTCAGCTGCGGACAGCGGCCGGGCTCACGCGAGTGGCGTGGGCCCGGCTGCCGGGACGCTGCGGACTCTCCCGGCGACACCGAAGGGGCGGTGGTCACGCACCGGCCGTCTTCCCTGGTGGGTCTGCGTGTCGAGGAAGACCGGGATCAGCGTTCGCCCGCCGGGTGCCGCTGGGCGAACTCGTCGGCGAGCATGCTCATCACCACGACGTCGTGGTGCCGACCGTCGAGGAACGCGTGATCGCGGAGGCGCCCGTCCTCTACGAGACCGAGTCGGCGCTGGAGCTCCAACGACGCCTCGTTGCACGCGAAGACGTGTGCTTCGCACTTGTGAAAGCGCTGCTCGGCGAACATGAAGCGCATCAGCAGCCGGGCGGCTTCCGCCGCGTACCCCTTACGTCGGTGGTCCGCGCCGATCGTGACGCCGTACTCGAACCGGCCCGCACGGCGGTCGGCGTGGTGGGAGCCGATGACACCGACGACGGCCCCGGTGTCGACGGCTTCGATCACCAGCTGGAAGCAGTCGTCGCCGGGCTTGGCGGCGGCCTGTTCCTTGGCCCGGACACGGTAGTTCTCCGCGGACCGGGGAGGGTGCAGTACGTCACCCAGCCGCTCCTCGTCCTCGGCGAAGCGCATGAACGCGGTCCAGTCGTCGGGTTCGATGCCGCGCAGGCGTACCCGCTTGCCTTTCCAGAACGATGTCATCCCGCTATCCGACCAAGCCCGGGTATCCGTGTCCAGGAAAACCGGTGAGCGGGAGAAATGAAGCCGCTCCTGCCTGGCGGTGGCTCGGCCGGGCTGTCTTCGGGCGGCCGGCTCCTCAGCCGTCGGCTCCTGCCGTGCGGTGCCGAACCGCCGACCCGTGGCGCTCCTTGACGATCTCCAGCTGGGTCGGGATCCGCCGGCGCAGATCGGCGACATGGCTCACGATGCCGACGCTGCGGTCCCGTTCGCGCAGCGAGTCCAGCACATCGAGGACCTCGTCCAGCGTCTGGTCGTCCAGGCTTCCGAAGCCCTCGTCGATGAAGAGCGTGTCGAGCCGCATGCCCCCCGCTTCGTCGGTGACCACATCGGCGAGCCCCAGCGCCAGGGCCAGGGAGACGAAGAACGTCTCGCCGCCGGAGAGGGTCGCCGTGTCGCGCTCCCTCCCGGTCCAGGAATCGACCACGTGCAGGCCGAGTCCTGATCTGCCCCGCCCGCCGTCTCTGGCGTCGGAGTGCACCAGGGTGTAGCGGCCCGAGGACATGAGGTGCAACCGGGCCGTGGCGGCGGCGGCCACCTGCTCCAGACGGGCCGCCAGGACGTACGACTCCAGACGCATCTTGCGTTCGTTGTCAGCGGCGGTGCCTGCGGTGAGGGTGGCGAGTCGCGCCACCCTCTCGTACTCCGACCGGAGCGGTCCGAGCCGGTCCCGTTCGACGGATGCCTGTTGCGAGAGGCGTACCAGCGCGGTGCGGCGCTCACCGGCCGCGTCGAGCGCCGAAGCCGCGTCCCGCAGCGCGTGTTCCGCTGTCGCCAACGCGGTCAGGGCGGCCTCCGGAGCAGCCGGTGGACGGGTGGCCGCGTCGGCCGCGTCCTGCTCGGCCAGCCGGTCGGCGACTGCGGCTTCCTCGGCCTGCCATGCGTCGAGCCGCTGCTGCAGTTCGCGGTGCTCCGCGTCGTCCGCCAACTCGGCCACCGCTGCCTGCGGGGTGTCGAACCCGGCGCGGAAAGCGGCCTCGGCGAGTCGGCCGTCGGCCTCCTTCAGCCGCTGGGCGGTGGCGTCGACAGCGCGCACCGCCTCGGCGGCCCGGTCCAGGAACAGCACCCGGCGCTCCAGCAGCGCGGCGTGTTCGGCGACACTGCCTGCCGCACCGCGCGCCAGCGCCAACTCCTTCTCCAGCAAGTCCTGTTCGGCCTCCAGGGCCTCTCGCCGGGACGTCCGGGCGGCGACTCTGCGTTCGGCCTGCTGCTGCGCCGTGATCCGTTCGCCGTGCTCGCGCTCGGCCCGGCTGCGAGCTTCCCGTGCGGCGTGGGTGTCTGCCGCGATCTGATGGGCCCTGGTGTGCTCGCGGCGCAACTCACCCACGAGCTCTTCGAGTTCGCCGACGGAGGCGCTGCCGGATCCGGCGCGCGCCTCGGCGATCGTCTCCCGGACGGTGCCGAGCGCGCGCTCGGCCGCGGCCCGGTCCTGATCGGCACGGGTGTGCGTCTCGTACGCTGCTTCCTCCGCGGCACGGTCCACATGCCCCGTACCGGCCCGTGCGGGCATCGGGTGTTCGGTGGCGCCGCATACCGCGCAGGACTCGCCGTCGCGCAGCCCGGCGGCCAGCTCGGCCGCGATGCCGCGCAGTCGGCGCTCACGGAGGTCGAGCCAGGTCTCGCGTGCGGCGTTCGCGTGCTCGCGGGCGGCGTCGAGCCGTCGGCCGGCCGCCGCCGATTCGTCCGTGAGCCGGTCGCGGGTGCGCGCGGCCTCCAGCCTCAGACGGGCCGGTTCGAGCTGTCCGGCCAGCTGCTCGGCACGGGTCGCCGCTTCCTGGGCCGCGTCGATCCGGTCCTGGCAGCGGCGGCTCACGGCCTCCCAGCCGGCCAGCCAGCCGGCTGATTCCTGGATCAGTTCGTCGTCGGCACGGGCCTGCCGGTCCAGCCCCGCACGCTCCGCGGTGATGTCGGCGCTGCGTCGCTCGGCCCGTCTGGCGGCCTCGAGGCCGCCCAGTTCCTGCCGGAGCTTGCGCTCGTGCGCGGAGAGCTGCTCGGCGCCCGCGCCCGCGAGTTCATCGGGGAGCCTCTGTGTGAAGGCCTCCCAGGCGCGGGCCGCGGCACGATGGTGCTCCGCGGCCCCGTCGCGCTGGGCCAGCGGGTCGGCGATCCGTTCGGCGCGCCGTGCCCGGTCCAGCCGGTCGCGCGCCGCTTCACGCTCGGTCCGGCATCCCGCCAGCGCCTCGGCGCGCCGACGGGTCTGCTCGAACCGCTCCTGGAGCCTGGCGAGTTCTCGTTCGGCTTCCAGGGCGAGCCGGGCAGCGGCTTGTCTGTTCTCCGCTGCCGACACGGCCGACCGTGCGATGTCCAGACGCTCCCGGGCTCCGCTGCGGGCGACCGCGGCCCACACCAGGACGGACTCCGCGAGGCCTGGTTCGCCGGGCCGGTCGCCGGGCGGCGGCCAGTCCCCTGCGGCGGGGCCCGCAGCCTCCGCCATCCGGTGGGCGAGGGTCAGCAGCCGTTCGTCACCGGCGAGCACCTGCGCCTCGGCCGCCCTGCGCAGGACGGCGAGCCGTTCCTCGACTGCCGCGAAACGGCGGGTGTCGAAGAGCCGGCCCAGCAGTTTGCCGCGCGCCTCCGCGTCGGCGCGCAGGAACCGGGCGAAGTCGCCCTGGGGCAGCAGGACCACCTGGCAGAACTGCTCCCGGCTCATGCCGACGAGTTGGGTGATCTCCTCGCCGATCTCCTGGTGGGACCGGCTCAGGGCCCGCCAGTCGCCGCTCCGCGGGTCGTACTCGCGCAGCCTGCTCTGGGCCTTCTCCATGACGAGCCCGGTGCCGCGTTTCTTGGGGCGCGGCTGCGCGGGCAGCCGGGTGATCTCCAACCGACGTCCGCCGATGGTCAGTTCGAGGGAGACCTCGGTCGGTTCGCCGACGGGCGCGTGATCGCTGCGCAGGCCGGCACCGGGGGTCTGTCTGGCACCGGGCACCGCGCCGTACAGCGCGTAGCAGACAGCGTCGAGGACGGAGGTCTTGCCCGCTCCGGTGGGCCCGTGGAGGAGGAAGATCCCGGCGGCGGAGAGCGCGTCGAAGTCCACCTCCTGCGTGGAGCCGAAGGGGCCGAAGGCGGTGATACGCAGGGAGTGCAGCCTCATCGCGCCACCTCGCTCACACCGTCGTCCACCCGCACGTCGTCGATGGCGCCCGACAGCACGCCCCGCTCCGCCTCGTCGGGCCCGGCCCCGCCCCGTACGTGCGCCACGAAGTCCTCCGCGATCTGCTGGTCGGTACGGCCTTCGAGGCGCCGCGCGTACGAGACGAGCGGGTCCTCCACGCCCCGGTCGGGGTCGAACAGCAAGCTGAGCGTGTGCGGGAAGCGCCCGGCCAGCCTGGTCATGGGCTCGTCCGGCCGCACCGGGTCGGTCAGGGTCGCCTCGACCCAGGAGTCCTCGTGCCGCTCCAGCGCCGGGTCCGCCAGCAGGTCCGCCAGCGTGCCCCGGATCCTGGCGATCCCCCTGGGGACGGGGCAGTCGATCCGCTCCGCGGTGATCTCCCCGGCGGGCCCCAGATCGACCAGCCACATCGTCTTGCGGTGCGCGACCTCGGAGAAGGAGTACGCGAGGGGGGAGCCCGAATAGCGGATCCGCTCGGAGAGCGTCTGGCTGCCGTGCAGATGGCCGAGCGCCACGTAGTCCACGCCGTCGAAGACTCCGGCCGGTACGGCGGCCACCCCGCCGACGGTGATGTCCCGCTCGCTGTCGCTGGGCTCGCCTCCGGCGACGAACGCATGGGCGAGGACCACGGAGCGGGTGCCGGACGCGCGCTGCGCGAGATCGGCCCGCACCCGGCCCATCGCGGCGGCGAGCACGGCCTCGTGCCCTGTCTTCGCCGCTTTCAACTCATCACGTACCAGGGCTGGTTCGAGGTACGGCAGCCCGTACAGCGCGACATCGCCGTGCGCGTCGGAGAGGATCACCGGGGTGGCACAGCCCGCCGGATCGGTCCGCAGATGTATCCCCGCCCGCCCGATGAGGCCCGCGCCGACCCCGAGCCTGCGTGCGGAGTCGTGGTTCCCCGAGATCATGACCGTCGGTACGCCCGCCTCGGCGAGCCGGTGCAGCGCCCGGTCGAACAGCTCGACGGCGGCGAGCGGCGGCACCGCCCGGTCGTAGACGTCCCCGGCCACCAGGACGGCGTCCACCCCGTGCTCACGCACCGTCGCCAGCAGGTGATCGAAGTACGCGGCCTGGGCGTCGAGGAGCCCGACCCGGTGGAAGGACCGGCCCAGGTGCCAGTCCGATGTGTGCAGCAGCCTCATGTTGCCCGAGGTTATCCGGGGGGTCTGACAGTGCATGCGGTCACTCCGTCCGTCCGGTCGGATCCGGCCGCGCTGCCTGACCACCCGGCGTGGACGGGTCCGCCCGCCGGATCCGCCGGCCCGTCGGACCACGGGCCCGTCACACGTCCCCGTACGCCTCGTCGCCGAGTTCCAGCTCCGCCGACCCCGCCGTGCTGTCCGCGAGCCAGGCCCGGAAGTTCTCGACGTCCGTGTCCGGCAGCGCGATCTCGATGGTCACCGCTTCCGCGTACCGCACCTCGCGCACCGCCCGGCCGGTCGCCCGCAGATCGTTCTCCAGCTTGCCCGCCCGCTGGTGGTCGACGGTGACGGTGACCAGCCGGAAGCGCTGCCGGACGAGGCTGCCCAGCTCGTCCAGGGCCTCGCCGACCGCTCCTCCGTACGCCCTGATCAGCCCGCCCGCTCCCAGCTTCACCCCGCCGTAGTAGCGGGTGACGACCGCGACCGCGTACCGGATCTCGCGTCGCATCAGCATCTGGAGCATCGGCACTCCCGCGGTGCCACCGGGCTCGCCGTCGTCGCTCGCCTTCTGGACGGACGCGTCGGCGCCGATGACGTACGCGAAGCAGTTGTGGGTGGCCGTGGGGTGTTCCTTGCGGATGCGAGCGACGAAGGCCTGCGCCTCCCCCTCGCTCGCGGCGGGCGCGAGCGCGCAGATGAAGCGCGATCGGTTGATCTCGGTCTCGTGCACGCCCTCACGGGCGACCGTCCGGTACTGCTCCTGCATCCGGCCAGCCTATGCGGCCCGGCGGGAACAGTCTCCGCGGGTGGGCCGTTGACCGGGTATGCACGCAGACCACGCAGACACGGAAACCATCCGCAGGATCCTGACCTCGGCGGGTGACACCTGGGCGGTGGTGGGCCTGTCGAACAACCAGCACCGGGCGGCGTACGGTGTGGCCGGGGTGCTCCAGCGCTTCGGCAAGCAGATCGTGCCCGTCCACCCCAAGGCGGAGACGGTCCACGGCGAGCCGGGGTACGCCTCGCTGCGGGACATCCCGTTCCCGGTCGATGTCGTCGATGTCTTCGTCAACAGCGAGCTGGCCGGGGAGGTGGCCGACCAGGCTGTTGCCATCGGGGCCAAGGCCGTCTGGTTCCAGCTCGGGGTGATCGACGAGAAGGCGTACGAGCGGTCCACCGCCGCGGGTCTCGACATGGTCATGGACCGTTGCCCGGCGATCGAGATACCGGCTCTGCCCTGATCCGGGCCCGCCCTGGTCCCGATGCGCCGTGCCCCTGCTCGGCTCGTTCCGCCCCCGCTTCCGGCCGTCCTCGCCGTCAGCCGCCCAGTCCGTCGAGGACGACCGCACCCGGCAGTCCGGCGAAGGCCTTGCCGGGCACGATCAGCTTGCCCCGGCGCCGGCCGCTGCCGATCAGGACCCATTCCCGGTCCACCACTGCGGAGTCCACGAGCAGGGGCCAGGCACCGGGAAGCCCGATCGGTGTGATCCCGCCGTACTCCATGCCGGTCTCGCCGGTGGCCGTCTCCACCGGTGCGAAGGACGCCTTGCGGGCGCCGAGTTGCTTGCGCACGGCGCCGTTGACGTCGAGGCGGGTGTGCGAGAGCACCAGACACGCGGCGAGCGAGACCTCGCCGCCGCGCTTGCCCGCGACCACGACGCAGTTCGCCGAGACGTCGAGGAGTTCGGGCCCGTAGTGCGCCACGAAGGCATCGGTGTCGGCGATCTCCGGATCGCTGTCCACATAGATCAGGTCCTGGGCGGGTACGTCCCCCTGCCAGTTCCGCACCGCGTCCGCGACGGGTGCGGTGAGCAGGTCCAGACAGTCCGGGGCGGGGTGGACGACGTCGAATGTTCCGATGGGAGCACGCATGCCTGTCACGCTACTGAACCGGCGCGGGTGATGTCGGGCGGCCCTTCAGGAAGTTGACCGCCGTCGAGCAGTCGGCCGATGGCCTCGGCGCGGTTCTCAGGACGTGTCGGGTTCGAGGTCGGCGAGGGCCAGCAACTGTTCCGGCGTCACACCTTCCGGGATCGGTACGGGTGCGGGTGTGCGCAGCGGAGGCTGCCAGCCCTTCTCCGCGTCCCAGCTCCGCACGATCCGCGCGGGCGCCCCGGCCACCACCGCGTGGTCGGGCACCTCGCCGCGTACGACCGCACCGGCGGCCACCACCACGTTGCGGCCGAGCCTGGCTCCGGGCAGGACGACCGCGCCCGTTCCGAGCCAGCAGCCCGGCCCGATCTCGACCGGCTCCATGCGCGGCCACTGCTTGCCGACGGGCTCGTGCGGATCGTCGTAACTGTGGTTCGTGGACGTGATGTAGACGTACGGGCCGCAGTAGGTGTCCGAGCCGATGGTGACCTTCGTATCGGCGATCACATGGCTGCCACGCCCCAGCACGACCCCGTTGCCGAGGGTCAGGATCGGATCGGGTCCGAGATCCAGATCGGGCATCATCCCGGCGGTGAGGGTGACCTGTTCACCGATGATGCAGTGGTCGCCGAGTTCGATCCAGGGCTCGCCGAAGACGGCGCCCTGCGGAAAGGCGAGCCGGGTCCCGGTGCCTATGCTCCTGAAGCGCAGCCGGCCCGGCCGCTCCGCCGTCACCGCGCCCGCCCGCTGGACCCAGTGCCATCCGGCGTGCAGCGCACGGGAGGTCAGCGATGAGAACGTGTTTCTGTTCCGGGCCACCCCCACACCGTACTCAGCCCGCCGAGCGCCGATCAGTGGGGTGGGCTGTGATCTTCCACCCAACGTCGCTTACGGTGCCGGTGGCGCGCGACCACACCGAGCACGGGAACCAGGAGACAGCCATGGCGGAGCAGGCCCTGATCAGCGGCGTCGGCGGCAAGGAGCCGGTCATCGACCCGGAGGCCTTCACGGCGCCGACCTCTGTCGTGCTCGGCGAGGTGACACTGGCCGCCGGATCGAGCGTCTGGTACCACACGGTGCTGCGCGCCGACGGCGGCCCGATCGTCCTGGGCGCCGGCAGCAACATCCAGGACAACGCCACGGTCCATGTCGACGTGGGGTTCCCCGTCACGGTCGGCGAGCGGGTGTCGGTCGGCCACAACGCCGTACTGCACGGCTGCACCGTCGAGGACGACGTACTCGTCGGCATGGGCGCCACGGTCCTCAACGGCGCGCACATCGGGGCGGGTTCACTGATCGCCGCCCAGGCGCTGGTTCCGCAGGGAATGCGGGTGCCGCCGGGTTCGCTGGTCGCCGGTGTACCGGCCAAGGTCCGGCGCGAGCTGACCGAGGAGGAGCGCGAGGGCATCAGGCTGAACGCGGCGGTGTACGTCGACCTGGCGAAGGCCCATCGCGAGGCGCACGCCGGCTGAGACGGTTCGTACGGAAGCAACGGCCCGAAGCGGGCACGCCGGGACCGGGGGGCGCACGAGCGGGCCGGTTGGCGGCGGCCGGTCACCTGACGCTAGCCTTGATGGTGCGTCCGCCACTGCGGCGGATGCACGGCGGTGGGGCCCGCCGGACCCGAACCGCGGCGCACGAGGCCGCCAACGGTCCCTACTTGCGATGGATCGCTCCCGCGTGCGGGAGCCCTGTGAGTAGGAGAGATATGTCCATGGGCGCACAGCAGCCCCCTACGGTGGACCAGCCCGACGAGCCGGCCCCCGGTCCCCTGCCTTCCCCACCGGCACGGCGGCACGAGATCACACGTGATACCTGGCCGGTACTGGCGGTGGTGTCCGTCGGCGGTGCGATCGGGGCGTCCGCCCGTTACGGGGCGGCCCTGATCTGGCCCACGGCCCCCGCCGGGTTCCCCTGGACCACCCTGGTGGTGAACGTCGTGGGGTGCGCGGTCATCGGCGTGTTCATGGTGGTGATCAGCGACGTCTGGGCGGCGCACCGGCTGGTGCGGCCGTTCTTCGGTACCGGGGTGCTCGGCGGATTCACCACGTTCTCCACCTACGCGGTGGACATCCGGCGGCTGCTGGAGGGCGGCCATGCCCGTACAGGTGTGGCGTATCTGGGACTGACGCTGCTCGCGGCTCTCGCGGCGGTGTGGAGCGCGGTGTGGCTGACCCGCCGCGCAATCGCGTGGAGGCAGTCATGACCGGGCTGACGGGCAGCGCCCTGCGGGCGACGATCTTCATCGGGGAATCCGACCTCTGGCACCACAAGCCGGTGTACTCGGAGATCGTGCACCGCGCGCACCGCGCGGGTCTGGGGGGCGCGAGCGTCTTCCGGGGCATCGAGGGATTCGGCGCCTCGTCGCTGATCCACACCCAGCGGCTGCTGTCGCTCAGCGAGGACCTGCCGGTGGCGATCGTGATCGTGGACACCGAGGAGAAGGTCCGGGCGTTCCTGCCACAGCTGGACGAGCTGGTCACCGAGGGCCTGGTGACCCTCGACGCCTGTGAGGTGGTCCGGTACACGGCCCGCGAGGTGGAGCAGTGAACTGGCTGCTGGTGGTGGTCGGGGCGATGGTCGGTGCCCCCCTGCGGTATCTGACCGACCGGACCGTGCAGACCAGGCACGACAGCGTCTTCCCCTGGGGCACTTTCCTCGTCAATGTCATGGGCTGCCTGGTGCTCGGCGTGATGACAGGTGCGGTGAGCGCGGGAGCCGCGTCCTCGTCGGTGCAACTGCTGGTCGGCACGGGGTTCTGCGGGGCGCTCTCCACGTACTCGACGTTCAGCTACGAGACGCTGCGGCTGGCTGAGGACGGGGCGAAGTTCTACGCCACGGCCAATGTCGTCGCCGGCGTGGTCACCGGGCTCGGTGCCGCCTACGCGGGGGTGGCCGCCGCCCACGCGCTCTGGGCGTGAGCCCGCTCAGTCGGCGGGCACGGACTCCGGTGTGTCCACAGCCGCCTCGGCCTTCGCGTGCGCCTTCTTCGCGCGGTTCCTGATGACGAGCATCGAACCGACCCCGATGAGTGCGGCGACCGCCAGCCCGGCGTAGGAGAAGTTCTTGAACCACGACTCGGCGACGACGCCCACGTAGTACACCGCCGCGGTGGTGCCGCCCGCCCACAGGATGCCGCCGAGCATGTTGGCGGTGAGGAACTTCCAGTACGGCATGTGCAGCACACCGGCGAGCGGCCCGGCGAAGATCCGCAGCAGCGCGATGAAGCGGCCGAAGAAGACCGCCCACATGCCCCACTTCTCGAACGACCGCTCCGCCATGCCGATGTTCGGCCCGCTGAAGTGTTTGGGGAATTTGAGGCCGAGCCAGGCGAGCAGCGGGCGTCCGCCCTTGCGTCCGATCGCGTAGCCGATCGAGTCACCGACGACCGCCCCCGCCGAGGCGCACGCGCCGAGCACCAACGGGTCGATATGGCCCTGCTGCGAGGACAGCAGGGCGGCGCTGACGAGAACGATCTCACCCGGTAGCGGAATCCCGAGGCTCTCCACCCCGATGACAACCGCCACCAGGAGATAGACGCTGACCGCCGGAACGGTGTCCAGCCACTCCTGGATATGCAACGCCGGCCCCTGCCCTTCGAAGTGCCCGTTTCCGACGGCCGCACTCCCCCGTGCCGCCTGTTGGAAAGCCTACCTGCTCACCGGCGGCGGCCGAGGGGAGCGGAAAGGCACCCCGGGGTACGGGGTGCCTTACGCGCTCTTCACACAGGTACGGGGCCCTTACGTTCAGGAGTTGGGCCGCAGCGTCCAGACGACCGTCATCTCGCCGGTCACCGCCTCGTCCGCCCGCTGCACCGTGATCCGCACCGGGAACTCGGGGCGCTCCCCCGCGTCCAGCTCGGCGACGACGTCCGCCACCGGCCGCCCCAGCGTCGCTGTCGCGGTCACCGCGCCCATGGCGAGCTTCTTGTAGTCGATCTCGGCCCGCACGGCGAGCGGCACGGCGCGGGTCAGCTGGTCGCCGAACGCGGCGATGACGATCGCACCGCTCGCGGACTCGGCGAGCGTGAACATCGCCCCCGCGTGCGGTCCGCCGACGTGGTTGTGGAAGTCGGGCTGGTCCGGCAGCCGGACGACTGCCCGCTCCGGCGTGGTCTCGACGAACTCCAGGTGGAGGGTCCTGGCCATGGGGACGGTGGCGGCGAGCATCTCACCGACGGACATCTGATCTGCGCTCATGAAATGCGATGTTACCCACGAGTAGGACAGCTTGGCCATCCCCGGGCGGGGGCGGCCGTAGCGAGGGGCCCGTGTCCCCTCTATGGTTACTCGCCATGTGGCCAGGACAGCAGCCGCCCGGGGGCGAGCAGAACCCGCAGGACCAGAACCCGAATCCCTATCAGCAGCCGGGATACCAGCAGCCGAACCCTTACCAGCAGCCCCAGCCGGGGGCTCCGCAGGGGTATCAGCAGCCCAATCCGTACCAGCAGCCGACGGTGCCGCAGTACGCGGTGGGCTCGCCGCCCGGCGCGCCCCGGCCGCCCGGGAACGACAAGAAGAAGACGACGGTCGTCGCGATCGTCGCCGCGACGGCTGTCGTCGCCGCCGCGGTGGTCACCGGGGTGGTCGTGCTCAAGGACGACGGCGACAAGAGCGACACGGCCCAGGCCGGAAAGACGTCTCCGTCCGCTTCGACCGGGGACCAGGGCAAGGACAGCTCGCCCACCGCCAACCCGCGCGCGGGCGGCGAGGTCAAGCCGCTCATCGCGGGGTGGAAGGTCGTCGTCAACCCGAAGTGGGGAACGGCCTTCGACGTCCCACCGGACTGGGAGGTCGCGACCTCCGGTACCTTCAGCGGTTTCGAGGACGCCAAGGGCAAGACCCTCATCGGCCACTCGGCGCCCGCGTTCTACAAGTCCAAGTGGTGCACGGACGACGCGGACAAGAACGGCTACACCGAGGACACCGGGCTCGGCGGCGCGGGCACCAAGGGTGCCGACGGCGCCAAGGACACCCAGCAGGTCGCCGAGAACCAGGTGCCCTGGTGGGTCTACGGCGCCTACACGCAGCCGAACAAGAAGCTGGTGAAGACCTCCAAGTCGAAGCCGTACACCACCAAGTCCGGGATCACGGGCAGTCTCGCCCGCGCCTGGGCGACCGGGGTGCCGAAGAAGTCCAAGTGCACCACCGACGGCCAGGCCATCACCTTCGGCTTCAAGAACTCGGCCGACGACTTCGTGGCGTTCTCCCTCTACAACAGCACGGGCGTCCCGGGCGCACTTCCCCAGGCGACGATCGACAAGATCCTCAGCACGGTCCGGCTGGCCGGCGAGCCCACCGGCTCCAACGCCAGTCCCAGCGCCGGTTCCAGTTCCTGACCCGGATCCCGCCGCAGAATCGGTTTGGCACGGAGGGGCGGCAGCAGCGATAGTCCCGGAGTGACGTCTCCTGCCGCCGCCTCCCGGCGAATCCGGCGCCCGGCATGGGCCGGACGCAACTACAGCCTGCTGACCGCGTCCGCGGTAGTGACGAGTCTGGGCAGCAACGGCGCCCTGATCGCCGCCGCGTTCGCGGTCCTGGAATCCGGCGGCGACAGCGGTGACGTGGGGCTGGTCGCCGCCGCGCGTACGCTGCCGCTCGTCCTCTTCCTGCTGATCGGCGGCGCGCTCGCCGACCGGCTGCCGCGGCACCGGGTGATGGTGGCGGCCAACGCCCTGAACTGTGTCTCCCAGGCGGCCTTCGCCGTACTCGTCCTGACCGGCCACCCGCAGCTCTGGCAGATGATGCTGCTCTCCGCGCTCTGCGGTACGGGGCAGGCGTTCTTCTCACCGGCCTCCGAGGGGATGCTGCTGTCCAGCGTCGACGGCGAGGAGGCCGGGCGGGCCTTCGCGCTGTACCGGATGGCGATGAACGGGTCCGGCATCGGCGGCGCCGCGCTCGGTGGAGCCCTGATCGCCGCCGTCGGCCCCGGCTGGGTGCTCGCCGTCGACGCTGCCGCCTTCGCGGTGGCCGGATCCCTGCGGGCCTTCCTGGACGTCAGCCACATACCGCCGCGCGAGCCGGGCGGCGGGATGCTCGCGGATCTCCGGGAGGGCTGGCAGGAGTTCATCGGACGTCCCTGGCTGTGGAGCATCGTCCTGCAGTTCGCCGTGGTCAACGCCGTCATCGGCGCGGCGGAGGCGGTCTACGGCCCGCTGGTCGCGCGGGACTCGCTGGGCGGGCCGGGCCCGTGGGGACTGGCCCTGGCCGCTTTCGGGGCGGGCACGGTCGGCGGTGCGCTGATCATGATCCGCTGGAAACCGCGCAGGCTGCTGCTCACCGGCACGCTCTGCGTCTTCTCGCTGGCTCTGCCCTCGGCGGCCCTCGCGGTGCCGGTGCCGTTCGGCGCGCTGGTGGGCGTGATGTTCTTCAGCGGCGTCCTGGTCGAGACGTTCGGCGTCTCCTGGATGACGGCGCTGCACCAGGAGATCCCTGAGGAGAAGTTCTCCCGGGTCTCGGCCTACGACTGGCTCGGCTCCCTCGCGATGCTGCCGCTGGCGACCGCGCTGGCGGGCCCCGCGGAGAACGCCTTCGGGCGGACGGCCTCGCTGTGGGGCTGCGCGGGGCTGGTTGTCCTGCTGACGGCCGCGGTGCTCTGTGTGCCCGACGTACGGAATCTGCGGCGCAGGCCCGCCACGGCGACCGCGGACCGGACCGTGGCCGCTCCTGCGGGGCCGGTGGAGGCGCTGGGGTCAGCCGATGCCGAAGGTCCCGCCGGGCGGCTCGGGTGAGGCGACCGCCACCGCGTCGGTGACGGGTTCCGCCCCGCCCATGAACCGGGTCAGCGCGGCACCGTGCTCGACCCGGGCGGGAAAGCTGTCCGACGCCGTACGACGGGCCAGTCCGGTGGTGTCGATCCCGGTGTGCGAGGCGACCAGAATCGCGTTGCCGAAGCGTCGGCCACGCAGCACGGACGGCTCCGCGACGAGCGCGACCTCCTCGAACACCGCCGAGAAGGTGGCCAGTTGGGCACGGAGGAAGGTGAAGGGGGCGCCGTCGGCGAGGTTCGCCGCGTAGACACCGCCGGTGCGCAGGACCCGCGCCGCCGACCGGGCGTACTCGACGGACGTGAGGTGTGCGGGGACCCGTGAGCCGCCGAACACGTCCGCGATCAGGACGTCCACGGAGGCCGTCGGCACGCTGTCGAGCCAGGCCCGCGCGTCCCCGGCGTGCACCGTGATCCCCGCCCCGGCGGGCAGCGGCAGTTGTTCGGCGACGAGCGCGAGCAGCCCGCGGTCCGCCTCCACCACCTGCTGCCGCGATCCGGGGCGCAGGGCCGCCACGTAACGGGGCAGGGTGAGCGCCCCGCCGCCGAGGTGGACGACGTCGAGCGGGTCGCCCTCGTCGGCGGCGCAGTCCACGACATGGCCCAGCCTGCGGGCGTACTCGAACTCCAGATACGTCGGATCGTCGAGGTCCACGTAGGACTGGGGCGCGCCGTCGACCGTGAGCAGCCAGGCCCTGGCCCGGTCGATGTCGGGCAGCAGCCTGGCGGTGCCCTGGTCCACGTCCCGGATCACCGGTATCGACTCGTTCACCGTCCCATTGTGCCGTCCCGGTACCGCCGGGCGGAGCCCGCCTCCCGGTGGTCCGGGAGGCGGGCTCCGGGCCCTCAGAGGACCGAGGTCACGGTCCCCGCGCCGACCGTGCGCCCGCCCTCGCGGATCGCGAAGCCGAGGCCGGTCTCCAGCGGTACGTCACGGCCCAGCTCGACGGTCATGGTGACCGTGTCACCGGGGCGGGCGACGGCCGTGTCCCCCAGGTCGACATCGCCGACCACGTCCGCGGTACGGATGTAGAACTGCGGCCGGTACCCGGTCGACACCGGGGTGGTACGGCCGCCCTCCCCCGCCGACAGCACGTACACCTGCGCGGTGAAGCGGCGGCGCGGGGTGACGCTGTCGGGCGCCGCCACCACGTGGCCGCGGCGCACCGCGTCCCGGGGCACACCGCGCAGCAGCAGCGCCACGTTGTCGCCCGCCTCGGCCTCCGTCATCGGCTTGCCGAACGTCTCCAGGCCGGTGACGACGGTGCCGCCCCCGTCCAGGTCGGCGCCCAGCACCTGTACCCGGTCGCCGACGCGTACCGTGCCGCGCTCGACGGCGCCGGTCACGACGGTGCCGCGACCGGTGATGGTCAGGACGTTCTCCACCGGGAGCAGGAACGGCGCGTCGGTGTACCGGACCGGCATCGGCACATAGGTGTCCACCGCGTCGAGGAGCGCCTCGATCGACGCCGTCCAGCGCGGGTCGCCGTCCAGCGCCTTGAGCCCCGACACCCGGACGACGGGGGCCGCGTCCCCGCCGTACCCGTGCGCGGAGAGCAGTTCCCGGACCTCCAGCTCGACCAGGTCGGTCAGCTCCTCGTCGCCCGCGTCCGCCTTGTTCAGCGCGACGACGATGTGGTCGACGCCGACCTGACGGGCGAGCAGGACGTGCTCGGCGGTCTGCGGCATGATCCCGTCGAGCGCGGAGACGACGAGGATCGCGCCGTCCAGCTGCGCCGCGCCGGTGACCATGTTCTTGACGTAGTCCGCGTGGCCCGGCATGTCCACGTGGGCGTAGTGACGGGTGTCCGTCTCGTACTCCACGTGCGCGATGTTGATGGTGATGCCGCGCTGCGCCTCCTCCGGGGCCCGGTCGATGCGGTCGAAGGAGACGAAGGAGGTACTGCTGCCCGCGCGGTCGCTGAGGACCTTGGTGATGGCGGCGGTCAGGGTCGTCTTTCCGTGGTCGACGTGGCCCATGGTGCCGATGTTGAGGTGGGGCTTGGTGCGCACGTATGCCGTCTTGGGCATGGCTTTCTTCCTCAGGATGTCGAAGCGTGGCGGGACCCCCCTGGTCTGGCCGACCCTCCCCCTGCGGGGTCCGCCGGACGATCCGGGAAGGGTCAGCTTCGGGCGCCGCCGAAGGGCGCCTCGGCAGCGGCGGGCACGGCCGCTGCGGTTGCGGCTGCTGCGGTTGCTGCGGTTGCGGCTGCTGCCGTGAGATCGGGGAAACCGGCAGCCTTCGGCGGGTCCGCGACTGCGGACGGCGCGAGGAGGAAGGCGTACCGGAACATGCGGTTGATCCTGCCCGCAGCACCCGGGGCGCGTCGACTGGTTTTCCCCGTACGGAAGTTCACGGGTTCCGGAACCCGTGGAAGCCCCGAGGTCCGCGCGGGAAAACGCGGGCAGGCGCACGCACACGAGCCGGCGGTCCGGTGCCGTGCGGCGCACCTCACGGCGATCACATGCGCGGGTCGGTTAGTCTCCCGGGATGCTGGAGCCCGCTGCCCGAACCGACGCCGGCCTGACCGCGCGCTGTGTCAGAGCACTCGTCTCGCCCTGGTCCCGGCTCTCCCTGCTCGTGGTGGTTCTGCTGGCCGCCGCGACCCTGATGCTGCTGTTCCAGCCGCAGCGGCTGCTCGCCGACGGCTGGCCTCCGCAGCTCAGCGGTGTCACGGCGGTCGTCCTGTTCTCGGTGGCGTACGGCGCCTGCACCGCCGCCTTCGTGCCGCGTCCGCTGCTCAATCTCGCGGCGGGTGCGCTGTTCAGCAGTCAGGTCGGGCTGGCCGCCGCGGTCGCCGGGACGGTGCTCGGGGCGGGCGTCTCGTTCGGTCTCGGCCGGGTGCTGGGGCAGGGCGCGCTCCGTCCGCTGCTGCGCGGGCGCTGGCTGACGGCGGCGGACGGCCAGTTGAGCCGGCACGGATTCCGCTCGATGCTCGCGCTCCGGCTCTTCCCCGGGGTGCCGTTCGCGGCTGCCAACTACTGTGCGGCGGTGTCCCGGATGGGGTGGCTGCCGTTCCTGGTGGCCACCGCGCTGGGGTCGGTCCCGAACACGGCCGCCTACGTGGTGGCGGGCAGCGAGGCGGCGTCCCCCACCTCACCCGCCTTCCTCGTGTCGACAGGCTTCATCGTGGTGTCGGGGGTGGGCGCCGCATGGCTCGCCTGGCGTAAACGCCACCGGCTGCGCGGTCGTTGAGAGCGCCGCGGTCCGCAGGAGATACGGCGGGCCGGGGCATCACCGGCAAGGGAGCCGGAACCGCCCCAGGGGCATTGGCCGACCGTACGCACTCGCGTCACCGGTCGTACACCTTCGGACGTTACGTTCCCCCTGCGCACCAGCCCCTTGATCCCTTGGACGGCCCACACCCATGTCTTGGTTCGAATCGTTCGTCCTCGGATTCGTGCAGGGGCTGACCGAGTTCCTCCCCGTGTCGTCCAGCGCCCACCTGCGGCTGACCTCGGCCTTCGCCGGCTGGCCCGATGCCGGGGCGGCCTTCACGGCCATCACCCAGATCGGCACCGAGGCGGCGGTGATCATCTATTTCCGCCGGGACATCGCCCGGATCGTCTCCGCCTGGTTCCGTTCGCTCACCGACCGCTCGCTGCGCGGCGACCAGGACGCGCGGACGGGCTGGCTCGTGATCGTCGGGACGATACCCATCGGGGTACTGGGCATCCTGCTGAAGGACCAGATCGACACCTCGTTCCGTGATCTGCGCGTCATCGCCTGCACCCTGATCGCGATGGGTGTCGTGCTCGGTGCGGCCGACCGGCTGGCCGCCCGCGACGAGAGCGGCGGCAGACACCGTGCGGGGAAGCAGCGCAAGTCGCTCCAGGAGATGAGCGTCAAGGACGGTCTCGTCTACGGCCTCTGCCAGGCGATGGCCCTGGTCCCCGGCGTCTCCCGGTCGGGCGCGACGATCAGCGGCGGGCTGCTGATGGGCTACACCCGGGAGGCCGCGGCCCGTTACTCGTTCCTGCTGGCGATCCCGGCCGTCCTGGCCTCGGGGGCCTTCGAGTTGAAGGATGCGGGCAGCAGCGGTCAGGTGGCCTGGGGGCCCACGCTACTGGCGACGGTCGTCGCCTTCGCCGTCGGTTACGCGGTCATCGCGTGGTTCATGAAGTTCATCTCGTCCAAGAGCTTCATGCCGTTCGTGGTCTACCGGGTCCTGCTCGGCGTCGCTCTGTTCGTCCTCGTCGGCACCGGAGCGCTCAGCCCGGACGCGGGCCCGGCGGGCGGTTGAGCGCCGGGCGGACGACTACGGGGTGCCGCCCGTCCCGCGCCCTGCCCCCGGGTCCGGATCCGCATCACTCCCGGTGTCCGTAGCCGCTGTCCCCGGGTCGATCTCCGGCACGGGATCAACGGATTCCACCGCCTCGTTGGTATCGGCGGCAGCCACCTCGGGTTCAGGGGCCGTCGTCGCGGGAGCCGGTCCCTGCGGCATCTGCGGGAACCGCTGGGCCCGTTCGAGGAAGCGCAGCAGCTCCACCGGGAACGGCAGGACCAGCGTCGAGTTCTTCTCGGACGCCACCTCCACCACCGTCTGCAGCAGACGCAGCTGGAGGGCCGCGGGGTGCTCGGACATCGCCTCGGCCGCCTGGGCCAGTTTCTTCGATGCCTGGAGCTCGGCGTCCGCGTTGATCACCCGGGCCCGCCGCTCACGGTCGGCCTCGGCCTGCCGCGCCATCGACCGCTTCATCGTCTCCGGCAGCGACACGTCCTTGATCTCGACCCGGTCGATCTGCACACCCCAGCCGATCGCCGGACTGTCGATCATCAGCTCAAGTCCCTGATTGAGCTTCTCCCGGTTGGACAGCAGGTCGTCCAGATCGCTCTTACCGATGATCGAACGCAGCGAGGTCTGTGCCATCTGGGAGACCGCGAACCGGTAGTCCTCGACCGCGATGAGCGCGCTGGCCGCGTTGACCACCTTGAAGTAGACGACGGCGTCGACCCGGACGGTCACGTTGTCCCGGGTGATGCCCTCCTGCGCAGGCACAGGCATCGTCACGATCTGGAGGTTCACTTTGCGCAGCCGGTCCACACCCGGAATGACCGTGGTGAATCCCGGCAGTCGCTCGGCTTCACGGAGCCGGCCGAACCGGAAGACCACACCCCGCTCGTACTGCTTGATGACCCTGGCCGCCGACAGCCCGTAGACCACGGCCACACAGAGGATCACGACTATCACTGTCAAGAGCACTGTCACCATTACGACCCCCTATTGCCTGAGTCGTCCATGCAACCCACGATATGCCCCAAATTGCGGCGCCGCCGATCCGCCCGGGAAAGGGGCCGTTCGCAGCGACGGTCACGAGGCGTATGCCCGGCGGACGCGCCCGCGAGCCGGATGGCCTGTCACCCTCCGTGCGCTGTGGATGCGTACGGTGATGACGAGGGCGGGTCGGCCGTCGCACCAGGGATACCGAACGTGCGCAAGTGGCCCGCCCGCCGCGCAAGGAGCGTGAGGCGATCCCCGCCGAACGGCTGGGGCAGGATGCCGGGCCGGTGCGGATCTCCGTACCGGCCCGGCATCGCGACGTCAGGGCTGCGGCGTCGCGGCATCAGGGCTGCGGCGTCTCCCGGAACGCGCCGAGGATCCGCTCCGCCGCGAGCGTCGGGGTCAACGTCCCGTCGCGCAGCTCCTGTTCGACCAGCGGCGCGGTCCTGCGTACCTCCGGATGGTCGCGCAACTGCTTGAGCAGCCCCTCGCGCACCATCGTCCACGCCCAGTCGACCTGCTGCTCGCGCCGTTTGGCGGCCAGCCTGCCGGACGAGTCGAGGACCGCACGGTGCTGCTCCAGCCGCTCCCAGACCGTGTCGAGGCCGAGGGATTCCCGGGCGCTGCAACTGAGGACAGGTGGGGTCCAGGCGGGGTCGGCCGTGTTCATCAGCCGCAGCGCGCCCGCGAGTTCACGGGCCGCGGCGCGTGCGTCGCGTTCGTGCGGGCCGTCCGCCTTGTTCACCGCGATGAGATCGGCGAGCTCCAGGACGCCCTTCTTGATGCCCTGCAGCTGATCACCCGTGCGGGCCAGCGAGAGCAGCAGGAAGGAGTCCACCATGTTCGCCACGGCGGTCTCCGACTGGCCGACCCCGACGGTCTCCACCAGGACGACGTCGTACCCGGCCGCTTCCACCACGACCATGGCCTCCCGGGTCGCCCTGGCCACGCCGCCGAGCGTGCCCGAGGTCGGCGAGGGCCTGACGAAGGCCGCCGGGTCGACGGCCAGCCGCTCCATCCGGGTCTTGTCCCCCAGGATGGAGCCGCCGGTCCTGCTGGACGAGGGGTCCACGGCGAGCACCGCGACACGGTGGCCCAGGCCGGTGAGCAGGGTGCCGAAGGCGTCGATGAACGTCGACTTCCCGACCCCCGGCACCCCGCTGATCCCGATCCGGCGGGCCGTTCCGGAGTGCGGCAGCAGCTCCGTCAGCAGCGACTGGGCGAGCGCGCGGTGATCTGCCCTGGTGGACTCCACCAGGGTGATGGCCCGCGCGATGAAGGCACGCTTCCCGTCAAGGACGCCCTTGACGTAACTGTCGATGTCGATCACCGGCGGCATCGGCTCAGAGCTCGTGGCCGAGCGCGGACGCGAGCCGGACCACCAGGTCGTACGCGGCGTCCGGGATGACCGTCCCCGGCGGGAAGACCGCGGCGGCCCCGGCTTCGTGCAGGGTCGGGACGTCCTGCGGCGGGATGACCCCACCGACCACGATCATGATGTCCTCACGTCCCTCGGCCGCCAGCTGCTCACGCAGCGCGGGCACCAGCGTCAGATGCCCCGCGGCCAGCGAGGAGACCCCGACGATGTGCACATCCGCCTCGACCGCCTGCCTCGCCACCTCCGCCGGGGTCTGGAACAGCGGGCCCACGTCGACGTCGAAGCCCAGGTCGGCGAAGGCGGTGGCGATCACCTTCTGGCCCCGGTCGTGGCCGTCCTGGCCCATCTTGGCGACGAGGATGCGCGGACGGCGCCCCTCCGCCTCCTCGAAGGACTCCACCAGCGAGCGGGTGCGCTCCACGGAAGGCGACTCCCCTGCCTCGGTCCGGTACACCCCGGAGATGGTACGGATCTGCCCGGCGTGCCGCCCGTAGACCTTCTCCAGGGCGTCGGAGATCTCGCCGACGGTGGCCATGGCCCGCGCCGCGTCGACCGCGAGAGCCAGCAGGTTGCCCTCCAGGCCGGGGCCCGGATCCCGTCCGGCCGCCGTGGTCAGCGCGCGCAGCGCCTCCTGGCAGGCCGCCTCGTCGCGCTCCTCGCGCAGCCGGTTCAGTTTGGCGATCTGCTGGGTGCGCACCGAGGAGTTGTCGACCTTGAGTACGTCGATCTCCTCGTCGGTCTCCACCCGGTACTTGTTGACGCCGATGACCGGCTGACGGCCCGAGTCGATCCGGGCCTGGGTGCGGGCGGCGGCCTCCTCCACCCGGAGTTTGGGGATTCCGGCGTCGATGGCCTGGGCCATGCCGCCGGCCGCCTCGACCTCCTCGATGTGCTGCCAGGCACGCTCCGCGAGGTCATGGGTCAGCTTCTCGACGTACGCGCTGCCGCCCCACGGGTCGATCACCCGGCAGGTCCCGGACTCCTGCTGGAGCAGCAGCTGGGTGTTGCGGGCGATACGGGCGGAGAAGTCGGTCGGCAGGGCCAGCGCCTCGTCGAGGGCGTTGGTGTGCAGCGACTGGGTGTGGCCCTGGGTGGCGGCCATCGCCTCGACGCAGGTGCGCGTCACGTTGTTGAACACGTCCTGCGCGGTGAGCGACCAGCCGGAGGTCTGTGAATGGGTGCGCAGCGAGAGGGACTTGGCGTTCTTCGGGTCGAACTGCTTGACCAGTCTGGCCCAGAGCAGCCGGGCCGCCCGCATCTTCGCGATCTCCATGAAGAAGTTCATGCCGATCGCCCAGAAGAAGGAGAGCCGGGGGGCGAAGGCGTCCACATCGAGCCCGGCGGCGATGCCCGCCCGCAGGTACTCCACACCGTCGGCCAGCGTGTAGGCCAGCTCCAGGTCGGCCGTCGCGCCCGCTTCCTGGATGTGGTAGCCGGAGATGGAGATGGAGTTGTAGCGGGGCATCTTCTGCGAGGTGTACGCGAAGATGTCGGAGATGATCCGCATGGAGGGCTTCGGCGGATAGATGTAGGTGTTGCGGACCATGAACTCTTTGAGGATGTCGTTCTGGATGGTCCCGGCGAGCTTCTCCGGCGGCACACCCTGTTCCTCGGCCGCGACGATGTACAGGGCCAGCACGGGCAGCACCGCGCCGTTCATCGTCATCGACACCGTCATCCGGTCCAGCGGGATGCCGTCGAAGAGCTGCCGCATGTCGTAGATCGAGTCGATCGCGACGCCCGCCATGCCGACGTCACCGGTCACCCGCGGGTGGTCGCTGTCGTAACCGCGGTGGGTGGGCAGGTCGAAGGCGACCGAGAGCCCCTTCTGACCGGCCGCGAGATTGCGCCGGTAGAAGGCGTTGGACTCCTCGGCGGTGGAGAATCCGGCGTACTGACGGATCGTCCAGGGCTGGTTGACGTACATCGTCGGGTAGGGCCCGCGGAGATACGGGGCGATGCCGGGGTGTGTGTCGAGGAAGTCGAGACCCTCCGTGTCCTGGCCGGTGTAGAGCGGCTTGACCGGGATGCCCTCGGGGGTCTGCCACACCAGCTCGTCGACGCTGCGGCCGGTGCTCTCCTTGACGGCGGCCCGCCACTGCTCGTCGGCGGTCCCGTCGGGGGTACCGGGCCCCAGCTCGATCTGTGAGAAGTCCGGGATCTGCATTACGCCACTCCCATACGGTCGAGGACGGAGGTCAGGACGGTGACCACGTCGCCTCCGGCGAAGACGAACTCGTCGACGCCCGACTCCCGCCAGGCGTCCTCGTGTTCCCCGGGGCGTCCGGCCAGGAAGACCCGGCGTGCGCCCGCCGCTCTCAGCGCGCCCGCCGTGGGCCCGGCCTGCTCGGCGTAGAGCGCGTCGCTGGAACAGATGCAGGCCGTGGTCGCGCCGGAGGCGGCGAATGCCGCGGCCACCGTGTCCGGGTCCACGGTCACCGGGTCGTGGACGGGTTCGACCCCGCCCGCCTGGAAGAGGTTGGCGGCGAAGGTGACGCGGGCGGTGTGTGCGGCGGCCGGGCCCAGCGCCGCCAGGAACACCCGGGGCCGGGCGCCGGTCGCGGCCAGATGGGCGTCCGAACGCGAGCGGAGCGCCTCGAAGGCGTCGTCGCGGTGCACCCTGGGCAGACCGCCGTGCGGGGCGGCAGGCGCCTCGTCCCGTACGACGGTGCGCTCCGCGAGCTGCGGGAACTCGCTGACGCCGGTGACGGGTTCACGCCGCGCGGCGAGTTTCGCGCTGCGCCGCTCCCAGGTGGTGGCCAGCCGTTCCCCGATCAGTCCGGACCGCAGGGCTGCCTCCTGGCCTCCGGCGCGTTCGATCTCCTGGAACCAGTCCCAGGCCGCCCGGGCCAGTTCGTCGGTCAGCCGCTCCACGTACCAGGAGCCGCCCGCCGGGTCGATCACCCGTGCCAGATGGGACTCCTCGACCAGGATCGTCGAGGTGTTGCGTGCGATACGGCGGGCGAAGTCGTCCGGCAGTCCGAGTGCGTGGTCGAAGGGCAGCACGGTCACCGCGTCCGCCCCGCCCGTCCCGGCCGCCAGGCAGGCGATCGTCGTACGCAGCATGTTCACCCAGGGGTCGCGCCGCGCCATCATCACCGACGAGGTCACCGCGTGCTGGCGCTGCGCCCCCGCGGCCGGATCTCCGGCGGCCTCGGCGACCCGCGCCCAGAGCCGGCGGGCCGCGCGCAGCTTCGCGATCGTCAGGAACTGATCGGCGGTGGCCGCGTAACGGAACTCCAGCTGGCCGCAGGCAGCGGCGACGTCCAGCCCCGCTCCGGTCAGGTCACGCAGGTACGCCACGCCGGTGGCCAGCGAGCAGCCGAGCTCCTGGGCGGCCGACGCACCGGCCTCGTGGTACGGCAGCGCGTCCACCACGAGCGCCCGCAGGCCGGGGTGGTGACGGTGGCACAGCTGCGCCAGTTCGGTGGCCTGCGCCGTGTGCCCGGCGAGTGCGTCGTACCGGCCGGTGCGGGCGGCGAGTCCCAGAGGGTCCGCGCCGAGGCTGCCGAGCGCGGCCTCGGGGGCCACTCCCCGCTCCTCGTAGAGGCGGAGCAACTCCGTCGCCGCGTCGTGGAATTCGGCGCCCGCGTCGAGGGCCACCGCGGCGAGGTCGAGATAGACGCCTTCGAGGGCGCGGCCCAGTCCGGACACCGGCACACCGGCCGCGCCGGCGGCGAGCCATACCGAGGCGACACCGTTCTCCAGGTCCGCGAGCACGGCCTCGTTGGTACGCGCCGGGTCGGGCCTGCTGTGCCGCTGTCTGACGTCCCAGCCACCGGTGGCGCCGCCGGCCGGCACGCTGCCCCGGGTGAAGGGGGCGAAGCCCGGGAATCCGTGATCGCCGCCGCCGTCCGCCGCCGTGTACAGGGGCTGGACGACCAGCCCGTCGTCCAGCGTGGTGGAGAGCGCTGCTTCCGCCGCCGAACCCGAGACATCCTTACCCGATTTGCGCAGCACGCCTTCCACAAGGCTCTGCCACTGCTCATGGGTCGCACGCGGGAATTCGGCGGCCAGGGGGAGCCCGTTGTCGGGCAGGACCGTCATGGTCAGATGCTAGGCCAGGGCGCCGAAGGGGCGGTTGGCCGAACCACTGTGACGTTGGCCTCTCTCGGTCGTGCGGGAGCCCGGTACGGCTGGTGCCGTACCGGGCTCCCGGGTCCGAAACCGTGGGCTACTTCACCCCCGCCTACTTCACCCCCACCGCGCGGATGATCTCCTGCTTCACGGAGCCGCCCTTGTCATCGGTGGCGGAGGCGCGGAGCGAGACGTAGTCCGCGTCCTTCGGTACGGACAGCGTGCCCTTCCAGGACGCCGTCGTGCCGTGCGCGCCGTCCAGCGCGACGGGCTGCCAGGTCTTGCCCATGGTGTAGGAGACCTCCAGCGTCCCGGACTTGATCTTCCCGGTGCCGACCGCTCCCTTGACGTACTCGGCGCTGATCCCGATCGGGAGCTTCTGCCCGGCGCGGACGTTACCGGCGATGTCGGTGTCCACGTCGAAGCCCAGGTTGAGCAGCGGCAGGTAGGTGTAGTGGTCGGCCGCGGTCTCGGCGGACCGGAAGGTCCACTCGGCGTGGCCCTCGGTGGCGAGCACCCAGGTGTCGGGGTCGCGCCTGAGGTCGGTGACCACCTTGTAGGTGGTCTCGGCCGGGTCGACGTTCCAGACGTTGTTGCCCGAGCCCATCTTGTGGCCGAGCAGGACCCCGTTGGCGTACACATCGGTGGTCTGGATCAACGAGGTGTCGTTCCACACGTCGCCGAATCCGGTGTGGTCGGGGCCGGAGTCGCCCCAGCCGGGGGTGTTGAACTGCAGGTTGTTGCCCGCGCGCTGCTGGCCCCAGCCGAGTCCGGTGCCGAGCCAGGGGTGCAGTACCGGCTTGAACCAGTCGAGCGCCGAGCGGGTACCGCCCTTGTAGGTGACCAGCCCGCTGCGCTCCTCGATCGAGAGCGGACCCGCGGTGACCGACTCGTGCCAGAGCTGGCCCTTGCCCGTGCTGACGTAGTCGGTGCGCTTCCCGGGGAAGGCGTTCTTCTCCAGGAAACCCAGCCCCATGGGGAAGGTATCGGTGAGCGAGTAGCGGAAGTCGCCGCCGTCCACGGCCTTCGGGGCGTAGAACGTGGTGTTCAGCGTGGCGAGGTCGCGCTTGCCGGGCTGGTACGTCAGGTCCCTGTCCGGGATCCCGCCGGAGTGGCCTTCGGAGAGGTCGTAGACGTACGGCGTGTAGCGGGTGCCGGTGAGTTCGACCTTGCCGTTCTTCCGCGCGGTGGCGGCCAGCAGAGCGCCGTCGGCCTGGTTGACGGATGCCACCTGGAAGGGGACGGTCGTGCCGTCCGCGGCGCCGAACCAGGCGCTGAGGCGGCCCGGTGCGTCGTCGGTGACGAACAGCGACTGTGCGCCCGCCTTCTGCGCGGCGCCTACGAGTTGCTGGGGAGTGACACCGGCGGTGGCGTGCACGAGCACGGCCTTGCCCCGGACGTTCTTGCCCTCGTACTCCGCTGCGGTCCCCGTTCCGAGGTCCGCGACGGCGACCTTGTGACGGCCTTCGACCAGGGTCGTACCGACCTGCACCACGGTGTCGCTGAGGCGCTTGCCGCCCGCGACCGCTTCCAGCTGCGGCTTTCCGAGGCGCCAGACGGTGCGGTACTCGAAGGAGCCCGTGCCGACCTTCCCGGTGGGCGCGGCGAAGATGCTGTCGTACTTGATCGGCACCTGGATCGCTTCGGTGAAGTCGGCCCCGTTCGCCTTGCGGTTGGTCTCCAACACCAGCTGGCGGGTCTGGGTGCGCTGGGGCACCTCTGCCTTGACCTGGCGGAGCTTGCGCCCGTCCAGGGTGATCTCGCGGTCGCGGTCGAGCACGATCTCGGGGCTGCCGAGGTAGCCGATCCCCAGGGAGTCCTTGCCGCCGGCGCCGCGCACGTCGAGGAAGGACTCCAGGTCGTACGTGCCGGGCGTCAGCCGCAGGGTGACGGTGCCGGAGTCGTCGACCCTCGCGGATTCGGGGTCGACCCCCTCGGCGAGCTTCTGGACGGCGAGGTACGCGGCGGTCGGGGCGCCGTCCCGGTCCTTGACGTGGACGGTGAGGCTGTGGCGCTCCTCCTCCTTGACCAGACCGAACGCGGTGTGGGCGACGGTCTTGCCGCCGACGCTCGCGGTGATCTGCCCGGAGGTGTTGCCCACGGGGGCCTTCGCGCCGTCGCCGGTGACCGTGGTCTGCGCGGTGGAGTGCGCGGGTACGGTCAGGCTCGTGTCGGCGAGCTTGGCGACCCCGGCAGCCGCTCCGTCAGCGGCGAGCGTCAACGTCACCGGTGCGTCGGAGGAGTTGGTGTAGGTGAGGGTGCGGGTGACGGGCTTGTTGTCCTCGTACGGCCAGGAGTAGAAGCCGAGGTCGGCGCTGCCGGTCGCGGTGATGCTCGCGGTCGTGGCGGCGGGGACGTCGACCCGACCCGCGCCCAGTGCGTACACCGAGTCGGGGAGCGTCTTGGACGTCGACATCAGGGCGTCCTTGAGCTGCTGCCCGGTCCAGTCGGGGTGCTTCTGGGCGAGCAGCGCGGCGACTCCGGCGACGTGCGGGGTCGCCATCGACGTGCCGCTCATCCTGACGTACGAACCGGTCCCCGGGGAGTACTGCGAGCGGGCGGCGAGGATGTCCACGCCGGGCGCCGAGAGATCGGGCTTGAGCGCGTTGTCACCGAGGCGGGGACCCTGGCTGGTGAAGTAGGCGGCCTTGTCGGCGGAGTCCACCGCACCGATGGTCAGCGCGGAGTCGGCGGCGCCGGGCGAGCCTATGGACGAGGGGGTTCCGGTGTTTCCCGCGGCGATCACGAACAGCGCGCCGGTGTCCTTGGAGAGGGTGTTCACCGCCTCCGCCATCGGGTCGGTGCCGTCGCTGGCCTCCTGGGAGCCCAGGCTCATGCTGATGACCTTGGCGTGAATGTCCTTGGCGGCCCACTCCATGCCCGCGATGATCTGCGAATCGGAGCCTTCGCCCTGGTCCGAGAGCACCTTGCCGACGGCGAGATCGGCCTCGGGGGCGACACCCTTCTCCTTGCCGTCGGAGGCCGCGCCGCTGCCGCCGACGGTGGACAGGGTGTGCGTGCCGTGGCCGTGGCGGTCGGTGACCTCCGCGCCCTCGATGAACGACTTGCTCTCGCTCACCCGGCCCTTGAGGTCGGGGTGCTCGCCGTCCATGCCGGTATCGAGGACGGCGACCTTGACGCCCTTGCCGGTGAGTCCGGCCTCCCAGGCCGCGGGGGTGCCGATCTGGGCGTTGCTCTCGGCCATGTCGGCCTTGACCTTGCCGTCCAGCCACACCTTCGCGACACCGTCCGCGAACGAACCGGCCTGCCGGGTACGGGAGTCGGTGAGCGTCTTCCAGAAGGTGCCGGAGGAGGAGGCCTTCACGGCGGCGCCTCCCACACTCGGCAGGGCGCGGACGGTCTCGGCGCCGCGCGGTGCGGCGCTGCGGGCGCCCTTGCCGTACGTCACGATCAGGGGCAGGCCGTCGGCCTTCGGGCCGCCGAGCCCCTGCTCGATGAGCCCGGTGACGTCGAACAGCCGCTTGTCCAGGGCTCCCGACGTGAGGTACGGCAGCGCCTCGTCGGGCAGCACGCTGACCCGCCCGCCGGACGTCTGGGTGCGGATCGCTCCGGTGGCGCCCTTCGGACGCTCCACCGACACGGTGCTGTGGCCGCTGCCGAGGTCGGTGACCGTCACCTTGTCACCGGTGATCAGCGTGACGGTGTGTGTCGCGTGTGCGGTGACCGACGCTCCGTGCGCCGAGGCGGGGGTCTTGCCCGTCCCGCCCGCCGCGAGTGCCTGACCTGCCGGGAGCAGTACGAGCGTGAGTCCGGCGGACAGCCACCTTGCTCTTCGCCACGCAAGTGCTCTGGTCATGGTGCCCCTCTCTCCGTCGGCCCGGGAAAACGGGGGTGGTCCCGAGCGCTGCGAAGAGTCTCGGTGCAGAGCATCGTGCCGTGGGGCGAATGAGCTGGCGGATAGGCGACATGGCGGCTAACTGCCAGCGAACACAGGGGAGTTGATGATCGTTTCGGCGCACCCCTTGGCCCCGGGCAGCCGCTGCCGGAGACTGAGCCGATGACGCAGCGCGTGGAACTCGCCACCGTGATGGACCGGCTCGACATCGACGAACTCGTCACCGGCTACGCGGTGGCCGTGGACGACGGGGCATGGGCGGACTACCGCGCCCTGTTCGCCCCGGACGGCAGGGCCGACTACCGCACGGCCGGCGGAGTGGAAGGGCCTGTCACCGAGGTCGCCGAGTGGCTCGCGGAGATGATGCGGCTGTTCCCGGTGCGTCAGCATCTGATCGTCAACCGACGGCTGCACATCCAGGACCTGGGCGGCTATCCGGGAGACCGGGCGGAGCTGCAGGCCGACTACGTGAACCCGATGCGCCTGCGGTCCCCGCAGGACGGTGCTGCCGGCGGTTCGACGGAGCCGAACTTCATGTCCGGTGGCCGGTACACCTTCAGCCTGGTGCGTACGGACGAGGGCTGGCGGCTGCGCACGGTCCTCGTCCAGGAGAAGTGGCGGAGCGCCCCAGGAGCCCGGGGACCCGTCGCGGGCGGCGCCTGACACGACCGGCCCGGACCGGCCCACTGTCCGAAATCACCCCACGCCCTCACACTGTGGGAAGGACCGTGTACGGGGAGCGAGCACGAGGAGGCGCGGATGCGGATTCCGCTCGGGCGGCTGCGACAGCTCCTTCTGTCGCCGTGGTGGCGTGGGGCCGCCGCGCTGCTGGCCGGGGCGCTGCCCGCGCTCGCTTTTCCGGCGCCGTCCCTGTGGTGGTTCGCGTATGTGGCGCTGGTGCCCTGGATGCTGCTGGTGCGCGCGGCGCCCACCGCGCGGCGGGCGGCACTGGACGGCTGGCTCGGCGGCACCGGCTTCATGATCTCCGTGCACCACTGGCTGATTCCGAGCCTGAACGTGTTCATCGTGGTGCTGGCCGCGCTGCTGGGGTTGTTGTGGGCGCCCTGGGGATGGCTGGTCCGCTGGATGCTCAGCGTGACGGCGAGCGCCTCGCGTGTCGCGGCGTCCCTGGTCGTCGTCCCCTCGGGCTGGCTGATGGTCGAGCTGGTCAGATCCTGGCAGGGGCTGGGCGGCCCCTGGGGACTGCTCGGCTCCAGCCAGTGGCAGGTGGCACCGGCCCTGCGGCTGGCGTCGGTGGGCGGTGTCTGGCTGGTGAGCCTGCTGGTCGTGGCGGTCAACACCGGAGCGGTGGGGCTGCTCGTGGCGGAGTCCGCGCGGAGCACCGCGGCGGCCGGGGTGGTGGCCTGCGCGGTCGTCACCGGGGCCGTGTGGGTGTGGGCGCCGCGCCCGCAGGACAGCGGACGGACCCGGGTCGCGGTCGTGCAGCCAGGGGTTACCGGGAGCGTCGGCGCACGGTTCACCCGCAGTGAGACCCTCACCCGTCAGCTCGCGGGCCGAGGCGCCGACCTGGTGGTGTGGGGCGAGAGCAGCGTCGTCCACGACCTCACCGCGCGCCCGGACCTGGCCTCCAGGGTCGCGAAGCTCTCCCGGGAGACCGGCGCGGACATCCTGGTCAACGTGGATGCCCAGCGGTCCGGCACTCCGGGCATCTACAAGAGTTCAGTACTTGTCGGCCCGGCGGGACCCACCGGCGACCGCTACGACAAGATGCGGCTGGTCCCGTTCGGCGAGTACATCCCGGCCCGTTCGCTGCTCGGCTGGGCCACCTCGGTGGGCAGGGCCGCGGGCGAGGACCGGGAGCGCGGCACCCACCAGGTGGTGATGACGCTGCCCGACGGGCTCCGGCTGGGTCCGCTGATCTGCTTCGAGTCGGCGTTCCCCGACATGAGCCGGCAGCTGACCCGGGACGGCACCCAACTGCTGGTGGACCAGTCGTCGACCTCGTCCTTCCAGCACAGCTGGGCTCCCGAGCAGCACGCTTCGCTGGCCGCGCTGCGGGCAGCCGAGAGCGGGCGGCCGATGGTGCACGCCACGCTCACCGGGGTGAGCGCGGTGTACGGGCCCGACGGCCGCCGGGTCGGCTCCTGGCTGGGTACCGACCGCAGCGCGTCGGAGGTGTACGACATCCCGCTGGCCCACGGCACCACGCTGTACGTCAGGTTCGGCGACTGGCCGGTGCACGGGGCGCTCGCCGTCCTCGCCGTGCTGTGCGCGTTCGAGGGCGTGCGCTCGATCAGGCGGCCTGCTCCAGAGCCCGCAGCACCACACGCTCACACAGTTCGTGGGTCAGCAGGGCGTCCTGGGCACTGAGCAGCTTGCCCGCGGCCACCGCTTCGAGGAAGCCCAGCACGGACTGCTCGATGCCACGCTGGCGGGCCACCGGAACCCAGTCGCCACGGCGGCGCAGGCTCGGCTGCCCCTGGTGGTCCACGACATCGGCGAGATTGACGACCTGACGCTTCGTGTCGCGGCCGGAGACCTCGAGGATCTCCTCGGTGGAGCCGTTCAGCCGGTTCATCGTGCCGATCGCCGAGAAGCCGTCGCCCGAGAGGTGCAGCACCACATGGTGCATCAGGCCTTCGCGGATCCGGGCCCGTACGTCCACGTGCTCGACCGGGCCGGGCGCCAGGAAGCGCAGGGTGTCGACGACATGGATGAAGTCGTCGAGGACGAGCGTGCGCGGGTCCTCGGGGAGGCCGACGCGGTTCTTCTGCATCAGGATCAGATCGCGCGGAAGCTCGGCGCACTCGGCGTACCCCGGCGCCAGTCGGCGGTTGAAGCCGACGGCCAGGCTCACCTGCCGGTCGTCCGCGAGGCGCACCAGCTGCTGCGATGCGGCGAGTTCGTAGGCGAGCGGCTTGTCGACGTAGGTGGCCACGCCCGCTTCCAGCAGCCGGGACACGATCTCCGGGTGCACGGCGGTCGGCGCGTGCACGAACGCCGCGTCCAGCCCCTGGGCGAGCAGCGCGTCCAGATCGGTGTGGCAGCGGTCGGCGGGGATGTGGAACGTCGCCGCGACCCGGTCGAGAGTGGCCGGGGTCCTGGTCTGGAGATGCAGTTCGATTCCCGGCCGGGTGGTCAGCACCGGCAGATAGGCCTTCTGTGCGATGTCCCCGAGCCCGATACAGCCGACCTTCACAGGGTCTCCCTCACGCTTTGCCGCTGTCGCTTCCTGGTGCTGTGCCTGGTCAGCATAGGGGAGCTGGTGGAACTGCCCACTCCCGCAGGTCCTCGCCGGGGCGCTGCGGGATGCTGTTCCGATAATGCCTGGCGGCGCCGGTGTTCCCGTGTGAGGGTGCCTTCCATGACGAACCCTGCACGCACGGAACCCTCCATCACCGCCGATGAACGCCCCATGCTGGAAGGCTGGCTGGACTACCACCGGGAGACGCTGGCCATGAAGTGCGCCGGGCTGACCGACGAGCAGCTGCGCACAGCCGCGGTGCCGCCCTCCGAGCTGTCCCTGCTCGGCCTCGTACGGCATATGGTCGAGGTGGAACGCGGCTGGTTCCGCGAGGTGCTGGCCGGTGAGGACACGCCCCCGCTCTACTTCAGCGACGAGGACCCGGACGGGGAGTTCCATCTCACCGCGGCGGACACCTGGGACGAGGCGTTCACCACCTGGCAGGCCGAGATCGCATACGCCCGGGAGCTCGCGAAGGGCCGCTCGCTGGACGAGCTCTCGGTGGGAGAGTCCCGCAGGGGCGGGCATTTCAACCTGCGCTGGATCTACACCCACATGATCGAGGAGTACGCCCGCCACAACGGCCATGCCGACCTCATCCGTGAGCGGATCGACGGCGTCACCGGCGAGTAGCGGGCGTCACCGGCAAGTCCCGGGCGTCACCCGTGTGGGCCAAACTTCCCGCTGCTCGCCCGAACCGCTGGCCGGGCAAGCAGAGTTGGGGCGTGCACCGAACGAGGATCACCACCATGGCCCTGCTGGGGGCGGCGGTCTCGGCCGTCTCCGGCTGTGTGTCCGTCCCTGCGGGGCCCGCGCCCCAGCCGTCCCCGCCGGCCGCCCGCCACACGCGGCAGGACGTCACCCCGCAGATCGTGCAGGGCCCGGCTGTCGAGACGCTGGAGTCCGTGCCCCCGGCCCCGTCGCCGAGCCACCGGTCCGGCCCTCCCGCCAAGCGGTACGCACCGGCACCGGCCGGGCGCGCTCCGGCACCGCTGCCGCCGCCCCGGATCCGGCACACCGCCGGACCGGCCCCGAAGTCACCACCGAAGCGAGCGGCCCCCGCGCCCGGCCACGCCGTGGATGTCTGCGCACTCGGCCGGAGCTACGGGGGCTGGCCGTCCGACAGCCCGCAGGCCCGCATCTGCCGTCAGACGTACGGACATTGACCCTGCAGGCAGCGACACCCGCCCGCTCACTCCTCCCCCAGCCGCCATTCCAGCCGGTCGACCGCCGCGCGGACACCGTTCCCGTATCCGTCGTCGGCCAGTGCCCCGGTCGCGGACCGCGCGCGGCGCAGGTGGGTGCGCGCCGCTTCCTTGCGGCCCAGTTTCAGGTAGTCGGCCGCGATGTTGAGGTGCAGCGAGGGATAGAAACCACGGACGGCGACAGCGGAGTCGTGGCGGCCGACCCGTTCGTCGTCCAGAGCGTCGGCCGCGGCCAGCGCCCGCAGGTCCCAGAACAGTTCGTCCTCCGGGTCGTCCTGGGTGTCCGCCATGTAGTGCGCGAGAGTGCAGCGGTGCAGTGCGTCCCCGGACTCGCCGATCTCCGTCCACAGGCCGGCGAACCGGTTACGGGCCTCCTCCCGGTCACCACCGTGGAGCAGCATGATCACCTGGCCGATCCTGGACATGACGGCGTCCCCCGACGTCTCCTGCTGCGACTCCGTCACCGCTGCCTCCCGTAGCCCTCGTGTCCGGTTCGCCCCCTGCGCCGAGGCGTCCGGACCTGTCCGGTTGATCTTTGCCGGGCCCGGGACGCCCGGCACGGCGCCTCGCCGCAGCCACCGGCGATCCCGGTCAGCCCAGGTCGGGGATGCGCCAGTCGATGGGCTGGTGTCCCTGTGCGGCGACAGCCTCGTTGATCTGGGTGAACGGCCTCGAACCGAAGAACTTCTTCGCGGAGAGCGGTGAGGGGTGTGCGCCCTTCACCACCACGTGCCGCTCCTCGTCGATCAGCGGCAGCTTCTTCTGTGCGTAGTTTCCCCAGAGGACGAAGACCGCGGGGTCCGGACGTGCGGCCACCGCGCGGATCACCGCATCGGTGAACTTCTCCCAGCCCTTGCCCTTGTGCGAGTTGGCCTCCGAGGCGCGCACCGTGAGCACCGCGTTGAGCAGCAGCACGCCCTGTTCGGCCCACGGCATCAGATAGCCGTTGTCCGGGACCGGGTGGCCGAGCTCCTCCTTCATCTCCTTGTAGATGTTCCGCAGGGAGGGCGGGGTCCGGACGCCGGGACGCACGGAGAAGCAGAGGCCGTGGCCCTGGCCCTCGCCGTGGTACGGGTCCTGCCCGAGAACGAGGACCTTCACCCGGTCGTACGGTGTGGCGTCCAGGGCCGCGAAGACTTCCTCGCGCGGCGGGTAGACCGGCCCCTTTGCCCGCTCCTCCTCGACGAATTCGGTGAGCTCCTTGAAATAGGGCTTCTGCAGCTCATCGCCGAGGACGCCGCTCCAGGACTCGGGCAGCATGTCGGTTCCGGTCACTTCAACAACCTCCGGTGTGCGATCCGTTCTCGTCACAGAACCTACCGGTGACCACTGACAGCGGCCCCGGGCGGTTGCCCGGGGCCGCTGTCAGTGGGTCGTTGTGAGTGGGCCGTTGCCAGTTGCCGTCGTCACTGGACAGCGGGTGGCTCAGCCGACGCCCGCGTTCAGGAAGATGCCGCCGTCGACGACCAGCGTCTGGCCGGTGACCCAGCCCGCCTGGTCGGACGTCAGGAACGCGGCGGCGCCCCCGATGTCCGCGGGCACCCCCAGCCTGCCCATCGGATAGGCGGCAGCCGCCTCCGCCTCGCGGCCCTCGTACAGCGCCTCGGCGAATTTGGTCTTCACCACGGCGGGTGCGATGGCATTGACCCGTACCGTCGGAGCGAACTCGTGGGCCAGCTGGAGGGTCAGATTGACCATGGCCGCCTTGCTCATGCCGTACGCGCCGATGAACGGCGACGCGGAGACACCGGCGACCGACGCGATGTTCACGATCGCGCCGCCGTTCTCCTTCTGCCAGGCCTTCCAGGTCTGCTGTGCGAAGCCCAGCGCCGAGATGACGTTGGTCTCGTACACCTTGCGGGCGACGTTCAGGTCGAGCTCGGCCATCGGGCCGAACACCGGGTTCGTACCGGCGTTGTTGACCAGGAAGTCGACCCGCCCGAACGCCGCCATCACGCGCTCGACGGCCACCGCCTGGTGTGCCTCGTCGTGCGCCTTGCCGGGGACGCCGATCACCCGGTCGGCGCCGAGCTTCTCCACCGCCGCGTTGAGCGCGTCCTCGTTGCGCCCGGTGATGCAGACACGGTCGCCGCGCGCGACGAACGCCTCGGCGATTCCGTATCCGATCCCGCGGCTCGCGCCGGTGACCAGCGCGACCTTCCCGCTGTCCTGTGCAGTCATGTCTGTTGATTCCCTGTTCAGTTGAGCGGTCCGCCGGCGACGTACATGACCTGGCCGGAGACGAAGCCCGCGTCGTCACCCGTGAAGAAGGCGATGGCGTTGGCGATGTCCTCGGGCCGGCCGACGCGCTGAACCGGGATCTGGGTGGCCGCGGCTGCCTGGAACTCCTCGAAGCCCATGCCGACCCGCGCGGCGGTCTGTGCGGTCATCTCGGTGACGATGAAGCCCGGCGCCACGGCGTTGGCGGTGACGCCGAACTTGCCGAGCTCCTTGGCGAGCGTCTTGGTGAAGCCCTGGAGACCGGCCTTGACCGCGGAGTAGTTCGCCTGGCCGCGGTTGCCCAGCGCGGAGCTGGAGGACAGGCTGACGATCCGGCCGAACTTGGCGTCCACCATGTGCTTCTGGACCGCCTTGGCCATCAGGAAGGCACCCTTGAGGTGCACGTTCATGACCAGGTCCCAGTCGGACTCGCTCATCTTGAAGAGCAGGTTGTCGCGCAGTACACCGGCGTTGTTGACGAGGATCGTCGGGGCGCCGAGCTCGGCGACGACCCGCGCCACCGCGGTTTCGACCTGCGCGCTGTCGGAGACGTCGCAGCTCACGGCGATGGCCTTGCCGCCGGCGGAGGTGATCTTCTCGACGGTGTCCTTGCAGGCCGCCTCGTCGAGGTCGAGTACGGCGACGGCGCGGCCCTCGGCCGCCAGACGTACGGCGGTGGCCGCGCCAATGCCGCGCGCCGCCCCGGTCACGATGGCAACACGCTGCTCGGTGGTGGACATGGTGGCTCTCCTCGCCCTCGGATCGCGGTCCTCGATCGCTGAGCAACCGCTTAGTACCTCACCGCACGAGACGCTAGAAGGCCTGGCACCCGGTGTCAACGGCACACGGGATCACCGGTGAACGTCACACCGGGTGCCACCCTCTCAGCGCACCAGCAGGTCGAGGAGCCGCTCCACCTCCGCAGCCGGATCCGCGGTCAGCCCGGTGTGTACGGGGCCGGGCTGTACGACCGTCGAGCGCGGGGCGATCAGCCAGCGGAAACGCCGTCCCGCATCGTCCGGCGCCGCCTGCCCTGCGGCGTCCCCGCCGTCACAGACACCCTCGACCGCGCGCAGCGCCGCCCGGACTCCGACGACGTCCGCCCGCGGGTCGAGCATCCTCAGTTTCGCCTCGTCCAGGTGTGTTCGGGCCGCCACGTAGGACTTGGCACGGCAGTAGACGAGCACTCCCGCGTTGAACACCTCACCGCGGTCGACCCGCGGCATGACCCGCACCAGTGCGTACTCGAAGACATCACGTTCGCTCATCGGGCGTCGCCCTCCTGCCGCGCCGACCGGGGCTGCGGGGCGAGGCGCTCGCTCAGCCAGCCGGGCGCGCGGGACGGTGCGGTCGCGGTCGGCGGCCCGAGGGTGATCCGGGTGTGGACGGTCGCGGCCCGCTCCAGCAGTACCTCCACATAGGCCCGGCGCAGCGCGTCGGTGGTGTCGAACCCGGCCTCGTCGGCCAGCCAGGCGTCGGGGACGTCGGCTGCGACCTCGGTGAGGAGTTCCTCGGTGACCAGGGGCGCGAGGTCGGCGGCTGCGGTGGCGACATCGGGAGCGAAGGACGCCAGGACGTGGTCGGACGCGTCGTACGCCTTGGAACCGTAGTTCTTCGCGGACGGCCAGTTGTGGTGCCAGATCATGGTGGCACCGTGGTCGATGAGCCAGAGATCACCGTGCCAGACCAGCATGTTCGGATTGCGCCAGGAACGGTCGACGTTGTTGATCACAGCGTCGAACCAGACGATCCGCCCGGCTTCCCGCGGGCCCACCTGGTAGGCGAGCGGGTCGAAGCCGAGCGATCCGGGCAGGTAGTCCATTCCGAGGTTCAGTCCGCCGCTCGCCTTCAGCAGTTCCTGGACCTCCTGGTCCGGCTCGGAGAGCCCGATGACGGGATCGAGCTGCATCTGCACCAGTTCGGGGACGCGCAGGCCGAGCCTGCGGCCCAGCTGACCGCAGATGACCTCGGCGACGAGGGTCTTGCGGCCCTGTCCCGCGCCGGTGAACTTCATGACGTACGTGCCCAGGTCGTCCGCCTCGACGATCCCGGGCAGCGACCCACCCTCCCGGAGAGGCGTGACATAGCGGGTCGCAATGACTTCTTTAAGCATTTTCCCAGGCTATACAGGTTGCTCCCCAGCGATCCACGGACCGTCGTCCGGCCGGGGTTCCCCGTCGGCCTGTCCGGCCGTCACGGCCTCGGCGAGGGCCGCGAGTTCGCCGAGGCGCACCGGGACCGCGGGGGTACGGCCGGAGAGCGGGCGCAGGTCGTCCGCGGTGACCGTGCGGCCACCGAGGCAGGCCGCGATGCCCGCGGTCGCGTATCCGCAGATCCTGCCCTGGCACCAGCCCATACCCGGCCGCGCCAGCATCTTCAGGGTGCGCGCGTCGGTCGCGCCCAGGTCGTCGTGGGCATGGCGCAGGTCGCCGTAGGTGGCCTCCTCGCAGCGGCACACCACGGTCGAGTCCGACAGCCACCGCGGCCAGGCGGCCGGCACGGGGTAGGTGCGGTGCATGGCGGCGGCGAACCGCCGCGCCCGCCGGATGCGGCCCTGGAGGCGGCGGATACCGGCCACGGGACCTGCTGCCTTGCCGGAGCCCGGGGCCGTACCCGAACCTGCCGTCGTACCGGACCGCCCGCGGCCGAGCGAGGCGGCCAGCGCGAGGGCGCTCAGCCGCCCCTCGCTGACGGACAGGGCGGCGCCGCCCACGCCGGTGGCCTCGCCGGCCACGTACACGCCGTCGACGCTGCTGCGCTGCAGCGCGTCGACCGTCACGACGAGCGAGCCGTCGAGGTCCTGCCGGGTCGCCGCGCCGAGCATGAGCGGGAGTTCGAGCGAGGGGGTGAACCCCCAGCCGAGGGCCACCATGTCGGCGGCGATCTCCCGTTCGGGTCCGGCCGGCCGGCCCTGGCGGTCCACCTTCGCGATCCGCGCGGCCTCGACCTTGCCGTCGCCGAGGATCGCGCGGACGACGGTCCTGGTCCGGTACGGGATGCGGTGCCGGGCGAGCACCGCGGCGTACTGCGCGGCCTCGACTCCCTTGCCGGGGGCGGAGACCGTGCCGACCGGGTCGCGCAGCCAGCCGAGCGTGGCGTTGGCCTCGACGACCGCGGCGACCTGCGCGCCGGCGCGCGCGAGCCCGGCGGCCACCGGCAGCAGGAAGGGGCCGGTGCCGCCGACCACGATGCGCCGGCCGGCGAGCGTGCGGTGGCCCTTGAGCAGTGCCTGGACGCCGCCGACGGCCATGGCGCCGGGCAGCTCCCAGCCGGGCACGGGCAGTTGGCGGTCGTATCCGCCGGGGCACAGGATCAGCGCGCGGGCCTCGACGGGATCGGCGGCGGGGCCGTCGGGGTCTGCGTTCCGGTCCGGCACGGTGGGCGTGACGCGTAGGGCGAACGTCCCGTCGCTGCCCCGGGTGGCGAGCCACACCTGGTGGCCGGGCAGGTAGCGGACGCGCCCGGCGGCGCTCAGGGCGTACAGCCGGTCGCGCAGGCCGGTGAAGGTGGGCAGGCCGTGGTGGCTGCGGTGGTCCTCCGGGCGAGCGTGGTCCTCGTCGAAGTGCCGCCAGAACTGGCCGCCGGGCTGCCCGGCAGCGTCCACCAGGACCGCGTCGAGCCCCGCCTCCGCCGCCTCGACGGCTGCCGCGAGTCCGGCCGGCCCGGCCCCGACCACGATCACGTCATGCGTGTGTGCCATCGCTGTCCTCCTCGGTGTGCTGGGCGGCACGGCCGTCGTCGCGGGTGTCCTGCGCGCCGCCGGACTCCGGATCGCCGTCGCCCTCCGGCACGTCCCCTGGCTCCGCCGCGCCGCCGCTCTCCCACGCGTCCCCCAGCCGCATGCCGTCGGCCGCGGGGACCAGGCAGGCGCGCTCGGCGCGCGCGCCGTCGATGGTGATCAGGCAGTCGAAGCAGACGCCGATGCCGCAGAACAGTCCGCGCGGCAGGCCCTGTCTGCGGGTGGTGCGCCACTCGGTGATCCCGGCGGCGACCAGGGCCGCGGCGACGCTCTGGCCGGGCTCGGCGGGGACTCCGGTGCCGCGGAAGGTCATCCGGTAGGTCATGGGGAGACTCCCTCGGCAAGATCCTCGTGCCGGTCGGGGAAGCGGTCGGGGGCGAACGGCGCCAGGTCGAGGCCCGGCTGCTCGCCGGTCATGGCCTGGGCGATCAACTTGCCGGTGCCGGCGGCCAGTCCGATGCCGGCGCCCTCGTGACCGCAGGCGTGCCAGAGGCCGGGGGCCCGCGGATCGGGGCCGATGACGGGCAGGTGGTCGGGGCAGTACGGGCGGAAGCCGTGGTAGGTGCGCATCAGCCGCACCTGCCGCAGCATCGGGAACAACGCGACGGCCTTGGCCGCGAGCATGCTGATCGCCTGCACGGACACCGTGCGGTCGAAGCCGACCCGCTCGCGGGAGGCGCCGATGAGGATCGTTCCGCTGTCGGTGCCCTCCACCACCGGCGAGGTCTGCAGGGCCGCGTCGGAGCTGGCGACGTCGCCGACGTACTCGGCGGCGTACACCTTGTGCCGGACGGTGCGCGGCGGCATGGGTTCGGTGACGAGCACGAAGCCCCGCCGGGGGTGGACCGGGACGGACACCCGGGCCAGGGCCGCGACCTCGCCGGCCCAGGTGCCCGCCGCGTTGAGCACGGCGGCGGCGGGGATGTCGCCCGCGCTGGTGCGGACCCCGGTGACCCGGTCCCCGCTGCGCAGGAAGCCGGTCACCTCGGTGCCGGTGTGCACGTGCGCGCCGCTGTCCCGGGCGAGGCGCAGCAGGTGGGCGACCACCAGCATCGGCTGCACCTGCGCGTCCTGCGGGTAGAACGCGGCCCCGGCCAGGTCCTTCGCCAGGTGCGGCTCGTAGTCGTGCAGCCGGTCCTGGCCGACGTCCTGGACCTCGACCCCGCTCGCGCGCTGGTGGACGCTCAACTCCCGCAGTGCGGCGAAACTTTGCGCGGTCGCGGCGACGACGAGGCCGCCCTTGGACTCGAACTCCCAGCGGCCGGCGTGCTCGGCGAGGTCCTCCCGCCAGACGGCCTGCGAGTACAGCGCGAGGTCGAGTTCGGGACCGGGCTCCTTGTCGGACACCAGCAGGTTGCCCTCCCCCGCGCTGGACGTGCCGCCGGCGATGGCGCCGCGCTCGACGACGACCACCCGCCGGCCGGCGAGCGCCGCGAAGTACGCGGCTGCCGCACCGACGACGCCCGCGCCGATGATCACCAGGTCCGCGCTCCCGCCGCCCGCGGGCCCCGGGCCGACGCCGCGCAGCGCCGTGCTCACGACTCCTCCGGGCCGCTCGCCCACAGGCCGCGGACATGGCCGATATGACGATGCATCAGTTTCTCGGCGGCCTGCGCGTCACGGCGCTCGATGAGGTCCATCAGCTCGTGGTGCTCGGCTGCCGAGTGGCCCAGTCGGCCGCTGTGCAGCAGTGGGGCCAGGCCCAGCAGCCGGGTCTGGGTGCGCAGTTCGGACACGACGTCCACCAGCTGCCGGTTGCCGCTGTAGCCGAGCAGGGTCAGGTGGAAGACGTGGTCCGCCCCTACGTAGCCGACCAGGTCACCGCGTTCGACCGCGTCCACGATGGCCTGCGCCAGTGCCCGCAGGGTCGGGAAGTCCTCCTCCGGGATGACGGGCACGCAGGCGCGCACCGTCGGCGGCTCGATGAGCAGGCGCACCGCGGCGAGGTTGTCCAGGTCCTGATCCGAGACCTCGGTGATCCGGAAGCCCTTGTTGGGCTGGGCGACGACCAGGCCCTCCTTGGCCAGGTCGAGCATGGCCTCCCTGACCGGCGTGGGCGAGACGCCGAACCTCGCGCCGAGGGTGGGCGCGGAGTAGACCACGCCCGGTTCCAGCTCGCCGGAGATGATCGCGGCCCGCAGCGCGTCCCGGACCCGCTCGCGCAGCGTCTGCCGCTGGCCCAGGCTCTGCAGGTGGGAGGTGGAGGGCACGTTCACAGCAGGAACCCCGCAGGGAAGGGGTCGCTCGGGTCGAGCTGGAACTGCGAGGTCCCGGTGACCCAGGCGCGGCCGGTGATGGAGGGCAGCACCGCGGCGTGCGGCCCCACGGTGGTCTCGCCGAGAAGGCGTCCGGTGAACCGGGTGCCGATGAAGGACTCGTTCACGAACTCCTGCCCGACGGCGAGTTCACCGCGGGCGTGGAGCTGCGCCATCCGCGCACTGGTGCCGGTGCCGCACGGCGAGCGGTCGAACCACCCCGGGTGGATGGCCATGGCGTGCCGCGACAGCTGGGCGGTCGACCCGGGTGCCTTGAGGTAGACGTGGTGGCAGCCGACGATGTCGTCGCGCTCGGGGTGGACGGGCGGATCCGCGGCGTTCACGGCGTCCATCACCGCCAGTCCCGCGGACAGCAGGTCGCCGGCCCGGGACCGGTCGAACGGCAGCCCGAGATCGGCGAGTTCGACGATCGCGTAGAAGTTGCCGCCGAAGGCGAGGTCGTAACGCACCTCACCGTACCCGGGCACCTCGACGCCGGCGTCCAGTGCGTGGGCGTAGGACGGCACGTTGGCGAGGGTGACGGAGGTGGCCGCGCCGTCCTCGACCGCCACCGAGGCGACGACGAGTCCGGCGGGGGTGTCCAGCCGGATGGTGGTGACCGGCTCGGTGACCTGCACCATCCCGGTCTCGACCAGGACGGTGGCCACGCCGATCGCACCGTGGCCGCACATCGGCAGCAGACCGGACACCTCGATGAACAGCACGCCGAAGTCGGCGTCCGGGTGCGTCGGCGGCTGCAGGATCGCGCCGCTCATCGCACCGTGTCCGCGCGGCTCGTACATCAGCAGTGTGCGGACGTCGTCGCTGTTCTCCATGAACCAGCGCCTGCGCTCGGCCATCGTGGCGCCGGGCATGGTTCCCACACCGCCGACGACGACCCGGGTGGGCATGCCCTCGGTGTGCGAGTCGACGGCGTGGAAGGTGCGGCGGGACCTCACTTGTATCCCTTGGCGAGGACTGCCTCGGTGTCGGCGGTGATCCGGGCGGTCCACTCGGGCGACAGCGGCAGCCGCGGCGGCCGGCAGGCGCCGCCCTTGAGCCCGGCGATGTCCATCGACAGCTTGATGGACTGCACGAACTCGGTCTTGGAGTCCCAGCGCAGCAGCGGGTGCAGGTCGCGGTAGACGGGCAGCGCGCGGGCCAGGTCGGCCGGGTCGCCGGAGGTGGCCAGCCGGTACAGCTCGACGGTGCTGCGCGGGATCATGTTCGGGTAGCCGGCGATCCAGCCGACGGCACCCGCCATGCCGAGTTCGAGCAGTACGTCGTCGGCGCCGACGAGGAGGTCGAGGCCCGGCGCCAGCTCACCGATCTGGTAGGCCCGGCGGACGTCTCCGGTGAACTCCTTGACGCCGACGATCGTGCCCTCCTGGAAGAGCTCGGCGAGCAGTTCGGGGGTGAGGTCGACCTTGGTGTCGATCGGGTTGTTGTAGGCCACGACCGGCAGCCCGACCTTGGCGACCTCGCGGTAGTGCTCCACGACCGCCGCCCGCTCCGCCCGGTAGGCGTTGGGCGGCAGCAGCAGCAGCGAGGTGGCGCCGGCCTCGGCGGCCTGCTCGGCCCAGCGGCGGGCCTCGAAGGCACCGTACGCGGCCACGCCGGGCATCACGCCGAAGCCGTCGGGGGCGGCCTGGACTGCGGTCTCGACGACGCGGGCACGCTCCTCGACGGTCAGCGTCTGGTACTCGCCCAACGAGCCGTTGGGCGTCACGCCGTCACAGCCGCCGGCGGCCAGGAAGCGGACGTGCTCGGCGAAGGCGTCGTAGTCGACCGACAGATCATCGCGGAACGGGAGGGGCGTGGCGACGTGGACTCCGTGCCAGGGCCTCGCGGAGTTGGTCATGCTCAGCTCCTTAACTGGTGGTGGAACGAAGGTACCAATGCAATGTCACACGGCATAGACCTGGAACCGAAGTGATGGACGATGCCGCAGAATCGGGTAACGGCCGTGCTGCTGACCGGAGTCGGGCACCACCTCGTGCACCGGGACCGGCAGCAGGCTCCGGAGGTCCGGCCCGTGCGCGATCACCTCCATGGCGGCGCGGCCGACGGCCTCCACGCCCATCCCGAGCCTGGATTTCTGCCGGGTGAACGTGAAGCGGGACGCCAACTCATCGGGGGCCGCCGTCCCTTCGCAGATCTTGATGCCGACCGCGCCCGCGAAGTCCGGGACTACGAAGCCTGGTTCGGCGAAGGCGGGTAGGCGAAGGCGGGTTCGGCGAAGGCCGACCAGTCCGCGAAGCCGACCCTTGTCCCGCTGGTCCGGGACTACTTCACCGCGCGGTGCGGGCCCGAGTCCGCTGCCAAGATCTCCGGCCTGCACCAGAGCCCAAAAAGCAAAGATCAGAAGTAAAGTTGGCACACTCCTGAGAGACCCTGAGAGAACTGGGACGGGTACTGATGGAACTCGAACTCCGACACCTGCGGATTCTGTGCACGATCGCCGACACGATGAGCCTCGGCCGGACGGCCACCGTCCTGGGGTGCTCACAGCCCTCGGTCAGCAGCCAGCTGAAGCGCATCGAGCGGCTCATGGGCGAGGACCTCTTCGTCCGGGGCAGTGCGGGGGTGACACCGACGCGCTTCGGGGTCGAGGTGGTGGTGCAGGCCCGCGAGGTGGTGGCGCTGGCGAACGCGATCGGGCGCCGGTCCACCGCGGAACGCCGCGAGACCGGTCGGGTGCTGCGGGTAGCCGCGACGAACACGCCCATCCTGCCGGGGCTCCTGCAGCGGGCGCGCACCGTCCTGCCGGCGCTGACCACGCAGGTGAGCAGCGTGTACTCCTCGGCCGAGATCATCGGGCTGCTCGAGGACGACAAGCTGGACGTCGCCGTCGCGGTCGACTATCCCGGACGGGATCTGGGGCATTCGGAAGCCGTGGCGCACCGCTGCATCGTCACCGAGCCCAGCTTCGTGGCCCTGCCCGCCGCCCACCCGGCGAGCGGCCAACTGGACGTGCCGCTGCTCGATCTGGCCGGGGACGCATGGTTCATGACACCCGACGACGGTGCGGGCTGGCCCGGTGTCTGCTACGACGCCTTCCAGGCGGCCGGCTTCAGACCCGCCACCGTGCACGAGTACCTCGGTGACCGGGACCAGTTGCAGCGGATGATCGCCGACGGGCTGGGGATCTCCCTCGTCCAGGCGACGTGCAAGCCGAACCCGGGTGTGGTCGTCAAGCCGCTGACCGGCACACCGCTGTGGTGCCGCTATGTACTGGTGTGGCACCGGGAGCGGGTGTCCGACGAGGTCACGGAGACGCTCTTCGGCGCGGCCCTGGCCGCCTACGAGGAACTCATCGCCCGGGCACCGCACTTCCGGGCGTGGGCCGCCCGGCATTACGGGGCCCGGCGGAGCTAGGGCTTCTCGTGTGGAGCACGCCGGGCTCGCGGGGCCGTACGCCATCGGCACGCGCCGAGGCCGTGGCCAGGCCGACCGGAGTCGACCGGGCCACGGCCTCGGGTCATTTCAGCGGTGTCGTTCAGGTGGGGATCAGAACGACGTGGTGACGGTCACTCCGCTGAAGTCGGTCACCGCGTACAGGCTGATGTACCGGTAACCCGCCTCGGTGTTGTTGACGGTGATGCTCTCGGTGTTGTCGGAGTTGGTGGACTTCTCGGTGAAGGTGGACGGGCCGGCCCATGTCGTCGGGTCGTAGTAGAGGTCGGCATTGCCGCTGCCGCCGCTGGTGGTGACCTTCAGCGTGGTGGTGCCTGCCGGCAGCCACACCCACAGGTAGTCGGTGTCACCGGCGACCCGGGACTGGTTCGACCGGAAGCAGTTCTGACCCATCACCTGCGTGTTGGTGTCGGTGCAGGCCGTGGCCGAGCCGCCGCCGCCGCTGCCACCGCCCAGGGTGTCGAGCCAGGCGTCGAAATCGGCGTCGTAGCTGGTGCCGATGTTGTTGTAGACGGCGTAGGCACCCTGGTAGTCCCCGGTCCGCATCTTGGCCAGCATGGCCTGGATCTGGTCCGGGTGCTTCTCGGTCATGTACCGGACGGCCAGGTAACCCCACGGGTAGGTGCGGGTCTCGTCGTCGATGGCGTAGGTGTTCTGGAAGAGCTGGCTGAGCTTGTAGGTGTGCTTGGCGGCCTCGGTCAGCGCGCCGTCGTCGGTGAGGTTGCGGTAGGAGTAGGAGACGTACTCCGCCTGACCCTCGATCCACCAGACGTCCGGGACGGTGATCTGGGTGCCGAAGTCGCCCTTCATGTCGTAGATGGACTGCTGGACGTGCGCGAACTCATGGTTGAGGTTCCACGCGTTGGCCGTGAACCCGTTGTCGGTCGGCCACTGGTAGAGGATGGAGTAGGCGATGTTGCCGGGGTCGGTCGGCGTGCCGGTCAGCGTCTCGCCACCGTTGTTGGTGTCGTTGCCGAAGATCGCCCACGAGTAGGTCGTGTAGTCGGTCCTGCTCCCGAAGATGACCATCTTCAGGTTGAAGTACTCACCGGGGATGGGCGTGGTGGTCTTGACTTGATTCTGGTAGAACGCAACCTCGTTCGACAGGCTCGTGCAGACGTCGGTCTGCTCCTTCGCCGTCAGCGCCTGCGCCATGATGGTGAAGTTGCTGCAGGCGTTGTTGATCGGCAGCGCGGCCGAGGTGAGCTGCTTCGTCAGGTCGCAGACGCCGTAGTAGGAGCACTGGTCGGGGTCCCCGACGGTGGCCCGGTAGGCGACGTGCACCCACAGGTTGTCCGTGGCACCGGTGATGGACGAGCCGTCCAGCAGACCCTTGATGAGCGGGCGGATCTTGCTCTGCAGGGCGGGTATCTGGATCAGGTTGCCCAGGTCGTTGCCTGCGTTCGAGTCGAGGACGTCGTTGTCCCCGCCGAGCAGGTCGCGGTGGTTGAGGGTGAAGTTGTAGAGCGTGTCGGCAATAGCAGGTTTCGCGGTGATCGCGGTGACGAAGTCCGACAGCGACGGGCCGCGCCACAGCGGGGTGTAGATCGCGTTCAGCGCCCGGTCCATCTCCGGGACGGCGTCCCACGAACTGCTGGTGTAGGCGTTGAGGTAGCGGCCGTAGACGTCCAGGTAGTCCCCCTGCACCTGGGCGCTGTCGGTGAGGACGAACGCCTGCTCCAGCACACTGCCGTTGCCCGCGCTGACGTCGTTCGCGTGACTGCTGGCGAACAGCGCGTTGAACCCGTTCTCGATGGCGCTGCGGAGCGTGGAGTCGTACGTGCCGACGTCCTGGGGGTCGCCGTACTGCACGTAGTAGCCGGCCCGCATGAAGTACATCAGCTCGTACAGACCGCCGGAGTCGTCACCGGTGTAGGAGCCTGCCGCGTCGGCGACGCCGTTCGCCACCGCGAGCATCTGGGACTGGTTGAACACGGCGTGCGCGTCCGAACCCGTCAGGTTGAACAGCGGGTTGATGCAGGAGCTCCAGTCCACCGTCTTGATGTACGACACCAGGTCGCTGCCGGACCGGCCCGAGAAGTCCGACGTGGTGCACGACGTGACGGCGGAAGACCGGGCGGCACCCGCCGCGTTGCGTGCCGCGTGTGCGGACAGGTGCGGCTTGGACGGCTTGGCCGAACCCAGGCCGGCCGGCGCCCCGCGCAGTTTCGCGGGTAACGGCTTGGCGCTGGTGGCGACGGCTTGCGACTGACCGGTCTCGGCTCCGGTCGGCGTGACTTTCCCGTGCTGTTGGGCAGCCCGCACGGCCGCCGAGGGTACCGACACGGCCGGTGGCGAGGCATGCCCCGTGCTGCTGGTCACCGCGGCTGCCTGAGTGCTCATCAGGCCGGCAACGAGCCCTCCGGCCGCCAGAGCGGCGGCCAGAACCCTGGGCAGGATTGGTCGACAGTGCATCGCATCTCCAGTGGGGGGAATGAAGGGGAAGCCACCCGAGGAAGCGGGCGGCGGTATGTAACATTGCACTGGGTGACGTCGTGGGCAATACTCCGGGACCCAGCACTGTTTCCAGTTGCCCCATAACACCGACGCGCAGGGTGTCGACGTCTACCTGGAAGTGAGATGCGGATGACGAGGACTCAGCCGATCGAGACGATCGACTGGCACACCGGCGGCGAACCGTTCCGGATCGTCGTGGACGGCCCGGCCGAGGTGACGGGTGAGGGACCGACCGTTGCCGAGCGCAGGGTCGTCGCGACGCGAAGTGAGGACGTGCAGTGGGTCCGGGCGCTGCTGTGCGGCGAACCGCGCGGCCACGCGGGCATGTACGGCGGATTCCTGGTTCCGCCCGACGACGCCGGCGCCCACCTCGGTGTCCTCTTCTGGCACAACGACGGGTTCTCCACGGCGTGCGGGCACGGAACGATCGCCCTGGGCGCATGGGCCGTCGCCTCGGGCCGGGTCCCGGCACCTGCCGACGGCCTGACCGACGTCGTGATCGACGTCCCGTCCGGGCGCGTCACGGCGCGCGTCCGGACCAGAAAGGGGCAGGTCCAGGACGTCACGTTCACCAACGTGCCCGCCTACGTCCACGCGCACGGCGTCGACGTGCCGACCTCCCGCGGGAAGGTCACCGTCGACATCGCGTTCGGCGGCGCGATGTACGCGGTGGTACCGGCCGCGTCCGTCGGGCTGCGCGTCCGGCCGCAGGACGTCGCCCAACTCACCGCCGCCGGGCGGGAGATCCGCGACACGCTGAACGCCGCCCGCGCCGCCGAGCACCCTCTCGACCCGCGGCTGTCCGGGATCTACGGGACCATCTTCACCGAGGAGACCGGGCCCACCGAACTGCGGGCCGACGGCAGTCGGCTGGTGCAGCAGCGCAACATCACGGTGTTCGCGGACGGCCAGGTCGACCGGTCCCCGTGCGGTTCCGGCACGTCGGCCAGGATCGCGGTCCTGGCCGACGCCGGACAGCTGCGCCGGGGCGACGAGTTGCGGCACGAGTCCGTGGTGGGCTCGGTGTTCCACGCCCGGATCACCGAGCAGACCGCGGTCCACGGGATCCCGGCGGTCGTCACGGCGGTGACGGGCACCGCACACGCGGTCGGCACATGCCGCTTCACCGTCGATCCGCGCGACGCGCTCCTGCCCGGATTCGTGCTGCGATGACCGAACTCCTCGATGTGGAGCGGGTCTTCGCCCTGGGGCCGGTCGCCGCCGCCCGGACCGGCCGGGACGGGCTAGGGCAGACCTGGTGGTCGCCGTCGTGGCGTACCAGCGGGGAGAGATGTACCGGCGGGGAGAGGCGTACCGGCAGGCGGCGCGGGCGGAGTGACATCCCCTGTGCGACACCCCTGTTTCCGTACCATGTGAAATAGTACTGTCGCCGCACAGGGTTCCCGACGGACGGAGCACACGGTGGCGCGAGACGACATACAGCCGCGTGAGGGCGCGAGCCACGACCGCGCGGCGCCGCCAACGCTGGCGGAGTGCTTCACACGAGGGTGGGCCGAGGCGGCTCCCGCGGTGCCGGTACTGCCCGGAGCGGCGTACGCGGCCAGACGTCGCACGCTGTTGTCCGCACGCTTCCCTGGGGAGCGAATCGTGGTCCCGGCCGGCGGCCTCAAGGTCCGGAGCAACGACTTCGACTACACCTTCCGTCCGCACTCCGCGTACCTCCACCTCACCGCGGACGAGGGCGCCGGCGTCGCCCCGGACAGCGTCCTCGTCCTGGAGCCGACGGGCACCGGCCACGACGCCATGGTGTTCACCCGGCCGCGCTCCCCGCGCGACGGCGGGCCGAACGGCACCGAGTTCTACCGCGACCGCCGCTACGGCGAGTTCTGGACCGGCCGGCGCCGCACCCTGGCGGAGACCTCCGACGCCCTGGGCCTCACGGCTCTCCCCCGCGACGACCTCGCACGCGCCCTCGCCCCGGACGTGCCGACCCGGGTGGTGCGCGGCCAGGACCCGGTGGTCGACGCGGCGGCGCCGCCGGCCGCCGGGGCCGAGTCCGAACTCCTCGCATACCTCTCGGAGTTGCGGCTGGTCAAGGACGAGTGGGAGGTCGAGCAGATGCGCGCGGCCGTGGATCACACCGTGGCCGCCTTCCACGACGTGGCGGGCGAACTGCCCACCGCGATGCGGCTCGCGCGCGGCGAGCGCTGGATCGAGGGCACGTTCAACCGGCGGGCCCGGCTGGAGGGTTACGGCCTCGGCTTCGAGACGATCGCGGCGGCCGGCGCGCACGCGTGCGTCCTGCACTGGATGCGCAACGACGGTCCTGTCCGCGACGGCGAACTCCTCCTGCTGGACGCCGGCGTGGAGACCGACACCTGCTACACCGGTGACGTGACCCGTACCCTGCCGGTCGGCGGGCGCTTCACCGATACGCAGCGGCAGGTGTACGACCTGGTGTACGCGGCCCAGTCGGCGGGCATCGCCGCGCTGCGGCCCGGCGCACGGTTCGGCGACTTCCACGACGCCGCGGCGCGCGTCATCGCCGAGGGCCTGGACGCCTGGGGCCTGCGCCCGGGCGGCGCCGGCCCCCACGACCGGTCCCTGTACGGCCGCTACACCGTCTGCGGCACCGGGCACATGCTGGGCCTGGACTGCCACGACTGCGCCGACGCCCGCAACAGCGCCTACCTGCAGGGTGTCCTGGAGCCGGGCCACGTCCTGACCGTCGAGCCCGGCCTGTACTTCCAGCCCGACGACCTGACGATCCCCGCCCACCTGCGCGGCATCGGCGTGCGGATCGAGGACGACTTCCTCATCACCGCGGACGGCGCCGTCTGCCTGTCGTCGGGGCTGCCGCGTGCCGCCGACGACGTCGAGGCGTGGGTGACCGCCGCCCGCTGATGCCCTTCGGGGATTCCGGTCGAGCCCCCATGACGGGCACTCAGCGCGCCTGCGAGAGCGCCGAGTTCCGTCATCCGGGCGCTTCCCGGCAGCCGAGTTCGTCGAGTTGTGCCGGCCTTCCGGAGCGTGCGTAGGTGCCGGGCTCCACGTCCGCCGGGACGGTCACCGTGCAGGCCGTCGTCACCTCGGAGAACCGGCTCCGGCTGTCGAACCGGTAGCCGCCGGCGGATGGTGGACCGTGATCGCCGCTGACCCCGTCACCCCGTTCACCGTGACCCGGATCGTCGCGACGCCTGAACCGACCGTGGTCACCAGACCGTTGTGGTTCACCGTCGCCACCGACGCATCACTGGTGGAGTAACGCACCTTCGCCTTCGACCGGTCCACGAACGACCCATCGCTGTTCGCCGCCTCCACCACACCGTCCGCCGTCACGGACATGTTCCGGTCCAGCTGCTGCGCCGGGTCGGTGTCGTCCTTGATCCACTGATTCTTTCCGGCCAGATCGATCGTGTCACCCGCCGTGAAGTTCACCGCCTCGGGCTGCACCGTGACGTGCTGCACCTCGGGGGTGAGAGCCCCGGTGACGGAGACGTCGGCCGATGAGGTGATGTGCGACGCGCTGGTCCCGACCTGGAACTGGTAAGTCCCGTCGTAGACCACCGACTTCATCGCCGTGGAGTCCCAGAACGCCAGGTCCGCGATCTTCACGGGCAGCGTGATCTGCTGCCTTTCGCCGGGGGCCAGCACCCGCGTCTTCCGGAACCCGGCCAGGCGCTTGGCCGGCAGCGGCACGGCGGTCGCTCCGGCGGGGGCGGTGACATGCGGAGTCGCCGCGTACAGCTGCGCCACGGCCGCGCCGGGCACGGAGCCCTTGTTGCGCACCGTGAAACGCACATCGACCGTGCCGTCGGCCGTGACGGACCTCTTGTCGACCGTGGCCGGCGAGTAGGCGAAGTCGGTGTAGCTGAGGCCGTAGCCGAACGGGTAGGTCGGGGTGCCGGTGAAGTACTGGTAGGTGCGCCCGAGCCCGCCGGTCGCCGCCGGGTCCAGCCCGTAGTTGTCCATGGCGGGCAGTTGGGACTCGTCCTTGTACCAGGTGAAGTCCAGGTGGCCCGACGGGTTCTGCTTGCCGAACATCACGTCGGCCAGGGCCGTGCCCTGGGCCTGGCCGTTGTAGCCGCTGAACAGGATCGCCGGGAACTTCCCCTGCACATCGTCGATCTTCACCGGACCGGCGGACTGGATCGCCAGCGCCGTCCGCGGATTGCCCAACGCCGACACCTGGTTGATCAGCGAGGTGTAGTTACCCGGCATGGCCAGGGACGTGAGGTCATGGTTCTCGCCCGCGTTGTCCGTGTTCATGCCGACGAACGGCACCACCAGGTCGGCGTTCCTGATCGCGGCCCGCGTCGAGGCGCTCAGCGTGGCCGGCGAGGTGGCGGTGCTGGAGGTGCCGGCCGCGTCGAACAGAATGTTCGCGTGCGGATTCGCCGCCTTGATCGCCTTGGTCAGACCCTGTACCGCATTGGTCTGATGGGTCGGAACATTCCAGTAGTCGCCGTAGGTCATCTTGTCGGCCATGTCGCCCAGGATCACGACGTTGTTCAACTTTGCCGGATCGGCCGGCAGCAGCGGCTTCGAGGATCCGGCGACATGGTCGTTCTTCAGCAGCACCAGGTCGTTGGCCGCCACCTTCTCCGCGAGCGCCTGGTGCTCCGGGCTCTCGATGTTCGCCTTGGTGGCCGAGGTGTAGGGGACACTGCTCGCCGGGTCGAATTCACCGGTCGACATGCGCATGGTGAAGGTCCGGGTCAGTGCGGTGTCGATGACGCCTTCGCTGAGGATCCCGGCGTCGATGGCCGCTCGCAGGTTGGCCGCCGAGTTCTCGAAGCCGTAGCAGTTCAGGTAGGAGCCCGCACGCAGCGCGTACGCCTCGGCTCCGGCCTGCGCCGAGATCTTGGCCCCGGTACTGGTGTTCGTCCAGGTGGAGTTGTCCCCCAGGCCGTCGGTCGTCCAGCCCGGCGGCGCCCAGTTGTGTCCGGCGACAGCGGAGTCGGCGGTGGGCAGGTCGTAGACGGTGGCCACCGCGCCGCAGTCTCCGGTGGTGTAGCCGGAGAATCCGTAGGTGCGCTGCGCGATCTGGTTGGCCGTGTAGGTGTTCGCCACCGCCGGAGTGCCGTTGACCGCGTTGTAGGAGGTCATCAGACCCGCGACGTGGGAGTTCCCGATCAGGCTCTTGAACTGCGCGGTGTAGTAGTCGCGGATGTCGGCATCGGTGGCCGCCGAGTTGGCGGCCTTGCGCATGTCCTCGACGTTGTTGAGCGCGAAGTGCTTCGCGGTGGCGGCGACCTTCAGATAGCCGTTCGCGGACTGCCCGGTCTCCGTGTTGCCCTGATACCCGTTGACGAATGCCCCAGCCATCTGCGCCACCAGGTAGGGGTCCTCGCCGAAGCCCTCGTCGTTGCGGCCCCAGCGCGGGTCCCGGTCCATGTTGACCGTCGGCGCCCAGAACGTCAGCGAACCGTAGTCGGTCTTCGACCCGCCGATATTGTTGGGGGCGACGCCGAAGAGGCTCTTGTCGAGATACCCGCGGACCTCGTCGGAGATCGCGGTGGTCTCCTGGTACATCAGGTCCTTGTCCCAGGTCATCGTCGCCGCGATGCCCGCGGGGAAGGCCGTCGCGGGGGGATGGTCCGAGCCCGCGGGGTTGTTGAACCCGGCGCCCATGTAGTTGATCCCGTGCGCGCCCTCGCTCCAGTAGGTGTAGTCCTGCACCCCCAGACGCGGGATCGCCGGCGCGGTGTTGGTATTCAACTGATCCGCCTTCTCCCCGAAGTTCATCCGCGACACGAGGTCGGCCGCGCGGGCCTCGAAGGAGTAGTGGGTGTCCAGGTAGACCGGCCTGGGGGCAGTTGCTGCCGGTCTTGAGAAACCGGCCAGGCTGGTCACGCACACCATCGACGACAGCACGGCGAGGAGGACTCGCCGTCGCGGGGCGCTGCGCTGTTTCATCTGACTCCTTCGTCACGGGGCTGATGAGGCACCGGGCGCCGAGGGCGCTGTCGTCCTGGCTTCGCGGATCAGGCCCGCCACCACGGTGGATCAACTCCCGTGCACGAACAGGGGCGTGGGATCTGGAACTCCGCGGTATGCGCACAACGCCGGTACAGGTGGACCAAGGGCGGATTTGTACACTGCCATGACAAAATACGGGCGCGCTCATCGGTGGTCAAGGAGTCGGCTGGAGTGCCGCATGCGGGTGGCCCGCTTCTCCGTCGAGCCCGTCACCGCCTGCGCAGGGCGCGCGCGCACCAGCCGATGACACCGCCGTTGAGCAGCGCTCCGAGGGCGACAGCGACGACGAACGACGCCGCGTGGTCCGGCAGTCCGAGGAAGACAAGGCTGAAGGGCGCGGTGGCGAGGATCGGGACGACACCGGCCATGGACTCGCCGGAATCGTCGATGCCGGTCACCACGAGCGCCCACACCAGCAGTGCGGCGCAGAGCGCGAGGTAGGCGAGGGCGGCGGGGGCACCGAGGAGGTGGCGCAGGCGGCGCGGGAAGGTGGTCACGGAAGCGGGTCCTTCGGTTGCGGGAGGGCGCGTCACGCGGTGTGCGTGCCGGGGTGGTTGGGGTGGGCGAGGCCCAGGTCGTAGGCGAGGATCGTGGCCTGTACCCGGTCGCGGAGGCCGAGTTTGCGCAGCAGCGCGTTGACGTGGGACTTGACGGTGCCGACGGTGATGCCGAGTTCCTCGCCGATCTCCGCGTTGTTGAGTCCGGCGGCGATCAGGCCGAGTACGTAGCGTTCGCGGGCGGTCAGGGTCTCCAGTTCCCGCGGGCCGCTCACCGGGCGGTGGCCGGTGGGCGCGCCGGACGCGTAGTGGCCGATGAGGCGGCGGGTCGCGGACGGGGCGAGCACGCTCTCGCCGTCCGCCACCACCCGGATGCCGTGCAGGAGTTCGGCTGCGTGCACGTCCTTGAGCAGGAAGCCGGAGGCGCCGGCGCTCAGCGCGTCGAAGACGTAGGCGTCAAGGTCGAAGGTGGTCAGTACGAGGACGCGCGGTGCGTTCTCCTTGCCGGTGATGATCCGGGTGGCGGCGATCCCGTCGAGTTCGGGCATGCGGACGTCCATCACGACGACGTCGGGTGCCAACTCCTCGGCGAGGCGCACCGCGTCGGCGCCGTCGGCGGCCTCGCCGACCACCGTCATGTCGTCCTCGGCGTCGATCACGGCGGCGAACCCCGCGCGCACGATGCCCTGGTCGTCGACGACCAGAACCCTCAGGCCCATCAGTCCCGCTCCTTGTCTTCCTGCTCCCGGGCCGACGCGACGTCGGCGCCGAGTGGCAGCAGGAGGCGGGCCGTTCCGGGTGGTCCGGTGGATTCGGTAGATGCCGTGGATGCGGTGGATTCGGTGGATTCGGTGGATTCGGTGGATTCGGTGGATTCGGTGGATTCGGTGGATTCGGTGATGAGCGTGCCGCCGAGTGCGGCGACCCGTGCCGCCAGCCGTTCCCGTACAGCGGGGTGCGCGGCCGGTGGCACACCGGTGGCCGTGAGCTTCAACGCAGCGTCCTCCGTGTCGATCTCGATCACCGCAGGGGCGTCACCACCGACCGCGAGCAGCGTCTCGGCGGCGTAGTAGGCAGTCAGGTCGACGGCGGCGGGCAGGCGGTCCGGCACCCGGGAGGTGAGCCGGATCTCGACGTCGCGGCCGGTCGCGCGGGTCTGGTGTACGAGCAGGTCGAGCGCCTGGAGGGTGGGCGTGGGACGCAGCTCGGTCGCTGTGCCGCCTTCTCCCCCGTCGCGGGCGGTGTCGAGCAGGGCGCGCATCGCGGTCAGGGCCGCGCGGGCGCGGTCGGCGGTCGCTTCGAGGCGGCCCGCCTCGGCCTCCGCGACCATCTCGGCGGTGCGGGACAGCACGGTGGTCTCCAGACCCGCGGCGATACGGCGCCGTTCGGCCCACGCGTCCCGGACGGCCGCCTCGGTCCAGGCGGCGGTGCGCTGCTCGTACGCGCCCCGGGCTGCCCGCTCCCGGCGCCCGCGCACGATCCCACCCAGGTGAGCCGCGCCGACGGCCAGAACGGCCCCGGCGGTCGTACCCGCGACGACTTCCCAGAACGGAACCGTCGTGCCGCGGTCCAGTACGGCAGCGGTGGCGGCGGTCGCATGTACGACCACGGCCAGGAGGGGAAGCGCCCGGGACGGGCGCGCTCGGGACGCGTCCGCGGCGAGGGCCGCGCAGGTGGCGAGGGCGCCCAGGGCGGGCGGCAGCAGGACCGGGCCACCGTAGTGGCACGCACTCATCGCGACCGGCCAGAGCAGGGCCAGGACGAGCAGGGCTCCTCGAGCGGCGCGCGGCGCCCGGCGCAGCCACAGCAGGGTGACCGCCTGGGCGGCGGCGAGCAGCGCGAACAGCACGCCCGCCGGTACCTGCCATCCGCTCGACGGTTCCTGGGAGTGGACGACCAGAGTCGGCAGCAGGGGCTGCGCGCACAGGCCGACGGCGGCGACGACCTGGGCCAGGCGGTACGTGGACGACGCGGCCCTCTCCACCGGGGCCGCGGTCCGCCCGGGGAGAACGGCGCGTACCTCCCAGCCGCCGTCCGCCGTGGGTCCGCTGCTCAGCGTGCCGCCCGCCTCCCGGGCCCGGGACCGCAGGAACCCCTGTCCCCGTCCGCTGCCGAGACCCGCGCCGTGCGCCGTCGAACCCGCGGGCGGGGGCGCGTTGGTGACCGTGATGTCCGTGCGGGTGTCGCCGTACCGGCACACCACCTTCGTACGGGCGCCCGGGGCGTGGCGGGCCACGTTGGTCAGCGCCTCACGCACGATGCCGTACGCCGCTTCCGCGACGGCGCTGTCCGGCAGTGGACCGATCGCGCAGTCGGCCAGCCGGACCAGTCGGCCGAAGCCGTCGACCAGCTCCCGCAACCGCTCCTGCGGCGAGGCGGATTCGTCCTGCGAGGGCGCCGGCGCACGTACCGCACCGAGCGCGCTGGTGACCGTACGTCCCGTCCCGACGGCGAACGCCAGGGCCTCGTCGGTGAGTTCGGGACGCCGGTCACGCAGCTCGAGCGCGGCTCCCGCGGAGACGATCACGGCGGTGAGGTGGTGGGCACTGACGTCGTGCAGTTCGCGCTCCATCCGGCGCCGTTCGGCCACCGGCAGGCGGTGGCGCTCGGTCTCGGCCCGCTTCAGGCGAAGCTCCGCCGTCCGCCGGGTGTGCCGGGACCGTCGCACCAGGAGGCCGGTGCCGCACGCGACCGTGTACAGAAGGGCGGTGAGGACGAGGTCGAGCCCGTCGCGGTCGCTGAGACCGTGCAGGCTCAGGCCGTGCACGAGCTGCCACAGGGCGAGAGCCGTGACGCACAGCAGGGCGGTGAACGTGTCGCGCCCGGTCGCCACGGCGAACAGGGCGAGCCCGACCCCGGCTGTTCCCAGTACCGCCATCGCGCCTACAGGCAGCGGTCCCGCGCCCAGCGCGCAGGCGGCGGCAACCAGCACGAGGGTCACCACCGGCCGGGCCCGGCGGACGGCGAGCGCGGCCGTGACCGTCCCGCCGACCAGCAGCGCCATCAGAAGGGCCGACGGGGGCGGGGTCGCCCCACGCACCAGGGCCGCGCCGGGCCACACGGCGGCCTGGGCGCACAGCAGCAGGACCGGCAGGAGCCGGTCGTCGTCTCGCTTCACAGATCAAGGCTATGGGCGCGGACGAACCCAGCGGCAGCTGCTCAGGGCGGAACCGGTCGCACCGGTCTCTATCTCCGGTTCGAGACAGTGGTCGTCCGGTGGGACGAGGACCGGCAGGGCCCTGGGGCCGCGGACCCGGTGGGAACGCCTGCGCCACGCCTCCCCGGATCCCGGACAGGGGCAGCTGGTTCCGGCCTCCCCACCGAGGGGCCGGATCTATATTGGCCCGGTCGACGTCGGTGCGGTACAGGGGGATTGAGCGCTCGTGACATCAGGCAGAACGCACAGAGCGGCAGTGGCCGCTGTGCTGTGCGCCGTGGCTGTGCTGGTCCTCGGCGCGTGCGGGACGGAAGTGGCCGGCCGGGCGGGAGCGGCGTCACCGTCGAACGCGGCGTCCGGGTTCCCGTGGACCACCGCGCAGCCGTCCGCGGTCACCGGGGCCCGCCTCACCGACGACCGGCGCACCTTGATCCTCGACACCACGGTGCCCAGCGGCGCTCCCGCGTGCGAGCGGGACCTCAAGGCGGTGGTCACCGACTCCGTGCCGAACACGGTGTGGGTGCAGATCACCTTCTCCTCGCCTGCGTCGGACAGACGCTCCGGCTGTACGAAGGAACGCGCCGCCACGACGCGGGTCACGCTGCCCGGCCCGCTGGGCGACCGCAAGCTGATCGTCGACAACGACGTGACCTTCACCGCGGACGGTGCCACGCCTCCTGCGCTGCGGCTGTGCGGCCAGTTGGGGTGCACGCCGCCTGCCACCGGCTGCACCGCCGCCTCCTACGACCAGGCGCTGATCGCGGTCGACGCGCCCGCACACACGTACCGGGACGCGGAGGACTGCCGCGGGAGGTGGCTGGTGCTCACGTTCTCCTGGCGCACCGGACCGGTCTGCGGCGAGGCCGAAGGATCCGGCTGCTCGTCCCGGCTGGGCGACCGCTGGTTCTTCAGGGCCGAGAGCTCCGGCTGGGTGCCGATCGCCGAAGGCGCCGCCGGAGGCTGCCAGGACGTCCAGCGCCGCGAGCCCGCCTTCCCGACCCCGATGTGTGGCTCGCTGGCTCCGCTGTCCTCCTCGCTCCATCCGAGCTACTCGCCGTCGTCCGCCTCCGCGACCCCCGGTGCGGGCTCCACCGCGACGACGGCAGGCGGACGGTGACGACGAGGTGTACGCGTTCCGGTACGGAGGATGGGTGAGGGCATGACACTGTCGACAGCATTCACGAGGTTGTTCGGTGTGCGGCACCCGATCGCGTCGGCGCCGATGGGCGGATCGGCCGGGGGCGCACTGGCGGCGGCTGTCTCCCTCGGCGGCGGGTTCGGGCTGCTGGGCGCCGGAGGCGGCGAACGGGACTGGCTGGCCCGCGAGTTGCCGATCGTGGCGCGCGCCGGGAGGCCGTGGGGTGTCGGGTTCCTGAGCTGGGCGGCCGATGTCCGTGGGGTCGAGCAGGCGCTGGAGTACGGCCCCGGGGCGGTGATGCTGTCCTTCGGCGATCCCGGCCCGTTCGCCGAACGTATCCGTGCGGCCGGTGCGGCGGTGATCGTTCAGGTCACCGATCTGGAGGAGGCCCGGCAGGCGCTGGACCTGGGCGCCGATGTCGTCGTGGCGCAGGGCACCGAGAGCGGTGGGCACGGCGCCCGGCACGGGCGGTCCACGCTGCCGTTCGTCCCCGTCGTGGTGGATCTGGCGGGGCCGGTGCCGGTGCTTGCGGCCGGGGGGATCGCCGACGGCCGCGGCGTGGCCGCCGCGCTGGCTCTCGGCGCGGCCGGGGCGCTCATCGGCACCCGCTTCCAGGCCACGGCCGAGGCCCTGGTCGCCCCGTCGACCGCCGAGGCGATCGTCCAGGGGCGCGGGCAGGACACCGAGCGCAGCAGCGTCCTCGACATCGCCCGGAGCTCCGCATGGCCGTCGGCGTACACGTCCCGCACCCTCGGTCATCCCTACCTCGACCGGTGGCGGGGACGCGAGGCGGAACTCGCGGCGTCCGCCGACGCCCAGCGGGACTATCGCGCTGATGTGGCACGGGGCGATGTGCCCCGGTTGCCGGTATGGGCGGGCGAGGCGGTCGACCTCGTCACCGATCTGCCACCCGCAGCCGAACTTGTCGCCGCGCTGGCTGCTCAGGCCGCCGACGCGCTTGCCCGTGCCGGTCGGTCCTGACCGGAGCGGCCTACTGCCGGTACGGCAGACCTGAGCGACCGACTGCCGTACTGATCACAGGTTCCGGCCATGTCGTCACGCCGTCCCGGTGGCAACGGCATCCGTGCGGGTGCCTAATCAACCCAGCGGTCACGTGAGTTCCACCGGCCCGTAGTGCGCGGCTGCCGCTCCGGTACCGAGAGCCCAGTAGCGGTCTCCGTACGACCAGTGCCACCACTCCGTGGGGTAGTTGACCAGGCCGGCAGCGGTGAGCGCGGTACTCAGGACTGCCCGGTGGGAGCGGGCCCCGTCGCTGATGTTCTCGGCCCGGGTGTAGCAGGCGCCCGCGCTCTCCTCGGGGGTCGCGTTCATGCGGGTGCCCAGGTCGAGTTCACGGCCGTCGGCATCGGCGAGCGTCAGGTCGACGGCCGCGCCCGCGCTGTGCGGTGCGACACCGGGAGGGGACACGTACCGGCTGGCCATCGAGTGGACCTGTTCGGCGGCCCATTCCGGGTGGTCGGCACGGAGTCCGGCCGCGTACTCGTCGAAGTAGCGGCGTTGGAGGGCCGGCGGGCGATACCCCTCGACGTACAGCAGTCGTAGTCCCCCGGGCAGTTGTGCCTGTGCTGCGAGGAGCCGGTCGAGTACCCCTTCCCGAAGGTGGGCGAAGGCACCCGCGGAGTCCTGCCACTTCCGCTCGTCGACCAGCAGTTGGCTGCCCCGGCGCACATCCATGAGCCGTTCGCCGCACTCCTGAACGGGCACGGCCGCGACCTTCGGGTCGGACATCAGAACGATCTCGGTCATGACGCGATCATCTCGCGGGCGCAGGCCCTGGTGACCGGAATCCGTACGCCGTGGTGACCAGGGCCCGTGCGTCCTTGCGAACCATGGACCCAGCCCCCGTTCTCCCGCTAAGAGGTCCTAACAGAAGTCTTCGATGGTGTGACTGTCGGCCTGGTTGCTCGTTGGTCTGTTCGTGGGGAAGAGGGAGTCGCGTCCGTGGATCGTTTCGGATGAACTGTGGTCGCTGGTCGAGCCGTTGTTACCGGAGTCGGGACCGAAGCTGGTGGCCGGGCGGCCGAGGGTGCCGGACCGGCAGGCGCTGTGCGGGATCCTGTTCGTGCTGCATACCGGGATCCAGTGGGAGTACCTACCTCAGGAGCTGGGCTTCGGTTCGGGCATGACGTGCTGGCGGCGGCTTGCCGCATGGAACGAGGCCGGAGTCTGGGACCGGCTCCACGTCGTGTTGCTGGCCAGGCTCCGAGCGGCGAAACAGCTCGACTGGTCCCGGGCGGTGATCGACTCCTTCCATGTGAGGGCCGCGCGGCGGGGCCCAAAAGCGGTCCCAGCCCGGTCGATCGCGCACGGCCGGGCAGCAAGCATCACATCCTCGTCGATGGTCAGGGCATCCCACTCGCGGTGTCCCTGACCGGCGGGAACCGCAACGACGTCACCCAGCTGATACCCCTGCTCGCGAAGATCCCATCGGTCCCGGGACTCGTCGGACGACCCCGCCGACGGCCTGACACCCTGCTCGGCGACCGCGGCTACGACCACGACAAGTACCGCCGCCTGGTCCGGGCCCTGGGCATCAAACCGGTGATCGCCCGCCGTGGAGTCCCACACGGCTCCGGCCTGGGCGTTCACCGCTGGGTCGTCGAGCGCACCATTGCCTGGTTCCACGGCTTCAGAGGCCTCCGCATCCGCTGGGAACGACGCGACGATATCCACGAAGCCTTCCTCGGCCTCGCCACCTGCCTCATCACCCACCGCCACGTCCAACGCCTTTGTTAGGACCTCTTAGCCGCGGCGGCGAGCCAGGAGTGTCGTGCCGGCAATGACGCATCCGATGGCCAGGATTTTGCTGGCCCCGTAGTAGTGGGACCAGTCGTCGTCAGCCGTGCCTCCGCCCAGGATCAGCCACAGCAGCAGCCCTATCCCACTCACGATGAGGACCACTCCTCCGGTCGGCCCGAGCCCTGCCCACCAGGGAGCGTCTCCGGTGGGCGCGGGTTCGGTGTCCTGGCCCCGCTCGCGGTCACTCACCTTGCATCCTCTCCTACGACCATGATCTTCAGCAGAGAAGACGTGGCCCACCACGGAAGGGTTCCGCAAGCCGACGCTCAAACCCTTCATCCGGCCGGTTGCATGCTCCACACGGGCACGCCCCTTGCGGTATGCGGTGTTGTCGGCCTCCTCGCCCGCCGACAAAGGCTGACGAGGGCGTTTGCGGTGCGATACGACCGTTCCGTTCCACAGCCCAGCGGTAGGCCCACGGTCCTGTGCCATGCCGGGCTCCGCGTCTGGCGATCGCGGGCATGATGCCTCGACCCCTGCGGCCATGCCGCCCACGATGCTGGTGACCTTGGCGTCCGCCGAGGCACCCGCGCCGTTCTTCGTCCCGGTCAGCCTCACCTTCTCCCTCACCAGCCGGGGCAGACCGCACCGCTCGGCCAGCCGCATCACCGGAACCAGCCCGGCATGCGCGATCAGGTTCGCGTCATCGAAGGCAGCGGAGACCGCCGCCCGCGTGTGGGAAACTTGCATCTCGGAAGTGCCTTGCTGATTGTGCGTGCTGGAAGCCTGAAGAACTCCCATCATCGCAGGTCACAAGGCACTTCTTCGTTTTCCGAGACGTTATCCACAAGGCACGGATCGGTGGATCGAGGCTAAGATGTCGGGGCTCGAAACGCCGCATCACCCCACCTTTCCTGGCCCGGTGCGCGGCACGGACCGCCTCGTGACGCGGTCACGCGCGGCCCTGTCGGCCGATCCGGCGATCCGCCGATCCGGCGATCCGGCGATCCGGCGATCCGGCGATCCGGACAGTCTCCCGTAACGGGCCTTCGCCGCGCGCAGTTCCACCCGCAACAGATCCCGCAACAGGTCGTCGACGCCTGGAACCAGTACGCCGACGACCGTCTTCCCATGCCCGCAGCAGCGCCGCCCGCACTCGACGGCGATCAGCGGCAGGAACCACGACAACAGAAACACGGAGCCCATGGACCGCAACGGATTTCCCCGTCAGTTCGCCAGAACCCGCCGCTTCACCCTGGGTGTTCCCAGGGACTTCACCGTCTCCCCGGACGGCGAGCGCGTGCTGTTCGTGCGTTCCGCCTCCGGCTCCGACCCGCGCAACCTGCTCTGGCTGTACGAGAACGGACAGGAACGCCCGCTCGCCGAACCGGCCGCGCCGTCCCCGGGCGTGACCTCGTACGCGGCGGACCTGGAGGTCCGGGTCGTGGCCTACGTACTCGGCGGTGAGTTGTGGACGGTGCACACCGGCGGCGGCGCACCCCGCCGCATCCCCACCGCGGGCCCGGCGACCGCTCCCCGGCCCTCCCCGGACGGAACCCTGATCGCCTACGTCACCGGCGGCGCCCTGCGGGTCGTGGGGACCGACGGGACCGGCGACCGGCTCCTCGCCGCCCCCGAGTGCCCCGATGTGACGTACGGACTTCCCGACTACGCCGCCGTGGCTTCCATCGGCCGGTCGCGCGGGTACTGGTGGTCACCGGACAGCGATGCGCTGCTCGTCGCCCGCGTCGACGCCTCGATGGTGCAGCGCCGGTACATCGCCGATGCCGCGAACCCGCAGGAGCCGCCCCGCTGCATCCGCTACCCGGCGGCCGGCACCCCCAACGCCGAGACCACGCTGCTGCTGACCACGGTGGCGGGAGAACACACTCCCGTCCGGCTGCCGCGTGCGGCGCCCGAGGCCGACGTGCCCGGCGCGTGGAACGCTCCCGCCTTCGAGTACGTCGTCACCGCGGACTGGGAGAGCGCCGGCCCGGTCGTCAGCCTGCAGACCCGCGACCAGCGCACCCTGTGGATCGTCGCCGTCGCACCCGCGACCGGCGACCTCGACGTGCTGGCCCGGCAGACCGACGAGGCCTGGGTGACGTGCCCGCCGGGCGCGCCCCGGCACACCGCCGCCGGGGTGCCGGTACTGCCCCAGGTGTGCGGTGATACCCGGGCGATCCGGATCGGGAGCGTCGTCAGCCCGGCGGGGCTGCAGGTCCGCGAGGTGCTGGGCACGGTGGGGGCACAGGTCTGGTTCACAGCGAGCGAGGACCCTACGGAGGTCCATGTCTGGTGCTACGACCCCTCCCGCGAGCCGGGCTTCGTGAGGCTGAGTGAGGGACCGGGCGTGCACACGGCCGCCGTCGGCGGGGACACCGTCGTCCTCGACAGCAGGACGGAGGACGGCCAGACCGTGACCGTGTTGCACGGCGGGCAGCCGTCCGGACGGATCGGCGTCCTCACCGAGGAGCCACTGGTCACCCCGCAGCCCTTCCATCTCGCCCTCGGCAAGCGCGAGTTGCGCAGCCGTCTGCACCTGCCGTCCTGGTACGCGCCGGGCGGCAGGCTGCCGGTCCTGCTCTTCCCGTACGCCGGACCCGGCATGCAGGTCGTGACCAGGGCGCGCGCCTGGTACACCGCCGTGGGCCAGTGGTTCGCGGAGCAGGGCTTCGCCGTACTGGCCACGGACGGGCGCGGCACCCCCGGGCGCGGTGTCGCGTGGGAGCGGGGCATCGTCGGGGACCGGCTGGGGCCCGTGCTGGAGGACCAGATCGACGCGCTGCACGCGGCTGCGGAGCGGTACGACGCGCTGGACCTGGGGCGAGTGGCCATCCGGGGCTGGTCGTTCAGCGGGTACCTGGCCGCGGGCGCCGTGCTGCACCGGCCCGATGTGTTCCACGCGGCGGTCGCGGGAGCACCGCCCGTCGACCGACGGCTGTACGACACGTACTGGGAGGAGCGGTACCTCGGCCATCCGGACGTCCGGCCCGAAGGGTACGAGCGCTCCTCCCTGCTCCCCCACGCCCACCGGCTGACCCGGCCCCTGATGCTGGTGCACGGGCTGGCCGACGACAACGTGGCCCCGGCCCACACCCTCCGGCTGTCCGCCGCGCTGCTCGCCGCCGGCCGGCCGCACACCGTGCTCCCGCTGCCCACGGGGCACCTGGTGACCGGGGAAGGGGTGGCGGACAAGCTCCTGCTGCTGGAACTCGACTTCTTCAAGCGGTCGTTGAAGATCTGAGCACCAGAGGTGGCGGGTGCCGCGCGGACGAACGCCAAGGTCGCGGGCGCCGTGCGGACGAACGCCAAGGTCGCGGGCGCCGTGCGGACGGACGCCAAGGTCGCGGTCAGGTTCGCGGCGCGGGCCCGGCCTGTTTCCAGCTCGCCAGTACGTCCTCGGTCGAGGTGACCGTGGCGACGAGCGCGAGCGTATTGCGGATCATCGCGGGGGTGTAGTCGGCGGGCACCCCCGCGATGGCGTCCGCGGGCACGACCACCGTGTAACCGAGATTGACCGCGTCGAACACCGCGTTGGGGATGGCCACATTCGCCGAGACGCCGGTGACGATCAGCGTGCGGCAGCCCAGATTCCGCAGCAGCGCGTCGACGTCCGTACCGGCGAGCGGCGACAGGCCGTGCAGCCGTCGTACGACGAGGTCCTCGTCCGCCACCGCCACGGGCTCGGCGACGCGGACCGCCTTCGTGCCCGTGTGCTGCTGGACGGGCAGGCGTCCGGCCGCCTTGAAGAGGCGGGCGTTGCGGTTGGCGCCGCGCCCGTCGGGACGCCGCTCCGCCACCGCGTGCATCACCTGCACACCGGTCTCGTGTGCGCGGGCGACCAGCCGGGCGACGTTCGCCAGGGCTCCCGACGCCCTTGCCTCCTCGGCCAGTTCGGGCAGCGCGCTGTCCCGGCCGACGACGCCCTCCTGGCACTCGACGGTGAGCAGTACCGCCGTGTCGGGATCGAGCTGCTGCGCGAGCTGTTCCAACGACGGCATGGGTCCCTCGTCTCTCGTGACGGCCGCCCACCGGGCCGGGGCGCGTGAGGCTAACCCCCATTGCGTCATGAGGGAAGAGACTCCATGATTCCTGACACACCGTCAGACACAAGCACCCCGGGCACGCCGGCGCCGGACTCGGACGCCGGACAGGCACCGGGCACGCGGAGGAGACGCCCATGACCGTCGCACAGCGCAGAGGCCGCCGGATCATGATGACGGACGCGGAGCGCGACACCTTCCTCGCCGAGCAGCGCACCTGCCGGGTGGCCACCGTCTCGGCCGACGGACGGCCGCACATCGGCGCGCTCTGGTTCCTCTGGGACGGCACGTCGCTCTGGCTGTACTCCCTGACCCGCAGCCGCCGCTGGTCACAGCTGTCGGCCGATCCGCGTCTGGCCGTCGTCGTCGACGACGGCGAGGAGTACGGCGAACTGCGCGGCGTGGAGCTCTCGGGCACCGCCGTCTTCGTCGGCGAGGCACCCCGCACGGGCGAGCAGTGCTCCGAACTCGAAGCCCCGGAGCCCCTGTTCGCGCGGAAGAACTTCGGCATGGACGTCATGCCGTACGACGGAAGGCACGCCTGGCTGCGGCTGACCCCGGACGCCGTCGTCTCCTGGGACTTCCGCAAGCTCACTCAGCTCGGCTGACCGCCCAGCGCCTGTCCGGCCTCGTACAGCGCGTCCACCGCCGCCCTGATGGACGGCCTGCGGTCGGCGTCGGCGCGCCAGACCGCGTACACGTGCCGCCGCAGCGCGTCCCGTACGGGAACGGCGCGCACCCCCTCGGGCAACGGGCCGCGCCCGAGCCTCGGCGCCACGCCGACGCCGAGGCCCGCCTCGATCAGCGCCAGCTGGGTGGGGTGCTCACCCGCGACATGGGAGATCTTCGGCTCGAACCCCTTGCCGCCCAGGGTGAGCATCAGCCATTCACGGCAGAACTCACCCTCCGGCCAGGTGATCCACTCGTCCTGCGCGAACTCCTCCAGGTCCACCACCGCCGAGCCGGCCAGCGGATGGCGGGCGGGGACCGCGAGGTCGGCGATGTCGTCGAAGAGGTCGCGCTTCGCCATCCCCTCGGGCATCGGCGTCGGTTTGTTGTACCAGTCGAGGACCACGGCCACGTCGAGATCCCCGCGCACCACACCGCGCACCCCGTCCTCACCCTCCAGCTCCTGCGAGCAGACGGTCAGTTGCGGGTGCCGGTCGCGGAGCGCGGTGAGCACGGCGGGGAGGAGGCCCCGGGCGGCCGTGGGGAAGGCGGAGATCCGCAGCTCCCCCACGACCCGGCCGCGCTGTGCCTCCAGATCGGACTGGGCGAGCTCCACCTGGGACAGGATCCGCGCGGCGTGGTCGGCCAGGAGCCGCCCCGCGTCGGTGAGCCGCACCCCCCGGCCGTTCTTGGCGAGCAGCGGCTGCCCGGCCTCCCGCTCCAGCTTGGCCAGTTGCTGGGAGACCGCAGACGTGGTCACGTGCAGCCCGTCGGCCGCCCCGCTCACCGAGCCGTGCCGGGCCACGGCATCGAGAGTACGCAAACGCTCCAGATTCAACATGTAAGCAATGCTAATCGAATCACTCCACACAGTCTCGCTTGTGCTAAGAAATTGATCGCGCCAGAGTGGTGCGCATGAGCATCGCGACTCCGCCCAGGACCGTGTCAGCGCCGGTCATCGCACCGCCCTCCGGCACGCGCCGCCCCGCCGTCGACTGGCGCGTCCGCTTCGCCGCGCTCTCGCTCATCTGGGGATTCAGCTTCCTGCTGATCAAGGTGGGCACCCACGGCTACGCCCCGTTCCAGGTCACCTTCGGCCGGCTGTTCTTCGGCACGGCCGTGCTCGCCGCGGCCATCGTCGTCAAGCGCGAACGGCTGCCCCGCGGCGCGCGCACCTGGGCGCATCTCGGTGTGGCCGCGTTCCTGCTCAACGCCGCACCGTTCTCGCTCTTCGCCTACGCGGAGCAGACCGCCCCCTCGACGCTCGCCGGGATCTGCAACGCCACCTCGCCGCTCTGGGGGATGGCACTGTCCCTGGTCGCGCTCTCCGAGGACCGTCCCACCCGGCGCCGGGTCGCCGGGCTCGGCCTCGGGTTCCTCGGCGTGCTGACCGTGCTGGGCGTCTGGCAGGGCTTCTCCGGACTGGATCTCCGGGGCACCGCGATGGCCCTGCTGGCCTCGCTCTGCTACCCGATCGGCTGGATCTACGTACGGCGCACGCTGGCCGGTACGGGAAGCTCCAACCTCGCGGTCACCGGCTCCCAGCTCTTCGTCGCGACCGCCCAACTGGCCGTGGTCACCCCGCTGTTCACGTCGGTGCCGAGATCGTTCCCGGTGGCTCCCCTGCTCGCGGTGGCGGCGCTCGGGGCGCTCGGCACGGGTGTCGCCCTGCTGCTGCAGTACGGCCTGGTGGCCGAAGTCGGCCCGACGACCGCCCAGATGGTCACCTACTTCATCCCGGTGATCGCCACGGCGGCCGGCGCGGCACTGCTCGGCGAGAGCCTCAGCTGGAACACGCCGGTCGGCGCCCTAGTCGTCGTCGCGGGAGCGGCACTCACCCAGAGCCGCCCGCGCAGGCCCGGCCGAGCCGCCACCACGGATCAGTCGTAACGCCTGCCGGGTGCGGTCCCGGCCGCTGACGCGACGGCGTCGGCGGCCGGGCCGATGTCGTCCGGAGTCAGCGTGGAAACCGTGAGACGCACTCCGGGAGGCGCGGCCATCCGGAAGCGCGCCCCGGGGGCGACGGCCCAGCCCGCGTGCAGCAGCCGGGCCACCGCCCCGGTCTCGTCGGGTACCGGCACCCACACATTCATCCCGCTGCGGCCGTGCGCCGCGACGCCCCGCTCGCGCAGCGCCCGTACGAGCGCGTCCCTGCGCAGCCCGTACGCCCGGGAGACCTCGGCGACATCGACCGCCCCCGACGTCCACAGCTGCACGACCGCGTACTGCAACAGCCTGCTGACCCACCCCGGGCCGAGCCGCTGGCGGCCCCGCACCCGGTCCACGGTGACGGGGTCCGCGGTCAGTACGGCGAGCCGCAGGTCGGGACCGTAGGCCTTGGAAGTCGACCGCACGAACGCCCAGTTGTCCGTGCAGCCCGCCAGCGGATGCAGCGGCAGGTCCACGATGCCGTGGCCGTGGTCGTCCTCGATGAGCAGCACTTCCGGGTGGTCCCGGAGGACGGCGCGGAGCTGCCGCGCACGGGCGGCGCCGACTGCGGCACCCGTCGGATTCTGCGCGCGGGCGGTGACCACGATCGCGCGGGCACCCTCCCGCAGCGCGCGTTCCGCCTCCTCGGGCAGTGGGCCGTCGTCGTCGAGGGCCATCGGAACGGCGCGCAGCCCCAGCGCCGGGACCAGATCCAGCAGGGCGCCCCAGCCCGGGTCCTCGATGGCGACGGCGTCACCCGGCTTGAGACGGGTGGCCAGGACGCGCTCGATCGCGTCGAGCGACCCGGAGAGTACGGCGACCGGGCCGTCCGGCACCCCGTCGGCGACGAACGCGGCACGGGCGAGCCGTGCCAGCTCCGGCTCGACGGCCTCCTGTCCGTACAGCACGGGCTCCTGGTCGCTGCGCGCCGCCGCTGCCGCCAGGGCCGGGGCGAGCGGGGGGAGCAGAGCCCGGTCGGGATTGCCCGCCGCGACGTCCCGCACCCCGGCGGGGATCTCGATCCGGATCGATTCACGCGCCGTACTGGCGGGCCGGGGGCGCACCCGGCTGCCCCGGCGCCCTGCCGTCTCGATCACCCCGCGGTCGCGCAGCAGCCGGTACGCCGAGGCGACGGTGTTCGGGTTCACCCCGAGATCGGTCGCCAACTCCCGGAGCGGGGGCAGTGGTTGGCCCGGAGCGAGCACACCGGCACCGATCGCGCGCTCCACGCTCGCGGCAATGTCCATTGCACGGTGACCTTCGATCCCATATTCTCCTAGCACAAAGCCAACTATGCACTAGTGCAATAAAGAACGCAAGGGAGAACGTCATGCCGGAGCTTTCCTCCTACCGGTCCACCGAGCGCACCGTCCCCACCCGTTCGCGGGAGCGCGCCTCGTACGACCGCGAACTGGTGCACTCCGTACTCGACGAGGGCTACGTCTGCCACCTCGGCTTCATCCGCGACGGCGCTCCCGTCGTACTGCCCACGCTGTACGCGCGGCGGGACGAGCGCCTGTACATCCACGGTTCGACCGGGTCGCGCCCGCTGCGGGCGGCCGGGGCGCCCGACCCGGGCCTCGCCGTCTGTCTGACCGTCACCCATGTCGACGGTCTGGTACTGGCGCGCTCCGCCTTCCACCACTCGATCAACTACCGCTCCGTGGTGGTCCACGGCACGGCCTACCAGGTCACCGACCCGGAGGAGCAGCGCACCGCGCTCGACACGATCGTCGACCACGTCGTCCCCGGCCGCTCCGCCGACTCACGCCCGGCCGACGCGAAGGAACTCGCCGCGACCGCCGTGGTCCGCCTCGACCTCGACGAGGTCTCGGTCAAGATCCGCACCGGCGACCCCAACGACGAGCCCGCGGACCTCTCGCTGCCGCACTGGGCGGGCGTGGTGCCGCTGGCCCGCGGCTACGGCGCGCCCGTCCCGTCCGGAGACCTCGACCCGGCCGTCGCACTGCCCGGGTACCTCAGGTAGGAACGCGGGCGCTCCCGCAGCCGCGGGCGCTCCTCGGGAATGCCGTCAGACCGGGAACGACTGACGGCGGGCCAGGGACGCCGCCCGCATCTCCCCGTACGCGAGTCCGGCGACCGCGGCGAGCAGCAGCAGGGTGCCGGACACGGTGGCCGCCGTGAGCGGCTCACCCAGCAGCGAGACGGCGATCACCGCCGCGCTCACCGGCTCGATGAGCATGATCACCGAGACGGTGGCCGACCGGACCACGGCGGCCCCCGCGAAGTAGAGGGCGTAGGCGAGAGCCGTGGGGACGACCGCCACGTACGCCAGCAGCCCGGCCACCGTGCCCAGTTCGACGGTGTGCGGCAGCAGCCCCTCGACCACGGCGAGCGGCAGCAGGCAGAGCGTGCCGACCGCGAGTGACCAGGTGGTCGTCGACAGCGGGTCACCGCCGCCGTCCCGGCCGAGGCGGCGCGTCAGCAGGGTCATGACCGCGTATCCGGCGGCCGAGAGCAGGGCCCAGCCGACACCGGCCGGGCGCACGGCCCCGCCTCCGCTGCCCAGGACCAGCACCACGAGGCCGCCCAGCGCGCCCGCGACGGCGATGATCCCGCCGGCCCCCAGCCGCTCCCCCATCGTCAGCCGCGCGCCGACGGCGATGAGCACGGGCCCGGCGCCGAGTGTGACGACGGTGGCCACCGCGAGTCCGGTGTCCTGGACGGCCGCGAAGTAGGCGGCCTGGAAGAGCGTGAACGCGGTCCCGGTGGCCGCGATGCGCAGGACCAGGCGTGCGCGTGGTTCGGCGGGCCCGGTCACCGTGCGCGGGCGGCGCAGCGCCTGCACGGCGAGCAGCACCACGAGCCCGCCCGCGCAGCGCCAGAAGGTCAGGGAGACGGGTCCGAGATCGCTGGCCCGGTAGAGCAGCGAGGCAGCCGCCCCGGCTGTCCCCCAGGCCGCTCCGGCGATGGTCAGATAGGTGAGGCTCCGCCCGACGGACAGGCAGGGAGCAGCATTCGACCGAGATGTCACGTACTTCTCCACGTGAAAGACAGGGGTGGTGGTCGCTGAACTCCGCACGCGGGCAGCGACGAACCGCTCGGGAACACCCCGAGCCCGGTCTACGTCAGAGAGTGCAGCCGCCCGCGCTAAGCGGCGGGGGGCGGAAGGACGGTGAGATGCATGCGGGCAGTGTAGTGCTCTTCGACCCACTGGATCCGGCCGGTAGTTCTACGTCCGGTCGGTCCGGGACGCCGTCGGTCCGACGGGCAACTCGGTCGTCCCCGCAGGAGATCCACCGGCCACCGGCCCCGAAGGCGCCTTCGGCGCGGACGACTGCGCGATGAACGCGCCGAACAGCACCACTGCCCCGCCGATGATCTGCGGCGCGGAGAGATGCTCGCCGAGCAGCACCCAGGCGAGGACGGTCGCGATGACCGCCTCCAGGCAGGCCACCACCCCCGCCACCTGCGGGGAGAGCCTGCGCACCGAGACCACCCCGAAGACGTACGCGACGACGGTGGCGATCAGCACGATCCAGCCGAGCAGCAGCCAGGCGGGAACCGCCGTGCCGTTCATGTCCGCACGGCCCGCGAGCAGCGACCAGTCCATCTGCCACGGCCGGGCGACCGCCGTCAACAGGGCGGTGCCGACGAGCAGTCCGTAGGCGATGACACCCAGCGGGTCGACCCGGTTCTCGCCGTCGCCGCCGTGGTCGGACAGCACGAAGTAGCCGACCTGGCAGCAGGCCGCCCCCAGGGCGAGCAACAGCCCGACGGCATCGAAACTCAGCCCCGACCAGACCTCCACGACGCAGGCGAGACCGCCGACGGCGAGCACCACACCGACGGCCGCGGCACGCGTCACCGGCCTGCGCTGGACGAACCTGACCCAGCCCAGCACGAGGGCGGGCGCAAGGTATTCGATGAGCAGGGCGACACCCACCGGGATGCGGGAGAGCGCGGCGAAGTAGCAGGCCTGCACACCCGCGACCGCGAACAGCCCGAACCCGAGGAGCAACGCGGGCCTGCGCCGTACGAGATCCCGGCGGCGCCAGGCGACAGGCAGCATCACCAGGGCGGCCCCGGCCACCCGCAGCCACACGACGTGCAGCGGGTCGAGCCCCGCTTCGATCAGCGGCTTGGCCGCGACACCTGACCCACCGAATGCGAAGGCCGACACCAGGGCGAGTCCCAGGCCGACGCTCTTCCCCTGAGACGCGTGCATCGGCACATCATGACAGGTGGGGTCAGGAGCGTCACCACCGATGCGCCTGTCAGGTTCCGCCCTTGATGTGGACGTCAGGTTTCGCCCTTGATGTGGGCGTCAGGTTTCGCCCTTGCCGAGCCGCCCCGCCAGCACCTCCGCGTCCACCCCTGCCCGGCCCAGCACCTCGACGGCACGGCAGTCCCGGTCGCTCGCGAGCGCGGCCAGCAGATCAAGGCCGCTCACCTGCCGGTCCCCACGCGTCCCGGCGCGCTCCAGTGCGCCCTCCATCGCCACGACCGCTGCGGGCGACCACCCCGCCACACCGGATTCGGCCACCACGGGAACCGCACCCGAGTCCTCCACCGAACCCTGCCAGCGCAGCCCGTAACCAATGCTGCGCTGGACGAGATAGCCCAGCACCTTGGCAACCTGCGGGCCGCCGTCGAAGGCTGCCCGCACCTCGGGATCCGTTTCGATCACCGAGTGCAGCAGGTGGGCCGTATCGATCTGGTGGTCGCCGTCCCGCAGCGCACGTCGACGTGCACCTGCCACGACCGTCGCCAGCTCCACGGTGAGTCCGGCTTCGATGTCGGCACGGGACGGGGCGGGCTGGTCATCCGGCCGGGTAGGGCTATGCACATCTTCCAGCTCACCAGACTCCTCCGCGCGGAACATCCCCGGCGGGAAGCATTTGGGCATCCGACAGAAGTTGGGCACGGGCTCCCGAGCCATCCTCCTTACGGATGAGATGGCGATTTCACGCCAAAGAGGTGCGCGCCGCCTTGCCACGCTCCCCCTCGCAACCACGACCCGCCCGAATCCGTCTCACTTCGACAGGACCCCAGGCCCACCACGAGACGGAGGAAACTTGCCCCTGTGGATGGTCGCGCTGCTCGCCAGGGACGGAATGCAGTACGTGTACCGGGTCTACGCCCCGCACGACGCGCTGCCCGGCGATCTCTTCTGGGCAGCTTTCCACTGCCATGACGAGAGCGCACGCCCCCGGGCCTCCGACTGGTTCGATTCCGCCGAGATCTGGCAGATCTGACGCTTCATCAGTATTGAATGTTCTCGGCCCAGCGGCTACGTTCCGCGACATCGCAACCCGACGAGAAGGGGTGGTCGCATGGCCGAAGTCAGCGCCGAGGCTCGGATCGAAGCACCGGCCGAGAAGGTGTGGACCCAGCTGACCGACTTCAGCTCGTACGGCGAGTGGAACGCCACACACACCAGCTTCCCCAAGGGCGGCCCGGCCGAGCTCGCGGTCGGGGCCACCTACGAGGAGAACATGAAACTGATGGGCTTCCCCGCGGAGGTGAACTGGACGGTCGACCAGCTGGAAACCACGGCGCTGCTGGTCACCCGTGGCAAGGGACCGATGGGCGTCAACCTCGCGATGCGCTACTCGCTCACGGCGGACGGCGACGCGACCCTGGTCCGCATCGACGGAGAGTTCACCGGCGCGGCCGTGTCGCTGATGGCGGGCAAGCTCAAGGATTCGGCGACCGCCGCGCTCCACGAGTCGCTGCGCAAGCTCGCCGGACTGGTCACCTGACCGCGCGACCCCGCACAGCAGGTGGCGCCCCACGGATCTCCGTGGGGCGCCACCTGCATACCGGCATCTGCCGGGTAGGGCCGAGCCGGCCCCGTACGGGCATCCGCCGGGTAGGGCCGGGCCGGCCGATTCAGTCCTCGTCGGCCAGGATCAGATAGAGCTTCTTCCGGGACTCCCCGATGACGGCCATCGCCTTCTTGCGCTGCTCGGGCGTACCGGTCCTCCAGACCTGACCGAACGCCTCCATCAGACCGAATCCGGCCTGCCGGACCTCGTTCATCGTCTCCCAGTCGCCACCGCGCCCCGCCGCGTCCTCCCAGGGGGCGTCGGGCCCCTCGTCGGCCGCCGTGCGCCCGGACCCGGTGAGCGTGAACAGCTTCTTGCCGCCCTCGCTCTCGCTGGTGATCAGCCCCTCGTCCTCGAGCAGCTGAAGCGTCGGATAGACGGAACCGGGACTGGGGCGCCAGGCCCCGCCACTGCGCTCGCCGATCTCCTGAATCATTTCGTAGCCGTGCATGGCCCGGTCCTTGAGCAGAGCCAGGATCGACGCACGCACGTCACCGCGGCGCGCCCTGCCCCTGGGTCCGCCCCTGCCGCCGCGCCCGCCGAAAGGGCCGCCGAACGGAGGGCCGAACGGACCGAAGGCCCCCCGACGCCCTTCGAAGTCACCCCGACCCTGATGGCCGGGGCCGCCGTTTCCATGTCCATGGGAACGCATCGCGCTCACTTCCTTCCATCGTTGATCTGTCGCGATGCGTCAACGATATATCGGAACTGTTCTTTTAGCAATGCACTCGAAACCGCATACGTGTCCTGTGACAGCGAATCTCGTTCGATTGCCACTGAACTTTGACCACCGGTACGTTCCTGCCACCGAACTTTGACCGTTGAGGTTGGAGGCGTGGTGGGGGCATCGGCTCAGGCGTACGGGGATCCGGCGTTATCTGCCTTTGAGCTGGACTTTCTTGAGTCTGGTGGGCGTCGTCGCGGGCCGTTGGGCCAGTTGTGGAGTACGCGGTTTGAGGGCGTTCAGCCGGTACGTGAGTTCCGGTGGGCGAAGGGTGGGGAGAGCTTCCCGGGCTGGTACTTCGCGGCGACGACCAGCGGTCACGTGGGCTACGAGTCGTGGCTGGAGCGGGACTGTTTGATCTTGCTGGACCGTGATCCGAGGGTTGTCGGGATCGCCTCGCAGCCGTTCTGGTTGCACTGGCAGGACGGTCCTGCACTGCGTCGCCATGCGCCTGACCACTTCGTACGCCTTGCTGACGGGCGGGCCAGGGTGGTCGATGTCCGGTCCGCGGACCGGCTGGACGAACGAACCGGAGAGGCGTTCGCGGCGACGCGTCGGGACTGTGAGGCGGTGGGCTGGGAGTTTGCGTGGATGGGCACGCCCGAGCCGGTGTTCATGGCGAACTTGCGCTGGCTGGCCCGCTACCGGCGGACCCGCTCGGGACGCCCGGAGGGGGTGGCGGCCTCGCTGGTGGAGGTCTTCGAGGAGCCGCTGCCGTTGTGGTCGGGAGCCGGCAGGGTGGGCGATCGGCTGCAGGTCCTGCCGGTCCTGTTTCATCTGCTGTGGTCCGGACGGCTGGGCACGGACCTGGAGTCCGCGGTGCTGGGGGCGGACAGCCTCGTCTGGACAGAAGGGCGGGCGGCATGGGCAGGATGAAGCGGCCGGGTCGGGTCGCGGTCGGTGACCGGGTGCGGTTCGAGGGCCAGATCCGCGGAGTGCTCGCCGTTGCCGCCCAGGCGGTGACGCTGGCGGAGGGCGAAGAGCCGTATCGGGTCGTGCCGTTGCTCGAGTTGTTCGCGGCAGCCGATTTCAAGGTCGTGGACAGCCCGGTTCGGATGCCGTTGCCGGCGGCCTCGCTGCTGGAGGCATTTCCCGCCCGGGAGGTGGAGAGGGCTCTGTGGTGGGAGGGCCACATCCTGGAGGTGCTGCACGGGCTGCCGCCCGGAGCGGAGCCCGGTACGGCGGTCCGGCCTGAGTACGGGCCGGAGCGGTCCTTGACCGCCCGGCAGCGGGCAAAGGCCGCTGAGCTGACTGCCGCTGGTCACAAGGTCTCTGCCAGTACGGTCGCCCACCGTCGGCGTCGCTACCAGGAACGCGGGGTGCTGGGCCTGGCCGATCACCGGCCGGTCCGCAGGACGGCCGAGTTCGGGGAGGTCGACGATGCGGTGGTGGCCGCGATGCGGCAGGCGATCAAGGAAGCGGTGGACGCCTCAACCCGCACGGGGACGTTCATTTTGTGGCGGACCGGCGAGATCCTCAAGGAAGCACCTGGTGGGCAGGGAGTTGGGCTTCCCTCGCAGCGGACGCTCTACCGGCTGCTGGCGAAGCTGACTTCGGGCACTCACACGTCCGGCTCGGCGGTGACCCGCAGGTCCAGGGCCCACGGGGCCACGACGCCGCACGGTGAACTGCCCGTGTTCGCACCGGGCGAGGTCATGCAGATCGACTCCACCTCGCTGGATGTGCTGGTCCTGCTCGACAACGGCGTCACGGGCAGAGTCGAGCTCACCGCCATGATCGATGTCGCCACTAGGACGCTGACAGCGGCGGTGCTGCGGCCGACCACGAAAGCCGTGGATGCCAGCGTGCTGCTGGCCCGCACCGTCACTCCCGAACTGATGCGGCCGGGCTGGGCGGACGCGCTCAGGATGTCCCGCTCGGTGTTGCCGCACCGCAGGCTCCTGGCCCTGGACGAGCGTCTGGCCCATGCGGCGGCCCGGCCGGTGATCGTCCCGGAGGTCATCGTCTGTGATCACGGCAAGGCCTTCCTCTCCCGCAACTTCATCTCCTCCTGCCGGTTCTTGGAGATCGAAGTGCAGCCGGCCCATCAGTGCTCGCCCTTCGAGAAGGGGCATATCGAGAAGATGCTGGGCTCGGTGGCCACGCTGTTCGCACAGTTCCTGCCCACCTACACCGGCCGCAGCGTCGAACACCGCGGCCGGCACCTGGAACGCGAACGGGTGTGGTCGCTGCTGGAGTTGCAGGAGCTGCTGGACGAGTGGATCGTCGACCACTTTACCGACCGCGGGAGCTCATGTTCCGGCTCTGACCTGCGGTGATTCATAGACTACATGTCCGCGACGGTCAGGTGAGGCCGTTTCCGTAGCTCATCTGGGTGGTCTCGTGTGTCGGCTGCATGCTCACGGTGTCGCAGGGTTTCCGGTATTCGCGGGGCAGTCGTGCTGGTGGGGCTGGGGTCCTGCGATGTTGAGGACGGGGTCTTCTCCTTCGGGGATTTCGAAGACGAAGACGACGCCGGAGGCCGTGGCCTGGACCGAGCACTGGTTGTCGAAGGTCAGCGGTGTGTAGGGCTGCCAGGCGCAACCGGTGCGGTCGAGAGATTCGATCACGTCGGCGTACTTGATCTTGCCGGGGAATGTCTCCCTGCCGACCAGGCCGATGGGGAGATCGATGACATCACGCCAGGTCTGGAGACAGATCAGGATGATCTTCTGGCAGCGGCAGACACTCAGCTCAAGGTCGCCGTAGGCGAACAGACGCGGCCACGATCGACGCTTCCCGATGACCACTTCAAAGGGCTCACCGAGGGCCGCAGTGACCTCGTCCCAGGCGGCGCCGTTCGAGACCGGACCCAGCCGTCCCGACTGGGCGAGTTCCGTTAGGACGTCGAGTAGCTCCATGGGGCAGGAGCCTGTCATCTGCGGCGATGGGCTGTCCAACGGCTTTGGGTGAGGTGGGGCGAGGAAAGCATGGAGGCGTGTCGTTGATCAGTCGGGCTGAGCCATCCCGCGGTGGCGGTGGGCGTTGTCGAACAGAGCCCAGCCGTCGAGTTCGAAGTAGAACCAAATGCCTTCTTCATCCCAGTAACAGCGGAGCCACTTCGTCACTCGGCCACGATAAGTCGCGCCTGCGACAAGGGCTGGCCTGGCTCCGCGCGTGCCAGCTTCCGAGGCTGGTCAAGGGTCTGAGGGCGCGTCGATTGCTCCGGCTGAGCGGAGCGCGCGGCCGAGGTCTCCGACGAGAATCCGCGGGTGGCGGCGCCACCACATGTCGTCGGGATCGAAACGGCTGATCCAGTGGAACTGGGACAGTGCCTGGCCGTCGTCGAAGGCGGTCGCGGCCCGGAAGCGGTTGTCGAGTTCCTGGATCCGCTGGTTCCAGGCCACGAGCACGTGCCCGGGCAGGAGAACCCACGCCTCGTGGAGCCAGTTCCGGCTGTAGAGGTCGTTGGTGTACTCGTCGATGAAATCCTCGTAGCCGTTCTCAACGGTCCCGACGAGCGAGGCCCACTGGTCGACCATCTCTGTGACGGTGAACGCCTTGCGCCAGCCGCGCCCGTGCAGTACCTCGCCTGCCGCTGGGTCGTCCTGGGGCTCCATGCTGGGGATGTTCGCATGACCCCGGCTGGTGCGGCTACTGGCTTTCCCCGGCTTCGAGACCGAGGGGGCTGTTCATGTATCGCGTCCGATTGGACGCGTCCAGACCGGGAACGGCGGCGGCACGGCTTCCGCCCGGTCCTGGCCGTCGGACTCGAATGACGTGAGTTCGGTCCACGGTACCGAGCCGGGGTCACTGTCGTCGAGGAAGCTGGTGATGATCGGTTCGAGCATCTCGGTCAGCACGTAGTTGCCAGCGAACGGGAGCGATTCCGGGGGTTGGGAGGAAGTCGAACAGCGCAGTTGTCCGGCTTGGTCGTCGTGCCAGACGTAGAAGGTGGCGGACCCGTGCAGACCGAGGGCCCGAATGCGGTCACGCAACGCCCTCGCTGTGCTCTCGAAGGCGGCAGCCACCTCCTCCACGGACAGCGTCGCCCGCTCCTCGGCGTCGGTGCCGAGATGCCAGGTGTTGGTCTGCGACTCGGTCGCCTGGTTGCCCGGGTCCAGGACCAAGGGCTCGTCCGCGACCTCTGCGATGAACGTCAACAGCATCGGCCCAGTCTGCACTACCCGCGGTGGCCGCCCCGCCACGGGCGCGGCGGCCACCGGTCATGTCGGATCAGCCCGCCGGAGCCGCGATCTGGGCTTCAAGGTCGGCGACGCGGCGGTCCTGGAAGCGGAGGTTGGAGCGGGCTGCCTTGAGGCGTTCGTCGAGAGTGCGGTTGTCGGCGGTGAGCTGGCGGACGCGCTGCTTGAGGGTGGTGTTCTCGGTGGTGATCCGCTGGAGGGTCTCTTCTGTCCACTCGGCTTGCAAGTCGCGGACCTGGCCGAGGAGTTCACCGATTCGGGTGCGCTGGGACTGGATCTCGGCGTGGGCGGTCTTGAGGGCCTCCTCGGCGTTCAGCGCGCGTTCACGCCAGGTCGCCTCGCGCTGGTCCTCCTGCTCGGCGAGGCTTCGGTGGCGGTGGTCGCCGGCCTCGGTCAGTGCTGCGGCGACAGCGGCTCTGGCCTCGCGGTTGTCGTAGAGGAAGGTGCGGGAGACGTCCGCGCGGCGGGCGACAGCGGCGACGCTGATCTGGGCCTTCTCCCGGCGGAGGCGGGTGATGGCCTCATGGACGCGTCCGAGCGCGGTCTGTGTCTTGCGGTGCCGGGCGGCGAGAGCCGCGGCGGTGCGGTCCGGGGGGACGGTGTTGGTGTTCATGCGACCTGCCCTGCCATGTCGTCCGCGCCCTCCGAGCCGGCGTCGGCGAGGTCGGCCGCGCGGAACGCGGTGGACCAGATCCGCTCGAAGTAGTCCTGGGGTTTGCGCAGGTCCAGGGCGAGGGCGTCGTCGAGGAGGCCCAGTCCTGCGAGGGCTTTCTCCAGGCCGTCGATGGCGCGGGCGGTGGGCTCGAAGTAGCGGTGGAGGTAGTCGGCGGTGGTGTCGTCCGGGGCGCCTTCGGCCAGCAGCCGCCACTGCTCGCGCTTGCGTCGCCAGTAGAGCAGGTCGGCGCCGGAGAGCACGAACTTGTCGCAGTTGTGGCAGTCCAGGTTCCACGGGCAGGCGTCGCCGTCGACGACGGGCTGGAAGGTGCAGAAGCCACCCTCGGCCGGGGTGCTGCGGCGGGACAGGTCGACGGCGATGGCCTGGGCCTGCTCGCGGGTGAGCGGGGTCGCCGGTTCGGTGAGGAGTTCGCCGGGCTTGGCGGTGCCGGGGCCGGCGACCCAGAGGTGCTGCAGGACATCCTCCAGGTCGGACTGGGTCAGGTGGATGTAGTGCTCGGCCATCCGCTCCGAGACGTGGCCGAGGTAGCGGCGGACGTGGGTCAAAGTCGCGCCGGCCCGCAGCAGGCTGGTCGCCAGCGAGTGGCGGGCCTGGTGGGGAACCCCTCGGCCGATGTCGAGGTCGTCGATCCAGGGCTTGAAGCCCTTATGGAACCATTTATAGCTGAGCGGCCGGCGTCCGTCGCGGTTGCGGATGTTGGTGGGGAACAGCGCCATATGGGCGCGTTCCTCGGCGGTGGGCGGCCGGTTGTTCCGGGCCTCGAACAGGGTCAGGGTCTTTTGCTGGCGGACTCCCAGGAGCTGGTGGACGCGCTCGGGGATCCGCAGGGCCTGGTCGTAGTTGCCCACCTTGGTCTGGTCGTGCCAGAGCATCGGCAGTCCGCCGTAGCGGCCGAGGCAGTCCAGGCGGAGCTGGAGGACCTCGCCGCAGCGGCGGCCGGTGACGAGGATGGTCTCCCAGGCGTCCCGCAGGCCGCGGTCGAACGTATCGTGGGTCTCGGCGAGCCGGCTCAGGTTGGTCTCGTCGGCGAGCGCGCGGGCGACATCGTCGGAGAACGGCTGCCGAGAGCGGCTGATCATCCGCCCGGGGGCAGGCATGGCCGCGATGAACGCCCGGTCCAGGCCGAGGCGTTCGGCCTCCCCCGACTCCAGTGCCCCGCGCAGGAGCCGCCTGGTGCGATGGAAGACGCGCTGTCGGGTGTTGGCGGTCACGATCGACGGCTTGCCGTGGACGCCTCTGGCCGCGAGCGAGACGAGGCCGTCCCGCTCGCGTTGCCGCTGGTCGGCGACGAACTGGTGCATGTGGTCGGCCGTCAGAGCCCGCGGGTCGTGGCCGCCGGCGGGAGCCTGGAGTTCCAGGAAGGTGCTCAGCTCCAGGCCGGCTCGGCGCATGTCGTCGAAGGTGCCTCCACTGCGCGGGCAGCTGGGAGAACGCAGGATCGCGACCAGGTGGTCCCAGATCAGGTCGCGCAGCCATCGCTGGGAGACGCCGGTGAGGTCCATGTGGGTCGAGCGGCCGGTGAGTTTCCGTCCGAAGTGCTCGGTGAGGATGTATCCGAGTTCGCGCGTCTCGATCGGCGTCACGTAGAGGGGGTGCAACCAGTCGGTCACGGCCCGGATAATGTGGACTGCCTCGCGGCTGACCGCCTTCTGCAGAAGCCGTTCCTCCTCGGGACCCGTGTCTGTCAGCGAACGCAGGCCGTGCTCGCGGGCGAAGTTCGCCAGGCCCTGCCAGGTGACCAGTTCCCAGCGGCCGTGGGCCTTCTGGGTGTAGGCGAACATGCCCCACTTGATCTCGGCCCGCAGCAGCGGGTGCAGGCCCCGGAGGTTGACCTGCGCGGGGCGGAGCACGGCCGGGGCGGTCGCGCACCAGCGCTGGAAGGCGTGCTCGTCCTGGTAGCTGACCGGCGCGACCAGCCCTCGGCGCCCGTAGCGGTTGCCCCACTGCGACGGCAGGGCCGCTCCACCAGGTCTGCCGTCCCTGCCGTAGCGGCGCTCGTGCCGGAAACACAGCCCGAGCGGGGAGTCCGCCAGTTCCGGGCAGACCTGGACCCGGCAACTGCCGAAGCCGGGCAGCGCGTGCTCATCGACGAGCCAGTCGTCGAAGTCGGCGTCGCCGTCGCGGCGGCCGCGATGGTTGTACCAACGGAACTCGTGGTAGTGGCAGAGCTCCAGAGCGAGGTGACGGGAGGGCCGTCCCGGGCAGATCTGGCAGGAGCGTTGCTCGACCCCATCCCCGAGGCCGACGGGCGCCGCGGTGCGGAGGAACTCGGCTCGCGTTCCTCCCCGGTCGCGGTGCTCGCGCCAGAGCATCTCGTGGGTTGAGCACAGGTCGCCGTGCCCCATCGTGGACCTCTCGCACTCCGCCGTCAGGCAGTTCCACCGGTAGACCGGGTGGTTCGGCGGGACCTTGACGATGTCGGGGCGGAACAGCTGGTCGAACGACGGGGTGCTGATCAGCGCCGTGAGGACTTCCAGCCGGTCCCGGCCGGTGCGGGTGCCCTGCTGCGGCAACAGGGTCGTCACGGTCACTTCGGCTCACCCCAGACCGTGCGCAGGGCCGCGTCGAAAGCGGGATCGTGGATGTCGACGTGACCGTAGACCTCGTCAACCGTGGCGGCCGAGGACCAGCCGCCGGCGTCGCGGGCGATCAGCAGGTTGCCGTCCGATGCGTCGAGAACCGCGCTGGTGAAGTTGTGGCGGAAGGCATGGGGTTTCACCAGGCCCAGGCCAGCCCGCTTTCCGGCGCGGCCCAGCATCCGGCGGGCTCCGACGGGTGCCCACGGCTGGCCGGTGCCGGGGCCGTGGAGCTGGACCAGGAGCATCCCGTGCCCGGCGTCACCGCGCGGATACTCACCGCCGGTGAGGTACTCGAAGTAGGTGTGCACCATCGCCGGGCTGACCCGCTTGATCAGCCCGCCGGTCACCGTGCCGTGCTCGATCCGCCAGGGGTGCTTGGTCTTCGCCTCGGCCCGGTTCGGGTTGTCCGGCCGGTGGCAGACGTGCAGGTGAGGGCTGCGGCACTCGCCGCAGGCCGCGTTCTCGCGCAGGTGCAGGTCCACCAGGTGCAGCCCGCAGAGCTCGCCGATCCGCAGGCCGCCGTCGGCCAGCCAGGTCACCAGCAGCCGGTCCCGGGCCGAGTTCACGGTCTCCAGCAGTCGCTCGCGGGCCCCGTCCGGCAGCATCTTCGGATGCCGGCGGTGCGATCCCTTCGGCGCGAGCGGGTTCGCGGGCATGGCCGTCTTCACGTGCCCCAGGAGCGAGCGGTGACGGTCCACCCGCGACGGCAGCCGAGTGCCGTCGAGCTTCTCCCCGAGCTCGACGTTGACGCCGAGGGAGGCTTGGCGCAGGTAGAAGCCCTTCACGCAGGAGGCCGCCGCCGACAGGGCGGACCGGCCGTAGGGGCACTTGCCCACTCGCCACGGCTCCCCGAGCGGCATGCGGACCTCGGCCCCGACCATGCCCATGTACCGCTCCAGGTCGCGCAGTTGGACCGTGCTGAACGCCAGGCACTCGCGCTCCAGCCAGCGCAGATGGTCCACCAGCAGATAGGCGTAGGTCCGCTGTGTGCCGGAGCCGTCGTGCTGGCGTAGGAACCGGTCTGCTTCAACGTGGACCGTGCCCTCGGGCCAGAGGATCGTCCAGGACCTCCGCCCGCCCTTCCGCTCGATCTGCTGGACCCTCAAGTCCCCGATGATGACGTGTCGTGCCACTCGTCCTCCGTACGACTCCGGAACATGACAGACGTCCCGGTCCCGGTCGGTAAACGAGCCCATGACGCCCACGTCACAGGCCCAGACGGACATCAAGGGCAGCACAACTCACGGTCGGTAAAGCGAAGTGGCAGAACCGCAAGCACGACGGTCTGCGCGATCCGGTCCACCCGGGCCGGCTGTTCACGCCGAACGAGAAGTACGCCGCCTTGGTGGAGGCCTGCGGCTACGTCCCAGTCGCACTCAGCGGCGACGACTACGTCGAACTCCTGCCCGCGGAATGGCGGGTGGTCAACGACTACGGCATCCGGATCAAGAACCGCACCTACGACAGCCGGGCGTTGGGGCCGATGCGCCGCCAGAACTCCGGGGTCCGGGCGAAACGCGGCCTCTGGGAGGTCCACCGCGACCCCTACGACGTCTCCCGGATCTGGGTACGCAACCACCGCGGTGACAACGAGTGGGTCCCGGCCACCTGGAAGTTCCTCAACCGGGCACCGATTCCCTTCGGCGACCTGGCCTGGGACCACGTCAGCCACCAGCTACCCCGCGCCACCGAGGCGGAGATCGCCGACGCGGTCGCCGCCCTGCTCACCCGAGCCCACGGCGGCCCGCAGACCGAGCAGGGACCGGGGCCCGGCAAACGCGACCGGCGGGTGGCGGCCCGCACGAAAGCCGCAGGCCCGCTCACCCCGGCATCCGTTACCGGTGCTCAGGCGGAGCCAGAGGACGAAGCGGACGAGAGCGAGGAGTCGGTGGCCGAGGTGATCCCGCTCGGACTGTTCGACCCGCTGGAAGACCCCTGGAAGCGCTCATGACGGCATCGTCCGCGCTGCCCCAGGACTCCCAGCGGCACTTGACCACGATCGACGGCTGGCGCCGCTTCGTCGAAGGGCCACCGGGTCCGCCGCCCCGGCTGACCGACGCTCAGTACGACGCGCTGGGCGAGGCCGGCCAGGCGGCCTTCGACGAGGCCCGTCTTGACCATCACGGCCGTCTTCTGGTGGTCGCCACCTCCGTCGTCCGGCACACCGTCGCCACCGGACGCCGCCTGGTCGTGCTGAACCGGCACGCGATCAGTGCCCGCCGGGGCCTGATCGTCTCCGGCCCCGCCGGCACCGGGAAGACCATCGCGATCACCCAGCTCGGTCTGTCCCACGAACTGCTGGACCGGGCCCGGCACCCCACCGCCACCGACCGCAAGCCGGTCATCTACATCACCGTCCCGCCCGCCGCGACCCCTCGCATGATCGCGGCCGAGTTCGCCCGTTTCCTCGGGCTGCCGGTGATGGCCCGCATGAACATCACCGACCTCATCGAGTCCGTCGTCGGTGTCTGCACCGACGCCCGCACCGGCATGATCCTGGTCGACGAACTCCACAACATCTCGCTCACCACCCAGCACGGCGCCGAAGTCGCCGACACCCTCAAGTACTTCTCCGAGCGGATCCCCGCGACGTTCATCTACGCGGGCATCGACATCGAGCACGGCAGCCTGCTGACCGGCACCCGCGGGGCCCAGATCGCCGGCCGTTTCACCCTGATCCCCACCCACCCCTTCCCTTACAACAGTGAGTGGCGGGGCCTGGTCGCCACCATGGAGAAGACCCTCGCCCTGCGGCGGCACCGGCCCGGCACCCTGGCGAGACTGGACCGCTACCTGCACGACCGCACCGGCGGCATGATCGGCGCCCTCTCCCACCAGATCCGCGGAGCCGCGATCGACGCGATTTTCAATGACACCGAGAAGATCACCAAAGCCGGGCTGAAGGCCGTCCCACTGGACGTCGCCGCCGAATCGCCTCACTTCCGCGGGCCCAGGTCCTCCCGATGACCCACGAGAACGTCCGCGTCCTGCCCTTCCAGGTCCGGCCCCGGTCCGGCGAAGGCATCCGGTCCTTCATCGTCCGCCTGGCACACGCCAACCATCTTCCGCCCCGCTACCTGCGGACCTACCTCTGCGAACCGCCCGAACATCTCGGTCTTCCCAGCTGGACACGGCTGGCCGCCGCGACCGGCCGCGCCCCGGAGACGCTGGTGGCCACCCTGGAAACGAGGCGCTGCCTGGAGTGCGACGCGGAGATACCGCCCTCCGACGTCATCGGCCGCCAGGCCCTGCGCTGTTCCCAGGCCTGCCGCGAAAAGGCATACCGGAAACGGCATCCTCGGGCTCCAGTACAGAAGGCCCCCTGCAGAGAGTGCGGCAAGAGCATGAAGATCCAGCCCGGACAGCGTTATCGCCTGTGTTCATCCGCCTGCCGACGGGCCAACTACCTCAAACATGAAGAAAAGTGGTTGGCCGAAGCAGACCCGGCTGATCCATCCGGACCGCGCATCTGCCCCGTCTGCGACGGCCCGATGTTCTCGGCAGCACGCCGGACATGCTCAGACCGATGCCGCCAGCGAGCACGTCGCCAACAGCTCAGGCAGCCTCCCGCGAACCCACCTTCTCCACCGCCGGTGTCATCGCCGACACCACAGCCCGCACCACCACCCCAGCCACCCGAACCAGCCCCCACGGCATCAACGAGGCCCTGCGAGACCTGCGGAGAACCACTACCAGCAGGGCCCTGCCAGCAACAACGCCGGACGTGCTCACAGCGCTGCCGCCAGAAGGCATACCGGCAGCGGAAGGCCCAACTGGCCCCGCCTAGGCTGGCGCGGTGACTGATGAGCAGAAACGGGTGCAGCCGTCGGGAGTGTGGGCCACGGCGGTGGGGGTGGCCCGGGTGCGGGCGCTGGAGACCGAGCGGGAGAACGCGCTGTTCCGCGACCCACTGGCACAGGCCTTCGCCACCGCCGGCGGCCTATGGCCCTCCTCGCCGCCGCTGCCCGATGACGAGGCCGCGCGCCGCCGTCGACTGGCCGTGGCGTTCTCCATCGTCATCAGGACGAAGTTCCTCGACGACCTGTTGCAGCAGGCCTCCGCGTCCGGGGTCCGGCAGGTCGTGCTGCTCGGCGCTGGCATGGACAGCCGGGCCTTCCGGATCGACTGGCCCGAGGACACCCGGCTGTTCGAGGTCGACACCGCCGCGCCACTGGACTTCAAGGCTTCGGTGCTGCGCCAGGAGCGGGCCGTCGCACGCTGCGGGCGGATCACCGTCGCGGTGGATCTGCGTGAGGACTGGCCAGCCGCGCTGGCCGCCGCAGGGCACGACCCGGCCGCGCCGACCGCGTGGATCGCCGAAGGACTGCTGATCTATCTGCCCGAGGACGCGGTGGAGCTGCTGCTGGCCCGGATCAGCGCGCAGTCGGCAGCAGGCAGCCGGATGGGGCTGACGTTGGGCTCGCGCGGCGTGATCGAGCGCTTCGGCGCGGACGCCGTGCCGGGATCGGCGGCGTCCATGTGGATCTCGGAGATGCCCGACGACCCGGTGGGCTGGCTGGCCGGGCACGGCTGGGAGGCCAGCAGCCACACCCTGCGCGAACGCGCTGCCGCCTACGGCCGCCCGATCAGCACCCCGCCGCAGCGCGAGGAGCGGCCCGGCGGACTGATCTCGGCGGTCCGCTGGTAAAGCGCCTCCAGGCGGTCAAACTTCAGTGGCAATCGGTCAAGGTTCACTGTCACAGGACAACCGCATACGGTCGGTGACCTGTGTCAATGGGTGTTCATCGATTGCCGGCGAAGGCCGATCGATTGACTTCTGTGCCATTCAGGGATGACTGTCTGCGGGGTTCGTGACAGTGGAGGATGACCGCAGGCGGCGACGATCACTCTGCTCGACGGGTCTGTAGTGTGCGGCAATGACAAGAAGCGAGCGGCTCGCGGAGCAGTTGGATTGGTACTGGCGCAAGAACCTGCGGCCACGGCTGGACGGTCTTACTGACGAGGAGTACTTCTGGGAGCCGGTGCGCGGCTGCTTGAGCATCCGCCCACGTGGCACGTCGGCCGCACCGATGCTGGAAGGCTCGGAGGAATGGACGATGGACTCCGCGTCCCCTGCCCCGGTGCCGGCACCGGTGACCACGATTGCCTGGCGGCTGGCGCACATCATCGTCTCGTGCCTGGGCTATCGGGTCGGATGGCACTTCGGCGGCCAGGACGTCGACTCCCGGACATTCGCCTACGCGGGGACCGCTGACGAGGCGCTGGAACAGCTCGATGAGATGTACGGGAGATGGAACGCGGGGGTCCGCGAGCTCTCGGACGCCGACCTGGACAATCCGCCCACGGTGGGTCCCGAGCGGTTTCCCATGGAGAACAGGGTCCTGCACGTCAACAGGGAGCTGATCCATCACGGCGCCGAGATCTCCCTGCTGCGCGACCTCTACCGCTGGCAGGACGGAGCCGGACCGCACCGAATATGACTTTCGGCAACCGGCGATCGAGCTTCGGAGACTGGAGACTTACGTGGAGTCCGTGACGCTCCATGGCTGCTGCCGCCGATAGGCCTCACGATCTTCAACCGCCGTTCTGCCTTCCCTACGTTCTCCTTCGGGACAGGACAGCGTCATCTGCCGTCGCCGATATGCCTTCTGGCGACAGCGCTGACTAGCGTTGATCATCCTTCAGTGGCAATCGATCAGCGATCACTGGCACAGGTCAACGGTTCTTGGCCGACTTGGGTGCGTTCGGATCGCTGAAAGCCCGAGGCCACCTTGGTGTGACCGCCGCGGAACGGTGGGCGGCCAGGTCGGTCTCAGTCGTCCTCGGCCGTACCGGAGGAGAGGAGTCCGCAGTTGTCGAAGTTCATGCACCCGCAGGCCAGGCAGTCGGCGACCGCGTTCCGCAGAGCCTGGGTGTCCTCGATGAACTGGTCCAGCTCGGGGATCTTGCGTTCGGCGAGAGCACGCCATTGCCGGGTGGCACCACGGTCCGCGGCGCTGTCCAGCAGCCGGCGGATCTCGGACAGGGTGAAACCGGCTCGCTGCGCCATTTTGATCAGCGCGATCCGGCGCACGGTGCCGACCGGATAGACGCGTCGGCCCCCGACCCGCTCGGCGGGCGTCAGCAGGCCGACGCTCTCGTAGTAGCGCAAAGCCGAGGGCTGCATCCTGACCCGCCGTGCGAGGTCCCCGATGCCCAGCTTCCGCACTGGTGCCCCCTTGACTTCAAGCGCGCTTGAACCACCAGTCTGACGCGGTGACTCTCTCATCGGCAACGCGGCTGCTGCCACGGACATATCGGCCGCTGTTCACTCATCCTCCGTTCCGTCGGCTCCTCCCGGCCCTGGCGGCCTCCGACCTCGGTGACGGGATGAGCGTGGTCGCCGTGGCGTGGCTGGCCGTTCTGATCGCGCCTCCTGGCCGGTCCGGCCTGGTCGTCGGCGCTGCGGTCGCCGCGTACGCCCTTCCCGGGGCCGCTGGAGCGCTGCTCTTCGGCCGTTGGCTACGTCGACTCCCCGCCCAGCGGCTGCTGGCCGCGGACGCGTGGCTTCGCGCGGTACTTCTCGGCTGTGTGCCCGTGGCCTGGGCCACGGGGGTCCTGCACCCGGTGGTGTACCTCGTGCTCCTCGCCGGTTCGTCGGTGCTGCATGCCTGGGGAAGCGCGGGAAAGTACTCCCTGATCGCCCGGATACTTCCCCCGGATCAGCGGCTGCCCGCGAACGCGCTGGTCAGCTCGTGCACCTCCGCGTCCGTCATCATCGGACCCGCGCTCGCCGGATTCCTGGCGACAGCCGTCAGCCCGGCCTGGATCCTCGGCCTCGACGCCGTGTCCTTCACCGTCCTCGCCGTGCAGGTCGGCCGGCTGGGCAACGTGGCCGGGACGACAGCGACGGCTGCGCCCACCGGGTCCGGCCGATCGGCGGCCGGGCTGAACCTGCTGCGCGGGCAGCCGGAACTTCTGGGGATTCTCGCCCTGACGTGGTTCTTCAACTTCCTCTACGGACCGGTGGAGGTCGCACTCCCGTTGCACGTCACCGAAGACCTTCACTCCGGCGCGAGCCTCCTCGGGCTGTACTGGACGCTCTTCGGAGTGGGTGCCGTTCTCGGTGCCCTGTCTGCCGGCGCCCTGCGCAGATTCCCGCTCCGGCCGGTCACCCTGGGCATCGTCGCCGGTTGGGGCCTGACGCTGGTGCCGTTCGGCCTGGGTGTTCCGGCGGGTGTCTCACTCGTCTGCTTCGCTCTGGGCGGTGTGGTCTACGGACCCTTCACCGCACTGTCCTTCACCCTGTTCCAGGACCGCACCCCGGCAGCTCTGCTGACCACGGTCCTGGCTGTCCGAAGCGCCGCCCTTCTCACCGCCGCGCCGGTGGGCACCGCGTTGGGCGGCCCTCTCACCGCCGCCATGGGCCCCCGGACGGTGCTGGCCGTTTCGGGAATCGCCACCATGGTGCTGGCCGTCGCCGGCGCCGCAGCGCGCGTGCGGGGAAGACGGCGGCCAGCTCCGCGGCCGGTCTGACGGGTGGTGGTTCAGGCGGTTCACGCCGTCAGCGGGCCGAAATCAGTCAACTTCCCGGCAATTGGCCTTGGTCCGAAGCGTTTCCCCGCACCTACGGTCGGGGCATGCGGATTCGAATCGTCGACGCCTTCACCGATCACCCCTTCACCGGCAACCCGGCCGGGGTCCTGCTCCTCGGCTCCTTCCCGGACGACAGCTGGCTCCGACACGTGGCGGCGGAGGTGAACCTCTCCGAGACCGCCTTCGCCCACCCCCTGCCCGCCGGTGGCGAAGCCGACTGGGCGCTGCGCTGGTTCACCCCGGTCACCGAGGTCGACATGTGCGGTCATGCCACCCTGGCCACCGCGCATGTCCTGCACACCACAGGTGTCCTGAGCGGCACGGGCGCCGTGCCGGGCACGGTGCGCTTCGCGGCGCGCTGTGGTCTGCTCTCGGCGACGGCGCGGGAGGACGGCGCCATCACGCTGGACTTCCCCACCTCGCCGCTCACCCCTGAAGTGGTACCGGACGGCCTGGCCGAGGCGCTGGGTGCCCCGGTGGTCTCGGTCCGGGACACCGGACCGCACCTCGGGGATCTGCTCGTCGAGGTCGCCGACGAACAGACGGTCCGCTCCCTCTCGCCGGACCTCGCCGCGCTCGTGTCCCACTCCGAGCGGGGCATCATCACGACCGCCGCGGCCGAGGACCCCACCCGCGGATACGACTACGTCTCGCGCTGCTTCTTCCCCGGCGTCGGCATCGACGAGGATCCGGTGACCGGAAGCGCCCACACCGCGCTGGCCCCGTTCTGGTCTGCCAGGCTCGGGCGGAACGATCTCACCGGACTGCAGGCTTCGGCCCGCTCCGGCCTGGTACGCACCTCGGTACGCGGCGACCGCACCCTGCTCACCGGCGGTGCGGTGACCGTCATCGACGGCGAGCTGCTCGCCTGACCGGCAGCCGACGGGCCCATCGACAAGGAGGGGGCGCACGGCGGTGCCGTACGCCCCCCGTAGCCCCCTGCGCTCACCCGGTGGGCAGCCACCCGACCTTGCCCGCGAGCAGCGCGTACCCGACGAAGGCCCCGATGTCGAGCAACGAGTGCGCCACGACCAGCGGCCCCACCCGCCCCCATCGCCGGTACAGCAGGACGAACACCACGCCCATCGCCATGTTCCCGAGGAAACCACCGACCCCTTGATAGAGGTGGTAGGAGCCGCGCAGCACCGCACTCGCCACCAGGGCGCCCATCGGACTCCACCCGAACTGCCCCAGTCTGCGCAGCAAGTACCCGACGACGATGACTTCCTCCAGTACGGCGTTCTGCACCGCCGAGAGGATCAGCACCGGAATCTTCCACCACACATCGGGCAGCGATTCGGGCACCACCGTCAGATTGAACCCGGTCGCCCGCGCCCCCAGGTAGAACGCCAGCCCCAGGCTCCCGATGCCCGCCGCGACCAGCGCTCCACGGCCGAGGTCCGGCCAGGGTCTGCTCCGGTCGAAACCGATGGCCCGCAGGCCCGAACCCTCCCGCAGCAGCAGATGCACCACCAGGGCGACCGGCACCAGGGCCGTCGCGATGCCGAACAGCTGCCAGGCGAGATCGAGCCATGGTCGCCCCGGCGCGTAGGAGCCGTTGAGGTTGGCGGCCTGGTGCTTGAGTCCTCCCGGTTTCGTGAGTGCTCCGACAAAACTGATCAGCGCCGACACGCCACTCGCACCGAGCGAGAGTGCGAGCACGAGCACCGTTTCGGACCGCAAGAACCGCTGTGGCACTCCTCCTGTGGGAAGAGAATCAGCCACCTGCACGCCCTCCGCCTGCACACCTGCCTCCAGTTGGCCAATCGCGCCTGTCCCCGGCACCCTGCCGCTAGGGTCTCGAAAGCAGATACGAAGATCGTGTGCGACAGGCCGGGGGCGGGCGCCAATTCGATGGCGCGCCCGTCTTCTGTTCACTCTTCATGAGAGGCGCACCACCGCATGGGACGTCACAGCTTGCCCGATGTACCTGTGACACCTGGAACCCGGCCCCCGTCCCGGCACACCGCATCGCCGCCGGCCCCGTAGCTGCGGTGACCGGCATCGGAGCCCCCCGTGCGCCGCCCCGTCACCTCAAGCGCGCGGAGGCGTGCGCCGGTATCCCGACCGGCCAGGAATGCACGGGGTCGCCCAGGGCCATCAGCTCGATGTAGCGCCGGGTGGTGGCTGCCAGGGCCGCCTCGCGTTCCAGTCCGGCCTCCCGCGCCCGGTGGTAGGTGTCGACCTGCCAGGAGGCGCCGTTCGTCCGCCGTCTGCACCGCCCCTCGATGACGCCGAGGTAGTGGTCGCGGTCGGCGGGCTCGATCCCCCACGCATCGAGGCCCGCGGCGGCCAGCGGCAGCAGCTCGTCCCTGACGAGTTGCACGGCCGACAGCCGCGCCACGCCGCCCGCCCGCCCCTGCCGGGGCCATTCCAGCTCGGCCTCGATGCCGTACCGGCACGCGGCATCGAAATTGCGCGCGGCGGCTTCGAAGGGCAACCGCTTCCACACCGGTCGCGGTGCGTCGGCGAGCGCCCGCACCAGGCCGTAGTAGAAAGCCGTGTTGGCGATGACATCGGTGACGGTCGGCCCGGCGGGCAGCACCCTGTTCTCCACCCGCAGATGGGGTACGCCGTCGGTCACGTCGTAGACCGGCCGGTTCCAGCGGTAGACGGTGCCGTTGTGCAGTGCGAGTTCCCGCAGCCGCGGCACCCCGCCGTCGTCGAGCACCTGGAGCGGGTCCTCCTCGTCGCACAGCGGAAGCAGCGGCGGGAAGTATCTGAGGTTCTCCTCGAAGAGGTCGTACGCCGAGTCGACCCAGCGCTCACCGAACCAGGTACGGGGCCGCACGCCCTGGGTCCGGAACTCCGGGGGGCGGACATCGGTGGCCTGCAGGAAGAGCGGAGGTCTCGACTCCCGCCAGAGCTCCTTGCCGAACAGGAAGGGCGAGTTGGCGCCCAGCGCGACCTGCACCGGGGTGATGGCCTGCGCCGCGTTCCACACATCCGCGAAGCGCGCGGGGGTGACCTGGAGGTGCAACTGCACCGACGTACAGGCGGCTTCCGGGGCGATGGACCCGGAGGTGCAGGTCAGCCGCTCCACGCCCTCGATGTCGAGGGCGAAATCCTCACCGCGGGCGGCGCACATCTGATCGTTGAGGAGCATGTACCGGTCGGCGGACGAAAAGTTCGCCGGGACGAGATCCCGTCGGGCGAGCGTCGGCAGGATGCCGATCATCACGATGCCCGCGTCGACTTCCGCGGCTTTTCTGTGGGCGTACCCGAGACCGGTGCGGAGCTCCTCGGCCAGCCGGTCGAAGACCCGCCCGCCAAGCCGGTGCGGGACAATGTTCACTTCCAGATTGAACATGCCGAGTTCCGTCTGGAAATCCCCGCTCGCGATTCGGTCGAGAACTTCCGCATTCATCATCCGCGGCATGCCGTCGGCGCCCGCGAGATTGAGTTCGATCTCCAGTCCCATGAGATTTTTCGGGCGATCGAACCTCTTCTCCTCCAACAGCCTCCCCAGTCCCTCCAGACACCGCTGGAGCTTCCTCCGGTACTGCTGGCGGCCGGACGGATCCACTCCGTCTGCCTCGACCTTTTCCCCCATCGAAGTGCCCCTCCCGGGTGGCCGGTCACGGCGGCAGCCGCGGCGTCACGGTCGATAATGCCCAGACTCAATGATCGGTAACTCCCCGCTCGGCGCCCAGGACGAGTAGGGTGGCCAGAAGTGTCGCGTGGCACATTCGCTCGGCATGACGCCTGAAGCAGTTACCGGCTCCGTGGAAGTGGTGAAAGACGCCGACGCGTTTCGGCCGACCACGCGCACAGAGAGCTTCGAGGCCGGAGACTTACACGCACAGCAAATCGGGATAATCTCCGCAGGAGAAAGACCGAATATCGACTTGTTCGCAATATTCGTGTCAGCTAGCCGAAACATGTTGTGAACACGTGTCGTATAAACTCCGCGAACGAGGCAGAGAGTTGGCGCCCCGGCCCCCGGAGAGTGCAACACCCTCCAAGCCCCACGGCCCCCCTCTGACCCCCGCATTGCTGACAGTGCCGTCCGCACCGCCCACGCACCACCGTGTCTCCGAAGCGAGAGGCAATCACTTATGCCGCTGTATGTCCCCCCGGCTCCCGCGCCGGCCCTGCGCAGCGTCCTCGCGGCACTCGGTTCCCCCACTGCCGTCCGCGAGGCCCGTATGCCGGCCCTTCGCACCGCTCAGGGTCCACTGACCCCCGAACTGGCCCTGCCCGTCCACGTACTGGACCAGATCATGCCGAACGGTGGAGCCCCACGCACCCGGCTCACCGGCTGGCGCTTCCTGATCCACAGCGGTGATCGTGCCGTCGCCGCGGCGGAGACCAAACTGACGGCGGACGGCTGGACCTTCTCGCACTTCTTCGAGGGTCCGTACATCTCCGCCACCGGCAACGCGCTGCGTCAGGCCGAGGCGATGAACACCCCGTTCCAGCCCAGGCTGCTGTCCGTGCCCGAGCTCTACATGCTGACCCTGTGGCTGCACAGTGACACCGGCGCCGACGCCTCGGTCTCCGGCACCATGCCCGCCCCTTCGGATCTGCTGGTACCCCTCGCACCCGCACCGCCCGGGATCGCCGCGCACCGCCCGCACCGGGCGAGCGACCTGCTTCCGGTGATGACACTGCGGCTGTCTCCGCCGCTGCTGGGCTCTCCCGCCTGACGCCGCCCGAGCCAGTCGGCCCGCCCCGTGACCGCCCGTCGGGTCACGGGGCGACTTGGTTCCTCCCCCATCCGGACTAGCCCGGTGCGGCCACCCCGAACCACCCGAGAAGTCAGCGGAGTTGGCCTGAACCGTCCGCACGGGTGATGCGTCCTCAAGCTGTAGCAAGTGCTGCCGCGAAATCCCTGCGGATCGACGCCCGTAGGGCAACACTGGGACCGATCGACTGATACGGGGGGCGGCCATGAAATCCGCATCGAGCCGCAGGACACTCACCACAACGCAGCGAAAGAACGCATCCATGTGCCAGCACCAGCCATCCTGCCCGTCAGCCACCTCCGCCGACCGTGAGGCCGCGATCCTCGTGGCGCACCACCCGGAGCAGGGCTGGAGTCTGTTGTGCAACGGCGTCCTCGTCTTCGAGGACACCGGCGAACTGCTGCCGGACGGGCAGATCATCGCCCCGCACCGCCCACTGGGTGCGGGGCTGGCGACGGCCGCCTGAGCTCCGGGGCGCGGCACGGTCCGCGCGGGGAGACCGAGCAGGCACGACTGTCAGAAGCGACGAAGCCACACCGGAGACGACGAAGGGCCGGCCCGGGAGACATCCCCGAACCGGCCCTCATGCATGTCCGTCAGCTGTCGTACTCGTCCAGCGGCGGGCACGAGCACACGAGGTTACGGTCGCCGAAGGCTCCGTCGATACGGCGCACCGGCGGCCAGTACTTGTCGGCGGGCGACACCCCGGCCGGGAACACGGCCTCGTCCCTGCTGTACGCGTGGTTCCACTCACCACCGAGCGCGGCGGCCGTGTGCGGAGCGTTGCACAGCGGGTTGTCGTCCGCCGCCCACTCCCCGGACGCCACCTTCTCGATCTCGGCACGGATCGCGATCATCGTGTCGCAGAACCGGTCGAGTTCCGCGAGGTCCTCGCTCTCGGTCGGCTCGATCATCAGCGTCCCCGCCACCGGGAACGACATCGTCGGCGCGTGGAAGCCGTAGTCGATGAGGCGCTTGGCGATGTCGTCGACGCTCACCCCGGTCGCCTTCGACAGCGGGCGCAGATCGACGATGCACTCGTGCGCCACCAGCCCGTCGGGGCCGGTGTAGAGCACCGGGTAGTGCGGCTCCAGCCGCTTGGCGATGTAGTTGGCGGCCAGCACGGCGACCTGCGTCGCGCGCTTCAGCCCCTCGCCGCCCATGAGGCGCACGTACGCCCACGAGATCGGCAGGATGCCGGCCGAGCCCCACGGTGCGGCCGAGACCGGGCCCACGCCCGTCTCCGGGCCCGCGGTCGCCTGGAGCGGGTGGTTGGGGAGGTACGGCGCCAGGTGGGCCCGTACGCCGACCGGGCCGACGCCGGGGCCGCCGCCGCCGTGCGGGATGCAGAAGGTCTTGTGCAGGTTGAGGTGCGAGACGTCCGAGCCGAATTTGCCGGGCTTGGCGAGTCCGACCAGCGCGTTGAGGTTGGCGCCGTCCACGTACACCTGGCCGCCCGCGTCGTGCACGGCCGCGCAGATGTCGGTGATGTGCTCCTCGAAGACGCCGTGCGTCGACGGGTAGGTGACCATCAGGACGGACAGTTCGTCGCCGTACTTCTCGATCTTGGCGTGCAGGTCGTCGACGTCGACGTCGCCGTCCTCGCGGGTCTTGACGACCACGACCTTCATACCGGCCATGACGGCGCTGGCGGCGTTGGTGCCGTGCGCGGAGGACGGGATGAGGCAGACGGTACGGCCGGTGTCGCCGTTGGCCCGGTGGTACGCGCGAACGGCCAGCAGACCGGCGAGTTCACCCTGCGAACCGGCGTTGGGCTGCAGCGAGACCTTGTCGTAGCCGGTGACCTCGGCGAGCCGGTCCTCCAGCTCGTGGATGAGCGTCAGGTAGCCCTGCGCCTGCTCCACCGGGGCGAAGGGGTGGATCGCACCGAACTCGGGCCAGGTCACCGGTTCCATCTCGGTGGTGGCGTTCAGCTTCATGGTGCAGGAGCCCAGCGGGATCATGCCCCGGTCCAGCGCGTAGTCGCGGTCCGCGAGCTTGCGCAGGTAGCGCAGCATCGCGGTCTCGGAACGGTGCTGGTGGAAGACCGGGTGGGTGAGGACGGCGTCCTGCCGCAGCAGGGTGTCCGGCAGCGCGTCGGCGGTCCGCTCGTCGAGCGCCGCTATGTCGCCCTCGACGCCGAAGGCGGACCAGACGGCGGCCAGTTGGGTACGGGTCGTGGTCTCGTCGCAGGAGACGGACACCAGATCCGCGTCGACCCGGTACAGGTTGACGCCGGCCGCGCGGGCGGCGGCGACGACCTCGTCGGACTTCCCACCGGTCCGTACGGTCAGGGTGTCGAAGTACGCGCCGTGCACGACGTCGACGCCCGCGGCACGAAGCCCCTCGGCGAGGATCGCCGCGTAGCGGTGGGTGCGCCGGGCGATCTCGCGAAGGCCGTCCGGGCCGTGGTAGACCGCGTACATCCCGGCCATCACCGCGAGGAGCACCTGTGCGGTGCAGATGTTGCTGGTGGCCTTCTCGCGGCGGATGTGCTGCTCACGGGTCTGGAGTGCCAGGCGGTAGGCCTTATTGCCGTCGGCGTCCACCGAGACACCGACCAGCCGCCCCGGCAGGCTGCGCGCGAACTTGTCCTGTACGGCCATGAACCCGGCGTGCGGACCGCCGAAGCCCATCGGGACACCGAAACGCTGGGTGGTGCCCACCGCGATGTCGGCGCCGAGTTCACCGGGCGAGGTGAGCAGGGTCAGCGCCAGCAGATCGGCGGCGACGGTGACGATCGCGCCGAGCTCGTGGGCCTGCTCGATGACGGGCCCGATGTTCTGTACCCGGCCGGAGGCGCCCGGGTACTGGAGGAGCACGCCGAAGACGCCGCGCTCGGCCACCTCGGCCGGGATGCCGTCACTCAGATCGGCGACGACGACCTCGACACCGGCCGGTTCGGCGCGTGTCCTGATCACCGCGACGGTCTGTGGCAGCGCGTCGGCGTCGACGAGGAAGACACCGTGCTTGACCTTGCCGACGCGGCGCGCGAGCGACATCGCCTCGGCTGCCGCGGTGCCCTCGTCGAGCAGCGAGGCGCCCGAGGTCGGCAGACCCGTGAGGTCGGCGACGACGGTCTGGAAGTTGAGGAGCGCTTCGAGACGGCCCTGCGAGATCTCCGGCTGGTAGGGCGTGTACGCCGTGTACCAGGCGGGGTTCTCCATGACGTTGCGCAGGATCACCGGGGGCGTGAAGGTGCCGTAGTAACCGAGCCCGATCATCGGGGCGAGCACCTGGTTGCGGTCGGCGAGCGAGCGCAGCTCGGCGAGCACCTCGGCCTCGGTACGTGCCTCCGGAAGGTTCAGCGACTCGGCACTCTTGATCACGTCCGGCACTGCGGCCGACGTGAGCTCGTCCAGAGAGCCGTAACCGACATGGGCGAGCATCTTGGCCTGGGCGCCGGCGTCGGGCCCGATGTGGCGCTGCTCGAAGGGGGTGCCACGCTCCAGCTGGGAGAGCGGAATGCGGTGGGCGGTCATGGCGGAGGCCTCCTGGTCGATACGACCTGCGAGGGGTACCACGGCACGGGTACCCGGACGGCCTCCCCCTCTGTCATCTCAACCTGAGAGTTTCGCCGGCAGTCGATCGACGTGCCGACTTTCACCGTCGGTGAGGAAGGGATCCGGACGTGCCCGCCCGGCGCCCGCCCTGCTTTCCAGAGTGACCTCGTCCGTGCGGTACGTGTGCCTGAGAGATTCCGGGGAGGATTTGCTCCTTCGGCGCCTTCGGAAGAACTTCTCCGAAGGACTCTCCCGCGCGGGGTCAGTAGCCAATGGCCAGCCTACCAGCGAGATAGATCGCGCTGCGTTCGAGTGGCCGAAGCCCCGGATCTGCACTTCTGTAGGGGTGAGCACCTCCCCGGTGACCAGAGAGACGTTGCGATCAGTTGGAGGGACCGTGCAGACCGACATCGATCCGCGCAGCCTGATCGGCCGCAAGGCGTTCGACCGCAATGGCAACAAGATCGGCACGGTGGACGAGGTCTACCTCGACGACGCCACCGGGGTACCGGAGTGGGCCGCCGTACGCACCGGCCTCTTCAGCCGTGACGCCTTCGTCCCGCTGGAGCCGAGCGAAATGGTGCAGGAGACCCTTCGGGTGCCCTTCGACCGCGCCCTGATCAAGGACGCCCCGGACTTCGGCGTGGGCCGCCATCTCTCCCCGGAGCAGGAACTCCAGCTCTACCACCACTACGGCCTGGACGTCTCGGCCCCCGCCGCGCCCCCTCCCCCGGACCGGGACTTCGGGCGGCTCGCGAGCGACGACTGACGGTCCTGGCCGGTCGGCTCCGACGCCCCGTCCGGGACGACCGGCACCAGCGGCAACGGGTCCGACGGCTCCAACTCGGGGTCGTCGATCCGGAAGGTCCGCACCCGGCCGGGCGCGGTCGAACCAGGTTCCTCGAACCGGACCGTCACCCGTCCCACCCCGCTCCCCTGCACCCACCCGGCCCCGTACACACCGTGGTGGACGTCGTGCCCGGCGAGCCAGTGGCGTTCGGGGGGCGGCTGCGGGCCGGCGCCGGGCACCTCCACGGTGTCCGCGCCCGCCGCCGCTTGCTTCTCGTCGGTCGCCGACGTCTCCAGCACGGCAGCCCGCTCGGTGGCGGCCTGCGCGAAGAGATCCTCCTGGGTGAAGTCCGCAAGACCGGTGACGCCCACACCGAGCAGCCTGACGCCGCCGGTGGTGTCCACCGACTCCAGCAGCCGCCCCGCCGCCTCTCGCACGACCTCCGGGTCGTCCGTGGGCCCCCGGAGGGTCTCGGAACGCGTCAGGGTGGAGAAGTCGTACCGCCGGACCTTCAGCACGACCGTCCTGCCCGACCGCCCGGCGGCCCGCAGCCGCTCCACACACCGGTCGGCCAGCCGTACCACCTCCAGCCGCACTCGCACCCGGTCGTGCAGATCCACATCGAAGGTGTCCTCCACGGAGACCGACTTGGTGTCCCGCTCGGCGACCACCGGCCGGTCGTCGTGCCCGATCGCCATGCGGTAGAGGGAACCGCCGTGGGCCTTGCCCAGCAGACGTACGAGCTCGTCCTCACCGGCCTCGGCCAGATGGGACACCGTGGTCATCCCGGCCCGCCGCAGATGCTCACCGGTGGCAGGACCGACGCCCGGCAGCGTCCGCACGGTCAGCGGTGCGAGCAGCTCCCGCTCCGTGCCCGGTTCGATCAGGACCAGGCCGTCCGGTTTGGCCCGCTCGGAGCCGATCTTGGCCAGCATCTTGGACCCGGCGAGGCCCACCGACCCACTCAGCCCGGTACCCGCCAGGATGTCTCTCCGCAGCTGCTCGCCGGTACGCAGCGCCGACCTGCTGTCATCGGCCACCCCGCCCGCCTCCAGGTCCACGAAGGCCTCGTCCAGGCTCAGCGGCTCCACCAGCGGGGAGAGCTGCCCCAGCAGCTCCATGACCTGGTTGCTCACCTCGCGGTACAGGGCGAAGCGAGGCACGAGGTACGCGGCGTTCGGGCAGAGCCGCCGCGCCTGCGCCATCGGCATCGCCGAGTGCACCCCGAACCGCCTGGCCTCGTACGAAGCAGTGGAGACGACGCCCCGGGGCCCCAGCCCGCCGACCACCACCGGTTTCCCGCGCAGGCTCGGCTTCGCCGCCTGTTCCGCGGCGGCGAAGAAGGCATCCATGTCCAGATGCAGGATGGTGGGCGCGGCTCTCACACCACCGATGCTGCCTCACGGCACTGACAATCGGGCGGTGCGCCGCTGACAGCGGTCCGTGCGGCGCCGGGCGGGGTCAGACGGCCCGGTTGCGCCGTCTGGCCAGCTCGTCGGCCGGGTTGTGCCCGATCAGGGTCTCGCCGGTGTCGACGCGCTCGCCGTGCAGCTGTGAGAGCGCGCTCTCCACATCACGCCACACGACCCCGACGGCGATACCGAAGATCCCCTGGCCCCCCTGGAGCAGCCCCACCACCTCGTCGGGCGAGGTGCACTCGTACACCGTCGCGCCGTCGCTCATCAGCGTCACCCGGTCGAGATCCAGGGCTCCGCGGTCCCGGAGATGGTGGACTGCGGCGCGGATGTTCTGAAGGGCGACGCCTGTGTCCAGGAACCGCTTCACGATCTTGAGAACGACGACATCCCGGAAGCTGTACAGCCGCTGGGTGCCGGACCCGTGCGCCGGCCGCACACTCGGCTCGACCAGCCCTGTACGCGCCCAGTAGTCGAGTTGCCGGTAGGTGATACCTGCCGCCGCGCATGCGGTCGGCCCCCGGTAGCCGACGGTGTCGGTCGTGGGTTCGGCTGCTGAGCCGTGAAGCGGATACGTCCCGCCCGCCGCCGTACCGTCGCCGCTGCTTCTCACGCCGACCTCCGTCCTTGACCTGCCCTCTCGACGGTAGGCAGTCACTTGAGGTGCGTCAACGATCGCCACACTCGGCACGCCGAGTGATAATCACCCTAAGAGTGGTTTCGCGTGCCCCGCTTCGGGGAAAGGCTTGCCGAATGCGCGGGCACCCCCGCCGAGCCTCACTGGCTGTTGGTCCCGAAATCTTCCGGCGAGATCTGGTCGAGGAATTCGCGGAACTTCTCCACCTCGTCCTCCTGCTCGTCGGGGATCGCGATTCCCGCATCGTCGAGGACCCCGTCGCTGCCGTAGATCGGAGTCCCGGTGCGCAGGGCGAGCGCTATGGCGTCGGACGGCCTGGCACTCACCTCGACCCCGCTCGCGAAGACCAGCTCCGCGAAGAAGACCCCGTCGCGCAGGTCGGTGATGCGCACTTCGGTGAGCTCCTGGCCGACCGCCTCCAGGACATCCTTGAAGAGGTCATGAGTCAGCGGCCTGGCTGGAGCCATGCCCTGCTGGGCGAAAGCGATCGCGGTCGCTTCCCCAGGGCCGATCCAGATAGGGAGATACCGGTCGCCTCCCACTTCACGCAGGAGCACGATCGGTTGGTTGGAGGGCATTTCCACCCGGACACCCACAACGTCGAGCTCGTTCACACAGCAACCCTAGGACGTGCCCGGCAGGTTTGGGTAGTCGGGCTCCCCCATGATCAGTACAACCGGACCCCGAGAGAGGTCTGTACCAGCGCCGCGTGCAGCCGTACCGTCAGCGCCGCGAGCTCTCTCGTGGTCGTCTCCGCATGCACTCTGGTCTGCGGATTACGGTTCAGCCGGAGCGGGGCCACGACCTGTTCGATCAGCCCGGACTCACGATCGGCCGCGGCCTTCATGGCCCGGAGATGACGGGGCTCCAAACCAAAACGGCCCAGTTCGGCCACAAGCCTGGCCACATTCACGGCCTCGGCGTCGTAACCGCCCTCGGGCACCGGCGCGATCAAACCGTACGACTCCCACTCGGCAAGGTCCTCCGCCCCGATCCCGGCGGCAGCGAGCAGCTCGTCGCGGCCCACCCGGGTGGCCGTGGGACCCCCGGACCCGTCGTCCGGCGCCCCGTCGGCGCGCGCCAGAGCGGCACCGGGCGCGGGAAGCTGGATCTGCTCCCCACGGCCCAGCGCGTCGAGATGGTCACGGATGACCCTCAGCGGCAGATAGTGGTCCCGCTGCATCCTCAGGACCTGAGCGAGCCGCTCGACGTCCGCCGGACCGAATTTCCGGTACCCGGAGGACGTGCGCTGCGGCTCGACCAGTCCCTCGGCCTCCAGGAAGCGAATCTTGGAGATCGTGACCTCGGGAAACTCGTCCCTGAGCAGATTGAGTACCGTGCCGATACTCACCAGCCGGTCGCTCTCGGTGGCGGTGCCCCGATCGGCACCGCCTGTCGATGAATGCAGCATGGACCTTCCCTGAGGGGTCACACGCCCCGCTGGCTCGCGTAGAAGACCAGCCGGTACTTGCCGATCTGCACCTCGTCACCGTTGGCCAGCGCGACAGCGTCGATGCGCTCACGGTTGACGTACGTGCCGTTGAGGCTGCCGACGTCCGAGACGGTGAAACCGCCGTCGGCACCCCTGCGGAACTCCACATGGCGCCTTGAGACGGTGACGTCGTCGAGGAAGATGTCGCTCTGCGGATGACGGCCCGCTGTGGTCAGCTCACCGTCCAGCAGGAAGCGGCTACCGGAATTCGGACCGCGACGCACCACCAGCAGCGCAGAACCCGGCGGCAGAGCGTCGACGGCCGCCTGGGCCTCGGGCGAGAGCGAAGGCGAAGCGGTCTGCCCCGTCACCTCCGCCTCGTACGCCTCAAGTCCGGAGATGGAGATCGTCGAAGTGGTCTCCGAGGGCCGCTCGGGCACTCCGGCCCGCAGCGGCGCCCCGCAGTTGGAGCAGAACCGACTGGCCTGGGCATTCTGGTGGCCGCACCTCGTACACACCGGCATGGACGCATCCTCCTGCCGCGACTGCCCCGCGTGGGCATTGGTTGCGTACGGATCCGAGGGAAACCCTCGACCCGCACTTGAGGTTGACGCTTCACCAAAACCTATGCGCCCCTGACCGGCAGGGTCAACAGACGACGCACCCTGATCACCCGAATTGTCCCGGCCGGGCTGACCCACCTCGTCACGGAACAGCGGGCGGTCCACGCCCTGGTCCTCGCCCTCCACATGGCGTGGGGCGCGGTGACGTGCGTTTTCCTCACGTGCACTCTTGCCGAACAGCTTCCCAAACAACTTCACGGGCGATTCCCCTTGACTGAAACAGACCCGCCCGTGGGGCAGGACGAACTCTCAATGAACACACCTGCCGAACCGGACATCCTTACAACGTCCGTATCCCCCAGACAGTTTCCACCACGCACCCCGCTTCTGGTGCGCCGACCCCCCGCAACCTCATCCCCTTGTCCCGCAGCCCTCAGGCTCCCCCGTGCCACTACGAGGAGGACCGAGCGTAGTCAGGCTGCTTCGCCGGTCGCAAGGCGTCCACGACGATCTTCTCAGCAGGTGTCACAGTGGCTGTGGCCTGCTCCTTCTCCAGAGTCTGCACCACGCCGCCCGGAATATTCAGCGCGGGCTCAAGATCCGCGGGTTTACCGATCACCTTGAAGCTGTACGGGGCGACGACCTTCTTCCCGTCCACCCTGACAGCGCCGCCCGCGTCGGAGAAGTATGTATCCCCCACGACCCGGACGTCATTGATCTGGATCGCCTCGGCACCGGCCGCACGCAGCTCCTGGATCGTGTCGAGCAGCATGTCCGCCTGGACCGTGCGGTGCGGGTCGTTGATGACGAGGGTGATGCCCGGGCCCTGTGCTGCCACCGTGCCTGCCAGGATGCCGAGTTGACGTGCTTTCTCGCTCGTCTGCTTGCGCGCCTCCTCGGCCTGGTCCGAACTGCTCTCCAACTCGGAGCGCTGGCTCTGCAGACGCTGCTTCTCGTCCTCAAGACGCTGAGTGCGGTTGTCGAGCTCGTCGAGGATGCGCACCAGGTCCTCCTGACGTGCGCCGCGGAGCGGGCTGTTGTCGCTGTTCGAGCGGACCTGGATGGCAAGACCCAGTCCGAGCACGAACAGCAGTACAGCGACGATGAGTTGAGCCCGTGTGACGCGTGGCGGCCACAGCGCCGCCATCATTCGCCGACGACCGGTCATGCCCTCGGGCGGTCCCGGAGTCTCCTCCGCCCCCTGCTCACCGGCAGGCTGCTCGGGGAACTCCTCAGGAGATTTCCCGGGGTTCTCCTCGTTCGGTTCGTTGCTCATCGGCCTCACGCCCGGAACACGTGCCGGCGAATGGCCGCCGCGTTCGAGAAGATGCGGATGCCGAACACGACCACCACACCGGTGGACAGTTGCGCCCCGACGCCGAGCTTGTCGCCGAGGAAGACGATCAGCGCGGCGACCACGACGTTCGACAGGAAGGAGACCACGAAGACCTTGTCGACGAAGATCCCGTCGAGCATGGCTCGCAGGCCACCGAAGACCGCATCGAGGGCCGCCACGACGGCAATCGGCAGATAGGGCTCGACCATCGCCGGCACTTCGGGCCTGACCAACAGTCCGACCACGACTCCGACGACGAGGCCAAGTACGGCGATCACGATGTGCCCTTCCCTGTGTCGGCCGCGCTCTGGTCCTTGCCGGCGGCCTTCGGCTGTGCTGTGCGTACGATCAGGCTCGCGGCGGCAGGAAGGCGCACGTCGTCCTGGCCGGAAATGCTGGTGCGGATGCCGTAGCTGTCCTTCAGCACCTTCAGGTACTGTCCGTCGGCGCTGTCCTGGAATTTGCTGATCAAGTGCTTCCTGTCCCCCACCGCCAGCACCGTGTACGGAGGCACCAGCGGTCTGTTGTCCACCAGTATGGCGTCACCTGCCGCACGGATCGCCGACAGGGCGGTCAGCCGCTGCCCGTTGATCGCGATCGCTTCGGCGCCGGACTGCCAGAGCCCGTTGATGAATTGCTGCATGTCCCGGTCGCGGACCCGGCCCGTGTCGGAGAAGCCGGTGCTCTCCCGCGGCCCGCCACCGCCACCCTGGTCGGTGCCTTTCGCATCGTCGATCACGAGCTTCACGCCCGGCCCGTGAACCGCTGTCGCGCCGGAGAGCAACGCCACCAGTTCGCCCTGGTCACCGCCGTGCTTCTGCAGCGCCTTGCGCTGCCGCGCGCCGACCTCGTCACGGAGCCCGTCCACCTTCTTCTGCTCCGCGTCCGCGGACGAAGTCTCGGACTCGATACGGTCGATGAGCTCCTGGCGTTCTTTCGCCACCACCGGCGCCGTCACCCGGGCCTGCGCCGCACCGACCGTCACGACAACCGCCGCAAGCACCAGCCCGCCGGCGAGACCCAGCTTGGCCCGCAGCGAACGGGGCATCCCCGCACCGCCCTCGGCCCTGCGGCGGGCGGTCGCCTCCGCATAGCCGTCGTCGAGGCTGTGGTCCATCACGTTGGTCAGCAGCGACATCGACGCGTCGGGGCGCGGGGACGGAGAGGTCGCACTCCGAACGGGGGGCTGCTGCGGCATGCCGCACATCGTCGCACGCCGCAGCAGGTGGTTCCCAACGGGCCCGTCAGTGTGCCGGACAGCCCGGGGTCAGGCCGTCCGGCACACCCGCTACAGCCTCACTGGCCTCCGCCGTCCACGATCGTCGACCACTCGTCCAGCAATGCCTGAGCGGACGCGTCGTCCGGCCCCTCGGCCCACAGATGGGTGACAGCCTCGGCCGGGGCCGGCAGCACCATGACCCAGCGGCCGTCGGGCTCGACCACCCGTACGCCATCGGTCGTGTCCACGGAACGGTCCGCCGCCGCCTCCACCACGCGACGCATCACCAGCCCCTTCACGGCCCACGGGGTCGCCAGGTCGCGCCGCAGCACGTGGGCGCGGGGGATCCGGGCGTCGATCTGGCTCAGAGTCAGCTGCGTACGTGCGACCAGCCCGATCAGCCGGACGAATGCCGCCGCCCCGTCGAAGACGCTGCTGGACTCGGGAATGATGAAACCCCCGCGGCCGTCGCCGCCGAAGATGGTCGATTCCTCGCGGCCCACCCGCGTCAGGTCGTCGGGGGAAGTGGTGGTCCACTCCACCTGGGTCCCGTGATAGGCGGCCACCTGTTCCGCAATCCGGGTGGTGGTCACGGGAAGGGCCACCCGCCCGCTGCGCCGCTCGGCAGCGATGAGGTCGAGCATGACCAGGAGCGCACGGTCGTCCTCGACGATCCGCCCGCGCTCGTCGACGAGCGACAGCCTTTCGCCCACCGGGTCGAAACGCACCCCGAACGCGGCCCGTGCCGAGGCCACGATCTCGCCGAGCCGGACAAGACCCGATCTACGGGTGTCCGCGGTCTCGGTGGGCCTGGACTCGTCGAGCCCGGGGTTGATGACAAGGGCGTCCACCCCTAGGCGACCGAGCAGACTGGGCAGCACGAGCCCGGCGCTGCCGTTGGACGCGTCGACCACGACCTTGAGACCCGCTTCGGTGATCCCCGTGGTGTCGACGTTACGGAGCAGAGAGCCGGTGTACGAATCGAAGACGCTCGCCGGGAAGTGCAGGTCCCCGATCTCGCCGGGGAACGCCCGGCGGTACTCCTGCCGGGCGTACACCCGGTCCAGCTTGCGCTGTCCGCCCTGCGAGAGGTCGGCGCCCCGCTCGTCGAAGAACATGATGTCGACGGAGTCCGGGACGCCGGGCGACGTACGGATCATGATGCCGCCGGCACTTCCGCGCGCGGTCTGCTGCCTCGCCACCGGCAGGGGCACGTTCTCCAGGTCCCGCACTTCGATCGCGCTAGCCTGAAGGGCGGAGATCACCGCTCGCTTGAGTGCGCGCGCACCACGCGAGTGGTCACGTGCCGTGGTGACCGTGGAGCCCTTCTTCAGCGTGGTGGCATAGGCGCCTGCGAGCCGCACAGCGAGTTCCGGCGTGATCTCGACGTTGAGGATCCCCGAGACTCCCCTGGCGCCGAAGAGGTGCGCCTGGCCACGGGATTCCCAGATGACCGAGGTGTTGACGAACGCACCCGCCTCGATGGTCTTGAACGGGTAGACCCGCACATTCCCCTGGATGATGGATTCCTCGCCGACGAGGCACTCGTCACCGATCACGGCGCCGTCCTCGATGCGGGCCGCTCGCATGATGTCGGTGTTCTTGCCGATCACGCAGCCCCGAAGATTGCACTGCTGCCCGATGTACACGTTCCCGTGAACAACAGCTTTGTGCAGAAAGGCGCCGGACTTCACGACGACGTTGGAACCCACAACGGTGTGTTCCCGGATCTCCACATCGGCTTCCACCTTGGCGTAGTCGCCGATGTACAGCGGCCCTCTGAGCACGGCGTCGGGGTGCACCTCTGCCCCTTCGGCCACCCACACCCCGGGAGAGATCTCGAAGCCGTCGATGTCCACGTCGACCTTGCCCTCAAGCACGTCCGCCTGGGCCTTGACGTAGCTCTCGTGCGTGCCCACGTCCTCCCAGTAGCCCTCGGCGATGTAGCCGTAGACCCGCTTCCCCTCCTTCATCAGCTGAGGGAAGACATCGCCCGACCAGTCGACCGGCACATCGGCCTCGACATAGTCGAAGACCTCGGGCTCCATGACATAGATGCCGGTATTCACCGTGTCCGAGAAGACCTGCCCCCAGGTCGGCTTCTCCAGGAAGCGCTCGACCTTTCCCTCTTCGTCGACGATCGTGATACCGAATTCCAGCGGATTCGGTACGCGGGTCAGGCACACCGTGACGAGTGCGCCCTTCTCCTTGTGGAAATTGATGAGATCCGTCAGGTCGAAGTCGGTCAGCGCGTCACCGGAGATGACCAGAAAAGTATCGTCCTTCAGCGCCTCTTCGGCGTTCTTGACGCTTCCGGCGGTGCCGAGGGGCTTCTCCTCGTTGGCGTACGTGAGCTCCATGCCGAGCTCCTCGCCGTCGCCGAAGTAGTTCTTCACGAGCGAGGCGAGGAACTGCACGGTGACGACGGTCTCGCTGAGCCCATGCCGCTTCAGTAGACGCAGCACATGCTCCATGATCGGTCGGTTGACCACGGGCAGGAGCGGCTTGGGCATGCTTGAGGTCATTGGGCGAAGGCGAGTGCCTTCGCCGCCAGCCATCACGACGGCCTTCATGTCGGGGCGCCCTCCTTGAAGAGACGACAGTCCAGCCGACTTCACCCGTCCGGTGAGGACACTCGGGCGTCATACGCAGTCCGGCCACGCTGCACGGCGCGCATCGACGAGTTCAATCGGCTGCTACGTCCGCCTTCACGATCCGGCGGACCTGTACCACATACAGGATTCCTGCCCACCAATAGAGTGTTGTACCCCATCCTGCGAACGCCCATCCGAAAACAGACGCAAGAGTGTTGAGCCAACCGCTTCCGTCGCTGAGCAAGAGCAACGGGAACGCATACATCAAGTTGAACGTAGCCGCCTTGCCCAGAAAGTTCACCTGGGGCGGCGGATAGCCGTGTCTGCGCAGGATTCCCACCATGACCAGCAGCATGAGTTCACGGGCCAATAGTGCCGCCGTCAACCAAATCGGCAGGATCTCCCGCCAGGTCAGGCCGACCAGAGTGGAGAGAATGAAGAGACGGTCCGCAGCTGGATCGAGCAGCCGTCCCAGGTTGCTGATCTGGTTCCACCGGCGGGCAAGCTTGCCGTCGAGATAGTCGCTCACACCACTGAGCATGAGCACCAACAATGCCCAGCCATCGCTCTTGGGCCCACCGAACTCGGGACGGAGAATCAGCCACAGGAAGATGGGGACGCCAACCAGGCGAGCCATGCTGAGAATATTGGGGATGGTGAGTACCCGGTCCGTCTGAACACGGGTCTCCTGGACCTCCACCCGGGGGCCTCCTGTGAGGAACGTACGAACGATGCCCCCTGACCTTACCCTCAGCCGTGGCCGGCCGGGCACAGGGGTCGGCTGCTGAAGGAACAGCG
>NZ_CALNVW010000018.1 GCF_940670765.1 Streptomyces sp. A 4/2
CGACGGACCGCGTACTCGCCCAACCCGTTCTCCGCCAGTCCGAAGACCTCCTGCGCGAGCGTGACCACGACCGGGCAGATCTCGTCGACACTCTCGCCCCCGATCCGGCGCCGGTGGATCTCCTCCATGAGGGAGGCGCGGGCTGCGGCGATCTGCATGGCCACGCAGTGCGCGACCGCCTCGCCCGCGGCACCGCGCTCCCGGCCCGCCTCGGCGATGAGCTCGTCCGCGAGCAGTTGCGTGGATCGGGCACTCCAGGCGTACGTACGGGTCAGCAGCGCCGGTGTCGCGAGGATCAGTTCGCGTACGCGCAGGTTCATCGGATCGGCGTTCATCCCGACGGACGCGTCGCGGGCTGCCAGCTGGTCGAGGAACTGCCGGTGCACGGCCGCCACGGCGGACTCACCCGGGGGGCGCTCGCGGACCGCGCGGGCCATGTCCTCGGTGTGCCCCTCCATGGGTTTCAGGACCATGTCTTCCTTGTTCCCGAAGTAGTTGAAGACCGTCATCTTCGAGACGTCCGCGGCCTCGGCGATCTCCGTCACCGAGACCTTGCCGAAGCCCCGCTCGACAAAGAGCTCGATGGCGATCCGCCAGATCCGCAGCGAGGTGTCCCGCTTCTGTGCACGATCCATGACAGATCGAGCGGCGCGAATCCCAGCGCGGTGCGGATTGCGGGCAGTGCGACATTGACCACCGACATGTCCAGGGCGAAGACGAGCTGGGCGACGGCCGCCGCTGGCCGGGATCGTGGGTACCGGCCATGCGACGACGGTGCCGCGGGCGTGTGGCCGGGCACGGTAGTGCTCCTGGTGTGCGCGGGCGCCATCGCCCTGACCACGGTGCTCAATCTGTGCGTGCGGGACGTCTACCGGATCAAGCGGCAGCCGGTACGCGAGGAGTCGCGTACCGGCCGGGTGCCCGTTCCCTGACGTGACTTCAGCGCTTGACGGCCCGCAGGATCACGAACTTCGGGTCGCTCGTCACGACCGAGCAGTTGCCGAAGATCCGCTTCAGCGTGACGTGGTAGCTCAGGTGCCGGTTGCCGACCACCCACAGTTCGCCGCCCTGGCGCAGCGCCGTGCGTGCGCCGGAGAACATCCGGCGGGACGTCTGGTCGCTGGTGGCCTGGTGGGTGTGGAACGGCGGGTTGTTCAGTACGAGGTCGACCGAGCCCGCGGGCACCCCGGCGAACGTGTCGCCGACCAGGAATTCCGCCTCGGCGTCCGGGCCCAGGTTCTCGCGGAACGTGGCCTCGGCCGAGGCCACCGCCTGGAACGACTCGTCCGTGAAGACCACTTCGGCCTGCGGGTTCGCCAGCGCGACGGCCGTGCCGACGACGCCGTTGCCGCAGCCCAGGTCCACCACCCGCTGCGGTCCCTCGCGCCGCGGCAGGTGCGGCAGGAAGAAGCGGGTGCCGATGTCCAGGCGTTCCGCGCAGAAGATCCCGGCGTGGTTGACGACCGTGCGTCCCGACGCGGCGCCGATGCCGGCGGGGAGCTCGTAGCTGCGCGGCCAGGGGCTGGGTCCGGCGGAGAGCGACGGGTCCGGGGTGGCGAAGATCAGCCGCGCCTTCTTCACCGCGAGGGACGTCTTCGTCCCGCCGATCAGCTGCTCGAAGAGCTTCAGGGTCGAGGTGTGGATCTCCTTGACCATCCCGGTGCCGATGACGACGGTCCCGGCGTGCACGGCGGGCGCGATCCGGTGCAGCTGGTCCTCCAGGAGCGCGAGGCTCTTGGGCACCCGGACGATCAGCAGGTCGACGCGGTCGGGCGGGGTGTCCCGGGTGGACAGCAGCCGTACGGCGTCCTCGGCGATCCCGTTGCGCGCCAGGTTGGCCCGGGTGGCCTCCTGGCCGAGGAAGGAGTCGGTGATCTGGGTGACCGGCCCGGTGGCGCGTCCGGCCAGCGCGGTGGTGAGCGCGCCCCAGCGGTCCCCGATCACGACGGCGCCCGTCGCCGCCACCGCTGTCTCTTCGAGATGCCGCAGCAGATATTCGTCGGCGGCGTCCCAGGCCCGCAGCTGGTCGCGGGGGTCCTCCGGGAAGCGGGTGAGGGCGAGCGCGCCTGATGACGTCGGCAAATGGTTCATTGTCGAGCAAGGCTAGTCGACGGGACGGAGGGGTCGGTCCGCCTCCGTGCCGCCTCCGGGCCGGCCCCGCCCTGACCCCCGGCCGCCCGCGTGCGGGCTCAGTCCGACTTCGTGTACGTGAGTTTGTCGCCGTTCGCGGTGTTGACCCGGCGCAGGGTGCCGTCGGGGAGCAAGGTCAGTTCGGTCGCATCGCCCGCTTTGCAGGAGGACATGGGCTGACCGACGGTGACCGTCGAGGGGCCGATCTCCAGCGGGGCGCCGGGGGATCCGGCCTCGGCCAGCCCGGCCTCGAAGACACAGTGATACCCGTCACCGTCGGCGGTGAGGGAGAGCACCGTGTCGCCCACATCGCCCTGCTGGATGACCAGCCGCCGGGGGTTGGCACCGGAGGCGCCGGTCACCGAGCCGTTCCAGGTGCCGAGAAACCCGTCGGGGATCGTGCCGGACGTCGGGCCGGGGTCCGGTGAGGCCCCGTCCGACGCGGAGCCGGACGGGGCCGGGGACGCCGAGGTGCCCTCCTCGGCCGCCGGCTGCGGGGATCCGGTCCGGGAGCGGCCCGTGGTGTCCGTCGGTCCGTCGTCCCTGTTCATGACCGCGTACACCGAACCGCCCGCGCCGATCGCGACGACCAGGGCCACCGCGACGAGCGCCACCGTCGACCGGCTGATGCGCCGTGGCGGCTCGGGCGCCGGTGGCGGGACGGGGTAGCCGTACCCGGGTTGCGGCGGCAGCCGGGGGTAGCCGTACGCCGGGGACGCGGGCGGTACGGAAGAGAGCGACACGTGAGGGCGCGGGGCGGGTGCGGGCGCGGGTTGCGGGGAAGGGTGCGGCGGGGCCGCCTGGACGGGCTGCGCGGGCTGGATCGGAGGTCCGGGTTCGGGGGCGCCGGTGCTCCGGTCCGTTCCCGGTGCCGTTCCCGGTGCCGTTCCCGGTGCCGATTCTTCGGCGGCTGCTATCGCCGTTGCTGCTTCCGCCGCTTCCGTTGCTTCCGCCGCTGCCGGGTCCGGCCCACCGTCCGGGTCCTCCGAATCCAGCAACTGCACCGCATGGCGCCCCAGTTGGGCGACCAGCGGGCCCGGCAGCCACGGTTCGCCCGCCACCGCCCCCGCCGTACGCTCCAGGAGCTGCGGCACCGTCGGGCGGGCCGCCGGGTCCTTGCGGAGGCAGTCGCCCACCAGGTCCTGAAGGCTCTCCGGCAGCCCTTCGAGGTCCGGCGGCTCCTGCACGATGCGGAACATCAGCGCGTGCACCCCGTTCTCCGCGGTGCCGAACGGGAGCTTCCCGCTCGCCGCGTACGCGAGCACCGAGCCCAGGCAGAACACGTCGCAGGCCGTCGTGACCCGGCCGCCGCGCACCTGCTCGGGGGCCATGAAGCCGGGGGAGCCGATCAGCGCGCCGGTGCGGGTCAGGCTGTCGTACGTGGTGGTCATCGTCTCCAGCGCGCGGGCGATCCCGAAGTCGATGACCCGCGGTCCGTCGATGGTGATCAGTACGTTCGACGGCTTGAGGTCGCGGTGGATCAGCCCGGCCCCGTGGATGTCCGCGAGGGCGTGTGCCAGGCCCGAGCCGAGGATGCGCACCGAGCGCTCGGGCAGCGGTCCGTGCGCGCCGGAGACCACGGACCGGAGGCTGGGGCCCGCGATGTAACCGGTGGCGACCCACGGGACCGGCGCCTCGGTGTCCGCGTCGAGGACGGGCGCGGTCCAGGTCTGTCCCGTGCCCTGACGGCCAGGAGGGGTCCCGTCGCCCGCGACCCGCCGGGCGGCCTGCACCTCCAGGCGGAAGCGGTCGCGGAACTCGTCGACCTCGGCCAGTTCCGGCCGTACGAGCTTGACCGCGACGGTCCGTCCGCGGTCCGAGCGCGCCAGATAGACCTGGCCCATTCCGCCCGCACCGAGCCGCGCCAACAGGCGGTACGTACCGATGCGTTGTGGATCGCCCGGCTGAAGTCTCTCCATGGTGGTGCCGTCTCCCCCGTACCCGCTCGGCCAACCGCGCGACCGTGCACGCGCGACCGCGTATGCCGGACGCAAGCGAGGATAGTGCGCCTGTGCGACCCGCTGGTGCGCCTGTGCGATCCACCGGTGCGCCCCTGCTCACGGTTCCGGTTCCGTGGCGGAAGCCGTTCTGGTGGGCGAGCCGGTCCGACGGCCCGGTGCGGGGTGGACATGCCGGGGAAAAAGGGCGACATCATGCCGACCAATCCCGCCGAGTCCATACACGATGGCCATGGGCGTCCCGACCTGCGTCTCTCTACGCTGGGCCGCATGACCCCTCAGATTCCGCAGCCCGATCCGCAGGCAGGAGCGGCCGTACGGGCCGCCGACCGTGCGCACGTCTTCCACTCCTGGTCAGCCCAGGACCTGATCTCCCCGCTCGCCGTCGCCGGTGCCGAAGGTTCGTACTTCTGGGATTACGAGGGCAACCGGTACCTCGACTTCACCAGCGGCCTCGTCTTCACCAACATCGGCTACCAGCACCCGAAGGTCGTCGCCGCGATCCAGGAGCAGGCGGCGAAGATGACCACCTTCGCGCCCGCGTTCGCCGTCGAGTCGCGCTCCGAGGCCGCACGCCTCATCGCCGAGCGCACCCCCGGCGACCTCGACAAGATCTTCTTCACCAACGGTGGCGCCGAGGCCGTCGAGAACGCCGTCCGGATGGCCCGGCTGCACACCGGCCGTACGAAGGTGCTGAGCGCCTACCGCTCGTACCACGGCGGCACCGCCACCGCGATCAACCTCACCGGTGACCCGCGCCGCTGGCCGTCCGACACGGCGTCGGCGGGTGTCATCCACTTCTGGGCGCCGTTCCTCTACCGCTCGCCGTTCTACTCGACCACCGAGGCCGAGGAGTGCGCCCGCGCGCTCCAGCACCTCGAGGACACCATCGCCTTCGAGGGCCCGCAGTCGGTGGCCGCGATCATCCTCGAAACCATTCCGGGCACCGCGGGCATCATGACGCCGCCGCCCGGCTATCTCGCGGGTGTCCGCGAGATCTGCGACCGGTTCGGCATCGTCTTCATCCTCGACGAGGTCATGGCGGGCTTCGGCCGTACCGGCAGCTGGTTCGCCGCCGAACTCTTCGACGTCACCCCGGACCTGATGACCTTCGCGAAGGGCGTCAACTCGGGTTACGTCCCGCTGGGCGGTGTCGCGATCTCCGCCGAGATCGCCGAGACGTTCGCCAAGCGCCCCTACCCGGGCGGGCTCACCTACTCCGGTCACCCGCTGGCCTGCGCGGCGGCCGTCGCGACGATCAAGGCCATGGACGAGGAGGACATCGTCGGCCAGGCGGCCCGTCTGGGTACCGATGTCCTGGCACCGGCCCTCGCGGACATCGCCGCGCGGCACCCCTCGGTGGGCGAGGTGCGGGGCGTGGGCGCGTTCTGGGCGCTGGACCTCGTACGGAATCCGGAGACGCGCGAGCCGCTGGTCCCGTACAACGCGACGGGCGAGGCGAACGCGCCGATGGCGGCGTTCGGCGCCGCCGCGAAGAAGAACGGCCTGTGGCCGTTCATCAACATGAACCGGACGCACGTGGTGCCGCCGTGCAACATCACGGAGGCCGAGGCCAAGGAGGGCCTCGCCGCGCTGGACGCCGCGCTGTCGGTGGCGGACGAGCACGTGGTGGCCGGGTAACGAGCACGCGGTCGGGCAGACAGCGAAAGCTGTGGGAAGGGCGGGCGCGGGGCGGTTCCCGTGCCTGCCCTTCCCGTCTGCGCGCCTGCCCTTCCGGCGCCGCTCGGCTGAAGATGATCCGCTCGGCTGAAGGCAGTCCGCTCAGCTGAAGATGATCATCGAGCCCTGCGCCAGGCTCCGGGTGGCCGCCGCGTGCAGCCCCAGCCACACGTGCCGCTCCCGGGCGAACGGGCTGTTGTCGTAGGGGGCAGGTCCCGCCGGTTCCTCCAGGGAGGTCGGGCGGTCCGGCGGCTGCGGGGCCGCCGGAGGGTTCGACGCGTCGATGCCGATCGACTGCGCCACGAACTGCAGTTCACGGAGCAGCCCCTGCGCGGAGCCCAGCGGTCCGCCGCCCGCGAGGAGTTCGTCGTTGGCCAGCGGCAGCGCGAAGTCCACCGGGACGTACGCCCCGGCGTGGTCGTAGTGCCACACCAGGTGCGACTGCTGCGCCGTCGGCTCGAACATCTCCAGGAGCTGTTCGTAGTCGCTGCCCAGGTCGTCGACCGGGGCGACCTCCAGGCCGCAGATCCTCAGCAGGTACGCGCGCCGCAGGAAGTGCAGCGCGTCGTAGTCGAAGCCCGCCACCGGGGCCACGTCACCGGAGAGGCCCGGCATGTAGGCGTAGACGGGTACGGACGGCAGACCGGCTTCGCCGAGTGCCTTGTCGTAGACGGCTATCTCTTCCGCGAAGGGGTTGTCGGGGCTGTGGCACAGCACATCGACGAGGGGGACCAGCCACAGGTCACAGGCCAACGGGGCTCCTAGCGGGGGTTCGGGGGTCGCCCCCCGGCGGACTCGTCGGGCCAGCGTAATGCGCCGTGCGCCGTGCGCGAAGACCCCCGGTCAACTGCCCTTGCCCACGGGCCGGACTCCGGACGTCGTCGGATCCCAGCGGTCGCGCGCGTCAACTGCCCTTGCCCACGGGCCAGACCCACGCGCCGCCGATCCGCTCGCCGGGCCGCCCCAGCAGCTTCTCCACCACGACGTAGAGCGTGGCGTCGTTGTCCTCGGGCGGGATGACGACCACGCCCGCCTTCCAGTACGCCAGGTCGTACCGCGCCTGCGCCTGCCAGTTGGGGCCGATGTCCGGGACCTTCCCGCCGTAGCGGACGTCCCGGAAGAGGTTGGAGGTGTAGCGGGGCGGCGCTCCGTAGATACCCGTACGGTCCGGTCCGTAGGGGCCGTTGAAGTAGCCGCCCGGCACCGGGAACCCGAGTCCGGTGGCCGACTGCCAGTGCAGGGCCTCCGCGCTACCCGGGTCGGGCAGCGGGACCGGGACCACGGACTCCCCGGGGCCGACGTACTTCTTCCACATGCCGTCGGCGATGAACGCCGGGATCTCCGGGCGCTGCTGGACCGGAAACGGGGTGGGCACGATCGGTACGAGGGCGGCTGCCACGGCGAGGGCTCCGACGACCTGGTACGGACGGACGGGGCCGCGGACTGGGCTGCTGACTGGGCTGCTGACGGTGCTCGGGGCGGAAGTACGGGCGCGGGCGCGCGTCAGCCGGTCCACGGCCAGCGCGACCAGCATCCCGAGCGCCGGGGCGCAGACCATCGCGACCCGGCCCTCGATGACCGACTCGAAGAGCGGCAGATGGGCCATCGCCCGCCACGGCCCGGGGAACACCACGTCCGTGTAAGGGATCCGGATCTTCTGGCCGAGCGAGAGGACCGCGGCGGCCACCGCCGTGAACGCCAGTGCCTTCACCACCGGGCGCCGCCACAGCCGTACGGTCACCGCGAAGGCCAGCGCGACCAGCGGCCAGCCGTAGAAGGCGTTCTGCTCGGTGCGGTTCAGCGCCAGCTTGTCCGCCGTCGCGTCGTCGCCGAACAGCGCCCGCCCGGAGAACTCCAGGAGCGCGAGCGGGCTGTTGCCCGCGTTGTCGCCGTGCAGCACGCTGTGATAGCTCTGCGCGCCGAAGAACTGCCAGGCCAGCGGGTACCCGACCAGCGGCAGCGCCGTCCCGGCCGCTATCGCCAGGCCCTTGGCGAGCGGGCGCGCGGCCTGCCGCGCCGCCTCCCTGTGCACCACCGCGTACGCCGCCGCGAAGATCAGCATGCCGACCGCGGCCAGCAGGAACGGCTCCTCGCCGAGGAAGACCTGATACGTCGCGAAGAGGCCGAGCAGCACCCCGTCGCGCACGGTGCGGTGCCCCTCGCACAGCCGCAGCGCCCGGTCGATGATCACCGGGATCATGAAGAGCACCATGAAGTTGGGGTGCGCGTTGGCGTGCGAGATCATCGGCGGCGCGAAGGCCGCGAGCGCGCCGCCGAGCGCCGCCGCCCACCGGTTGCGGACCAGCCGCCGGGCGATCAGCCAGTACCAGGAAGCCGCCGTCGCGGCCAGGCCGCCGGTCAGTACCAGCGCCCAGGTCACGCTCGGTCCGAACGCCAGCGTCACCGGGGTCAGCGGGACGGACAGCCCCAGCATCGGGGTGTTGCCCATCAGGTTCACGCCGTCCGGGAAGTTCTGGACGGTCGTGAAGAACGGGTTGTGCAGGTGGGCGACGTTGTCCGCGGTGACCGCGAAGAACCACTCCCACTGGTTCTGGTCCTGGCCGGAGTCGCGGAGGTAGGCGTGGTCGAGGTCGGTCCACAGCCCCTTGTAGAGCAGCACGGAGGCAAGGAGGAACAGACCGCAGACCGCCAGGTCCACCCGGCGCACGGCACGCGTCTTCAGCCGGATCAGTTCCGCGAGGACCCGCAGGTAGTCGAACGGGCCGACCTTGGAACCCTCCTGGTGCGACCAGCGCACCGGGACCTCGGCGACCGCCCAGCCCTGCCGCCGGAAGTACTGGAGGATCTCGACGTCGATGCCCCACCCGTCGAGCCGCGCGTCGGCGAACGCCTCGCGGGCCTTCTCGCCGTCCAGGAGCTTGAACCCGCACTGGGTGTCACGGATACCGGGGACGGCCACGGCCCGTATGAGCCGGTTCCCCATCCGTCCCATCCACTCGCGCAGCCGCCCCTGGTGCACCTCGACGCTGGAATCGGGGTGCGCGCGGGAACCGACCGCCGCTCCGTACCCGGCCTCCATCTGTTCGGTGAGCCGGGCCAGTTCCTCGATGGGTGTGGCCAGATCGGCGTCGGTGACCAGTACCCGTACGCCCTTCGACGCGGCCACACCGAGCCGCAGCGCGTGTCCCTTGCCGCGGTTCTCCGTACTGCTGACGAGCCGGACGCGGGGGTCGGCGGCTGCGGTGTCCCGGGCGATGCGGGCGGTGCCGTCCGAGGAGCCGTCGTCGACGACGAGCAGTTCCCAGGTGCCGGGCCCCGCTTCGCTGTCCAGGTAGGCGCGGACGGCGTCCAGGGTGGGGCCGAGCCGGCCCTCCTCGTTGTACGCGGGCACGACGACCGAGAGGTCCACGACGGGGAGTCTTCCGGCGGGCGGCTGTACGGCGGGCCACTTTCCGGTGGCGGACCGCTGCTTCCCGACGGATCGCTTCCCGACGGACTGCTTTCCGGTCGACTGCTCCGCGGCCAGCTGTTCACCCGTCCGCGGCTCGCTCGTCGGTCGTTCGCTCGTCGGTTTCTCCCCGACCGGCTGTTCGCTCACCGGCCGGACCGGGCGGTCGCGTCAGGTCCAGTGGGGCCGGTGGGGCCGGTGGGGCCGGTGGGGCCGGCGGAACCGCCCGGTCCGGCGATGGTCCGCAGCTTCTCGGCCCAGCTGACGGACTGCGCGTTGTACTCCTCGATCACCGCGTGTGCCGCGAGGCCGTCCCCGCACGTCAGCGCGTCGACCAGCTCCTCGTGCCCCTGCCACAGCCACCCGGAGATGTCCTCGCTGCCCCGCAGGTACGGCACGGCGAACACCCAGCACTGCACCCGCAGCCGGTGCAGGAAGTCCGCGATGTAGCAGTTGCCGGTGAGGGCGGCGAGTTCGCGCCAGAACCGCAGGTCGTAGCCGATGAGGATGTCCAGGCTGCCGGTCCTGGCGGCCTGTGCGGCCTCCTCGGCCCGGCGGCGTACGGACAGCAGCGGCTCGCCGTACACGTGGTGCAGCGCGAGCCGCCGGAAGATCCCGTCGACGACCAGCGCGCGCGCCTCGACCATGGAGCAGTAGTCGTCGACCGAGAACTGATGGACCCGGAAGCCCTTGTGCTGGTCCGAGTCGAGGAGCCCCTGTGCGGACATCTCGACGAGCGCCTCACGGACCGGGGTCGCCGAGACGCCGTACCCGTCGGCGATCTGTTTGACGGTGAACACCTCGCCGGGCTGGAGACGGCCCGAGAGCACTTCGTCACGCAGCGCATCGGCGATCTGCTGCCGCAGAGTACTGCGGGTCACCGCTCCGCTAGCAGGCATCTCTCGTTTCCCCTCGTCCGGCTCCGGACACCCTAGACCGACCGGCACATCGGGGGCGGTCATGGCCTGGCGACGGGACAGCCTCCGGCGCGAGCGTAGACGGTGATCAGCGCCGAGGTGACCCGGCGGCTGCCGCACGCGGTGAAGTACCCGTGCAGCGTGCGGCGTTTGATCTCCTCCTGGGCGGTCGCGTCGAGCGGCTGGCCCGGCAGGTCACTGATGACGACGATGCGGGGATGCGCGAGCATGCGTCGGCGGATCTCGCCGGGTGCCTGCTCGGTGCCGTACAGCGAATGGGAGGCGCGCGGCGAACGCTTCAGGGCGAGGTCGTCGAGCGCGCGGTAGTCGCCGGGGTGCCAGAAGGTCCACGCCCGGCGCCGGGCCGGTGCGAAGAGCAGCCCGTCGCCGGGGCGGGCGGTGGCCGCGACGGCCGCGGACACCGCCGTCACGTCGTTCTGCCGGCTCTGCGGGGTCCGCAGCGGAAGCCCCACCGGGAACAGCGCGACGAGCGCCGCGGCTGCCGCGACGAGCGCCACGGCCCGCGACCAGAGGCGGTCCAGGGCCGAACCGAGCAGCAGGGCGAGGCCGACGGCCTGGAAGAGGACGTAGCGGCCGACGTAGAGGGGATGGAGGTACGACACGGCCATCAGCAGCCCGGCGGGCGCGAGCAGCAGCGGCAGCGCGACGGTACGGAGGTCCGGGGGCGTACGGGCCTCATGCTTACGGGTCTCATGCGTACGGGCTCGGTGCGCACACGTCTCACCCGTACGGGTCTCGCGCGTGCCGATCCGGGCGCAGGCGAGACCCGTCGCCGCGACGGCAGCGAAGGCGATGAGCTGGCCGGGGCGGGGCAGGCCGATCCACTCGACCTGGGAGGACTGGGTCATGGAGAAGACGGCGAGCGGCGCGAGACCCGCCGCCACGCACGCAGCGGCCACCAGCCAGGACCGCCGCAGGCCGGGCGAGGTACCGGGCCCGCCGCCCGGCAACCGGCCCGCCCGGTCCCACCGGAACACCGTGATGCCGTGCGCGAGCACCGCCAGCGCCGCGAACTCGTGCAGCAGACCGGCCGCCAGCATCACGGCCGTGTAGGCGGCCCAGCGCCGGCTGATCAGCAGCCAGGTGCCCCAGGTGACGAGGGCGCACACCAGCGCGTACGAACGCCCCTCCTGTGCGTACCGCTGCACCGCCGGGATCAGCGGCAGCACCAGCCCGGCGAGGAGCCCGGCACGCGGGCCGACGAGCCGGTGGCCCAGGAGTGCGACACCCGCGGCGGTGGCCGAGACGGCGAGGACCGAGGGCAGCCGCAGGGTGGCCGGGCCGCCGTCGTGGAGGGTGAAGACGGCATGCATGAAGAGGTAGTAGAGGCCGTGCACCGCGTCGACGTGACCGAGCGTCCGCCAGATCCCGGACAGGCTGCGGTGAGCGATCTCGTACGTGGCGGCCTCGTCGCCCCACAGGGTGCCCTCGCGGCGGATCCCCCACAGCCCGACGGCCAGGGCCACCGCCCAGGGGACGAGAGCGACGGTACGGCGGGACGGCTGCCGGGGGCGGGGCGCGGCGGGGGCGCTGTCGGCGGTACGCAGTGCGGTGGCGATGACGGGCTCCGTTCGGGAAGGACGTCGTGCCAGCCCAGCCTCCGCCCCCATGATGGGCAGCCCCCTTCCGCCGCACCAATCAATTAGCGTCAAGCGTATGGGGCGACTTGAGAAGCCGCTGGACCCGGCGGCGGGTCCGGTGCAGCAGTTCGCGTACGAGCTGCGCAAGCTGCGCCGGGAGGCGGGAACGCCGACCTACCGGCGGATGGCCGCCGACGCGCGGTACTCCGCCCCGACACTCTCCGCAGCCGCCTCCGGCGAACGGCTGCCCTCCCTGCCGGTCACGCTCGCCTACGTGGCGGCGTGCGGCGGCGAGCCGGCCCCCTGGGAGCGGCGCTGGCGCGAGGCCGCCGCGGCGGAGGAGCCCGCACCGGACGATCCGGACGCGGCCTCCCCGTACCCCGGACTCCGGCGCTTCGAGCCGGGTGACGCGTTCTTCGGGCGGGCCGATCTGGTCGCCGAGCTGGTGGAGTTGGCCGGCAGCCGCCGCTTCACCGCAGTCGTGGGCGCCTCGGGCAGCGGCAAGTCCTCGCTGCTGCGGGCCGGTCTGGTCCCGGCCCTGCGCGCGGCGCCCGGTGCCCGGCCCGCCACGATCCGCATCCTCACACCGGGCGCCCGCCCGGTCCGTACGCACGCGGCGCGCCTCGCGACCGTGGTCGCCGGGGACGGGGACGGGGACGGGGACGGCGGCGTCGGGCACGGCTGCGACGGGCTCGGCGGCGACACGGTGATCGTGGTCGACCAGTTCGAGGAGATCTTCACGCTCTGCCACGATCCGGCCGAACGGGCCGAGTTCATCCGCCTGTTGCTGACCGGCGGGGCGCGCGTGGTCGTCGCCGTACGCGCGGACCTCTACGGCCGGTGCGCCGAACACCGGGCGCTGGCCGACGCGCTCCGGAACGCGACCCTGCTGGTCGGACCGATGACGCGGGCCCAGCTGCGCGAGGCGATCGTCGGGCCCGCGGTGGCGGAGCGGCTGATCGTGGAGCGCGCGCTGACCGCCCGGATCGTCGCCGATGTGGCGGACGAGCCGGGCGGCCTGCCGCTGATGGCGCACGCGCTGCGGGAGGTATGGCGGCGACGGCGCGGAAGGGCGCTGACGGTCGCCGCGTACGAGACGGTCGGCGGGGTGCAGGGGGCGATAGCCCACACCGCCGAGGAGGTCTTCACCGGCTTCGCCCCGGCCCAGGCCCGGACGGCCCGCGCGCTGCTGCTGCGGCTGATCTCCCCCGGGGACGGCACCCAGGACACCCGCCGTCCGGTCGCGCGCGAGGAGCTGGGGACGTCGGCGGAGACGGCCGACGTACTGGAACGGCTGGTCCGGGCACGGCTGTTGACCGCCGACACCAGCACCGTGGACCTGGCGCACGAGGCGCTCCTCACCGCCTGGCCCCGGCTGCGCGGCTGGATCGACGAGGACCGTGAACGGCTGCGGCTGCACCGTCGGCTGACGGAGGCGGCGTACGCATGGGAGGAGCTGGGGCGCGATCCGGGGGCGTTGTACCGGGGGACGCGGCTGGCGTCGGCGCGCGAGACGTTCGTGAACGAAGCCGAAGCGGTGGAAACGGTGGAAACGGTGGAAACGGTGGAAACGGCCGGGCCGACCGAGTCGGCCGAACTGACCGGCCTGGAAAGGTCCTTCCTCACCGCGAGCCTCGCCGAACACGACCGGACCCGGCGCACGGCCGCCCGCACCACGCGCCGACTGCGCGGACTCACCGGCACACTCGCGGTCCTGCTCTGTCTGGCGGTCGTCGCGGGCCTCACGGTGCGGCAGCAGAGCCGGACCGCCTCGCGGCACGCGACGGAGGCGGAGGCGCGGCGGGTCGCCGCCGTCGCCGGGACGCTGCGTCGCACGGACCCGCGCACGGCGATGCGGCTGAGCCTCGCGGCCTGGCGGCTCGCCGACCTCCCGGAGACGCGGACGGCGCTGTACGGGGCCAACGCCCAGCAGGACCTGGACACCTTCGCCGCCCCGGCGGCCGAGTTCACTCCGCAGGACGACAACACCCACTGGCAGCGGTTCAGCGAGGACGGCCGCACCCTGACGGTGATCGGCCCGGAGCGTACGGACCGCTGGGACGTGCCGACACACCGGCGGCTGCCCCCGTACCCGGGCCTGGGGCGGTACGCCGGACGGATCGTGGACGTCAGCCCGGACACCCGCACGGCCGCTGTCCGTACCCCGGCGGGCCTGCGGATGTGGGACGTGGCGGCCGGACGGCTGACGGGCCCGGCGTTCGGGCCGAAGAGCGCGGGCGCCCAGGACTGGTTCACCCAGGGTTCGTTCACCCAGGACGGGGACGTGTTCGCCGCCCACCACCGTGGGGCCCCGCTCCAGCTGTGGGACCCGCACCACGGGCGGTTGCTGCTGTCGACCGGGCAGCGGTACCGGGAGATCCGCAAGATCGCTGTCGGCCCCGGCGGGCGGCTGCTGGCCTTCTGCGGGGACGACCGGCCGCTCCAGGTGTGGGACGTACGCACCCACCGCGAACTGCCGAGCCCCTGGGCCACGAAGGCCGGGGTCTGCGACCTGGACACCTTCCGGTTCACGCCCGACGGCGGGGGCCTGGCCGTCGCAACCGCGCATGCCCTGCGCACCTGGGACCTGCGGACCGGCCGGGAACGCTTCCACATCCCCACCTCGGCGACCCCGGACGCTGTGTTCAGCGCGGACGGGTCGCAGGTCGCCGTGCTCACCCCGGACGAGATCCGGCTCTGGGACCTCTCGGACCTCTCCGCCCCCGTACACAGCGTCCCCACCAACGGTGTGAACCTGCACGACCTACGGCTGGACCCGGCGAGCGGGACCCTTCGCTACCAGGACAGCGTCCCGTACACACCGGCGATACGGACCGTCGCGCCGACCGGTACGGCCCAGGACAGGTCACCGCGCACCTCCCCGCGCTCTCCTCCCGCCGCGGCCCGGTTCAGCCCCGACGGCCGGACGCTGGCCACCCTGACGAGCCGGGGCTTCGAGCTTCGGGACGGCCGCACGGGCCGCCTCCGCAGCACGTCTCCCGGCCGCCCGGACTGCGGGGGCTCCTGCTCCTCATCCATGTCATCCATGGCGTTCAGCCAGGACGGAAGTCTCTTCGCCCACCTCGATGCCGCGTCGTCCGTCGCTGTACGCCCGGTCGCCGGAAGCGCGGGGGAGACGAGGCTCCCGCCCCGCCCGGACGTCGTAGGTCTGGCGTTCACCGGCCGTACGGTCGTCACGTCCGGCACCACGACGGCCGTGAGCAGCCCGGCCCCGGGTGCCCGTCACTGGTCCACCCTCCGGAACGGACAGGACGGCCCCGTCCTCGCCACCGCACCTGACGGTGAACTCCTCACCGAGGAAAGGCAGTTGATCAGCCCGAGGACCGGGCGGGCCCGGCGGGTGATGCACGGCGAGGGGGTTGCCGTGACGGCGGCGTTCAGTCCCGACGGGCGGTATCTCGCGATGAGCGACTACGACGGCCGTGCCACACTCTGGGACGGCACGGGCGCGCACCGCCTGGCCGTACTCGCCGCAGCCGTACCGGCCGAAGGGGCGCGGAGCCGGGCGCGGGCCCTCGCGTTCTCGGCGGACAGCCGCACGGTCGCCGTGGGGGGCCCGGACGGGGCGCTGCACCTCTGGAACACCTCGTCCCCCGAATCCGCGGGGTCACCGCTCCCTCAGGCCGACGGCGCGGTGCTGGCCCTGTCCTTCGCCGACGGGGACACCGCACTGCGGGTGGCGACCCCGCGCACCGTGGTCCGGACGTACGGGCTGGCATCGGAGAAGACGGCCGGAACCGTCTGCGCGCGGGCCGGGGGCGGGCTGTCGCGGAAGGAGTGGGACGCCTACCTGACGGCGGTGGCGTACCGGCGTACGTGCTGAGGAGTGGTCCGGGGCGGGGGTCCGGGGGAGCCCCGCCACACCCCGCGGCGCTCTCACCGCGAAGGTGACTCCGGCGGGCGTTGCCGGGGCATGTTCGGGCGGGTTCCCACTGCGGGCAGTAACCGTCCGGGCACCGTCGCCGCGCCGTCGCCCCGCAGTCCGCCGACTCCCCGTACCCCGGACCAGGGCACCGCGCCGCCGACCCGGAACTCGACCATCCACTCCGCCGTCTCGCCGCGCACCAGCTCCGTCACGTCGTCCGAGAACCTGCGCAGCACGCCCAGGCACCGCTCGGTCGCCTCGCTCGCGGTGCCCTCCGTGGGGCCGAGTACTTCGCGCACGCTCTCCGTCGCCCAGTCGAACTGGAGCACCTGGAGGCGCCGCTGGACCGCCTGGGCCGTCGCGACGTCCCGCATCCAGCCGGAGGTCAGCCCGAACCAGCGGTCGCCCGCCGCGCAGGCCGCCCCGGCGAGCAGTGCCGGGTACCCCCACTCCGCGGCCCCGTGCAGTCCTGCGGCCAGGTCGAGCAGGGGCAGTAACGCTCCCACGACGGCTCCCCCGGCGGTCCCGGCGCGGAGTGCGCGGGCGCTGCGGCGTTTGCCGGTGCGGTCGGCCAGGTACCAGTCGGCGGTCCGCAGCGCGTCCGACTCCACCCACCGGTACAGCTCGTCTAGGCGTTCGGCGGGTTCGCCCCAGTCGCCCGACGGGAACGGCCGCCCGGTCAGATCAGCCGCCGTACCGGTCTCCGTACCGGTCTCCGCGCGGGTCCCCGGATCCGTCGCGGGACCCGCCTCGGGCCCGGCCTCCGGACCGCCCCCCGGCCGTACGGCGTCCTCCTCGGGCTGCGGCGTCTCCGGCTGGCCCACCAGGCCTCTCCCCTCCGTCACGTACGGTGCGCGGTCGCCCACCGGGCGGCCCCGAACCGTGCTGAACCGTGCTGGATCCTTCAGATGCGAGTGCATGCGAGTGCACGCGAGTGATGTGTGAGTGATGTGCGAGTGGTGCAAGGGCCCCTTCCTACCGCCGAATGGTGGGTGCTCACACCGATATGCAGGCGTTTACCACCGTGAGCGGCCTGTGGTCAGGTATAAGGACCCGCGCGCTCTCACCCGAAAGAGTTGGTCCGTACGGTGGAGGGCGGTGCGCCCGGGGACCACGTAGGCTCGTTTTACGACCTGGTGCACGGGTCGCGTACCGAAGAAGGGGCCCTTGGCTCGGCCTCGTCGAGGTCGGTGTCAAGGACCGCATCAAGGCCGTACCAAGGCCCGTAAGAACGTCGTCGAACAGTCTCGGAGTGACCCGTGATTCCCGGTGGTGGCCAGCCCAACATGCAGCAGCTCCTTCAGCAGGCCCAGAAGATGCAGCAGGATCTCGCGCAGGCTCAGGAAGAGCTGGCGCGGACCGAGGTCGACGGGCAGGCGGGAGGCGGTCTGGTCAAGGCGACCGTGACCGGCTCCGGAGAGTTGCGCAACTTGGTGATCGACCCGAAGGCGGTGGACCCGGAGGACACCGAGACCCTCGCGGACCTGATCGTCGCGGCGGTCCACGCGGCGAACGAGAACGCGTCCACGCTCCAGCAGCAGAAGCTCGGCCCGCTGGCCCAGGGGCTGGGCGGGATGCCGGGCCTCGGTATGTGAGGCGCGGCACCGGGCGGCAGCGCTCCGTATCCCGTACCGGAGCCTTCACCTGCCGGCAGTTTTAACGCAACCTCACACCAACTACCGTACGTTTCCCTAGCAGAACGAAAGAGGCGCTCCGTTGTACGAAGGCGTGGTCCAGGACCTTATCGACGAGTTGGGCAGGCTGCCCGGCGTCGGTCCCAAGAGCGCGCAACGGATCGCCTTCCACATCCTCCAGGCCGAGCCGACCGACGTCCGCCGCCTCGCGCATTCGCTGCTCGAAGTGAAGGACAAGGTCCGGTTCTGCGCGGTGTGCGGCAACGTCGCGCAGGCCGAGCTCTGCGGGATCTGCCGGGACACCCGGCGTGACCTGACGGTCATCTGTGTCGTCGAGGAGCCGAAGGACGTCGTGGCGGTCGAGCGGACGCGTGAGTTCCGCGGTCGCTACCACGTGCTCGGTGGCGCCATCAGCCCCATCGAGGGCGTCGGCCCCGACGACCTGCGGATCCGGGAGCTGCTGGCCAGGCTCGCGGACGGCACGGTCACCGAGCTGATCCTGGCGACCGACCCGAACCTGGAGGGCGAGGCCACGGCGACGTACCTCGCACGCATGATCAAGCCCATGGGTTTGAAGGTCACTCGCCTGGCGAGTGGTCTTCCTGTTGGTGGAGACCTGGAATACGCGGACGAGGTCACGCTCGGTCGTGCCTTTGAGGGGAGACGACTACTCGATGTCTGACGCAACGCTCAACAAGGTCAAAGAGGACCCGAACGACTTCGACGTCCAGATCGCCGACCAGGTCGAGTCCTTCATCGTGGCTGTCACCGAAGTGGCGAAGGGTGACGAGCCGGACAGCGCCGTGCCCTTCCTGCTGCTGGAGGTGTCCCAGCTCCTCCTCGCGGGCGGCCGTCTCGGCGCCCACGAGGACATCCTCCCGGCCGACCGGTACGAGCCCGACCTCGGCCCGGAACCGGACGTCGACGATCTGCGCGAGCGCTTCGCCCGCCTCCTCGAACCGATCGACGTGTACTCCGAGGTCTTCGACCCGTACGAACCGCGCAAGGCCCCCGTCGCCTGCCGCATCAGTGACGACCTCGCGGACATCGTCACCGACCTCCGCCACGGCATGGCCCACTACCGCGCGGGCCGCACCACCGAGGCGATGTGGTGGTGGCAGTTCTCGTACTTCTCCAACTGGGGCTCCACCGCGTCGGCAGCCCTCCGCGCCCTCCAGTCCCTGGTCGCCCACGTCCGCCTCGACCAGCCGCTCGCGGCCCTCGACGGCCTGGACACGGACCAGGACCTGAGCGAGGAAGCGCTGGCGGAGGAGGCGGGCCGGGTGATGGTGGAGGAGATCGCGGCCCCGCTGGGGCTGCGCACGGTCTGACCGGGGCGGTACGGGCTGACGCGGCTCAGCAGCGCAGCCCGGGGTGCCTAGGATGAGCTGGTGCCGAATTTCGAGGTTGTCACAGCCATTGCCGCACCTCCGGACCAGGTGTTCGCAGTGTGTCTGGATGTGGAGGCGCATACCCGCTCGATGGCCGCTTCGTCGGAGCGCGCAGTTGATGGCGGGCCCCGGGGTGAACTGTCGCTCGGTGACACGGTGACCTTCCAGGCTCGCCATTTCGGCCTGACCTGGCGGCTCAAGGCCCGCATCACCTCGTACGACCGGCCCCGACGTTTCGTGGACGAGCAGGAGTCCGGGCCCTTCAAGCGCTGGCGTCATGTCCACTACTTCGAGCCGGATGGTGCCGGTGGCACCGTGATGAGAGACGTCATCGAATTCGCCTCACCACTGGGGCCTGTCGGGTACATCGCCGACAGAATCCTCTTGAGCCGGTACATGCCCCACCTCATCAGAGGCCGCAACGCCTACCTGGCCAGCACTTTCGACTGAGTGGCCGGCCAGAGCCCATCGCGGCACGGATACGAACACCGGTCGAGATCCGCAGGGCCGTCACACCTGTCGCGGGCGCGTCGTCCAGCTGTGTCCGATCCACGCGACGCTTTTCTCGCCACAGTGGCCGCCCGGTGCGACCGGGGCGGAAGCAGCGATCAGCGTCATCCCCAGCCTGCTGGTCCCCCTCACTGCGCCAGGCGCTTCCGTGGCATAAGGCTGCGCTGTATAGGGAGAGTTGACTGTTCGCGCAAGTGGTCCATTGGACACTGTTGTACTGGTGTTGCTCCTCGTTATGTTCATGGTCTCAGCCAAAGACCAAACGGGGGAGCAGTATTTTTCATGCGCCATGTACCACGTGCCCTTGCCGCGGCAGTGATCCCACTGGCCGTAATAGCGAGCAGCGCCGCCGATGCAAACGCTACTCCGAGCATCTCCAGTGCTCCCTCAGCTGCGTTCGTCCTGAACACCGAGACCGGGAAGTTCAACGGCGCCACCGAGACTGGACCGCAGGAACGCGACGGGTTGTCCGCCTCGGTGCCTTCCCTGCAGGTCCTTTCCCGGCCGGGGACGGGGGCGGTGCTGGCAGGTATGACGCTCGCTTCCTCTCCGACGAAGCAGGAGCGGGCCGCATGGGCCGCGAACTCGCACTTCGTGGATCTGTCCTGGCCTGACCTGGGCGGTGCTTACGAGGTGTACAAGAACGACAGGCTGGTCGCTGCCACAGCTGGGCACAGCATGAGGGATACGCATGTGAAGCCGGGCTCGGTCATCGATTACCAGATCACTGGGAAGACCGGCACTTGGGGTCTGACGGTCACGGTGCCGAAGGGTTCCGATACGGAGACGCTCGAGGCCACCGCTGCCCAGGCCGAGACGCAAGCGAAGAAGTACACGAAGACGGCCGTCGTCTGGCGTTCCTTCATCCGGCAGAAGTGGGCGTACGTCCCTGGCAAGTACAAGAAACTGTCCGGCTGTACGTACGCAAGCGGATACAAGTACGCGGGCGATAACCGCGGTTTCAGCAGCAAGGTCGACGGCCCCTCATACCGCGCCAAATTGAAGGGCGTTGTGTACTGGACGAAGTCTTCGTACGACCTGTTTCCCAGTACGGGCAAGAGCCGCGTCTACTCCACCAAGACAGGCAAGCTCGTGGCGACCAAACATGCCAGCGCCAAGAAGATCGACTTCCGCACCAAAACGAGGTTCGACGGCAAGACCCGTGCGGTGCACGCCGACATCGAAGCCACCGACCCGTTCTGCAAGTACGGCGGCATCGGCGCCTTCTACGACGCCCGGCTTGCCCGCAACGGTGACTTCTACGTCTCGGGCAAGTACAAGCAGGCCCCCGACAACGAGATGTACATCTACGGCTACACCAGCGGCACGAAGCACAGCACCAAGACAGTGCACCGTTCGAAAATGGGCTCCATCAAGTGCCTGTACAAGGGTGCATGCGAGCTGGGTACGCTCAGCAACAATGGCGGCTACTGAGCCCCCACGAATACCGCACTGTGGTGCTGGTGGGACACTGACAGGGAGCGGGCGGTGAACCTGCCGACCCCTCCCGAAGCACAAGGGGGAAGCCCGTGATCACACCGTGGCGCCGAGCCGTGGCCTATGCGGCAACCGTCACTCTGGCCTCGCTGGCCGTTCAGGCGGTCGTGGGCTTCCTCATGCTCATCGCATCCGGGCACACCTTCGGCGACCTGGCTGATTTCTATGGCGCTGATGCGCTTCTCTTTGCGCTCTGTGCTGTCATCACGCTGAGCGTCGCCCGCCTGTGGCTGCCGGCGCTCTCTCAGTGGCGTACCGCCGTCCTCGATGCCACCGTGTACACCGTGGTGCTGCTGGTGGTGTCCGTCGCCACCTCTCTTGGCGACGGCTTCGGTGAAGCAGTCGACTACGGCTTCATCACGCTGACCCTCGGCCTGTTCACCCTCCAGATCCCCGCTGCGCTCGCCGCCTGTGCACTCTCGTACGGACGTCTTGTGCCAGTTGCCAAAATTGACAGGGCATCGATGAACGCGGCGAAGTAGGCCGGCCTCAACTGCAAGAGGTTCCACCGGGTAGCACCCGGTGGAACCTCCCGCTGCTGTCCTGTTGGGGTTACTTGGTTCCCCACTCCTGCTTGATGCGCTTGCTGTTGCTGCTACCACGCGTGGTGATGGTCAGCTTCCGGCCACTCTTGCTGGTCTCGGCAGTAAGGGCCTTCCCCGACGGCTTGCTGATGATCGTGCTGCCGCTCAGAACCCACTTCTGGTTCTTGGAAGAGCCGTTGCAGCTGTACTGCTTGACGACCGTGCCGGACTTGGTGGAAGCAACCCCGGCACACTTGCCCGACTTCTTGTTCTTCATCGTGTACAGACCCTTGCTGCCCTTCAGAGTCCACCGCTGCTCCGACCCCTTGCCGCACCCCCGCAGCACCAGTACCGAGCCGCTCGTGGAAATGCACTGGTCCTTTCCCTTGGGAGTGCCCCATACCTTGGCGAGGCGGACGTTGGTGTAGCTTCCGGTAGTCCTGGCCTCTCCAGCGATGGCCGGTGCGGCACCGGCCGTCAGTACGGCGGTGGCTGCCCCGGCGAGAACGAGCATGCGGGCTGTCTTGTTCATGAAAGGTTCCCCCTCTGTGGTGCGTGTTTCTCGGACGCGAATGGTCATCTCTGTGACAGCGGTCAGCGCCCTGGTCATTGGTGCGCTGGCGGTGCGTGAGTGGAGCTTGCCCGAGTACGACGTCGCAGCCGCGCCCGGCGGGGGGTCACCCGCCTGTGAGCAGGCTTCTCACCGCTATCCGCACCGGCTTGCCGGGCAGGAGCTGACGTTCACCGGCCGCCCGGGGGTTGCCGTATGGGGAGACAGCGCAGTGGTGCTGCGCTGTGGCCTCAAACCGCCGGCCCCGACCGTTGACGCCTGTGTGAGCGTCAACGGCGTGGACTGGGTCTTCCGGGACGGGCAAAGCGTCGGCGGCAAGAAGGTGATCGTCACCTACGGGCGCAACCCCGCTGTGGAAGCAGTGATCTCCGATCACGTCGCCGCCATCGACGGCGTCCTGGTCGACCTGAGCAAGATGGTCAAGCCGATCAAGAAGTATTCGAAGTGCCTCGGCCCCGATGACGTCTGACTCCCGCCCCCTATGGTGAACGTCATCCCGGGCGCCCCGGAGCAACGAACATAGAGGTAGTGACTACCCGTCCGCGACGTCCCAAAGGGCACTGCCCCAAAGGACAGCTCCCCTTCTGGTCAAGCGGTACTGGGCTCCCGTGCACTGGTGCGAAGCTTCTGGTGGCGCGTGCAATACGGGTCGGCGCACAGCAGATCATGGGCAACAACGGAGAGCACAGCGGCCTGCAAGCGCGACTGCTGCCCCAGCTTCTCCACGATCCGCGCGATGTGCGCCTTCACTGTGCGCTCCGCGATACCCAACTCCCTTGCCAGATCTCGGTTGCCCAGTCCTGACCCCAGGAGGAGGAGAACCTCCTTCTCCCTGCCTGTGAGTCTCTCCAGTCTCCAGCCCCCGCGCGCCGGGTCTTCCCCGATACGACGGTAAGGGCAGGTCATGTCCCCCGTAGCGGACCGTTCGGTCATGGCGGTCCTTCCTGACCGCTGCCTTTCCCGGCAGGGCCCCGTGCCCCGGGGTCGGCGACGATCAAGTCCCAACCTAACGTCCGGCACTGACAGTTGCTCTCCAATTGCGGGGTTGACCCCCTGGGTGAGGCGTGTCCAGGCAAGGCGGACAGAACATCCCCTCGGGAGCGGCGTACGAGAGCAGTCAACCGATAACGCCGGCGGGAGTGTGCCGGGCATCCTGGCTTGCGCGTCGCCGCACCGCCTGAGGGCGGCCCGGAGCTGCGGATGTGGCACGGCGGCGAAAAAATAGGTCTCACCGTCCGACCGGACCGGCGCCCGGGGGCGCCGCGTTCAGCCGACGGCCCCAATCGGCCCCTGACGTCGGACGCGCCGCCTTCACCCGCTGAACGCCCCAGTGTTGCCAGGGCAGTTCGGGGGGGACGGGCCGTCCCTCCTGCCGTTAACGAGCTATTGACACGGTCTTGTCAGGAGCGGAACACTCCGAATCCGGGAGAGCGCTCTCCCGGCTCCAGTTCCGCTCTCTCATCCCTCTCGTTCCGCGCCCTCGCCCCCACATCCCGCTCTGACGCAGGAGGAGGTCTCCATGCCACGGAGATCGAGAACGCTCACCGGACTGCTTCTGTTCACCTCGCTGGCGCTGACCACGGTCGGCATCGGCGGTGTCGCCATGACGGCGAACGCTTCCACCGGGGCGCCCGCCCCGCACGCTGTGCACGCCGCGACCGGCATGGCTGGAATGCCTGGAATGGGGGTGTCCACCAAGGCGTCCGGCGACGACCCGGACGGGGACGGCTACATCATGGCCGACCCGCCGGTGACCGGCGTCGTGCCGTCGACGGACGATCCGCCGCACCGGTACTTCCACGAGTTCCAGGCGAAGTGCTCCCCGAACCACACCGCACCCGACGACCCGATCGTCTTCCCCGGTCAGCCCGGCAAGTCCCACGACCACACCTTCATGGGCAACACCGGCACGGACGCGAACACCACCACGGCCTCACTCGATCAGGGCGACACCACGTGTCTGGCACCCGGTGACAAGTCGGCGTACTGGATGCCGAGCCTCTACAACGGGACCGAGAAGATCCTCCCCGTCGGCCCGCAGACGATCTACTACAAGTCGGGGGTCACCGACTACACCAGTGTCCGGCCGTTCCCCAAGGGGCTGCGGTTCCTCGTCGGCAACCCCATGCAGACCGAGGACGAGTTCAAGAACCTCAAGGGCACGGTCGAGGGCTGGGAGTGCGGGACGCAGTACCACAACTTCGACTTCCCGGTGAGCTGCCCGGACACCGAGGACACGCAGCTCAACATCCGGCTACAGGCGCCCAGTTGCTGGGACGGGATCCACCTGGACACCCCGGACCACAAGAGCCACATGGCGTACCCGGTGGCCTCGGGCAACAACTACAACGGCTGCCCGGCGGACCACCCGGTCGCGCTGCCGATGATCGAGTTCAAGATGGCCTGGCCCGTCAACGGGGACATGTCGCAGGTGAAGCTGGCCAGCGGAGCCGGTTTCTCGTTCCACTACGACTTCTTCGACGGGTGGGACGCGGCCACGCTCCAGGCCCTGGTCACGCACTGCGTCAACGGCGGTCTGCAGTGCGACGCGCGGGGCTACGACGAGACCAACCCGGACGCGGGCGCCGCACTCGACGAGAACTACGAACTCCCTTAGCCAGAACGGGTATTGGCCGCAGCGGCCAACCCGGCCGCCGCGGCCGACCCACCCCTTTTCCCCGAGCCTCCCCCCACTCCACGCACCGACCACCAGAGGCCATCGGACGGTCATCGGACGGCCACCAGAGGGGGCCGTCGGACGGCCGTCGGACGGCCGCAGAAGGAGAGCACCATGCCCCATCCCCCCACCCGCACGGCGAGACGCGCCGTCGCACCGTTCGCCGCAGCGGCCCTGCTCACCGGCGCCCTGATCGCCCTCCAGGCACCCTCGGCGCACGCGGCCGGGAGCGTAGTGAAGGTGACCGGCTCGCAGGGCGACTGGTCGCTGACGGTGGACGGTGCGCCGTACACGGTCAAAGGCCTGACCTGGGGCCCGTCCGTCAACGACGCGGCCAAGGACATGCCCGACGTGGCGTCCATGGGCGTCAACACCGTCCGCACCTGGGGTACGGACGCGACGAGCAAGCCGCTGTTCGACGCGGCTGCGGCCAACGGCGTCAAGGTCATCGCCGGTTTCTGGCTCCAGCCGGGCGGCGGTCCGGGCAGCGGCGGCTGCGTCAACTACCTGACCGACACCACGTACAAGAACGACATGCTCGCCGAGTTCCCGAAGTGGGTGGACACCTACAAGGACAACCCGGGCGTACTGATGTGGAACGTCGGCAACGAGTCGACGCTCGGCCTCCAGAACTGTTACAGCGGCGACGAGTTGGAGGCCCAGCGCAACGCCTACACCAGCTTCGTCAACGACATCGCGAAGAGGATCCACCAGGTCGATCCCGACCACCCGGTCACCTCGACCGACGCGTGGACGGGCGCCTGGCCCTACTACAAGCGGAATGCCCCCGACCTCGACCTCTACGCGGTGAACGCGTACAACGCGGTCTGCAACGTCAAGTCGGACTGGGAGCAGGGCGGTTACGACAAGCCGTACATCGTGACCGAGACCGGCCCGGCGGGCGAGTGGGAGGTGCCCGACGACGCGAACGGTGTCCCCGACGAGCCCACCGATGTGCAGAAGGCCGCGGGCTACACCAAGGCGTGGGACTGCGTCACCGGTCACCGGGGGGTCGCGCTCGGCGCCACGATGTTCCACTACGGCACCGAGGACGACTTCGGCGGCGTCTGGTTCAACCTGGTGCCCGACGGCCAGAAGCGGCTGTCGTACTACGCGGTGAAGAAGGCGTACGGGGGCAACACCTCGGGCGACAACACCCCGCCGGTGATCACGGACATGACCGTCGCCGACGCCACCAGCGGTGTCGCCGCCGGCAGTGACGTACGGATCAGCACGAGGACCACCGACCCGGACGGTGACCGGATCACGTACCAGGTGCTCTTCAGCAGTAACTACATCGACCAGGACAAGGGGCTCGTCCCGGTCGGCAGCACGGACAACGGCGACGGCACGCTCACCGCGAAGGCGCCCGACAAGGTGGGGGTCTACAAGGTCTACGTGAAGGCCACGGACGGCCGGGGCAACGTCGGCATCGAGACCAGGTCGCTGCGGGTGGTGGCGCCGAAGCCGAACGGTACGAACGTGGCCCTGGGCAGGAGCGCCACCGCTTCGTCCTTCCAGACCGACCCGACGGGCGGCTGCCCGTGCGGTCCGGCCAACGCCGTGGACGGTAAGTTCGACACCCGCTGGGCCAGTGACTGGAGCGACCCGCAGTGGCTCCAGGTCGACCTGGGGACCCGCACCACCTTCACGCACGTGCAGTTGGCCTGGGAGCCGGCGTACGCCAAGGGGTACGAGATCCAGACCTCGGACGACGGCACGAACTGGACCACGGTCACGTCCGTGACGGACGGCAACGGCAACATCGACGACCTCGACGTGAACGGCACGGGCCGGTACGTCCGGATGCTGGGGACCGCGCGGGGCACCGGCTACGGGTACTCGCTGTACGAATTCGGCATCTACAGCTGAGCTGGACGCTTCCGCCGGACCGGCAGCCCCGCACCGCCCGTCGCGGGCGGGCGGGGGAGTGGGTGGGCAGGCGGAAGCGTCCGAAGACCGTGCCCGTCAGAGGGGTACGGGCACGACGGCGCCGGCTCCCGGACCTGACTCCGGGGGCCGGCGCCTTGCCGTGCCCGTACGCGACTGGTCGTGCTGTCGTCCCCCTGCTTGCTCTCCTGCTTGCCCTCCGACTTGTTTCCCCGCTTGTTCTCCTGCGGCGGTACTCACGCCAGTCAGGCCGATTCCCGTACCACCAGCCGGGGTTGGAAGACCACCGACGTGACCTCCCGGCCCGGGTGCTCGATGCGTTCCTGGAGCAGCCGGGCCATCTCCGCCGCCATTTCCTCGACCGGCTGCCGCACGGTGGTCAGCGGGGGGCGGCAGGCCGCCGCCACCGAGCTGTCGTCGAAGCCGACCACGGCGACGTCGGCGGGGACCTGCCTGCCGTGCTCCCGCAGTACCTGGCACGCGCCCTGCGCCATCAGGTCGTTGGCCGCGAACACCCCGTCGAGGTCCGGGTGTTCGGCCAGCAGCCGGGCCATCGCCTCGGCCCCGCTGTGCAGCGTGAAGCCGCCCTCGGCGACCGGTACGGACGGGTGGCCCTGCCGGGACATGGACTCCTGGAACCCGGCCAGCCGCTGGCGTCCGGCGGGCACGTCCTGGGGGCCCGCGATCGTCACCGGCCGCCGGCAGCCGCGGGCCAGCAGATGGTCGGCGGCCAGTGCGGCCCCGTCCTGGTGGGCGAGGTCCACGTAGCTGATCGGTACGGCCTCGGCGGGCCGTGCGAACAGGACGGCGGGCAGTCCGGCCGCCGCGATCATCCCGGGCAGCGGGTCCTCGGCATGGGTGGACACGATCAGCGCTCCGTCGGCGCTGCCCTGCCGCAGGTAGCTGACGACCTGGGCACGGGCGGCGGAGGTCTCGGCGAACATCAGCACGGGGTGCATGGAGCGCGGCCTCAGGTATCCGACCACCCCGGCGGCCACCCGCCCGAAGAACGGATCGGCGAACACGCCCGAGGCGAAGGCGTTCTGCTCCTCCTCCGAGGCGTCCCCGGCCCCCGACACCACGAGCGCGATGGTCTCGGCGCGCCGGGTCACCAGGGACCGGGCGGCTCTGTTCGGCGTGTACCCGGTCGCGGCCACGGCGTCGCGGACGGCCTGCTGGATCGCGGGGTCGACGTTGCGGATGCCGTTGACGACGCGGGAGACGGTCGCACGGGAGACCCCCGCCGCACGCGCCACGTCTTCCAGGGTCGGCATGGCGGACGGGGCCGCGGACTCTCTGCTCATGGACGCACACTGTAGTTGGGGCGGGGTGGAGAGCGCTCTCCGGTGGGCCCGTCGGTACGCCCCGACGCGGCCGGTTCCGTGCCTCTGCCCCCCGGGGCGGCAGCGGGTCGGGTTCGGCGATCGGGTGCGGGTCGCGGGCGGTCCGACGGGCCGTCACTACCGCAAGGTGCCGCCATGAGTGGGGAGCGACGTACCGTCCAACGAGTGAATATCCAGGGGTTCGACACCCGTTGAGCCCACGTCGTCACTCGGATGCCCCGGTCTCCGATGGTGGGGCGTCAGATTCCGGCTGATGGTGATGACGGCGCCACTGTGAATCGATGAGCCGACGAAGTGTCAGCCTTCGCAGTCGCGTCGGAAGGAACCATTTCTCATGCGCACTGCCCGTATTACCCGCACTTTCCTCGCCTCGGCCGCTGTCACCGCGGCCCTGGCCATCACCACCCCCGCCGCGTACGCCATGTCCTTGTCCGCAGTCCCGGCCATCGGCGCCGGCTCTTCCGTCAGCGGCGACCACCACGACAACAACGGTGACGACCACGGCCGGGGTGACGACCACGGGCGCGGCGACGACCACGGTCGTGGTGACGACGACCACGGCCGTCCGCACGGTGGGATGCACACGGGTGGTGGCGCTCTCGCCATGACCACGGGTGACAACCAGGGGCAGGACGGCGGTACGGACAAGGGTGACGAGGGCCAGGCGGACCGCGGTGACCACGGCCGCGGCGACGACCACGGCCGGGGTGACCACGGGCGTGGCGACCACGACCACGGTCGTCCGCACGGTGGGATGCACACGGGTGGTGGCGCTCTCGCCATGACGATGGGTGACGACGGGCGTGGCGACGACCACGGTCGCGGTGACGACCACGGTCGGGACGATGACCACGGGCGTCGTCCGCACGGTGGCATGCACACCGGTGGTGGCGCTCTCGCCATGACGATGGGTGACGACGGGCGTGGCGACGACCACGGTCGCGGTGACGACCACGGTCGGGACGATGACCACGGGCGTCGTCCGCACGGTGGCATGCACACGGGTGGTGGCGCCCTCGCCATGACGATGGGTGACGACGGGCGTGGCGACGACCACGGTCGGGACGATGACCACGGTCGTGGTGACGACGACCACGGCCGTCCGCACGGTGGGATGCACACGGGTGGTGGCGCTCTCGCCATGACGATGGGTGACGACGGTCGGGGTGACGACCACGGCCGTGGCGACGACCACGGGCGCGGCGACGACCACGGTCGTGGTGACGACGACCACGGCCGTCCGCACGGTGGGATGCACACCGGCGGTGGCGCCCTCGCCATGAACACGGCGCTGACCACGGGCGACGACGGCGGTTCGGCCGCCGGCATGGACCGCGACGGCTCCTGGAAGGGTGACGACCACGGGCGTGACGACGACCACGGCCGGGATGACGACCACGGGCGTCGTCCGCACGGTGGCATGCACACCGGTGGCGGTGGCACCGCAGTGACCAACGGCAGCCTGGCCGCCGGTTCGGTGCTGCTGCTCGGCGGTCTCGGCGCGGGCGTGTACATGGTGCGCCGTCGCCGTAACGTCTCCGGCTTCTCGGCGGCCTGACCAGCGGCACCACCCGCAGCACCCCTAGCACCCCGTAGTACCCCGTAGTACCCCGTAGGACCTGGTGCGCGCGTGTGAGCGCACCAGGTCGGTAGACCCAGCGCCGACGAGGCCACCGCCCACCAGGGCGGTGGCCGCGGCGGTCACCAACACCCCGTATCTGTGCGCACGTTGCTGCCCCACCGGTTTCGAAAGGCACCACCCATGGCCGCCGAGAAGACTCCCTCGCCCCACCCGGATCCCTCGCACCACCAGCCTCAGACGTCACCGAAGAAGCGAGCGCCGCTGCACCGCGCGCTGCTGTGGCCCGCCGTGGCCGTGGCGGCGGGTGGGCTGCTGCTCTTCAACTCCCTCGGTACCCCGGCCGACGACGCCAAGTCGCTGCCCCGGCCCGCGGCTGCCGTGTCGGCCGCGCCCCCGACGGCGACCCCCACCGCGGTGGCCCCGCTGCCACCCTCCGACCCGACGCGGCTCTCGATCCCGGCCATCGCCGTCAACGCGCCCTTCACGCCACTGGACATCGGCGAGTCCGGTGCGCTGAACCCGCCGCCCGTCGACAACACCAACATGGTCGGCTGGTACCGGGGCGGCGCCACCCCCGGCGAGCGCGGCGCGGCGATCGTCGCGGGCCACGTCGACACCAAGACCGGCCCGGCCGTGTTCCTGCTGCTCCGCGACCTGAAGCCGGGGAGCTACGTGAACGTCACCCGGCAGGACGGGACCGTCGCCAGCTTCAAGGTCGACTCGGTCGAGACCTTCAGCAAGGCGGACTTCCCGAACGACCGCGTCTACGGCGACACCCCCGACGCCCAGCTGCGGGTGATCACCTGCGGTGGCGCGTACGACAGAGGTGCCCAGGACTACGAGGACAACGTCGTGGTCTTCGCCCACCTCGACTCGGTGAAGCAGAAGTAGCCGTAAGTACCCGTAAGTACCCGTAAGTATCTGCTGTTCAGGGGGCCATGGACAGGCCGGGTGTCCGCTTGTAGTGCGCGTGGGCGGACACCCGGCCGCTGTATCGGGGCGGGCGCGGTGTTCAGCGCCCTGAGAGGCCGACTGCCGCCTGGTTGGTGGAGCGCAGCGGCAGGAAGACTGCCCCCGGCCTGGACCGGCCTACACCCCGTCCCGGCACGAGTACGTGTCGATCTGGGCGTCGGTGGGCTTGAAATCGACCTCCCAGTTCGGTTCGGCGGCGATGGCGGTGGCGTCCGGCAGCTCGGTCTTGAAGTCCTGTGACCAGCCGGTCGAGTTCACGTACTTCTTGAGGGCGTCCTTGATCTTGTTGCACGCTCCGCGATGCCCTCGGGGAATTCCGACGCCGTAGTACTGGGCGTCTCCGACCGTCACCGATTTGACGACCTCCAGGTCGCGGTGGACGTGGGTGAACCCGTAGAGCAGCAGCTGGTCGGTGGAGACGGCGTCGACGCGTCCGCTCTCCAGTTCCTCGATGCACTGCTTGGCCGTGGGTTTCGACATCGCGTTCACACCCGGCACACCCTGCTTCAGCGTCTCGTAGGAGGTGGTGCCCTGCCAGGCGCAGACCGGCCTGCCCTTGAAGTAGTCGGCCCGCTTGATCGGTGGGCCGCCCTTCTTCACGAGGAAGCCCTGGTAGGTAATGGCGTACGGTCCGGCGAAGTCGTGCGCGGGCAGACCGTTGCTGCCCTTCAGACGCTCGTTGTTGATCGAGTACGTGGCAACGACGAGGTCGACCGTGGGGTGCTTCTCGTCCAGATCCGTCTGACGGTCCTCCGACGGCACGCTCTTGAAGTCGGGCTTCTTGCCGAGCGCGTCGGCCGCCACCTGGGCAACCTTGATGTCGAATCCGGAGCGGGGCGGATAGTCGCCCATGAAGCCCGTGCCCGGCTGGTCGCTCTTCACCCCGATCTCCACGGAGTCCCCCGTGGGCCATGAATCCGACCCGCATCCGGAGACGGCCGCCAGGGTGACCAGCGCGCTTCCCGTCAGGGCGGCAGCGAACAGTTTCCGTTTCACAGCAGCCACCAATCCTCGTCGTGCAGTACGGCTGACTCGATCTGGAGGTACGTCAGGCAGCCCTTCTTCGAATCGATCACCGCCTTCAACCCGATGTGGTCCCGGGCGCCGTGCAGGTCGATGTCGCCGGTCCCGCCGTTCTTCAGCGTGATCGCCTCCGCGTCCAGCTGGGTGCCGTCCACGACGGGTGCCAGCGAGACGGTCGTCTCCGCGTGGCACATGGAGGTGCTGGACCGGTCGGGCAGCATGACGTGTATGCGTACGTGGGAACGCGGCGCGGCCGAGTCGATGTCCACCTCGGTGCGGCCCCCGTCGGCCAGTGGCCGCGTGTTCCGGACCTGCGCGGTCGAGGCGAGCTCGCCGTGGGCGGCCAGCAGCATGTACTGGCCCGCCGCGAGTGCGGCGCTGACGACGGTGATGGCGATCAGCCAGATGAATGAGGCGGGCCTCTTGCCCGCCCCGTTGCAGGCGGACCAGAGGCAGACCCCGCCGGCGATCGCGCACAGCACCAACATCACGATGTACAGGCCGTGTTGACTCGCCGACGCCTTGGGCATCATCACCGTACCGAGCACGACCCCGGCCACCACCGCTACCAGCGCGACGGCCTGTGCCCAGGGCCCGCCGAACCTGATGTACTGGCGGCCGGACCCGGTGTGGATGGCGTTGTTCCCGCCTTCCGGATCGACGCTCGTACGGTGCTGAGCGCGGTGGTCCTCCCCGTCGTCCGCCATCAGTTGAACGTCACGTTCTGGTCGCCCGAACCGGTGTGTACGGCGTTCTTCCCGCCGTTCAGCGTGATCTCCGTACGGTGGCCCAGGGCCTCCAGCTCGCGGGTGACGACGGCCAGATCCTCCGGCGGCAGCACCTGTGTCAGTGCGGCGGCCAGCCGCAACGAGCGCGTGCTCTCGCCGGGCTCTCCGTCTGGCCCGCCTGGCTCTCCGACTGGCTCTCCGCCCGGCTCTGCGTCCGGTTCGCCGTCCAGGGCCCGTGCCAGGCGCGGATCGACGGCACGGCCGCGCCGGGTCAGTACCCCCACGACCCGCCCACCGATCTCCGACCAGGGCACCCGGCTGATGAGCCCGGCCAGCGCGTTGACTCCCGCCGTGACGGCGACGGCTCCGAGATCCTCACTCAATGTCAACTCCCCTCAAATCGCCGACAAGTGGCGTCATCGTAGATCTGAAGAGTCGCCCCACGTCCGAAGTACTTCTGATCGGTGCGGGGTTGGAACGCGGTCCGGACAGTTCGGTGTCCGAAGCATGCCCGTGTCGACCGCCGCACCTTTCGATATCGGCCCTGCTCACGGGCAGGGACGGGGATTCTCCAACGCTGGGCAGCCGCTCCCGCACCCCGGTGATCGGTGGTGGAAACTGTGGGCATGGAGTTCTTCTGCTACCACCGCGACCGCTCCGCCTCACTCGCGCTGCGTCATGAACTGCTGGAGGAGCACTGGTCGTACATGGACCAGTACGACGCGGAGATGATCGCCCGTGGTCCGACCCTCACCAGCGACCGCGAAGTGCCCACCGGCAGCCTGCACATCGTCGACCTGCCGGATGTCGCCGCCGCCCGTGCGTTCGCCTTCGACGAGCCCGGTTACCAGGCGGGCGTGTACCGCGATGTGATGCTGCGCCGGTGGCGCAATCTGCTCGGCCGAACCATGTGGGACTTCCCCGGCGGACGCACCGAGGGTAACCGGTACCTGGTGATGGGTCTCGGCGCGAGCGAGCCCGCCGATGTCGTCAGCCTCGCTGACCTCGCTGACCTCGATGTGCCGCTGGATCAGGACGAGTTGATCGCGTACGGGCCGCTGCTGTCCGACGACGGTGCCACCTGGCTCGGTACGGCGGCGCTGGTACGGGCCCCGGACCGGGACCGGGCGCGGGCCGTCCTGCCTGCGGACCGGTACGCCCACATCGAGGTGCACGACTGGCAGTTCGGCGGCCGTTCGTGACGGACTGAGGGGGTACGGGGGCAGGGGGGG
>NZ_CALNVW010000019.1 GCF_940670765.1 Streptomyces sp. A 4/2
ACAGGGGCAGGGAGGGAGCCGCCGGGCCGCCGATGCTCGGAGCTTGAGCCTCGGGATCCGGGACCCGGGACGGTCCGGCCACTCCTTCGGGGGAAGTTCTCAGACACGTACGGGGTACGAGCGCCCGAAGCTCGGGTTCCGGGCGTCGGGACGCGAGCCCCGGGATTCGAGCTTCTTCCCTTACCGGAGAAGGGTGGGTAGGGGTTGGGGGAAGTCCTTCCCACCCCTCCCGACCCCCGTAACGGCGGGTAAGTACGACTAATCCGGACCGGCTTGCGGCGCGCAGGCGCGGCTGCTTACGGTGCAGCGACGAACCAACTGAACGACCCCGACGCGGTGTTACAAGCACCGAGCCGGGGTCTCACCCCAAGATCGAACAGGACGATCCCGTGGCTACCGAGAATTTTAGCGCCGCCCTGCGCGCGCCCGCATCATCCGTACCCTCCACCGCCCATCCGATGGCAGTTCCCGGCTACGGCAAACGCTCTGCTCCGGACCAGGTTCCCCGCCGTACGGACGACTTCCTTCTTCTGCCCGAGCGTGAGCGGTACATCGCCGCGTTCATCGACCGGCTGCCCGAGGGCGCGGCGATGACGGTCAAGACCCTCGCCCGGCAACTCCCGCGCTACGGGCAGCAAGCCGTCAGCACGGCCCTCACGGCGCTGTCCGTCGCCGGATACCTGCGGCGCATCCGCCGCCTGGCCGGGGACGGCGACCAAGTCCGCTGGGTCTTCCGGACGTTCTGGTCGCGGACCGCACGCGACAACGAGTGGTGGACCACCTTCCTTGCCGCCGAGGACGGCCGATCCCCGGCCGAGACGCAGGTATCGGCGAGCCCCGCGCCCGCCCCGCCCGGCGTACCGCAGCAGCCGGAACCAGACCCTGCATCAGACCCTGCATCAGACCCGGCACCGGACCCGGCACCACACCCCGGCCGCCCCTCGCCCGCGTACGACGCACTGGCCCAACTCGGCTGCACCGACCCCCGGTTAGCCCTCTCGGCTGCCGACTGCGCAACCCTGGAAGGTCTCGCACAGGAGTGGCTGGAGCGCGGCGCCACGCCCGCCCACCTCGTCCAGGCCCTCACCGCAGGACTCCCCGCCGAACCGATCATCTCGCCCCGAGGCTTCGTCCGCCGCAGGCTCACGGACAAGAAGCCACCACACCGGCCCACCACCAACACCACCACAGTCACACCGCCGCGCCTCCTCGTGGAATGCACCAAGTGCGGCACCCCCGGCCGCCCCGAAGCACTCCCCGACGGTCTCTGCCGCACCTGCCGCCCCGGTACGCCGACCCCACCCGAACCGGCCGCATCGGCGGTAGCGCACCACGTACACCAACGGGTCGACGCCCTGCGCGCCCTGACCCGGACCCCGTAAGCGCGGCGGGAGAGAGAAAGCCCCTCCCGGGCCCGCGTCCTCACAGACCGAACAAGCGGGCCGCGTTGTCGTGGCAGACCGCGCGCAGCCAGTCGTCGCCCAGCCCGGTGCGTTCCAGCGCGTGCAGGGCATCGGCGTACGAGTAGGGGATGTTGGGGAAGTCCGTGCCGAGCAGCACGCGGTCCCGCAGGGCGGCCAGCCGGGGGAGCGCCGCCGGGGGGAACGGGTCCGATGCCTCGACGAACGGGGTGAACGCCATGGTGGTGTCCAGCATGACGTCCTCGTGGCGTTCGGCGAGGTCGAGGAAGCCCTCGTACTCGGGCATCCCGAGGTGGGCGACGACCAGCCGCAGCCGTGGGTGCCGCTTGAGCAGCTCGCCGATCGGCCCCGGGCCGGTGAAGGCGCCGGGCACGGGCCCGGAACCGCAGTGCGTCACCACCGGTGTCCCGCTGTCGGCCAGCTGTCCCCAGACGTCGTCGAGCAACGGGTCGTTGGGGTCGTAGCCGCCGACCTGGAGGTGGCACTTGAAGACCCGCGCGCCCTGGTCCAGTGCGTGCCGTACGTCGTCGGAGGCGCCCGGTTCGGCGAAGAACGTGGCCGTGTGCAGACAGTCCGGCACCCGCGCGGCGAAGTCGGCGGCCCAGTCGTTGAGCCACCGGGCCATGCCCGGCTTGTGCGGGTAGAGCATGGACGTGAACGCCCGGACCCCGAAGCCACGCAGCAGCTCGATGCGGCGCTCCTCCTCTTCCCGGTACGTGATCGGCCAGGCCCGGCCCACGAGCGGCCCGGCCGCGTCGAAGTACGCCCACACCTTCGCCAGTACCCGCTCGGGCATGAAGTGGGTGTGGACGTCGATGAGTGACTCCAGCCCCAGCGCGCTCCGGAACGCGGCCACCTGGGCCCGTTCGCTCTCACCGCCCGTCGTCCCGCTGTCCGGCGTCACGTCGACCGGCGTCCCGCTGTCCGGCGTCACGTCGACCGGCGTTCCGGACGGCTCGCGGTGTGCTGCCGCGTGATCGGCGCTGTCCTTCTGACCCGACCTCGGCTCCTCGGACATGTGGGCCTCCCCTCTTCGTGTTCCGTCGAGTCTGCCTGGCGGGTCGGGTCCAGCAGAGCGGGGGTCCCGGATCAGCCCTGGTCCTGGGGCTGCCCCCGGGGGGAACCGTGGGGTCTGCACCAGTGTGTCCGGGCCGGTGCGCGCGTGAAGATCATTTCGACAGCACTCGCTGTTCCTTGCACTCGCTGTTCCATGCGATGAGGAGTGATCACACATGATCGGCAACAGGACGCGGCTCGTGGCAGCGGCTATCGCCCTGGCCGCGACGCTGGCCCCGGCGACGGCCGCGTACGCGTCGTCACCGGCGGCGCCCGTATCGGGCCCGACGCACACCCAGCCCCAGATCCAGACGCAGACCCCGGTCGGCGCGCTGGACCGGATCGCCCACCCGCTGCGGTCGGCCGAGCCGGGCACCGGCACGGCCGACCTGCGCGCCCTCGGGGTGACGGTCGGCGACGCCAAGGTGGTCGGTGTGGGGGAGGCCACGCACGGCTCGCACGAGTTCTTCGCGCTGAAGGACCGGCTGTTCCGCTACCTCGTCGAGAAGAAGGGATTCACCACCTTCGCCCTGGAGATCAGCTGGTCGGCGGGGCTACAGATCGACGACTACGTCCAGCACGGCAGTGCCGGCGGCGGCGCTGACACCGGAGGCGACGACGCCCGGCAGGTCGTGCACGAGGTGATGGCCGGGTCTCCCTGGGACCGCGAGGAGTTCGTGACCCTCGTGCGGTGGATGCGCGACCACAACCGCCAACACCCCGACCGTCCCGTCCACTTCATGGGTGACGACATCGGCGCCCCCAGGCTCGACGGGCGCGTCTTCGACGCGGTCACCGACTACGTCGGGCGGACCCACCCGGAGTCCCTGCCGCGCCTGAACGAACTGCTCACCGGCCTGCGCCCGCTCGACGACGCCATCGGCTACCTGAACCGTCCGCTCGCGGAGCGCCAACAGAACGCGGCCAGGGCACAGCAGATGCTCGACCTGGTGGAACAGCAGGGGCGTCCCGGTGATGACAGCTTCGACTTCGCCCTGCAGAACGCCCGCAACATCGCCCAGACCTACACCTTCCTCGCCGTCGACCCGGGCAACCAGGAGTCGTTGACCGCCATGGAGCGCTACCGCGACCAGGTGATGGCCGAGACCACGGAATGGTGGCAGCGGCGCACCGGCGACAGGATCCTGCTGTCGGCCCACGACGACCACGTCGGCTATGTCAGCTCCGACCCGACGACGTACCCGAAGACCCAGGGCTCGTTCCTGCACGACAGCCTGGGTGCGGACTACCTCGCCCTCGGCACCACCTTCGACCAGGGCTCCTTCCTCTCCAAGGACCAGGCCCTCGGCGGCGACTGGAAGAAGTTCACCGTCGGTCCGGCCGGACCCGGCTCGAACGAGTACACGCTCGACCAGGTCCGGTACCGGGACTACTACGCGGACCTGCGCAAGCTCCCTGCTGCCAGCCGCAGTTGGCTGGACGTCGCGCGCCCGACCTGCCTCGTCGGTACGGAGTTCCCGAACGCGGAGACGCCCGAGCTGGCCATCGGCAAGGCGTACGACGTCCTGGTCCACCTCCACACCGTCCGGGAGGCGACCGAACTGCCGGCCGGGTAACCCGGGGCCGGTACCTCAGGGGCCGGTACCTCGGGCGCCGGAACCCCCGGGGTCGGTACAGCAGCGGCGGTCCCGCTACTTCGAGACCATCTTGCGGGCGATCTCCTTGATGGCCGCCTGCGGTTCCGCGGGCAGCCTGTTCCAGTCGAGTCCCAGGGCCGCCAGCGTGTGACGCGCCTCGGTGACCCGCTCCGGGGCCGGTCCGTCCGCGGAGAACTCGTACAGGACCCGGGCGTACTCCTCCCGCCGGTTGGGTCCGGCATGACGCCAGAACGCCAGGGTCTCGCCCAGGTGTTCCAGGGTGTTGTCGTCCTGGCCGTCGGGGTGGTTCTCGGCCGTCTGCTCCCAGCGCTTGGCGAAGTAGTGCCAGGCGTCCTTCGAGGCGAGTCCGAGGCCCGTGGCCGCCGCCGTGCCGGCGAGCGCCCAGCCGACCGGGGTGGCGGCCAGGGCGGCGGCGCCCGCGGTGGCACCGGCCCCGACCGCAGCCGCGGACACCAGGGCGGCGACCGAACCGGACGCACCGGCCGCGCCGGACACCGCCTGCACCAGCTTGTTCCGCCGGCCCCGCCGGTTCTTGTACAGGGCGTACAACTGGATCGAGCGCAGCGAGACCGGGCGGGTCCTGCCCTTGTCGGAGAGCCGCACCTCTCCCGCCAACTCCTGAAGGGCGGCGTCCAGCGCGGTCTTGTACGCCTCCCGCTGGGCCTGGTCCGCCAGCGCCTCGTCGAGCCCCTGCTGGGCGCTCCTGATGTGGCCCTCGATCTCCGGCAGCCCGATGTACTGGATGTCGTACAGCTGTCTCGCCAACTCGCGCCGCTGAGGTGACCAGTTGGCGATGTCGTCCGTGTTGCCGAACGACGGGTCCTGCTCCGCCTGCGCGCGGAGCGCCGCGAGCTGGCCCTTCCAGTCGGAGAGGTCCTCGTTGAGCTTGGCGATCAACAGCTTCTGGACCACGACCTGCTCCCGGGCCGCCAGGAGCGCCCGGTGGGGCTCGATCTCCTCGCGGATGATCAGCTCCTTGAGTTCGCGTGCCCGGTGGTGCGCGTGGAGCCCCTTGCGTACGTACCGACCCGCCTGGATCGCACCCGCGGGCAGCGCCGCACCGGCCCCGGCCGCCAGCACGGTGTTGTAGAGGGCCAGGTTCTGACCGGCGAGGTTCATCGCGCCGCCCGCGCCGTTGAGTACCTGCCCGGCGAAGTTCGAGGTGGCCTGCGCGGTGTCCCCGGCCGCGTTCCGGTACTCGCTGTTCGCAGCGCGGTGCTCCCCGCTGCCGGGCTGTGCGGCGTTCCGCTCCCGGCGGGCCGTGAGCGCGGCGGACCCGCTGGTGACGGCGCCGTACCCGGCGACCACGGCGCCTGCGGCGGGCGCCCCCACGCCGAGGTCGTAGGAGGCGTTGGTGCTGACGGCGGGGTCGGTGTACTGCCCGGAGACGGTGGCCCCACCGGCCATGCCGGAAGAGTTGGCGGTCACGTCCAGGCCGGTGACCGGCCCGCTGACGCCACGCCCGCTCCGCTCCGGTCGGCGCTGCTCGCTCTCCTCCCCGGCGGGGGCCCGGCCGCCGGGCCCGGAGCGCGTACCGGCCCGCTGGATGCTGACGCCCGGCGCCGCTGCCGCCTTCCGCTGGACGCTGACCCCGTCCACCGCGGCCCGCTGGACGCTGACGCCCGCTTCCGCCCCCGCTGCCCGCTGCTGTCCGCCGTCGGGGCTGGGCCCGCTCCGCTGTTGGGCGAGCAGACCGGCCACGACCGCGTTCCCCGCCGAACCCTGCAACTGACCTACGGAGTATTGCGATTGGGGGCTGGGCGGTGTGGCCACCGATGTGGCTACCGGTGCGGCAGGCGTCACCGTGCCGTGGGGCCGCCGGGACGCCCGCCCGGTACCCCGTCCCGCCGCCCCGGCCGACTCTGCAACCTGCTGCAAGTGCATAAGCCCCTCCTGCCTCCCCAACCTACGTTGCCTCTCATCCTCACCCGGTGGCGGCCAGGGTGGGTAGTGGCGAAGGAGCAGCGCAGGGGGCCGATGGGGCAGCCCGGACCATGTACGCGGAACACCGGGAACTGGCGGACATTCATGTCAGGTTCCGATCAGGTTGACGGGGTATCCCTTCCGGTGATTCGGCTCCCGCGGCTCCCGCTGGTGTCGTTTCAGCTCCACAGCCCCGCTCAGCTCCACAGCCCCGCTCAGCTCCTCAGTCCCGCTCAGCTCCTCAGTCCCGCCCAGCTCCACGGCCCCGCGCCGCGCGGACCTCGTGCGGCGCCCCGTGGACCACTCGATTGGACCGGTGTGACGTGAACTTCAAGTATCGCCAACTGCACGGTCGTTCCTTGGTCGTAGCAGTACGGAGCAGACTCGCCGCAGCGATGGGGGTGGTCGCGCTGCTGGTGGCCGTCCTCACCGGCACGGCCGCCGGTGCGGCCAGCGCGGCACCTCAGACGCCCCAGGCACCTCAGACGTCCAAGGCACCCCAGACGTCCAAGGCACCCCAGGCTTCCCGGACACCCCAGGCATCCCGGGCGGCGCACGGCACCGCCGTCGCGCAGGACGCCTCCGGGTGGATCTGCCCCGGCACGCCCATCCCGGACGGTTACGTGATCACCAGCCGCGGGGCGAACGGATGCAACGGCGCGGGCTCCTGGTACATACAGCCCGCGCAGAGCGGCCTCTGGATCTGCGCCACTTCGCCGATTCCCCCCGGCTACGTGCTCACCCTCCACACCGCCAACGGCTGCAACGCCAACATCGATACCTGGTTCATGGAGCTGGCCCGCGACGGCCAGTACGTCTGTGCGGGCTCGCCGATTCCCTCCGGTTACGTACTCACCGGCCACATCAGCACCGGCTGCGGCGGCATCGGCATCTGGTACCAGCAACTGGCCCGCGTCGGCGAGTACATCTGCCCCGGCGTACCGATTCCGGCCGGGTTCCGTGCCGACGCCTTCAACGCGAGCATGTGCAGCGGCCTCGGGGGCTGGCTCCTGCTCGCTGCCTGATCCAGGGCCTGATCCGGCTCCCGATCAGTGCCCGGTCCCGCACCTGATCCGGTCCCGCACCTGATCCGGTCCCGCACCTGATCCGGTCCCGCACCTGATCCGGTCCCGCACCTGATCCGGTCCCGCGCCTGATCCGGTCCCGCGCCTGATCTGGTCCCGCGCCGCTAGCCGTCATCGGCGACCGGCGCGGGACCGAGTTCAGCCCTGGTCTCCGTACCAACCGGCGCAGGGCATGACCTCAAATCCCCGGCTGGGGAAGACGGTATCCATGAAGAAGTCGTGCATGGCCGCATCACCGTCGGCGCACCCGTCACGCAGCACGGTCACCTGGTAGCCACGGTCCGCCGCGTCGTAGCACGTCGCAGCCACCATCGCGCTGGTCGCGACTCCGGCGATCACGAGAGAGGTGACGCCGCTCGCGCGGAGTACGAGGTCGAGATCCGTACCCGCGAACGCGCTGGCCCGGCGCTTCACCACGACGACGTCCTCGTCGGCGACCGGCAGAGCGATCTCGGTCCCGGCCGATCCCTCATGGAAGGTGTCCCCGGCTTCGTGGAACGTCCTGAAGAGTGCGTTGTCCGGCGGCAGGTCGGTGCCGTTGCTCCGCAAGGCGAAGTGCACGAACACCACGAGCGCACCGGCCGCGCGGGCACGCGGCAGCAGTTCGGTGAGCGGCGGCACGACGCGCCTGGCGAACGGGTAGTTGCTCGTGATGCCCTGCTGGATGTCGCCGATGATCAGTGCAGTGGTCACGACAGGCTCCCGTTCGGTCTCTCTGTCCAGTGCCCTGCAAGTCGGCAAGGCGGCTACTCCGTCGGTCATGGTAGTGACGGGCCGGACGCAGCACTACGCTCACCCCGTGGAGATCATCAAGGGTGCCGGGACGTGGGCGCATCCCGGCGCAGTGGGCAACGACTGGGTCGAGCAGTTGCGGACGTCGGATCTGTCCGTGGGCACGTACTGCATCCCGGTCGGAGGACGCGATACCCAGAGCCCTCATACCGAGGACGAGATCTACGTCGTCACCGCCGGGCGCGCCAAGATCACGACCCCTGACCGGACGGCCGAGGTGGGCCCCGGAGCGGTGATCTTTGTACCGGCCGGTGAGGAACACCGATTCATCGACGTGACCGAAGACCTGGCGTTGCTCGTGGTGTTCGGTCCCGCCTTCGGATCGCGCACGTCCGAGTCGTAGGCAACGCAGGGCTCCGGGTTACCGCAGGCGTCTGAATGGCATTCCGCCGATGGCCGGACGTCCGGGCCGCCCTCGCAGTCGTCCCGCCGCTGTGCTGGGTGACAGGGCGCACTGCGGCAGTCCTTAGCGGGGCTTGACCGAAGAGAGTTGTACGAGCAGCAGCACCAGCCGGTAGGCCTCGGCGAAGTCGGTCGTGGTGAAGGTGATCGTGCGGCTGCCCTCGACGCGGGAGACACCCGGCACGAGCGTCGCCAGATCGACCATGTGCGGGCTGGAGAGGTCGACCTCGACAGTCAGCGGTCCGGCCATGGTCAGGGGCGACACCATGGCCCGCCGGGCGATGGCCTCGGCCGCCGCCCGGCGTAGCTGCTCCCGGGCCTCCTCGGGATGCAGGACGACCGCGGCGGCCTGCGCGAGGGCTTCCTTGACCGCGACGGTGACCGCGGAGGGCACCAGCTCGCGCAGTTCGGCGCAGGCGGTGTCGTCGCCGCTGAGCATCACGACCGGCACGCCCAACTTCCCCGCCATGGCGGCGTTGAGCCCGATCTCGCCCAACGAACGCCCGGCATCCCCCGAAACAGCCCGTTGCACGTGAAAACGTACAGTGAGCCGATGACGAACAATGGGGTGGGAACAGCGGCGCCGACCGGTATCGATGGGGTGCGAAACTTCCGGGACGCCGGCGGGCTAGGGGGATTGCAGCCTGGTGTCCTCTACCGGTCCGGCGCGTTGCACGCGCTGTCGGAGAAGGGGGCATGCGAGCTGGGCGACCTGGGGGTGCGTGCGGTCGTTGACCTGCGCAGTCGCCCCGAGGTCACCGCCCGGCCGGATGCCTTGCACGGGGCGGCGATCAGATACTTGCATGTTCCGGTGTTCACCGAGCAGCGATGGCCGCAGGAGCAGATGGAGCTCTACCCGTCGATGGCCGAGCATTCCGGCCGGGCTGTGCTGGCAGTGGTACGGCACCTGCGAGCCGAGAGCAAGGGGCCAGTGCTCGTCCACTGTGCATCGGGGAAGGACCGGACCGGTGTCGTGGTTGCCCTCGTGCAGACGCTGTTCGGCGCGTCCGAGGCGGAGGTAGTCGCGGACTTCGTGCGTTCCAACACCGAGCTGCGTCTGCCCGTCGCACAGCCGTCAGGCCCACGGGGACACAACACCCTGCCGGTCACGGCCGGGCACCTTCGTCGGGCGCTCCTGTGGATCCGCAGCCATCACGGTTCTGTACCCGCATACCTCCAGGCTCAGGGCGCCACAGAGGAAGACCTCTCCATACTGTCCGAGGAAGCGCCAGCGACCCACCTGCCTGCCACTTCTTCTTGACCTCCACCCCTTATCAAAGAGAGCTCTAGCCCAGCAGCGCGAGCAGCCGCCCCACCGCCTCCGCGACGGGCTGGCCCACCGCGCCGACAGTGGCCGCGATCTGCGCGACAGATGCCAGGACGATGCCGCGCTCACGCAGGGCACCCCGGTCAGGAGTGAACTCAGGCAGTGCATCATCGACGGTCCGGGCCTGGTCCGGGGTGAGGTGTGGGCGGAGCTCCTGGAGGAAGCGGGTGAGATCGTCGACAGCGGCGCGGAGCTCTACGTCCTGGGCAGCACCGCCGACGGTGACGTTTTTCATGCCGGTGTTCCCGCGGCCGCCGTTCATGTTGACCACGGGTCCGAAGTTATTCGACACATCACTCATAGCTTGAACCCCGTGTTTCCCCGGCCGCCGTTCATGTTGACGACAGGACCGTAGTTGTTCGTCTTGTTGTTGAACTGCCGCACGGTGAAGGTGAACTCGGCTTCCGGGTGGTCGATCGCGTACACGACCTGTCCGGCGATCTGCCGTAGCTCGTCCATGCTCGGCAGGGTCACGATCGCCCTGGAGCCGCTGGTCATCTCGACGACCAGCACCGGCTTGGCCGACGCGAACAAGCCCATGAGGACGACGATCAGGCCGAGCACGACGATGACGGACACGGAGCTTCCGCTTACGCCGTCCCCGATGTGTGCCTCGCTCCCGCTCGCGTAGTTGATCGCGACATAGACCAGGACGCCGCCGATCAGCCACTTCAGGAAGCGGATGGCGGCCCTGCCCCAGTCGGGCTTGAGCCTGAAGGCATCGACCCAGGTGATGTTGCGCAGTGGGATGGCTGCCGACCCCACCCACAGCATTCGGCCACTGACCCGGAGGACCAGAGGGTCTCCCTTGCGGGGAGCCGGCGGTAGCGGCGGAGGCTGGGGCGAAGGGTCTCCCCTGCGGGGAGCCGACGGCGGTAGCGGCGGTAGCGGTGGAGGCCGGCGCGGCGGCTCGGGCGGTGATACGCCGACGTTTCCCGTGTGATCCATAGCTCCCCCGTGCTGTCGTCACTCCCACCCGCATGCCGTGCGAGCACCATTAAGCGCCTGCGAGCGTTCGTGGAGCAGGTAAGAAGCAGCCAATTAGCCATATGGCGGCCGGTAGTTGTCCTCGTGGTGGGCGGTCCTGGTGGAACACAGGCCTCTGGGGCAGCAGGGCCGCGAATTGGTCCCAGAGCGGTTCGGTCAGCCATGGTGGCAGCGCGGGCTCAGGTCTCTCCAGCGATCACGGAGCGTCGCCCCGGAAGGCGACGGCCTCCGCGCCGATACCGACCACTTCCAGAAGTACGTCCCATGCCTGGTCGGCATCCCCGTGCGGTTCGGTGAGCCAGACGTACGAGACGTCGGCGGGATTACCGTCGTGCTTGCTGAGGGCGAAGCTGTAGCCCCGCAGCCGGAACAGGACGACATCGAGCGCGTCCAGCCCGTCCCACGACCGTTCCACGTGCAGGCGCAACCGCCGGGCCACGGGGCGTACCGGCAGTCTCAGCACCCCGATCATCTGAAACGTCGGGGAGCAGTGCTCCCACACGCTCCACTGAAGGGCTGGGTTCTTGCCCGTGCCGTAGGGCGGGATGGTGGCTTCCTGCCAGTCGGGCTCGGGCTCCGGCACCTCGACCGCTGTCACAGCAAGCTCCTCTTCGTTGGTCTCCACGCGCCGCGGCACTCTCGTAAGGGGTCCGCGATCCGTCCGCCTACAGGGCCACATCGTCCCCGTCGCTGCTCCACCACCGATCGAGAAGTCGCAGGTATCTCGGCCTCCCGTCGGCCCGCGCCTTGGCGACCTCATCCTTCGTGGTGACGATCGCCTCGCCGGTCGACCGCCTCAGGCAGGGCCTCGCGCAGGCGGCTGAGGAGCGCTCGGGCAGCGGGGCTCGCGGGCCCGGTGGTTCGCCAGGCGAGGGCGACGCGGGCGCGTAGTTCGGGCTGGGTGATCCGCAGCATGTGCAGCCGTCCGTCGGGTGCCGGTGCGGTATCGCCGGTCGGCAGTACGGCGATGCCCAGGCCTCGGGCGGCCAGCTGCGCGAGCACATGGGGCGCTGCCGCCTCGAAGGTGACGTGGGGCGGGAAACCGGCCTGCGCGCAGGCGCGTTCGAGCACTGCGCGCACACCGGTGCCGCGCGGCAGGCAGATCAGCGGCCGGGCACGCAGTTCGGCCAGCGGCACGCTGCTGCGGTCGGTACGACTGAGGAGCGGGTCGCCGGGCGCGACGGCAGCAGCCAACGGCCTGTCGATCACCGTCTCGAAGGAGATGCCGGAAGGTGGCGCCGCCCCGGTCGGTCCGAGAAGGGCGACGTCGAGTTCCCCGGCCAGCAGCGCGGCCTGCATCCGCTCCGAGGTGTCCTCGGTGAGCGCGATCTCCACTGCGGGGTGGGCGTCGTGGAAGTCCGCCAGGAACGAGGCCACGTCGAAGGCGTGGCCGGTGGCGCCGGAGACCAGTCCGAGCGTGACCCGGCCGCGTAGCAGCCCGGTGTACTCGTCCACCGTCTGCCGCACCGCGTCTGCGGCGGCCAGCGCGGCTCGCGCGTACGGCAGTACTGCCCGGCCCACCTCCGTCGGTGTCACCGAACGGCTGGAGCGATCGAGCAGCGGCTGACCGAGCTCCCGTTCCAACTGGCGTATCTGGGAGCTCAGTCCAGGCTGGGACAGATGCAGTCGGGAGGCCGCGCGGGTGAAGCCGCCGTCCTCGACGACGGCGACGAAGTAGGAGAGCTGCCGGAGGTCCATAACCAGCGATGCTAGGTCGCAGCACCAACTGCTATTGGAGTTATGGACCAGCGGACCGCACGCTTGACGGCATGAAGAATGTGGCAGATCGCAAGAGAAATGAGGCCGACATCAAGGCCGCCATCGCGGCGGAACGCCGGGAGCTGGCTGCCCTTCTCACCACCTTGGTGGCCGATCAGTGGAACGAGCCGAGTCTCTGCGCCGGATGGCGGGTGCGCGAGGTCGCGGCGCACATGTCGATGGGCTTTCGACTCTCCCTTCCGGCAATGATCGGCGAGCTGATCAAGGCACGTGGCAGCCTGCATCGCATGACCGACCAGGTTGCCCGCAGGGATGCGGTTACCCGCTCCACCACCGAACTCGCCGCGTTCCTGGGGGACAACGCCGACCACCCGTGGACACCGCCGGTCGGCGGGCTCGCGGCGGCACTCGGCCACGACGTGGTGCACGGACTGGACATCACGGTCGCCCTCGCCCTCGACCGGCGGGTCCCCGAGGACCGGCTGCGCATACTGCTCGGGGAGATCAGCCCCCGCAGCTTGAAGTTCTTCGGGGCTGACCTCGACGGAGTGCGGCTGTGCGCCGACGACCTGGGCTGGTCCTACGGCTCCGGTTCCCCCCTGTACGGCGCTGCCCAGGACATCCTGCTGGTCGCCTTCGGCCGCAGGCTTCCGGCCGGCCGGCTGAGAGGCGAGCCGAGTGGGCGCTTCACCCGGTCGTGAAGGCGGCGCAGTGGCGCAAGTGGCGCTACGTGCCGAGTACCAGCAGTGGCAGTCGTAGGCCCTTGTCGAGGGCGGACACGGCAGCGCGGATGCGTCGCTCCTGTGGGGGCGAGGTGTAGTCGCCGAGCCGGGCCAGGGGTACGCACGTGAGGGCGGCGATCCCGTCGGCCGCGTCCTCGGGGACGGCCAGTGCGGATTCCTCTTCGGGGGTGAGCCGTCCGCCGTCGCAGACGATGGTGAACCCCTCGGCCGAGCTCTTGCCTTCGGCGGATGTGGACGCGGGAACGTGATCGAGGGCGAGGAAGTGGGTGAGGCGGCGGTGGAGGCCGGTCTCCTCGGCGAGTTCACGGGATGCGGCGGTGGCGACGCGCTCCCCCTGGTGGGCTCCGCAGCCGGGTAGCTGCCATTCGTCCCGGTCCGCCGTCTTGACCAGGAGTACGGCGCCCCCGCCGTTACGCACCAGTGCGGTGGCTCCGATACTCCGGCGGGGCGGGTTCATCGCCCCAACACTCATGTGTGGGCGGCGTTTTGGGCCCCGCCCAGGGGCTGTGGGCGGCGCGGCGCCCTCGGTGAGTGCGTCGAGTTCGTCGAGCCGGCGGTTGATGCGAGAGGCGAACTGCTCAGCCTCCACCACGGAGATGGAACCCAGGGACACCTTGTGCAGAGGGTGGTTGCAGGCCACGCACGGCTCTTCGATGCCGATGTCGTCGAAGTCGACCTGGAGGCGCCGGAGAGCATTGACGAACGCGGTGGCGGCGTCCTCGGCGTTCTCCCGGTCGTTGTTCGTCCAGTACCCACGGTCGACAGGGCCGAGATCCTGATCCGTCATGCCCGGGTCTCCCTTCCCTCACGCAGCCGTACGCGAAGCCGGGCCAGCGTGGGCGACTCCTCGGGGTTGGCGACGGTGTCGGTGACGGCGTCCGCATCCGCCTTCGGGGCGTCGGGACACACCGGCCGGCCACACCGGCAGGGCGGCCACTTCAGTACGGAGGATTCGAGTTCGGGCTGCTCGTCCATGCGGTCCAACTGCCTTTCCAGTCCGGTGACGACCTCGCGGAGAACGTCCTGGGTGAGCGGCGCGTACCCGGTACGCGGCAGCCACTCCGGGGCCAGCCGCCAGAACCCGCCGGCCCTTACCAGCGCCGCCAACTGGGCTGCGTCGGTGGCCAATTGGCCGGTGGACGGAATGCGCTCCGAAGGCAACGTTCGCTCCCCTCTGTAGTCGTTCCACTACCGAGGGGCTTCATCGTGACCTAGGGTGGGAGTGCATTCAACTTGCGGTAATTGGTCGGGTAGTTAGGCGGTAGCTGGTGAATCGAAAAGAGCTGGATCCTGAGAAGTCGCCCGGCGCGGCGTTCGGGCAGCGTCTCCGCACGTTGCGGGATGAACGTGGATGGACGCAGGACGAGCTGGGGGAGCGCATGAGCTGCTCCGGTACGCACATTTCTGCCGTCGAAACTGGTCGGCGCCCTCCAACTACCCGTTTCGCAGCAAGTGCGGACAGGGTCTTCGGGACGGGAGACAGGTTCGAACGCCAGGGTCGGGCCGTACGGCGCACGACCCTGCTTGAGGGGTTCCCGGAGTACGTCGGGCACGAAGGCCGTGCGGCGGAAATCCGGGTGTACGAGGTGGGCGTCGTACCCGGTCTGCTCCAGACTCCGGAGTACGCGGCGGTACTGGCAGACAGCGCCGTCAAGCGTGGTGCGATCGCGGCCGATCAGGCAAGCGAGCGGGTCTCGCACATCGCAGCGCGGCAGTCCACGCTGCTCCGGACGCCCTCGCCGCTGGTCCTGGTGGTGCTGGACGAGAGCTGCATCCGTCGGCCCGTCGGTGGTCCTGCGGTCATGGACGCGCAGTTGGCGCGGCTGGCCGAGTTCGCCGAGCTCCCGAACACCGTGCTCCAGATCGCTCCGTTCGACATGGGGGAGCGTCGACCCTTCAATCTGCCCGTGTACATACTGACGTTGTCGGACCGCCAGCTCATGTCGTACGCGGAGTCCGCCCACCGGGGCCATCTCGACCGGGAAAGCACTTCGGTAGTACCCCTGTTGACGGCCTACCATCAACTACAGGCCGAGGCGCTGTCCCAAGCGGCGTCCGTGGCCATGATCAACCGGTTACGAAAGGGCTCTCCGTGACGACCGAATCTCCCCGCTGGTTCAAGTCCTCGTACAGCGACAACGGTGGCGCCTGCATCGAGGTCGCCGTCAACCTCGTCGTCCCGCGCGGCGTGGTCCCCGTCCGTGACTCCAAGAACCCGGGCGGTCCGGTTCTGGACGTCTCCGCCGGTGCGTTCGCCTCCTTCGTGGCGGGCGTCAAGGGCACGGAGTTCGGCGCCGTCTGACGGCCCGGCCCGTTCCGGCGCGTACCGAATTCCGGGCTGCCCCATCGTGCGCCGCGCGGTGGGGCAGCTCAGATCGGCAGGTCCCAGCCCGGACCGTCCTCGGCGCCGATCCACACCCGCTGTCGGCTGGCAGTGATCGTGATGCCGAAGTTCTCCTGGTGCGGTTCACCGGCTGCCTGCCAGCTCCGCACCGCGGTTTCGACCTGGTCCCACAGGCGGACCGGGCCACGCTGTACGACTGTCCAGCCACCGCCGGGCCCGGACGTGGTCCGTGACTGGGAACCGGTGGAGACGTCCCAGAGGATCTGCTCGGACCCTGCTCCCATCCGCTCGGCCGATGGCGCAGCGAGCTGGGCGACCCAGCTTCCGGTCCACGTGCCGATGATGCCGGGGTCGATCAGGCTCGGGCGTTCCGCACCGGGCAGCAGAGCCAGTGGTGGGCGGTGCGGCCGGTCGTGCGTGCGGGCCAGCAGGAAGCTGGTGCGCCCAGGGAGGAACCGTCCGGTGGCGGTGCCGGGGCCGGTCATGGTGAGCAGCGCCGGCCCGGATGCGTCACTCCATCCGGAGAGGGGCACCAGAATCTTGCCGCCCCTTTTCACCTGGTGCAGCCACGGCACCGGGATGTACCGGACGGAGCAGGTGGAAATCAGGCGGTCGTACGCTCCGCCGTCCGGATCTCCCCGCAGTCCGTCTCCGATGACCAGCCGGGGAGCGTACCCCGCTGCCCTGATGGCGGACGCTGCGGCGCTGCCGATCACCGGGTCGTACTCGATGCTGGTGAGATTGCCGTCCCCCAGTCGGTGCGCGCCGAGGGCGGCCGAGTATCCGGTTCCGGTACCGATCTCCAGGACGCGCTGACCCGGTCGGACGCCGAGTTGCTGCCACATGCGCAGCACCAGTGACGGCAGCGTGGAGGACGACGAGGGGGAGCCCTCGATATCCGTTCCGGCTTCGACGTCGTCGGGCCTGGTACGGCCGTCGAGCTGGGTGATGAGCGTCTGGTCCGTGTAGACGCCTCGCAGCCACCCGTCATCGTCCTGGCGGACGGGCCTGTAGCGGGCCGGGACGCTGCCCGGCACCCGCTCGAAGTAGGAGCCGGCGAACAACTCCCGGGGAACAGCTTCGGCTGCGCTGCGCCACCGGGGATCCGTGAGCGTGCCGTTTTCGGTGAGAGCGCCTGTCAGGGCGGCGCGCAGGGAAGTGGATGCGCTCATGTGTCAGATTCCCTTCTGTAGTTGGTCGGCGATGGCGCGGGCCACGAAGTCGGTGGTCCCGGTCGGCTGCCATGCCCACTGCCCGTTGGGATTGCACTCCAGGAAGTACCAGGTGTCATCGGCGGTCACCGCGAAGTCGAACGCGCCGAACGTCAGCCTGAATTCCGCGAGATAGGCGGCAACGGAGTGCTCGACGGCTTCGGGAATTCTGATCGGGGTGCATTGCGTGAAGTTCGGCCGGTAGCGCCGGTAGCCCCGGTCGCGATCGGAGCTGTCGATCCGGGTCCCGGACAGCCGGTCGCCAACAGCCGTCACACGCACGTCGAACACCTTGTCCACCTTGGCTTGGAACATGTACGGGCATACGGCCACGGCATGGGTGATCTCGTGACTGCGCGCCTCCCGCACCCACACGCTGTGCGGCTGGCCGTCCACGCGGTAGGGCGTGTTCCACACGGGTTTGTAGACCACTCCGCCACGCTCACCCGCCGCGAACTCGCGGGCGTCGTCCTCGTTGTCGGTGATCAGCGTGTGGGGCACCAGGAACCCGCTCCGCTGGGCGGTCGCGAGTTGAGCGGGCTTGTACTCCGCCGCGCGGTTGCTCCACGGATGGTTGACGTAGAGGGCTCCCGGAAGGGACGCGAGGATCCCCCCGGTTCCCCAGTAGGACTGCTCTGCGGAGAACTTGCGGGCCTGCCCGGACAGTCCGGGAGCGCCCCCGTACGGCGAGGGTCTGCGGACCCAGACGGACCGCACCCGCGTGAGATCGAGTTCCCGCCTCGGGGTGCGCAGGGTGCTTCGCTGGTCGCCCGTGCGGTACGTGGCGGTCAGGGAGGAACCGTCGTGCAGGTCCACGCCGGGGTCGAGGCGGACCACGGGAACCCGGCGTTCGGCGAGCAGCCGCAGCACCAGGTCCGCCGTCGCGTCGGAGGGATTGGTCAGTACCAGCACCGAGTCGCGTGAGCCGTCCATCAGCCGGAACTCTGATCCTGGTCATGGCGCACCACGGGGGTGACATGGGACGTCACGGGGGTGACATGGGACGTCACGGGGGTGAACCGAGAATCCGGGGCGGTGACCGCGTACGGCATCATTCTGCCGGTGCCCCAAGGCGTCTGCGTCTGCTTCATAGGTGCTGCACCTCCAATGCGGAGGTCCATCGTGGTGCTGTGGGAAAGCCGTTTCTAGGCTGTTTCCCGTTGCTGCAACAATTCGTTGCGGATGGTCTCCAGAAGGCTGCGCATGTCGTCACCGTGCAGTGCGTTGCGGGCGAATCCGTCGAACTTGGATACGTACAGGGCGACATCCCGGGGATCTGTCACGACGATTTCGGCGTGCACGGTTTCCACTGTCACGGTGCGGTCGTCGCGGATGACAAAGGCATGGTTCGGTATGTCGTGCTGACTGCCCGTCATGGGTACGACTCTTATGTCCAGATGGGGAAGCCGGGACATGCTGACGAGCTGATCGAGCTGGCCGGCCATGACCAGCGGGGGGACGATGAGCCAGCGGAGTACGGGTTCGGTGACCACGAAGCGGAGCGTCCTGCTCGCGTCGTACAGCAGGGCTTGGCGCTCAAGCCGCGCGGTGACGGTCTCACGGACCGCCGCTTCGGTCAGGTCCTCGTGCCGGGAGAGGACGGTCCGCATGTACGCGGGGGTCTGGAGCAGGCCGGGCACCAGGGCCGGCTGGAAGAGCCGCAGCAGGTTCATCCGGGTTTCCACGGACTTGAGTTGACGCTGGGCGCGGTGCAGACCGGCTCGTTGGATCAGCCGCCATGCGGTGGCTTCGGTCGCCACGGCCCGAGCGGCGTCCATGTACTCCGACTTCACATCTTCCGATACGCCAAGGGCGGTGAGGATGCGGTCCACGTCATCGGCGCTCGGGCCGAGTTTGCCCGTCTCGATCTTGCTGAGCTTGCTCGCGGACATGACGGCGCCCCGGGCGACTGTCTTGGCTTCCCTGCCGGAAGCGCTCCGCAGTGCCCGTAACGCTGAGCCCAATTCCGATCGGTTCACTTGCCGTGCTTCGTCCACCAGTCCGCGAACGGCACGGCGTGCGCGAGAGCCGTGTCACGGTAGGCCACGAACTCGGCAGCCCTTGCCCGGGGAAGTATCTCAGCCCCTGCGAACGTCCCACCCTCCGCGTAGCGCATGGGCGCGGGCACCACCGAATCGAAGAGCCAGAAGTCGTGGACGCCTTCGGGCAGCGGATTGGGCCGGTCGGTCACGTCGAGGATGTAGAACTCTTCACCGGCCATGGCGTTCGCGACGTACCCCCATCCCAGCTCGAACCGCAGATACGGAGTCAACGGCCGGGTCAGCAGGTGGACCCGGTAGAGGCGCTTTCCCGCGGCGACATGCGTCCGCACCTCGGCCAGCCACTCGGCGTTGTAGTTCTCCGGCTGAACTTGCCCGTCCATGAAGGCACGATAGGCGTCCGTGTTGCCCGAACCGCTGTAGTCGGACAAGGTCTCCAGCCGGAATGCTTCGCAGGTGAACTCGTCGAACAAGTCCCCGAGGGATCTAGCCAAGCTGATCACCGAACGCCTTCAGGATCAGCTCCAAGGGGACTTCCACCACGGTCTCGTGCGCGGGGATCTCCAGTCCGTGATCGGTCGGCGTCGAGCCCTGCACGAGAATCGTGCCCCGATCCGTCCGGTAGATGGTGGGGCAGTCCTTCTTGTCGCACGCTTTCGCCAACACGGTCGGCTTCACAGGCGTTCCCTCTCCGTGGCCGATGGGTCCGTTGTTGATCCTTGCGGGACCGGGGAGTGCAGGGCAAGGGGCCTGACTTTCCGGTACGGGAAATCGGGGGCCCGACCTGCTACTTCGAGCCCCGGTCCCGGGAATATCCGGACCGGGAGAGTGCTCTGTGATGCCCTGTAGTTGACAGCCCGCCACCAGTTCGCTCATCACTCCAGGCTCTCTGACCTCATAGGGCTGTCGCTCCCGGCAGGAGCCCTGACACCACGCAATGCTGGGTGCCATGGCCCTACCTGCCCACTCCTCCGCCCGCACTCCGTCCGTACGGCTGCCCGCGCTGCGCCACTTCGGCCCCAACTGGTACGCGCTCGTCATGGGCACCTCGATCGTGTCGAGCTCGGGGGCCGCCCTCCCCGTCCACGTGCCGGGCCTGTACACGGTCTGCACGGCTGTCTGGGCCCTCGCCGTGCTGGCGCTCATCGCGGTGGCGGTCGCCCGCGCGGGCCACTGGCTGTACCACAGCGACCAGGCCCGCGCCCATCTCCTCGACCCGGCCGTCGCCCCCTTCTACGGCTGTCTGGCGATGGGGCTGATGGCCGTCGGCAACTCCACCCTGACGGTCGGCCGCTCCGTGATCGGCCCGGGCGCGGCCCTCGCGGCGGACTCGGTGCTGTGGACCGCCGGCACGGTGATCGGTCTCGCCTGCACCGTGGTGGTCCCGTATCTGATGGTCGTGCGTCACCGCATCGGGCCGGACGGCGCCTCCGCGGTCTGGCTGCTGGCCGTGGTCCCGCCGATGGTGTCTGCGGCGCTGGGCGCCCCCCTGATCCCGCACCTGCCGGCCGGGGCCTGGCGCGAGACGCTCCTGCTGGGCTGTTACGGAATGTTCGGGATGAGTCTGCTCGCCACTCTGCTGATCCTCCCGCTGCTCGTCGGCAGGCTGGTCGTGTACGGCCCGCTGCCGCTCGCCCTCACGCCCTCGCTCTTTCTCGTACTGGGGCCGGTGGGACAGGCCACCACCGCCGTCAACCAGCTCGCCGACGCCGCGCAGGGCACGGTCCGCCCCGAGTACGCGGCCGGGTTCGGGGCGTTCGCCCTGGTCTTCGGTGTGCCGATGCTGGGCTTCGCGATGCTGTGGCTGGTGTTGGCCGGGGCGCTCGTGGTGCGCGCCCTCCGCCACGGCATGACGTTCTCGATGGGCTGGTGGGCCTTCACCTTCCCGGTCGGCACCTGTGTTACGGGCGCCGAAGGGCTGGCGCGCCACACCGGGCTCGCCGCGTACACGTGGCTGGCGGTGGCGCTGTACGTCCTGCTGGCGGTGGCCTGGCTGGTGGCCGCGGTGTGTTCGGTCAGGGGCCTGTTCAGCGGAGCGCTGCTCGCAGCACCACTGGCGGCTCAGCCAGAGACGGGCCGTACCACGTGAGGGCGCGGGCGGGACCATCCGGTCCTGTCCGCGCCCTCACCGGTTCGGCCCCCTGTCACGCACAGGGGCGCTGGGTTACTCCGGGTCGGGCATGGGGAACCAGCCGGTCCACACGCCTTCGTGGTTGCGGGCGTTGACCCAGCGTCCGCCGTCCGGGGTCGGGACGCTCAGGGCGAACTTCCAGGGGTCGCCGTTGCTCCAGCGGTCGATGACGACGATCCGGCCGGAGACGACCCCGCCCATGGACTGCCAGCCGGTCCACTTCCCGCTCGTGTTGTTCCAGCGGGTCCACACCGCCGAGTCGGTGCCGACCAGGAACTCCTGCTTCGTACCGTCGGGGAGCTTCTGGACGGTGACCCCGTACTCGCAGATGTAGACGGCGCCACTGTCCTTGCAGTGGCTCACCGCCTGGGCGGGCGCGGCCGTCACGGCGAGACCCGCCAGGACTGCGGCCGTGAGAACGGCGACCCTGATCTTCTTCATTTTCCTGTTGCTCCTTGCTGCGACGCGCAGGCGGACCCGCTGACGGCCGCCAGCCTGTCGTCCGTCGCTTACGTCCCGCTAACGATCTGCTGACGCCGGATGCCTCCCGGGTCCGGTCCAGTAGTCACGCGTTCAATTAGCGTTCCTGCCACAGGTGTTGGGCGTCGTGGTGGATGCCGAGGCGGGCGTCGAGGCCCGGGACTTGGCGGGAAGTCGGTGCTGCACGCCCATCGCTTTGTGGGCTCGGGGACGCCGCCATAGGGTCACCGGTATGTCTCTACGTCTTCGTATGCGTTCTGCACTGCCGGAAGCGATGCGCGCCCGTGACAAGGCCGCGGTGAGCGCCCTGCGCGCCACGCTCGGTGTGCTGGACAACGCCGAGGCGGTGCCGGTCGGCGAAGCCGAGTTGCGCGGCCTGGCGCTTGAGCAGTCGCCGGTCGGTGCCGGTACCACCGAAGCGGCGCGGCGTGAACTGAGCGAGCACGACGTGGTGGAGGTCGTGCGGGCCGAGGTCGCCGAACGGCTGGAGGCCGCAGAGCAGTTGACCGCGCCCGCGCACGCCGACCGGGCCGCGCGGCTCCGCGCCGAGGCCGCCGTACTGCTCCGCTTCCTCGACGGTCCCGGCGCTGAGCAGGACACGGCGCGTCGTGTCGCACCCGAAGCGACGTAGGAGCAGGGCCGGGAACACGTACGGTCCCCGATGTCCCCGCATGCGCCCCTGCAACCACCGACGTCATCGCGCACGCCCCTGCGGCGCCGCGTACGCCCGGCAACCGCGACTGTGAGCCGTCCCACGTTCCGAGTGGCCCGGGTGATCGCGGGAAGGCATTCTCACCGAGCAGCCGCCGCCACCATGGGTGATCATTAAGTGAGCGGGACATCTCATGATGTGGTACGTACCGGGTGACGAGCGGCTGCTCGGTAGACTGAGCCGACCGCAGTAATGACTGATCGAGGAGCGCACGTGGGCCTTGTCGTGCAGAAGTACGGAGGCTCCTCCGTAGCCGATGCCGAGGGCATCAAGCGAGTCGCCAAGCGGATCGTCGACGCCAAGAAGAGTGGCAACCAGGTGGTTGTCGTGGTGTCGGCGATGGGTGACACGACGGACGAGTTGATCGATCTTGCCGGGCAGGTGTCGCCGATTCCTGCCGGGCGGGAGTTCGACATGCTGCTGACCGCCGGAGAGCGGATCTCCATGGCGTTGCTGGCCATGGCGATCAAAAACCTGGGCCATGCGGCCCAGTCGTTCACGGGTAGCCAGGCCGGTGTCATCACCGACTCGGTCCACAACAAAGCGCGGATCATCGATGTCACGCCGGGGCGGATTCGTACCGCTCTCGACGAGGGCAACGTGGCCATCGTCGCCGGTTTCCAGGGTGTGTCCCAGGACAAGAAGGACATCACCACCCTCGGCCGTGGTGGCTCGGACACGACTGCGGTCGCCCTCGCGGCGGCGCTCGACGCCGAGGTCTGTGAGATCTACACCGATGTCGACGGTGTCTTCACCGCCGACCCGCGGGTCGTCAGGAAGGCCCGGAAGATCGACCGGATCTCCTTCGAGGACATGCTGGAGCTGGCCAGCTCCGGTTCCAAGGTGCTGCTGCACCGCTGCGTGGAGTACGCGCGCCGCTACAACATCCCGATCCATGTCCGGTCCTCGTTCTCGGGGCTCCAGGGGACATGGGTCAGCAACGAAGCACGAAACGAAGCACGAAGCGAAGCGCAAGGGGACCCGACAGTGGAGCAGGCCATCATCTCCGGTGTCGCCCATGACACCTCCGAGGCGAAGATCACGGTCGTCGGTGTGCCCGACAAGCCGGGCGAGGCCGCAGCGATCTTCCGTGCCATCGCGGACAGCCAGGTCAACATCGACATGGTGGTGCAGAACGTCTCCGCCGCGTCGACCGGTCTGACCGACATCTCCTTCACGCTCCCCAAGGACGAGGGCCGCAAGGCCGTCGACGCCCTGGAGAAGTCCAAGCCGGTGGTCGGCTTCCAGTCGCTGCGTTACGACGACCAGATCGCCAAGATCTCGCTGGTCGGCGCCGGGATGAAGACCAACCCGGGGGTCACCGCGACCTTCTTCGAGGCGCTCTCCGACGCGGGCGTGAACATCGAGCTGATCTCGACGTCCGAGATCCGCATCTCGGTGGTCACCCGTGCCGACGCGGTCAACGAGGCCGTGTGCGCCGTGCACACCGCGTTCGGGCTCGACAGCGACTCCGACGAGGCAGTCGTCTATGGGGGCACCGGGCGATGACCGGCAAGCCGACGCTCGCGGTCGTCGGAGCGACCGGGGCCGTCGGTGCGGTACTGCTCCAGATGCTGTCGCAGCACGCGGACGTCTGGGGTGACATCAAGCTGATCGCCTCCCCGCGCAGGACCGGCCGCAAGCTGGTCGTGCGCGGGGAGGAGGCCGAAGTCCTCCCGCTCGACGAGGAGGCGTTCGAGGGCGTCCATGTCGCGCTGTTCGTCGTTCCCGACGACGTCGCGGCGCAGTGGGCGCCCATTGCCGCGTCCAAGGGCGTGGTGGTCGTGGACAGTTCGGCCGCGTTCCGGATGGACCCGGACGTGCCGCTGGTGGTGCCCGAGGTCAACCCCCATGCCGTACGGCTCAGACCGCGTGGCATCATCGCCTCCCCGCACTGCACGACGCTCGCGATGATCGTGGCGGTCGCCGCACTGCACGCCGAGTTCGGCCTGCGTGAGCTGGTGGTGTCGACGTACCAGGCGGTGAGCGGCGAGGGAATCCCCGGGATCGAGGCGCTGCGCCGCCAGACCGCGCTGGTCGCCGGTACGGAACTGGGCACGCGGCCCGGTGACGTACGCCGCGCGGTGGGCGACGACACCGGCCCCTTCCCGGCCCCGGTCGCGTTGAACGTGGTCCCGTGGGCCGGTTCGGCCGGGGCGGACGGCTGGTCGTCGGAGGAGCTGATGCTCCGGGCCGAGACGCGGAAGATCCTGGACCGGCCCGCGCTGCCGGTGGTGGCCACCTGCGTCCGGGTGCCCGTCGTCACCACGCACTCCCTTTCCGTGCACGCGCGCTTCGAGAACGAACTGACGATCGCGCGGGCGCACGAGATCCTGGCGACCGCTCCCGGAGTGGTGCTCTTCGACGACCCGGAGGCCGGGGACTTCCCCACGCCGGCCGACGCGGTGGGTACGGATCCGGCCTGGGTGGGGCGCGTACGGCGGTCGTTGGACGATCCGCAGGCGCTGGAACTCTTCATCTGCGCGGACAACCTCCGCAAGGGTGCGGCGCTCAACGCGGCGCAGATCGCGGAGGCCGTGGCGGCGGAATTTCCCGCCGATCAACCTTTGTAGAATTTGTGTGCGAGCTGTGAGCAACTCGGTGGTCTGGGCCACTTGAACTGGGGCTCGTGCCTGTTACACGATTCACTTCCGTGCCTGTCTGCAACCGCAGTCGTGCCGGGAGCGTCTTTGGGGTGGCCCCTTCCTGCACGAGATGCCGTGGAAACAGGGGGCATTGGGGGAGATCAGGTACGCATGGGGACATTCGTCGCATCGTCAAGAGCGATGTCAAACGCGTACAACCCTGGCGGGGGGAAGCGTGTCCAACTGGCGTGGCAGAGGTTCTCGAATTCAGAGCGGTGTCCGGACGGGGCGGAGCGGTTCTCCCGCTCCGGCGACCAGGTGTGGCCGGTGTGCCAGGTGTGCCCGGTGGTATGCCGGTGATCGCCCCCGTGCCTGCCACCCGTCCCAGCAGGGTTCCGTCCCAGAGCGGCGAGGGCGCTGACGACGCCATGGCCGCCGGCACCACCGTCGATCACCTCACCGAGACCTACCGCGCCCACTACCGGTCGCTCCTCGGCCTCGCGGCGCTGCTCCTCGACGACACGGCCTCCTGCGAGGACGTCGTCCAAGAGGCGTTCATCCGCGTCCACTCGGCGCGCAAACGTGTCAGGGATCCCGAGAAGACGCTCGCGTATCTGCGCCAGACCGTGGTGAACCTGTCCCGGTCCGCGCTGCGCAGGCGCATCCTCGGACTGAAGCTCCTCTCCAAGCCGATGCCGGACATGGCGAGCGCGGAGGAGGGGGCGTACGACCTTCTGGAGCGCGACGCGCTGAAGAAGGCCATGCGCAACCTCCAGCGCCGTCAGCGCGAGGTCCTGGTGCTCCGTTACTTCGCGGACATGACCGAGGCGCAGGTTGCCGAGGCACTGGGGATATCGCTGGGTTCGGTGAAGGCATACGGTTCGCGTGGCATCGCCGCGCTGCGGGTGGCCATGGAGGCCCCGGCATGAGTGAGAACAAGCGTTTCGGACGGTACGGACGTGACGGGCGGGCGGGACGTGACGGACGTGGGAGCCGCGATGGGCTGGACTGGCCCGAGGAGTGGGACAAGCAGTACGGCGGACCCGTGGGCCCCGTGAACAACCAGGCTGGGAACGGAATGCCGAACGAAGGGCCGGACAACGCTGTCGACGGCCTCGACGAGGACGAGCTGGCACTGCGCCGCCTGATGCGCGGCGCCGTGCAGGACCTCACCCCGTCCGAGGACGCGCTCGACCACCTGCGCAGGGCCGTTCCGGCCCGCCGGGCCCGGCGGCGGCAGGTGGTCGTCGGTTCTGCGGCGGCGGCGCTGCTCGTCTGCACGGCCATCCCGGCCTTCATCCATGTCGCCGCCTCCGGAGGCGGCGTCGAGAAACACGCGGCGGTGGCAGGGCCCGGCCACCACACCCCCGGCAGCAAGGGCTCCGGTCCCGATGACGACGACGGCAGCCCCCGGAAGAAGGGGACGGCGTCCGGCGGGGACGGCGAGAAGGACAAGGACGGCGCGAAGGGCAGGACGCAGGGCTCGGGAACGGACAGCGACGACGGTACGAAGGGCGGCACCAAGGGCCCGCCGAACCGGGCACTCGCCGACCTGCCGACCTGCACGGCCGGCCAACTGGGCATCAGCCACGCGGCGACCGGTTCGCCCGACGCCGACGGCACGGTCTACGGAACCTTCCGCGTCTCGAACGTCTCCGACAGCCAGTGCGCGGTCAGCGACGCGGGCACCGTCAACTTCCAGGCGCTGGGCGCCGCCGACGCGGCCAGGATCACCGTGGTCGACCACACGGCGGGCGACGCGGCGAACGGCCTCCCCGACCCGTCGCAGGAGACGACCGGGCTGGTACTGGACCCGTCCCAGGCGTACGAGGTGAAGTTCGCCTGGGTCCCGGCGGAGACCTGCCCCACCGGGAACACCTCGCCCACCCCGACCCCTACGGGCGGCGGGGGCGGCACCAGCGGCAGCACGTCGGGCGGAAGCGTGCCGTCGAGCGGCAACACCGCGTCGGGCGTGGGCCCGCAGCTGGCCCGCGAGGACGGCGGTACGTCGGACGGCAGCGTCGCCGTGGTGCACGAGGCGGAGCCGGGCGTACCGGCCGCGGAGGCGACCATCCCCAACGCGTGCGCGGGGACGATCTACCGCACGGGGCTGCTCAGCGCGCCGTAGCTCTTCGGTGCGTCAGCTGCTGACCGGGGCCTCGGCTTCGGCCTTCGCCCCGACCGACTCCGCCGTGGTGGCGGGCGCTCCCGCGTCCACCGTGGGCTGCTCGTCCGGGACCAGGCCCAGTTCCACGTCCCTGAGGGCCTCCGCCTCGCGGCGGGCCAGCCGGAACCACATGAAGACGACGAAGCCCGCGAAGACGAACCACTCACCGGTGTAGCCGAGGTTCTGGAAGGACTTCAGGTCGAGCCCGCTGTTCTGCGGCGCCGCGGCCGGGACCGCGGTGAGTCCGGCGGAGGCGCGCGGCAGGGTGACCCAGGCGTCGTACACGGGGTACGGCACGAGGTTCACCAGCGAGGCCGCGCTGATGATCCCGATCTGCCCGGACGGCAGCCCGCCCCCGGAGTACGCCCCGTCCGTGCCGCTGTTCTCGGACGCCTGGAGCGAGCCGGTGACGGTGACCGGGCCCTTCGGCGCCGCGGGCGCCTTCGCGCCGGGCGGCAGCCAGCCGCGCACCACGGGGAGCGCCTTGCCGCCGTCGGTGCGGAGCAGGGTCAGTACGTACGAGCCCTGCTTGCCGTCCACGACCCGGTCGGGCACCAGGAACTGCTCGGCGTAGTGGCCGGTCGCGTGGGCCTGTCGCCCGGAGGTGTCCAGGTTGACGGGCAGCAGGGAGTCCAGCGGGGCGGAGGCCTGGCGGGCCGGGTCGGGACGGTGCTCGTCGGAGCGGTGGGTGGCCACGCGGTCCTCGAACCTGCTCAGCTGCCAGGACCCCATGAAGATGCAGAAGGGGATGGCGAGCAGGGCGAAGAGGGTGATCCCGCACCAGCGGGGTGTCAGCAGGAACCGGTACACATCTCTTACGGTACGGGGCGCGCATTCCGGACTCCGCCCGGGTCCGGGGACCCGGGCGGGAGTGTGCCCGCCGCGCCGGGGGCGCACGCCCCGGAGGAACGGCCCGGCGCGGGCAGTGACCTGGACCTTGGCTCCGCGCCTCAGGCCCCGGACGGGCCGCCCGGACCCCGGCCCCGTGCCTCAGGCCCCGGACGGGCCGCCCGGGATGTGCCGGGCCGCGAAGTCCAGCTCCAGCCGCACCTGCTTGATCCGTTCCTCCACGACCAGCGACCCGTGCCCCGCGTCGTACCGGTACACCTCGTGCACCGCGCCGCGACCGGCCAGCCGGTCCACGTAGTTCTCGACCTGCCGGATCGGGCACCGGGGGTCGTTCACCCCGGCCGAGATGTAGACGGGCGCCCGCACCGCGTCCACGTACGTCAGCGGTGACGACGCCGCGAACCTCTCCGGTACGGTCTCCGGCGTGCCGCCGAGCAGCGTCCGGTCCATCGCCTTGAGGCCCTCCATCTCGTCGTGGTACGCCGTGACGTAGTCCGCGACGGGCACCGCGGCCAGGCCCAGCGCCCAGGCGTCCGGCTGGGTGCCGAGGCCGAGCAGCGTCAGGTACCCGCCCCAGGAGCCGCCCGCGAGGACGAGCCGGGCGGGGTCGGCGAGACCGGAGGCGACGGCCCATTCCCGTACGGCCGCGATGTCCTCCAGCTCGATCAGCCCGACCCGGTGCTTGAGCGCGTCGGTCCAGGCCCGGCCGTACCCCGTCGAGCCGCGGTAGTTGACCCGGACGACCGCGTACCCGTGGTCGACCCAGGCCGCGGGCCCGGATCCGAACGCGTCGCTGTCGTGCCAGGTCGGGCCGCCGTGGATCTCGAAGAGCGTGGGGAAGGGGCCGTCCCCGGCGGGCTGCTGGACCAGGGCGTGGATCCGGCCGCCGGGGCCCTCCACCCAGACGTCCCGCACCGGCACCGACTCCGGCGCCTTCATCCCCGGCGGGTCGAGCACGACCGCGCCCGAGGTGGAGCGGACGACCGGCGGCAGCGCGGCCGACGACCACAGGTACTCGACGGTGCCGTCCGGGCGGGCGGTCGCACCGGACACCGAACCGGCGGGGGTCTCCACCCGTACGAGCTGGTGCGTGGCCAGTTCGTACCGCCACATCTCGCTGCGCGCCTCGAAGCTGTGCACGATCAGCAGCGCCGAACCGTCCGGATACCACTCGGCGCTCACATCGCCCGGCAGCTCGATCGCGAGCGCCGTCTCGGTGCCCGACGCGACGTCCCACACCATCGGCTCCCAGCGACCGCGCCGCTGGTGCCCGACGAGCAGGCGGGTGTCCCCGGCGACCGGCGCGAACCCGAGGACTTCGAGCCCCAGCTCCTTCGTGCCGCCCTTGGTGTCGTCGAGCTCGGCGACCGCCGAACCGTCCGGCCGCAGCACCCGCAGCGCGGAGTGCATGGCGTCCCCGTGCTCGGTGTGCTCGATCGCGATGAGCGTCCCGTCGTGCGAGAGGTCGCCGACGCCGGCGGACTCCCGGTGCCGGTAGATCTCCACGGGGGCGGCGCCGGGCCGTACGAGATGAACGGTCGACCCTTCCTCGTCCGTCGACCGCCCCACCACGGCGGTCCCGTCCCGGCCGATGCCCAGCCCGGCCGGGTACGAGGGCTCCAGACCGGGCGTCGAGGGTTCGTCAGGCCCGCCGTGGAAGGGCTGGCGCATCCACACACCGAACTCGTCCCCGTCGGTGTCGCTGAACCACCACAGCCACTCGCCGTCGGGCGAGAGGGTTCCGTCGGTCGTTCCGTTCGGCCGGTCGGTGGCCTGTCGCTGCTCGCCGCTCCTGCGGTCCCAGGTGTACAGCTCGTACGTCCCGGTCGCGTTGGACACGAACAGGGAGCGGTCGGGGGCGTCCTCGGCCCAGTCGGGCAGCCCGACGCGCGGGGCCCGGAAGCGCTTCTCCCAGTCGGGCATGGACTTCTCGTCGTCACTCATGTGCCCATGTAACCCGATCGGCACCGGGGGTGTTCGACGGGACGTCCGACGATCCGGCGGCCAGGCACCGTGGCCGTGGCTGCCCTGGCGCTTGGCGGGACGATCCGGAAACCGAGTGGGTTCCGTGACACCGGGAGTCGGTACCTTTGGGTCCGTGCGTGATCAAGCACGGACAACGGTGTGTGCAACGTCGGTATAACGGGGGCGATATGAGCGACTTGTCGATCGACTACGAAGTGCTGAACCGGGTGAGAGGCAACCTCGACCACATCGCCGAGCTGATGAAGAAGCCGGGCCAGGACATGAAGCATGTCTCCGGTAAATCCATCGGCGTGCCCGAACTCGCCAAGCGGATGGACCACTTCGGCGACGAGTGGTCGTACGGGATCAAGAAGCTGACGAAGTTCTCCGCAAATGCGTCCAAAGCGCTGCTCAAGATCAAGGAAGCCTTCGAGAAGCTCGACACCGAACTCGCCGACGCGAACGCCAAGGCCAACGGCAAGGGCAAGGGGGGTGACAAGTAGCCATGGCTGAAGCGCTGCTGGAGCACTTCCCGGCCCTGGGCTTCGTGCCCTGTCCGGGGGATCACGTGATGGCCGACGACATGGCCAAGACGATCCGCCGGACGGCGAAGGCGCTCGTCGAGATCTGCCAGGTCCTGCACGGCACCGGCCCCGGCGACTGGAAGGGCAAGACGGCTGAGGCCTTCCGGGCGAAGTTCGACGACGACTTCCGGCCCCGCATGGACGACGCCCGCGATTCGTTCGACGGTGCGGCCACCGCCCTGGAGGCCTGGGCGGACTACATGGAGATCAAGCAGAAGGCCGCCACGAGTCTGGAGACCGAGGCGGCAGAGGCCAAGAAGCAGCTGGGGGCGGCGCACGACGGCGCGGACAAGCTCGACAAGGCCGATGCCGACACGAAGGACACCGAGGACCACAAGGACAAGGTCAAGTCGGCCGGCCGGGCGGTGACCGACAAGGAACACGCGTTGGAAGAAGTCCGCACCCGGGGGCACAACCTGGCGTCGGACTACCAGAAGTACGGCAAGGAGATCGAGGGCCGGCTGAAGAAGGCCATGGACATCGCCCCGAACGAGCCCGGTATGTGGGACAAGCTCGGGCACGCCATCGAGTCGCTCGGCAAGGTACTGGCGGACCTGCCCGGCGCGGTGGCCGATGTCCTCGCCGATGTCGGCCACTGGCTGCAGGCGCACGCCGACTGGATCACCGTGGCGGCCTCCGTCATCGGCGTCATCGCCATCTTCTGCCCGGTACTCGCTCCGCTGGCCATCGGGCTGAGCGCCGTCGCGTTCCTCGCGCACGCGACGGCCTACGGGGTGAGCGGTCTCTTCCCGCCCACCGGCGCCAACGCCTCCAACTGGCTCACGCTCGGCGGTGACGCACTGGGCATGGTGCCCGGCGTGGGCGCGGTGGGCAAGGGGATCAGTGCCGGAGCGAAGGCGGGCCGGGCGACCGAGGGCGTTGTCGCAGGCACCAGGGTCGGCGTCAAGACGGCGAGCGCGACAGCGAAGGGACTGATGAAGGCCGCGGACCCGGTCGCCGCGGTGATCGACAAGCCGGTGATGGCCGCCGCGACCAAGCTGGGGGTCTCGCGCGCCACAGCGCTGACCGTCACCGAGGGAGTTCAGGCCACGGCCATGACCGCCTGGACCGCACCGACCGTGCTGAACCTCGTGGACCCCAGCGACCGCAATTCCGCTGCCGCCACGTGGGGCACCGGCGCGGGCGACATCGTCACGGGAATCGGCGGCGGAAAGGTCGGCGGTGCCGCGGCCATCGCCAGCACCATAGGCCTGGGTGTCTGGGAGCTGACGCACTGATGACACCCACAGACGTGGCGCCGAACACGGCGCCGAACACGGCGCCGGACGTGAACGCCGCGACTGCCGTGGCCACTTCCTCCTCGGTCGGTGCAGCAGCCGACGGGGTGCCTGACCTCTGGTTCGAACTGCCTCCGGGTTTCACGGAGTTCGATCTTGCGGAGGATCCGGAGGAGCGCATGCTGCGGATGGCTGATGCGATCGACCGGTTGTTCGTCGAGGCGACGCCCGTGCAGAAGTTGAGTCTGGTCGTGTCGGGTGAGTACGCGCTTCAGACCTTGATCGCTTCGGGTGGTGCGCATGCGTCGAGCTGTCTTGTGCGGATGCCTGACGGGAGGCTGTCGCAGGGGACGTTGTGTGTGATGGTCGAGAGTCCGGATGTGGGTCCGGAGGATCAGGACAGGCGGGGGGCGGCGAAGCGTACGGCTGTTCAGTGGAGTGAGCAGTTCCCGGAGGCCGAGGCCGCGCTGATCATGTTGCCGTACGGGCCTGCGGCTTTGTGCATACGTGATCAGGATCTGCAGATTCCGGGTGCGGTGTTCGGTCTGGACACTCCTACTCCTGCTCTGATCCGGCAGGTGCAGTTCTGTGTGCCGCTCAGAACTGGCCCCGGTTCGGCCCTCTTCACTTTCATGACCGAGGATGTCGACCACTGGGACGAGTACCTCGTTGTCGTGGCCACCATCATGAAGTCGGTCTCGGCGGACGAGCCGGACGGAGAGAGCACCCCGGTCTCCGACAGCCCGGATGCCGGGGAAACGGAGGGAAGGGCATGAGCACTGCTACGGAGGGTGTACCGCTGAGGCGGCGTACGGGAGTCCGTGTCCTGCTGGCGGTCGTCATCGGCTGCTACGTGCTTGCCGTGACCGCAGGAATGTTCCTCCTGTCGGACGACCTCGGATTCGGCCTCCTGGCTCTTCTGTGGGTCGTGGCCGGCGTACTGCTCACGGTGCTGATCTGCGGGCTGGGAGTCGCCGTCGATTCCGCTCTGTACGCGGCGTTGTTCATCGTGCTCGCCTCGGTGATGTCCGCGGGTGTCGCCGGGATGGCCCGGGACGATCTCACTCTTCAGCAGCGCGGGGACCGGGTCACGGCCACGGTGGTGAAGGAACGGATCGACCCGATCCAGGGGCGTAAGGCCCGTCAGTCCCACTACACGCTGCAGCGCCGGGACGGTACGCCGGTTCCCGGACCCGAGATGACGACGCAGTCCGACCGCTACGACGTCGGCAACGTGCTGACCGTCATCGCGGACCCCCAGGGCAAGCTCGCGCCCAGGACGCCCGACCAGGCGAGCGCCACCGGCGAGTTGGCCGGCTCCGGGGCGTTGGCTCTTCTGGCGCTCGCTGCGGTGGGTTGGATGACGTGGCGGGGTTCGGATGCCGGGAGGCGGCGGGCCGCGGAGAAGGGGAAGAAGCCGTCCGGCGTGCGGAAGGCGTACAAGGTGGTCACGGGTGACCACAGCACGGAGGGCGAGCAGGAGGAGAAGCTGCGGGAGGCGCTGCGCACCTACCCCACTGACCGGCGCGGCTACATCAAGGTGCAGCCGGAGGAGTTTCCCGATCTGTCGCAGCTTCGGGCGGCCCGCATCGCGTGGGAGATGGGGCTGCGCGCGGAGGCGGCGGGCAACCGGGGTTCGTGGCGGTTCGGGGAGAACGTGCTGGAGGAAGTCCCGCACGAGTGAGGTCACGCTGCCCGCGAGGGTGGACGGGCCCCTCGGACGGGCGATGCGGACGGGGAATGCCCACGGCACTCGACGTCACGCGAGCGCGAAGTACCGCAGCCAGATGTACCCCGCCGACAGCACCAGCGTGGCCGCCGTGACGATCAGGCCGTAGCGGGTGAACTGCCAGAAGGAGATCGGGGTGCCGTTGCGCTCCGCGATGCCGAGGACGACGACGTTCGCGCTGGCGCCGATCGCCGTCGCGTTGCCGCCGAGGTCCGCGCCGAGGGTCAGGGCCCACCACATGACGTGGTGGGCGCCGCCGCCCAGGCTGTGGACGAGGTCGCCGGTGATGGGGGCCATGGTCGCGACGTACGGGATGTTGTCGACGATCCCGGACAGTGCGCCGGACGCGCCGAGCAGCAGCATCGAGCCGCCGAGTTCCCGGTCGCCCACCGCGTTCGACAGGGCGTGGGACACCTCGCCGATGACTCCGGTGTCTATCAGGGCGCCGATCATCACGAACAGCCCGGCGAAGAAGGCGAGTGTGGGCCACTCGACCTCGGTCAGTACCTCGCCGGTGCGGACGGTGGAGACGGCGACGAGCAGTCCGGCGCCGAGCAGGGCGACGACGCTCGGTGCCCAGTGCAGTACCGGGTGCAGGACGAACCCCGCGATGACCAGGGCGAGTACGCCCAGGCCCTGGGCGAGGAGGCGTGGGTCGCGGATGGTCTCGTTCTCGTCCAGCGCCATGACCTGGGCGGCGCGCTCCGCGTCGTAGACGAACGCGCCGCGGAACAGGAAGCGGCACAGCGCGATCAGTACGGCCGTCAACAGTACGGCCAGCGGCGCCAGATCGGTCAGGAAGTCGTTGAAGGTGAGCCCGGCCCGCCCGGCGACGATGATGTTCGGCGGGTCGCCGACCAGGGTGGCGATGCCGCCGATGTTGGAGGCGAACACCTCGGCGATCAGGAACGGCGCGACGGACAGTGCGAGCCGCTGGCAGATCAGCAGGGTGACCGGGGCGATCAGCAGGACGGTGGTGACGTTGTCCAGCAGCGCCGAGGCCAGCGCGGTGATGGCGACCAGCATGGCCATCACCCGGAACGGCCGGGCCCTGGCGCGTTTCACCGACCAGACGGCCAGGTACTCGAAGAGGCCGGTCCGTTTCAGGACACCGACGATCACCATCATCCCGAGCAGCAGGAAGATGACGTTCCAGTCGATGCCGGATTCCTGGGAGAAGAACGCCGATTGGTCGTCGGTCGCGCCGAGCGCCAGCATGAGGCCCGCGCCGCCGAGCGCGGCGGCGACGCGGTGGATCTTCTCGCTGATGATCAGGGCATAGGTACCGGCGAAGACGGCGACGGCCGCCCACGCATGCCAGTCGCTCACAGGATGTCCAAACAGAAGGCCCAGGTCAGGGGGGTGGGCGTGGGCCGGTCCGGCCTACGCACCCGCTGACGTTACGGCCGGCCCGCGCACCGCTGACAGGCTGCCGCCGCGCAGCACACAGCGCCCGAACTCTGCCGGAATCGGGCATTGAGCCCCTGGTGTGCAGATGGTGGGGCGCGCAGGTGGCGCCCAGATGGGTGGGGCGCAGGTGGTGGTGGTCAGGGTGGGTGGTGGTCAGGGTGGGCGGGGGCGCAGGTGGTGGCGCACAGGTGGTGCGCGGGCGGTCAGATCTCCTGGTCGGGCCAGTTGAGCAGCCGGGCGCCGATGACGGCCGTCTGGAGTGTGTACCGGTGCGCCGGTTCGGCCGGGTTCGCGCCGGTCAACTGGTGGATGCGCTCCAGTCGGTAGGTGAGCGCCCGCACGCTCAGCGACATCCGGCGCGCCGCCTCGGCCGCCACACAGCCCGCTTCGAAGTAGTGGCTGAGCGTGGAGACGAGCGGCTGCGCGCCCCCGCGGGCGTGCCGGAGCGGGCCGAGCGCGCTGCGGACCAGATCGACCAGGGCCTCCCGGTCGCGGGTGAGGACCGGGTACACCAGCAGGTCGGCGGCGCGCAGCACCGGTCCCTCCAGGCTCATCCGGGCGCCGAGTTCGAGCGCGTTGAGGGCTTCCTCGTAGCTGTGCACGATGCCCCCGGAGCCGGGGTGGGAGCGGCCGATGGCCACCTTGACGTCCCCGTCCCCGTCACCGGCCGCGTACGCGTGCTTGGCGAAGTGGGTGAGCACGGCGTCCTGGTCGCCCGGGGCGACGCATATCAGCCGGCCGTCCTTCGTGGTGAGCAGGATGCTGCGGTCGCCGAAGCGGCTGAAGAGGGCGAGTTCGACGCTGCGGATGGCGGTGGTGCCCTCGTCGTACGCGTGGGCGCTCTCCGCCACCGCGACGGCGTGCGTACGGGACAGCCGCAGCCCGAACCGCTCGGCGCGCTCGGCCAGTCGGCCCAGGTCGCTGCCGCCGTACAGCAGGTCGTCGATGAACTCCCGTCGTACGGCCTCCTCCTGACGGACCGCCAGGCGCTGGGCCCGTTCGTATCCCTCGGCGAAGGCGTCGACGGCCAGCTCCACCGCGGTGAGCACGCTGTGCGCGGGCCCGGCGGAGCCGGAGGTTCCGGCGGGCCAGGCGGCTCTGGTGGCCGCGAGGTGCGCGGCGACCAGGGAACGCAGCGAGTGGCCGTCCTCGGCCGCCTGCTCCCCGAAGGCGCGGCGCACGTCGAGTTCCGGTCGGGTCGGGCGCCGGCCGGTCGCGGCGACCTCGGCCAGCATGCGGGCGTACCCCTCCAGATATTTCTCGGGTATGTGGTGCCCTGTCACGTGCTCTCCCGTTTCTCCTTGCCGCTCGGGCGGTCACTTCCCGCCACCCAGCGGTCAAGGGTGGCAGACCTTCGGGAGCGCCGGATCCGAGGCCCCGGGGCCGGGTCGGGGTCCGGCATCCGGGGACCCCGAACATTGCCGGATCACGGCAATGCGGGAGGGGTCGGGGTGCGGTCAGAATGGGCATTGCGGAAACGGGGAGAGCGGACCGGTGCCGGAGTACGGAAACGTGCGTTCCGGTGACCGGTCCGGTCTGCGAGGGGGAACGGGGGAAGCGCGATGGATGAATTCTTCACCGCCGCGCTGGGATTTCCGGCGGTTCTGTTCGGCGCCGCGCTGCTGGTGGTCATCGCCTTCTGGCTGTTGGTCCTGGCGGGCGCCGCCGAGCACGACGCGTTCCACGTGCATATGGACGGGGGTCATATGGACGGGGGGCACTCGGGCGCGGACACCGGGGGCGGGGGAGTACCGGTCACCGTGCCGGTCTCCCTCGTGGTGGTCATCGCCTGGTTCGTCAGTCTCGTCGGCTCGGTGCTGGTACGCAGCGCCGAGCCGCCGGGCAGGCTCCGGACCGTGCTCGACTTCGCCGTGCTGGTCGCCGCGGTGCTCTTCGCCTGGATCGTCACCCGCTTCCTCGTCCGCCGGGTACGCCGCCTCCTCCCGGACCAACTGCCGCCGTCCCGGCTGGACTTCGTCGGTCAGGTCTGCACCGTCCGCACCGGTTCGGTGACCACCGACTTCGGCCAGGCGGAAGTCGCCTCACCCGACGGTTCGACCGCGGTCGTCCAGGTCAGGGTCCAGGGCCAGGACAGTGTCCTCGGCCTCCGATCCGGCGACACCGCCCTGCTCTACGCGTACGACGAACCGGGCGAATTCTTCTGGGTCGCGCCCTTCGACGCGGCGCTCGATCCGCGCAGCACGGGCTGAGCCCCAGCTCGCCCTGAGCTCGCAGACCCGCGCGCCCTCGTTCGTCCTGCGCGCCCTCAAAGCCACCGTTCAAAGAAACCCTTCGAGGAATCTCCATGGATGCCATCTCCTTGGGCATCGGCGTACTCGTCGCCGTTGTCCTGCTCATAGCCGTCGCACTGCTTCTGGTGTTCAGCAGGCTGTTCCGCAAGGTGGAGCAGGGCCGGGCGCTGATCATCTCCAAGGCCAAGAAGGTCGATGTCACCTTCACCGGCGCCGTGGTGCTGCCCGTGATCCACAAGGCCGAGTACATGGACATCTCGGTGAAGATCATCGAGATCAGGCGGACCGGCCGGGAAGGGCTGATCTGCCAGGACAACATCCGGGCGGACATCCACATCTCGTTCTTCGTGCGGGTCAACAAGACCGTCGAGGACGTCGCCAAGGTGGCCCAGGCGATCGGTACGGCACGGGCCAGCGACAAGGCGGCGATCCAGGAGTTCTTCGCCGCGAAGTTCTCCGAGGCGCTGAAGACCGTCGGCAAGCAGCTGGACTTCGTCGACCTCTACACCAAGCGCGAGGAGTTCCGGGACCGCATCATCCGGGTCATCGGCACCGACCTCAACGGCTACCACCTCGACGACGCGGCCATCGACTTCCTCGAGCAGACGCCGATGACGCAGCTCGACGGCGCCAACATCCTGGACGCCCAGGGCATCCGCAAGATCACCGAGCTGACGGCGGTCGAGCACGTCCGCACCAACGAGTTCCAGCGGACCGAGCAGAAGGAGATCACCCGGCAGAACGTCGACGCCCGGGAGACCATCCTGGAGCTGGAGCGCCGGCAGGCCGAGGCCGAGATCAAGCAGCAGCGCGAGGTCGACACCCTGCGGGCCCGCGAGGAGGCGGCGACCGCCAAGGTCCAGGAGGAAGAGCGGCTCGGGGCCCAGGCCGCGTTCCTGCGGACCGAGGAGCAGCTCGGGGTGCAGCGCGAGAACCAGGCGCGGGAGATCGCCGTGGCGCAGAAGAACCGCGAGCGGGTCATCGCCGTGGAGAACGAGCGCATCGAGAAGGACCGGATGCTCGAAGTCATCGGCCGTGAGCGGGAGACGCAGCTGTCGATGATCTCCAAGGACAAGGAGGTCGAGGCGGAGCGCCGCGAGGTCGCCGACGTCATCCGCGAGCGCATCGCCGTGGACCGTACGGTCGCCGAGCAGGAAGAGTCGATCAAGAAGCTGCGGATGGTCGAGGAGGCCGAGCGCACCCGGCAGGCCGTGATCATCGCGGCCGAGGCGGAGGCCCAGGAACTCCTCGTCAAGGACATCAAGGCGGCCGAGGCGGCCGAGGTCGCGGCCACCCACCACGCGGCGGAGCAGCTGACACTGGCCGAGGCCAGGCTGAAGGCCGCCGACCTCGACGCCCGCGCCAAGCTCCGGCTGGCGGAGGGCATCCAGGCCGAGGCGGCGGCGCCCGGACTGGCCGATGTCCAGGTACGGGACAAGGAGGCCGACGTCATCGAGAAGGCGGGCCGTGCGGAGGCCGAGGCCACCGAGGCGCGGCTGAAGGCGGAGGCGTCCGGTGCGCGGCTCAAGGCACTGGCCGTGGCGGAGGGCACGTCGGCGCAGGCCACCGCGGACGCGGCGATGATCGGCGAGAAGCTGAAGGCGGAGGCCGCGGGTCTCACCGAGAAGGCGGCGGCGATGGCCGCGCTGGACGACGCCTCGCGCGGACACGAGGAGTACCGGCTGCGCCTCGCCGCCGAGAAGGAGATCAGGCTGGCCGGTATCGACGTCCAGCGGCAGGTCGCCGAGGCGCAGGCCACGGTGCTCGCCACCGGTCTGGAGAGCGCCGACATCAGCATCGTCGGCGGCGAGTCGGTCTTCTTCGACCGCCTCATGTCGTCGATCTCGCTCGGTAAGGGCGTCGACGGATTCGTCCAGAACTCGGAGACGGCACAGGCGCTGGTCAAGCCGTGGCTGGACGGTTCGGCGAGCTTCCCGGAGGACCTGACGAAGATGGTCGGATCGATGTCCACGGGTGATCTGCAGAACCTCACGGTGTCGGGGCTGCTGATGAAGCTGATGCAGTCGGGCGGGGGTGCGGCGCAGCCGGGGCAGATTCAGCAACTGCTCGACCATGCCGAGCGGTTGGGGCTCGGCGACGCGAAGCCTGCGGCGCCGAACGGGGTGGTCAAGGGCTGAGCCCTTCGGGGGCTCCGCCCCCCGGACCCCCGCTCCTCAATCGCCCCCATTGCCTCAAGGGCATGGGGGGACCCCCTTGAGGGGCTGAAAGGCGGCCTGAATCGCGGGCCGGGCTTGTATTCCGAGCCCGGCCTGCGCCTGAGGCCCATCACCCGCAGGGAGCTGTAATCCGATGACCACCACGCCCGCCGAGCCGACCGCCGCCCCCGACATGGACGCCGGTACCTACGAGGTGCTCCGCGACCGCCTGGGCGCGCACGCGGCGGAGCTGGCCCGGCGGGCCACCGGCCTCAACGCCCGCCGGATCGAGACCTTCGGCTCGATGGAGCTGGCCCTCACCGGCACCGCGCACCTGCGGACGCCGCACCCCTGCGTCCCCCGCGACCTCGTCTCCGTGGGGGACAGGCTCCTCGTCGGCCACCAGGTCGAGCCGGGCCCGACCCGCACCGTCGAGGTCGCCGATGTGCTCGCGCTGCACGACACCGCGCTCGCCCCGCTCGCCGCCGACGCGGTCCCCGGGCTGCTCGACGACCCGGCGTTCCTGCGGGAGTTCGCGGAGCTGCACCGCTACTACCGCGACGCCCGGCTGCTCCAGCTGCGGCACCTCGACGGGAAGCTGCTCGCCGTCTTCCGCACCGGGGAGACCGCCGACGACATCCGGGTGCTGCGCTGGGCGCTCGCCGCCGACGGCAGCGCCGCGTACCTGGACGCGCGCGGCGACCGCGACCACGTCTTCCCGCCGTCCCACGACTTCGCGTGGACCCCCACCACCCGCCAGGACCACATCCTGGGCCGCCACCCGCACATCGCGCTGCCGGGGGACATCTACGTCACGACGGTCGGCGGGGCGCTCACCGTCAAGGCCGAGGACGACACCGAGTCGGCCGACGGGATCTGGTCCGAGCCGGTCGACGAGCCGCTGCAGTCCCTCGCCGACGCCGAGGTGGAGTACGCCCGTGTCGGCGCCCTGCTCCTGCTGCGGGTGCGCCCGTACAAGGAGGAGCACCGCCGTCACCTGGTGTTCAACACCGTCACCGGCACCGTGGTCCGCCTCGACGGCATCGGGCAGGCCTGCCGCAGCCTCCCCGAGGACCAGGGCATCGTCTTCCCCGGTGGCTACTGCCTCGCCACCGGCGCGTACAAGACCTTCGACCTGGACACCACGGGCCTGGAGTTCGAGCGGGTGCTGCGGTCCCCGAACGGCGAGGACGTGCTGTACGTCTTCCACGCCCGCGCCGAGGGCCGCACCCTGCTCCTGCCGTACAACCTGATCCGCAAGGAGACCGAATCCCCGCTCTTCTGCCGGGGGTACGCGCTCTTCGACGACGGCACCCTCGTCGTGCTGCGCGCCGGGTCGGAGGAACCGGCCCGGGTGCACCCGCTCCAGCTCTGGCGTTCGCCGTACGTCTCCGACACCTACGCCGACGCCGCCCCGGCCGGTGAGGGAGCGGCCGGTGAGGGCGTCCTGTCCCGGATCGGCAACGCGGACCTGGTGCGCGGCATCTCCGACTGCCTGTCGCTGGCCCGCGCCGTCACCGAGACCGCGGCGCCCACCACCGCCGGGTACCGGACGCTGCTGGCGGCCGGGGTGCGGGCCGCCGACGCCTACCACTGGCTGGGCGACCCGGAAGTCGGCGATCTGCGGGCGCCGCTGGACGGGCTGCGTACCACCGCCGAGCAGGTGCTGGCAGAGTTCGAGACCGTACAGACCCTGACCCGGCAGGCCGCCGAGGCGCTCGCCGACTCGGCCTCGGAGATCGCCACACTGGTCCGCCGGATCCGTGGCGAGGCGCCGCGCACGGCCGCCGAGTGGATCACCCGGCTGACCGAACTCCGGCGCGCGCACGGCCACTTGCTGACCTTGAAGGAGCAGCGGTACGCCGACACCGCCCGCATCGACTCGCTCGCGGGCGACGTGGCGGCGGACATCGACTCCTTCGCGCAGCGCGCCGTCGGTCACCTGGGGCGCGACGACGCCTTCACCGGCTACCACGCCGACACCGCGCAGCTCACCGCCGACGCCGAGGCCATCGCGACGGTCGCGGAGGCCGGGCCGGTCGCCGGGCGGCTGGACGAGCTGGCCGAGGGGCTGCGTACCGTCGCCGAGGTGGTCGCCGGGCTGGACATCGGCGACGCCACGGTCCGTACCTCGGTGCTGGAGCGGATCGCCGAGGTGGTCGGCTCCGTCAACCGCGCCCGCGCCACGCTCGACGCCCGCCGCCGGGAGCTCCTCGACCACGAGGGACGGGCCGAATTCGCCGCCGAGTGCGCCCTGTTGGGGCAGTCGGTCACCGGTGCGCTGGCCGTGGCCGACACCCCCGAGGCCTGCGACGACCAGTTGGCCGGGCTGCTGCTGCGGGTGGAGGACCTGGAGTCGCGGTTCGCCGAGAACGACGGCTTCCTGACCGAGCTGGGCGCCCGGCGGACGGAGGTGTACGAGGCGTTCTCGGCCCGCAAGCAGACCCTCCAGGACGCGCGCGCCCGCCGCGCCGAGCGGCTGGGGGCCTCGGCGGGCCGGGTGCTCGACACCCTCGCGCGCCGGGTGACGTCCCTGGCCTCGGCCGACGCGATCAGTACCTTCTTCGCCTCCGACCCGCTGGTCGCCAAGGTGACCCGCACCACGGAGGAACTGCGCGAACTGGGCGACCGGGTACGGGCGGAGGAGCTGGCGGGCCGGCTCAAGGCCGCCCGCCAGGAGGCGGTCCGCGCACTGCGCGACCGGACCGATCTGTACGCGGACGGCGGCGGCATCATCCGCCTCGGCCGGCACCGGTTCGCGGTCAACTCCCAGCCGCTGGACCTGACCCTGGTCCCGTACGGCGGCTCCGACGGTTCGGACGGCGACGGTCTCGCCTTCGCGCTCACCGGCACCGACTACCGCTCCCCGGTCACCGACCCGGAGTTCGCCGCGCACCGCGCGTACTGGGGCCGGACGCTGCCCTCCGAGTCGCCGCAGCTCTACCGCGCCGAGTACCTGGCGGCCCGGCTGCTCGCCGAGCACGGCGCCGAGGCGCTCGCCGACGCCGATGATCTGCCCACGCTGGTACGGAAGGCGGCGGAGGAGGCGTACGACGAGGGGTACGAACGCGGGGTGCACGACCACGACGCCACCCTGATCCTCGGCGCGCTGCTGAGGCTGCACGCCGGGGCCGGTCTGCTCCGTTTCCCGCCGGGGGCCCGCGCCGCCGCTCAGCTGTTCTGGGCGCACTCCACGACGGACGCGGCCCGGCGGACCTGGAGCCGCCGGGCGGTGTCCATGGCGCGCGCCCGGGAGACCTTCGGCCTGGCGCCCGCCATCGCGGACTGGTGCGCGGAGCTGGCCGGGGTGATCACCGGACCGGACGCGGACAGCGCCGCCGCGTACCTCTTCGAGGAGCTGACCGGCGGCCCCGACGGCTTCGTCACGCACGGCTCCGCCCGTACCCTGCTCGACAAGTTCCGCCGGGCGGTGGGTACGTCGGCGTACGACGACGACCTGGCCGGACTCGACGAGGACCTGCCCGCGCGCCGTCAGCTGGTGGAGAACTGGCTGGACGCGTACACCGTCTCGTCGGGAGCCCGGGACACCCGGCCGGGCGAACTCGCGGAGGCCGTCGCCGTGGAGCTCTGCCCCGGACTGCCCCGCTACGAATCGGACGCGCCGCTGTCCGAGACCGTGGACGGGCTGCTCGGCGCGCATCCCCGCGTCGAGCGCCGGAGCCTCACCGTGCGGATCGATGAACTCCTGGCCCGGGTGGACGGGTTCCACCGGGTGGAGGTGCCCGGCTTCCGGGCGTACCAGCGGCAGCGCACCGCCCTGGTGGCCGCCGAGCGCACCCGGCTGCGGCTGGCGGACCACCGCCCGCGCGTCATGTCCTCCTTCGTGCGCAACCGGCTCATCGACGAGGTGTACCTCCCGCTGATCGGCGACAACCTCGCCAAGCAGATCGGCACCGCGGGGGACACCAGGCGCACCGACAGCAACGGCCTGCTGCTGCTGATCTCCCCGCCCGGCTACGGCAAGACGACCCTCATGGAGTACGTCGCCGACCGGCTCGGCCTGGTCCTGGTCAAGGTCGACGGCCCGTCGCTCGGCCACGGCGTCACCTCGCTCGACCCGGCGCAGGCCCCGGACGCCACGGCCCGCCAGGAGGTCGAGAAGATCAACTTCGCGCTGGAGGCGGGCAACAACACCCTGCTGTACCTGGACGACATCCAGCACACCTCGCCGGAACTGCTCCAGAAGTTCATCTCGCTGTGCGACGCCCAGCGCCGGATGGAGGGGGTCAGGGACGGGGTGGCGCGGACGTACGACCTGCGGGGCAAGCGGTTCGCGGTCTGCATGGCGGGCAATCCGTACACCGAGTCCGGGCAGCGCTTCCGGCTCCCTGACATGCTCGCGAACCGCGCCGACGTCTGGAACCTCGGCGAGGTGCTGACCGGCAAGGAGGACGTCTTCGCGCTGAGCTTCGTCGAGAACGCCCTCACCGCCAACCCGGTGCTGGCCCCGCTCGCCGGACGGGACCGGGACGACCTCGGGCTGCTCGTACGGCTGGCTTCGGACGACCCGACCGCGCGTCGCGACCGCTTGCAACACCCGTATGCGGCAGCCGAGTTGGACCGTGTCGTGGCGGTGCTGCGGCACCTGCTGACGGCTCGCGCCACGGTGCTGGCGGTGAACGCCGCGTACATCGCTTCGGCCGCGCAGTCCGACGCCGCACGTACCGAGCCGCCGTTCCAGCTCCAGGGCTCGTACCGCAACATGAACAAGATCGCGGCGCGCATCGACCCCGTGATGAACGCGGCCGAGCTGGCGGCGGTGGTGGACGACCACTACGCGGGTGAGGCCCAGACCCTGACCAGTGGCGCGGAGTCGAATCTGCTGAAACTCGCCGAGCTGCGGGGCACGTTGACGGAAGCGCAGGCCGTCCGCTGGTCGGAGGTCAAGGCGGCGGACGTACGGGCCAGGACGCTGGGCGGCGCCGACGGCGACCCGCTGCCCCGCGCGGTGGCGGCGCTGGGGCTGCTGGCGGACCGGATCGCGGCGGTCGAGACGGCGATCACCCGGGCGGGCCGGCCGGACTGAGGGCAGGTGCCGCCCCGGCCGGATCGGGGGCGCGGCACCCGGTGGATCCGCGGGGGTGTGCCGGGGTGGATCTGCGGGGGCGTGCCCTGGCCGTTCGCTGGGTACGCTCCCCAACTGGCCTGCGAGTACGCGCTGTTGGGGCTGTTCTCCGTCATCGCCGACCCCGATCCGCCCACTGGTTCGCCCACTGTTAGTTAAGTTTCCTTACGGTTCATATCTCTAGCGGTCTGTCGATGCTCAGTCAAGAGCTGGGACCGTCCGACCGCACGTGCGAAACGGTTGACAGGCCGTCGAGGGGACGGGTAGGAATCTCCGTCAGCGGCCTGGCGCGGAGGTTCCGCAACCCGACGCGCTCAGTTGACTCTGACCCGGCTGCCCGCGGCCCGATGCCGCTTGTGCGCACGGTGGCACCGCGCTGCCGCGTGGCACCAAGGCAACGCTGACACCTGCGGTATGCCCGAGAGCATCCGGATGTCCGCAGGCGCTCAGGCCCCCCACTCAGGTACCGCTCACGTCTGCCGAACCGACGGCGACCGCCCGTCAAGGAGATCCGTATGACGCGTCCTTACCCCGCCATGCGCGCACGCCGCACCCACGATCCGTCCGGCACCCCGGCCGGTCCGATCCCGGCCGGAAATCGACCCTCCCGACGCACCCGGCACGCCCTCGTGGCAGCCGGAACCGCTGCCGCACTGAGCCTGCTCGGGCTGGCCGGCTCGGCCGCCTCGGCCTCGGCCGGGGGCGGATCCGCGCCCGTGGCGAAGCCCCTCACGGTGACCGCCTCCGGGATCCCCCAGTACGACCACGTCGTCGTGCTCATGGAGGAGAACAAGTTCTACGACGACATCGTCGGCAGCAAGGACGCGCCGTACATCAACTCCCTTGCCAAGCAAGGGGCCGCGTTCTCCAACTTCCACGGCACGACGCACCCCAGCCAGGGCAACTACGTGGCGCTCTACTCCGGGTCCACGCACGGCGTCGCGGACGACGACTGCCCGCACGACTTCAACGCGGACAACCTCGGCCACCAGCTGATCGGCAGCGGGAAGAGCTTCATCGGCTACTCCGAGGACCTGCCGTCCGCGGGCTCGAAGGACTGCGGGGACGACGGCAGCAGCGGGTACGCCCGCAAGCACAACGGATGGGTGGACTTCGCGAACACCCCGGCCAGCTCCAACCTGGGACTCGACAAGTTCCCTTCCGACTACAGCAAGTTGCCCACGGTGTCCTTCATGACGCCGAACCTGGACAACGACATGCACGACGGAAGCGTCAAGCAGGGCGACACCTGGCTGAAGAGCCACCTGGACGGCTACGTCCAGTGGGCCAAGACGCACAACAGCGCCCTCATGCTGACCTGGGACGAGGACGACGGCGACGACTCCGACAACCAGATCGCCACCATGATCGTCGGTGACCACGTGAAGGCGGGCACCAAGTCGTCGGCCCGCTACGACCACTACTCCATGCTCCGCACGCTGGAGGACATGTACGCCCTGCCGCCGCTGGAGAAGGCCGCGTCGGCGAAGCCCATCACCGACATCTGGGACACCGGGGTCACGCCGCCGACGGACGGCGGCGACCTCGCCCAGAAGCATCCGGCCACGTCCTCGTCCACGGAGAGCAGTTCACTGGGCGCGGACAAGGCGGTGGACGGGGATCCGGCCACCCGCTGGGGCAGCAAGGAGGGCTCCGACGCCCAGTGGATCTCGGTGGATCTGGGCTCCTCCACCGACATCAGCCGGGTCAAGCTGGACTGGGAGTCGGCGTACGGCAAGGCGTACACCGTCCAGACCTCCGACGACGGCAGCACCTGGAAGACCGTCTACTCCACCACCAGCGGCAACGGCGGAACCGACGACCTGACGGTGACCGGCCACGGCCGGTACGTGCGGATGAACGCCACGAAGAGGGGGACCTCCTACGGGTACTCGCTCTACAACTTCGAGGTCTACGGCAAGGCTCCCGCGACCGGCGCCGCGCACCCTGCTGCGGCCGGCCCGAAGGCCGCTGCGCTCGCAGCTTCGGCAGGCGCAGCTTCGACGGGTGACCTGACCGACCCGAAGAAGAAGGAGATCGCGATGGAGCTGGTCTCCAGCGCGGAGAACTCCTCGCTCGACTGGAAGGCGCAGTACACCTACATCGAGGACATCGGGGACGGCCGCGGCTACACGGCCGGGATCGTCGGATTCTGCTCGGGCACCGGTGACCTGCTCGACCTCGTAGAGCTGTACACCCAGCGCGAGCCGGGCAACCCTCTCGCCTCCTACCTGCCCGCGCTGCGCAAGGTCAACGGCAGCGACTCGCACACCGGTCTGGGATCCGGCTTCGTCTCCGCCTGGCACACCGCGGCGGCCGATCCGGTCTTCCAGCAGGCCCAGAACGACGAGCGGGACCGGGTCTACTTCACCCCCTCGGTGGACCAGGCGAAGCAGGACGGACTGGGCGCGCTCGGCCAGTTCGCCTACTACGACGCGATCGTGATGCACGGTCCGGGTTCGGATCCGGTCAGCTTCGGCGGGATCCGCGCCACGGCCATGCAGCACGCCCGCACCCCGGCCCAGGGCGGCGACGAGACGACGTACCTCAACGCCTTCCTGGACGCCCGCAAGGCCGCGATGCTCACCGAGGCCGCGCACGACGACACCAGCCGGGTCGACACGGAGCAGCGGGTCTTCCTCGACAACGGCAACCTCGGCCTGAACCCGCCGCTGTCCTGGAAGACGTACGGGGACCCGTACACGATCCCGGAGTGACGGTGCCATCCACCGGGCCGGGCCGGTCGTTCGCCGACCGGCCCGATCCGGACGGAACACCCTGACCCCTGCCGGTCGGCACACACCGCTCATGGCGTGCCGACCGGCAGGCTCACCCCTGGCCCCACGTCATGCCTGGCCCCACGTCACACCTGCGGTTCCCGACAGGGAGGACAGCCATGTACATCGCGTCGAGCCGGTCCACCCCGACGCCCGGCTCCACCGATTCCACTGATTCCGCCGACGGCACCGAACCGGCCGTGGCGGGGGAGACAGCGACCGAAACCCCGGCAACCCCCGGGAAACGGGCCGCCGTCGCACCCAATGTGCTGGCCCTCGGCTCGGTCAGCCTGATCACCGACATCTCCTCGGAGATGATCACCGCGGTCCTGCCGATGTACGTGATCTTCACGCTCGGCCTGAGCCCCCTCCAGTTCGGCGCCCTCAACGGCATGTACTTCGGGGTCACCGCCCTCGTACGCCTCGCCGGAGGGCACGCGGCGGACCGCTGGCAGCGGCGGAAGCTCGTCGCGGGCAGCGGCTACGCCCTCTCCGCGCTCTGCAAGCTGGGCCTGTTCGCCGCCGGTTCCTCCGTCCCCGTACTGGGCGCGGTGATCGCCGCCGACCGTACGGGCAAGGGCCTGCGCACCGGTCCCCGGGACGCGCTGATCTCCCTGAGCAGCACCCCGGAAACCCTGGGCCGTTCCTTCGGGATACACAGGGCGCTGGACACCACCGGCGCTTTCCTCGGCCCCCTGGTGGCCTTCGGGCTGCTGCTCGCGAACCCGGACCGGTACGACACCGTGTTCGTCGCGAGCTTCTGCATCGCGGCCTTCGCGGTGGTGATCCTGGCCCTGACGGTCCGCGACCGGCGCCGGCCCATGGACACCCCGCACGGCGCGTCCGCCCGCGCCGCGCTGCGGCTCCTGCTGCTGCCCCGGTTCCGCCGGGTCTGCATCGGCGCGGCCCTGCTCGGCACGGTGGCGCTGAGCGACTCGTTCGTCTACCTGCTGCTCCAGCAGCGGCTGGACATCTCCGTGGAGTACTTCCCGCTGCTGCCGCTGGGCACCACCGCGACGTATCTGCTGCTCGCGGTCCCGTTCGGTCAACTTGCCGACCGGCTCGGCAGGTTGCGGGTGTTCATCGGCGGCTACGTCGTGCTGCTCGGCGCCTACCTGCTGCTGTTCGGTCCGTTCGGCGGGGCGGGGCTGCTGGTCGTCACGCTGATCCTGCACGGGCTGTTCTACGCGGCCACCGACGGAGTGCTGATGGCGGCCGTCGGGCCGATGCTGCCGGTGCAGCTGCGCGCGAGCGGGATGGCCCTGATCCAGACGGGCCAGTCCGTCGCCATGCTGGGCTCCTCCGTACTGTTCGGCGCGGCCTGGACCCTCTGGGGCCTGCACACGGCGCTCGCCCTGGCACTGGTCGCCCTGGTGACGGCGATCCTGGCGGCGCTGTGGATCCTCCCGCTACGCGAAGAAAGCAGCGAGGCATGAGTACCGAAGAGCAGCGAGGCATGAGTACCGACACGGGCCGCGGCGGAGACACCGGCCTGAGCACGCGGACCAAGGCGCTGGTCCTGGTGGTGACCGCCCTCGTCCTCGCCACCACCGTCACCGGGTACGTCCTGCACTCGCGGGGCGACGCCGCCGCCGGGCCGACCGGTCACATCGCCCTGGACGCCCCGGGCCGGATCCTGTTCCGCGACACCGCGCACGGCGCCGGTTTCGGCCACGCGGCGACCGTGCCCACCACCCGTCCCGGCGGCCCCCGCACGGACGGTCCGACGCGCTGCGACCGGCTGTACGCCGCGCACGGCACCGGCCTCTGCCTCCAGCGCGGCGGGCCGGTGCCCGCGACGTACGTCGGCGTCCTCGACCGCGGCATGCGGCAGACCCGCCAGGTCAAGGCCGCGGGCTTCCCCAACCGGGCACGGGTCTCCGCGAGTGGCGCGATGCTGTCCTGGACGACCTTCGTCCAGGGCGACTCGTACCTCCGCGACGACTTCTCCACCCGTACCTCGATCCTGGACACCAGGACCGGCAAGCTCGTCAGCAACGTCGAGGGGATCCCGCTGACGCTCGAAGGCAAGCCGTACCACGCGGCGGACGTGAACTACTGGGGCGTCAATTTCGCCGCCGACGACAACACCTTCTACGCGACCGTACGCACCGGGGGCCGCACCTACCTGGTCGAGGGCGACTACCGGAAGTGGACGGCGCGCACCCTGCGGACCAACGCCGAATGCCCGTCCCTGTCGCCCGACGGCACCCGCATCGTGTTCAAGAAGCGCGTCAACGCCAGCGCCAACCGACCCTGGCGGCTGTACGTCCTGGACCTCGCGACGATGGAGGAGACCCCGCTCGCCGAGGTCCACAGCATCGACGACCAGGCGGCCTGGCTCGACGGGCACACGGTGATGTACGGCAGGGCGCGCGGCTCCGGCAGCGGCTGGGACGTATGGGCGGTGCCGTCCGACGGCACCGGAACACCGCACGTCCTCATCCACGATGCGACCTCTCCGGCGGTGCTGACCGCCGGCCGGTAGCGTGGTCGGTCCGCCACGACCACGGGGACAGCGACTGCACATGGCCGTCATCAGAGAACACCTACGATCTTTCGCACCCGTGACCGCCGTATCGGCCGGGTTCCTCGCCACACTCATCGGCGTCACGAGTTCCGTCGCCATCGTCTTCACGGCCGCCAGAACCGCGGGCGCGACCACCGGTGAACTCGGGTCCTGGGTCCTCGCGTTGGGCATCGGGATGGGTGTCACCTGCATCGGACTGTCGCTCCGCTACCGGGCGCCCGTGGTCACGGCCTGGTCCACGCCCGGCGCCGCGCTCCTGGTCACCGGGTTGCACGGGGTGTCCATGGCGGAGGCGGTCGGAGCGTTCCTGCTCTCGGCGGTCCTGATCGTGGTCAGCGGGGTCACCGGCTGGTTCGAGCGGGTCATGAACCGGATCCCGGTGCCGCTCGCGTCCGCGCTGCTGGCCGGGGTCCTCATCCAGTTCGGGACCGGCCTGTTCGGCGAGATGCAGAAGAACGCCACCATCACCGTGCCCCTCTTCCTCGCCTATCTGGCCGGCCGCCGCTGGTTCCCGAGGTACGCGGTCGTCGCCGCCCTCGCCGTCGGTATCGCGGCCACCGCCTGGCAGGGCTCCTGGAAACTGGACCACTTCCAACTCGCCTTGGCCCACCCGGAGTTCGTGCGTCCCGAGTTCTCCTGGCAGGTCCTGGTCGGGGTGGGTCTGCCGCTCTTCGTGGTCACGATGGCCTCGCAGAACCTGCCGGGTGTCGCGGTGCTGCGCAATGCCGGATACGCCACGCCCATCTCGCCGTTGCTCACCTGGACCGGCTGTGTGAACGCCGTACTGGCCCCGTTCGGCTGCTTCGGGCTGAACCTGGCGGCGATCACCGCGGCGATCTGCACCGGGGAGGAGGCCCACCCCGACCGCACCAAGCGCTACCTGGCGAGTGTCTGGGCCGGGGTGTTCTACCTCGCCGTCGGGGTCTTCGGGGGCACGGTCGGCTGGCTCCTCACCGCGATGCCCGCCGCACTGGTGATGGGCATCGCGGGCGTCGGGCTGCTCGGCACCATCGGCGGCGCACTCGGCTCCGCGCTGTCGGACGCCGACCTGCGCGAGCCCGCGGTGGTCACCCTGCTGGCCACCGCCTCCGGGATCACCCTGTTCGGCATCGGATCGACGTTCTGGGGGCTGCTCGCCGGTGTCCTGACCCTGCTCGTCGTACGGAAGACGGGTACGGGGCGGCGGGACCGCGGTACGGAGGCGGGAGGGGGCAGGCCCGGGAGCGGGACGCCCGACAGGATGCCCCGGTACCCGCCGGTCAGGACCTGAAGCAAGGGGTGTGACGGCGGAGTCCGGGCCCGGCGCTCGTACCGGGCCCGTCGCTCACGCCGCGCCGGGTGCGGACCGCGGCCGGTGTTCGGCCAGCCAGGTCCCCGCGTACGCGACCGCGTCGGCCAGCGGGAACAACCGGGCCTCGGCGGCGCCCACCGTGCCGCGTTCCACCGGGCGTTCCCGCTCGAAGGCGGCTCCCAGCTCGTCGAAACGGTCGTCGCTGACCGGGACGTCGCGCACGGTGGTCCAGCGACGGCCCGCCGGGGTCATGGCGGCGAAGGAGTTGCCGACCTGCTGACCGGGGATCCGGTACTCGGCCAGGTGGAAGGCCGTACAGGAATCGAAGCCCGCACCCAGCAGCAGGACCCGCGCACCGGCCTCCTCCAGCCGGGCGAGGGGGCTGTGTTCACCGAGCCGGCAGTCCAGGGCGTGGCCGTCCGTGAGCTGCGTGGCGCGCGGGCCCACGGCCGCGAACGAGGTCTGCGGGTGGGCGCTGCGGACGGCCCCCGGCCAGTTCCGCACCACCTCCGGTATCACGCCGACGCCGAGGGTGGCCGTGGTGCGCGGATCGTAGGCCGGCAGCGACGCCCGGATCTGCGGCTGCCAGGCCTCGGGTACGGGCGGGTTGCTCCACTCCGCGGGGTCCGAGTTCCCGCCGGAGTGCGCCGGTACGACCAGGGTCCCGTCCTCGCCGAGCACGTCGAGCAGCGCCAGGACGACGGTCTCGGCACCGCCGCACACCCAGCCCAGGGCACTCAGGGAGGAGTGCACGAGGACGGTCTCCCCGGGCCGCAGGCCCGCGGTGCGCAGGTCGGCGGCGAGCGAGTCGCGGGTACAGAGGGGGCCGGTCGGCCTGGCTTTCGGCATAAACGCCGAGTGTGCCGGGTCGGGAACCGGCGCACCAGCGGATTTCCGCGCCACCGCGGCCGTCAACGAGCGGCCGTCAACGCGCGGCCGTTACCGCGAAGGCGACTGCGGTGGCGACTGCGGTGGGGACTGCGGTGGGGACTGCGGTGGTGACCCCATCGGTGACCCCGGCGGTGCCTGCGGCGGTGCGGGCGGTGGCGGAGTCGCGGCGCCCGGGATGCTGATGCTCGCCTCGGTGCCGCCGCCCTCGGCCGGGTCCAGGGCGATCCGGCCGCCCGACTGCTGGACCGTACGGGCCACGATGGAGAGCCCCAGCCCGGAGCCGGGGAGCGAACGGGCGGAGGGGGAGCGCCAGAAGCGCTCGAAGACGTGCGGGAGGTCGTCGGCCGGGATGCCGGGCCCGTGGTCCCGTACCGTCAACGTCCCCGCGTGCAGGGCCACTTCGATGCTCCCGCCGGGCGGGCTGAACTTCACCGCGTTGTCCAGGACATTGACCACGGCCCGCTCCAGCGCGGCGGGCTCGGCCCTTACGTACCAGGGCTGCAGCTCGGCCGTGATGGTCAGTTCGGGGCCGCGCAACCGGGCCCGGTCCAGTGCGGCCCGGGTGATCTCGTGCAGCGCCACGACATCGAGCGTGTCCGGGGCGTGGGTGGAGTCCGAGCGGGAGAGTTCCTGCAAGTCCCCGATGAGCGAGGCCAGTTCGGTCATTTGCGCCTTGACGGAGGTCATCAGGGCCTTGCGGTCGTCGGGCGGGATCGCCCGGCCGGTCTGCTCGCTGCGGGCGAGGAGCTCGATGTTGGTGCGCAGCGAGGTGAGGGGCGTACGGAGTTCGTGCCCGGCGTCCGCGATGAGCTGCGCCTGGCGGTCGCGGGAGTCGCCGAGGGCGGCGGTCATGGAGTTGAAGGAGCGGGAGAGGCGCGCGATCTCGTCCTCGCCCTCGACCGGGATGCGGACGGTGAGGTCCTCGGTCCGCGCGACGTGCTCGACGGCCTCGGTGAGTTCGTCGACCGGCTTGAGCCCGGCCCGCGCGATCCCGAGCCCGGCGGCCCCCGCACCGACGACCCCGATGCCGGAGACCCCGAGCAGCAGCAGGGCCAGCTCGTTGAGGGTGCTCCGGGTGTCCTTCAGGGGGTACGCGACCGTCTGGACGAAGTTCGGGAAGGGGACGCCCGGACGCAGGTACAGCGGGGCCGTCAGGACCCGGACGGGGGTGCCGTCGGAGCTGACGCCGTCGCGGTACACCTCCAGCGACGCGGTGGGGTTCGTGGCCAGCCGCAGATCGCTGCCGCTCACCCGCACCGTTCCGGCGTCGGTGAGCGCGCACGTCGTGCCGTCGGCCTGGACGATCTGCCGGTAGTAAGGGTTCCGCTGCCCGGCCAGATTGTCCGGGGTGTTCTGGGGGGAGCAGTTCCGGAAGGTCGCCACCACGTCGTTGAGCGTGACGTCGCCCTTCACCAGCTGGGTGGTGAGCTGCGAATCGACCTCGTCGTACAGCTTCTGCTCCACCAGGAACCAGCAGATCACCGAGACCACGGCCACCGCGAACGCCACGGCCGCGGCCGTCAGCAGGGCCAGCCGGGAGCGCAGCGGCAGCCGGCGGAACCAGCGCAGCGGGCGGGGCAGCCTCACTCGGCGCTCCCGGTCCGCAGCGCGTATCCGACGCCGCGCACCGTGTGGACCAGCCTCGGCTCGCCGCCCGCTTCCGTCTTGCGGCGCAGGTACATCACGTACACGTCCAGCGAGTTGGAGGACGGCTCGAAGTCGAAGCCCCACACCGCCTTCAGGATCTGCTCCCGGGTCAGCACCTGCCGCGGGTGCGCCAGGAACATCTCCAGGAGGGTGAATTCGGTACGGGTCAGCTCCACCCGGCGGCCCCCGCGCACCACTTCGCGCGTCGACAGGTCCATCCGCAGATCGGCGAAGGCCAGCACCTGGTCGTCGGGCACGTCGCCCGCAGCCGCCGCGTAGGAACTGCGCCGCAGCAGCGCGCGGATGCGGGCGAACAGCTCGTCCAGCTCGAACGGCTTCACCAGGTAGTCGTCGGCGCCCGCGTCGAGTCCGGTCACCCGGTCGCCCACCGTGTCCCGGGCGGTGAGCATCAGGATCGGGGTCGTGGAACCCGAGGCGCGCAGCCTGCGGGCGGCGGTCAGGCCGTCCATGCGGGGCATCTGGATGTCGAGGACGACGAGGTCCGGTGCGTACGGGACGGCCTTGGCCAGTGCGTCGAGCCCGTCGACGGCGACCTCCGTCCCGTACCCCTCGAAGGCGAGGCTGCGCTGCAGAGCCTCGCGTACGGCGGGCTCGTCGTCGACGATCAGGATGCGGTGCTGGTCGCGGCCGTCTTCGGCGGGGCTCATCGGCTGTCTGTCCTCGGTTCGCGGGGGTCGGTGGCGGGCGCCTTCAGCGTCGCACGGCCGACCGGCTGCGGCGTGCGGCACGCCCCTTCGCGGGGACTGCGGTACGCACCTCGGGTGCTCTCGTCGCCGCCCGCTCGGCCTCCGACCGGGCGAACGCGAAGGGCAGACCGAGGTCCGCGGGGTCGGCCCAGGAGACGGAGGTGAGCAGCGCGTGCCTGGCTCGGTTGACGGTGACGGTGAGGGTGACTGCGGTGCTGTGCAGGGCAGAGGTCACGAGAGTTCCTCCTGATAGCTGATGGTGCTGGTGGTGCCGGCCGGACAGGTCCTAGCTGTTGGTGCCGCCCGCGCGCAGGTGGGCGAGGTCGGCCTTGACCGTGTCGATCGGGATGGCGAAGCCGAGGCCGACGCTCCCGGCGGCACTCGAACTGTCGCTGCTCTGTGAACTGGCGGAGTACATCGCGGAGTTGATGCCGATGATCTCGCCGTTCATGTTGATCAGCGCGCCGCCGGAGTTGCCGGGGTTGAGCGAGGCGTCGGTCTGGAGCGCCTTGTACGTGGTGGTGGAGCTGCCGGTGTCGCCGTTGAACTGCTGGCCGCCGAACTGGAACGGCCAGTTCCCGCCGGAGCCGCCGCGCTGGTACTGCTGCTGGCCCTGGTCCTGGCTCTGGCTCTGGCCCTCCTCCTTGGCGACGGTGACGTCGCGGTTCAGCGCGGAGACGATGCCGCTGGTGACCGTGCCGGTGAGGCCCTCGGGGGAGCCGATCGCCACGACCTGGTCGCCCACCGCGACATTGGCGGAATTGCCCAGCGAGGCGGGCTTGAGGCCGCTCGCACCGGACACCTTGAGGAGCGCGAGGTCCTTGCCCGGGTCGGTGCCGACGACCTTCGCGGTGTACGACTTGCCGTTGCTCAGGTTGACCTTGACCGAGTCGGCGCCGGAGATGACGTGGTTGTTGGTGACGATCTCACCGGCAGCGGTGATGATCACGCCCGCTCCGGTGGACTCCCCCGCGGTGGAGGTCGCCTTGACCTCGACGATGCTCGGCGAGACGGCCTGGGCGACACCGGAGACCGTGCCCTTGCTCGACTGCGAGACGGTGGCGCCGCTGACGGTGCCCGCGGGGTTGGCGCTGTTGTTGCTGCCGTTGCCCAGGAGGGACTCGGCGACCGCTGCCGAACCGCCGCCGACGACCGCGGCGATGATGGCGACCGCGGCGAGCAGGGCGACCGGCCGCTTCGCGCGCCTGGACTTGACGTGATCCGCAGGGGCGGCCGGAGGGGGCCAGGCCGCGTACGGCTCGTGGGCGGGCGGCGGCGGGTAGGACCGGGCCGCGTACGCATCTTCGTGCTGCGGGGTGGGGAACTGCTCCGGGTTCTCGGTCATGTCTCAGAGCCTTTACGGCAACCATGAGAGTTTCCTGAGTCCCCGCTGAGAAGCCCGACAGAACCCTGTATGCCCGATATAAAGACGCACGGGGTGCGCTGTCGGGAGGGGGTCCCGGCGGGTCGTCGGGACCGGCCGGGTCGGCTCAGGCGCAGCCGCAGGAACGCCGGACGACCAACGCCGACGGGAACTGCTTCAGCCGCTCCCGCCGCGACCCGGCCACCCGCAGCGAGTCGTCCAGGACGAGATCCACCGCGGAGCGCGCCATCGCCGGCCGGTCCGAGTACACCGTCGTCAGCGGCGGATCCGTCAGCGCCGCTTCCTTGACGTCGTCGAACCCGGCCACCGCCAGCTCGCCCGGGACATCGATCCGCAGCTCACGCGCGGCCCGCAGTACGCCGATCGCCTGGTCGTCGGTGGAACAGAAGATCGCCGGGGGCCGGTCCGGGCCCGCGAGGAGTTCCAGGGCGACCTTGTACGCGTCGTAGCGGTTGTACGGCGCCTGGAAGAGCCGCCCCTCGGTCGAGCGGCCGGACTCCTGCATGGCGCGGCGCCAGCCCTCTATGTGGTCGGCCACCGGGTCGCCGACCACGGGCGTCGACTCGACACCGCCGAGGCAGGCCACGTACGCGTACCCGTGCTCCAGCAGGTGCCGGGTGGCGAGCTGGGCACCGCCGATGTCGTCCGTGACGACCGCGACGTCGTCGATGGCCTCGGGGCGCTCGTGCAGCAGCACCACCCGGGCGTCCCACGCCTCGATCTCGGCCGCGGCCCGCTCGGACATGCCCTGGCTGACCAGGATCAGACCGGAGACCCGCATCCCGAGGAAGGCCCGCAGGTAGTGGACCTCGCGCTCGTCGCGGTAGTCGGAGTTGCCGACGAGGACCATCTTCCCGCGCTCGGACGCGGCCTGTTCGACGGCGTGCGCCATCTCCGCGAAGAAGGGCTGACGGGCGTCCGGCACGATCATCCCTATGAGATCGGTGCGCCGCGACGCCATGGCCTGGGCCACCCGGTCCGGCCGGTACCCCAGCTCCTGGATCGCGTTGACCACCCGCTCGCGCGTGGCCGGGGCGACCGGCCTCGGTCCGTTGTTGATGACGTAGCTGACGACCGCGGTCGACGTCCCCGCCAGTCGTGCCACATCGTCCCGCGTCACCTTGGCCACGCGCGGCAGTCTACGCGGATGGACCCGCCGTTTGGCCTACCGTTCTACAGGCCGGACGGCGCCTTCCCGGAGGGCTGCTCCGTCACCCGTTCGGCGGACGGGTTCGGCGCCCCCGGCAGCGGCTTCCTCGGCGGCCTTCACGGCCGCTTTCGCCTGGGCCTCCTCGGCCGCGCGCTCGACCTTCTCCGGGGTCACGAAGCGGTAGCCGACGTTGCGGACGGTACCGATCAGCGACTCGTGCTCGGGGCCGAGCTTGGCGCGCAGCCGCCGTACGTGGACGTCGACCGTCCGCGTGCCGCCGAAGTAGTCGTAGCCCCAGACCTCCTGGAGCAGCTGGGCCCGGGTGAAGACCCGGCCGGGGTGCTGCGCCAGGTACTTGATCAGCTCGAACTCCTTGAAGGTCAGGTCGAGGACCCGGCCCTTGAGCTTCGCGCTGTACGTCGCCTCGTCCACGGAGAGGTCACCGATGCGGATCTCCGTCGGGGAGTCGTCGGAAGTCTGCTGCCGCCCGGTGGCCAGCCGCAGCCGCGCCTCGACCTCGGCGGGGCCCGCGGTGTCGAGCAGGACGTCGTCGATGCCCCAGTCGGCGGTGACGGCCGCGAGGCCGCCCTCGGTGACGACGAGGATCAGCGGGCAGCCCGGCCCGGTGGAGTGCAGCAGCTGACAGAGGCTGCGGACCTGTGGCAGGTCGCGGCGCCCGTCGATGAGAATCACATCGGCGCCGGGGGTGTCGATGAGTGCGGGTCCTTCGGCGGGAGCGACCCGCACGCTGTGCAGCAGAAGTCCGAGGGCGGGGAGCACCTCCGTCGACGGTTGCAGAGCGTTGGTCAGGAGCAGCAGCGAACTCATCGCGGTCCACCTGCCGTGGTCGTCGTCCTACGGTCGTGCATATGTCGCTCGCCCATTACGTCGGTTCCTCCTCGGTCCGTGCGGAAGGGCACTGCTTTTGACTGTGCAGGTCAGCGCGGTTTCGTATACAACGCGCCGAAAGCACAAAAGGACCTGGCGGCAACTTTGCCCAGGTCCTCGTTCCACGAGAATAGCCCACATGACTTCCGCGTCAGAAGGCCAATTCCACAGATCGCCTGTTCCTTCGGTCACTCCGGGCGACCGGCGGGTGATGCTTCGTACCCGTGACGGGGTGCCGATCGAGGCCCTGTACGAGCCCTGCGCGGCCGGTCCGACGGACACCGCGATCGTGGTCGCGCACGGCTTCACGGGGGCGGTCGACCGCCCCGCGGTACGGCGCGCCGCCGGGGTGTTCGCCCACCGTGCGGCCGTGATCACCTTCTCGTTCCGCGGGCACGGACGGTCGGGCGGACGCTCGACGGTGGGTGACAGGGAAGTGCTCGATCTGGTTGCCGCAGTCGAGTGGGCGCGTGTTCTCGGTCACACGCGGGTGGTGACGGTCGGCTTCTCGATGGGCGGCTCGGTGGTGCTGCGGCACGCGGCGCTGGACGGTTCCCTGCACGGGGGGCGCACGGAGGCACGTACCGACGCGGTGGCCTCGGTGAGCGCCCCCGCGCGCTGGTACTACCGGGGCACGGCCCCGATGCGGCGCCTGCACTGGATGGTCACCCGGCCGCTGGGACGGCTGGTGGGCCGGGTCGGTCTGCACACCCGTATCCACCCCGAGGACTGGGACCCGGTCCCGTTGTCACCGGTCGACGCGGTGCCGCTGATCGCCCCGACACCGCTGCTGGTCGTGCACGGCGACCGGGACCCGTACTTCCCGCTGGACCATCCGCGGATGCTGGCCGCGGCGGGGTCCGCGGAGCTGTGGGTGGAGGCGGGGATGGGCCACGCGGAGAACGCCGCGGGGGACGAACTGCTGGAGCGGATCGCGGAGTGGCTGATGACCGCCGGCCGTCCTGGGGCCGGCCGGCCCTGACCGGGCAGGTCCTGAGGCCGGTCGCTCCTGATGCCGGGTCGGCCCCGAGGCGCGCACCCGGCATCATGGATCCGCGCGACGCACACCACTGAGGAGTACTCATGCCCGCGGGAACCATCCGCTACTGGGCCGCCGCCAAGGCCGCCGCAGGCACCGCCGAAGAGCCCTACGCGGCTGCCACCCTCGCCGAGGCGCTCACCGCGGTACGCGAGCGGCACCCCGGTGAACTGGCGCACGTGCTGCGGCGATGCTCGTTCCTCGTCGACGGCGATCCCGTCGGGACCCGTGGCCATGAGACGGTACGGCTTGCCGAGGGCGGCACGGTCGAGGTGCTCCCGCCGTTCGCAGGAGGGTGACCCCCACTCATGAGTGACCAGCAATATCCGTACGGGCAGCAGCCGCACCAGCAGCCGCACCAGCCGGGCCGGCAGCCGCACCAGCAGGCCCAGCAGGCGTTCCAGGACGCGTACGCGCAGGACCCGTATGCGCAGGATCCTTACGCGCAGGACCCTTACGCGCCGCAGGATCCGTACGCGCAGGGCCCGGCGCAGGGTTCGTACGCGCAGGGTTCGTACGCACAGGACCAGAGCGCCCACGACCCGTACACGCAGACCTGGGAGGGGCAGACCTGGGACACCCAGTACCAGCCCGTCCAGCAGCCGTACGCACCGCAGGCCACCCCGCAGCCTCAGCAGGAAGCCCCGCAGCAGGAAGCCCCGCAGGAAGCCCCTCGGGCGACCCCGCAGCAGCCGTACGCCCAGCAGCCGTACGCCCAGCAGCCGCAGCCGCAGCCGCAGCACCAGGCAGCTCAGCAGCACCAGCAGTACCAGTCGCCCCCGCCGCCGCAGTCGTACCCGCTGCCCCCCGAGGCCCCGACGCCCGCCCCGTACACCGCGCAGCCCGTGGCAACCGCGCCCGCGGCCGTCGCCGGTGACGGGCCCGCGTACAGCGCCCCCAGCACGCTCGGCAACGCGCGGATCACCGACGCCCAGCGCGCCCGCGCCGAAGGGCGGTCGCCGATCATCGCGCCCGGGATGCAGCCGGCCGCGCTGACCGCCGGGCTCGGCGTGCTGCTCGCGGTTGCCGCGATCGGCGGGCGGTTCGCCGTCGTCGTACCGCTGCTGGTCCTCCAGGCACTCACCGCGGCCGGCTGGTTCCGGCTCAACGGGATGTGGCCCGCCCGTCAGGGCATCGCGCTCGCCTTCCTCGGCGGCGCCGTCGCCGACGTCGCCCTGCTCGTCGCGGGCGCCGACCACGCACCCGCCGCGATCATCGGCACGCTCGGTGTCTGGGTGCTGCTCACGCTCGTGCTCCAGCTGCGCAGCCACGCGTCGGCGGACGAGCGGATGACCGGACTGATGGCCACCATCGCCTCCTCCGCCCTGACCGTCGTCGCGACCGGGATCCTGGCGGCCTCGACGGACGCGGTCACGGTCGGCTGCATCGCCGTCGCCGGCGCCGTACTCGTCCGCGCGCTGTCGCTGCCCGGCCCCGTGCCGGTCGTCGCGGCGCTCGTGGTGGCCGCGGTCGTGGGCATCGTGCTGGCCCCGATGACCGGGCTGTCCGGCGGCGCCCCGGGTGCGCTGCTCGGCTTCGCGGCCGGTGGCTGCGCGCTGATCGGGCTGCGCGTCGCGAGCTACGACTACCCGTCCCGGTTCGTCCACATGACGGCCGGAGTGGCCCTGCCGCTCTCGGCAGCGGCTCCCGCGATCTATCTGATCGGCCGGGTCATCGGCTGATCCGGCGGTTAGGCTCGCCCCCGGTGCCACAGGCACGCATCACGGGACACGGGGACGACCAGGGGGACCGACCGGCCATGCGCGCACTGCGGATACTGCTCATCTTCGTTGTGATTCTGGGCGGCCTCTTCGTCCTGGTGGACCGCGTCGCGGTGAACGTCGCGGAGAACAAGGCCGCGGACCGGATCCGCAGCAGCGAGGGCCTCTCCGGGACGCCGGACGTCGACATCAAGGGCTTCCCGTTCCTGACCCAGGTGCTCGACAAGAAGCTCGGCCGGGTCGACGTCACGCTCAAGGGCGTCGAGGCGAACGCGTCCGGCCGCCAGGTACGCATCACGAACGTGCGGGCCGAACTGCACGACGTGAAGATATCCGGCACCTTCACCAGTGCGGTGGCCGCGCGGGCGAGCGGCACCGCACACATCTCGTACGAGGACCTCACCAAGGCGTCCGAGTCCGGCGCGAAGATCGCGTACGGCGGGAACGGCAAGGTCAAGGTCACCGGCTCGGTCAACATCCTCGGCCGCACGCTCACCCGCAGCGTGACGTCCTCGGTGACCATGGTGGGCACCGACCGGATCAAGGTGCACGCGGACACGGTGCCCGGTGAGGGCATCCCCGGCCTGGAGGGCCTGGTCCGGCAGAAGACGGACTTCGACAGCGCGGTCGGCGGGCTGCCCGCCGGTCTGAAGCTCGACCAGGTGCGGGCGACGGAGGACGGCGTCGACATCGGGGTCACGGGTACGGACGTCGCGCTGGCCGGATAGTGAGACGGCACTGTCCGATCCGCAGATGGTGAACAGAACGGGAGCAGGCGGGAAGCGCGGCCGTAGCCCCTTCCTCCCCCTTGCATCCCACAGTGCGGACGATCCCGTCTTGCCATGCGGAACGACGGTGACATCTCCACCCGTACTTCCCTACGATCGATGGCATGAAGCGACAGGCTGATCTCACGAAGCGGCGGGCAGTGGACCTGTGCCGCGTCGCTGCCATGCTCTGTCGCGCTCTCTGAGCGGGAGTTCTGCCTTCCCGTGTCCCCCGGGCCCTTCGACCGTTGTCAGGGCCACCTCCTCGGTGCCGGACGCGCTCATTCCGCCGGTCTCCGTGGATCCGTACGCCGACACCATCGCACCACCCGCCGCACTTCCCCAGGCTCCGCAGGGAGCAGGGGATACCCCATCCCCGGAGGAGAACCCGCATGAGCCGCAGCGACGTCCTGGTAGACGCTGACTGGGTCGAGGCCCACATCGAGGACCCGCAGGTCGCCATCGTCGAGGTGGACGAGGACACCTCGGCGTACGAGAAGAACCACATCAGGAACGCCATCCGGATCGACTGGACGAAGGACCTCCAGGACCCGGTCCGCCGTGACTTCATCGACCAGGCCGGCTTCGAGAAGCTCCTGTCGGAGAAGGGCATCGGCAACGACACGACCGTCGTGCTCTACGGCGGCAACAACAACTGGTTCGCCTCGTACGCGTTCTGGTACTTCAAGCTCTACGGCCACAGCGACGTCCGGCTGCTCGACGGTGGCCGCAAGAAGTGGGAGCTCGACTCCCGCGACCTGGTCGACGCCGTGCCGTCCCGCCCGGCCACCTCGTACAAGGCCAAGCCGCAGGACGAGTCGATCCGTGCGTACCGCGACGACGTCGTGGCCGCGATCAACAACAAGAACCTGGTCGACGTGCGGTCGCCCGACGAGTTCAGCGGCAAGCTGCTCGCCCCGGCGCACCTCCCGCAGGAGCAGTCGCAGCGCCCCGGCCACGTGCCGAGTGCCCGCAACATCCCGTGGTCGAAGAACGCCAACGACGACGGCACCTTCAAGTCGGACGACGAGCTCAAGGCCCTCTACGAGGACGAGCAGGTCGACCTGGCCAAGGACACCATCGCGTACTGCCGCATCGGTGAGCGCTCCGCGCTGACCTGGTTCGTGCTGCACGAGCTGCTCGGCCAGGAGAACGTCAAGAACTACGACGGCTCGTGGACCGAGTACGGCTCCCTCGTGGGTGTGCCGATCGAGCTCGGCGCCAACAAGTAACCCCTCTCCCGCTTTCCCGACCTGAAGGACAGATCCGTATGTGTGGAGCAAAGGCCGGCGGCCCCGACGCTTCGACGATCAAGCCCGGTGAGACCACCATCCAGGGCAGCGTGACCCGCGACGGCGAGCCCGTCACCGGTTATGTGCGACTCCTGGACTCGACCGGCGAGTTCACCGCCGAGGTCCCGACCTCGGCGACCGGGCAGTTCCGCTTCTACGCGGCCGAGGGCACCTGGACGCTGCGCGCGCTCGTCCCGGGTGGCACGGCGGACCGTACGGTCGTCGCGCAGACCGGCGGACTGGCCGAGGTCGCGATCGCCGTCTGAGTCCGGTGGACCTTGACGGGATCCACGCACGGCTCACGCACGACTCATGAACCGGCCGGAGGGCCGCACCCCAGGGGGTTGGACGCCACTTGGAGCGGGTGCGGCCCTCCGCGCTGTCCCGGAACCACCCGCGGAGTCCCGGGTACGACGCGAGCAGGCCGACCCCGTCGTCCGGTCTTACGCTGGAGGCATGTACTCGCGACGTCGGCGCGGCTATTTCCTGCTGATGGGCGGATGCCTGGTGCTCTTCGTGTCCGCCTGGGCCTTCGTACGTCTCTGGTCGGTCCCGGCAGCGATCGCCATGTGCGGCGTGGCCATGATCATCCCCCCGGTCGCCGCGATCGTCGGCAACCGGCGCGGCCCCGACGACCACTGGTGGGACGAGCCGTCGGGCGACGACACGTCCGACAAGTGGTGGGACGAACTGGACGGCAAGGACGGCAAGAAGAGCAAGAAGCGCCGGTAGCTCTGGTGCGGCCGGTCCATGGACCGGTGCCGCCACACAGCACAGCACGGCCCGGCACGGCCCGGCCCGGAACGGTACGGCCCGCCACGGCCCGGCACGGCAGCGGTCAGTAGACCAGCGCCTGGACGCCGTCCGTCATCGCTTCCTGTACGAAGACCTGCGCACCCGCGATCCGTACGCCTTCCAGCACGTCCTTCTCGGTGATGTCGCGACGGGTCGCACACTGCGTGCAGAGCGTGACCCGACCGCCCGCCAGAATCGAGTCGATCAGGTCCGGCAGCGGCGCCGCGTGCGGCAGTTCGAACTCCGCGGCCCTTCCCGGCAGGGCGAACCACGAGGACTCACCGGTCAGCCAGAGCGAGACCTCCACCCCGCTGGCGACCGCGACCGCCGCCACGGTGAAGGCCTGTGAGCAGCGCTCGGGGGCGTCGGACCCTGCGGTCACCTTGATCACTAGCTTCTTCTGCGCCATGACCGAACTGTAATCGGCGGGCGTACAACCCCCGTGTCGCCTGGTGGGTCAGTGGGGTGTGCAGGTATCGGAATCTGTGCCTCAGGTCTCGTGGGGGGACCCCTTTGGAAGCGTCACACAACGTTCCTGAACAGCAGGAACAGCAGCAGGAGCTGCAGCAGGACCAGCAGGAACAGCAGGACCCCGAAAGAAAGCCGCGCCGCCGCGGCCGTACGACGCTGATCGTCGCCGCTGCCGCGCTGCTCGGCCTCGTCGGCGGCAGCGCCGTCGCGTTCAAGATCCAGGCCGACCGGCCGCCGACCCCGCTGCCGCCCCTGGCCCAGCAGCGGCTGTCGTACCCCGCCGAACCGCTCGCCAAGGGCGCGGGCCGTGCGCCGCTGTCCGTCAAGGACGACAGCCGGTTGCGGACCGACGGCGACCTGCGGAAGCTGCTCGTCGCCCGGCCGAAGGGCGCGCACGAGTCGGAACTGCCGATCTACGAAAAGGGACCGATCCCGTACGACCACTGGCTGTCCACGGACGAGTACGCCACTGAATTCCGCGACGACGCCAGCTTGTTCACCGAAATCACCGCGGCGGGCATCCGTCGGATCGCTGCGGCGGGCTGGATGCAGGGGCACCGTATGACCGGTGTGCGGCTGGTGCAGTTCCGGGCCGGTACGGAGATGGGTGCCGCGGACATGTTCCAGGGGCAGGCCGACTACATGGCGGAGTCCAAGTACGGCGCGGGCAACGGCGGCACCGCGGTCAAGGGCAGCGGCAATGCCAGGTATTACCTCTTTCCGGTCGACAACGAGCCCGGATACATGCCCAGTTACGAGGCCCGTGCACTGGGCTGGCGCGGCGACGTGATGGTCGACATCGTCATTTTCGACACCCGGCCGATCAGCAAGAAGGACATCAGGACGTTGGCCGAGCGGCAGCTGGAGCGCCTGTGAACGACGAACAGACCGCCCTGCCGGAGCCCTCGGACTCCCCGGAGCCGCTGAGTCTCCCGGAGGCGTCGGAACACCCGGAGGCGCCGGAAGTCCCGAAGCCGCCCGTGCAGCGGTCCCGCGCCTTCAGGATCGCGGCTGCCGTACTGCCGGTGGTCCTGGTGCTCGGTGTTGCCGGTGGCGGCATCGCGTACTCCGCGTCCACGGCGGACAAGGCCGACAAGAAGGCACCGACCCGGTCCTGGGGAGACGACCCCCGCGGGCCGGGCAAGGACCCGGTGACCAGGTCGGCCGAGGGGCGGCACGACACCGACCTGAGCAAGATGCTGCTGCCCGCCACGGGTGAGTACCGGCTCGGTCCGGACATCGGCGCGTACGGCAATGACGCCGAACTGACCGCCAAGCAGGCCGAGGCCATGCTGAAGGCGGGCGGCAAGGGCCTCTCCGGCACCCGGCGCCGGGACTGGAACGAGCGGGTGGAGAAGCTCGGCGCGAAGGGACAGGCGATGCGTTCGTACGCCAACGACTCCGGCGATCTCGTCATCGAGGTCCAGATCTCCCGTATGACGGACAAGAAGGCCGTGCGCAACGCCTACACCTTCCGCACGGAGCTCTTCAAGGCGATGGAGGTCTTCGAGGCCGGTCCGAAGGTCGAGGGCCACCGGAACACGGCGAACTGCTTCCTGCCGCCGAAGGAGAAGAGGTCGGGCCTCGACGAGATGATGTGCACCGCCTACGAGGGCGAGTTCCTGATCTCGTTCGATGCCTACGGTGTCCAGCCGTTCCCCCGGAAGATCGTCGCGGCCCTGTTGGAGAAGCAGATCGACTACGTCAAGTCCCCGGGGGAGTCCGTATGACCGAGCCTCTGATGTCGACGGATCCCGCCGAGCCGCCGACGGCGCCGGACAGCGGGACCACCGCACCGGCCGTGCCGCCCATGCCGACTGCGCCGCCCGTGTTCGCCACGAATCCGATGTACCACGTGATTCCCGGTGCTCCCGTGACTCCCGTGAAGAAGGACCGCAGGGCGCTGCGCGCGGTGGCCCGCTGGACCCTCGCGGCCGTCGTCTTCGGCGGCTGCGGCGCCGGGGCCGCAACCGGTCTCACCGCCATGCACCGCACCGATGTGCCGGGCCTGGCGACCGCGTCCGACGGCCGCTGGGACTTCGCCGACCTGAAACTGCCCGCGCTGCCCGCCGGGACGCCGCGGCCGTTCAACGACGGCAACACCGCGCAGATCCATGCCACGGACGCCCGTGACCTGCTGCTGCCCGCCCCGGCCGGGGCCACCCCGGACAAGAAGCTGACCGGGGGCTGGGTGACGGTCGGCCAGTACGCCTCCGAGTACAGCGGCAAGGACGCACGGGCCCTGCTCACCGAGCAGCTGCGCGACTACGCGGTACGGCACATCGCGGCCCGTGGCTGGACCATGCCGGACGGCACGTCCACCCGGATCTACCTGCTGACCTTCCAGTCGACTGCTTTCGCCGCGGCGTTCAAGGACCAAGTGATCGACTCCGGGACGGGGCGCGGCTCCGGGGCTCCCGTGCTGAACGGGGTGACCGACACCGAGATCGACGAGGGCTGGAGCAGCGCGGGCAGCCTGCGGGACATCGACGACTACGTGTACGTCGAGCAGCAGCCGTACGGCGCGCAGCAGGTCCGGCAGGCGTACTCCATCGCCGGGGACACGCTCGCGCTGGTGGTCGAGCGGGGGAAGGGTGCGGCTCCCGCGGTGCCGTTCCACCAGACGGTGATCCTCCAGGACCAGCTGCTCAGCTAGGACCAGCTGCTCAGAGCCAGGACCAGCTGCTCGGCCAGGACCCTGAGCCGAGGTCCGCCGGCGGCTCGCGACCGGCCGCCGCGCACCTCGCAGAGAGGGCCGGGCCCCCACCCATTAGGCTGGGACCCGGCCCTTCCTTCACACCGTTCATGCAAGGAGCACCTCGTGCTTGAGGCAATCTTCTCCACTCTGCTGGTTCTGGTCTGCGTCGGCGTCATCGCGTTCGCCGGTCTGTCCGTGAAGAAGCTCTACCAGGGCCAGCGCTGACCCTCGGCCCGAGAGCTTCCGAGCCCGAGCCCGCACCCTCCTCACAGATCGTCTGAGCCCTCATGATCGAGATTCCGTCGGACCTGCATCCGAGCCTCGTCCCCCTCGTGTTCCTCCTCGGCCACTGGGAGGGAGCGGGCGTCGCGGCTCCCTTCGGTGACGCCGGGGAAGGCAGCCCCGCCGGGGAGCAGTGCAACTTCGGCCAGGAAGTCGACTTCAGCCACGACGGCCGGGACTTCCTGGAGTACGTGTCGCACACCTGGGTGCTCGACGCCGAAGGCAAGAAGGTCAGGCCGCTGGAGTCCGAGTCGGGCTACTGGCGCGTCGACGAGCACCGCAAGGTCGAGGTCGTGATGGTCCGCGACCAGGGCGTCGTCGAGATCTGGTACGGCGAGCTGGCCGACCAGAAGCCGCAGATCGACCTGGTCACGGACGCGGTGGCGCGTACCGCGGCGTCCGGTCCGTACTCCGGTGGGAAGCGGCTCTACGGTTATGTGAAGAGCGACCTGATGTGGGTGGGGGAGAAGGCCACCCCCGAGATCGAGCTGCGGCCGTACATGTCCGCGCATCTGAAGAAGGTCGTCGACCCGAAGGAATGGGCGAAGGACGTCGTGGATCTGCCCGACGACGGAATCGCGTTCTTCAAGTAGCCCGCGTTCTTCGAGCAGCCTGCTTTCTCCGAGCGGGCTGCTTCCTCCAAGTAGCCCGCTCCGGGGCTGCCGCTCCTAGACTGGGGGTGTGGTGACCACCGACTGGCAGAGCGACCTCCGCAGCCGCGGGTACCGGCTGACCCCTCAGCGGCAGCTGGTGCTGGAGGCTGTCGACAGGCTGGAGCACGCGACGCCCGACGACATCCTCACCGAGGTGCGCAGAACCGCGGGCGGCGTGAACATCTCCACGGTCTACCGGACCCTGGAGCTGCTGGAGGAGCTGGAGTTGGTGAGCCATGCCCATCTCGGGCACGGCGCTCCCACGTACCACCTCGCCGACCGGCACCACCACCTCCACCTGGTGTGCCGGGACTGTACGAACGTGATCGAGGCGGACATGAGCGTCGCCGCCGACTTCACCGCGAAGCTCCGCGGGATGTTCGGTTTCGAGACGGACATGAAGCACTTCGCGATCTTCGGGCAGTGCGAGAAGTGCGCCGGGAAGGCTTCCGGCGGTCAGCCGTAGGCTTGCGTACATGAAGAGCCCGCTGCTGTCCCTGCCCGGTGCCGTCCCCGCCGAAGGACGAGACGAAGGTGTTGCCGCGCACTACGGCGACCTGTTCCGCGAGCAGCGCGCGCTCGCGGCCGGTACCGGCCTCGTCGATCTCTCGAACCGCGGTGTCGTCACCGTCTCCGGCGCCGACCGGCTGAGCTGGCTGCATCTGCTGATCACCCAGCACGTCAGCGAGCTGCCGCCGGGGGTGGCCACCGAGGCGCTGATCCTCTCCTCCAAGGGCCACATCGAGCACGCGCTCTACCTCGTCGACGACGGCGAGACGCTGTGGGCGCACGTGGAGCCGGGGACGCAGCAGGAGCTGGTCGCGTACCTGGAGAGCATGAAGTTCTACTACCGGGTCGAGGTCGCCGACCGGACCGACGCGTTCGCGGTCGTGCACCTGCCGGCCGGTTCGATCGCCGCGGTGCCGGACGGCGTGACCGTACGGGAGACGGCGTACGGCCGTGATCTCTTCCTGCCGCGGGAGCAGCTGGAGGCGTACGCGGCACAGCACGGCCCGGCCGTCGGACTGCTGGCGTACGAGGCGCTGCGCATCGAGGAGCACCGGCCGCGGCTGGGTCTGGAGACCGACCACCGCACCATCCCGCACGAGCTGGGGTGGATCGGCACGGCCGTGCACCTGGAGAAGGGCTGCTACCGGGGCCAGGAGACGGTCGCCCGTGTCCACAACCTGGGGAAGCCGCCGCGGCGGCTGGTCTTTCTGCATCTGGACGGGAGCGAGGTGCTGCTGCCGGGGCACGGTACGCCGGTCAGGCTCGCCGCGGACGGTGCCGAGGGCCGCCAGCTGGGCTTCGTCACCTCGTCGGCCCGCCACCACGAGCTGGGGCCGATCGCGCTGGCGCTGGTGAAGCGGAACGTGCCGGTGGACGCGGAGCTGATGGCGGGGGACACGGCGGCGTCCCAGGAAGTCGTCGTCGAGCCCTGAGACGTCAGCCCTGAGACGTCGGGCCTGAGCCGCCTCAGACCCGAGACGGCTGAGGCCCTGGATCTCCGAGGCGCCTCAGAGGTCCAGCACGATCGTGAACGGGCCGTCGTTCGTCAGCGAGACCCGCATGCTCGCGCCGAACCGGCCCGTTCCCACGGTCGCCCCCAGGGCCCGCAGCTGCGCCACGACCTCGTCGACGAGCGGCTCCGCCACCTCGCCCGGCGCGGCCCCGTTCCAGGTGGGCCGGCGGCCCTTGCGGGCGTCTCCGTAAAGAGTGAACTGGGAAATCACCAACAAGGGTGCATTTACGTCCGAGCAGGATTTTTCGCCCGACAGGATGCGTACCGACCAGAGCTTGCGGGCGAGCTGCGCTGCTTTTTCCTTTGTGTCCTCATGGGTGACACCCACCAGGACGCACAACCCCTCGCCGGTGATCTCACCGACCGTCTCACCTGCCACGACGACGCTCGCGCCGTCCACCCTCTGCACCACTGCACGCATACGGGCCAATGTACCGGGGGGCCGAACGGGTGCGATCGGTCGGCGCAGGGGCTACCGGGAGTGGCAACATGCACGGGAGGCGGTGCTTCCCCTCGGCTCTGAGGGCCCGGGGAGACCCCATGCACCGGTCGAGGGGACGGAATACGCATATGAGCACATCTGGTATCGGGCGCTCGCCCGGTCCCGTGTCCATGACCCGGATCAGCTCCGTACAGCGAGCACCCGCACCGAGGTCGGGCACCGCGCTCCCGGCGGTCACCGAGCACGACATCGGCGGTCTGCGTCTGCCCGAGCTGCGTACGCTGCGCAGGGACGCCCAGCGGGACGAGGCCGATCTGAGCTACGTACGGCGGATGCTGCACGGGCGGATCGACATCCTCCGCGCCGAGCTCTCCCGGCGTACCGGCCCGGAGTCCCCGGTCGTCGACCGGCTCTCCGAGATCCTCGCGGACGTCCCCTCCTCGCACCGTTCGTCGGCCCGGCACGTCACGCTCTCCCCGCCGCGCAGCGCGGAGAACAGCAAGCTGGCCACCGACATGCTGGCCGAGGTGGAACTCTCCGACCTCGGCGCCCGTACGGACGAGGAACTGCACACCGGCATGGGCCGTCTGGTCCGCTACGAGCAGCAGGTCTCGCGCCGCAGGCAGCACCTCCAGCGGACCGCCGACGATTGCAGCGCGGAGATCGCCCGCAGGTACCGTGAAGGCGAAGCACAAGTAGACGACCTGCTCACCTGAGGCGATCCTTCCGGTCGGGCGGGCCACCCCCGTTCGGAAGGCCGACCATGACCGCCAGTTCCCCTGCCCCGCTGTCCCCGGTTCTCGCGGAGGTCGTCCGGTCCGGCTTCGTCGAGGGGCGGCACCGGGGCTCGCTGGTGGTCCTCGCCGCCGACGGCAGCGTGGAGTACGCACTCGGCGACCCGTCACTGCCGGTCTTCCCGCGCTCCAGCAACAAGCCGATGCAGGCCGCCGCGATCCTGCGGGCCGGTCTGGATCTGGCGGGCGAGAGGCTGGCACTGACCTCGGCGAGCCACTCGGGCGAAGGCTTCCACCTGGCTCTCGTACGGAAGATGCTCGGCGAGTACGGGCTGAGCGAGGCCGATCTCCAGTGCCCGGCGGATCTGCCGCTGGACCCGGTCGAGGCCGAGGCGTACCTCGCGGCGGGTCAGGTCCGTGAGCGCGTCACCATGAACTGCTCGGGCAAGCACACCGCGATGCTGGCCGTCTGCGCGCGGAACGGCTGGCCCACCGACTCCTACCTCGACCCCGCGCACCCGCTCCAGCAGCTGGTGCTCACGGTGGTCGAGGAGGCCGCGGGCGAACGGGTCACCGCGATCGGTACGGACGGCTGCGGGGCGCCGCTGATGGCGCTGAGCCTGGTGGGTCTGGCCCGCGCGTTCCGTACGTTCGTCCTCGCCCCCGAGGGCTCGCCCGAGCGCCGGGTCGCGGACGCGATACGCGCCCACCCCGAGTACGTCGCGGGCACCCGCAGGCCCGACACCTGGCTGATGCGCGCCCTGCCCGGGACGCTGTCCAAGATGGGCGCCGAGGCGGTCCAGGCCCTGGCCCTGCCCGACGGCCGGGCGCTCGCCTTCAAGGTCGACGACGGCGCTACCCGGGTCCTCGGCCCGGTGCTGGCGCGGACCCTGGAGCGGATGGGCGTGGACAGCCCGGTGCTCGGCAGGCTGGCGGACGCACCGCTGTTCGGCGGCGCCGCCAAGGTCGGTGAAATTCGCGCGACAGTCTGAAACGGGGGCCGTTAGCGTGCGGCGTATGACTGTCGACGTCCGCACGATCACCGAATCCGAGTTCCCCGACTGGTTGCGGGCCCTGCGCACCGGCTTTCTGCGCTCGCCCCTGGTCACGGACGCCGAGGTCGAACTGCGCCGCCCGCGCCTCGACCCGCCGCGCACCCGGGGCGCGTTCGACGAAGGGCGCTGTGTGGCGACCTTCCGGTCGTTCCCGCAGGAGATCACCGTCGTCGGCGGGGCCTCGCTCCGGGCGGACGCGGTCTCCAACGTGACGGTCTCGCCCACGCACCGCCGCCGTGGCCTGCTCAGCCGCATGATGGCCGCGGACCTGGCCGCCGCGAAGGAGCGCGGGGACACACTGGCGACGCTGATCGCCGCCGAGTACCCGATCTACGGGCGGTACGGATTCGGGCCCGCCACCTGGGTCAGCGACTGGACGGTCGACGTGGCCCGGACGGGACTCGACCCGCGCTGGTCGGGGCCGGAGGACGGCGGCCGGATCGATCTGGTCGACGCCGACGACGTACGGAAGACGGGCCCCGAACTGCACGACCGCTTCCGGGCCGGGCAGCCCGGTGCGATCAGCCGCGACGAGCGCTGGTGGCAGATCGCCACCGGTCTCCACCCGCTGCCCGACGAGCCCTGGACGGAACCCTTCCACGCGGTCTACCGCTCGGCGTCCGGCCAGGTCGAGGGGATGATGACGTACCGGGCCGACGACGTCTGGGGCGACAACAAGCAGCCGCAGGACACCGCGACCGTGAGCCGGATGCTGGCAGTGACCCCGGCCGCCCAGCGGGCCCTGTGGCACTTCCTCTGCTCGGTCGACTGGATCACCACGGTCAAATCCGGCCACCTGGGCCCCGACGACCTGCTCCCGCTGCTGCTGCCGGACCCGCGGGCGGCCAGGCTCACCACGCACGCGGACTATCTGTGGGTGCGGCTGCTGGATGTCGTACGGGCGCTGGAGGCCCGGACGTACCCGGTCTCCGGCACCCTGGTCCTGGACGTCCGGGACGCGGACGGCCTGTCGGCGGGCCGCTACCGGCTGGACGCGTCACCGGACGGCGCGACCTGCGCGCCGACCACCGGGTCGGCCGATGTCACGCTGGACGTACGGGAGTTGGGGGCCCTGTACCTCGGCGACGAGTCGGCGCTCCGGCTGGCGGCGCTCGGCCGCATCTCCGAGGAGACCCCGGGCGCGGTCGCGGTCACGGAGGCGCTGTTCCGTACGGCGGCCAGGCCCTGGTGCCCGGACGTCTTCTGACCGGGATTCCGGCCCCGCTGCGGTCCACGTCGAACCCCACGTACGGATCCGGCACCGCACGCACGCTCGGGCCGTCTGAGGCGCGAGTCCGAGGCACGGGTCCGAGGCGCGGGTCCGAGGTGGGAGTTTGAGTGCGGGGGAGACGGCCAGGAGAACGGAAGGAAGCCCTCCCGCCGAAGTCAGAAGCTGGTAGAAGAGCCACAGAAGTGGTTCGATGCGGTCGGAACCACCAGCAGTTCGGACCTGGGGCTGTCCGAACGACCTCTGATACGACATGACCTCGGCCACGAGGCGAAGCGAACAGGCGGCATCCGTGATCCGTGAGAACCTCCGAGACCGGATCAGGTCGACCCGCTCCGTGCTGTTGGGTTTCGACGGTCCGATCTGCCGGCTGTTCGCCCGCCACGAGGCGCTGGGGGTGGCCGCCGGGATGCGGCAGTTCCTGGCGGAGCGCGGGGTGGACCTGGCTCCGGGCACGGCCCCGGAGACCGCCGGCCCGCACGACATCCTGCGGGCGGTGGGCGCGCTCCACCCGGGCAGCGCACTGATCGTGGACCTGGAGGAGTGGCTGGCCCGGCAGGAGCAGCTGGCCGTCCCCGGGGCCTGGCCCACGATGTACGCGGACGGGGTGATGCGGACCTGGTCCGCGAGCGGCTGCCGGCTGGCGGTCACCACGGACAACTCGGCCCGCGCGGTGGACGCGTACCTCGCGGCGCGGTCGCTGTCCGAGTGCTTCGGCCCGCACATCCACGGCCGCACGGCGGACATCCAGCTGCTCAAGCCGCACCCGCACACCCTGGAGAAGGCCCTGGCAGGCCTGGACGCCGACCGGTCCTCGACGCTGGTGGTCGGCGACACGGTGACGGACCTCGAGGCGGCCCAGGAGGCCGGTCTGGCGTTCCTCGGCTACGCGACGAACGACCGCAGCGTCGACGAACTGGCCTCGGCTGGTGCGGACTTGGTCCTCAACACCTGGGAGCCGGTCCTGGACATCCTGTGGGGACGCTGACGGGTGCCTGCGGTGCGCGGGGCCGGTGATCCGCGCCGTGCGAGGGGGCGGCGGCCGTCCCGGGAACGTGATGGCGCATATTGAGGACCATGCTGGAGCAGGACGAAGGCGACACGGGCAGCCCGGTGTGTACCGGCGGTCCGTCTTCGTTGATGCTTGCGGGAGCCGGAGACGGTGATCTGTGGGCCGCGTGAGTGGGGACGACATGGAAATCGTGGTGGATTTCGACCGGGACTCCCGGGCGGAGCGCCGACTGACCGAAGAGCTGCGCGCCGGGCTGCCCGGCGAGGGCGCGGACCTCGGTGAAAGCCGTCCGTACCCCGGGCTGCTGGGCACTGCGATCGCTCGGGCGGACGGTGAACTGCTCGGGTGGGCAGCGGTGTTCAGCCCCGGGCCCGACCCGGAGGCGGCGGCCGTCCAGTGGCAGCTGGTGTCCCTGGAGCGGGAGCGCATCGTCTCCGGGTGCGTGGCCGAACCGGACGGGACCGGCGACCAGGAGGCCGTGCTGGCCCGCCTCTTCCGGGTGGCGGCCGACGAGGCCCGCGCCGCCGGATTCCGCGCGCTGGACTGGGACGGCACCGAATCGGAGCTCGACGCCCGGGTGGCGGCCGAGCTGGAGGCGTCCGTGCACCAGGAGCTCGGCCGCAAGTGGGGCATCTCCGCGCTCGGCCGCTGGCAGCGGCCGGCCGGACTGCCGACCGTACGGACCCGCCGCGCCCCCGAGGGGACGGGATGGCAGGGGCTGGAGCTGCTGACGGCCGCGGGGCGTACGGCGGCCCGGATCGCGGCGGTGGTGGCAGGACCGGAGGTGTACGTCGAGAAGGTCGGTCACCACGGCGTGGACGCACCCGAACTGGGCTCCCTGGTCGCGGAGTTCGTCGAGCAGGTGCGCCGGGACCATCCCTCGGTCGAGTCCATCCAGGTCCGCGAGGTGGACGACGAACTCCTCGGGCGGGGGCTCAAGGCGGCCAAGCTCCGGATCAGCCACCGGTGGTGGCAGTACCGGCTGCCGCTCTGAACGCCCTTCCTGGGAAGGTGCGTTGGGCTATTGGCGCGGCCGGGCGGGCTGGACGCGGCCGGGCGCGGCAAGCCCGCAGGCCCGCGTGCCGACGGCCGTGCGCGCCCGCTCAGATCTCCCGTACGACCCGGGCCGGGTTGCCGACCGCGACCACATTCGCGGGCAGGTCCTTGGTGACGACCGAGCCGGCACCGACGACGGTGTTCTCGCCGATCGTCACACCGGGGCAGACGATGACGCCGCCGCCGAGCCAGACGTTGTCCCCGATGGTGATCGGCTGCGCCGCCTCCCACTTGGCGCGGCGCGGCTCGGGGTCGACCGGGTGGGTCGGGGTGAGGAGCTGGACGTTCGGGCCGATCTGTACGTCGGCGCCGATCGTGATCGCCGCCACGTCGAGCAGGACGGCACCGAAGTTGATGAAGGTGCGCGGCCCGATGGTGATCCCGCTGCCGTAGTCCACCCGTAGCGGCGGCCGTACCTCGCAGTCCTCGCCCACCTTGCCGAGGAGTTCGGCGAGTGCGGTCCTGCGGCCTTCCGGATCGGCCGCGGACGTGGCGTTGAACTGCTCGCTGAGCACGGCCGCGCGCAGCGCGTCGGCGGCCAGCTCGGGGTCGTCGGCGAGGTAGAGCTCGCCTGCGAGCATGCGCTGCTTATGACTGGTCACGACGGGTGTCCTCCTGATCGACCGGTGGTGCTCGGACATACGTATCGACAGTACGGGGACGCCCGCCGGGCCGTCGGCGGGTGCGCCGCCGGAGTGGTCGCGGGCAGCCGGAAAACAAGTGGCAGACAACCGTGGGGCGCGCATAACTTGATCGCTCGTGACTGATGATCCGGAGGCGCTCGCCGAGCAGTTGGCGCACGGCGCCACGCACAGCACTGACGGCACCGACGGCGACGGGGATGATCGCCCGCGAGGAGCGGGAGCCGACGCGGGTGCCGACGCCGGCGGCGGGCTGTGGTCCCGTAAGTACCTCGCTGCCACCGCCAGTTTCGCCGCGGTGATGTTCCTGACCGGGTTCGCCGCGCTCGCGGTGGTGCCCACCCTGCCGGTGGCCGCACGGGACCTGCACGGGGTGTCGCTCTACCCGCTGGTGGCGGGCTGTTTCGTGGCCGCGAGCCTGCTCGGCGGGGTGCTGGGCGGGGACTGGGCGGACCGCGCCGGGGCGCGCCGTCCGCTGGCGGCGGGGGTGGTGCTGGCGGTGGTCACCCTGCTGGTCTCGGCGACCAGTACGACGATCTGGCAGCTGGCGGCCGGGCGCTTCCTGGACGGGGTGGCGGCCGGGATGGTGGCGGTGTCCATCAACGCCGCCATCGCCCAGTCCTACCCCGAGCGCCTGCGCCCGCGCGCCCTGTCGATGATGGCGAGCTGCTGGATCGTCCCGTCGCTGGCCGGTCCGCCGCTGGCCGGGCTGGTGGCGGCCTGGTGGTCCTGGCGGGTGGTCTTCTTCGGCCTGGCTGTCCTGACCGTGATTCCGTCGCTTGCCGTGGTGGCCCTGCTGCGCGGCCGTTCCGGGCAGACCGGGACGGCGCCGTCCGGGGACAGCGGGCCGCGCCCCGCGCTACTGGTCGCGGGAGCCGTGAGCGTGGGTGCGGCGCTGGCGCAGTACGCCGTGTCCGGCTGGGACGTGCGCCATCTGCTGTCCGCGGTGGCGGGGCTCGCGCTGCTGGTGGTGTTCACCCCACGGCTGCTGCCCCGGGGCACGGGGCGCGCGGCGCGCGGCCTGCCCGCCGCGGTGCTGCTGCGCGGCCTCAGCTCGGGGGCGTACTTCACGCTGGAGGCCTTCGTACCGCTGCTGCTCGCCACCTCCCGGCGGGTGCCGCCGGTGGCCACCGGGCTGGCCTTCACGGGCGCCGCCGTGGCCTGGGCGGCATCGTCCTGGGTGCAGGGCCACCTGCTGGACCGCCGGCCCCGCCACCACCTGGTCACGGCGGGTGCGGTGGTGATGGCCGCGGCGGTCGCGCTCGCGGCGGCCGGGACACATCCCGCGATGCCCGCGCTCACCGCCGCCTCGGCCATGGTCGTCGCGGCCGTCGGCATGGGCGTGCTCGCCCCCTCCCTCACTCTGCTCTCGCTCTCCCACAGCCCGCCGGGACGGCAGGGCTATGCCAGCAGCTCGATGCAGACCAGCCAGAACCTGGGCCAGATCGCGGTCATGGGCATCGCGTCCGCCCTGTTCAACGCCTGCCTGGGCTTCGGCTCGGCCGATCTGGCGGGCTACGCCGCCGCGTTCGGGCTGCTGATCGTGCCGTGCGCCCTGGCCGCCGTGCTCGCTTCCCGCGCCCGTGTGGACGGACCCGCTGTGTGAGACGGCGGGGCAGGGGCCGTCGCCGGGGCGGGGCCACCCCATGCGTCGTACAGATGCGCCCCCACGCGTCGTACAGATGCGGCCCCGCCGCCTCGGTCACCCCTCGGCGACCGGCCGGTAGGTGCACACATGCACGCCGGTCCCGCTGGTGACGGTCGAGACCAGTTCGAGCGCGTGGAGCGCGCCGTCGCCGGGGAAGATCGACTTACCGCCGCCGACGATCACCGGCATGATCACGAGCCGCAACTCGTCGACCAGACCCTCGTGCAGCAGGGTGCGTACGAGGGTGGGGCTCCCCATGACCAACAGGTCACCGCCCTCGGCCGCGCGCAGCTCCCGGATGCGGGTGACGGACTCGTCGCCGGGGATGCGTGTGCTGTTCGGCCAGGTCCGGCCGGGGTCGCCCGGCTCCCGGGTCACGACGTACTTCGGGATGGCGTTCATCCGGTCGGCGAACGGGTCGCCCGCACGCTCGGGCCACGCCGCGGCCATCGACTGCCACGTACGGCGGCCGAACAGCAGAGCCCCGGCCTGCGTCAACGCGTCGTCGAAGGCGCCACCCACCACCTCCGGATCGAAGAAGCGGTGGGACCAGCCGCCGTGCGCGAACCCGCCCTCGGTGTCCTCGTCGGGACCGCCCGGCGCCTGTACGACGCCGTCCAGGCTCATGAACTCACTGATGACGATGCGCACGGACTCGCTCCTACCTCGTTAGGGGATACCGCAAGGGAGACTGCCGCGCCGCTCGGAACTCATCGCACCGCCGTGAAGCCGGGTGGGAATGGGAACGATACGGGCGGTCGCGCCAGGTGTACGGGACCTGCACTCGGCGCAATCCGGCCGTGGAGCGGGGAAGGGAAGCCCTGGCTTTTGTGCGGGTACGGGTCACGGAGAGCCGGGACAGTGCCGCTGAACTGGTCTAGCCGCACCAGCGGTTGGGGCGCAAAGGCGCAAAGGCGCGAGGGCGCGAGGGCGCGTTGCGCGGACGCGTGCGGACCGAGATGCGGCCGAATGAGGAACTTCTGAACCTCGGTCCACGTCTCATCTGACGTGAGACCTGCGGCTGTTGTGCGCGTGGCCCCTCCCCGGTGTGGCCCGGCTCACAGCCCGGCTCACAGCCCGGCTCACTGTGACGCAGTCCTCACCACACATCCGGCAAGGACACCGCAGCGGCCTCCCGTTCGACAGCCTTCATCGTTACCATTCCTCCATGCCTTCCGACCAGGACGTTCATGACTCCGCGCGACGGGACGCCGCCCACGCGAACGAGCAGATCCGGGCGCTGGTCGACGCGGGAAACCTGGCGGGCGACGAGTACGAACAGCTCCTGGCCGAGTGGGTCGCGGCCCATCTGCACGGCGACCGGCCCGAGGCCCAGGGGCCCCAGGGTCCCTCGTAGCCCTCCGCGTTGAAGGTCTGCGCGCGGTGGCTGTCACATCCGCGGACATGGCGGTGTCTCTATGCCGAACAGGCAAACTCCGAGGAGGACACCATGGCGCTACGCATACCGAAGGCCGAGCTCCCCACCGAGCTCAAGGAAGAAATGATCAAGCGGTTCGGCGCTACGGCCGAACCCGTCGAGGCGACCTGGCACAACCCCGAAGTCTCCCTTGCCAGCTCCGAGTTCGGGGGCAAGGTGGGCGCGTGGCAGGCGGCCGACGAGGGCCTCAAGTCGTACGCGCACATGGCCGTCGCGGCCCAGGTCGGCTGCGGCTGGTGCCTCGACATCGGCTACTTCCACGCGCAGAACCAGGACTTGGACCTGGCCAAGGCGAGTCAGGTGCCGCGCTGGCGGGAGTCGGAGGTCTTCACACCGCTGGAGCGCGACGTGCTGGAGTACGCCGAGGCCATGACGAACACGCCGCCGACCGTTACCGACGAGCTGTACGCGGGCCTGCTCGACCGGCTCGGCCCGTCGGCGATGGTCGAACTCACCGCGTACATCGCCTACGTCAACCTCGCGACCAGGAACAACGTGGCGCACGGGGTCGAGTCGCAGGGCTTTTCCACCGCGTGCGAGATTCCGCTGGCCGTACGTCCTGGGAACACCGGCGGAGCGTCGACGGCGTGACCGAGGATCCGTTCGTCGCCCATCGCAGCCTGCTGTTCACGGTCGCCTACGAGATGCTCGGGTCGGCGGCCGATGCGGAGGACGTGCTGCAGGAGTCCTGGCTGCGGTGGGCCGACATCGACCGGTCGCAGGTGCGCGATCCGCGGGCGTACCTCGTCCGGACCGTCACCCGGCAAGCGCTCAACCGGTTGCGTACGTTGTCGCGCAGCCGCGAGGAGTACGTCGGCGAGTGGCTGCCGGAACCGCTGCTGACCAGCCCTGATGTCGCCGAGGACGTCGAACTCGCGGAGAGTGTCTCGATCGCGCTGCTGACCGTGCTGGAAACGCTCGGACCGACGGAGCGGGCGGTGTTCGTGCTCCGGGAGGTCTTCGAGGTCCCGTACAACGAGATCGCCGAGGCCACCGGGAAGTCCGCAGCCGCGGTGCGGCAGATCGCGCGGCGGGCCCGCGAGCACGTGGCGGCCCGGCGGCCACGGGTGCAGGTGAGCCGGTCCGAGCAGCGGGCCGTGGTGGAGCGGTTCCTGCTGGCGTTGCGCACCGGCCAGTTGCACGAGCTGATGGAGGTCATGGCACCGGACGTGGTGCTGATCGCCGACGGTGGCGGGCTGGTACCCGCCGTGCTGGATCCGATCCACGGAGCCGGACCGGTGGCGCAGTTGCTCGCGCGGGTGAACCGTGTGGTGGCCGCGTTCGCGATGACGACCGTGTCGCTCAACGGCGCGCCTGCGGTCCGTATCGAGATCGACGGCCAACCGTCCGCGGTGAGCCTTGTGGTGGAGGACGGCCGGATCACCCGGATCTACGCGATCAGGAACCCGCGGAAGCTGACGCGACTGGACGAACCGTCTCAACTCGCCAGGTGAGCCGACTGCGTTCGCGGTCGCCCGTGCGGTGACCACGAACGCAGTCGGTGTCCGGCGTCCGGTGTCCGGTGTCCGTGCCGCCGTCGGCGGATCAGAGCGTGAGTACAGGCCGGGTGGTGAAGTCCTCGCAGAGGTCTTCACCACCCGGGCCGTACACGAACTCGGCGGTGAAGGGGTTGCGGTTGGCCGTGGCCAGGGGCAGCCACGCCAGCAGGAAGCCGTACCCCCCGCACGCGGACTCGCCGCCGTCACCGCCGCGGACCGAAGCGATGTCGCTCGTCAGCTCCATGCTGCTGATGCGGGCCGGTGCGGTTCTCGTAGGGGATGTCGTCGAGAGGGCAGTCGTTGCCCCACCGGAACAGCGTGTCCGCGCCCGCTCCGCAGGCGTGCTCCCACTCGTCGGAGCTGGGCATCCGGAGGCCGCGCGCCGCGAGGACGGCGGGCATGTCGGCGGGCGGTTCGGTCAGGGGCTCGTCCTCCACCGCCATGAGCACCGTGGCCAGGGTGACACTCCGGCGGGGGCTGAGCACCTGCGCGAGGTGGGCCCGCAGGTCGGGGCCGTAACCGAAGCCTTGATCCAGACTCTCCGCGTAGTCGGCGGCCTGCTCGGGCGTCGGCTGCCAGGCGTCGAGATCGAACCCGAGCGTCACCTCGCCTCCGGGTATCAGGGCGAATTCCTGCCCGCCCCGCTCGATCCGGACCCGGTGCAGCGGAGCACCGAGGTGCTCGACGGCCTCCACGGCGGTCACCTGGCCGTCCACCTGGTGCGCCGCCTCCTGGGCGACGCGACGTGCGGTGGGCAGCTCGAAGGACCGCCACTGGTCGAGACCGAGATCAGCAAGAGACATGGGTCGCAGTGTCGCACCCAGGTCTGACCCCGGCCGCGACCGGCGAACTCCGAAGCCGCGGTGTGCCGTTCGCGCTGCGGCGGACGCTCTCGAGACGGGTACTCCGTTCACCTCCTACTGGCCCACGACCTTTGGAGCACCCTTCCGGCAGGACCTGCGTCGAGTGGGAGAGTGTCAGCGCGCTGCGAAGTCCGTGGAGTCCGGGTCTGCGAGGTCTGCGAGGTCTGCGAGCAACCCGGCTGCGGGCTTCGGGTGGACGAGCCAGCGCAGGTGACTCCCCTCAAGCGTCCGGACGTCGAAGGGGTTGTCAGGTGTGAGCGCGTTCGCCTCGCGAATCATGCGGTCCTGCACGGCGAGCGGAATGCTGGCATCGGCTTCCAGACGTACATAGGTCTTGGGAACCCGGCCCCAGGTCGTGGCCTGTGCCCGGTCGGCGGACGTACCGGCGTCGAGGTTCTCGTCGGGCTGGAAGGTGTTCAGGAATATCCGGAACTCGTCATCGGTGAGATCGGCGGCGAACCCTCGCTTGAACGCGGCGAGCACCGCCGGGTCGGCGGTGCGGAAGTTGGTCCGGAGCAGGCCGAGTTCGGCCGGGTTCCCGACGAGCGAGGCAGCGAAGGCCCCCGGGTCGACGTCCGCCATCTCCGGCTGGGCGTAGTAGTCGTTCACGTCCAGATCGACCGGGCACCAGGCGGAGACGTACACGATCCGGTCGATCAGCCCGGGCCGGGCGTTGGCGACGGCGGTGGCCGTGATGCCGCCCCTGCTGTGGGCGACGAGGACGGTGGGGCCGTTCCGCTTGGCCCGTTCGAGGACTTCGATGACGCGGGCGGCGTTGTCGGCGAGCGTGACTCCCTTGATGGCTCCCGGTTCCGCAGCGAGGGCATCGAGATCCTGCGGAGCTTGGTACGCGGCGGGGAAGGTCGCCTCGAACCCGTGCCCGGGAAGGTCGACCGCGACCGAACGGTGCCCGAGCAGGGCGAGTTCGGCCTGCAGCGGCGCGAACGAGAACGAATTCGCGAAGGCCCCATGGACAAGGACGAATGTCGGCAGAGTCTGCATGCCTCAGCCTCCAACAGAAAGATCTTCAGAACAAGATCAGGGTTCGAGAGAGCCAGGCAGTGGTTCGCCTGCCCACGGAAGAGCGGACTGCCCACGCACCGCGGCGTCGAGTACCGACGGGGCCGCCGGGGGTGCCGCCGGGGGTGCCGAGGCGCGATGGGTGTCACCCGGAGGAACCTGGCTTAGTGATGTGCAATCGGGCCAGCACATACCTGCTCTGCTGGACCAGTCGCATCGGATCCGGCCTCCGAGTGCTGGACCGACCTCTGGTCGGCACTGTGCCACCAGGGCAGCGTGTACTCGGCCAGCTTCGACCAGCGGTGATCACGCGCTGTCGGACAATCACGTGGAGACGAAGGCTCTGCGTCCCACCGACCCCACCGGCCTGACCGGCATTGGTCGACCTCTCCACGATGTCGCGCTCGCTCACGACCAGCAAGAGGTCGCCAGGGTGTTGACCTACATCTTCGGCGATGCAACCTGCCCGGACTGCGAGGAGGACTTCTCAGTCTCTGCCCAGATCAGCGCCAACTGGGCGGCCACGCTGGGGTGATTCGGCAGATCAGATCGACAAATGGCCGAGGTTGACTGAGTCACGCGACCGAATGGTTCAGACAGACCGAGACTGGCCCACCTTCAGCGGAACAAGCCACGCGAGCAGCCAGCGAGGTTTCGTCGATGTTGCTTGCGTCATCTGCCCCCGCAGCGACAGGAATCGTCGAGTCTGTGAGCGGAACGGTATGACATCGCAGTAGCGCACGCCGGCTACCACAACGAATTTGCGCCCGCGGGATGGTGGTGTGTCGCCCTACCCCGGTGGGGCCAACAACTGCTGGAAGGCGACTGCTGACGCTGGAAGTTGTCCCGTCCCAGATAACTGTGGGCAGGGGGAGGCTCTGAGCTGTGTTGCCTACGGTTGAGTGGGACAGGTCGGCTGTCGGTGTCCCGCTCGGCCATAGGCAGCCGCCACTAGGGTGTTCATCGCGGAAGTCCACCGACCGGCTCGGAGATGCCATGCCCATGCAGATCAAGTTGGTTGCGATAACGCTCGATTGCTCTGATCCGCTGGCTCTGGCGGCGTTCTATCAGCAGGCAACCGACCATGAACTGCACCCGAAGTCAGATGCCGACTTTGCGGGTCTCAACGGCGAACACGGACTCCTCATCGGCTTTCAACGGGTCGACGACTACCGGGCTCCGAGCTGGCCCGACCAAATGGTCCCCCAGCAGCTCCATATCTGCTTCAAGGTCGATGAGGACTTGGACGTGGCCGAGGCCCGGTTGCTGGAGTTGGGTGCGGGCAAGCCGGACCACCAGCCACATGGCGACAGGGCGCGAGTCCTCACTGATCCGGCTGGGCATCCATTCTGCATCGTCAGAAGCTGATTGAGGGGTTCAGGAGGGCCTCTGCCGAGGTACTGACTGCTCTTCCGCGCACCGGTCGATGCGCCGTACTACCGTGGCGCGCTCCTGGCCGAGTCCGACGAGGGAGGGACCGGCCAGGGGAGGGGTGCCAACGGGTAAGCGGCGTTGGAACTCTGCGAGGTCTCGACCGATGTCGTCGGGGTGACCACGTCGGCCAGCATGTCGAGGAGCGCGTACGTGCCTCAATCTGGGAGATCGCCGGCAGCAGCATCCGAAGGGTCTCGTGGATGAGACCCGTCAGGAGTGCCAGCCGTGGCAGAACTACCGGAGTCCAGCGCCATAACGCGTCCCGTCCGCCTTTCGATCAGCACGTTTTTGAATGACGTCAGGGTTTTCGCCAGTTGGCCCGACGTCACGTGATGTGCGGCGGCGAGGCGGTGCAGATACCAGCCGAAGACCTCCGCGTGGGCTGGCGGCAGAGGAAGTGGCAGGAGCTGGACTGGGGCTTCCCAGGGTCCCACTACTCAGGCCGGCTTCGGCCTGCGGGCGCACTTGGCACGGGCGATCGGGCCGGGTCTCCACTGGTGCCCCTATCAGCCGATGAGCGCCTCGGTGATCTGCCGGGTGGTCTGCGCGGCGACCCGAGGGTTGACGGCGGCGTAGGAGGTGTAGGCGTTCAGACCGGTGGCCATGGCCCAGCCGCGGCCTCGCAACCATGTGGCGTCGTCCACACCGAGCGCGTTACGGAAGGAGGCTCGGCTGCTGGCCGTCATCAGGGTGAAGGCGATCAGCAGGTCGCAAGCCGGGTCACCGATACCGAGCCCGCCAAAGTCAATGACGGCGCTGAGGTGGCCGTGGATGGTCAGCAGGTTGCCCGTGTGGAAGTCGCCGTGGAAACACACCGGAGGGCCATCCCATCCGGGGGCGCTCACGGCCGCATCCCACAGCTTGGTCATCGCCGTGGCGTCGAAAATGCCATCGACCTTTGCGATGGCGACCCGCGTCGCGCGGTCTCGTTCGGACAACGACCAACTGGTGAGATATTCGCGGGCAGTCTTGGGTGTGTTCTCGGGTGTAAACCGCTGTAGAGCGGCCAGGAAGTGCGCCAGTTCGACCGCGGTCCTGGTGGAGTCGGCCAGTGCGTCGACGGTCGCCACTTCACCTTCAAGCCATCGGGACACCGCCCACGGCCACGGATAGCCCAAGCTGGATTCCCCCACCTCTACCGGTACCGGAATGGTCAGGGGGAGGTACGGGGCGAGTCGGGGTAGCCACTGGAACTCCTTCCTGGCCTGACCGATGACCCCGGCATGGCGGGGCATCCGGACGGCCAGCTCCTCGCCCAGCCGGTAGATCACATGGTCGGAGCCGGCCGGGTCAAGCAGCTTCAGAGGCAGTCTTGCCCACCGCGGGAACCGGGTGTCGATCAGGCGCCTGACGAGTGCGGCATCGATCTCGGGTCGGGAGTCCGCCGTTCTCGCGGTTGCCAAGACAGCTCCTGTGGTTGGTTCACTCCGTGCGGCGGACGGTATGGGGTCATCACAGTGTGTCGTGGCTCTGCCTGTCGTCCGATTTATCGCCGTGCGCAGCTACTCATCGGAGCGCGGTTGGCTCCGCAGATTTGATCGGGACCCGTTCAGTTCACATTGCAGGTCCGGGGTGCGTTGGCCACAAGCAGGCGTCCCAGCCCGAAAGGCGAGAAAGGTCAGGACTGCGAGGTCCGGAACTCGAGGTACCGGCTGAAGGCTTCGTGGCTGTCGGGGGTGAAGCGCCACTCCAGCAGGGCCGACCGCAGCTCCGGCTCGGTCAGCCAGCCATGCCAGGCGACCTCGTCAGGATCGGCGGCGACCGTGTCCGGCACCACGGCTTCGTGCACGCCGAGCCAGTGAGGGCTCACACCGCTGCGGTTGAGGAAGGTGAACAGCAAGCGCGGCAGCACACGAAGGCCCAGCTCTTCGGCCAGCTCGCGCGCGGCGGCCTGTTCATAGGACTCACCGACATCCACGGCACCACCGACCTCGACCTCGTAGAGCCCGGGGAAGCGCGACAGCTGCTCCGACCGTCGGTGAACGAGGATCCGTCCACGCTCATCACGACACACCGTCACGGCGACACGGTGCAGCCACCCCTCCCGGATGGCCTGTCGGCGGCTGACCACCACCCCCAGCACGCCATCTTGATCGTCGACACGCTCCACCAGTTCATCCACGACGCACACCCTGGCAGAGCCCACCGACAACGCCGCTTCCCGGCGGCTCGCGGAACCGGACCGAGAGCGCCTGCGCAGGGAGGCCGGACGCGCGATAGCTGTCGTGCACATGCGACACCTGTTGCGCTCAGGCGCAAGCAGCCATTCAGGTGGCATGGAACACTTTTGCAAGCGTCTGCTTGCAAAAGTTAGCAGGGTAGGTGCAGCATCGAAGCATGGCATCACTCAACGTCGGCAATCTCGGTGAGTACCTGCGCGAGCAGCGGCGCACCGCGCAGCTGTCCCTGCGGCAGCTCGCCGACGCTGCCGGGGTGTCGAATCCGTATCTGAGCCAGATCGAGCGCGGCCTGCGCAAGCCCAGCGCGGACATCCTCCAGCAGCTGGCCAAGGCGCTGCGGATCTCCGCGGAGACCTTGTACGTGCAGGCCGGGATCCTCGACGAGCGGGAGCGGGACGAGCTGGAGACGCGCGCCGTCATCCTGGCCGACCCCTCCATATCCGAGCGGCAGAAGCACGTCCTGCTCCAGATCTACGAGTCCTTCCGCAAGGAGAACGGGCTCGCGGTGGACGACGGTGCTGCCGGACAGCCCTCAGAGCACGAACCGAGCTGACAAGTACAGAGCTGACAAGTACAGAGCTGACAAGTACAGAGCTGACACGTACAGAGCTGACACGTACGGAACGACCCGCGCAGACGCGCACAGACACGTACAGACACATACCGAACTGATCCGGGAGGACCACAGTCATGGCCATCACCGATGACCTGCGCAAGACCCTCACCGACCCGACCCCCCTCTACTTCGCGGCCGGTACGGCCGACATCGCCGTGCAGCAGGCCAGGAAGGTCCCGGCGCTGATCGAGAAGTTCCAGACCGAGGCACCGGCACGTATCGACGCGGTGCGCAACACCGATCCCAGGACCGTTCAGGACCGGGTGGCCACGCAGGCCAAGGAGGCGCAGGCCTCCGTCTCCGCGAAGTTCACCGAGGTGATCGGCACGTTCGACACCGATCTGAAGAAGCTCGGCGAGACCGCGCAGGACCTGGCGCTGCGGAGCATCGGTATGGCTGCCGAGTACGCGGTCCGGGCGCGTGAGACGTACGAGAAGGTCGCCGAGCGCGGTGAGCAGTCCGTACGGCAGTGGCGTGGTGAGGCGGCCGACGATCTCGTCCTGTTCGGCACGGTCACCGAGTCCAAGGCTCCCGCCGGGCCGAAGGCCGGGTCGCGGACCGAGCCCAAGGCGGAGTCGAAGGCCGGGCCCAAGGCCGAGGCCAGGATCGCTCAGCCCAGGACCGCCCCGAAGCCGGGCCCCAAGCCCGCGCCGAAGACCGTGAAGTCCGAGGCCAAGCCGGTGGCCAAGCCCGCGGCGGCCAAGAAGACCAGCACCACCCCGCGTAAGGCGACGGCGAAGAAGACCACGCCGCCCGCCGGGAAGTAGAGCGCCGCACTGGAGCGGAAGAGTACGAGTTCAAGAGTTCAGAAAGAGTCCAGAAGTTCAGGAGTGGCCGGGGGAGCGGGCCGGGCATCTTCTCGGTGCCCGGGTCGTTCTCCCGGTAGCGTGGCCGCGTTGATGGCCGGTCTAACAGGCGGTGGGCACAGTGCTGATGCAGGGTTTCGCGGGATTCATGTCGCTGTTGAGTTTGGCGCTGATCCTCTTCAGTGGCTTCGCGCTGGTGGACGCGGCGATCCGCCGTGAGGACGCGTACCGGGCCGCGAGCAAGCAGACCAAACCGTTCTGGCTGATCGTCCTGGCCATCGCGTTCGTCGTGAACTGGCTGTTCTCGATCCTGTCGTTCCTGCCGGTCATCGGGCTGATCGCGACCATCGTCTACATGGTGGACGTGCGCCCCGCGGTGCGGCAGATCACCGGTGGTGGCGGTCGCCGGGGCGGCGGCTCCAGCAGCGACGGGCCGTACGGTCCGTACAACGGCGGGCGCTGAGCCTCAAGAGCGACGGCGGGCGCCGGGCCCGACTACGGCGGGGGCCGACCCGGCCGGCGGCTCAGGCGTCGCCGCGCCTGCGTTCCAGGAGCAGGACCGCCACGTCGTCCGTCAGCTCGTCGCCGTTCAGGTCGCGGACCTCGGCCACCGCCGCCTCCAGCAGGCTCTCGCCGCGCAGCCCCGCCGTCAGCTGCCGGTCGATCATCTCGACCATGCCGTCCTGGCCCAGGCGCTGGGTGCCCTGGCCGATACGGCCCTCGATCAGGCCGTCCGTGTACATCAACAGGTTCCAGGCGCCGCCCAGTTCGACCTGGCGGCGTGGCCAGCGGGCGCGCGGCAGCAGGCCCAGGGCCGGGCCGCCGTCCTCGTACGGGAAGAGCTGCGCCCTTCCGTCGCTGCGGGAGATCAGCGGGGCGGGGTGCCCGGCCAGGCAGAGTCCGGCCCGTTGTCCGTCCGGTGCTATGTCGACCGTGCAGAGCGTCGCGAAGAGCTCCTCGCTCTCCCGCTCGTGTTCCAGGACCTGCTGGAGCGTGCTGAGGAGTTCGTCCCCGGACAGCCCGGCGAAGGTCAACGCCCGCCAGGCGATGCGCAGTTCCACTCCCAGGGCCGCCTCGTCGGGACCGTGGCCGCAGACGTCGCCGATCATCGCGTGGACCGTACCGTCCGGGGTGCGGACCACGTCGTAGAAGTCACCGCCGAGCAGGGCGCGGGAGCGGCCGGGGCGGTACCGCGCGGCGAAGCGCAGGTCCGAACCCTCCAGCAGCGGCGTCGGGAGCAGACCGCGCTCCAGGCGGGCGTTCTCCTGGGCGCGCAGCCGGGACTCGGCCAGTTTGTAGTGCGCGGTGTCGGCGCGCTTGCGCTCTACCGCGTACCGGACGGTCCGGCTCAGCAGACGGCTGTCCAGCTCGTCGCGGAGCAGGTAGTCCTGTGCCCCGACCCGGACCGCGTGGGCCGCGCGCTCGACATGGCCGGACGGGGCCAGTGCCAGTACGGCGTGGCAGGGCGCGAGCTTCAGGACATGGCGCAGTACGGACAGCTCGTCGTCCTCGTCCGCGCCCGGCAGCGCCAGGTCCAGCAGGATGCAGTGGACGTCGTCGGTGAGCAGCCGCTCGGCCTCGGTGAGGTTCCGCGCGGTCCGGATGCGTACCCGGGTTCCGGCAGTGTCGAGCAGCTCCGGGACCGTGAAGGTGCCCGCAGGGTCGTTCTCGATCACCAGCAGCGTGAGGTCGGTGCTGCCGGTGGTGTCCGGTCCCCTGGTCTGGTGGGGCAGAACGGCCTGACCGCTCTCCATCGCTTCGGTTTCCTTCCCTCCCCCCGAGGGCAGTGGGGCGCCAGTCGACGCCTCACCAGACGGGGACCATAGCGGTTAGCGCGGCCCCAGCGGAATGGCGCCTCGAAAATCGCCGGGGTCATATGCCGCCTCCTGGCCCGCATCCGGCGGTTTGTCGGTGGTCGGGTCCATGACGAACGTCACTCCGCGGCCGGGCGGACGCGGGGTGACGGACGACACGGGGGTGATGTCGGACGCACCAGGAGGTGCGGTCGGACACAGGGACACAAGGACACAAGGGACACAAGGACACAAGGGACACAGGGACACAGGGACACAGCGGACGGCAGGGGAGAGCGGCGGTCGTGCCGGACGGTGCGGCTGCGTCGGCGGTGCGGCCGCGTGGCCGGGCGGCGGACGGGTCCTGGCCGCCGCCCCGCCTACGGACGGCGGTTACCCGCCGGGCCGGGCAGCGGCTACTTGTCCGGCCGGACGACGCCCAGGATCGGCATCGAGCCCGCCCCGCCGATCGTGATGTCCCTGCCGGGCCGTGGCGCGTTGATCATCGCGCCGTCGCCTATGTACATCCCGACATGGGTCGCGTCCGAGAAGTAGATGATGAGGTCGCCGGGGCGCATGTCCTTCACGTCCACGTGCTGCAACTGCTTCCACTGTTCCTGCGAGGTACGCGGAATGGGATGGCCGGCCGCCGCCCACGCCTGTGAGGTCAGCCCGGAGCAGTCGAACGATTGCGGGCCCACCGCGCCCCACTTGTACGGCTTGCCGATCTGCGCCGTGGCGAACTGGACGGCCTTCTTGCCCTGGGCGCTCGCCTTGTTGTTGATCTCCTTCAGGATGCCCGAACTCAGCCAGGCCGTCTGGGCCTTGTACTGCTGCTCGTCCTCCAGCTTGCGGAGCCGTTCGCGTTCCTTCTTCGCCAGGCTCGATTCGAGCTTCTTGGCGGCGCTGATCTTCTGGTCGATGTCCTTCTTGGTCTTCGCCTGCTTCTTGCGGTTGGACTCCAGCTTCTGCCACTGGTCGCTGGCGTCCTGGGTGTACGTCTTCAAGTCCTGCTGGGTCCTGTCCATTTCGGCCAGCAGGTTCTTCTGTGCCTGCTGCCCCGCGCGCAGCCGGTCGGCGCCGTCCAGGAAGTTGTCCGGGTTGCCGCTGAGCATCAGCTGCGCGGCGGGCGGCAGTCCGGCGTCCCGGTACTGGGCGCGGGCCTCGGCGCCCGCCTGGGTCTTGAGCTGGTCGATCCTCGCCTGACCCTTGACGATGGACTTGGCGAGTTCGACGATCTGCGACGACTGCTTCTCGGACTGTTCCTTGGCGAGGTTGTACGCGTCGGTGGCGGCCCCGGCCTTGCGGTAGAGGTCGTCGATCTCCTTGCGCACCTCTTCGAGGCTCTTCTTCGACGACGGCGCCTTGTGGGAGCCGGAAGAGCCGGAAGTGTCCGAAGAGCCGGAAGTGCCCGAAGAATGGGGCGGCTTGGGGGCGGCGTACGCGGTCGTCGGTACGGTCAGCGCGGTCAGTCCGCAGACCAGTGTGATCGCGGCGGCGGCACAGCGGCGTCGGTTCACGAGCTCCCCCTCCAGAGCTGATTTACCGTCAGTAACTTAGGTGACGTTGGCGCGATATTGCCATGCCCTGCGCGAATGCGACAGAGGTGTACAACAACTCCCCAGCCCCACCCGTGTTCCTGCGCCGCATCAGCCTTCGTGCGGTGTCTCTGCTTCGTCCGACGAACGGCACCCGCCCCAGGTTCCCGACGGCCCGCCGGATACCTCGTACGTGGTGCCGGATACCCCGTACGTGGTGCCGGTTGCCCCGTACGCGGTCCTGGTTACCCCGTACGTGGTGCCAGCGCCGCCCAGTCCACCGTGACTTCGCCCTGGCGCCACCGGCGGACATCGTCCGTGAGCGGCCAGTCGGTGGTGAGGGAGCGCGCCGCGGTGATCCAGCGCTGCCGGGCGCCCAGCGAGGCGTACGGCGCCGCCGCCGCCCACGCCCGGTCGAAGTCCCGCAGGAAGGCGTGCACCGGCTCACCGGGAACATTCCGGTGGATGAGCGCCTTCGGCAGCCGCTCCGCGAGGTCGGACGGCTGGTGCAGCGAGCCGAGCCGGGTCGCGAACGTCACCGTGCGCGGGCCGTCCGGTCCGAGCGCCACCCAGACCTGCCGCCGCCCGATCTCGTCGCAGGTGCCCTCGACCAGCAGCCCGTCCGGCGCCAGCCGGGCGCACAGCCGCTGCCACACGGCGGCGACCTCGCCCTCGTCGTACTGGCGCAGTACGTTCGCCGCCCGGATCAGCGACGGGCTGCGGCCGTCCAGCGGCACCTCGAAGCCGCCGTGCCGGAAGGACAGCCCCGGCTGCTCGTACGGCTTCGCCGCCGCGACCCGGGCCGGTTCGATCTCGATGCCCACGACCTCGGCGGCGGGAGCGGCCCCACGCAGCCGCCGGAGCAGTTCGACGGCGGTCCAGGGGGCGGCTCCGTACCCCAGATCCACCACTACGGGGTCGTCCGAGCGGCGCAGTGCGGGGCCGTGCACGGCGGCGATCCAGCGGTCCATCCGGCGCAGCCGGTTGGGGTTGGTGGTCCCGCGGGTCACAGCGCCGACGGGGCGTGCGCCGGTGGGGCGAGGGGCGGGCGGGGTCATGGGACGAGGGTATGCGAGGCGTGTCATGGTAATGATTCGGCAAAGAGGAAATGCGGGGCGGTGTTCTGCTGTTCCACACCTCTGAAGGGGACGGGGCAGGTACGCGTGCCCTGGCGTAGACCGTGCCCGCGCGAGGAGAGGACCGTCCACGTGAGCCAGTACGTGTCCCGGCTCGGCGGCCGGATCACGGGACCCGCGCGACCCCCCAGGCTGAAGTTCGCCGGGCATCGCAAACCGCGCAGGATCGCCATGCTCAGCGTGCACACGTCCCCCCTGCACCAGCCCGGCACGGGCGACGCGGGCGGGATGAACGTCTACATCGTCGAGCTGGCGAAGCGGCTCGCCGCGATCAACATCGAGGTCGAGATCTTCACCCGCGCCACCACGGGCGGCCTGGCGCCGCTCGTCGAGCTGGCGCCCGGTGTGCTCGTACGGCACGTGGACGCGGGCCCGTACGAGGGCCTGGCCAAGGAGGAGCTGCCGGCCCAGCTGTGCGCCTTCACCCACGGCGTGATGCAGGCCTGGGCGGGCAACCGGCCCGGCCACTACGACCTCGTGCACTCGCACTACTGGCTCTCCGGCCATGTCGGCTGGCTCGCGGCCGAGCGGTGGGGCGCGCCGCTCGTCCACGCCATGCACACCATGGCCAAGGTGAAGAACGCCGCGCTCGCCGCGGGCGACAGCCCCGAGCCCGCCGCGCGGGTCATCGGCGAGACCCAGATCGTGCGGGCCGCCGACCGGCTCATCGCCAACACCGCGGAGGAGTCCGACGAGCTGGTCCGCCACTACGAGGCGGAACGGGGCAAGGTCGCCGTCGTCCACCCCGGTGTGAACCTCGACCGCTTCCGCCCCGGCGACGGCCGGTCCGCCGCCCGCGCCCGGCTCGGCCTGCCGCGGGACGCGTTCGTACCGCTCTTCGCCGGGCGCATCCAGCCGCTCAAGGCGCCGGACATCCTGTTGCGCGCGGTGGCGGTCCTGCTCGACCAGGATCCCTCGCTGCGGACGCGGATGGTCGTACCGGTGGTCGGCGGTCCCAGCGGCAGCGGTCTCGCCAAGCCGGAGGGCCTGCAGAAGCTGGCCGCGCGCCTCGGTATCGCGGACATCGTCCGGTTCTGTCCGCCGGTCGGTCAGGATCAGCTCGCCGACTGGTTCCGGGCCGCGTCCGTGCTGGTCATGCCGTCGTACAACGAATCCTTCGGGCTGGTCGCGATCGAGGCCCAGGCGGCCGGTACGCCGGTGGTGGCGGCTGCGGTCGGCGGGCTGCCCGTCGCCGTACGGGAAGGGTCGACCGGTTTCCTGATCCCCGGGCACGACCCGACCGCGTACGCGGCGGCGCTGCGCCGCTTCATCGACAGCCCGGAACTGGTCGACCGGATGGGCGGCGCCGCGGCCCGGCACGCCGGACGCTTCGGCTGGGACACGGCCGCGGCGGCGACGGCCGAGGTCTACACGGCCGCGATGCAGGAACACCGCCGTCGCGTACGCTCGCATCATGGCTGATGTGCGACAGGTCATGGAGCAGGCGTTCGAGGATGCCGAGCTGGAGTGGGAGAGCCCCGAGCCGGGCTCCTACGTGGTGAAACTCCCCGGCACCCGGAAGCTCTCCACCACCTGCTCGCTGATCGTCGGCAAGCACTCGCTGTCGGTCAACGCGTTCGTGATCCGCCACCCCGACGAGAACGTCGCGGCGGTGCACCGGTGGCTGCTGGAGCGGAATCTGCGGCTGTACGGGGTGAGTTACGCGGTCGATCAGCTCGGCGACATCTATCTGGTCGGGAAGCTGCCGCTGTCCGTGATCACACCGGACGAGATCGACCGGCTGCTCGGATCGGTCCTCGAAGCGGCCGACGGGCCCTTCAACTCGTTGCTGGAGCTGGGCTTCTCGGCGGCGATCAAGCGGGAGTACGCGTGGCGGGTGTCGCGGGGGGAGTCGACGCGGAACCTGGATGCGTTCACGCATCTGACTCGCGGGGCCGAAGACGCGGGCGCGGAGGGCTGAGGCCAGTGCTTTCGGGGCGCCGCCCCCATCCAAGCCCCTCCGGCGATTGAGGAGCAGGGGTCCGGGGGCAGAGCCCCCGAAAGCTCGCCGCAGGCGCCCGCCCGCTTCGCCCCTGCACGACCCTTCCCCGCCCTGCGCCCCCCATGGCATGCTCACCGCCAACGCATGTATGAACTTCGTTCACATCCATGGAGGTTGGCTCGTGGGGAACAACATGGCGGACAACGTGGCGAACAACGTGGCGAACATCAGCAGACGCACACTGCTCAGCACCGCGACAGCCATCGCGGCTGCCACCGCGGCTGTTACCGCGACGGGAGGAACCGCCATGGCCGTACCCCGTGGAGGGACCCCCTCCGGAGGACGTACTCCGGTCACCCCCCTCTGGCGCGAGTTCGCCCGGACCCCGTACACCCACCCCCAGATCCCGTACATCGGCCGCGCCGGACGCCGTACCGGCGGCGAGGCCCGGTTCCCCCGGCGCCCCGTCGTCGCCGACGTGACGGACCACGGTGCGACGCCCGACGGCTCCACCGACTCGGCGCCCGCGATCAACCGTGCCATCGCCGCTGCCGGCGAACGCGGCGGTGGCACGGTCCTCGTCCCCGCAGGGACCTTCCGCATCGACGACCTCATCCGGATCGGGCACAGCAACGTCGTTCTGCGCGGCGCGGGCAGTGGCCGCACCAAGCTCTACGCGACGAAGAACCTCACCGAACTGATCGGCCCGTACGGGTCCCGGTACGGCGGCGACAAGTCGTCGTGGTCCTGGGCGGGCGGGCTGATCTGGCTCTGCCCCGAGGCGCGCTTCGCGTCACTGACCGCCGCCATCGAGGCCGCGACCTGGCCCTTCGAGGGGTGGACGGGCAACAAGCGCGACGAGTGGCGCACCCTCACCACCGTCGCTCCCGCCCGGCAGGGCGACCGCACCGTCACCGTCCGGGACGCGGCACGGCTGCGCCGCGGCGATCTCGTCCTGCTCCGCCTCGCCGACGACGCCGACCACACGCTCCTGGAGCACATGTCGGGCGGCGGCCCGGGGCCCGAGGCGTACTTCTGGGACGACAAGACCAAGCTGACCTCGTACGTGCCGTACGAATGGCCGGTACGCATCACCGCCGTCCACGGCCGCAAGGTCACCCTGGAACGCCCCCTCCCGCTGGACGTCCGGCCCGAGTGGGACCCCCGCCTCACCACCCATGTGGCGCCGCTGACCGGGTCCGCCGTGGAGGGGCTCACGCTGGAGGCGGTCCTCACCCCGCAGTCCCAGCACCTGCTCGACAAGGGGTACAACGGCGTCGCCTTCCAGTGCGCCTACGACTGCTGGGCCGACGACGTCGTCGTCCGTAACGTCGACAACGGCTTCGGGCTGGTCGCGGCGTCCGCCACCACGCTGCGCCGCACCCGCGTCGAGGGCCGCGGCTCGCACCACCCGTACTTCTGCCGGGAGGGCTCGCACGACAACCTGGTCGAGGACTTCGCCATCGCGCAGCGCACCGTCCCGGCCCCCGCGGGCACCCAGTTGCACGGCATCAACGTCGAGGGGCTGTCCAGCCACAACGTCTGGTCGCGGGGCGTGATGGAGATGGGCACCTTCGACTCGCACCGGGGGCTGCCGTTCGCCAACGTCCGTACCGACATCACCGTGAACAACGACGGGCGGCACGGCGGCGACGACTCGGCGGGACCGCTCTTCGGCGCCCGCTTCACGCACTGGAACATCCGGGTCACCAACGGCCGCGAGGGCCTGATGAAGATCGACGGTCTGGCCCCGTACAGCGCGAGCGTCGGGATCAGCACGGTCAGCCCGTTCGGCCAGATCGACGTACCGGACTTCACCGGCGATCTGCACTCCCGCCTGGAGGCGTACGGGGCGCCGGAGTCGGTACGTCCGGTCAATCTGTACGAGGCCCAGCGCGGCCTGCGCTGATCCGGGACGTTCGGACGCACAGCCGAGAGCGCTTGCCGCACGACCGGGAGCGGCCCGATCCGGGACGACGGGGTCGGGCCGCTCCTGATGCGGGGTGGGGGGAACGGCGTGCGGGGGCTCGGCTCGTACTACGCCTGCGACCGCTCCAACTCGCCTTCACGCGTGCCGCTTTCGAACGCGGCACGCTTCCCCGGAGTGAGGGCGGCAGCGACCTCGTTACGCCGAACCGTGGCCGGCAAGGCTCTACTGTGTCGCGGTGAACAACAGCCCTCTCGTCGGCCGCACCGTCCGCCTCGTGCCGCTGTCCACCGACCACGCAGAAGCCCTCCTGCCCTCCGCATCCGACCCGGAGGTATGGCAATGGATGCCCCGGCCGCGCCCTGAAAGCCTGTTACAGATGCGCGCGCTGCTCAGCCGGATGACAGCGGATCCGTCCAGGCGGTGCTTCGCCGTGCAGCGCTGTGACGACGACGTCGTGATCGGTTCGACCAGTCTGTACGACCTCGACCTGGCCGAGAGCCGCGCTGAGATCGGCGCGACCTGGTTCGACCGTTCCTGCTGGGGAGGTCCCTACAACGCCGAGTCCAAGCTGCTGTTGTTCGGCCATGCCTTCGACGACCTGCGACTCGCCAGGCTCGCCCTGCGCACCGACAATCTCAACCTGCGTTCCCAGCGCGCCTTGACCGGCCTCGGCCTGGTCCACGAAGGAACCCTGCGCAGTCATATGCGGCGTCAGGACGGAACCCGCCGCGATTCGCTCTACTACAGCCTGCTCGCAGACGAGTGGCCCACGGTCCGCGACAAGCTGCGCGCCAGGGTCGCTGCCAAGAGGGCCCGCTGATCCGTCTGGTCCGGCTGGTCCGTCTGCGATCCCTCTGGTCCCTCTGGTCCGTCTGGTCCGTCTGGTCCGTCTAAGCAGGCAGCGTGTCCGGGGACCGGACGCCGAGCCACTGCTCGGCGCCGTACTCCTCGTACCGCTGCACCTCGGTGAACCCCAGCTTCGCCGCGAGGTGCATCGAGCGGGCGTTGGCGGTCTGGGTGATGAGTACCACCGGCTCGCCGGGAAGTGCGCCGGTGAACCAGTCGAGTGCCGCTGTGCACGCCTCGGCGGCGTACCCATGTCCCCAGGCCTCCGGCAGGAACAGGTAGCCGAGTTCGGCCTCTCCGGCATCCGGACGGACCTGGCTCCGGTGCTCCGCGTCGCGCCGGTTGAGCTCGATCATGCCGATCATCGCTCCGTCGAGATCGGTCACGAACAGGCCGGGACGTCGCCGGGGTGCCTCAGGCACCGTGCGTTCGAGCTCATCACGCGATCGGTGGCCACCGATGTAGGTGCCCACCTCCGGCGAGGCGAACAGCTCGATGAGCGCCGCACGGTCCCGGGCCTCGGGCTCACGGAGCACGAGCCGTTCGGTCTTTATCGGGGCGGGTGGCCAGGCGACGTGTCCGAGTCCAGTCATGGCGGGCAAGTTATCGCACGTCCGCAGGGCAGGAGCGTCTGAACCCGTCGGCCTCAGCTGCCAGTAGGATCCCGATGCCGTCGAACCGGAGCAACTACTCGACCGGCGCACTCACCACGGCGGCGCCGTTCTGCTCGGCCGTTGCTGCCGTTGCTGCCGTTGCTGTAGTGGTCGTCGTGGCCGCCGTGGCCGCCGTAGTTGCCGTCGTAGCGGGGGACTTGGGCGAGACCACCAGATGCGGCTCCGGCGGCAGGTTCCGCATCAGCAGCCAGTAGCCGACCGCCGCGGCCGTGCCCAGGACGGCGCAGGTCGCCCAGAGCCACTCCGCCCCGTACCGGTCGATCACGAAACCGGAGAGCAGCGGCGCGACCAGGGCCGCCACGGCCCAGGACGTCGAGTACATGCCCTGGTAGCGACCGCGTCCATGGACGGGGGAGAGGCGGACCACCAACCCTGTCTGGGTCGGTGCGTTGACGATCTCGGCGAGGGTCCAGACGCAGACCGTCAGCGCGTACAGCCCGAGGGAACCGGCGAACGCGGTCAGCCCGAATCCGTAACCCGCCAGCACCGAGGAGATGATCAACAGGCGGCGCGGGTCCCGGTGTTCGATGAAGCGGGTCACCGGGATCTGGAGGACCACGATCAGCACACCGTTGACGGCCACGGCCATCCCGTAATCGGCGCTGCTGAAGCCCGCCTTGCCCATCGCCACCGGGAGGCCCACCGAGGCCTGTTGGAAGATCAGCGCGACCACGAAGGACAGGCCGACGACGCTCATGAAACGGCCGTCGCGCAGGACGGTCCCCAGCCGGACCGCCGACTCGGTGGCCTGTTCCACCGCCGTACGGACCGGCCGCGACTCCGGCAGCTTCAGGAAGACCACGACGGCGCAGACCAGGGTCAGCGCCGCCTCGCCGAGGAAGCCCGCCAGATAGCTGTACTGGGCGACGAAGCCCGCGAGCGCCGAGGAGACCGCGAACCCGAGGTTGATGGCCCAGTAGTTGAGGGAGAACGCGCGCACCCGGTCCTGCGGCTTCACGATGTCGGCCATCATCGCCTGCACGGCCGGGCGCGAGGCGTTCGACGCCATGCCGACGAGGAAGGCGACGCCCGCGATGGCCACCGGGTCGTGCATGAAGCCGAGCAGCGCCACCGAGAGGGCTGTCGAGACCTGCGCGACGAGGAGCGTGGGGCGCCGCCCGAGCCGGTCCGTCATGACCCCGGCGCCGAGCGACGAGGCGACCCCGCCGAGGCCGTGCAGGGAGGCGACCAGGCCCGCGTACGAGGCCGAGTAGCCGCGGTCGAGGGTGAGGTAGAGCGCCATGAAGGTGGCGACGAACGCGCCGAGCCGGTTGATCAGGGTGCTGGTCCACAGCCACCAGAACTCCCGGGGCAGACCGGAGACGCTCTCCCGTGCGGCGCGTCTGAGACCGGTGAGACCGGCGGTACGACCGGCTGTGGACGGCATTGGGCTTCCCCCAGGACAGATACATGTAAGTGGCGCTACGAACTCTGGGAGGTTACGTGCGCGCGCGTCGCGCCCGCCACCCGATTGACGAGGGCCGTCAATCCTTCTGACCGGGGGGCCGCCCATCCCTCGGTTCCCCGGCCGTTCAGCTGTGCGCAAGGGCGGTGGATTAGGCTCGGGACCATGGCCGACGCACCGTACAAGCTGATCCTCCTCCGCCACGGCGAGAGTGAATGGAACGCGAAGAACCAGTTCACCGGTTGGGTGGACGTCAATCTCACCGAGAAGGGCGAGAAGGAGGCGGTCCGCGGCGGTGAGCTGCTCACGGACGCCGGCCTGCTCCCCGATGTCGTGCACACGTCGCTCCAGAAGCGCGCCATCCGCACCGCCCAGCTCTCGCTGGAGTCCGCGGACCGCCACTGGATCCCCGTGCACCGCTCCTGGCGCCTGAACGAGCGGCACTACGGCGCGCTCCAGGGCAAGGACAAGGCGCAGACGCTCGCGGAGTTCGGCGAGGAGCAGTTCATGCTGTGGCGCCGCTCGTACGACACCCCGCCGCCGCCCCTGGAGGACGGCGCGGAGTACTCGCAGAGCGACGACCCCCGTTACGCGACGATCCCGCCGGAGCTGCGCCCGCGCACCGAGTGCCTCAAGGACGTCGTCGAGCGGATGCTGCCGTACTGGTACGACGACATCGTCCCCGACCTGCTCGCCGGCCGCACGGTCCTGGTCGCCGCCCACGGCAACTCGCTGCGCGCCCTGGTGAAGCACCTCGACGGCATCTCGGACGCGGACATCGCGGGACTCAACATCCCGACCGGCATCCCGCTCGTGTACGAGCTGGACGCGGACTTCAAGCCGGTCAAGGCCGGTGGCACGTACCTCGACGCGGACGCCGCTGCGGCGGCCATCGAGGCCGTGAAGAACCAGGGCAAGAAGAAGTAACCAGCCAGCTGTAAGCCCCCCACCTGCGGGTTCTCCGTGTGGTGGGGGGCTTTTCAGCCGGGCAGGCGGGCGACGGCACCGCACAGAGCTGGCGCACCGCCGCCGCAGGGCGGCACCGCACGGGGCAGGGCCCGGACCGCGATGCGCGGTCCGGGCCCTGCCCCGTATTGCCCTACCGGGCGCGGCCGGGAGGCGGTAGACCGATCCGCCGCCGGGGGTGGCCTCGGCCAGAGGCCCCGGAGTGGAGAGATCCGGGGCGCACACGCCAGAGGCCCCGGAGAGATCCGGGGCCTCTGGTGCTGCTCGTGGATCAGCGCAGGACGTCAGCGCAGGACGTTGAGGAAGTTGGTGGCGTCGTCGACGAAGTACACGGCGTCACAGTCCAAGTCCACCGCAAGGCCGAACAGCGCGCCCGCGCCGGGCGGGGAGCCGCTGTTGTCGAGTTGCCGGAACGCCACTTGGCGACCCCTCGGTGTGGTCTCGACGATGTTGCCGTCACCGCTGTTGACGGTCAGGATGTGGCCGTTGGGTGCGATGGCCAGGCCGAGGGGGCCGTTGAGCCGGCCGCCGCTGCTGACGACCCGGCCGGTGCCGGCGCTGGATCCCCGGGACAGTGCGCGCGGGATGACGGTGATCCGGTTCTTGACCGTGTCAGCAACGTAGAGCGAGCCGTTCTTGGCAAGGCCTACGCCTGTCGGGCCGATCACCAGGGCGGCGGGGTCGGTCTTCTGGGCGAAACCCGAGCCGATCCTGGTGGTCCTCAGCCGCTGCGGCGGCCGGTTGCCATGGCGCTTGAGGGTGATGCGCAGGACGGTGCCCCGGTCCACTTCGTTGCCGCCGCCCGCCACAGTGCCGTTGAGCACGTTGGTGACGAACAGGTCGGTACGGTCGCCGTGGCTCGCGGCGGTCATGTCCCAGGGTCCGTTGATGCCGCCTCCGGCGAGCGTCTCGCGGACCTTGCCGTGGCTGTCGAGTACCAGCAGGCAACCTGCCCGGGCGGTGGCGGATGTGCCGTCGGTGGTCGGCAGGCTGCCGACCACCACCCACCCGCCGGGCAGGATGCTCAGGGCGGTGGTGAGCCCCACGCCGCCGGGGCATCGGCCGGGCAGGCGGCGCGGATCGATCCGGGCGAACAGCTTGGCGGTGCCCCGCGGGCTGATCTGGACCAGTGTGGTGCCCGTGCCTTGCTGGTTCTGGCTGTTGTTGAAGTTGCTGACCAGCACGTTGCCTCGGTGGAGCCTCCCGGCGTCGCGCGCGACCACGGCCGTGCCGTAGGGGTTCACGTCGCCGTTCGCGGGGACCGTGGAGGCAATCTCACGCACGGTGTGCAGACGGCCGAGGAACGTCCCATCGGCCGAGGCGGCGCCTGCGGCAGCCGTGACCGAGAGGGCCACGGCGGCTGTCAACGCCGACAACCCCCGGGTCAATGGTGACAGGAAGTGAGGTTTCATGAGCGTTAAGTTAAAAGTGATGGTGTGTTCGGTGCGCACGGACACGCGCTCCCCGCGGGTATATCGCTCGGACGGTGGTCCGAGCGCGCAAAGCGTGCAGCCCGCAAGCGTGCGGGGTGCTGCGCAATCAGCCGTTGCTGTCGGAGCAGAGCTGCTCACCCCGGCAAGTGAATGTCGAAGAGGCAGCACTCTCGGCACCCGTAAGGCCACCCCCGTCACGCACGTCCGAGGACCTGCTGCGCCGACCAGCGAAGGGCCGGCTCGACCCGGATTGGTCGCAAGACCAGGGCGAGAAGAAGTAATTCCGCCCGGAAGGGCCCCCTGCCCGTGACGCAATCACGGGCAGGGGGCTTTTTGTGCGATATGTGTCATATGTGAATAAAGAACGCAGAAAAGGGCTATTCGTCGGTCCCGTGCCGGTGGTCGCAGCCGGGACCGCGACCGCGGCGGCGCTGACCGGGCTGCTGCTCGTGTACCCGGGGGCCGAACGGGCCGGAGCCGCTGCCGCCCCTGCGGGCGACACCAGCGCCGCCCTGATCCACCTGGACATCTCCCGGGTGGCCGCACTGCATGCGTCCGCGTTCCACGGGACGTACGGCACGGCGGGATCGCCGCCCCTGAACGGCGGCGAGGACACCGGCGACTTCTCCGACCCGGACGGGGTGCTGGCCTACTACCAGGACGGCACGCACGCCGTGACCACCTCGATCACCGACGCCAAGCACTACGCGAAGGTGGACGCGGCGGGAATCGTGATCAGCCTGCACGGGCTGGATCTCATCTCCACGAACCCCAGCGGTGCGATCGGCTCGCTGAACACGTACGCGGAGTGCACCCCGCCGCCGTTCGGCCCGTACGCCCTCGCCTACGCGCACACGGACGGACAGCAGATCGCGGTACTGGGCCACCGCGTGGACGTCGGCACCACGGAGCTCCCGGTCACCGGGGCCGAGCTGAACCAGCCCGACACCCTGGGAGACAGCACGTTGCGGGTGGTCTTCACGCACCACGTCGTACCGGGCGGTGAGATCCAGACGCCGGGGGCGTACGAGGCCGAGGCATGGTTCGACGTGTCGGTGACCGGGGTGCTGCGCGACACGTCGGGGGCCGTGGTCTACGACGGGCCGATCGCGGGTGCCCGTCTGGGAGAGGTGCACGCCCGCTGCAATCCGGAGTCGCCGTCTCCGTCGCCGTCACCTTCGGCCTCGGAGAGTGAGAGTCCGTCCCCGTCGCCGTCGGAGAGTGAAAGCCCTTCTCCGTCCCCTTCGGAGAGTGAGAGTCCGTCTCCGTCGCCGTCCGAGAGTGAGAGTCCGTCCCCGTCCCCGTCCGAGAGTGAGAGTCCGTCTCCGTCCCCTTCGGAGAGTGAGAGTCCGTCTCCGTCGCCGTCCGAGAGTGAGAGTCCTTCGCCGTCTCCCTCGCCGTCCGAGAGCGAGAGCCCTTCGCCTTCGCCGTCGGAGAGTGAGAGCCCGTCCCCCTCGGGCTCGGTGCCCTCGGATGACGGCGGAGCCTACGGCGACAGTGGTGGCTCCAACGGCGGTGGTTCCAACGGCGGTTCCAGCGGCGGTGGCGACAACGGCGGCGCCTACGGCGACAGCGGTGGCGGCAGCGGCGCCAGCGGTGGCGACAACGGCGGCGCATACGGCGACAACGGCGGAACCGGCGGCGGAGACGCTGGCGCCGGCGGTGAACTGGCCGACACCGGTGACTCGTTCACGCTGATGGGTGGCGTCGCCGTCGTACTCAGCGCCCTCGGTGCGGTGCTGTTCACCCGGAGGCGCCGCTACCAGCGACGTCACTGACCGTACTGACCGTTCGCGCACGGAGAGCCCCGTCCATCAGGCCTGAACAGGCGCTGGACGGGGCTCTCCCGGTTGTACGGAACCGCCCTACGGAACGGCGCGCGTCAGCCGTGGCACCCGCCGCACTGGCACGGTGCTCCCGACTGGCAGCCGCAGCCGCAGCCCGAGCCGCAGCCGCAGGCGCCGAGAACGCGCAGGTGGTGCACTTCGACAGCGGCTTCCTGCTGGGAATCGGTGACGGGGGAATCGGCCATGGGTTCCTCCTGATCAGACATACGAGGTCGTACTGCCTCTGCCATCCCATACCCATCCCGGCGGGGCGCATCAACGGCGCATACGCGCAAGCGCGCCGTTCACGCCCCCTCGACCTGCGCCGGGGCGGACTGGAGTTCGTCCGCGTGCTCGCCCGTCACCAGGTACACCACGCGCTTGGCCACCGACACCGCGTGGTCGGCGAACCGCTCGTAGTAGCGGCCGAGGAGCGTGACGTCCACCGCCGTCTCGATGCCGTGCTTCCAGCGGTCGTCCATCAGGTGCTGGAAGAGCGTCCGGTGCAGCAGGTCCATCTCGTCGTCGTCCGTCTCCAGCTGGAGGGCCAGGTCGACGTCCATCGTGATGATGACCTCCGCCGCCTTCGCCATCAGCCGCTGCGCGAGCTGACCCATTTCCAGGATCGTGGCGTGCAGATCGTTCGGAACGGCACGTTCCGGGTAGCGGAGCCGTGTGAGCTTCGCGACATGCTGGGCCAGGTCGCCCGAGCGCTCCAGGTCGGCGCTCATCCGCAGCGAGGTGACCACGATGCGCAGATCCGTGGCGACGGGCTGTTGCCGGGCCAGCAGGGCGATGGCCCGTGCTTCGAGGTCGTGCTGGAGGTCGTCGACCTTCTGATCGGCGGCGATCACGCTCTCGGCGAGCTTGAGATCGGCGTCGAGCATCGCGGTCGTGGCCCGGCCGATCGCCGAACCGACGAGCCGGGCCATCTCGACCAGACCTTCGCCGATCGAGTCCAGTTCCTCGTGGTACGCGTCCCGCATTGGGTTTCCTCTCTTGTACGACCGACTGCAACCGACGGAAGCCGACTGGAGCCGACACTGTCCGGAGGCGTCCTGCAGCTGTCCGGCCCCCACGCTTCCACGGTGCGGGCGGCACGCGTCCGTTTCAGTCACCCCAAGTGAATCGACCCTGTCCCCTCGGTGAACTCTGGGCGACGAACGTTCGAGCGGGCACCCATTTGGCTGGGGATGTGCCGGTGGGGCCGCATAACCTTGTGGCATGGACGTGAACGCGGCGGTCGCCGCAGCAAGCGCGATCGTCGGGCTGTGCACCGGCGTGATCGGCGTGCTGGCGTTCCGCTGGAGCGAGCGCGATCAGGCCCGCCCCACCCGGACCTCCCTGCACACCGGCGACGTGCTGCCGCCCGGCGTCGACACGGTTCTCTCGGTGCTCAGCTCGTCCGCCGTGGTGCTCGACGAGAGCGACTCGGTGGTCAAGGCAAGCTCGGCGGCGTACGCCCTGGGGCTGGTCAGGGGCGGCAAGCTGGCCGTGGAGCCCATGCTCCACATGGCCCGTGACACCCGGCGCGACGGGGAGATACGACAGGTCGAACTGGACCTGCCCCGCCGGGGCACCGGCCGGGGCGAGGCCCTCGCGGTCTCCGCCCGCGTCGCACCGCTGGGCTCCCGGCTGGTACTGCTGCTCGTCGAGGACCTCACCGAGGCCCGTCGTATCGAAGCGGTCCGGCGGGACTTCGTCGCCAACGTGAGCCATGAGCTCAAGACCCCGGTCGGCGCGCTCTCGCTGCTCTCCGAAGCGGTCATGGACGCGTCCGACGACCCCGAGGCGGTCACCCGGTTCGCGGGCCGGATGCAGATCGAAGCGACCCGGCTCACCAATCTGGTCCAGGAACTCATCGACCTCTCCCGGGTGCAGAACGACGACCCGCTGGAGGACGCCGAGCCGGTCCGGGTCGATGTCCTGGTGGCCGAGGCCATCGACCGCTGCCGTCATCAGGCAGGTACCAAACACATCACCATGGCGGCAGGCGGCACCGCCGACCTGCACGTCTGGGGCAACCGGTCGCAGCTCGCCGCCGCCCTCGGCAATCTCGTCGAGAACGCGGTCAACTACTCACCGGCCCGCACCCGGGTCGGCATCGCGGCCCGCCGCGCCTCCGCCCCGGGCGGGGACTTCATCGAGATAGCCGTCACCGACCAGGGGCTCGGCATCTCCGAGAAGGACCGGGAGCGGATCTTCGAGCGCTTCTACCGCGTCGACCCGGCCCGTTCGCGGGCCACCGGCGGCACGGGCCTGGGCCTCGCCATCGTCAAACACGTGGCCGCCTCGCACGGCGGGGAGGTCACGGTGTGGAGCTCGGAGGGCCAGGGCTCCACGTTCACCCTGCGGCTGCCGGAAGCCGGTGCCACGCGCAACGGCCGCAGCCGCAAGGATTCAGGGCCGGACGTCGTCGACGTGGACGACGACCAGCCGTACGCGACCTTCCTTTCCGCTGATCCCATTCCTGCCCCGGAGGTCCTTCCGTGACCCGAGTGCTTGTCGTCGAGGATGAGGAATCCTTCAGCGACGCCCTGTCCTACATGCTCCGCAAGGAAGGTTTCGAGGTCGCCATCGCGGCCACGGGACCCGACGGCCTCGACGAGTTCGAGCGCAACGGCGCCGACCTCGTCCTGCTCGACCTGATGCTGCCGGGGCTGCCCGGTACGGAGGTCTGCCGCCAGCTGCGCGGGCGCTCCAACGTCCCGGTGATCATGGTGACGGCGAAGGACAGCGAGATCGACAAGGTGGTCGGCCTGGAAATAGGAGCCGACGACTACGTCACCAAGCCGTTCTCCTCGCGGGAGCTGGTCGCGCGCATCCGCGCGGTCCTGCGCCGCCGCGGCGAGCCGGAGGAGGTTTCCCCGGCGGCCCTGGAGGCCGGCCCGGTCCGGATGGACGTGGACCGCCACGTCGTCACGGTCTCCGGCGCCAAGGTCGACCTGCCGCTGAAGGAGTTCGACCTGCTGGAGATGCTGCTCAGGAACGCGGGCCGGGTGCTGACCCGGATGCAGCTGATCGACCGGGTCTGGGGCGCGGACTACGTCGGCGACACCAAGACCCTGGACGTCCACGTGAAGAGGCTGCGCGCCAAGATCGAGCCGGACCCGGGTGCGCCCAGGTATCTGGTGACGGTCCGGGGCCTGGGCTACAAGTTCGAGCCGTAGACCGACCCGTACGCCCGTATGCCGTACGGCTGCATACGGAGGTGCCCCCGCCGGACCGTTCCGGCGGGGGCACCTCCGTATGCGTACGTGGACCGGGTCAGCCGATCGTCGCGGTGGCCGAGTCGGAGGGGGTCGCCTTGTTCGGCGGCACCGAGTTCGAGGGGATGGTCCCGTTCGGGGTGCCCTTGCCGGACGGGGTGCCGGTCGGGTTCACCGGCGTGCCGGGCGTGGCGGGCGCCGTGGGCAGGCTGCTCGGACCGAAGCCGGTGAAGTAGCTGGTCGCCGGGACGACGTACGCCGTCAGCGGGACCTTGCCGGTCTCGCTGAACTGGAAGACCAGGTTCTGGGTGCTGCCGTCCGCGGCTGCCTTGCGGCCGTCGGCGAGCACGGCGGCGGCGTGGTTCTTGCCGCCGATGAGGACCGAACCGTGCGCGGGCACGACGACCTGGCCCGAACCCTTGGCGGGGGTGATCTTCACCAGGGAAGTGGAGCCCGCGATCGAGATGTCGTCGAGGGTCTGGTTCGTGCTGCCGTTGTTGAAGAGCGTCGCGGAGATGACGGCGGGACCCTCGACGTCGGCCTTCGGCTGGGTGATCACCGTCGCGTTCTGGACCTTGATGACGCCGACGGAGGTGGCGGCGTTGTCCGGCTTGACCTCGATCGTCGCGGCGTCGTTGCCCGCGGCGCAGGCGGACAGGGAGGCGATCGAGACCACGATGGCAGAAGCGGCGAGGACGCCGCGTCGAAGGCTGCAGCTCACGGCGGCGGCTTCTCCTAGGACGTTCGGACAGAGGCGGGGGCGGGAGGGTGTAAAGCCTCCCTAAGGGTGTGTCAGCGCGCTCAGGTTACCGAGCCGTTGTCGCGGGCTCGCACCCGACCCGCCCCAGGCGGGGTACCGGTACCCCGCGGTTGCCCGATCGTGCGGCTTCGTACGGTGTTCACATATCGCGGGTGATCAATTCTCCGGGGCGCCACGTATTCCTTACGGAAAACCCTCTTGCGGCGCGCGGTGATCTCCTTCGTGATCTGCTTCGTGATCTCCTCCGTGATCTCGGTAGTGATCAATTCCGGATTGCGTCCGTACGGGTGATCGGCAACCGAACAGACGTAGCGAAGTTCACTGTTTGGAATCTGGCAAATCGGGACGTTAGCCCCCTGTGAGGGAGGTTCGGAACCCTGTAGGTTGTGCGTTTCTGTTCGCCCGCAGAGCGGCTCCGACCTGCGAATACCGTCTTCCGGAAGCCGTCCGCAGCACGTTCCTGTTGCTGTTGTCAAGCCCCGAGATATGCCCTGACCTGCGAAAACGTCATTCAGAAGAAGCCGTTCTCGTGTTACCCTGGATAGCCACGGAAGGGGTACCTGTCACATGACGTTCAAGGTTGGCGACACCGTGGTCTATCCCCATCACGGGGCCGCGCTGATCGAGGCTATCGAAACTCGCCAGATCAAAGGCGTGGACAAGACCTACTTGGTGCTCAAGGTCGCCCAGGGCGACTTGACTGTTCGTGTGCCGGCGGACAATGCGGAGTTCGTAGGCGTACGCGACGTGGTTGGTCAGGAAGGGCTGGACCGGGTCTTCGAGGTGCTTCGTGCACCGTACGCCGAAGAGCCCACGAACTGGTCCCGCCGTTACAAGGCAAATCTTGAGAAACTCGCCTCCGGCGATGTCATCAAGGTCGCCGAAGTCGTGCGCGACCTGTGGCGTCGTGAGCGTGAGCGCGGACTTTCCGCAGGTGAGAAGCGGATGCTCGCCAAGGCCCGCCAGATCCTGGTGAGCGAGCTCGCTCTTGCGGAGAACACGAACGAAGACAAGGCCGAGGCTCTGCTCGACGAGGTCCTCGCGTCCTGACGCATGACGCATCGAAATGCCGTGGTGCCCGTTGACGACATGGAATGACCTTCCGTGTGTCGTCGGGTGCTGCGGCATGTTGTTTTCTGTGGATCAACGCTTCTTGAGCAGTACTCCCTGAGCAGTGCCGCCTGAGCGCTGCCTGGTGTGCCGGGCCCGGGATGCCGACTCGACCAGTCGTCACGGAAGGGGCCGGTCAGGGCGTCGCGCCCGGCACGCTTGTGGCCATACCCATGTCGGCTGAGGACACAAACCCTGAACGCGCAACCGATGTCAGACGAAGCCGGGGACGAATCGCGCGGCGATTTCCCGGGCGATTTTCCGAGCGTGCCGCCGAGCGTCCCGCCCAACCTCTCCCCGAGCGTCCGGTCGGGCGCTCCGAGTACCTCCCCGAGCGGATCCGGCCACCTCACCGCCGCGGTGATTCCCGCCGCCGGCCGCGGTGTACGGCTGGGCCCCGGCGCCCCCAAGGCGCTGCGCGCCCTCCACGGGACTCCCATGCTGGTCCACGCCGTCCGGGCGATGGCCGGATCGCGTGCCGTCACGCTGGTCGTCGTGGTGGCCCCGCCGGACGGCGCCCCCGAGGTCGAGAAGCTGCTCGGCGAACACGGCTGCCCGCCCGGTACGGAGGTCGTCGTCGTACCCGGCGGTGACACCCGCCAGGAGTCGGTCCGGCTGGGGATCTCCGTACTGCCCGCGACCGTCTCCACCGTCCTGGTCCACGACGCGGCCCGGCCGCTCGTCCCGGTGGACACGGTGGACGCGGTGATCGAAGCCGTACGGGACGGGGCGCCCGCGGTCGTTCCCGCCCTGCCGCTCGCCGACACCGTCAAGCAGGTCGACCCGCGGCCCGACGGCGCGCCCGAGCCGGTCGTCGCCACCCCGGAGCGGGCCAGGCTCCGCGCCGTACAGACACCGCAGGGCTTCGACCGTGCGCTGCTCGCCCGCGCGCACGCCACGGTCACGCACGACGTCACCGACGACGCGAGCATGGTCGAACAGTTGGGGGTGCAGGTCGTGGTGGTCCCCGGGCACGAAGAGGCGTTCAAGGTGACCAGGCCGCTGGACCTGGTCCTGGCCGAGGCGGTTCTCGCCCGTAGGAGGGCCAACGATGGCTACTGAGCAGTCCGCCGTTCCGACGCTGCCGCTGGTCGGTATCGGCACCGACATCCACGCCTTCGAGGAGGGCCGTGAGCTGTGGTGTGCCGGTCTCCGCTGGGAGGGGGAGGGCTCCGGCCTCGCCGGGCACTCCGACGCCGATGTCGTCGCGCACGCCGCCTGCAACGCGCTGTTCTCCGCCGCGGGCCTCGGTGACCTCGGGGCCCACTTCGGCACCGGCCGCCCCGAGTGGTCCGGTGCCTCCGGGCTGACGCTGCTCACCGAGGCCGCCAGGATCGTCCGCGCCGAGGGCTTCGCCATCGGCAACGTGGCCGTCCAGGTCATCGGTCTCCGGCCGAAGATCGGCAAGCGCAGGGAAGAGGCGCAGAAGGTCCTCTCCGGGGCCGTCGGCGCGCCCGTCTCGGTCTCCGCCGCCACCAGCGACGGACTCGGGTTCACCGGCCGGGGCGAGGGGCTCGCCGCCGTGGCGACCGCGCTCGTCGTCCGTACGGAACGGCCCCAGGCCGGGTAGGCGGTAGGCGCAACGGTGTCCCGGGCGGGGTAGGCAACCGTCCGGGTCGGGTAGGCAACCGTCCCGCCCGGGGTAGGCATGGGTCACACCCCGCTCACCCCCAGGAGGCCAGCCCCGTGTCTGCCGTACTCAGTGACGAGCTCAAGAAGCTCCTCGACGGTCCCGTATTCGTCAGCATCGCCACCATCCAGCCCGACGGCAGCCCGCAGGTGTCACCGGTCTGGGTGAAACGGGACGGGAACGACGTCCTGATCTCGACGACCGTGGACCGCCGCAAGGAGAAGAACCTGCGCCGCGACCCGCGGGTGACGGTGCTGGTGCAGCCCGCCGACAACCCGTACGCGTACGCCGAGATCCGCGGCACCGCGACGCTCACCACCGAGGGCAGCCAGGAGCTGATCGACGAGCTGTCGCAGAAGTACCAGGGCAAGTCGTACGCGGAGTTCAACCCGGACTCCGCCCACGACGGCCCGCGGGTGGTCGTCCGGATCACCCCGCGCAAGGTCGTGGGCCGGATCTGAGCGCTGCCGCCCGGTCGGCGTTCACCCGGCAGCCACCGGGCCGGACGGCCCGCCCGGGGCTGCTCCGCAGCACTGTTGCGTCACACTTCGGTGCCCCGTGGCCGAAAGGGTCGCGGGGCACTGGTATGGGCCCACTACCCTGGTGGGGTGACTATTCGTCTGTACGACACCAGCGCCCGGCAGATCCGTGACTTCGTCCCGCTCACAGCGGGCTGTGTCTCGATCTACCTCTGCGGCGCCACGGTGCAGGCGGCCCCGCACATCGGGCACATCAGGTCCGGGCTGAATTTCGACATCATGCGCCGCTGGTTCAGCTACCGCGGGTACGACGTCACGTTCATCCGGAACGTCACGGACATCGACGACAAGATCATCAAGAAGTCGGCGGAGCAGAACCGCCCCTGGTGGTCGATCGGCTACGAGAACGAGCGGGCCTTCAACACCGGCTACGACGTCCTCGGCTGCCTCCCGGCCACGTACGAGCCGCGGGCCACCGGGCACATGACCGAGATGATCGAGATGATGCGCGGTCTCATCGAGCGCGGCCACGCCTACGCGGTGGACGGCAACGTCTACTTCGACGTGCGCTCGTACGACGGCTATCTCCAGCTCTCCAACCAGGACCTGGACGAGCTGCGCCAGCCGTCCGGCGAGGGTGAGCTCGGCAAGCGCGACCCGCGGGACTTCGCGCTGTGGAAGGCGGTCAAGCCCGGTGAGCCCTCCTGGGAGACCCCGTGGGGGCGCGGCCGTCCCGGCTGGCACCTGGAGTGCTCGGCGATGGCCCACAAGTACCTGGGCCCGGCCTTCGACATCCACGGCGGCGGGCTCGACCTGATCTTCCCGCACCACGAGAACGAGATCGCGCAGTCCAAGGCGTTCGGCGACGACTTCGCCGCGTACTGGCTGCACAACGCCTGGGTCACCCTGAGCGGCGAGAAGATGTCCAAGTCGCTGGGCAACTCGGTGCTGGTCTCCGAGATGGTCAAGCAGTGGCGCCCGATCGTGCTCCGCTACTACCTGGGCACCCCGCACTACCGGTCGATGATCGAGTACAGCGACGAGGCGCTGCGGGAGGCCGAGTCGGCCTTCGCCCGCATCGAGGGCTTCGTCCAGCGGGTCGTCGAGAAGGCCGGGCCGGTCCCCCCGGCCGCCGAGGTGCCGCCCGCGTTCGCCGAGGCGATGGACGACGACATGGGCGTCCCGCAGGCGCTCGCGATCGTCCACACCACGGTCCGGCAGGGCAACTCCGCACTGGCCGCCGACGACAAGGAAGCGGCCGTCGCCAGGCTGGCGGAGGTCCGGGCGATGCTCGGCGTCCTCGGTCTCGACCCGCTCGACGAGCACTGGGCGGGCGAGAGCGACCGCGGGGAGGACCTGCACGGGGCCGTCGACACCCTCGTACGGCTGGTGCTCGAACAGCGCGAGGGCGCCAGGGCGCGCAAGGACTGGGCCACCGCGGACGCGATCCGCGACCAGCTCCAGCAGTCCGGCCTGGTCATCGAGGACGGCCAGAACGGACCGCGCTGGACCCTCGGCCCGCGGTGAGCGCCCGGCCGCCATTGGCGGCACACTTTCCTATACGTACGTACTGAGCAGCAAAGAAACAGGTAGGTCATGGCCGGGAACAGCCAGCGCAGGAACCGCCGCACGTCCAACAAGAAGGGCGCGCAGGTCGGCAGCGGGGGCCAGCGACGCCGCGGCCTGGAGGGCAAGGGCCCGACGCCGCCCGCCTCCGAACGCAAGGGACACAAGAAGAACCGGATCGCGGGCGCCCAGGCCCGGCAGGCCGCGGCCCGCCGTCCGGCGCCCCGCCGCGGCGGCGTCAAGGGCACGTCCGAGATGGTCGTCGGCCGCAACCCGGTCTACGAGGCGCTGCGCGACGGCGTCCCGGCGGTCACCCTGTACGTGCAGCAGTACATCGACAACGACGAGCGGGTCCGCGAGGCGCTCCAGCTGGCCGGCCAGCGCGGCAACATCAACCTGATGGAGGCCCCGCGCCCCGAGCTGGACCGGATGACGAACGGCCTGAACCACCAGGGTCTCGTCCTCCAGGTCCCGCCGTACGAGTACGCGCACCCGGAGGACCTCACGGGCGCCGCGTACGACGCCAACGAGGACCCGCTGATCGTCGCGCTCGACGGGGTCACCGACCCGCGGAACCTGGGCGCGATCGTCCGTTCCGTCTCCGCGTTCGGCGGTCACGGCGTGGTCGTCCCCGAGCGCCGTGCGGCCGGGATGACGGCGGGTGCCTGGAAGTCGTCGGCGGGCACCGCGGCCCGTACGCCGGTCTCCCGGGTGACCAACCTGACGCGGGCGCTGGAGGGCTACCAGAAGGCGGGCATCACGGTCGTCGGCCTCGCCGCGGACGGTGAGCACGAGGTCCAGGACCTGGAGGCGCTGGGCGGCCCGGTCGTCATCGTCATCGGCAGCGAGGGCAAGGGCCTCGGCCGGCTCGTCGGCGAGACCTGCGACTACCGGGTGCGCATTCCGATGCCGGGTGGCGCGGAGTCGCTGAACGCGGGCGTCGCGGCGGGCATTGTGCTGTACGAGGCCGCGCGTCGCCGGGCCTGACAGCAAGGCTTTCTCTTTTCCTCTGCCGGGCGGTCCCGTATATACGGGACCGCCCGGCAGTGCGTTGTGCGGTCACTGCCGGTGCGGTGTGCCAACTCGGTCTGGTACAGGCCAAGTTGGCGCGTCGCATCGGCAGTCTGCTTTACGCGGCATTCAGCGGCATTCATGAGACTTCGGTGAACTGAAAATGAGCCGCGACTGTGGTGCGGCTGAGTTGTTCATTAAAGATCGATTAAACAGAAAGTCATGTTACGGTCGCCTGCTTGCGGGAGAAAATTGCTTCTCCTGACCGTCGTCGCGGGAGATCCCATGAATTCGTTCGCGCTCGCCCCCTTTCCTGCATGAGCACCACAACTCCCGCCAGGATCCTCGTCACCGGCGGCGCCGGGTTCATAGGTTCGGCGTACGTCCGCATGCTGCTCGGCCCGGACGGCCCGCCCGGCGTCACCGTCACGGTCCTCGACAAGCTCACGTACGCGGGCACCCTGACCAACCTGGCGTCCGTACTCGCCGACCCCCGCTTCCGTTTCGTGCGCGGCGACATCTGCGACCCCGCGCTCGTCGGCCGGCTCACCGCCGAGCACGACCAGACCGTGCACTTCGCCGCCGAGTCCCCGGCGGACCGGCCGGCCGAGGACAGCGGGGTGTTCGTGCGGACGAACACCCTCGGCACCCGGACCCTTCTCGATGCCGCCGTGCACCACGGCACCCGCAGGTTCGTCCATGTCTCCACCGGCGAGGTGTACGGACCGATCGCCGAAGGCTCCTGGACCGAGGACCGGCCGCTCGCGCCCGACTCGCCCTGGTCCGTGTCCAAGGCGTCGTCCGATCTGCTCGCGCTGGAGTACCACCGCGAACTCGGCCTCGACGTACGGATCACGCGGAGCGCGGGCACCTACGGGCCGCACCAGTTCCCCGACAAGGTCATCCCGTTCCGGGTCACCCGGCTCATCGACGGACACCGCGTACCGCCGCCCCGGGACGGCGCGGAGGTCCGCGGCTGGGTCCACGTCGAGGACCACTGCCGGGGCATCGAACTCGCCCGCACCGGGGGGCGTCCCGGCCGTACGTACAACATCGGCGGCGGCACCGAACTCTCCGCCAGGGAACTCACCGGTCTGCTCCTCGAAGCGTGCGGCGCGGGCTGGGAGCGCGTGCGGGGCGCGGGGGAGCGCGAGGGGCGTGGCGGGAGCGGGCCGCGGTACGCCGTCGACTGGCGCCGGGCCCGCGACGAACTCGGCTACCGGCCGCGCCACGGCCTCGCCGACGGACTGGCCCGCACCGTCGCCTGGTACCGCGCCCGCCGTGACTGGTGGGAGCCGCTCACCTGACCGCTCACCTGACCGCTCACCGACCGTTCACCCGGCCGCTCACCTGCCCGCTCCGGTGCTCCTTCCCCTACGGATACGGAGTGTTGACGGGTCGCGGACAGATCCGGCGCGTCAAGGCAGTGTCCTAAGCCTGCGTCACTCGGTTAGATGAGCGTGGACACCAGAACACCCGGGTTCGACAACCTGCCCGCGCTGAGCATGGTCAAGGTGCCGTGCGATCCCGCACAGGTCGTCGTCAACCACGCCAGCTTCCGGGTGCAGCTCGCACCGAACTCGATCCGCAGGCCCGCCGGTTCGGGCCTGACGGATACGGCAAGGATGCCCGCGGGCGCACGCGCGCGGCGCAGGGCGCCCGTCGTGTGGAGTGGGAAGTCCGCCCCGGACGACACCGGCGCCATCAGACTCCTGCAGGCCGTACGGAACTCCGGCGTCCAGGAGGTCGGTTACGCCTCCGGCCAGGACGCCGGAGCCACCCAGGTCATCCCGCGCATCTCGGTCGACGACCCGGGCACCGCGGGCACGGCGCTGCTGCCCCGGATGCGGGAGGCGGTCGGCGCGTACGACGAGCCGGAGCGGTACCGGCGCGAGGAGTTCGACGGGCCGCACGAGTACGGCGATCACCACGCGTACGGCGAGTTCGACGAGTTCGACGACGACGGCCAGGACGGCACCCGCCGCCACGGCTCCGACAACGTCCGGCACGCCTACTACCCCGGCCGCCGGATGAACCTCGGCGTGGTGCTGCTGCCGCTCCGGGTGTTCCTCGGGCTCATCTCGATGTACGCCGGAATGGGCAAGCTCTGCGACCCCGTCTACTTCGACGGCGGCGAGCGCGGCTCGATGGTCAAGTGGCTGCACTCGCTGCACCCTTGGGCCCTCGCCGAACCCCTCCGAGACTTCGCGCTCTCGCATCCGGTGGGCGCCGGGCTCACCATCGCGTTCCTTCAGGTCGTCGTCGGAGTGCTCACCGTCCTGGGGCTCTGGCAGCGCGTCGCCGCCGTGTTCGGGGCGCTGCTCTCGATCGCGCTCCTGGTGACGGTCACGTGGCGGACCGTACCGGCGTACGACGCACCGGACATCATCTACCTCGCCGCCTGGTCCCCGCTGATCATCGCCGGAGCGCCCGTCTACTCGGTCGACGGCCGCCTCGCGGGCGAGGCCTGGCGCAAGCTCGGACCGCGCTCCGAACTGACCGAACTGCGGCGGCGGGTGCTGCGGCGCGGCACCGTCGTGGCCACCGTGGTGGTGGGGCTGACGCTGCTCATCGGCTCGCTCCTCGGCGGCGCCGTCCGCTCCGCGCAGGTCGTGACCGTACCGGGCCCGAACACCGATCCCACCAACCGGCTGCCCGGACAGGTGCTGCCGCAGGAGCCCGGCTCGTCCGGCAGCCCGGCGCAGCAGCGCACGTCGAGGCACCCGTCGCCGTCCGCGAGCGGTGCGGCGAGCCCCTCGGGGAAGTCCTCGGCGCCGGGCACGGTACGGGAGAGCGCGACCGCGGGCACCGTCGGCGGGCAGCCCAGCCAGACGCAGGGCACCGCGCAACTGCCGCCGTCGCAGCGGCAGCAACAGCAGGCTCCGCCGCCTCCGGCGACGACCAGCGCGGGCCCGTCGGCCACGGCCGGGACGAGCGGCGGCGGCAGCGGCGGCACGGCGTCCGGCGGCGGGTCCGGGGGCACCTCGGGCGGCGGCAGCAACAAGAACCCGATCGGCGGCCTTCTCGGCTGACGGCCGTACCGGGGGTGCTGACGGTCGTACCGGGGTACCGCGGGACGGATCCGGCCGCCTGATCCGGTGGGCGTAGGACGCAGGCCCGAGGCGGCCGGGACGCCGGACCGAGGCGCTCCGGCGGGGACGCGGGTGAGATGGGGGAATGAGCGATTCCTCGTCCCTTCCCGAGTCTCATCCCGAGCCCCGTCCCGAGCCCCGTCCCGAGTCCCTCACCGATTCCCTCGATGGAGCGGTGCGTGACCGCCTGTACCGGGAGAAGCACGTCTGGCTGTGCACCGTGCGTCCGGACGGGTCCACCCATGTGACGCCCGTCTGGTTCGTCTTCCTGAAGGACAGCTGGTGGATCGGTGCGGACGGAGCGTCGGTCAAGGTCCGCAACATCGAGGCGTTCCCGCGGGTGTCCCTGGCGCTGGAGGACGGCCGGCTTCCCGTCGTGGCCGAGGGGGAGGCGGTGGTGCACCGCGGCCGGTTCCCGGAGCGGATCCTGGATGCCTTCGCCGCGAAGTACGCCTGGGACGCCTCCACCCCGTACCGGCCGGACGGGGAGCGGGTACTGCTCGAAGTCCCGGTCCGGCGCTGGCTGTTGGCCGGTGCGGCCCAGTGACCGCCGGGCGTGGTCCGGTCAGGACCGGCCGAGTTCCCTGGCTGCCTCGGTGAGGTCCTTGGCGGTGTCGATGGCCCGCCAGTACGCCCCGTGCGGCAGCGGATACCCGGCCAGCTTGCGCTCGCGGGCGAGCCGCGGGAAGGTGGTCCGCTCGTGGTCGCCGCGGTCCGGCAGCAGCGCCCTGAAGGCCGCGGAGAAGACGTACACCCCGGCGTTGATGAGATACGGCGAGGGCGGCGCCTCGATGAAGTCGAGGACCTGCCCGAACTCGTTCGTCTCGACGGCGCCCCACGGGATGCGGGGGCGGGCGAGGGCCAGGGTGGCGGTGGCGTCGCGTTCGGCGTGGAAGGCGGCCATCTCGCGCAGCGAGAAGCGCGTCCAGATGTCACCGTTCGTCGCGTACCAGGGGCGGTCGGGGTGCGGGAGATGCCCTGCGGCGTACTTGAGACCGCCGCCGCGGCCCAGCGGTTCGGACTCGACGACCGTCGTGACCCGGAGGGGCAGGGTGCTGGACTCCAGCCATTCCTGGAGCACTTCGGCGAGATGGCCGCAGGAGATGACCGCGTCGGTCACGCCCTCGGCGGCCAGCCAGGCCAGTTGATGGCCGATGATCGGCGTCCCGGTGCCCGGGATCTCGACCATCGGCTTGGGGCGGTCGTCGGTGTACGGGCGCAGCCGGGAACCCTGGCCGCCCGCCAGGATCACGGCCTGGGTGGGCAGTGCGGACGCAGGCGCATGCGCATGCGGTTCAGCGGTCGTCGTCATGAGGCGCACCCTAGACCGGCCTGCACATGGGAGCGGCCCCGACGCCCACGCCGGTGGCGCGCGGCAGCCCCTCCCTCACGGACCGGTGTCCGACGGGTCAGCGCTGGTGGGCCACCCCGGAGGCGAAGGACGTGTCGCAGACCGGGCGGGAGTACGCCTGGGCGCGCGCCGGCCCGTAGTGCTCGACCGCGGCGCGGCCCAGCGAGCGGGCGATCGACATGCAGTGGCTCGCCAGCGAAGGGCGGTTCTCGACCTCGCGCTGGAGGTGCGTGAGGGCGACGCCGGGGTTCTTCTCCTGGAGTTCGGTCAGGAGCTGGTCGCGCAGAACGTCCTGCGGGGTGCGGGTCTTGGCGCGTACCGACACTTCCTTGGAGGAAGCGGTCAGCATCTGCGAGTCGTTGGAGGTGCCTGCCCACGGGACGCGGGTGACCGCGAGCGTCCCGGAGAGAACCAGGACGACGGGCAGGACGAGTGCGAGAGTTCGGCCGATTCGGCGGGCTGTGTGGGTCACGCAGCGAGCGTAGCGGTCGGTGATGAATCGGAGACATTCAGTCACTCTTGTGGGGGATGGTTCGAGTCCGCTTTTCGAATCGGGCGTTGACCCGCCTCCGGCGAAATGCCCGTTCCGGTGGGGTATTTGTCGACAACGCACTGCGGCCCCGCACCTCCGGGAAGGGAGGTGCGGGGCCGCAGTGAGGCGGGAGCGTCAGTCGCTGAGGCGCTCGCCGGTGGAGGTCGAGAAGACGTGGATCTCGCCGGTGCGCGGGACGACGTTGAGCTTGCTGCCCTTGTCCGGGACCTTGCGGCCGTTGACGCGGACGACCAGCTCCTTGGTCACGCCGTTCACCTCGGCGGAGCCGTAGACGTAGGCGTCGGCGCCGAGCTCCTCGACGACGTTGACCGCGACGGCCAGGCCGGCCGGGGCGTCGGCGCTCTCCTTGGTGAGCGTCTTCGAGACCTCGCCGTGCTCGACGACCTCGAAGTGCTCGGGGCGGACACCGACGGTGACCGTGGTGTCACCCTTGTCGGCCGCGGCGGCGAGCGCCTCGCGGGAGACGGGGACGACGCTGTTGCCGAACTTCACGCCACCGTCGGCGATCGGGACCTCGACCAGGTTCATGGCCGGGGAGCCGATGAATCCGGCGACGAAGAGGTTGTTGGGGCGGTCGTACATGTTGCGCGGCGAGTCGATCTGCTGGAGCAGGCCGTCCTTCAGCACGACGACGCGGTCACCCATGGTCATGGCCTCGACCTGGTCGTGGGTGACGTACACGGTGGTGATGCCGAGGCGGCGCTGGAGCGACGCGATCTGCGTACGGGTGGAGACACGGAGCTTGGCGTCGAGGTTCGACAGCGGCTCGTCCATGAGGAAGACCTGCGGCTCACGCACGATGGCGCGGCCCATCGCGACACGCTGACGCTGACCACCGGAGAGCGCCTTCGGCTTGCGGTCCAGGTACTCGGTGAGGTCGAGGATCTTCGCGGCCTCTTCGACCTTGGCGCGGATCTCGGTCTTGTTGATCCCGGCGATCTTGAGCGCGAAGCCCATGTTGTCGGCGACCGTCATGTGCGGGTACAGCGCGTAGTTCTGGAACACCATCGCGATGTCCCGGTCCTTCGGCGGCAGGTGCGTGACGTCGCGGTCACCGATGCGGATCGCGCCGCCGTTGACGTCCTCAAGACCCGCGAGCATGCGCAGGGAGGTCGACTTGCCGCAACCGGAAGGACCGACGAGGACGAGGAACTCGCCGTCCGCGACATCGATCTCCAGCGCGTCCACGGCGGGCTTGGTGGAGCCGGGGTATATCCGGGTCGCCTTGTCGAACGTGACTGTTGCCATGAGCGTGTGCTCCTTCACCGGCAGGAACGTGCCGGACGATCCGAGTAAAGGTGAGTGGTGTAGTCCACATAGGTGAACTGAAACGAGACGGTACCTGGCCGTTTGCGGTATGTCAGTAGTTCCGGGCCGGGGAAATTTTCGACTTGGTCACGTCCGCGGTCCGGTTAGAATGCTGCGACGCGCCTCCTTAGCTCAGCTGGCCAGAGCAACGCACTTGTAATGCGTAGGTCATCGGTTCGAATCCGATAGGGGGCTCCGGAGAGGGCCAGGTCACGTAGTCCGTGACCTGGCCCTTCTTGTGCATGGGGGGGGATTCGTGGTGGGTTCAGGGCCTGCGGGGATCCCTGGCTCCGGTCCGGCAGGTACTGCAAGTGGTGTCGCGATCACCGTGAATCACCGCCGCGGGGGGACCTGGGTCAGGACGGGAGCGATTCCGTCCGCGCACGCGCCTTTTCCAGGTCACGTACCAGGGGTGGGGCGCACAGGCCGAGCAGGATGAACAGTGCTGCCAGGACCAGCCACCCGGTCACCGCGGCGCCGACGATCAGCGAGGTCATCAGCCAGGGGCCGGTGAACTGCTGGAGTCCACGCCCGAGGGAGAAGACCGCCTGGTATTCGCCCTGCCGGTCCGGCCGGGCGAGGCCGAAGGACAGTCCCCACCCCGCGGACGCCTGGTACAGCTCGCCGCACGCGAGGATCAGTACGCCGCCCAGCAGAACCGCGCTGTCGAAGAGCCTGCCGTGGTTCCCACTCAGCGCGAACACCAGGCAGGACGCCCCCAGCAACCAGCCCGCCCGGCGCAGCATGCGGGCCGCTCCGGCGGGGGTTCGCGCGCCTCGGCTGACCGTGACCTGGAAGAGGAGCACCAGGACGGTATCGAGGGTCAGCAGGGCCGACACCATGAGGGCGGGAGCGTCTGTACTGGTCACGATCCACAGCGGCAGGCCGACGGTGAGCAGCGGGTTGTACAGCTCCAGCGCCCCGCAGGCCAGGGCGACCGCGACGTAACGCACGTCCCGCAGTGCCGAGTTGCGCAGCAGACCTCCCGCCTCCTCGCCGTCCGGGCGCTCCGAGGTATCGACGTCGGCGAGGATTTCTTCCGGTGCCCTCGCCGGTGTCCCCGCCGGTACCTTCACCGGTGTCTTCAAGCCCAGGAGCAGTGCTACGGAGACCAGTTGGATGGCGGCGGTGGCAAGGAACATGGCGTACAGAGCGGTCGCGCTGTCGGCTGCCAGCGCGACCCCGGCCAGCGCGGCACCTCCCAGGAAGCCCAGGTTGAAAAGGCTGCGCATCTGCGCGCTGACCCTGAGCCGTTGGTCCGCGCCCACCAGGTCGTTGGTCAGCGACGCCTGTAGGGCGCTCGCGGAGTTCTCCAGCACCGCGACAGCGCAGGCGACAGCTGCGAACCCGGCGAAATTCTCCACCAGGCAATAGGCGGTGAAGCAAGCGGAGGCGAGGAGGAAGTTGGCCGTCAGTACCCGGCGCGGACCGTGCCGGTCGGCGAGCCTGCCGATCGGCACGGTACAGACCAGCCCGCAGAGCCCGGCGACCGACAGTGCGAGACCGACGCGCTGTGCGGGAATGCCGATGGTCCGGGTGAAGAACACCGCGCTGGAGGTGAGGAAGATCCCGAGCCCCAGGGACTGTACGAGGGCGAGACCACCGAGTCGGCGCGCGGGTCCGGACGCTGGGAGGGTTTCCCGCAGCCAGGTGCGCAGGGCGGGTCCGGGCCTGCGGTCGAGGCCGGTCACGGTGCCGTCCCCAGGGACGCCCCCGGGGCCGTGCCGGAGGCATCCACGAGTTCGGTCCGCAGGTCGTAGCGGTCGAGCACCGTGTGTACGGCATCCAGCACGCCGGCCGGGTCGTCCCCCCTGAACCGGAAGGTGCCACAGCCGTTGTCGTAGCCGCCGGGGCTGGTGATGGTCCACCCGACGGGCGGCAGTTCCTCGTGGTACACCTCGGGGACGGTGGCCCGCAGCGAGGTGCGACGGGTGACCCGGCTGGGCAGCCGGCCGGGTGTCGGGTAGATGAGCCATCCGCCGGTGGCGCCCTGGGGGCCGGCACCCGGCTGCCACAGCGGAGGCAGTCCGATGGCTGCCCGGAAGGCCTCGGCGAACAAGTCGATGCCGAAGAGGTCGGCATGGAGGAACGGCACCTGGGCCCCACCCGGCCGCAGACCGACCTCCAGGAACACGAGTTCACCGTCCGGGCGCCGGATCAGCTCCAGGTGGAAGGCGCCGTCGGTGAGCCCGAGGGCCCTGAGGCAGCGTTCGGCGAACTCGGTGAGTTCGGCCCGCTCCCGCCCTTCGCCCAGCAGTACGGACCCGAGCGGCCGGCCGTGCGCGTAGTCCAGGCAGGTGTTGACGTACCGCGACGCGGTGACGAAGTGGAAGCTGTGGGAGCGGTAGACGCCATCGACGTGGAAGACGGCGCCTTCTATGTACTCCTCGCACTCGTACGCGGCAGGGTCGACGCCACTCAGCGCCTGCTCCAGCTGCTCCGTGCTCTCGACCAGAGTGACTCCCTCGGAGCCGGCCGAGGCACGGGGTTTGAGGATCAGGGGGAGGCTCCCGAGTGCCTCGATGACCGCTTCGGCCCGGAGTCCGCCGCCCGAGCCGCCCGAGCCGCCCGAGCTGCCCGAGCGGTCCAGGGGGCAGAAGTCCGGTACGCGCAGTCCGGCACCGCGCACAGCGCTCTTCATGGTGGGCTTGTCCTTGAACCGCCGTACCAGGTCGAGGCCGTGTCCTCCGCGTACGCCGAGTCCGTCCGAAAGCAGGGCGGCGGTGAGGATGTCGTACTCGGACTGCCCGAAGACCGCATCGGGGGTCCCGTGCCGGCCCACCAGCTCGCGTACGACAGGCAGGACGTCCTCGTGGGCGAGGCTGTCGAGCACCCGGATCTCCACGGCCTCGCTCTTCCTGAGCGGGGCCAGGCCGCCGGGGGTGGTGAGGTACACCATCCGGCAAGGGGTGCCGTCGAGGAAGCGCTGGTACTCCCCGAACTCGTCACCGGAGCGGTTGAGTACGACGTACAGCGGAGCCGGGCCGGCGGTCATGAGCGCGCCCCCGATCGCAGCGCGAGCGGCATGCAGGCGTCGAGGTCGTCGGCTTCGGCCCGTACGAAGCCGGGGGCGGCCGGTGTCCCATCGGGTGGCGTCGGCCTGAGGAAGGCCGCCGCTGTGGGCTCTCCGGTGCCACCGAGCCGCAGCCAGAGCTGCTCGGCGAGGTCCGGGACCACCGGGAACCCGAGCAGGCACACACCCTTGAGCCACCAGTAGGCACCGTCCTCGGCCGAGTGGATCAACGCGTCGTCGGCGCACCAGCGGTCGAGTGCGGCGACCGCGCGGGCCGTGGAGATCCGGGAGGAGTCCAGGGCCGCGGACTGCTCGGCGAGCAGGGATTCCAGCAGGTCGGCGACGGCGGGTGCGGGGGGACGGGGAGGCCCGTCGGGCAGGAGCGTCCAGGCGGTGTCGAGGCGCTTGCCGAGGCCATCGGCGAGCGTCACGCGGGCAGTTGTGAGGAAGTCCGCCGACTCGAAGCTCGCAGGGCCCGACTCCAGATCGGCGCGGGCGAGGAAATATCGCACCGTGTCGGCGCCGATGGTGGGTGCTGCCGCGATGTCCGAGGCCCAGATGGCATGGCGGGCGCTGGTGGAGAACTTGCGGCCGGCCAGCCGGTAGAAGTGGTTGACGAGGCACCGGTCGTAGGGCTTCATGTCGCCGTGCAGCAGGCTGGTGCCGACGATGCCGACCAGGGTGGGGATCACGTTGTCGATGCCCAGGGTGGTGATGGTGGTGACCCCGGAGTCCGGGTCGAACGCGTTCACTCCGGTACCCGACAGCTGTCCGTGGACGGCGCCGGCGAGCCGCGCGAACATGAAGATGCCGGCGTAGGGGAACAGCGCGTGCGGTACGCCCGCCTCGGGCGCGGGCAGTGGTACACCCCACGTCTGCGGCGCGCTGAGCCGGAGCGTCAGGCCGTCCCGCTCCAGGAAGCGCGCCACGCTCCGCCGGTAGCGGCGGGCGATGTCCAGGCGCGCGAGTGCGGCATCGAGGACGTCGCGTTCCGGCACGCGCAGGAAGAGGCTGGATATCTCCCGCCAGGTCAGTGGCCCCTCGTCGAGCAAGGGGCGCGGTTCGACGACGGATTCGGGCAGGAAATGGGCACTGCACTCCTCACAGAAGTAGCTGGCCACTCCGGCGCCGCACTCGGGACAGCGGCCCAGCAGCCAACCGCCCACGACCCAGCGGTCCGACGCGGCGCAGTACGGCACGCGCTCGGTACGGCTCAGCACGGCGCCCCTGTCCTTCAGGCGCCCCGACGCGGTGGCCACCTCCGCTTCGAAGAGATCCCGCCAGGGCTCCTGGTCCGGGCTGATGAAGGTGTCGATGCCGATGCGGAGGGCGGCCAGATCGTCCTGGATCCGCCGGCCGTAGCGGGCGGCGACCTCGCTGGGGGTGGATCCCTCGGCGTGGGCCGTCAGGGCGACGTACGACTCGTACACATCGCTTCCGGTGATCACGAGCGGCAGGTCGCCCCGTACACGCAGATGGCGCGCGATCATGTCGGCCCACAGGAACGGTCCGCCGATGTGGCCCAGGTGAAGGGGGCCGTTCGGAGTGGCCTCGGGTGGTACCAGCAGGTAGTGCTTCGGGACGTGTGCGTCCCCCGTCAGCAGTGCGCTCACGTTCACGTTCTCCCATCGAGCAGTTTCAGCGCGTCCTCGGCCATGGCCGGGGCGAGCCGGTAACCGGACCCTGATCCACCGATCGCCATCACCACGCCGTCGTCACCGGCTGTGTCCACGAGAGGCAGATGGCCGGGTGTGAAGCAGTCGCTGAAGACCCGCCCGCCGGACAAGTGCGGGAGGAATCCCGGCACATGGCGTGCGAGCAGGGCGCGGGCGAGCGACCGGTCGCGGGCATCGATGACCAGGGGGCCGTCCGGGCCGCGGTCCCAGTCGGGTGACGTGACGCTGAGAATCCAGTGGCCACGGTTGTGGTCCGGCAGCAGAAAGGCGTCCTCGTCCTCAAGGACGAGGGCGGGTGCGTGCGGCGCGGGCCGCGACCTGACATGGAAGGCCACCACCTTCTTGACCCGGGCGCCCCGGTCGCGGGCTGCTCGCGCCACCGGTCCTTCCAGGGCCCACGGGCCGGGGGCGATGACGGTCCGGTCCGCGGTGACGCGGCTTCCGTCGGTGGCGACCAGCTCGATGTGCTTTCCGACGCGGCGTACGGACGCGACCCGGAAGCCCTCCCACAGGGCGCGGCCGGGTGCGCCGAGCGCCTGGTCCAGCAACAGGTCCGTCAGCGACTGCGCGGAGCCGACCGTCATCGGAGGGGAGGCCAGCAGCACCTCGTCGTCACCGTGGGCGAGCCCGGGAAACGTCTCGGCGAGCATGCGCCGCTGCCGGGGAGTGGGAGGGCAGGTCCGTCTGCCCCCGACCAGACTCTCGTCGAGGGCTGCCGTACCGTCCCGGTTCACCAACCAGTAGGTGTCGACCGGTTCTCGCGGTACGGCAGGCAGTTCGGCCGAGAGTTCGGTGAACAGAGCGGTACTGCGCGCGGCGAGCGCCCGCTGGGCGCTGCCGCGTCCGGTCGGTGTGTCGAACCCCGCGGACAGGCGGGTGGCGCCCACCCCGCGGGTGGCATGGGTGAGGGCGAGTACGCGCCGGCCGGGGTTCTGGCGCACGGCGTAGTACAGGGTCAGGGCGCCCACGATGCCGATGCCGACGACGGCCAGGTCGTAGTGCGGGACGCCACCGGACACAGCGGAGCGCTCAGCCACGGGGCACCGGCCACCAGAAGGAGAAGACGGTCAGTTCCTCGCCCCGGTCGGCGAAGGCTTCGTGGACCGCGTGCGAGGGGAAGCCGACCGTCGAGCCGGGGCCGATGGGCAGTTGCTCCCCATCGACCACCAGCGTGCCGTGTCCGGTATGGACCACCCAGATCTCCCGTACCTCGTGCACATCGGGGGAGGATGTTCCGCCGGGCGGCACGGTGAAGCGGGCCATCTTGAACGGGACCGAGGGGAAGCACGACCGGGCCAGGTCCGCCTCGGCGACGGTCACACCGTCCGGCTCGGTCTCCGTGGGCAGGAAGGGCAACTCGCTCCGATGGGACGCGTGTTGATCGGACGTCATGGGATGTACCTCGTCTCGCCGGGGACGCGATCGGCCTTCTCCGTGTGAGGGTTCGCGCGTGCCTGAGCCGTCAGTTCAGGGCGATGGCGTCCCCCAGCGCCCGCCAGCGATCCGACGCGCTCCGGGGGGAGTCCGCGGTGAACAGGGCGTGGCCGATGCGCGAGCGGCAGTCCTCGACCGCGGGAATGGATTCGCCGGATGCGAAGTAGAGCGAGGTCTCAGTGACCCCGGGCAGTTCCGTCATGTCCTGCCAGCCCGTCAACTCCCGGTAGGACGTACGCCCTTCGGCGGAGAAGAAGCGAATGCCGGCGCTCTTCGCCGACGGAGCGGAGAAGACTCCGGCCTCTTCGGGGGCGAGTCCGAGGGACGCGGCGATCGCCATCCTGGGAAGGCTGACTCCGGTGACGAGCCGCAGCAGTTCCACGATCCGGTCCCCGGGCAGCCGTGCGCCGATCTCGATGAGGACCGGCCCGTCGGCGGTCAGCCGCAGCTCGCAGTGGAACGTGCCCCCTGTCAGGCGCACCGCGCGGACGACGGCGCGGACGTACGCCGTAACGGCTTCCAGCGTGTTGTCGTCGACCTCGGCCGGGGTGAGGTGGCCCATCTCCACGAAGTCCGGCTCGGGACCGAGCAGCGTGCGGGTGAGGGCGATGACCGTGGCTTCCTCGCCGGGCAGGACGTATCCGTCGGCGCTGAACTCGGGGCCGTCGACGTACTCCTCGACGAGCACACGGTGCTCGTGCGGCTGCCCCATGTCCGGGACGGGGTCGGTGACCAGGCGGTGGAACGCGGCGGAGAGCCGGTCCATGTCGTCCGCCCGGCTGACATGGATGCTGCCGGAGCAGGCCACCGGCTTCATCACGCAGGGGAACCCGACATGCGCCGCTGCCGCGCGCAGTTCCTCGTCGGTGGTGGCTTGAGCGAAGCGCGGAGTACGCAGCCCCGCCCCGGCGACGGCGGCCCGCATGACGCTCTTGTCCCTGACGCGGTCGACGGTGTCCACTTCCAGCCCCGGCAGGCCCAGCGCGTCGGCGACGCGGGCGGCCGCGGGCACGTAGATGTCCGATCCGGCCAGGACCGCTTCGAAGGGCTCGCGCCGGTGCAGGTCCCGTACGGCCGCTTCGAGCGCGGCCTGGTCATTGGTCTCCACGGTGAGGACCGTCTCGGCCGCGGCCCGTACGGCGTCGGGGAGCCGGCGGTCGCCGGTGTCCGCCGAGGCCACGACCACCCTCAGTCCCATGCCGGCTGCGACACCGATCAGGGTGGTTCCTCCGGAAGAGGCGGGTTCGACCACGAGGACGTGTGCCGGGTGACGGGAACGCAGGGGTGACAAGGCAGACCTCTCGGGTCAGGGGCGGGTCGGGCAGGGTGCGCGGACGGCCGGGGCACGGGCGGTCCGCGACGCGGCACCGCGAGGAGCGCGGGGAGGCGTCGCCGTGGCGGACCGCGCGGCCCGCCACGGCGTATCACCGGTTCAGCCACCGCTCGGACTCACGGTGAGTCGGGCGGTGCCCCGGCCCTTGCCCTTGACGGAGACGTCAAGGCGGCCCACCTCGCCGGTACGGCGGACATGGGTGCCCCCGCAGGCGATGGCCGCGTGCCCCTCCACCCGCCACTCCCACCGGCCGGCGGCCAGGTCGACGACGTACCGCTCGATGGGCAGGTCGGCCTCGGTGAGGGCGGCCAGCCGGGCGGTGAGAGCGTCGGCGGCGGGCCGCTGTGCGGCATCCCAGACGACATCGAGCCGTGCTTTGTCCGGCCGGATCTCGCCACCGCTGTCCTTCTGCCCCTCGCCGTACTCCCCGACGAGGGCCAGCCACAGCAGATGCTGCGCGCTGTGCATCCGCATCGTGGCGTATCTGCGGTCCCAGTCGATGCGCCCTGTCACCTGCCGGCCCACGCGCAGGGGTTCTCCCGACCACTCCACCCGGTGCAGGACACTGTCCCGGCCGGGCGACACCACCGTATCGACGACCCGGTGACCGCCGAGGTCTCCCTGATCTCCCACCTGGCCACCGCCCCGGGCGTAGAAGGCCGTGGAGTCGAGTTCGACCACGTCGTCCTCGACCCCGGTCACGTTCGCCGTGAACTCGCTGAGGTAGGGGTCCTCACGGTGAAGTTCATGTGTGCGCATATGTCCTCTCCTTTCCTTTCCCGGTTCGTGTCCCACGATCCGTACGACGGGCATCGGGGGAACGGGTCCGGGCAGCTCCCGGAAGCTCTGCTACGACCAGAGCACGATCTTGTTCTCGGTGGTGACACCGCAGAAGAAGGACAGCGATAGCCGGCGCCCTTCCGAATTGGGCTTGATGGCATGGAAGTTGCGTGAGTCGAACCAGATGGAGTCGCCGAGACCCGGCTTGATCTCGACCCGGGGCTCGTCCGCGGCGACGGATTCCGACCAGCCGTAGCCGACCCGGTGCGCTTCGTCGCTCGGCTTCCAGCGGCGCCTGTAGACCACCAGCTCACCGCCGTCGTCCGGGACGGCGATGTAGCAGTTGAAGCCGAACTGGGCGACGAGCTGCTGGTCCAGGACGCCGGGGAACTCCCGCATCAGCTCGTCGAAGTGCATACGCGCACCACCCGTCAGCTCCCTGACCATGCCCACGAAGAGTTCCCGGCCGTCCACGGTGGCCGGCTCCACCGAGCCGCCCCAGATCCGCCGTAGTTCACCGACCAGAAGGTCCAGCGGATCGTGATCTCCGACCAACTGCTTCCAGGTGCGGCGGGATTCAGCGGCGTGTTCCCAGTACTCGTCCCGGATGCCGTCATCCAGGTAGTAGTCGAAGACGGCAGGGCCGAGCTTCATCACCGGGGGATAGATCCTGCGCTCGTCGTAGGTGTCGAACTCATGGCTGTCCAGCGCCTGTACCAGGGCTTTGCAGTCGACGTCCCGCAGATGGGCGGGGATGCGTACGGCCGCCAGCGTGCCTGCCGCGAGGCGCAGCAGGTCGGAGCGGGTCGGGTTCTCCAGCGACAGCGCGTCGAACATCGGGTCGATCCGCTGGACGACCTCCGTGTTCTCGGCTATTCGAGTCCTGTCGTCCTGCAAATTGCTGAACATCGGTTCTCTCCCTGTGAGTAGACAGTGAGGTGCAGAGTTCTCGGTCGGCAGGTGGACAGCGCCTGCTCGCGCGGGTGCCCACCGGAGGAGCGATCCGTCGGCCGTCTCCGTGACGGCCTCCGGAGACCTGCGGTCAGCGCTCACCCGCTCCCTTCGGGTACGAGCCCCTCCGCACCTGGGCCGAGCGCCAGGGCCGACGCGTATCCGTCCGTCTTGAAGACGGGCTCACCCACGAGCGCATTGAGGATGGTGGCGCTGCGCCAGGCCGACAGGCTCAGGTTCGGGTCGGCGACGCCGTGACTGTGACGCGCCGCGTTCTGGACGTAGATCTGTCCGCCGTCGCTGCCTGCCCGGTCCAGGCTGTAGTCCAGGCGGGTGCGGAAGGTTCCGTCGTCGTTCAGCGGCAGGTCCGCCAGCAGGGGCGCCAGGAAGGAAGGGACATACGGCTCGAACCCGGTGGCCAGGACGACCGTGTCCACGTCCAGGGTCGCTTCGTTCCCCGGGGCCGTCCCGGCGACGAGTGCCTGGTAGCCGGACGTTCCCCGCGTGAGACCGACCAGGCGGTGGCCGGGCAGGATCGCGTGGTCGAACTCGCCCGGCTCCAGGTAGTCGAGCTCGTAGAGACGCCGGTAGATGTCGTCGAGCAGGCCGGCGCTCACCCCGTCACTGGCGTATCTCTGTGAATCCAGCAACTGTGCTCGTTCCTTGTCGTCCAACTCGTGGAAGTAGCGGACTGCCTGGGGGGTGAACCAGTCGTTGCTGAACGGCGAGTCGTCCAGCGGTGGCAGGCCGAGCCGGCCCGGCGCCCACACGAGACAGCCGGGGAGGGCGCTGCGGTCGCCTCCCAGCAGGTGCCGCACCACTTCGGCGGCGCTCTGTCCGCCACCCACCACCAGCACGCGGCGGCCGGCCGTACGGCGGGGGGCCCTGAGGTAGTCGACGGCGTGGAAGACATCGGCACCGAGGTGGTTCCGCGCGAAGGACGGGACACGGGGACGCTGCCCGACACCGAGCACGAGGCTGCGGGCCAGGTGGGTCTCGTCGCCGGCGTGGACGCGAAAGCCGCGTGGTGCCCGTTCGACGGACCAGGTCTGCTGACCGAACCGGATCGAGTCCAGTCTTTCCGCGGCCCACGCGTAGTACTGCTCGAACTCCCGGCGGCTCACCGTCGTGCGCGAGGCGATGAGGGACCGGTAGATCCTGCCGCTGGAGACCAGGTAGTTGAGAAACGAGTAGGGGTTGGTGGGGGACACCAGGCTCACCAGGTCCTTCACCGGCGAGACCTGGAGCGCCGCGTCCGGGACCATGAGCCCCGGATGCCAGCTCATGGAGTCGTTCCGTTCCAGCACCAGGAGATCGAATCCGCTGATCTCGGTGGCCAGGGCGGCAAGGCTGAGGTTGGAGGGGCCGCAGCCCACCGCTATCGCGTCATGCATACGTTCACTGGACAACCGTGAGCTCCCCGTTCCACCGATTGCTGGTCCGTATCGCGCCCGCACCTCGTCCGAGGTCATTCCACGAGGAAGAGGATCACTCCCAGCGAGATCAGCACCAGGCCCGTGGCGATGTTCAGGACCCGGCGGGCGGCGGGCTTGCGGAAGACCGCCTGGAGGGCCCCGACGGCCAGGGCCACGACGCTGAACCACAGGAGGACGGCCAGGACCGTGATGACACCCAGGACGGTCTTGTCCAGCCAGGTCGACCGGTCCGTCAGGAACTGCGGCAGCAGCGCGACCAGGAAGACGACGGATTTCGGGTTGAGGACATTGGTGATCAGCCCCTGGCGGAACGCCATGGCGGAGGATTCCGTCGCGGAGACCGCAGGCTCCGCCGCGGTCGGGGAACCGACGCCGCTCTCCCGCGCGGCCAGCAGGGAGCGGACACCCAGGTAGAACAGGTAGACCGCCCCCACGATGGCCACGGCCTTGAAGAGAGTGGGGGACGCGGCCACGACCGCGCCGACCCCGAACACCGCTGCCAGTGTGTTGACGGCCATGCCCGCGGCGACACCCGCGGATGCCCCGAGCCCCACACGGCGCCCTCGCAGTGCTGCGAAGCGGCTCACCAGAGCGAAGTCCGGTCCTGGCGACATCGCGCCCAGCAGGGCGACCACCGCGTAGGACCCCACTGCCCCCGCGCCGGTCATCGCGCCGGCTGATCTGCGGACGCCGGCTCCGCCGTCAGGTGCGTGATCTCGCTGTCGACGATGGCGGTGATGTCCGCGAGGTCGGTCCGGGACGGCAGGGCGGCGATGCCGACCGTCCTCCCGGTGAGGGGCTGGCGCATGTCTCTCCACTGTGATTGAGGTGAGTGGGTGGGTGTTCCCGGGGCGCTGGGCGATACGCGCATCAGCGGGCACCGAGGCTCTTGGAGGCGGCGGCGCCGGTTGGCTGCCCGGCAGTCGGAGCCTCCTCGGCGGCGCTGTTGCCGGATCGGCCGATTCTCAGCAGTACGACAACGAAGGTCAGCACGCAGAGGGCAGACACATAGACGGCAAAGGTGTTGCTGGAACCGGAATCGGCCAGCCACACGCTGACGAAGGGAGCCGTCCCGCCGAAGACGGCAACGGTCGCCGCGTAGGGGAGGCCGATCCCGGTGCCTCGCGCCCTGGTGGGAAACAGGCTGGACATCACGGCTGCGGCAGTCGCTCCGTAGCCGCTGAACAGCAGCAGCCCCACCAGTTCGCTGACGAACAGCCATCCGGCGGAGGCACGGGCCAGTGAGTACAACGGCACGCACAGCACCGCGAAGCTGCCGGAGAAGCCGAGGAGCAGCCGGCGCACGCCGACCCGGTCGGCCAGACCGCCGACGAAGGGCAGGGCGGCCAGCAGCGCGACCTGAGCAAGGGTGGAGGCCAGCAGGGCGTCGCCCTTGTCGAGGTGTCCGCCGTCCGCGGCGGTGGCCGGCAGAGCGACGATCCAGGTGTAGTACACGACCGTGGCGCTGGCGGTGATTCCGCAGACCGTGAACACCGCGGCCCTGTTCCGGCGGAACTGGACCAGGGCGGTGCGCAGCGAGGACCGGGGGGCCGCGGCATCGGCCGGGGGCAGCGTCTCGTCCATCTGTCTCCGCAGGAAGGCGATGACCAGTGCTGCCACCCCGCCGATGAGGAAGGGAACGCGCCAGCCCCAGGCGGACAGGGAGGACGTACTCAGGGTGTTGGACAGCAGAGCGCCGAGTCCCGCCGCGAGCAGCGTCCCGGTGACATTCCCGATGTACAGGAAGCTGGAGTACAGGCCCTTGCGGTGGGGCGGCGCCGCCTCGACCAGATAGGCCGCCGACGCCCCGAACTCGCCTCCTGCGGACAGCCCTTGGGCCAGCCGGGAGAGGACGAGCACCAGCGGGGCGAAGATCCCGATCGTCCCGTGCGCGGGGGTCAGTCCGATCAGGAGACTGCCGGCCGCCATCAGCCCGATCGACCACAGCATCGCGGTTCTCCGCCCGAGCCGGTCGCTGATCACACCGAAGACCAAGCCGCCGACCGGCCTGGCCACGAATCCGACGGCGAAGACCGCCAGCGAGGACAGCAGGGCCGAGGTCTGACTCCCGGCGACGAAGAACCGGGCCGCGAAGAACGGCGCCATCAAGGCGTAGACGTTCCAGTCGTACCACTCCAGGGCGTTTCCCACGGTGGCGGCAGCAAGATTACGTCGGCCTGCCGCAGCTGTCGCCCGGTGTTCGGTACCTGTCGGCACGGCTCCCCCTCGCTCTGTGCGAACGAGCAGTCACCCTGACACCGGGAGAATCAATCCGTCAAGGGGATAGTGTCCTCTGCATGATTGCGCCACACTGGGTTCATCCATGAATAAATCTGATGACTTGAGTCTGACTGACAGACGGATCGCGTCCGCTCTCCAGACGCACGGAAGAGCATCCTGGGACCAGATCAGCCAGGTGCTGGGCCTCTCCGACCGCACGGTCGCGCGGCGGGGGCAGCGGCTCCTGGAACGCGGGACGATCCGGGTCGTCGGCGTCCTGGACACCCAGCTGATCGGGCGCCCGGCACCTGTACTCCTGCGGCTCCGCGGTGAGACGGGTGCCGCCCTGGAGAGCATCCGTGCCCTGTCGGCGATCGATGAGACCAGGACCGTGATAGCCCTGCTGGGCTCGTCGGACTACTTCATCGAAGTCATCCCGATCAGTCAGGAGTCGCTGCGGGAGCTGCTGTACAAGGGGATGCCGCCTCAAGTGCGCAGCTCCTCCTCGTACCCCGTGCTGAGGTACTACACGGTGGCGCACGCGTGGAACGGTGGCGCCCTGACGGCCGGGGAGGCGGCGGCGCTCCGATGCCCCGCGCTCCCGCCCTTCGGCAGCCGCCGGATCGACACACCGCTCCAGAACGACGAACTGGAGATCACCACCCTGCTCGCGCAGGACGGCAGGATCTCGACGACCAGGCTCGCCGCCGAACTCGGGGTCAGCCAGGCCACCGCCTCACGCAAGCTCTCCGCGCTGCTGGAATCCGGCGTTTCGCGGATACGGGCGGATGTCGACCCCTCCCTGTTCGGTCTCGGTACGGAAGCCCTGCTCTGGCTCCAGGTCTCCTTCCGTCAGCTGGACAAGGTCGGTATCGCCCTGTCGCGACGGCCCGAAGTCATGACGCTGGCCACGGTCAGCGGGGACTACCAGATCTGCGCTCATGTGGCAGTGGAGGACCACCACGCCCTGCAGACGTTCCTCACCGAGGTCGTCGGCGCCCTGGAAGAGGTGACGGAGACCGACGTGACGATCGTGCTGGAGACCTTCAAACGGGGTGGATTCACCGTGCGCCGGCCTGTACCCGCAGGCAGGCCCTAGGACCTGCTGTTCGGACTCTTCCGCAATCACCGCACAGAAATGGAGCCGCCCCATGCCGTCCGGCACCGAGACGATGACCGCAGAAGAATCGCCGGTAGTCCAGTACTGTTCCGATCTCATACGGCTGGACACCACCGTGGGCCGCCGGTCCGAGAGGTCCGCGGCGGAGTACGTGGCCGCTCATCTCGCCGGAGCGGGTCTCACGCCCCTTCTCCTGGAAGGGGCGCCCGGAAGGACCAATGTGGTGGCCCGCATGGCCGGCCGTGAGCCGGACCTGCCACCACTTCTTCTCCACTGCCATCTCGACGTGGTGCCTGCGGACCCCGCTCCGTGGACCGTCCATCCCTTCTCCGGCGAAGTCATCGGCGGCCATGTCTGGGGCCGTGGGGCCGTCGACATGAAGGACATGGTGGCCATGACACTGGATGTGGTGACCACCCTGGCCGCCTCCGGGCGCAAACCTCGCCGCGATGTCGTTCTCGCCTTCGTCGCGGACGAGGAGGACGGCGGCACACACGGTGCCCAGTGGCTCGTCGAGCACCATCCGGATCTCTTCGCCGACTGCGAGACAGCCATCGGCGAGGTGGGCGGATTCAGCGTGCCGTCTCCCCAGGGTTCGCTCTACCTGCTGGAGACCGCCCAGAAGGGCGCGTTCACACTGGAGCTGACCGCGCAGGGACTGGCCGGCCACGGCTCGATGCTCAACGACCGCAATGCCGTGCAGGTCCTGAGCAGGACCGTTGCCGCCATCGCGGACCATCCCTTTCCGCTGCGCCTGATCGACACCACGAGGACCTTCCTGGAGCGCATCGGGGAGGCGTTCGGTATCGAGGAAGCGGCCCAGCACCCCGAGAAGGCCCTGGCCGCCCTGGGCATGGTGGGCCGCATTGTCGGTGCCACCCTCCGGCACACGGCGACTCCGGTGGTCATTCAGGCGGGCTCCGCCCCCAACGTTGTTCCGTCCCGCGCCCGTGCACAGATCGACTGTCGTGCCGTGCCCGGCTTCGAGGACGAATTCCTGGCCGAACTGCGGCGCCTCATCCCGCCCGAGATCATCTGGAACACCGTTCCCCGGGGCTCCGGGCACGAGAACGCCATGGACACCGCGCTGACGGCCGTGGTGACGGATGCGCTGCTCGCCGAAGATCCCACGGCCCAGGTCGTCCCCTTCTGCATGTCCTCGGCCACCGACGCACGCCACTTCTCCCGCCTCGGCCTCACCTGCTACGGCTTCGTCCCACTCCGGCTTCCGCCCGGCACCGACTTCGCCGCGATGTTCCATGGCGTCGACGAACGCGTTTCCGTCGATTCCCTGGTCTTCGGCAGCCGGGTGCTCGACCGGTTCCTCTCCGCCTTCTGACCCGTGGTCCGGTGGGGGCTCAGCGCGCCGCCGCCGCCAGCAGCGCGGGCAGTTCGCGCATGTCGTCGAAGACGACGGTGGCCGGTCCTTCCAGGCGGGAGGCCGCGGTGAGGCCGCCGCAGTAGCCGAAGGCCCGCATCCCGGCGGCGCGGGCGGCCTGGACTCCGTACGCGCTGTCCTCGATCACCACGCACCGCCCGGGTTCCACGCCCAGGGTGCGGGCCGCGTGCAGGAAGAGGTCGGGGGCGGGCTTGCCCCGGGGGACGTCGGAGGCGCTGAAGACGCGGTCCTCGAAGTGGGCGGACAGCTCGGTGATCTCCAGGTTGCGGCGGATACCGGGGTGGTCGCCGTTCGACGCCACGCAGGCAGGTGTGGTGAGCCCGCGCAGCACCTCCGCGACGCCGTCGACAGCGGTCAGTTCGGCGTCGAAGGCGGCCCGGTACAGGTGGCTGTACTTCTTCTGCCAGCCCTTCTCCAGCCGCCGGCCGAGCCGTTCCTCCACGGCGGCGGTGTAGACCTCGTCGGACGAGCCCACGAAGCGCTCGATGATTTCGGCCTCGGTGAAGGGGCACCCCAGGTCCGCCGTGATGTGCGCGTCCACCTTGACGCATATGCGCTCGCTGTCCACCAGCGTGCCGTCACAGTCGAAGATCACGAGTTCAATGGGGTTCGGAGTCCTGTTCGGAGTCATGATCGGCAGCATAGGGGGCGGTGGGGCGGCCGTGCCGGTCGATTCCCGTGGGGCGGGCGTAGGGCGGGCATGGGGCGGGCGGCTCCTGCGGGCCGGTCAACTCCCTTGCCACGGAAGGCCGTCGACGGATACCGCGGCCCGGGTGCCGGTCGGCTGAGACAGGCGCCCGGGGCCGCGGATCCGCTGCGGGCTACTTCGGCGGTACGGACAGGTGGAGCGCCGCCGACGCCAGGCGCGGAGTGGTCCGGGCCTGGAGGATCCTGATCCGGATGCGGTCGGTGCTCACCGGCGCGGGCAGCGTCAGGATGCGGGCGTAGCCGATGGTGGTGCCGGTCGCGGTCTGCTGCCAGGCGGTGCCGGTCCAGATGTCGACCGCGAACTGTTCCACCTGCTGGCCCCGGGTGATGTCCTCACCGAGCCGGATGCGGTCGAAGGCGCCGGCCGCGGGCAGCTTCAGGGTGACGGCGCCGGTGGTGGCCGCGTGGGACGGCGACCAGGCGGTGGTGAGGCGCCCGTCGGTGAGGGTGCGCAGCACGGGGTCGCGGCGGCCTCGTCCGGCGGCGAGCAGGTCGGGGCCGTACGTCGCGGTGATGGCGTCGCCGAACCTGGTGAGGGAGTCGACGTCCGCCGCGGCGATGCGGCCGTCCTGGGCCGGCGGAACGTTCAGCAGGAGTACGGCGTTGCGGCCCACCGACTGCTCGTAGAGGGTGACCAGTTGCTGGGGTGTCTTGGGCTTCTGGTCCGCGTGGAAGAACCAGCCGGGGCGCAGCGAGACGTCCGCCTCGGCGGGGAACCACTGGAGGTACTCGATCCCGGGCGCGGTGATCTTCTCGCGGGAGCCGATGTCGGCGGCCTCGGGGCCGCCCGGGATCAGTCCTTCGCCGTGTGCGGTGTGGGGGTCGGCGGTGGCGGGGGTGACGCTCCACTCCGTGGTGCGGGCCACCCCGCTCTCGTTGCCGACCCAGCGGGTCCCCTGCGGGCCCGCGAAGGTGACGGTGTCCGGGGAGAGCGCGTGGATGAGCCGGAACCAGGCGGTGAAGTCGTACTTCTCGGTGATCCCCGCGTCGGTCCAGGGGTTGGCGCCATCGAGCCACAGTTCGTCGATGGGGCCGTACTGGGTGAACAGTTCGTAGATCTGGTTCAGGTAGTACGCGTTGTAGTCGTCGGCCTGCACCGTGAAGGACGGGATCCGGTGTGCGGCCAGCGCGGCGGCCCGGTCGTCGTCGGGGACCAGGGTGGGGATCGTGCGGCTGACGATGCTGCTCCCGCTGCCGTAGCGGCCCTGGCCGCCGGGGGCGCGGTCGCCGTCGTCCACGGTGGCCTGTTCCTCGATGCTGAGCCACTGCCCCGAGGCCTGCTTCGCGCGGATCTTCTCGACGTACTGCGCGTGCCAGGCGTGCGGCTGCTCGGAGCCGTCGGCGGGGGAGAGGTACACGCCCACCTTGAGACCGGCCCGGCGGGCGGCCTTGAGGTAGGTGCCGAGGACGTCTCCCTGCGGGTTGTTGCACCCGGCGTTCCGGGCCCGCCAGTACGCGGCCGGGTCGTCGGTGCGGTGGGCCTCGGCCTCGGCGCGGGCCTTGGTGGTGGCGTCGCGTTCGGCGTCGGAGCAGCCGTCGGTACGGATCCACCAGGGGCTGGCGATCACCGAGTGGTTGGTGTAGCGGGTCGGGAAGAGGACGAAGCCGTCGTGGTGCTTGGCCGTGAACATCACCTGCCGGGCGCCCGCCGCCTTGTAGGCGCGCATCCACTGGTCGGCGTCCATGCCGGAAGGGTCGAAGGTCGCCTCGTCCTCGGCGCCGGAGCCCCACTCGCGGTCGGTGAAGGTGTTCATGCCGAAGTGCGTGAAGGCGGTCACCTCCCGCTGCTGCCAGGCGACTTGAGAGGGGCGTGGCACGACGTGGGCGGCCTTGCGGACGATGATGTCCGGGGTGTCGGACGCGTTGATCGCGATCTGCGATGCGGAAGTAATCCGATCTTTGCCGAGCGGGAGGCCGCTGGGGCTGCCCTTCGCCGAGGAGGCGGTCGCGGGTGCGGCGACTGCGGGTGCGGCGGCGAGGAGCGGCAGCGAAGCCGCGCCTACTCCCAGGGCCAGTACGGTTCGTCGCCCGACAGGCGTTCCCATGAATGCTCCTTCGGTCCGTGGACGCAGAGTGCAACGAATGGTCCGACAAGGGCTGACAAGGGATCTGTCAGGACCTGGCAGGACCTGACGAAGGCCTGGAAAATGGTCTAGACATCCAATGTCTGCCCGGCAGCAGTCTGATGGGCGTCCAGTGGCCCTGACAAGGGTTCGTATCGGAAGTTCCGTACGGCGGAGGTTCTGTACGGCGGAAGTTCCGTACGGCGGGAGTTCTGGACGGCGGAAGTTCCGTACGGCGGGAGCCCCGCACCGCGGGCACGCGTACGGCCGACAGCCCCGCACCGCGAGCACCGCGTACGCCGAGGGCCCCGTACGGAAGGTTCCGTACGGGGCCCGTTGCGCGCGGCGGTCGGTCAGGACGTGTAGCCCGAACCGATGCCGCTGACCACGTACGCGCACTCCGTGTACGAGTAGCCCGGCCGGATCTTGGCCGTGCTGCCGCCGGAGCTGGTGGTCGAGTTGTCCAGGGACTTGTGCAGGAAGTACGTGGTGCCCGGCGGGAGGTAGATCGTCTTCTTCGGGTAACTCTTGTTCGCCTTGCACGCGGAGAGCTGGGCCAGCGAGTCGCTGGAGTACCTCGAACAGCCCTTGCACGCCTTGAGCTTGAAGCTGCCGGTGACCGGCCCGGTGTAGAGGATCTCGACCTCGTCGGGGCTGTCGTTGCTGACGGTGACGGAGAGGCTGCCGCCGGTCGACATCGAGGGCAGGTGCTTGCCGGCCGCGGCGTTGGTCTTGGCGATCTCGGCGGCGATGGCGATCTTCTGCGCGTGGGCCCGGTTCTTGTCGTGCGGGTAGGCGCTGGTGAAGCCGTTCAGTGTGGTGAGCGACCCGTCGAAGTCACCGCTCTTGTACTGGTCCACCCCGCAGGCGTACGTCCCGGACTGCACCTTCTTCTCGGCGGTGGCGGCGTCCTTGCTCAGGGCGTCGGTCAGCGAGGCGTCCACCCCCGCCTCCTTGCCGGGCAGGCCCACGGCCTGGCCCTTGAGGATCTTCAGCCGCTCGTTGGCCGCGCACGGCTTGTCGCCCCCGAGGGCCTTCCCGGCCTTGTCGATCTCGGCGCTGACGGCCGGTTCCACCTGGGCGGCCTGCTTCGACGCGGGGAACGTGGTGAGCAGTTCGCCGAGGTTCCCGGTCGGGGACACCACGTCCTTGCCGGTGCCGAGGCCGGTGATCCCGCACGCGTAGAGCGAGGTGGCGAGCCGGTCGTCCGGCCAGCCCGCCAGCGAGCCCAGCCGCTGCTTGCCGAAGGTGTCGGGCACCGTACGGAGGTACTTCAGCGGGGCTATGGCGTCGCAGTACTCTTTCTCGCCGAACGGGGTGCCGACCGCCTCGTAGTACGTCCTGAGGCTGGCCGGGACGCGCTTGGCCGCCCGGGAGCCCGGGTGGGCGGCGTCCAGGTCGTGGTACGTGGACAGCGCCTTGCGGTAGTCGGACTCCGAGGTGGCGAACGGCTCGCCCTTGGCCGCGGTGACCAGCTGGTCCGCCTTGTCCAGCCGGTCCAGCAGCATCTTCTGGGTGGCCTCGTCCCGCGCCCCGTCGTACAGGACGGCCCCGCCGACGGGTGCGGCGAGCAGGACCAGACCGAGCACGATCGCCACCGGGCTCTGCGGCGGCCAGGACAGCGGGGTGCGCAGACCGCGGTACGCGCCGTGGGCGGCTGCCGCCACCAGGAGGACGAGGTAGCCGACGAGGACACCGCCCGGGACGCCGTCCGGGTCGGCGGGCAGGGCGATCACCAGCAGAGCGACGGTCGCGAGCAGACACCCGGCGAGCGGGATCCAGCGGCGCACGAGGAGGTAACCGAGCCCGAGACCGGTGAGGTTGAGCAGGGCCACGGCTATCGCCCGCAGCGGGTCGGCGGGGCCGAGCGGGACAGGGGGAGGCGGGGGAGCGGCGGGCGGGAAGGACGGCATCGGCGGCGGTGCGCCGAATCCGCCGGACCCGCCGGGGGTGTCCGGGCCGCTCGGTGCGCCGAATCCGCCGGGGGCGCCGGTGCTGCCGTATCCACCGGTGCTGCCGTACTCACCGGAGCCGCTGTATCCACCGGAGTCGCCGGATCCGCCCGGGGCGCCCGGTGCGCCGAAGGGCCCGGGGGCCGCCGGTGCACCGAAGCCGACCGGCGGCCCGAACCCGCCCTGCACGCCAGGCGCGTCCGGTGTGCCGTGCACGCCCTGTGTGCCTGCTGCGGCCCCTGTCTCCCTTGTTTCCGCTGCGTTCCCTGCGTTCCCTCTGCCGTCTCCGGTGTCTCCGGTGTCTCTGCCGTCTCCGGCGGCTCTTCCCCCTGCGTCCTGCTGGTCCTGCTGGTCCTCAGACATGGCGACTCCCCCGGCCGTCGGACGCCAACGGCGCCCTTCCCCGTACGGTCTCTCGTGGTGGTTGGTTCCCGTGCTGTGTGTCTACCACGGGCCGGGTACCGACGAACTCCCGATTACGGCCCGTGGCACGGGACTTGGACCGCCGGAAGCCCCAGCGGTCACCGGGATCACCGGGATCACCGGGATCACCGGGATCACCGGGGCAACCAGCGGCCCCCGGTGGCCCCGGCGCCCCCTCGACGTACGTACCCCTCAGCGTCCCGAGATCCGGTCCGCGAGCGCGGCGATGCGGTGGGTGTCCTTGCCGCGCGCGGTGAGTTCACGCCGGTCCGCCGCCCGGTACGCCCGGTACATCCCGTGCACGCCCAGCCAGCGCAGCGGCTCCGGCTCCCACTTGCGGACCTTGTGGTTCACCCAGGGCAGCGTGGTGAGATCGGTCGGTCCCGCCTGGCCGGAGTCCTGCTGGATGAGGTCGCGCAGGGTGCGGGCGGCGAGGTTGGCGGTGGCGACGCCCGAACCGACGTAGCCGCCCGCCCAGCCGAGGCCCGTCGAGCGGTCCAGCGCGACGGTCGCGCACCAGTCGCGCGGCACGCCCAGCACCCCGGACCAGGCGTGGTCGATCCGTACGCCCGCCGTGGTGGGGAAGAAGCGGACCAGGATCTCGCGGAGCGCCTCGATGGTGGCGGGCTCGGTGTGTCCCGCGTTGTCGGCGGTGGCCGCGCGGGAGCCGAACCGGTACGGGACGCCGCGTCCGCCGAGCGCGATCCGGCCGTCGGCGGTGCGCTGCGCGTACATGTACGCGTGCGCCATGTCGCCGAGCGTCTCGCCGCCGTCCCAGCCGATGGTGTCCCAGACGGACTGCGGCAGCGGTTCGGTGGCGATCATGGAGGAGTTCATCGGCAGCCAGGTGCGCCGGTCGCCCTTGAGCGCGGCCGTGAATCCCTCGGTGCAGCGCAGCACGTAGGGGGCGCGGACCGTTCCGTACGGGGTGACCGCGTGCTTGGGCCTGATCTCGGTGACCGGTGTCGACTCGTGGATGGTGACGCCGAGCGCCTCCACGGTCTCGGCCAGCCCCTTGACCAGCTTCGCCGGGTGCAGCCGCGCGCCGTGCGGGGACCAGGTGGAGCCGACGGCGCCGGTCACCCGGATGCGTTCGGCGGTCTCCCGGGCGCCGCGCAGCACGCGATCGGTCTCGCCGAACGCGATCTCCACCGAGTGGAAGTCCTTGAGGCGCTGCAACTGGGCCGGGGTGTGCGCGACTTCGAGGACGCCGCCCTGGTGGATGTCGGCGTCGATGGACTCGTCCGCCGCTGTCCTGACGACTTCGGTGACGGTCTCGTTCATGGCCTGCTGGAGGCGGACGGCGGCTTCGTGGCCGTGCAGTTTCGCGTAACGGTCGCGGCCCGCGATGCCGTTGTAGAGCCAGCCGCCGTTGCGGCCGGACGCGCCGTAGCCGCAGAACCGGGCTTCCAGGACGGTGATGTCGAGGAACGGGACGGCCTTCTTGAGGTAGTACGCCGTCCAGAGCCCGGTGTACCCGCCGCCGACGATCACCACGTCCGCGCTGGTGTCGCCGGGCAGCGGCTCCCGTGCGAGGGGGGTGCCCTGGTCCGCGTACCAGAACGATATGCCGCCGTTGACAGTGCTCATGGTCTCTCTGCCTTCTGAACCGGCCTGCTGGACCGGTCTGTTCGTTCAGGGCCGTCCGGTGTCCCGTCGGCGGTTGCCGGGAGCGTAGCGCCGGACCCGGGTGAGCAGACTCATCGGGTTCCACGGCGCCCCGCCCCGGCCCCGGGTGAGCGGGTAGCAGGCCAGGCCGATGAGCACGGCGACGAAGTGACCCAGGTCGGTGAAGGTGCGGCCGGTGATCAGCGGGGTGCCGTAGACGACGAGAACCCCGGCCAGGTAGAGGTACCGCCAGGGCGGCGCGATCCGGTACGTCAGTACGGCGACGACCCCGGCCAGCGCGTAACTCACCCCCACATCGAGGGTGTGGACGGCCGATTCGGGTGCTCGGTCGTGATGGATGCCCCACAGCAGGGCGCCCTCGCTGATGAACGAGGCGAGGACGTGCGCCAGGACGACCACGGCCAGCCACCGCACGGTGCCGAGCCAGCGTTCGGCCTGGGCGTGGAAGACGGTGTAGAGCACGGCGTACGGGAGCCAGCTGCCGCCGTCGATGTACATCGCGCTCTGGAACAGCACCCGGACCGGATGGGTGGACAGCTCATGGATGTTGGTGGAGCGCCTGTAGAGGAAGTGTCTCTCGAACCGGGGTGACATCTGGTGCAGGGCGATGGTGGTGAAGAAGAGGACCAGGAGCCAGAGGTAGGTGCCCGGGGCGCTGCGGATGTACGCGAGGACGGCGTGGAGGGCGCGCTTCATGGGCTGATTGTGCGGGTCTGCCCTCCGTAGGGTGGAGGTCACCGCGCCGGGGGACGCGCGGGGGAAGGGCAGCGAGCGGGAGGGGACGTCATGAGCGGGCCGGTGGGCGAGCGCGGGCCGGTGGACTGTGGGCTGGTGTCGGGCGGGCTGGTGTCGGGCGGGCCGGTGGAGCCGGTGCCGCCCGGGGCGCGTGCGGCGGAGTTCCTGGAGCGGTGGGGGCTGCGCCAGGAGGGGCCGCCGATGCGCGGACAGGTCGCGGTCGTGCTGCCGGTGGTGCGCACGGCCGACGGGGCGCGGGCCGCGCTGAAGCTCCAGGACGTGGACGAGGAGACCGCCGGGGAGCCGGTCGCGCTGCGGGCGTGGGGCGGGGCGGGCGCGGTACGGCTGCTCGACCACGACCCGGCGACCGGCACGCTGCTGCTGGAACGGCTCGACGAGACCCGGCCGCTGTCCCGCGTACCGGACGTGCTGGCGGCGACCGAGGTGATCGCGGGGCTGCTCGCGAGGCTGACGTCGGTGCCCGCGCCCGAGGGGGTGCGGCGGCTGAGTGACATCGCGGCCCGGATGCTCGACGGCGTACCGGAGGCGGTGGCGTCCCTGGCCGACGCGGCGGACCGGCGGCTGCTGGTGAGTTGCGCGGCTGCCGTGCGTGAGGTCGCCGGGGAGCCCGGGGACCGGCTGCTGCACTGGGACCTGCACTTCGACAACGTCCTGGCGGCCGGACGTGAACCCTGGCTGGCCATCGACCCGAAACCTCTTGCGGGCGACCCGGGCTTCGAACTGCTGCCCGCGCTGTGGAACCGGTTCGGGGAAGGGCAGTTGCTGCGCCGCTTCGACCTGATGACCGAGGTGCTGGGCCTGTCCGGTGAGCGGGAGCGCGCACGGGCCTGGACGCTGGGGCGGGTCCTCCAGAACGGCCTGTGGGATGCGCGCGAGGGTGCGTCGCGGCTGCGGCCGGAGCTGGCGGAGATCGCCCGTCTCCTGCTGCGCTGACCGGCCCTGACTCCCCGCCCTCCGGACGGTCTTAGGCTGCCTGCATGATTCGCAACGCCACACCCGCCGATGTCCCCGTCATCCACGCGATGGTCCAGGACCTCGCGGAGTACGAGAAGGCCCTGCACGAGGTCCGTGCCACCGAGGCGCAGTTGCACGAGGCGCTGTTCGGGGAGCGCCCGGCCGCGTTCGCGTTCATCGCGGAGACACCGGACGGGCAGGTCGCCGGGTTCGCCCTGTGGTTCCTCAACTTCTCCACCTGGCGCGGGGTGCATGGCATCTACCTGGAGGACCTGTACGTACGCCCGGAGCTGCGCGGCGGAGGCTACGGCAAGGCCCTGCTGACGGAGCTGGCCCGGACCTGCGTGGAGCGCGGGTACGAGCGTCTGGAGTGGTCCGTACTGAACTGGAACGAGCCGTCCATCACGTTCTACGAGGCGCTGGGCGCCCGGCCGCAGGACGAGTGGACGGTGTACCGGCTGACGGACGGGGCGCTGGCCGCGCTGGGGTCGTAGCACGCCCCGGAGGGGGCCGCGTGGGTGGCCTGGCGGGGTCTTGAGGGCCCTGGTGCGGGTCAGCCGGATGCGGCCTCCGCCTCGGCCTCCCGGGTCTTCGGTGCCCGTCCCGTCACCATGGTGAACGCGACCACCGCCCCCGCCACCATGAAGATCGCGGCCCAGCCGGTGGCCACGGTGAAGCCGTGCACCACACCGGTGTTCGTGATCTGCGCCTGTTGCTGCTTGCTGTGGGCGGACGCCAGGTGGCTCGCGAGATAGGTGGCGGTGGTGGTGGTCGCGATCGTGTTGAGCAGTGAGGTACCGATCGAACCTCCCACCTGCTGGGCGGTGTTGACGGTCGCCGAGGTGACGCCCGAGTCCTGCGGGGCGACGCCCGCGGTGGCCGTCGCCATCACCGGCATGAAGACGAGGCCTATGCCGAAGCCGAGCAGCAGGGTGCCGGGGAGGATGTGCGTCGGGTAGTCCGAGCGCGTCCCGATGAAGGTCAGGGCGTAGAGCCCGCCCGCGCCGATCAGCATGCCGGGGGCCATGAGCAGGCGCGGCGGTATGAAGTGGAGCAGCCGCGCGGCGATCTGGGTGGAGGCGATGATGAGCATCGCGGACATCGGGAGGTAGGCGAAGCCCGTCTTCATCGGGGAGTAGTCGAGGACGGTCTGCATGTAGTACGTCAGGAACAGGAACATCCCGAACATGGCCAGCGTGGCCAGGGCCATCGTGATGATCGAGCCGCTGCGGTTGCGGTCCTCGATGATGTGCAGCGGCAGCATGGGGTGCGCGGCGTGCTTCTGCCACCAGCCGAAGGTGACGAGCAGGACGACGCCCACGATGAGCAGGGTGATGACGAGCGGTGCGGACCAGCCGTCCGTCTCGGCCTGACTCACCCCGTAGACGATGGCGACCAGGCCGCCGCAGCCGAGGAGCGCGCCGAGGATGTCGAGGTGGCTCTCCTGCTGGCCCTGGCGGTCGCTGAGCTGGGTGACGGCGCCGGTGACGGCGAGGACCGCGATGAGCACGTTGACGTACAGGCACCACCGCCAGTCGAGGTACTCGGTGAGGATGCCGCCGAGGAGCAGGCCGATCGCCGCGCCGGCGCCCGCGATGGCGCCGTAGATGCCGAAGGCCTTGGCCCGATCCCTGCCCCCGGAGAAGGTCGTGGTCAGCAGGGAGAGCGCGGACGGCGCGAGGACGGCGGCGAACGCGCCCTGGAGCGCGCGGGCGCCGAAGAGCATCGCACCGTTGACCGAAGCGCCGCCGAGCGCGGAGGCGACCGCGAATCCGACCAGGCCGAAGATGAAGGTGCGTTTACGGCCGACGAGGTCGGCGACGCGGCCACCGAGCAGCAGCAGCCCGCCGAAGGCGAGGGTGTACGCGGTGACGACCCACTGGCGGTTGCCGTTCGTGAGGTGCAGGTCGTGCTGGGCCGAGGGGAGGGCGATGTTCACGATGGTGGCGTCGAGCACCACCATCAGCTGGGCCAGGGCGATGACGGCCAGGGCCCACCAGCGGTGCGGATCGGGCTGGTCGGGTGTGCCCGGGGGCCCGTCGGGCTCCGGGGTGGATATCGCCGCGTGACTCATCTGTCCAGAGGATCACAGGATGTTGCCGATCGCCCCTTTTGTGCACCCTCTGGTCCGGCCCCGCCTGCGCCCCGTCGTCCGGCCCTGCCCGCGCCCTCCTCCGTCCGGCCCTGTTGCGCCCCTCGTCCTCACCAAGGCGTGATCAGGACGTGCTCTCCAGCCTGCTCGACGCCAGAGCCAGGCCTGCGGCCTCGATCGCACTGTTGAAGGAGACCTCGGCCAGCAGGCCGGGCGCGGCCACCTGGTCGCCCGCGAGGAAGACCCCGTCGCCCCTGCGGACGGCGGGCCGGTCGCGCCAGGTGGTACAGGGGAGGTCGACCGCCCCCGTACGCCCCGCCGAGACGGACGACCGCCGCCAGGTGACGCGCTCCCGCCAGCCGGGGAAGCCCACGTCGAGGAGGCGCTCGGCGTGCGCCACACCGGCCTCCTTGGACTCCTCGGGGGCGAGGGGCAGCTGCGCCTGGAGGAGCTGCTCGCCCGCCGGGGCGAGGGTGGGGTCCTGCGCGGTGAACCGTTCGATCCAGCCGGGGGCGTCGAGGTCGGAGATCACCCAGGGGTCGCCGCGCCGGGTCCTGAGCGCCATGTCGACCAGGGCCGTACGGCCACCGGTCCAGTGGAGGCTCTCGTCGCGCAGCAGCCGCCGGGCCGCGTCGAGGGAGGTGGCGACGATCACCGGCCCCTCCCCGGTGGGGAGTTCGGTCACCCGGGCGTCGGTCTCGATCCGTACGCCCAACTCCCGGGCGCGGCCCGCCATCCGGTCGATGAGGGTGCCCCAGCCGCCCCGTACGAAGCGCGCCTCGGGCGGCACCTTGGCGACGCGGCGCAGCCGGGGCTGGACGAACGCGGCGGACAGCGAGCCGGGGTCGTGGTGGTAGAGGGCCACGCCGATGAAGTGCGCGGCGGCGCGGGCGCCGTCCGCGCCGACCTCACCGGTGGCCCAGGTGAGGAAGTCCTGGTCCACGGGGGCCTGTTCGGGCGCGCGGCGGGCCAGCCTGAGCAGGGCGAACGGGGGCGTCCTGCGCAGCGTCCCGCCGAGGTGCATCCGCAGCCGGGCCAGCGCCAGGGGCGGAGCGGCGACGACCGGGTCGAGCAGCTGCCGCTGCTTGAGCCAGGTCCAGTTCGGGCCGTCGCTGTACAGGGCGTGCGGCCCCTCGTTGGTGCGGTACGGGCCTTCGGCCGTACGGGCACGGCCGCCCAGGGTCCGGTGTGCCTCCCACAGGGTCACCTCGGCGCCCGACTCGGCTGCGGTGATGGCGGCGGTGAGTCCGGCGAATCCGCCGCCGATGACAGTGATGCGTCGCATGGGGTCGCTCCTTGTGCTTCAGCTGCTGCCTGAATGCTCCGTGTTCACCGGGACGGATGGCGCGGGGGCAGATGTGACATCCGGATGGGGGCGATGTCAGTGGCGTGGTTCACCATGGAAGGCATGGCAGCACGGAACGGCGCGAAGAGAACCCCACAGGTGCGGCGGCCGGAGGTGCGGCTTCCGCCGCTCAGCCCGTACTCGGGCCGCGGGCTGGAGCCCGACGGCGACTACGACGGACTGGAGTTCACCGGTGAGGACTTCACCGGCCAGTCGGGCGCGGGAGCGCGCTTCATGGACTGCGCCCTCAGGGAGTGCGTACTCGAAGGGACGGAGCTGGTACGGGCCCGCTTCATCGACTCCGTACTTTCCGGGGCGAGAGGCGTGGGCACGGACCTCGCGGGTGCGTCCCTGCGCGATGTGGAGGTGCTGGACGCGCGGCTCGGCGGCGTGCAGATGCACGGGGCGGTACTGGAGCGGGTGGTGGTGCGCGGCGGGAAGATCGACTATCTGAATCTGCGCGAGGCGCGGCTCAAGGACGTGGTCTTCGAGGGGTGTGTCCTGGCGGAGCCGGACTTCGGGTCGGCGCGGCTGGAGCGGGTGGAGTTCGTGGGGTGCACGCTGCGGGGGGTGGACTTCAGCGGGGTGCGGCTGAAGGACGTGGACCTCAGGACGGTTGCCGCGATGGACATCGCGCGGGGGGTCGAGCGGCTGGCGGGAGCGGTGATCAGCCCGGCACAGCTGCTGGAACTGGCACCGGCGTTCGCGGCACAGATCGGGGTGCGGGTGGCGGGGGCGGGCGAGTAGTCCGGCGGGGGCGCGCGTGGCCGGGTGGAAGCACAGGTCGCCCGGCTCCTGGACGCCGTTGTCCGGCGGGGGCGCGCGGGGCCGGGTGGCGCCTCCCGGCGGCACCTTCCCTGGCGTTGCCTGCACCGCCTGCACCCGGGGGACGCCTGCACCCGGGGACGCCTACACCCGGGGGAACCGCGCCTGGAGCCCCCAGACCGCCGGGTTGTCCACCAGGCCCTCGTGCATGTCGCCCAGATCCGCGATCAGATCGTGCAGGAAGTCCCGCGCCTCCCGACGCAGCACCTTGTGCCCGAACGTGAGCGGCGGCTCCTCGACCGGCATCCAGTCGGCGGCGACATCCACCCACCCGAACCGCCGCTCGAAGAACATCCGGTCCGTCGACTCGGTGAAGTCCAGCTCGGCATGTTGCGGCCGGGCCGCCCGGTTACCGCGAGGGTCCTGGTCGATCTGCTCGACGATGTCGCACAGCGCCCACGCGAAGTCGAGCACCGGCACCCATCCCCAGGCTGTGGACACCTCGCGGTCCGCCTTGGTGTCGGCGAGGTAGACGTCGCCGCAGAACAGGTCGTGCCGCAGCGCGCGGACGTCCGCGCGCCGGTAGTCCGTCTGCGGGGGGTCCGGGAAGCGGCGGGAGAGGGAGTAGCCGATGTCGAGCACGGTTCGATGGTGTCACGGCTGAGAGGCCGTCCCGTCCGGCGGAGCGCACTCGTCCGGATGCGCCCCACCCGGTTGCGCCCCGTCCGGCGGAGCGCAACCGCCCGGTCGCACTCCGTCCCGTGGCCGACGCGGGCCCGGTCACGTTCCGTCCGTACACGGCCCGCCCGGCGGTGCCCCCCGGCCGTCCCCTCCGGCCCTCCCCGTGGGCCGGGCGCCCGGGCCCGTCCGGCGTACGGGAACGGAACACGAGCCGGACGGCTCACGCCCTCGGCGGCACGGGCAGGGAGTCCCGCTCATAGGATCGCGGACGTGGACCAGTACAGACGCCGTACCGCCGCGCCCGCCGCGCTGACCGCTGTCCTGTCCCTGCTCGCGGCGTGCAGCGCGGGTGTGCACGGCAGACCCGGTGGCGACGCGCTGCACGACCCGTACTTCCCCCGGGTCGGCAACGGCGGCTACGACGTCCAGCACTACGGCCTCACCCTCGACTACGACCCGGACACCGACCGGCTCCGGGGCACCGCCGACATCACGGCCCGCGCCAACGAGGACCTCTCGGCGTTCAACCTGGACTTCACGGGGATGAAGGTGGACGGCGCGACCGTCGACGGCGCGTACGCCCCCGCGAACCGGGCGGGCAGCGAGTTGACGCTCCGCCCGCACCACGACCTCGACCGGGGCGCGACCTTCCGTACCGTCGTCCGCTACTCGGGCGAGCCGGAGACCCTCACCGACCCGGACTCCTCGCAGGAGGGCTGGCTGCCCAACGGCGGCGGCGCGCTCGCGCTAGGTGAGCCGGTCGGCTCGATGGCCTGGTTCCCGGGCAACGACCACCCGTCGGACAAGGCGACGTACGACATCACGGTCACCGTCCCGGAAGGCCTCCAGGCCGTCTCCAACGGCGAGTTGACCTCGCAGCGGACCACCGCCGGCCGCACCACCTTCCACTGGCACTGCGCCGAGCCGATGGCGACCTATCTGGCGACCGTGGCGATCGGCCCGTACAAGACCCACTCCTACAAGGCACCTTCGGGACTGCCGGTCTTCACGGCGGTCGACCCGGACGAGGAGGAGAAGACCGCCTCGGTCGTGGCCCGGGTGCCGGAGATCGTCGCCTGGGAGAGCAAGAAGTTCGGCCCGTACCCCTTCGATTCGACGGGCGTGATCATCGCCCCCGAGAAGTCCGCCGGTTACTCGCTGGAGACCCAGACCCGCCCGGTGCTCCCCGGCGACCAGGCCAGCCTCTCGACGCTCGTCCACGAACTGTCCCACCAGTGGTTCGGCGACTCGGTCACTCCGGAGTCCTGGCGGGACATGTGGCTGAACGAGGGCTTCGCGACGTACGCGGCGTGGATGTGGGACGAGGACCACGGCGGCAAGAGCGTCGAGGACCACTTCGATGACGCCTACCAGGAAGCCGCCAACTGGGCCTTCCCGCCAGCGGATCCGCCGGGCCCGAAGGACATCTCCGCCTCGCCGGTCTACGGCCGGGGCGCGATGGTCCTCGACCGGATCCGCCGGACGGTCGGCGACGACGCGTTCTTCGCGATGGTGCGGGGCTGGGCGAAGGACCACCGCTACGGCAACGTCTCGACGTCGGACTTCACCGCGTACGCCGAGAAGAAGACCGGCAAGGACCTGAGCGGGATCTGGGCCACGTGGCTGTACGGCAAGGACAAACCGGCGGAGCCGTAGACCGGCCGTTACCTGGGGGCCCCGCCGGGGCAGATTCCAGGTGGCAGTCTCGCTCGGTCAGGTCGAGTAAGAAATTCAGCTGGTGGGGTCAGAGTTCGGAATCACGTCCGCGTGGTCGCGCCTCTCCGGTGGACCTCATGCTCAGGACGGCCGCGACAGCGAAGAGGCACACTGCTGCGATCGCTGAGAGGGCCGATGTGCTCCCGTGCAGTGGCCAGGCCCACGGATAGGGTCTTCCTCCCGGGCCCATGCCGATGAGGGCACAGCCCACGGGAACCATGGCCACTGCCAGCGGACCGTACCGGGGGCCGAAGAAGTACTGCACGATGAGACCCACACCGATGTATCCGACCAGGTTGCGTGCGACTCCCGGTGCCAGGTCGAAGTCGAGCCACCACATCTCGACCAGCCCAAGAACGAGAGCAACCAGAGCAGTTCCGGCGACCGCGCTGGTCCGGTAGGCCGCGACGGGGCGGACAGCCACAGCATCCGAATCCCACGGCGTCCTGCTCAGTGCGTGCAGGAGTACGCACGCCGGTACTACCGGTAGGGCCAGAGGAATGGGGATGCCGGTTCCCAGACCGCCGAGAAGGGAGGGGATGGGCAGTGCGGAACCAGCCAGTAGGGGTGCTACCGCGAAACTGGCCAGCAAGGTAGCCGCGTACGTGTGCACCATATGGGCGCGCAGCCACCAGATCACGAGTTCCCCGCCAACGGGCCTCGGAAGGAAGCAGGGTTGAGGTCAGGATCCACCGCGCAGTCCAGGACGGATCGCATGTTCCGCTCGTACCAGGCGTGTTGCTGTGCAGGGCGCAACTTCCGCACCTCCTCAGCCAGGTCGACAGCGTCGCTCACCCAATGTTGCACCAGGTCGGCCTTGGTCTCGCCGCCCGTCAGCGCGAGCCACGCGTAGATCGCGGTGTGGGCAGCATCTCCCGGATACTCGGCCCGGGGGCGCATCGCACATGCAGGAGGAGCTGTGGGCAGGACACTTGTGGCCACAGTTGCCCGAATGCTGGCCTCACTGGGCTGGGGCTGGCCGAATTCAATTCGTGCCGCAGTGGAAACACCCACGCTGTGCACGCGCTGACCGGCATCCTTCGCCCAACGCGTGATCTCTTTCCGGCGGTCGTACTGCTCGGGCCATACGCACACCACGGGTTGGGTGCCGGCGCACTTCAGGAGATTCTGATTCCGTGCTTGCGTTCCTTGGAACTCAAGTGGCACCGCGAGCCCTACCGCTCCAGCAGTTCCCAGGACCACGGCAGAGATCACATAGATACGATGCCGTCGTTGCTTTGTCCCGAAAGCGGTGGCCAGGAGAGCAGCGGCCAACAGTCCGGCGGAGAAGGTGATCGTGGCAGCCATGCTGCGCACGGAGGCGGTCTGGTCAAGACCGCAACACTCGACGATGCCCTGGCCGTTCAAGTGCCGCAACCACGGCACTTCCCCCAGGGCCGCAGGCCAGAAGCCCCAGAGATACCCGAAGATCAGCATGGACGCCGCACCCAGCATGCGTGGCATCAGCGGACCGATGAGCCAGCCGAGTGCGATGTGGGAAACGACCACGGCGTAGGCGGTGACCAGTACCCCCAGGCTGGGGAATCCAGGTGCCCCTACAGCGGATGTGGAGATCGCCGCGAGGGAAGCGAGCAGTCCCAACAGCCCCAGTGCTGCGACCGGGGCGAGATGCATCCAAGCGACCTGGAGAGGGTTGCGCGCCGGCGCCCAGCCGTCCACGCCTGCTCGGTGGATCCTTGCTGCCTCCCAAGCGGCGCACGCGCCACAGGCCGCACTCACGAAGCCGAGGACGATCAGGGACTGAGTGGTCGCCGACTCCCAGTACGCGATCACGGAGTCGGTGTTCTGTGCGCCGAACCAGAACAGAACGGGAACGAGGACAAGGGCAATCCAGGCAGCCGGGCCCGATCGCAACAGTGTAGTGATCCGCATGGTTCAGACCTCCCCACGGACCATGGCGCGGTACGCGCTCTCAGCGCGCCGCTCGATTGCCATTCCTTCGGGAGCTCTGGCGAAGAACTCGCCAACAGTGCCTTGAAACACGGCCTGTCCCCGGTCCAGGACCACGACCGTGTCGTACACGTCCGCCAGATCCTCGGTTTGGTGAGTGGACACCACGAAGCTGACGGAGCCGGACAGTTCAGCCAGCAGGTCCCGGAAGACTCCCCGCTGTACGGGGTCGAGTCCGGCAGTGGGCTCATCAAGCAGTACGACGTCGGCCTCGTGGATCAGGGCCTGTGCGATTCCCAAGCGTCGCAGTTGCCCGCCGGACAGCTCGTGACTGCGCCGTTTCGCCAGTTCCGTGAGGCGTACCTGCTCCAGAGCTCCGACCGATCGTTCCCACGCTTCGGACTTCGACAGGCCCTTCAGCCAGCCTGCGTACGCGGCCTGTTCTCGCACGGTCAGGGATGGCACGGGCTTGATCTGCTGTGGCAGCCACCCCACCTTCTGACGGAATGCCCTGCGGTGTTTTCTATCGGTGCTGATCAGGTTGCCCAGCTGGACACGGCCGGTGGCCGGGTACTGAACAGATGCTCCCAGGGACAACAGAGTTGATTTTCCGGCTCCGTTGGGGCCGAGTAGCACGCTGCATCCTGAAGGGAACTCCAGCGTCAAATGATCGAGAACGGGGACTCCCGCGCGATACGCGAAGGAGCAATCGGCGAAGCGAAGCGGCACAGCACGTCCAGGTGGTCAGTCGGAACGATGTAGGTACGGGCAGTGTGCCCGGCCTGCTCACATGCAGAGCCGGGCACAATGCTGGTGGGCCAGAGTCAGTACTTGACAACCACGCTGGAGACACTGAGGTGCCAGCTGGTCTGGTCGGTGCCGTTGAGACCCGAGTAGTTGAAGTAGTACGAGCCGGACGCTACGTCACCGAAGCTGGAGGTGCCGCAGTAGTTGTTATTCCGGGCCACGACCGGGTCCGGAAGGTTCGCCCGCTCCTTCTTCAGCTGGAGTGTGGCGTACTTGAAGGTTCCGCTGGTGCCGCCGTTGGTCAGTGAGCAGCCGGAGAACTTGATGCTCGTCGAGACGCCGTCAGCATTGTTGTCCTTCCAGTGGCGTGACTCCTTGCCCGGCAGCCAACCCCCGATCGAACTGTTGAAGCCCCCCTCAGCCAGAGCTGGTCCAATCCCCAACACGGTGATGACTCCAGCTCCCAGGGCTGCTACAGCCATCTTGCGATACTTGTTCATTTTCCCCTCCGTTTTCAACACTCCGGCACTGGGCACGGTGCGTGACCCCCAGTCACGGATTGAATTCAGCGGTGTGATCATAGGCATCCACCCTCAGTTCCTCGCTAGCAAATATGTTTGATTTGAGCTGGATTTGAGGTTGCGGTGTGAAGGTGATCTGGAGAGCACCCCGGGGGTGTTGTTGCCGGTGGGTTCCAGGATGGGCTTCTCCGGGGCGTTGGTGCCCGCGGCGATGGGCTGGCTCAAGGGTCTGGCCGGTCACTCGGTATTCCTCTACGGTTCACGGCTTCTCTTCGTAGGCCGGTGCGGGCAGGCGTGCCCCGCGGCTTTCCGCGATGCGGTGTACGTCGGTGAGTGACTGCGTCATCAGGCCGCGCATGGAGCGGAGTTGGTCCCGGGGCGCCGTACGGTCGGCCAGTGCTTCCGCCGCGTCGTCGAGGAGATCGTCCGCCATGCCGAGCTGGTCACGCTCGATGGTGTCCGCGATGCGGGAGATGCGGCCGGCGCCGCCGCCGAGGAGGTAGGCGGGTTTGCCGGCCGGCCCCGTCCACGGCAGTAGTCGCGGTACGTGCGTGTGGCTGATCATGCGGACACCTCCACGGTGACGGTGTGGGCGATGTCTTGGTCCAAGTCGACCTGTTCCTTCAGGTTGGCCGCGCCCCCGGGTCGCCTTCGAGCGGCTGCGGAGATCTTGCGTGGGTCCGTCGTCATTCGGACGGCGATTTCACTGTCCGGGACCAGGATTCAGTGACGGCGCGTAACCTGACTAGTAGGTCAAAGGTGACAAGTCGGCGGTCTCGAAGGGGAGTTACGTCATGGCCAATGCTTACGGTGACTGGGTCAAGCAGCAACGCGAAGCGGCTGGGCTGACCCAGCAGGCGCTGGCCGATGCGGCCGTCATGACTCGTTCGCACATCTCGCACATCGAGGCGGGGCGACGCATTCCCTGCAAGGAGGATGCGAAGCGGCTGGACCTGGCGCTGAACACGGGGAACGTGTTGTTGAATTTCCTGCCGAGCGGGGACGAGCGGGCGGTTGCCGATCACTTCGAGGCCGCCCGACAGCTGGAGCAACAGGCGACTGTCATCCGGGAGTTCGACCCGTCCATTGTCCCTGGGCTGCTGCAGACCGAGGCGTATGCGCAAGCGGTCCTGCGCACCAGCTACCCCCCGCTGAGCGATGCGGAGCGTGACAGGGCTGTCGTCACGCGATTGGAGCGGGCTGAGGTCCTCTCCGGCGCGGTGGCCCCCGTGCTGTGGGTGCTTCTCGACGAGGCGGTCATCCGGCGCCCCTTCGGCGACCCGGGCGTCATGGCTGAACAGCTCACCCGTATCGCTGATTTGATCGAGAGTGAGCGCATCCGCCTGCACGTGTTGCCGTTCAGTATGGGGGGCTACATGCTCCTGCAGAGCGCGCTCAAACTCATGTGGTTCGAGGACCAGCCGCCGGTGGCCTACGTGGAGGGCCTGTTCGCCGGAAAGGTCCACGACTCCCCCTCCCTGGTTCAGCGTTACCAGGCCACATACGATCTCGCGCTAGGCGACGCATTGCCGCTGAAGGAGACACTGGCCCTCCTGAGGGCAACAGCGAAGGAATACGAAGACCATGACAATTGAGCGCCACATTCCCCGCGCCTCCGCACTGAGCGGATGGCGGAAGTCCAGCCACAGCGGTGCCGACCAGGGCAATTGCATCGAGGTCGTCGACGGTTTCCCCGCCGCCGTCCCCGTCCGTGACTCGAAGGACCCGCACGGCCCCGCTCTGCTCTTCCCGACGAGTGGCTGGTCCTCGTTCGTGGCAGCCGTCAAGGGTGGCGAGTTCGCCGCCTGAGTCGGTAGGCGTCGGTAGGCGGCAGGAGTCACCGGTACGCACCGAGCCCCCGGCGGGAAAAGCCGGGGGCTCGGTCAGGTCGTGGCAGGCGTGGGTGTCAGACGCTGACGCCGAAGTCCTGGGCGATGCCGACGAGGCCCGAGGCGTAGCCCTGGCCGACCGCGCGGAACTTCCACTCCGCGCCGTTGCGGTAGAGCTCGCCGAAGACCATGGCGGTCTCGGTGGCGGCGTCCTCGCTCAGGTCGTAGCGGGCGATCTCGGCGTCGCCCGCCTGGTTGATGATGCGGATGAAGGCGTTCCGCACCTGGCCGAAGTTCTGCGAGCGGTTCTCCGCGTCGTAGATCGAGACCGGGAAGACGATCTTCTCGATGTCGGCGGGCAGACCGGCCAGGTTGACCTTGATCTGCTCGTCGTCGCCCTCGCCCTGGCCCGTGACGTTGTCGCCGGTGTGGACGATGGTCTGGTCCGGGGTCGCCTTGTTGTTGAAGAAGACGAAGTGGCCGTCGGAGTAGACCTTGCCCTCGCCGTTCACCGCGATGGCCGAGGCGTCGAGGTCGAAGTCGGTGCCGGTGGTCGTACGGACGTCCCAGCCGAGGCCCACCGTGACGGCGGTCAGGCCCGGGGCCTCCTTGGTGAGGGAGACGTTGCCGCCCTTGGACAGGCTTACAGCCATGGGGATGTCCCTTTCCGTTTGGTGCACGGGCTCCGTGTGGTTCACGACGCTACCGTCACCCGACATAACGTCGGCAGAGGACCGAGAGGTTCCAACTCTCTTTACTTTCTTTGCCCTCCCCGCGCGGCCCGGCCGGAAATGCGGGTGACGCGGGCCGTCCGGACCAGCGACCATGGACACATGTCCGGTCCTTACGTCGTCCGTGGTTCCGTCTCCCTGCCGGAGGCCGAACTCATGTGGCGCTTCTCGCGCTCCTCGGGACCCGGCGGCCAGCACGTCAACACCAGTGATACGCAGGTCGAGCTCCGCTTCGACCTCGCGAACACGGAGGCGCTGCCACCGGTGTGGAAGGAGCGTGCCCTGGAGCGGCTGGCCTCGCGGCTGGTGGGTGGCGTCGTCACCGTACGGGCGTCGGAGCACCGTTCCCAGTGGCGTAACCGGGAGATGGCCGCCGTCCGGCTCGCCTCGCTGCTCGCGGAGGCGACCGCGCCGCCGCCGAAGCCGCGGCGGGCGACGAAGATTCCGCGCGGCATCAATGAGCGGCGGCTGCGGAACAAGAAGCAGCGCAGTGACACGAAGCGGGGGAGGACCGGGCGGGGCTGGGAGTGACGCCCCTGCCCTGCACCGCCCCTCCCCGGACCCCCCGGATCCCCCGGGCGCTCGACCGCCCGGCGCGCCTCAGGCCTTCGGCTGGGTGAAGCGGATGCGGTTGCCGAAGGGGTCGCGGAGGCCGCAGTCCGTGCCGTACGGGCGTTCCGTGGGCTCCTCGGTGAACTCGACGCCCTGGCTCAGCAGCGTCTCGTACGTCTTGCGGCAGTCCTCCGTGGTGAAGATCAGCCAGCCGCCCATGGCTCCCTTGGTCACCAATTCGCGGACCTGCTCCGCGGTCTCCTCGGACATCGCCGGGGCGCCCGGCTTCTCCAGCAGGATCTGACGCTCGGGGTGACCGGGCACGCTGACGGCGAGCCAGCGCATGAAGCCCATGTCGACATCGGCGGTGACTTCCAGACCGAGCTTGCCGACGTAGAAGTCGAGGGCCTGGTCCTGGTCGAGGACGTATATCTGCGAGTGCGTGATGGCGTTGAACATGTGCATCACGCTACGGGGGGAGCCGCGCGGAAACTTATCCAAAACTGCTCAGTCGGCTGCGGCGGTCGGCAGTCGGTGCGGGGAGGTCGGTACGGGAGGTCTGTACGGGGAGGTCGGTACGGGGTGGTCGGTACGGGGTGGTCGGTACGGGGTGGTCGGTACGGGGTGGTCGGTACGGGGAGGCCGGTACGGGGTGGTCGGCCCGGACCGTACGGGAAGCGCGGCCGGGGCCGCGGTCAGCCGCTCGGCCGCATCCACGCCATCGCGAAGCACGTCGGCACACCCACGGCCGGCGTCTCCTTGCGGTACGTCCTCGGCGACCGGCCCACGATGTCGCGGAACGTGCGGCTGAAGGTCCCCGGGCTGCCGAAGCCGATCTCGAAGCAGATGTCCGTCACGCTGCGGTCGGTCTCCCGCAGCAGGAACATCGCCCGCTCCACCCGGCGCCGCTGGAGGTAGCGGTGCGGCGTCTCGCCGAACGTGGCCCGGAAGGTGCGCGCGAAGTGGGCCTGCGACACATGGGCGATCCGGGCCAGCGCCGGTACGTCCAGGGGCTGCGCGTAGGCGCGGTCCATTGCGTCCCGGGCCCGCAGCATGCGGCGGTTGGTCTCTTCCGAAGCGCGGCTCACGGCGCCATCACACCACGGGGTCATGACAGCAACGGCGCCATCACACCACGGCTCCGTCGCACCACACTCCGCGCGTACGGGACAGATAGGGGAGAGGTGCGGGGCAGATCAGTCCAGGCGCCGGTAGCGTCCCCGGAAGTACGCCAGCGGTGCGCCCTCCGCGCTCGGCAGCCCGACCGTGAGGACCCGGCCGATCACCAGGGTGTGGTCCCCCGCGACCACCCGCTGCTCGGTCACGCACTCCATCGTCGCCAGTGCGCCGCCCACCACCGGCGCCCCCGACGCCTCGCCGCGGGTGAACGGGATGTCCTGGAACAGCAGCCGGTCGCTGATGCGGCCCTTCATCGCGAACCGGCCCGCGATGTGCCGCTGGCTCTCGGCCAGCAGGGAGGCCGCCCAGCGGGGCTGTTCGGCGAGCAGGTCGTCCATCCGGGAGCCGTTGCGCAGGCTCACCATCGCCAGGGGCGGGTCGAGGGACACCGACATGAACGCGGTCGCCGTCATACCGACGTCCTCGCCGTGCGGACCGCCGTCCGCGTCGTGGGCCGTCACCAGCACCACTCCGGCGGTCAGTCGGGACATGGCGGCACGGAAGTCGTCGTTGCTCACGCCCTCAGGATGGGGGCTCGCGCCCTCGGGGTGGGGGACGGGCTCGGTACGCGGGGTGGGGATCGTCTGGAACACATCAAGAACGCTAGCCGTGGAAGCCAAGCTTCCGCATCGGACCGGAGGACCAGCCTGGTCCTAGGACCTCGCGCGCGCACCAACCCCGTGCGGCCACCGCGCGCAAGAATCCTGCGCGCGTTCAAGAAGCGACTGTCGCTTCCCACCTGCTGTCGCGTTCAACCCTTCATCCCCTGATGTGACTTGAGTCACGACGGACACAAATTGTTGACCCTGTGTACCTGCGGCACAGCTCGCTGTGATTCAGTGGCTGAGACCACTGCACCAAGAGCGCCGATAAGAACCCTGGAGTTGCTGTCGAGGTCTCGGGGGGAGCGAGCGATGGAGACCGAGTCGGAGCCGTACGTCCGTCTTGCGGCCCTGCGGCAGCTGCATCAAGCGGTCGCCAACCTCAACCAGGCCCGCAGCCTCGCGGACACCTTGCAGACCGTGGCCGACGGCATCGTGGCCGGGCTCGGTTACGAACTGGCCTGCGTCAATCTCGTACGGCCCGACGGTGACCTCATGGTCGCCGCGTTCGCCGGGGACGACTCCGCCGCCGCCCTGATGACCGGACGGGTCGGCCCGCGCGCGTCCTGGGAGCGCAGGCTCTCGATGGGCGAGGCCTGGGGCGACCTCCGTTTCATCCCGTACACCGAGGGCTGGGTCCTCGACAGCGACGACGTGCCGCAGGTGTACAACGACGGCCCCGAGCCGCGCTTCGAGGACGAGTGGCACCCCTCCGACCGGCTCTTCGCGCCGATGTACGCGACCGACGCGTCCGGCGGCGAGCTGCTAGGCGTCATATCCGTCGACCGTCCGCGCAACGGCCGCCACCCCGGCGCCTGGGGCCAGGAAGCGCTCCAGATGTACGCGTTCCAGGCCGCCATCGCGATCTCCAACGCCCGGCTGCGCGCCAATATGCAGCGCGCCCTGGTCCGGCTGGAGCGCGAGCAGCAGGCCCTGCGCGCCAGTGAGGAATCCTTCCGGCAGGCGTTCGAGTACGCGCCGAGCGGGATGGCCATCGCCGAGATGGGCGGTGACCAGCACGGGCGGCTGCTGCGCGCCAACGACGCGCTCTGCCGGCTGCTCGGGCGGCCCGCCTCCGCGATGCGCCGCTACTCCTTCGCCGATCTGGTCCACCCCGAGGACGTCGGCACCCTGCTCCGTACGTCCGCCGAGGGGGGCAGGGCCGAGCTGCGGCTGCGGCGGCGCGACACCTCGTACATCTGGGTCTCGCTGCGCAACTCCGTCGTCGCGGACACCGCCGACGGCCCCCGCTTCCTGCTCACCCACGTCGAGGACGTCGAGGAGCGCAAGCGCCACGAACTCGCCCTCGCCCACCGCGCCTCCCACGACTCGCTCACCGGGCTGCCCAACAGCGCCGAGCTGCGCGCCCGGCTCAGCGCCCGGCTCTGCGCCCGGCCGGACGCGGTGCGGGAGACGGCGATCGAGGCGCTCGACGCGGCGTACGAACAGGGCGGTGCCGGGTACGAACAGGGCGGCGCGGGCCTGGACCGGCAGTACGGGGTGGGCGCCTTCGAGTTCGGGAGTGCGCAGGCGGGGGCCGGGTTCCACGACCACGTGCACACCGTCGCCCCGACCGGGGCCGACGCGGAGCCCGGCGGCGAGGCGGAGGCCGACGACGGTACGAAGGGCCTCGCGGTGCTCTTCTGCGACCTCGACGGTTTCAAGTCGATCAACGACCGGTTCGGCCACCACACCGGCGACGCGGTGCTCATCGAGGTGGCCCGCCGGCTGACCTCGGGCGTGCGGGACGGGGACACGGTGGCCAGGCTCGGCGGCGACGAGTTCGTCGTGCTGGCGGACGGCCTCGGTGCGGCGGACGCGGCGGACCTGGCCGTCCGGCTGCGGAACGCGATCATTCCGCCGATCCGGGTCGACGGCCGGGCCGTCCGGGTGGGGGCCAGTTTCGGTATCGGCTGGGCCAGCTGCGGGATGACCGTCGAAGAGGTGCTGCGCTCCGCCGACCAGCGGATGTACGTGGAGAAGCGGTCGCGTTCGAAGGTGCACCGGCGGGCGGGGTAGGCGAAACCCCGCCGGGTGCCCGCACCGGGGCCCGGCCCGGCGGCCGACCGAACCGTTCATCCGTACGGGGTAGGCTCGCCCGCGTCAGCGATGTGTGAGGAGTACTTAGGGATGACGGCCGGCAACAACGGCGCGAGCACGCCCGAGGACGACGATCCGTTCGGTTATCTGTACGAGGACGGCCAGGCGGCAGGTGCCGTCCCGCCGCCCGGTGGCGGCGGATACGGCTACCCGGGTCCGACGTCCGGCGGTCAGCCCGGGGTGCCTCGGACGTCGTACAACCAGGTGCGTGCGGTCGGCGAGCGTCAGTACGGACAGCAGCAGGCGCCGCAGCAGGCCTACGGTCAGCCGCAGCAGGGGTACGGCCAGAACCCGCAGTACGGCCAGCCCCCGCAGCAGCAGTACGGTCAGCCGGCCCCGCAGTACGCCGCGCCCGAGACGTACCCCGGCGGCCCTCCGCCCCAACGGCCCCCGCAGAACAACGGCGGCGGACGCGGTGGCGGCCCCAACCACAAGGGGTTGCTGATCGGCGCGGTCGCGGTGGTCGCGGTCGTCGTCATCGGCATCGGTGCGGCCCTGGTGACCAACGGGGACGACAAGAACAAGGACGCCAAGGCGGGCGGCACCGGCAGCGGTCAGACGTCCTCCGAGTCGGTCGCGCCCAGCGATAAAGCTTCGCCCCCGCCCTCGAAGGCGGCGGACCTGCCGAAGCAGGACGCGGCGACCCTGAAGCTCGACGGCGGTGCCATCACCGACAAGACGGTCAAGGGCGCGCAGGGTCCGGACGGTTCGTACATCAACGGCTTCAACAACGTGGGCGCGTCGGTCACCTGGCAGGCCAACGTCGAGAAGGCCGGTGATTACAAGCTGTCCGTGCGCTACGCCATCCCGGCCCAGGACGCCAACGCCACGCTGACGGTGAACGACAAGGTCAACGGCTCGCCGCTGGGGCTGAAGAACTTCATCAACGGCAGCGATCCCGACTGGGCGAAGAACTGGCAGACCACCTGGGCGCCGGTCACGCTCAAGCAGGGCGAGAACACCATCAAGCTCTCCTGCGAGGACGGCAATCAGTGCAACGCCATCCTCGACTGGCTCCAGATCAAGCCGGTGTAGGACCGCAGGACCTGCACCTGCCGATCGCGTAGTCGATCGCGTATCGCGTGCCCGAGGGGCGTCGCAGCAGCCGGACACCGGCCGCCGCGGCGCCCCTCGGGCGTTGCGGGCTCAAGGATGCGTCGCCCTCGGGCGCGCGGGCTCAGGCCCCGGCCGGTGACGCGATGACCTCGACCTGCGGGAGCAGGTCCTCGTACGCGTCCCGGTCGAACTCGCCCGCCGCGGGCGCCAGTACCGTCGCCGCCGACAGGGCGACCGCGCGGGCCAGCCGCTCCGGCCACGGGAGGTCTTCCACCAGGCCCGACAGCAGTCCGGCGACCGCGGAGTCGCCCGCGCCCGTCGGGTTGCCCTGGAAGCGGGCGGGCGGCAGGGCCTGCCAGTTGCCGTCCGGGGTGGCGGCCAGCATGCCCTCGGCGCCCAGTGAGGCGACCACCGTGTGCGCGCCGCGGCGGCGGGCGTCGCGGGTGGCGCGCAGGGGTTCGCGGGAACCGGTCAGCTGGGCCAGTTCGTCGGCGTTCGGCTTGACCAGGTCGGGGCGGGCGGCGATGCCCCGGCGCAGCGGTTCGCCGCTGGTGTCGAGGAGCACCGGGACGCCCGCGCCGCGGGCCTGCTTGACCAGCTGGGCGTACGCGCCGACCGGGACGCCCGGCGGCAGGCTGCCGCAGAGGGCCACCGCCTCGGCGTCGGCCAGCAGCTTCCCGTACGAGGAGAGGAAGGTGTCCCACTCGGCGGCCGAGACGGACGGGCCCGGCTCGTTCAGCTGGGTGGTGTCGCCGGACGCGGCGTCGACGACCGCGATGGTGCGCCGGGTGGTCCCGGCGACCGGGACGAGCGCGTCGGTGGGCGGCAGATCGGCGAGCAGCTCACGCAGCACCTCGCCCGTCGTGCCGCCGGCGAAGCCGGTCACGACCGTGTCGTGGCCGAGCGCGGAGAGCACCCGGGCCACGTTCAGGCCCTTGCCGCCCGCACGCTCGGTGACCGATTCGACTCGGTGACTGGCGTGCGGTATCAGCGCGGGGACGTGGTAGGTGATGTCGAGCGCGGTGTTCAGGGTGACGGTCAGAAGCACTTGATCGATCATGCCAAAGCGGAAGCGGCAGGCACAGTGTGTGGACCTACCGCTTCCGCTTCGATCGTGCATCAATGCCGCCGCTTAACGGACTATTTCGGCTCAACCACCCAATTGCCCTTGCGCATCACGCCGGCCAGCGCGAAGTCCGCGTCCAGGACGACCAGGTCGGCGTCCTTGCCGGGCTCCAGCGAACCGACCTTGTCGTACACGCCGAGCAGCTTCGCCGGGTTGGCGGAGATGGACCGTACGACGTCCTCCACGGGGAGCTTGTCGACGGTCACCGCGCGCCGGAAAGCGGTGTCCAGGGTGAGCGTGGAACCGGCGATCGAGCCGCCTCCCGCCAGCCGGGCGACGCCGTCCTTCACCTCGACCTCCAGCGGGCCGAGCAGGTAGACCCCGTCGCCGAAGCCCGCCGCGTCCATCGCGTCGGTGATGAAGGCGACCCGTGCGGAGCCCGCCGAGCGGTACGCCAGTTCCAGCGCGGCCGGGTGCAGGTGCGTGCCGTCGTTGATCAGCTCGACGGTGACCCGCTCGTCCTCCAGGAGGGCGGCGATCGGGCCGGGGGCGCGGTGGCCCAGGCCCGGCATCGCGTTGTAGAGGTGGGTGGCGACGCTCGCGCCCGCCTCGATCGCCTCGACGGTCTGGTCGTACGTGGCGTCGGTGTGGCCGATGGCCGCGATGACCCCGTTCTCCTTGAGGAGGCGTACGGAGTCGATGCCGCCGGTCATCTCGGTGGCGAGGGTGAACATCTTGGCCGTACCGCGCGCCGCGTCCATCAGCTTGCGGACGTCGGCCGGGTCCGGGTCGCGCAGCAGCGCCTCGCTGTGGGCGCCCTTGCGGCACGGGGAGATGAACGGGCCCTCGAAGTGGATGCCCGCCAGGTCGCCCTGCTCGACCAGTTCGGAGAGCAGCGCGGCGCGCTCGGCGAGGAAGTCCATCTCGCCGGTGACGGTCGAGGCGACCATCGTCGTGGTGCCGTGCTGCCGGTGGGTGTCGATGCCCTTGAGCACGTCGTCCTGGGTGCCGGACGTGAAGGACGCGCCGCCGCCGCCGTGGACGTGCATGTCGACGAATCCGGGGACCACCCAGTGGCCGGTGAGGTCGAGCACGGTCGCGCTCTCGGGTGAGCTTCCCGCGATGCGTGAACCCTCCACGATGACCCGGCCGCTCTCGACGGTCCCGGTCGGCAGCACCACCCGGGCTCCGGAGAGGACTGTGCTTGCTTCGCTTCCGGCCATCAGGCGGATACCTCCGTGGAGAGAAGATCCCAGGCGAGCAGCCCTGCGCCCAGGCACCCGGCGGTGTCCCCGAGGGCCGCCGGGACGATGTGGGGCGGCTTCTGGAACGTCAGGCGTTCCTCCACCGCTGCCTTCAGTGGGACGAACAGCGTGTCCCCGGCCTCGGCGAGACCGCCGCCGATGATCAGGGTGCGGGGGTCGAGCAGGGTGAGCGCGGTGACCAGGCCGTCGGCGAGGGCGTCCACCGCGTTCTGCCAGACGGCGACGGCCTTCGGGTCGCCGGACTCGACGGCCTTGGCGCAGTCGGCCGCGTCGGCCTCCGGGTCGCCGGACGCCTCGGCCCAGGCCAGCGAGACCGCGGACGCGGAGGCGTACCGCTCCAGACAGCCGCGCTGGCCGCAGCCGCAGGCGACACCGCCGTGCCGGACGATGATGTGGCCGATCTCGCCCGCGTAACCGTGGGCGCCCGCCTCGATGGAGCCCTCGATGCCGATGGCGCCCGCGATACCGGTGCCGAGCGGCATGAAGAGGAACCGGTCGGCGCCCTTGCCCGCCCCGATCCGGCCCTCGGCGAGGCCGCCGGTGCGGACGTCGTGGCCGAGGGCGACCGGGATGCCGTGCAGCCGGGTGCTCAGCAGTTCGCGCATCGGGACGTCGCGCCAGCCGAGGTTGGAGGCGTAGACGGCGATGCCGTTCTCGGCGTCCACGATGCCGGGGATGGCGACACCGGCCGCCGACGCGGTCCGGCCGAGGTGTTCCTCGCCGTACGCGCGCAGCTCGGCGGCGAAGTCGAGGATCGACTCGACGACGGCCTCGGGGCCGCGCTCTCTGTTGGTGGCCCGCCGCGCCTCGTGGAGCAGGGAGCCGTCGGCCCCGACCAGTGCGGCTTTCATGCCGGTGCCGCCCACGTCGAGGGCGATGACATGGTTTTCGGCCGGGGAACCGGGGGTGGATCCCCGGGGGAGTGCAGTCACAGGGACAGTGTGTCTCGGATAACCGAAAAAGGTCTAGTCCACCTGTACCGGATTGTTGCGCGCCCATACAAAGTGCGGGCAAAGTCCCGGCAAAACGCGGCTGCCTGCGAGGACGCGGGTGAGGGCGTGGACGAGGGCGGCGAAGGGGGCGGGGCCGGGGTGCCGGCGGGGCGTGGGCGGGGCGTGGGCGGAGGCGCGCGCCGCTGAACTGGGCCTGGGGCCCGTGGGGTTCGTGTTGCTGAAGCGAGACCCGGCAGCTGTAGACCTCGCAGGTGGCGTACGGGAAGATCCGGCTTAGACCGACCGGCAATTGGGGGGCGGCGTCGCATGGTCTGGCACGCACGCTCGCCGCGTTGTCGTCAATCACCATGGCTCCGCCATGCCTCAATCCTCCGCCTTGCGACCGCACGCACCAGACCACGCTCCTTCCCCACCCCCCAATTGCCGGTCGGTCTTGATGCGACGGGATGACATGGGGGCCCTCGGTGGGCTGTCGCAGGGGATCCAACTGAACACAAGGGTGGTAAAGGGCTGTGCAGCGGCGCTTTTTGGGTCTTACCGCGGCGGCTGCCGCACTCGGTATGACAGCAGTGCTCTCGGGATGCGGATCCGACAGCGGACCGGGCGACGTCACGCTGAAGGTCGTCGCCGCGAACTACGATCCGGCGGACGGGCCGAGCAACCAGCAGTACTGGGACAGACTGGCCGCCGCCTTCGAGGCCAAGAACCCGCACATCAAGGTCGACGTCTCCGTCTACCCCTGGCCGGTCGTCGACGCGAAGGTCGCCGCGATGGTCAAATCCGGCCACGCCCCCGACATCGCCCAGGTCGGCTCCTACTCCGACTACGCGGCTGCGGGCAAGCTCTACAGCGCCGACGACCTGCTCTCCATCGCCGTCCAGTCCAACTTCCTCTCCTCGCTCTCCGACGCGGGTGAGCAGGACCGGGTGCAGTACGGCCTGCCGTTCGTCGCCTCGACCCGGCTCCTCTTCTACAACGAGAAGATGTTCGCGAACGCCGGGATCAAGCCGCCGAAGACCTGGGCCGAGCTCAAGGCCGACGCCGAGGTGCTCAAGGCGCAGGGGGTGAAGTACCCGTACGCGCTGCCGCTCGGCCCGGAGGAGGCCCAGGTCGAGACCATGCAGTGGATGCTCAGCGGGAACGGCGGCTACACCGACGGCGTCGGTACGTACACGCTCGACTCGGCCGAGAACGCCAAGACCTTCAACTGGCTGAAGAACGACCTCGTCGGCGCCCATCTCACCGGCCCGGTGGCCCCCGGCGAGTTCAGTCGTAAGCAGGCGTACGCGGCCTTCACCAAGGGCGAGGTCGGCATGCTCAACGGCCACCCGCAGCTGGTGCAGCAGGCCGTCGCCAAGGGCGTCAAGGTCGGCATGGTCTCGATGCCCGGTATCAACGGCCCGGCCAAGTCGGCCACGGGCGTCGCCGACTGGATCATGGGCTTCAAGCAGAACGGCCACCGCGAGGAGATAGGCAAGTTCCTCAACGACGTCTTCAGCGACAAGAACGTCCTGGACCTCACCGAGAGGTACAACCTGCTGCCGTCCACCACCTCGGCGTCCGGGATGCTGGCGGACGAACCGAAGTACAAGTTCCTCAAGACCTTCCTCGACCAGCTGCCCACCGCGCAGCTGCCGCCCGTCGGCAAGACGTCCTGGTCGCAGGTGAGCACCGACGTCAAGAAGGAGATCGGCAAGGCCGTGCGGCCGGGTGGCAATCCGGTGAGCGTCCTCAACCAGCTCCAGACCCAGGCGTCGACCGCGCAGAACGCCGAGTAGCCCCGGCCCGCTGCCGGGTACGAACGCCGAGCAGCCCGGTCCCGCTGCCGGGGAGGAGCACCGGGTAGCCCCGGCCCCGGGCTCCCCAGTACGTTGGCTCATATGACTGGCGACGACGTGCACGGCCCCGCGCTCTCCGAGCGCGACCGTGCCGTACTCGCCGTGGAACGCCACCCCTGGCCCGGCACCGGCGCCAAGGAGCGGGCCATCAGGGAGCGGCTGGGGATCTCGCCGGTCCGCTACTACCAGCTTCTCAACGCCCTGCTGGACGACGAGGGCGCGCTGGCCCACGACCCGGTGACGATCAACCGCCTCCGCCGGATACGCACGGCGCGCCGCGAACGCCGCTGACGGGCTCCTCCGAGCCCGGCTAGGGTCACCCCCATGGGCAGCTCACCGCACCCCTTGCCGACCCCCGCCACCGACGCCGGCCGCGAAGGCCTCGCGGCTCTCCTCGCCGGGCCCGAAAAGGCCGTCGTGGCCCTCGACTTCGACGGCACGCTCGCCGACATCGTGCCCGACCCCGAACAGGCCCGCGCCCACCCCGACGTCGTCCCGGCGCTCGCCGCGCTCGCCCCACGGGTCGCCTCGGTGGCCGTGGTCACCGGCCGCCCGGCCGACCTCGCCGTCCGGTACGGCGGCTTCGCGGGCGTACCCGGCCTGGAGCGCCTGGTGGTCCTCGGCCACTACGGCGCCGAGCGCTGGGACGCCGTCACCGCCACGGTCCACGCCCCCGCCCCGCACCCGGGCGTCGCCGCGGCCCGTGCGGAGCTTCCCGCCCTCCTCGACGGGGTGGCCGCCGCGCGCGGCGCTTGGACCGAGGAGAAGGGCGGCCGGGCCGTCGCGGTCCACACCCGCCGCGCCGCCGACCCGGCCGCGGCCTTCGCGGCCCTGCGCACCCCGCTGGCCGGACTCGCCGCCCGGCACGGGCTGATCGTCGAACCGGGCCGGATGGTCCTGGAGCTGCGCCCGCCCGGCGTCGACAAGGGCGTGGCGCTGACGGAGCACGTACGGGGAACGGGCGCCGGGGTTGTCCTCTACGCCGGTGACGACCTCGGGGACCTGCCCGCCTACGCCGCGGTCGAGAGCCTCCGCACGGAGGGCGTCCGGGGCCTGCTGGTGTGCGTCGGGGGCGACGAGGTACCCGAACTGGCCGCGCGGGCCGATCTGTTGCTGCCGGATCCGGAGGCGCTCGCGGGGTTCCTGGGGGGACTGGCCTCGGCCCTGGCGGCGCGCTGACCCCCGCCAGGATCGCATCAAGGATCCGGGCGGCCGATGGCAGCGGCAGCGGCGGGGCCACAGGCTGGGACGATGCCTACCGTCTCCTCCACGAACTCCCCGGAACCCACCGGGGGCTACCGCAACAACCCGCTGTCGCTCACCGCCCCGGACTCCACCGTCGGCGGTGGGTACAGCCACGACAACAGCGTCGACTGGTCGGGGGTCCTCGTCGTCGACCTCGGGGAACTGAAGAACGCCCGCGCCGTTTTCGACGACGCCCGAGCCGTCGCACACGACTGCGCCGCCGCCCTGGACCGTACGGTCACGGCCCCCGCGCTGGGGGACCGGCCGTGGGGGACCGACCCGCTGGGGAAGACCTTCGAGGCGAACTACGCGGGGGACGACGGCAGCGGTCCGGCAGTCGTCGTCCAGGGGGCGATCGACACGCTGGAGGCCATCTTCCGGAAGCTGGTGGACGACATCGGCGCCGTGCACGGGGTGCTGGAGGGCGCGGAGGGCCATGCCTCCGCGTTGGCGGACACCGCGTTCGGCGGGGAACAGGGCGAGGCGGAGTAGATGGCGGCCACCACCGTTCCCCCGGGCGTGCAGACCCTGCTGGAGATCCTGGTCGGCAACGACTGGCCGGAGGGCAACCCGGACGACCTGCGGTACCTGGCCACCGGCTGGCGCGACGCGGAGACAGCGGTCAACGACATCGTGGCGCTGGTGGTCTCGGCGTCGGCGGCGGTCGACCGGGGCGTGACCGGGCAGACCGGGGCCGCATTCCACGCGTACGCCGACGACCTCACCCGGGGCGCGGAACCGTACCTCCCGGCCATCGCCGATGCCTGTGAGGCGCTCGCCGGGGCGCTGGAGGCGATGGCGCTGGAGATCGAGACCCTGCGCATCGAGATCATCGGGATGCTGGTGGCCCTGGCGGTGGAGATCGCCATCGCCGTGGCCATGTCGTTCTTCACCTTCGGGGCCAGCGAGGCGGCCATCCCGGCGGAGATGGCACTCACCCGTGCCGTCATCGTCCGCTTCATCCGCAAGGCGATCATCAGGCTCGTCGCGCACGTGGTGGACTCCGAACTCCAGCAGGTGGGCTGGGACCTGGTCGCCCAGCTCGACGAGATGCGCCGCGGCCACCGGCCGGCCGGCATCGACTGGGGCGAGGTCGGCAAGGCGGCGACCGCGGGCGCGGTCGGCGCGCTCGTGGGCTTCGGCACGGGCGGCCTCGGCAAGGGGATCGGCAAGGGGCTGACCAAGGGGGGCGGGAAGCTGCTCGGGGACGCGTTCCCCACGAAGCTCTTCGACGGGTCGACGCCCAAGGGATTCCGGAACAACCTCACCAAGTTCGGCGCCGGCGCACCGTTCGCCGCGCTCTGGGGAGCGGCGTCCGGTACGGCGGAGGCGGCTGCCCAGGACGCGGCGATGGGCAACGCCCCGGGCTCCGACGTGACGTACGGGGCGATGAACGGGGCGTTCGGCGGGATCAAGGGGAAGGGACTGAGCACCCTGAACCCGCACGACTTCGGGTCCCTCTCACCGGGGAAGTACCTCGACGACTACGGGCAGAAGGCGGGCGACAAGCTCTTCGGGGGCGATCCCGCGGGCGGCTCCGGGGGCCGTTCCGCGGGCGGCACGGTCACGACGTACGAGAACGGTGCCCGGATCACCACCACCGCCGACGGTTCGACGATCACCTGGCCGGACGGGGTACGGGGAGAGAGTGCGGCCCCCGGGGAGACGGGAACCGTCCACTGGGGCGACGGCAGCACCACCACCCATCTCGGGGAGGGGATCAGGGTCGACAGCGCGCCCGGCGGTACGGAGACCGTGCACTGGGGCGACGGCACCAGCACGAGCACCCTGGCGGACGGTACGAAGGTGGAGAGCACGGCCGACGGGACCGCGACGGTCCACTGGGGTGACGGTACGACGACGGTCACCCGGCCCGACGGCATCTGGATCGAGACCGCACCCGACGGGACCGAGACGGTCCACTGGGGAGACGGCACGACGACCGTCAACCGGCCGGAGGCCGTGCCCACCGCCGACGACATCACGCGGATCCTCAACCCCTGAGGGGCACCGCGGTCACGAGCCCCTGAGAAGTACTGCGGTCACGACCCTCACGAGCCCCTCAGGGGGTCACTTCTGCTCGGGCATCCCGCGCAGGGACCGCTTCAGCTCCTCCAGCGCGGCCAGGTCCTCCGGCCCCGCGCTCGCCGCCACCACGGGCGCGAACGCCTCCCGCACCTTCGCCGAGGCCTGCTGCCTGACCTCGGCGATCGTCCCCACCAGGAGCGCGCCCAGCTCGGCGGGGGCCATGTCGCGGAAGTCGTCGGTGTCGAACGTGATCTGCCGGATGCCGCCCCGGACATCCCCCACGACCGTCACCGACCGGTCCTTGGAACGGGCGGTGACGGACTGCCCTTCGAGTGACTCCTGCGCGCCGCGGACGAGTGACATGCGCTCGGTGAACTCGCCCATCAGCGCCGCGAGTCGGTTGTCGTACGCGGAACTCATTCTTCGGTCACTCCTGCTGTTCGCCCACGTCTCGGGTGCATTCGGCACCACGCTAAGCGCGCGCGGAGGGCACCGGCCGGGGCGCCGGAGATCTTTGACGCGTGCTTGATCCGCAGGGCATTTCAGGGCGTTCCATGAGCGTTCGCCGAGTCCCGGCCCGAGCGCGCGCGGTCAGTCGCCCGTCCGTTCTCCCGAGGTCAGCCGCCGCCCTGCTCTCCCGAGGTCAGCGCGTTCAACTGGTCCAGGAACCACTGCTGCGGCGGCAGCGCGGTCGCCGCGGCGGCCAGCCGGCCGGTGCGTTCGGCGCGTTCGGCGTCCGGCATGGTGAGCGCCCGGTGCAGGGCGTCGGCGGTGGCGCTCACGTCGTACGGGTTCACGGTGATCGCGTCGTCGCCCAGCTCCTCGTACGCCCCCGCCTCCCGGGAGAGCACCAGGGCGCACCCGTGGTCCGAGACGACCGGGACCTCCTTCGCGACCAGGTTCATCCCGTCGCGGATCGGGTTGACGAGCGCGACGTCCGCCAGCCGGTACGCGGCCAGCGAGCGCGCGAAGTCGTCCTTCAGGTAGAGCGCGACCGGGGTCCAGTCGGGCGTCCCGTAACGGGAGTTGATGTCGTCGGCGACGCGTCGCACCTCGGTCATGTAGTCGCGGTAGACCGCGAGGTCCTGCCGGGACGGGTACGCGAACGCCATGTGCACCACCCGGCCGCGCCACTCGGGCCGGGTGTCGAGCAGTTCCCGGAAGGCGAGCAGCCCGCGCACGATGTTCTTCGACAGCTCGGTGCGGTCCACCCGGACGATCGTCTTCCGGTCCCCCGCACTCTCACCACCACCACCACCACCACCACCGCCGCCGATCCGCTCGCGCAGCGCCGTCATCCGTTCGTCCACGTCCGGCCGGTGGGACCGCTCCCGCAGGAAGTCGGCGTCGGCGCCGAGGCCGTGCACCGAGACCGCGGTGTCCCCGGTGCCGCCCACGACCGCCGTGCAGCAGGCGACGAAGGCGTCGGCCCAGCGCCGGGTCAGGAATCCCGCCCGGTCGGCGCCCAGGATGCCGTGCAGCAGCTCCGCACCGATGTCGTCGGGCAGCAGCCGGAAGTACTCGACCGGCGCCCACGGGGTGTGCGAGAAGTGCGAGATCCGCAGGTCGGGCCGGAGCTCGCGCAGCATGCCGGGCACCAGGGCCAGGTGGTAGTCCTGCACCAGCACGGCGGCCCCGTCGGCGGCCTCGGCGGCCAGCGCGTCGGCGAAGGCGCGGTTGTACGTGCGGTACGCGTCCCACTGGCGCCGGAACGCCACGTCGAACACGGGCTCCAGCGGCGTCTGGTAGAGCATGTGGTGGACGAACCACAGCACGGAGTTGGCGATGCCGTTGTACGCGGCGGCGTGCACCTCGGCGTCGATGTCGAGCATCCGCACACCGTCCTCGCCGACCCCGCGCCGGACTGCCGCGCGGTCGCCGTCACCGAGCGCGGCACACACCCAGAGGGAGTCGGTGTCGCCCTCGATCGCGGAGAGCCCGGAGACGAGCCCGCCGCCACCGCGTGCGGCCTCCAGCTCGCCGTCGTCACGGAGGGTGTACGAGACGGGCCCCCGGTTGGAGGCGACGAGGACGCGGGCGGCATGTACACGGGCGGCATGCGGAGAGGCCATGACGCGAACCTAGCCCGCGCCGGAAGCGGGCAAACCTCGGGCGGGCGAAGCGTGCGTGCCACACCCCGTGAGCCCGGCGTGATCCAGACGAGAGGCCCTACGCCGCCCGCCGGGCCGCGTACTCCTCGATGTCGCGCATCGGCGGCCGTTCCTCCGTGTCCACCGTGTAGGTACGGGGCGTGAAGCCGCCCGGACCCCGCTCGAACTGGGTGAGCCGGGGCCGCACCAGGTGCCCGCGCGACAGCCGCAGTTGCGCGGTCCGGTAGATCGCGGCGGCCATCCGCCCCAGCGCCAGCCCGTCCTGGTGGCGGTGGACGCGCGAGCCGACGTCGACCTGGGCCAGGGCGTCCAGCCCCACCGTGTGCAGCGCGTCGACGAGCAGGCCCAGCTCGACCCCGTAACCGACGGGGAAGGGGAGCTGTTCGAGGAGCGAGCGGCGTACCGCGTACTCACCGCCGAGCGGCTGGACGAAACCGGCCAGCAGGGGCCAGTGCAGGTTGAGCAGCGGCCGGGCCACCAGCTCGGTCACCCGCCCGCCCTGGCCCGGCTCCTCGCCGAGCGGCCGGTCGTACATGGCCTTCACGAACTGCACATCGGGGTCGGTCAGCAGCGGCCCGACGATCCCCGAGACGAAGTCCGCCGAGAAGTCCCTGAGGTCGGCGTCGACGAAGCAGACGATGTCGCCGCCGGTCACCAGCAGTGAGCGCCACAGCACCTCGCCCTTGCCGGGGACGGCCGGAATGCGCGGCAGGATCTCGTCCCGGTGCACCACCCGTGCGCCCGCCGCGGCGGCCTCCTCGGCCGTGCGGTCGGTGGAACCGGAGTCGATGACGACCAGCTCGTCGACCAGCGGCACGGCCTCCATCAGCTCGCGCCGGATGGTCCTGACGATCGCGCCGACCGTCGCCTCCTCGTTGAGCGCGGGGAGCACGACACTCACTCCGACGCCCCGTTTGGCGGCGGTCAGCCGGTCCAGCGGGCGATCGGCCGCCGACCAGGAACGCCTGGTCAGCCAGCGGTCCACCTCATCCAGCACGGCGCGTCTCCTTGACTGTGAGCCATCTCGCGGTTCGGACGACTATCTCAACCGTCCTTGCCTTCGGTTACAGTCTTGAACAACGCGAATGACCGTCGCATGCCGGGGGTCAGCTCGCTGACAAACACCCGGGCCTCGTGGCCCGGCGTCATAAGCGCTCATCCAGAGGGACTGAGGGAACGGCCCGTTGAAGTCCCGGCAACCCTCCTGCCGACCGCGAGGTCATGGTGGGGAAGGTGCCAATTCCGTCTTGCGGCGAAGTACGTCGCGAGGAAGATGAGGAGAGGACCTCGCCAGCATGACTGTGCCGACTGTCGCAAGCACCACCTCCGAGAACGCCGGGACCGCTTCGGACACCGTGGATCTCGGACCCGCCGCCGCTCTTTCCTGCCGCGAGTGCGGAGAGCGTTTCCCGCTGGGCCCCCTGTTCGCCTGCGCGTCCTGTTTCGGGCCGCTCGAAGTGGCGTACGACCTGCCGAGCGGCTCCCCCGACGAGCTGAAGAAGCGCATCGAGGCCGGGCCGAACAACATCTGGCGCTACGCCCCGCTGCTGCCCGTCCCCGCCGACGTGGCCTCGCACCCCAGCCTCAACCCGGGCTTCACCAAGCTCGTCAAGGCCGACAACCTGGCCCGCGAGCTGGGCATCACCGGCGGCCTGCACATCAAGGACGACTCGGGCAATCCGACGCACTCCTTCAAGGACCGCGTCGTCGCCATCGCCGTCGAGGCCGCGCGCGCCTTCGGCTTCACCACGCTCTCCTGCTCGTCGACCGGCAACCTGGCCGGTGCGGTGGGCGCCGCCGCCGCCCGCGCCGGCTTCCGCTCCTGCGTGTTCATCCCGCACGACCTGGAGCAGGGCAAGGTCGTCATGGCCGCGGTGTACGGCGGTGAGCTGGTCGGCATCGAGGGCAACTACGACGACGTCAACCGCTTCTGCTCCGAGCTGATCGGTGACCCGATCGGCGAGGGCTGGGGCTTCGTCAACGTCAACCTCCGCCCGTACTACGGCGAGGGCTCCAAGACCCTGGCGTACGAGATCTGCGAGCAGCTCGGCTGGCAGCTGCCGGACCAGATCGTCATCCCGATCGCCTCGGGATCGCAGCTCACGAAGATCGACAAGGGGCTCCAGGAGCTGATCAAGCTCGGTCTGGTCGAGGACAAGCCGTACCGGATCTTCGGGGCGCAGGCGGAGGGCTGCTCGCCGGTCTCCACCGCGTTCAAGGCCGGACAGGACGTCGTACGGCCGCAGAAGCCGAACACCATCGCCAAGTCCCTGGCCATCGGGAACCCGGCGGACGGGCCGTACGTCCTGGACATCGCCCGGCGTACCGGCGGCGCGGTCGAGGACGTCGACGACGAGCAGATCGTCGACGCGATCAAGCTGCTGGCCCGGACCGAGGGCATCTTCGCGGAGACCGCGGGCGGGGTGACGGTCGGGGTGACGAAGAAGCTGCTCGAAGCCGGGCTGCTCGACCCGGCGCTCAGCACCGTCGTGCTCAACACCGGCGACGGCCTCAAGACGCTGGACGCGGTCGCGCCGACGTCCGGCCCCACCGCGACGATCCGTCCGACCCTGGACGCGTTCCGCGAGGCCGGACTGGCGAAGAGCTGAGGTCTGCGGCCCCCCGGCCGCCCCTCCCGCCGGTCCCGTCCGTCCCGCACCCCGCCACCCGACTCCTGGAAGGCAACCCGCATGAGCGTCAAGGTCCGCATCCCCACCATCCTCCGTACGTACACCGGCGGCCAGGCCGAGGTCGCCGCCGACGGCGGCACCCTCTCCGAGGTCATCGCCGACCTGGAGAAGAACCACACGGGCATCGCGGCCCGCGTCCTGGACGACCAGGGCAAGCTGCGCCGCTTCGTGAACGTGTACGTGAACGACGACGACGTCCGCTTCGAGCAGGGCCTGGAGACGGCCACGCCGGACGGCGCGGGCATCTCGATCATCCCGGCCGTCGCCGGCGGCTGAGCAAGCCCCCACCGTCTTCCTGTTGCCCCCTCCGCGAACGAAGCGGAGGGGGCAATTCCGTAGGGTTGAACGGGGTAGAGTTGGGGCAGCCCCCTTGATCGTCCGTGCCGCGCGCATATGAGAACGCGACAAGCTGTGGGCAAAGTGTTGGATCCCTTTGCGTCGTAAGTGCCCTTTGCCTGGCCTGACTTGCCCGAGGATCCCCGGAAATCCGCCCAATGGGGCGTTCGGCCATGCACAGAATTCTCGTCCGATTGACCTGTTGCAGAGGGCAGTTGGGCAGATACATTCAGCCGCGGTCGACGCGCTCCGGCGCAAGGTCTGACCCGGGTCCCGCGGAGTGCGGGCCTCTGCAAGGGCCAGTTATAGGGGAGTTAGGCATGGCTCAGGGCACCGTCAAGTGGTTCAACGCGGAGAAGGGGTACGGCTTCATCGCGGTCGACGGTGGTGCGGATGTTTTCGTCCACTACAGCGCGATTCAGATGGACGGCTACCGCACCCTTGAAGAGGGTCAGCGAGTTGAGTTCGAGATCTCGCAGGGCCAGAAGGGTCCGCAGGCGGACATGGTCAAACTCGCCGTCTGATCCAAGGCGCGATCGGCCACCGACGCACTCACGCCGAGAGGCCCGTACCCCACAGCGGGGTACGGGCCTCTCGTGCGTCCGCGCGCGTCCACAGATCCTTGAAGGCGCTTGCACTCAAGGGGGTCGAGTGCTAATCATTGCGTTAGCACTCTCCCAGTGAGAGTGACAGAAAGACCGGGTTGGCGAGGCCCGCAGGCCAGGTGGGGCAAGGAACCACCAGGCACGCAGGCCGTCCGTCGCGGGCGCCGCCAGGTCTGACGCATCCACCCCTGTCCGGGAGGACCACTTCACATGGCCAAGATCATCGCGTTCGACGAGGAGGCACGGCGCGGTCTCGAGCGCGGGATGAACCAGCTCGCCGACGCCGTCAAGGTCACCCTCGGCCCCAAGGGCCGTAACGTCGTCCTCGAGAAGAAGTGGGGCGCCCCCACGATCACCAACGATGGTGTTTCCATCGCCAAGGAGATCGAGCTCGAGGACCCGTACGAGAAGATCGGCGCCGAGCTGGTCAAGGAAGTCGCCAAGAAGACGGACGACGTCGCCGGTGACGGTACGACCACCGCGACCGTCCTCGCCCAGGCGCTGGTCCGTGAGGGCCTCCGTAACGTCGCCGCCGGTGCCAACCCGATGGCCCTCAAGCGTGGCATCGAGAAGGCCGTCGAGGCCGTCTCCGCCGCTCTGCTGGAGCAGGCCAAGGACGTGGAGACCAAGGAGCAGATCGCTTCGACCGCCTCCATCTCCGCCGCTGACACCCAGATCGGCGAGCTCATCGCCGAGGCGATGGACAAGGTCGGCAAGGAAGGCGTCATCACCGTCGAGGAGTCGCAGACCTTCGGTCTTGAGCTTGAGCTCACCGAGGGCATGCGCTTCGACAAGGGCTACATCTCGGCGTACTTCGCCACCGACATGGAGCGGATGGAGGCGTCGCTCGACGACCCCTACATCCTGATCGTCAACTCCAAGATCGGCAACGTGAAGGACCTGCTCCCCCTTCTCGAGAAGGTCATGCAGTCCGGCAAGCCGCTGCTGATCATCGCGGAGGACGTCGAGGGCGAGGCCCTGTCCACGCTGGTCGTGAACAAGATCCGTGGCACCTTCAAGTCCGTTGCCGTCAAGGCCCCGGGCTTCGGCGACCGCCGCAAGGCCATGCTCGGTGACATCGCCATCCTCACGGGCGGCACGGTCATCTCCGAGGAGGTCGGCCTCAAGCTGGAGAACGCCGGGCTGGACCTGCTCGGCCGCGCCCGCAAGGTCGTCATCACCAAGGACGAGACCACGATCGTCGACGGCTCCGGTGAGAGCGACCAGGTCCAGGGTCGCGTCAACCAGATCCGCGCCGAGATCGAGAACTCCGACTCGGACTACGACCGCGAGAAGCTCCAGGAGCGCCTCGCGAAGCTGGCCGGCGGCGTGGCCGTCATCAAGGCCGGTGCCGCGACCGAGGTCGAGCTCAAGGAGCGCAAGCACCGCATCGAGGACGCCGTTCGCAACGCGAAGGCGGCCGTCGAGGAGGGCATCGTCGCCGGTGGTGGCGTGGCCCTGCTCCAGGCTTCCGCGGTGTTCGAGAAGCTTGAGCTCGAAGGTGACGAGGCGACCGGCGCCAACGCCGTGAAGCTCGCGCTGGAGGCCCCGCTGAAGCAGATCGCCGTCAACGGTGGTCTCGAAGGCGGAGTCATCGTCGAGAAGGTGCGCAACCTCCCGATCGGTCACGGCCTGAACGCCGCGACCGGCGAGTACGTCGACATGATCGCCGAGGGCATCATCGACCCGGCGAAGGTCACGCGCTCCGCGCTGCAGAACGCCGCGTCGATCGCCGCGCTGTTCCTCACCACCGAGGCCGTCATCGCCGACAAGCCGGAGAAGGCCGCCCCCGGCGGCGCTCCGGGCGGCATGCCGGGCGGTGACATGGACTTCTGAGCCCCGGCTCAGTAGCTCCATCGCTGTACGAACCGAGGGCGGTACCCCTGTTTTCACAGGGGTACCGCCCTCGGGCGTTTCCGCCGGACCTCACCCAGGCGTGTGTGCATCTCACCGAGGAGTGCACACGGCCTAGGCGTTCATGAACTCGCCCGGTTCGAGGGCCCGGCCGGTGATGCGGACATCGCCGATGGTGCCGTGGAAGACCTGGTCGAGCGCACCGTCCCACTGGTAACCGCCGAGCAGGAACGGCATGTTGAGGGTGGTCAGGCCGACGGCGGCGCCGGCGGGGTTGCGGCCCTCTTCGCAGCCGTTGACGTAGAGCTTGCTGGTCCGCCCGTCGTTGGCGACGGCGACGTGCCACCACTGCTCCTTCTGCAGCAGGTGGCTCCAGGCGGTCGTCGGCCCGTTCCGGTTGAGCGGGTAGGCGTTCCACTGCAGCTCGATGCCGGTGGACAGGCTGAGGGCGAGGACGGGCTCCTCCGCGGTGGCGGAGGGGCCGTTCTTGCCCGCCCGGCCCGCGCTGCCCACGCGGCTGAGCATCGACGACCAGCCGTTGCGGTCCCCGTCCCAGTCGGCGGGCACCTTGAAGAACACCTCGAAGGTGTAACCGTGCGCGAACGTCTCACGGTTGACCGGTGCCTTGTCGACCGTCTGCAGGTACACCCCGCTGGCCGGCTTGCCCCCGCCCGCGAAGACCAGACCGGCGTGGCCGGGCTGGTCCGGGTGGTGGTCACCGGTCCAGGTGAGCGCGTGTGCCGGGGTGCCGGGCACGGTGCACAGGACGAGGTCGTTGCCCTTGCCCGTCTGGTCCTTGACGACCGTGCCGGGGGCGACATCGCGTCCGGCGGCGCCGCCCTCGTCGAACCGCCAGTAGGCGAGCGTGCCGGGCAGCAGCATCCGCCGGGCCGGCCGGGCCTTGCGGGGCGGTACGGGCGCGAACCCGGCGAAGCGCTGGTCGAAGTCGATCTCCATCGAGAAGTAGTCGACCTTCGAGGTCAGTTCGATCTCCTTCGCGGCGAGGGCGTTCAGCTCGTTCTTCGCCGCCAGCTCGCGGACCCACGGGGAGAAGGTGGCGACGTCGATCGTGCCGCGGTTGAGGTCGAAGCGGTACGAGCGGATCATGCCGGAGCCGCCGTAGTACCGGTCCTGGTAGTTGGTGATGTGCAGGTGCACGTCGTTGCCCGCGCTGTTCTTCAGGACCGTGCTGCCGGGCGGCCAGTAGTGCCCGTTGAGGGTCAGGAAGATCTGGTCGTTGTCCTTGATCAGCCGGTCCCACAACTGGTGCCCGTAGTCGGACAGTTCGGCCTCGCCGCCGTCGTCGGCGCCGACGATCTCGTGGGTGGTCACGATCACCGGCAGCGTCGGATCGGCCGCGATGACCGTGTTGGCCCACGCGAAGCCCTTGTCCGACAGGCGCCAGTCCAGCGACAGGAGCATCCACTTGCGGCTGCCCGCCCTGAAGATGTGGGCGGTGTTGTACCCGTCGGGGCTGGAGGAGTGGTAGCCGGGTGTCTTCCTGGCCCGCTTCGGGCTGAAGGTGTCCAGGTACGGGGTGGCGCCCCGCTGGTCGTCGTCGTGGACGTCGTGGTTGCCGGCCAGCACGCTGTAGGAGGCGCCCGCCCGGTCCAGCATGTCGAACACCTTCGTCACCGCGGCGTACTCCTCGGGGAGACCGTTCTGGGTCACGTCGCCGAGGTGGGCCAGGAACACGATGTTCTCGTCGTGGCCGTTCGCGCGGCCCTTCGGGTCGAGGACGTACCGGAACGACGCCTCCATCGGCGCCGGGTGGATGCGGTCCTGATCGAACATGTACTGCGTGTCGGGCATCACGACGACGGTGAACCGCGGATCGTCCGGGTCCGGGCTCCACTTGCCGCGCGGTGAGTGAGCCGTCGTGGTCACGTCGTACGGGTCCTCGTGCTTGCCGCTCGGGCCGGACGCGTACGCGGGCGCCGAACCCAGTAGCCCCGCAGTGGTCGCACCGGCGCCGAGCACACCGGCCCGGTGCAGGAAGGTGCGACGGCTGGACGCGGCGACGCCGTTCCCGTCGAGGTCCGCGGTGCGCGGGCACGCGCACCCGGACCGGTGCTCGCCGGGCCCGTTGTGCCCAGTCCCCGCATCCCGGTCCGCCTCCAGGGCCGCCACAGGTATCGGTCCGGCGCCACCGGCGTTGCCGCCTGCGGGAGAACTGTGCATTTCCGCTCCTATGCTGAATATTCGAACGGCTCACCCTAGGGATCACTCCACGACCGCAGAATTGCGCGCCGGGTACCGGATGCCGAACGCTCTCCCAACACCACCTCTGGCCCCGGGCACGGCCCGGCGGACCCGCCACCGGGCTGCACCTCCTGGACATCGGAGCCGAAGAGCCCGCCCGGCCGTTCCTGGCCACAGCTGAACGCCCGGTGTGACCGACGGATGCGCATGGGCCCCGTCCCCGCCCGAGTCGCTCCGGGATCCGCCCGCGCCCTGACCGGTCAGGAATGGAGAAGCGGAACCCGCGCCCCGCCCGTAGCTTGAAATGCAGGGGAAACGACCGCCCAAGACTTCAGGAGTGACGACCATGACCAGCTCTTCCACTCAGGGGATCAAGACCGTCCTGCACCCCGTGTCCGACCTGGCGAAGGCCAAAGCGGTGTACGCCGCCCTGCTCGGCGTGGAGCCGGTGGCCGACGCGGAGTACTACGTCGGCTTCGAGGCCGGGGGCCAGCACATCGGGCTGGTGCCGGGCGGTGCGGCGCAGGGCATGACCGGGCCGGTGGCCTACTGGCACGTGCCGGACATCGAGGCGAAGCTCGCCGAGGTGACCGCCGCGGGGGGCACCGTGAAGGAGGCCGCGCACGATGTCGGCGGGGGCCGCCTGGTGGCCACCTTCACCGACCCCGACGGCAATGTTCTCGGAGTGCTCGAGGACCGGTAGGGTCCGATCCCGCTGCGGTGCCCGGCGTCGTCGTGCGACACCGGGCACCGGCTCACGACCGGAGCCACCGACGCAGACGTAGATGCAGACGCCGACGCAGACGCCGACGCCGACGCAGACGTAGATGCAGACGCAGACCGCGAAGCCGCCCGCGTACACAGATGGAGACACCACGAGCATGGCCACCAGGAAGAACGCGCGGGCGTCTGCGCCGCACGATGCCGACAGCCACGACATGATCCGCGTGCACGGCGCGCGCGTGAACAACCTGAAGGACGTCAGCGTCGAGCTCCCGAAGCGCCGGCTGACGGTGTTCACCGGTGTCTCCGGCTCCGGCAAGAGCTCGCTGGTGTTCGGCACCATCGCCGCCGAGTCGCAGCGGCTGATCAACGAGACGTACAGCACCTTCGTCCAGGGCTTCATGCCGACGCTGGCCCGCCCCGAGGTCGACGTGCTCGACGGGCTGACGACGGCGATCATCGTCGATCAGGAGCGGATGGGCAGCGACCCCCGTTCCACGGTCGGCACCGCCACCGATGCCAACGCCATGCTGCGCATCCTCTTCAGCCGCCTCGGGAAGCCGCACATCGGCTCGCCCCAGGCGTTCTCCTTCAACGTCGCCTCGATCTCCGGGGCGGGCGCGGTCACCATGGAGCGCGGCGGCCGTACGACGAAGGAGCGGCGGAGCTTCAGCGTCCTCGGCGGCATGTGCCCGCGCTGCGAGGGCCGGGGCACGGTCAACGACATCGACCTCACCCAGCTGTACGACGAGACCAAGTCGCTCAACGAGGGCGCGCTCACCATCCCCGGCTACAGCATGGACGGCTGGTACGGCCGGATCTTCGGCGGCTGCGGCTTCTTCTCCCCGGACAAGCCGATCAAGAAGTTCACCAAGCGGGAACTCGCCGACCTGCTCTACAAGGAGCCGACCAAGATCAAGGTCGACGGCGTCAACCTGACCTACGAAGGCCTGATCCCGAAGATCCAGAAGTCGATGCTGTCCAAGGACATCGACGCGCTCCAGCCGCACATCCGCGCCTTCGTGGAGCGGGCGATCACCTTCGACACCTGCCCCGAGTGCGACGGCACCCGGCTCAGCGCGGAGGCCAGGTCGTCGAAGCTCAACAAGATCAACATCGCGGACGCCTGCGCGATGCAGATCAGCGACCTGGCCGCATGGGCCCGGGGCCTCGACGAGCCCTCGGTGGCGCCCCTGGTCACCGCGTTGCGGGACACCCTCGACTCGTTCGTGGAGATCGGGCTGGGCTACCTCTCGCTCGACCGCCCGGCGGGCACGCTCTCCGGCGGCGAGGCGCAGCGCACCAAGATGATCCGCCACCTCGGTTCGTCGCTGACCGACGTGACGTACGTCTTCGACGAGCCGACGATCGGACTTCATCCGCACGACATCGAGCGGATGAACGAACTGCTGCTGCAACTGCGGGACAAGGGCAACACGGTGCTCGTCGTGGAGCACAAGCCGGAGGCCATCGCCATCGCCGACCACGTCGTCGACCTCGGCCCGAAGGCCGGGACCGAGGGCGGCCAGGTGATGTACGAGGGGACCGTCGAGGGCCTGCGGGCGAGCGACACCGTGACCGGCCGCCACCTCGACGACCGGGCCGCCCTCAAGGACGAGGTACGCACCTCGTCGGAGGCGCTGGAGGTCCGGGGCGCCGACACCCACAACCTCCGGGACGTCGACGTCGACATCCCGCTCGGTGTCCTCACCGTCGTCACCGGGGTGGCGGGCTCGGGAAAGAGTTCGCTGATCAGCGGCTCGGTGTCCGGGCGGGACGGCGTGGTGACGGTCGACCAGGGCGCGATCCGGGGCTCGCGGCGGAGCAACCCGGCGACGTACACGGGTCTCCTCGACCCGATCCGCAAGGCGTTCGCCAAGGAGAACGGCGTGAAGCCGGCGCTGTTCAGCGCCAACTCCGAGGGCGCCTGCCCCCATTGCAACGGCGCCGGGGTCATCTACACGGACCTGGGGATGATGGCCGGTGTCTCCACCACCTGCGAGGTGTGCGAGGGGAAGCGGTTCCAGGCCTCGGTACTGGAGTACCGGCTCGGCGGCAAGGACATCAGCGAGGTGCTCACGATGTCGGTCGCCGAGGCGGAGGAGTTCTTCGGCGACGGCGAGGCGAAGCTCCCGGCCGCCCACCGGATCCTCGAACGTCTCGCCGACGTCGGGCTCGGCTACCTCAGGCTCGGCCAGCCGCTCACCACGCTGTCCGGCGGCGAGCGGCAGCGCATCAAGCTGGCCACGCACCTGGGGGAGAAGGGCGGTGTCTACGTCCTCGACGAGCCGACCACCGGCCTCCACCTCGCGGACGTCGAGCGGCTGCTCGGCCTGCTCGACCGGCTCGTCGACTCCGGCAAGTCGGTGATCGTCGTCGAGCACCACCAGGCGGTCATGGCCCACGCCGACTGGATCATCGACCTCGGCCCCGGCGCGGGTCACGACGGCGGGACGATCGTCTTCGAGGGCACCCCCGCCGACCTGGTCGCCGCCCGCTCGACGCTGACGGGCGAGCACCTGGCGGCGTACGTGGGGGGCTGACCGGGAGGTGCCCCGGGGCGCGAACGGTTCGCGCTGGTACGGGCGCCCGGCTGAATAGGGGTGCCCGGATGGTAGGGGTGCCCGTACCGCAGCAGCGGCGCCCGGCACCTTTGGTGCCTACCCGGCGCGGACGACCAGAGCGAATGACGTCCGTAGCCGCCGGAACGACTTGTGCGCGCTGCGGCCCGTGTGGCTCAGGCACTCGACATCGACCGCCGCCGGGTCGGCCGAGGGCTTTGCCTTCCACTCACACCACAAGCACTCGGCCTCAAAGGTCACGTCGGTGTCCGGATGCTCCGTGATGGTGTGCTGGACGTATCGGTACGCGGCCCGTACAGCCCCGCTCACGCGTGCTGCCCAGCACGGTGGCGGCCGATCTCCACGTGGGCGTCGGAGACCTTCGACCAGTCGCCGACCCTGGCCGAATCGGCCCGCGCCCGCGCCAGTGCGGAGCACACGTCGCACCCGGCAACGGGTTCCGGCGAAGCCGAAGGCTCCGTCAGGTGCACCGGGGGTTCCATCGTCGTCCGTCGCTTGCTCATGAACGGGAGGCTAGACGGGCGCAGCGGGAGGAAGCGGGCGATATTCTCGATTATTCTCACGCCAGTGCTCGCTATGCGTCGACATTCCCGTTCCAGCTCGGAGATCCTTTGAGCGGGAAGGCTTCCACGAGGAGGACGCTCGAATGGCACGCAGGTTGCAGTTCAACGGCACGGGCAGCGGCGGCACCGGATGCCCGTCGGTCCATGAAGACCTCGACAGCCGGGAAGTGATTGTTCACGGACCGCCGCTCACCGATCCCCAGGACGTAGCACGGCTCCAGCATCTCTCCGAGGGCGAAGTCGCGGTCGTGGTACCGCGTGAACTGCTGGTCGACTACGCCCCGAAGGACGCCACCCGCGCCGCGCGGATCATCGATCTGGACGAGTTCGAAGGCCTGTTCCGGACGTTCAAGTACACAGCCTGGCGGTTGGAGACCCGACGACGCTACGCGAGCGACGAAACCACCGACACCTACCGCCAGTTCATGGAGACCGGCAGCGCACGGTGGGACCTCGAAGACCCGTACTGCACCATGATCCGTGCGCAGACGGGCGCAGGTAAGCGGGTCGAGCGCGTACGTATCGCCGACGACCCGCCGACGCCCGGCCAGCTGTACCTGCTCGACAACGCGAAGCGCAACAGCGCCATCGGTGAAAGCATCAGGAGTCTGCGGCGCGCGGACGCCGAACGGCTTCACCTGCCCCAGGAAGACTTCTGGATCTTCGACTCGCGGATCGTGGCCAAGCTGAACTTCGACTCCGACGACCAGCTCTTGAACGTCGAACTCATCTCGGAGCCCGCAGAGGTGGTGCGCTGCTCCCTCGTACGTGACGAGGCGTGGCACCACGCGGTGCCGTATGAAGCGTTCGAGGCGTAACCAGCCTTACCGAAGGCGTGTGTTGAACCGTTGAGCACGGACTACCAGCAAGCACGGTCAGCCCTGGGTTCCAGGCTCCGGGAACTCCGGGTGTCGTGTCCAGGTGGCCGCCTCACCGGTACTCAGCTGGCCGCGCGTCTCGGCTGGACACAGTCGAAGGTGAGCAAGCTGGAGAACGGGCGGCAGACAGCGACGGCCGAGGACTTGAGACTCTGGACGGTCGCTACACGCCAGCCCGAGACCTTCGACGAACTCCACGCACGGCTACGGGGGTTCGAGTCCCACATTCGTTCGTGGCGGAGGCAGCTCGCCTCCGGGCACCGACCGGTGCAGGACACGTGGAACGAGCTGGTGGCCGAGACGTCCGTCATCCACGAATGGGAACCGACCATGGTGTCGGGGCTGCTCCAGACCGCCGACTACGCCCGCCACGTCTTCCTCAGCTACTCGGAGCTTCAGAACTCGGTGCGCGATACAGAGGCCGCCGTGCGCTCACGCATGAAGCGGCAGGAGTGGCTCTACCAACCGGGCAAGAAGCTCCAGGTCCTGCTGTGGGAGGCCGCCTTGCGCACCTTGATCTGTCCGCCGTCCGTACTGGCCGCGCAGTTGGACCGCCTCGTGGGCGTCATCGGCATGGACACGGTGACGCTCGGCATCGTCCCTCTGGGGTCCACGGTGAAAGTCCCTCCTGCCAATGGGTTCTACATCCTCGACGGCCGCCTCGCGATCACCGAGGACTGGCACGCCGAACTGTGGCTGGACGATGCGGACAGCGTCTCGACCTATCAGCGGGTGTGGCAGGCGCTGAGGCGGTCAGCTGTCTCCGGGGCCGACGCCCAACGGGTACTCGCCGAGGCACGGCGTGCCCTGTACTGATTTCGGGCAACCCGCCGGGCTACGTGGATCCCTCACCTGGAGACGCAGTCGCGACGCGACGTGACCCGTACCGCAGCAGCGGCGCCCGGTCCGGCAGACCGGGCGCCGCTGCCGCTCACCGTCAGGCCGGTGAGTTGGCCGGTGAGTTGGCCGTCCGGCCGAGGTGCCGGGCGAAGAACCGGACCGCGCTGTCGGCCTCGAACCGGGGGAAGTCGAAGTGCTTGCCCGCGTTGGCGTGCAGCGTCTTCTCCTTCGAGGCGAAGGCGTCGAACAGCGCGAGGCCGGCCTCGCGCGGGATGATCTCGTCGTCCCACTGGATGTCGTACTCGACCGGGACGGTGATCTGCTGCGCCGCCTCGGCCACGGCATCGGGCCACATCAGGCCGAAGACCGCAGCCGTGATCCTGGGCTCGGCCGCCACCAGCGGCACCCCGATCGCGGTGCCCAGGGTGAGGCCGAAGTAGCCCACCGGCCCGTCGGTACCGATCTCCGGAAGTTCCTGGAGGGCGTCCAGGGTCGCCTGCCACTCGGGCACGGCGAGCTCCGCCAGGCGGGCGTTGTAACGGACGACGACCGGGCCTTGCGTGCCCGTCGCCTGTGCCTTGCGCAGCTCGGCGATGTCCTGCTCGTCGTGCGCGGTGCGCGGCCGGTCGCCGTGACCGGGCGCGTCGATGACGACGACGTGGAAGCCGCAGGCGGTCAGGCGCTGTGCCCGGCCCGACATCGAGGGGTGCTTCTTGTGGCCGCCGCCGTTGTGGCCCATCAGGACCAGGGGCGCGCGGTCGGTGCCGGAAGAGGCCGGCGACCAGAGAACACCGGGGACGTCGCCCACGGTGAAGTCGCGCTCGATCATGCCGTTCGACGACGACTCGGCGGTGAACTGCAGAGAGGGCAGAGAGTGCAGAGAATTCATGGGTATTGCCTTTCGGGAGTGCCTTGTTGTCGAGGCGCTCCCGGCGATACCTACGTCAATCGCCCGACCGTGACGGCAAGGGGGAGCACCCACATCGATACTGCGTTCATGGGTCTCACCTCCTCGGGCGTGTCGCGGTCGAGTGCAAAGTACAAGCCCGAGCGTCGTTCCGTCCAATCCTTTTCCCCGGCACGCAGGGGCGCGTATGCCCGGCGTCAGGGACGTACGGACGGCCGTATCGGACGTGTCAACGCCTCTGGAGTGGCCGGGGGGCGGGTGGTCTTCTGTGGGGAGCCGGCGGAACGATCACGGCCGCCGCGCTCTCCCCTCCCCCTCGGAAAGAGGTTTCTCATGTCCACCATGTCCAACCGGGCCAAGCTCCTCGCGTGTACGGCCGCCGCTGCCGGACTCCTCGCGCTCTCCCCGGCCGTCGCGTCCGCCGCGACCGTCGACCCGTCGGCGGCTTCGCACCGGTCCGCCGCCGCTGTCTCGAACGTCCCATCGGCGAAGGCCGAACTGGGCGGTGGCATCCACCCGTTGTTCTGCAGCGAGAACAACCCCTGCATCATGTAGCGGGCGGGAGCGTCGGCGGACGCGCTGAGTGGAGTCAGGGCGCGATCCGCGCCACCGCGTGACGGGCGCGGTGCGCGGGTTGCGCCTTGCCCGTTGCTGCCTTCAGCGGGCGTAGTCCTTGAGCCTCCCGGTCCTCTCGGGTCGCCGGAATGCCGCCGCGCGGGCCTCTGCCGCGCGGGAGCGGACCTGGTCCGGGGTGAGCGGGGCCGGGCGGCGTGCCGGTACGCCCCGGCACTGGGCGCATTCGCCGCCGGGCAGGGTTTCCGGGCGGCCGGGTGCGCCGCACTTGCCGCATTCCAGGATGCGCAGCGGCGGGCGCGGGGCGCGTTCCGGCGGGAGTTTGCCGGTGAGCCGGGTGCGGACGAGGCCGGCGGCGCGGTGTACGGGGGTGGGCAGCCCCTCCGTGAGGGCGTGCAGCAGCTCGGCCTCGCTCGCGCCACGGTCGAACCACAGGGCGGCCAGCGGCTCCAGCGCGGCACAGTCCGCCGCCGACAGGCTCAGCGCGGGCGCGGTACGGCCGAGCGCGGCCAGCAGGATGTACGCGCGGGACCGCGCAGGCCGCTTCGGCGGCGGGGCGTCGTCCGGTACGTCGCCGGAGGCGAACCCCGCCCACCAGGCGTCGTCGCGCGGCGTACGGGAGAACCAGGTGCGCGTCACCCAGCGGGCGCTGCCCGTACCGGTGACGTGTTCGCTGCCCCGGCGCAGATTCCCGGCCGTCTGGAGGCGGTTGAGCGCGGTCCGCAGTGCGCACTGTCCGTACGGCAGCACCTTGGCCAGCGTCTTCACGGAGATGTCCGCGCCGTCCGGGAGCCGGTCGATGTACGCGGCCACGGCTGCTTCGCGCGGCGGGAGGTGGTCGAAGTCCTGTGCGGTACGGGCGTGTTGGTCCGATGCGGTGCGTTTGCCGTAACCCGGATTTGCCATCGGGTGAGGGGCTCCGGACGTGCTGCGGGAGGCAGCATTAAGGTGGCTGTCAGCCATGGGATCGAACCTGTCTCTTCAGCGATCTCGTGGTCAGACCCCCGCAGGTGTTTGCTGACACCGGGCGGGGGTCGTTCGTTATCCGGAACGCTAGACCGCCGCGACGCTCCGTTGCAAGCCGAACGCGGAAAGTCAACAGCCGGGGAGGGTGGGCGGGTTGAGGACCTCCTCCCGTTCCTTGTAAAGAGGGCTCGGAGCGCGGGGCTTGAGCCCCGGGAGCCTTACCCGGAGCCGGATGCCGCGGGACCTCTGGCCGCACGCCGGGCGGCCAGAGGTCCGAGAGTGAGCCGAGGGCGCGGACCGCTACGCGTCCGGCCGCCAGTCGAACGGGAAGTGCTTGCTGGACCCGCCACGGTATTCGCGGGAGAAGTCGAAGCCTTCGGCGTGGTCCGCGCTCACCACACCCCAGGTCGCCACCTGACCCGGTCCCACCTCCGCCCCGGGGGCGTTGATCAGCTGCACCCGGCGCCCGGGGTCCGAGGTGGGGCCGGTCAGCGCCGTGGCGCCCACGCTCACCTTGTCGGACACGGTCGCGCGCCAGTACGCGAGATCCGGTGCGGCATCGAAGAGGATCGGGGCGTACTGCACGCTGCGCACTTCGCTGATCAGTGAGCCGAACTTCCCCGGCCACCCTCCGACGTTGCCACGGAATATCTCCTCCAGGGCGTCCCGCTGCGCCGGCGTGCCCTGCGCGTCGATGTAGAACATCGCCGTCATCGTGGCGTCGGGGTCGTTCACCCACATGTTCCCGGCGAACTCGCCGAGCGCCACGATGCCCAGGCCGTCCAGCCGTACATCCCCGAAGTGCCCTTCGTGGATCTTCCACACGAGCGTGAACAGGCAGGCGCCGTCCGTCGGAGCCTGCGCAAAGGTGCAGGGGCAGGGCGTCGAGCAGCTGCATACGTCGAACCACTCGCCCTTGAGGTGCCAGTTCGTCTCGCTCATTGCTCTCCTCCTCCTGATACCCGCCGGGGGTATCTGTCGGAGGTGAGGCTAGCCCGGCGCTCGCGGCTGCGTCAATTACCCGTGGGGGGTATGTGGGTGCCGGTGGTAGCGGCCCCAATTCGCCCGAATGTCAGGCAAGTTGGCATATCGCACTCTGTGCGGCGGGTACGGGTGCGGCTGCGGATGGGGATGCGGATGAGGTCGACGGTCAGCCGCTCCTCGGGGGACAATCGGCCGCCATGCGGAAGAACAGAGCCACAGTGATCACCCTGCTGATCTCGATCGTCGTCCTGCTGGTGCTCCTGGCCGTCACGAACTGGCCGTTCGCGGGCGGTGTCGCGATAGGCAAGGCCGCCCCCCGGGATGTGGCCGCCAACATTCCGGAACTCAAGGACGGGGCGATCCTGGCCGCGAATCGGTGGCCGGACGCGTGCTCGTTCGTGGACCAGAAGGAGATCAAGGCGATCTTCCCTGACGCCAAGGACATCGGGCAGGAAAGCCGCCCGGTCTACGCCTTGTCGATCAAGGACTTCGCTGCGGACTCCTCGTGGAAGGCGAGGGACGCGTCCGAGTCCGGCCAGTGCCTCTACAGCATGCGCCTCCCGGGCGAGACCTACGCCGCTACCCAGTTCTGGCTCCGCATCGAGGCCGTGGCCGACCCCAAGCTGATTGCCGGCTACGACGACCGTGTCGGGTCAGGAATCAAGACCCCCCAGGGAGCGGGGGGCGCGGACCGCTGTGTCATCACCGGGCTCGCCGAGGGCAGTTGGCACTGCCGTAAAGGTCCGCTGCTGTTCTCCGTGGGCGGGCAGACCACCGTGACCTTCAAGGGCGAGCAGGATGCGGCACCCTTCGCCTGGCGGGACGATGTACTCCCTGAGTTCGTCCGTACCGTCGCCGCGAAGATCAAATAACGCCCTCGGCATCCCCGGCATCCCCGGCATCCCGGCTTCCCAGGCATCCCGGCATCCCCGGGTGGCAGAACTGCGTGCGTCCGAGTCAGCCCAGCCTGAGCAGGAGTTCGGCCAGCTCGACCGGCATGGTGACCATGCAGTCGTGGCCGGTCGGCAGTTCCCACACCTGTGACGGCGTGCCGTTGGGCTGGATCGCGGGGATGGGGCGCCGGCTGATGCCTGCCGGTTGGCCGACCGTGCAGTGGATGTGCGTCCTCGGGATCGTGCGCACGGCGGGGTTGTCCAACCGGACCGGTTGTTGGAGGCAGCGCACCGGCAGATCCGACAGCATCGTGCGCAGCCAGGCGACGTCCGTCGGATCGGTGACCCCGAACAGGCCCATGGGCGGCGGCATTTCGGGGAGCGGCGGAACCCGCCAGCCACTGTCGGACGTCAGCGCGAGGTTGATCCCGGTCTGACTCGCGGGAAGGGCGTCGACCGCGTTCTCGCCGTCCTCCGGGACCATCGCATCCAGGTAGACCAGAGCCGCGATCCGGTCCGGGACCTGGTTGGCGGCGGACGAGATGACCAGGCCCGCGTAGCTGTGCCCGACGAGTACCACCTCGGTGAGGTCTTCCGTCGTGATCAGCCGGGCTATGTCGTCGGCGTGGGTGTCGAGCCCCACCTCGGGGCCGAGCAGATGTGCCTTGTCGCCGAAGCCGGTCAGCGACGGGGCGATCACCCGATGCCCGGCCGACGTCAGCAGCGGGACCACCCGCTCCCAGCACTCTCCGCTGTGCCAGGCGCCGTGTACCAGCAGATACGTGGACATGATTGCGCTCCTTGAGGTCGGTCCGGTGGGGCGCCGACCACGCTGCCGCCGAGACGCCGACCGAGCCAGGGCCCCCGCGACCCTGGGGGTGACAGGGCCAGGCACGCGCGCGATGGCGTCCCTACAGTGGAGAGATGACCGACGGACCGAACCTGCTGGGCGCGTACGTACGCGCCCGCCGTGAGCTGGTCACCCCCGACCAGGCCGGTATCCCCGTGCACGGGGTACGGCGCGTGCCGGGGCTGCGCCGGGAGGAGGTCGCGATGCTCGCGGGCATCAGCGCCGACTACTACCTGCGCCTGGAACAGGGTCGCGACCGCAACCCCTCCGTACAGGTCCTGGAATCCCTCGCCCGCGTCCTCCGGCTCGACGACGACGCGACGGCGTACCTGCTGCGCCTCGGCGCCGACAGACCCCGGCGGAACCGGCGCCGCCGCCGGAAGGAGACCGTTCCCCCGGGCATCGCGAAGCTCGTCGCCACGCTCCCGCTGCCCGCGCTGGTCGAAGGCCGCTACTTCGACGTACTCGCCGCCAACGCCCTGGCGACGGCCCTGTCACCGCGCCTCGTGGTGGGGGCCAACCGGCTGCGGGACGTGTTCCTCGACCCCGCCGAACAGGCCCTCGTACCGGACTGGGAGAACGCCACCGGGGGCATGGTCGCGGGCTTCCGCGAGTCCGTGGGCACCGACACCGACGACCCCCGCTTCATCGAGCTGGTCGGCGAACTCTCCCTCGCCAGCCCCCACTTCAGCCGACTCTGGGCGCGCCACGACGTGGAGGCGTGCGCGGGCGAACCCAAGTACCTGGACCACCCGCAGGTCGGCGGTCTGTCGCTGAACCGGGAGCGGCTGGGCATCGGCGGCGCGGTGGGCCAGTCGCTCGTCATCTACCACCCGGACCCCGGCACCGACAGCGCCGACAAACTGGCCCTCCTCGCCTCCGCCGCACAAGGCACCACGGACGTCGGCGCCCGGCGCGTTACCGGTCGCTCTTGACGTCCTCCACGAACGCGGCCCAGGCCGCCGCCCGGAACACGAGCCCCGGGGTGTCCGGGGTCTTGGAGTCGCGGACGGGGGCGACACCGGGGTGGTCGTCGGAGACTTCGAGGCAGTTGCCGCCGTCGCCGCCGCTGTGGGTGGACTTGCGCCAGGTGGCTACTTCGAGGCAGTCGCCGCCGCTGCCGCCGCTGTAACTGGACTTGTGCCAGGTGGCGATCTCCAGGCAGTTACCACCCTCGCCGCCGCTGTAGCTGGACTTGTGCCAGGTTGCCGTGGACAGGTCGTACTCAGGGCTGGTCTTCATGTTCGTAATCCTCTGCCACTGATTCGATCAGGGCCAGGGAAGCTTCCGGTGACAATGCGCTGGCCCCGAGCAGATCGTAAGTCAGTTCGTGTCGAGCAACGGTGGCAGGACCGTCCTCCAACTGCCCCCACCCTGGGCCGTCCAGATAGGCCAGCGGGGGAGCATCGGAGAAGGCCATCAGTTTGAGTGCGCCGTCCAGGGCTGCGTGCGCACCCGCCGCGAACGGCAACACCTGCACGATCACCCGATGCCGGCGGATCATCTCCGCCACCTTCCGCAGCGCCTCCGCCATCACCTTCGGGCCGCCCGTGGCCCGGCGGAGTACCGCCTCGTCCAGAACGGCCCACAACAACGGCCGTGTTGGATCGTCGAGGAGGTGGCCGCGTTCGAGTCGGGCCTCCACCAGTTCGTCGATCACGTCCTCCGTGGCCGTCGGCTGGTACGCGCGGAACACCGCTCGGGCGTACGCCTCCGTCTGCAACAGGCCCGGGATGAGCTGGGGCGCGTACTCCTTGATGGTCTCCGCGTGTGCCTCGGCCTCCGCCGCCTCCGCGAAGTGGTCCGGGTACTTGGATTTGTTCGCCGCCTTGCAGTTCCGGGCGAAGAAACCCTCCGTGCCGAGGACTTCGTCTATCCGGGAGGCGTACTCCGGCTGCATGCGGCGGGTGCCCGCTTCGAGCTGGCCGATGAACGAGCCGCTCACGAAGAGCGGGGCGCCCAGTTCCTCCTGGGTGAAGCCCGCGCGCTCGCGCGGTGACGCAGCTCGGCGCCGAGCAGAGCGCGCGGAGAAGATGACGGATCGAGTGGTTTCGGGCCGGACATGGTGCCTCCTGGCTGAACGCACGGAGTTGTTGGGCCTTTTGTACTGTTCAGGCTAGCCGGATCTGGACACGCTGTGTGTGGCAGAGCAATACACAGAGTGGAGGACAGTGGTCATGGTGAGGGCGGCGAGCGAGGGGCTCAAGGCGGCGGAGGATGCGGTGGACCAGCTGCGAGCGGGGTTCGCCGGGGTGGGGGTGGTGCTCCCGTCGCTGCGGGTGGACCTGCTGTCGTACGCGAGCAGCGACCCGTTTCCGCTGGTGGAGCTGGGTCGCTGCAATCTCGACACGGCGCTGAGGCTCGCGGACGCGCTGCGGGAGGTGCGGTCATGAACGGTCAGCCGGTGGAGTACGCGATCGACGCGCGGAACGGACGGGTCGGGCAGGTGATGGCACGCGAGGGCGGTTACGTACAGCTGCGGCCGGTGGGCGGTGGCCTGGAATGGGACTGTCCCCCGGAGGCCGTGACCGACGCGCCGCTCGGGGAGGTACTGCGGGCGCGGGTACGGGAGATCAACCGGGCGGGGAGGCTGCCGTGATACGGGCGGGCCCCGCGGGGGAGAAGCCGCCGCGGGGTCCTGGTCGGTCTGCCTCTTGCCGTCGGACGGCTTTCGGACAGTGTGTGGACGCGTGCCGCTGTCCGGAAGGTGGCAGGAGGTGATCTCGGGATTTCGATCGGCGGGCCGGAGCGGGCCATTTATGTACACTCAAGAGAAAGAGTAGGTCGTTTCATGTACATCGAAGGAGGTTCGGTCATGTCTCTCACGCATATCGACATCGATGACGACGCTCTGGACACGGCCAAGCGCTTGGGTGGCCATCGGACCAAGACGGCAGCGGTTGCGCAGGCACTGGAGGAGTACAACAAGCGGTTGGCGCGGGCAGCTGCCTACGACAAATACTTCGAGCTTGCCCAGGACTGGGACCTGGAAGGGGCCGAGGCCGCGCATCGTGCAGACAAGGGAGCCTTCTCGCAGTGAGTGGCTATCTGCTGGATTCCTCTGCGCTCTGGCGCATGCTGCGGGACAAGGATCTCCACGCTGTGTGGCGGGAGTCGGCTACGGATGGCGACGTCCGCTCCTGCTATCCGCAGCGCGCGGAGTTTCTGAGGTCGGCGCGTGGACCAAAGGAGTACGTCGCGTACGAGGCCATGTTCACCGACCTCTACGACGACGTTCCCCTTCCCAAGTCGGCAGCTCGGTGGGTCAGTAGCCTGCATAGGCGTGCTGTCGAGAACGGTGCGCATCAAGCTCTGTCGGCCGTCGATCTCATGGTCTGCGCGACTGCGGCCCATCACGGACTCACGGTTCTTCACGACGACAACGACTTCGTGACCGCAGCTCGCTTCGCGGTTGAGCTTCGTCAGCGCAATGTGCACGACGGTCCTGTCTGAGACAGCCGTTGTGGCCGTGGTCGGTCAGGCGTGGAACCGCGCCGACCCCGGCAACCGTCACCCCGGGCATGACCTCCGTACTCGTACTCGGTATCGACCCGCACTCCGTCCCCGTCCCCGGCATGGACGGGGGCGTCCTGCGTGCCGCGCTCGACGAGGAGTTGGCCCGCTTCGGTGAGTACGGCGTCGATGCGGTGATGACGCTGGTCGCGCTGGACGGGACGGCCGAGGCCGTGATGGTCGCGGCGCTGAGTGCGCGGGCGTGGGACGTCGTCGTCATCGGGGGTGGGATCCGCAAGCCGGAGCCGCTGCTGACCTTCTTCGAGCAGGTCGTGAACCTGGTGCGGCGGCACGCTCCGGGGGCCGCCCTCGCGTTCAACACCAGTGGCGGGGACAGCGTCGAAGCGGCGAAGCGGTGGTGGTGAGCCGGGCTGGTGGGCCGGGGCCGGGACGGTACGACGGCCGAGGGCGGCATCCCTGACCCTCAGGGGTGCCGCCCTCGTGCGTCGGGTCCGTGCTGGCCGTACGGTCCGTATGGTCAGACCCCGGCCGGTTCCTTCAGTGGGCCGCCGTCCGCCGGGCCCGGGTCCGTGCCGTTGCCGGGGAGCAGCGGCGAAGTGGCATCCGAGGCCGTCTCCTCGGTGTTCACGTTGAACTCCGCGAGCAGGGTGCGGCTGAAGCCGAAGAAGTACGTCGCCACGAAGCCCGCGAGGTACCCGGCCAGCAGCCCGCCCGCGTAGATCGCGATCGAGGTGGGCAGCGTGTGGTCGCCCTTGAGCAGCGGGAACAGGGCCCAGCCGGACGGGCCGATCGCCGTCGAACCGACCGTGGTGCCCAGCTGGTTGAAGAGGCCGATGAAGCCGCCGCCGAACGCGCCGCCGATGCACGCCGTGATGAACGGGCGGCCCAGCGGGAGCGAGACACCGTAGATCAGCGGCTCGCCCACGCCCAGGAAGCCCGCCGGGAGCGCGGACTTGATGGTCCGGCGGATCGATACGTTCTTCGGGAGGCGGAGGTAGACCGCGATGGCCGAACCGACCTGGCCCGCGCCCGCCATGGCGAGGATGGGGAGCAGCACGGTGTAGCCCTGCTGCTCGATCAGGGTGGTGTGGATGGGGATCAGGGCCTGGTGCAGACCCAGCATCACCAGCGGGAGGAAGAGCCCGCCGAGGATGAAGCCCGCGCCCGCGCCGCCGTGTGCCAGCAGCCAGGTGGCGAAGTCGCCGATGGCGGTGGAGATCTCACCGGCCACGAACATCAGGCCGAAGAGGGTGACCAGGCCGGAGACCAGCACCGTGATCGTCGGCGTGAGCAGGACGTCCAGGGACTGCGGTACGACCTTGCGGCACCACTTCTCCACGTACACCGCGAGGACCGCCGCGCCCAGGGCGCCCAGCACGCCGCCCTGGCCGGGGGAGAGCTTCTCGCCGAAGGCGGACACGTTCGTCACGCCCGCGTAGACGATGATCGCCGCGACCGCGCCGCCCAGGATGGGGGTGCCGCCGAACTCCTTCGCCGTGTTGTAGCCGACGAACACCGTGATCAGCGACATGAAGCCGGAGGCGATCGCGGCGAGCGCCGGGGTGATGCCGGGCAGCCAGCCCGCGTTGACCAGCAGGCCGTTGATCCCGGCGATGATGCCGCAGCCGATGAGAGCGGGGATCAGCGGGACGAAGATGTTCGCGATCTTGCGCAGGAAGAGCTTGAACGGCGTCGCGTTCTTCGCCTTGCGGGCGGCCCTGATGGCGGCGCCCTGGGCGGCGAGTTCGTCGGCCGTGTGAGCGGTGGGGGTGGCGGCGCTGGGGGGAGTCGCGGCCGGGGCGGTCGTGGCGGCGGCTTGTGCGGTGGCGGCTTGTGCGGTGGCGGTGCGGCCCTCCGCGACCAGTGCCTCGAACTCCGGCGTGACCCGGGCGACCGTGCCGGGGCCCAGCACGATCTGGTACGTGTCGTCATCGACCACACCCATGACGGCGGGCAGAGCCTTCAGCGCCTCTTCCTGCACGAGCGAACGGTCGGCGAGGCCGAGCCGGAGCCGGGTCATGCAGTGGACGGCGGAGGTGACGTTCTGCGCGCCGCCTACGAGAGGCAGGATCGCGGCAGCGGTGGCGCGGTTCTTGTCTTCGGGTGTGCTCATGGTGCGTGGTGCCTTTGGTTCTGGTTCAGGTGGTGCGGGGGTTCCAGATTCAACTGGTGCGGGGGGTGGAACTGAGTGCGGCGCGCAGGTGACCCTTGTTCTCTTCGAGGAGTCGTGTCGCGGTGGGGGCGTCCACGGAGCCCAGGACGATGAGGATGGCGGTCTTCACTTCCCCCTCGGCGGCGGTCAGCGCGGCCTCGATCTCCGTGTCGTCGGCGCCCGTGGCGAGCGCGACGATGCGGCGGGAGCGGGCCTGGAGCTTCTCGTTGGAGGCCCGGACGTCGACCATGAGGTTCCCGTACGTCTTGCCCAGCCGGATCATGGTGATCGTCGAGAGCATGTTGAGCACGAGCTTCTGCGAGGTGCCCGCCTTGAGGCGGGTCGAGCCGGTGAGCAGCTCGGGGCCGACGACGACCTCGATGGGGTGCTCGGCGGCGGCGCCCAGCGCGCTGTCCGCGTTGCAGGACAGGCCGATGGTGAGGGCGCCGAGGGCGCGGGCGTGCTCGACCGCGCCGATCGCGTACGGGGTGCGGCCGGAGGCGGAGATGCCGACGACGGTGTCGTCCGCGGTGAGCTGCAGGGCGTCCAGGTCCTGGGCGGCGAGTTCCTTGGAGTCCTCGGCGCCCTCGACCGCCCTGACCATGGCGGTCGGGCCGCCCGCGATGAGGCCGACGACCTCGGACGGGTCGGTGTTGAAGGTGGGCGGGCACTCGCTGGCGTCCAGCACGCCCATCCGGCCCGCGGTGCCCGCGCCCGCGTAGACGAGCCGGCCGCCGCGGGCCATGCGGGCGGCCGTGGCGTCGATCGCGGCGGCGATCTCCGGGAGGCGCGCGGCGACGGCGGCCGGGACGCTGGTGTCCTCGCCGTTCATCAGCCGGGCGATCTCCTCGGTGGGCAGCTGGTCGATCTCGGCCAGCTCGGGCCGGAACGCCTCGGTGGTGAGGGTGGCCAGCTGGGCGCGGAGCGCGCCGTAGGTGCCGGAGTCGGAGGCGGAGGCGGGGGTGGTGGAGGTCATGATGTGTGCGGCTCTTTCTGGTTCAGCGGTTCAGCAGGAGCGGTTCGGCAGGGGCAGTGCGGCTTGGGGCGGTTCGTCAGGAGCGACGGTGCTTGCGCGGCGGGTGCGTGCGCGGCGGTGCGTGCGCGGTGGTCCCTGCGCGGCGGTCAGCGGTTGCTGCGCGGGGTGTGGCGGTGGGCGAGTGCCTCGTACGAGGCGGACAGCGCAGGGGCCGCCCGGTCGTACGTCCGCTGCATGACCCCGATGAACAGGCAGTCCACGACCAGCAGTTGGCTGGTACGGGAGGACATCGCGGCGGGCCGCAGTTCGCTCTCGCGGGCCGTGGACGTGGTGAGTATGTGGTCGGCGTACTGCGAGACGCGGGCGTCCGGGCGGCCGGTGATCGCGATGGTCGTCGCGCCGTGCTCGAAGGCGGTGTGCAGCGGCTCTATGACGTCACCGGTGGAGCCCGAGTGGCTGATCGCGATCGCCACGTCGCCGGAGCGGAGCTGTACGGCGTTGGTGACGGCGAGGTGCGGGTCGGAGTGCGCGTGCGCGATCAGGCCGATGCGCAGCAGCTTCTGGGCGAGGTCCTGGCCGACCAGGGACGAGGCGCCGACGCCGTAGATGTCGATCCGGCGGGCGGCGGACAGCGCGGTGACCGCGGCGCCGAGCTGGACGGTGTCGAGCGCGGCGGCGGTGTCGGCGAGGGTCTGCTGCTCGTCGTAGGCGAGCTTGGCGACGACGTCCGCGATCGGGTCGTCGACGGCGATGTCGGCGGTGACCGCGGGGGCCCGCCCCGACTGCTGCTGGGCGGCGAGCCCGGCGAGCGCGAGGCGCAGGTCGCGGTAGCCGGGGTAGCCGAGGATGCGGGCGGTACGGACGACGGTGGCCTCGCTGGTGCCGGTGAGCTCGGCGAGACCGGTGACTGTGAGGGCCGCGCAGCCCGCCGGGTCGCCCGCCACGGCCTCGGCGACCAGCTGCATCGAGCGGGTCATGGACGGCGCGAGGGTGCGGACCTTGGCCGCCAGGGCAGCGGGGGCGGGTGGGGCGGAAGTGTCGGTGAAAATTTCCTTCACATTGTTGGTCACCTCTGAAAGATATTTTCGGTCCCGGGTGTCGTCAACCCCCCCTCGGTATGCCGATCCCCTCTCCTGCGCGACCGGGGCCCTTCCGTGCGAGCGGGGACAATGGAGCCATGGATCCCGTGACTCCCCTGGAACAGTCCCTGCACGAAGCGCGCGCCAAGGTGCTCGCCGACCTCGCCCGGCGCGATGTGGCGGAAGCGGACGTCGTGTCGCTGGTGGAGGACGCGGTGGCGCACCGGCGCTGGTGGGTCGAGCAGTGGCCGGACGGCGTGGAGTTCGTCGCCGGGCTGGTCGCCCAGGACGTCCAGGACGCGCTCCTGGAGGAGCACGGTCGCTGGCCGCTCTGTCCTGTTTGCGAAGAACCTCACGCCTTGGAGGTCGAGCCCGAACTGGGCCCCGACCCGCACTGGGTGTGCGCGAAGGAAGCCGTGATCGTGGCCCCGGTGGGCTCGCTCTCATGACGCTGTACATCGACCCGCCGACCTGGCCGGGCCACGGCCGGATGTGGTCGCACCTGGTCAGCGACGTCTCGTACGAGGAACTGCACACGTTCGCGGCCGGCCTGGGCTGCCCGCCGCGCGCCTTCGAACGGGACCACTACGACCTGCCGTCGCACCGGTACGCGGACGCGGTGGCGGCGGGAGCGGTCGAGATCGGCTCGAAGGAACTGGTACGGAGGCTGACGGGGGCGGGACTGCGACGGCCGAAGGGGCGGCCGGCGGCGTAGGGCCCGCGCTGTTCGCCCGGTCCGGATCGGCCTGGTCCGCTTCGGATCAGTCCGGATCAGCCCGGGAAGGCGGCGGTGTCCAGCAGGCAGCCGAACGGCTCCGGCAGTTTGATCTGCTCCCCGAACGGGACGCGCTCGCTGTGCTTGTACGCCCCGTTGAGTGGCGTGGTGAACAGCGTGGCCGTCGGGCCGTGCTCGTCGAACCGGTCGATCAGGAGGTACGTGGGGACGGGCGCGTGGGCGTAGGACCAGAGCTTCTTGGTCCGGTCGTCCTTGGCATTGCTCTTCGAGGTGATCTCGACGACCAGGAGCGCTTCGGCCGCGTCGACGGGGTCGCTGGTGTCCGGATCGGCCGCATCGATCAGCGCGGTCGGCATGACGACGAGATCCGGCACGTAGAGCTTGTCCAGCGGGGCGATGTGGATGCCGAGGGTCTGATAGATCTCCAGTTCCTCGGGCAGAGTGCGGTACAGCAGGCGCTGCACCTTTGCAGCGATGCCGTTGTGATGTGCGTGCGGCGGCGGTACCACGACGATCTGCCCTCCGTCGATCTCGGCGCGCCACCCCTCGGGCACGTCCAGCTCCCGCCAGGCCCGCAGTAGGTCGTCCCAGGGACGACGGTGCGGCATCCGGTCGTTCTCGGCCATCGCGGCGGTCATCGCGACTCCCTTCTCCGGTGGGCCTGACGGGGCGAGCGTAGATCGACTGCACTGCAGCACAGTGCCGTTGTTCTCAGCGTCCCACGGACGAGTGAACGACGCACCGACCCCGCCCCCGTCCGGTCAGACGGAGTCCGCCGTGACCGGCTCGGCAGCCAGGTCCGACGACCGGGCCACCACCAGCGACCCCGACTTCTTCTGGAGCCGCAGGGACACCGCCACCGCCACGATCGCCACCGCCGTCATCGCCGCGCCCGCCCAGGCCGTCGCCGCGTAGCCGAGGCCCGCGCTGATCACCACGCCGCCCAGCCAGGGGCCGCCCGTGTTGCCCAGGTTGAAGGCGGCCGTCGTGGTCGCACCGGCCAGGGTGGGGGCCGCGCCCGCCACGTTGAACATCCGGGCGTTCAGCGCCGGGGCCGTGTAGAAGGCCGACGTGCCCAGCAGGAACGAGAGGATCACCACGGCGGCCGAGTAGTGGGCCAGCAGCGTGAGGGCCACCAGGAACGTCGTCGACGCGGCGATCCCGGTCAGCAGCACACCGAAGAGGTGCGCGTCCGCGACCCGGCCGCCGATCGTCGTACCGACCAGGGCGCCGATCCCGAAGAGCGCGAGGACCATCGGCACCCAGCTGTCGGCCAGGCCCGCCACATCCGTCAGCAGCGGTGCCAGATAGCTGAAGGCGCAGAAGACCCCGCCCGCGGCGAGCGCGGTGATCACGATGGAGAGCCAGACCTGACGGTCCCGGTAGATGGCCAGTTCGCTGCGGAGCCGGGGCCGTTCCGCCGGGAGCGGGATCTTCGGGATCAGCGTGGCCACCCCGGCGAGCGCGACCGCGGAGGCCACGCCGACCGCCCAGAACGCCGAGCGCCAGCCGAAGCTCTCGCCGAGGAACGCTCCTGCGGGGACCCCGAGGACGTTGGCGACCGACAGGCCGCCGATCATCACCGCCATCGCGCGGGCGCGGGCGTTCACCGGCACCATCGCGATGGCCACCGCCGCGCCGACGGCCCAGAAGCCCGCGCAGGCGAACGCGCTGACCACCCGGGAGACGAGGAGCATCGCGTAGTTGGGGGACAGCGCACCGGCCACCTGGCCGAGGCCGAAGACCGTGATGAGGGCGATCAGGGTGGTGCGCCGGGGCAGCCGCAGCGTCGCCACGGCGAGCAGCGGGGCGCCCACCACCATGCCGATCGCGAAGGCCGAGATCAGCAGCCCGGCCCGGGGGATGGACACGTTCATGTCGTCGGCTATGTCCGGCAGCAGCCCGGACAGCATGAATTCGCTGGTGCCCAGGGCGAAGACCGCCAGGCCCAGGATGCGGACGGCGAGGGGCAGGCGGGCGCGTTCATTCGTATCGGACACGCCAGGTGGCAACAGCCGGGTGGCAGACGACATTCCCGGGCGGCCGGGTGGTGCGTGGTCACGCTGTGCATGCGACGGGGGAGTTGGGGGAGGAGAGAGTCATGACGGTGAGCACAGACGCCCAGGAGGCGGACGGCGGGCCGGTGCACGGCTCGTACGTCATGGACACCCGGCGCGAGAAGGTCGGCGAGGTCATCGGGCGCGACGGCGCTTTCGTACGCCTCCGCCCGCCGGCGGGCGGTCCGGAGTGGATCTGCCCGGCGGCTTTCCTGCGGGTGACTACTGCGCGTGAGCAACTCGTCGCACGGAACGCGCTGGCGAACGCGCGCAGCCGGGGCGAGGTCTGCCGCTGAGGGTGGGCCGGACCGCCCCGCCGCCCGGCTCTCAGAGGGTGAGCAGCTCCAGTTCCGTGGCCAGGTTCTGGCGCGCCCGCGTCTCCCACACCGCCCGCCCGTGGGCCGTACGGAACAGGGCGGGCAGCCCGAGCAGTTCGCGCAGCACCGCAGCGCGCCCTTCGCGGAACGCCTCGTCGGGGACGAACGCGTACTCCTCCCGGACGGCAGCCGCGTAGGCCGCGTACGCCGCGGGGGCCGTGCCCAGGATGGCCAGGTCCGCGTCGCAGAGCACCTCGCCGTTGGTGTCGCCGGGCTGCGGATCGTGGCCCACGGTCAGCCTGACCAGCCGGGCCACCTCCTCCGTACGGTCCACCGGGACCGCCGCCTCGGCGAGCGCCCGCTCGGCCAGCTGCGCGCTGCGCTCCTCGTTCTCCGAACGGTCGGGGCGGTACACGGCGTCGTGGAACCAGGCGGCGAGCCGTACGACGGCCGGGTCGGCGGCGTGGTCGGCGAGGGTGTCGATGTGGTCGAGGACCGCGGTGAGGTGGGCGGTGGTGTGGTACTTGCGGTGCGGTTCGGCCCAGCGGGCGAGGAGGTTCTCGGCGTACGGGGCCGGGTCGGGGGTGGTGGCGCCGTCGCGGGCTGCGGTGAGGGTGTGGTGCCAGTGGGTGCGGAGGTCTTCGGGCATCTGGCCATTGTGAGGGTGCGGGTTGCGGTGCGGGTGCGGGTGCGGGTGCCGGTGCGGGTGTGCTGGTGCGGTGCGGTGCGGGCCGTTGCCGGGGCTCCGCCCCGGACCCCGCTCCTCAATCGCCGGAGGGGCTTGAGCGGCTCGCCCGGCCGGGCAGAACGAAATCGCCGGAGGGGCTTGATTTCCAAGCCCCTCCGGTAGAGCGGTCAGGCCTGGGCCTTGAACCCCCGCAGCCGCAGGCTGTTGCCCACCACGAAGACCGACGAGAAGGCCATCGCCGCCCCCGCGATCATCGGGTTCAGCAGCCCCGCCGCCGCCAGTGGAAGCGCCGCGACGTTGTACGCGAAGGCCCAGAACAGGTTCGACCGGATCGTGCCCAGGGTCCGCCGCGCCAGCCTGATCGCGTCGGCCGCCGCCCGCAGGTCGCCGCGGACCAGGGTCAGGTCGCCCGCCTCGATCGCGGCGTCCGTGCCGGTTCCCATGGCCAGGCCCAGGTCGGCCTGGGCGAGAGCCGCCGCGTCGTTGACGCCGTCGCCGACCATCGCGACCGCCCGGCCCGCGGCCTGGAGCCGCTTGACCACGTCGACCTTGTCCTGCGGGAGGACTTCCGCGTACACCTCGTCGATGCCGACCTGGGCCGCCACGGACTCGGCCACCGCCTTGTTGTCACCGGTCAGGAGGATCGGGGTGAGCCCCAGGGCGCGCAGCCGCTGTACGGCCTCCGCACTGGTCTCCTTCACCGCGTCGGCGACTTCGAGTACCGCCCGCGCCTCGCCGTCCCAGGCCACCGCGATAGCCGTACGCCCTGCGGCCTCGGCTTCCGCCTTGAGCTGTGCCAGCTCCGCGGGCAGCGTGATCGCCCACTCGCCGAGCAGCTTCTCCCGGCCCACCAGTACCGCGTGGCCGTCCACCACGCCCTGCACGCCGAGCCCGGCGAGGTTGACGAAGTCCTCGGGGGTGGGCAGCGCGCCGACCCGCTCGGTCGCACCGGCTGCCACCGCCTGGGCGATCGGGTGCTCGGACGCGTGCTCCAGGGCGCCTGCCAGCCGCAGGACCTCCGCCTCGTCGGTGGAGGCGGCCGGGTGCACGGCGAGCAGGGTCATCCGGCCCGTCGTCACGGTGCCCGTCTTGTCGAGCACGATGGTGTCCACGCGGTGCGTCGACTCCAGTACCTCAGGGCCCTTGATCAGGATGCCGAGCTGCGCCCCGCGTCCCGTACCGACCATCAGCGCGGTCGGCGTGGCCAGGCCCAGGGCGCACGGGCAGGCGATGATCAGTACGGCCACGGCTGCGGTGAAGGCGGCCGTCGGGTCGCCGGTGACCAGCAGCCAGCCGGCCAGCGTGGCCAGCGCGAGGGCGATGACGACCGGCACGAAGACCGCCGAGATGCGGTCGGCGAGCCGCTGGGCCGCCGCCTTGCCGTTCTGGGCGTCCTCGACGAGCCGGGCCATTCGGGACAGCTGGGTGTCGGCCCCGACGCGGGTCGCCTCGACGACCAGGCGTCCGCCCGCGTTGAGGGTGGCGCCGGTGACCGGGTCGCCCGGGGCGACCTCCACGGGTACGGACTCGCCGGTGAGCATCGAGGCGTCCACGGCGGACGAACCCTCGATCACCCGGCCGTCGGTGGCGATCTTCTCGCCGGGGCGGACCAGGAAGTGGTCACCGGGCTTCAGATCGGCGACGGGGATCCGGACCTCGGCCGGGCCGCGCAGGACCGTGACCTCCTTGGCGCCCAGTTCCAGCAGCGCCCGGAGCGCGGCGCCCGCCTTGCGCTTGGAGCGGGCCTCGAAGTACCGGCCGGCCAGGATGAACGTCGTCACGCCCGCGGCGGCTTCGAGGTAGATGTTGCCCGCGCCGTCGCTGCGCCCGATGGTCAGCTCGAACGGGTGGGTCATGCCGGTCATCCCGGCCGTACCGAAGAACAGGGCCCACAGCGACCAGCCGAACGCGGCGAGCGTGCCGACCGAGATGAGCGTGTCCATGGTGGCGGCGCCGTGCCGCAGATTGGTCCAGGCGGCGCGGTGGAAGGGCAGCGCGCCCCAGACGACGACCGGCGCGGCGAGGGTGAGGGACAGCCACTGCCAGTTGTCGAACTGCAGCGCGGGGATCATCGCGAGCAGCACGACCGGCAGGCTGAGCAGCGCGGAGACCAGCAGACGCTGCCGGAGCGCGGCCAGCTTGGGATCGGCGGCCCCGGCCCCTTCGGCTCCCTCGGGACCCGACTCCGTACCCCGGTCGGTTACCGGTGCGGGTGCCGGGGGCTCCGGTTCGGCGGCCGTGTAGCCGGTCTTCTCGACCGTGGCGATCAGGTCGGAGACGTCCACGCCCTCCCCGAAGGAGACGCGTGCCTTCTCCGTCGCATAGTTGACGGTGGCCTCGACCCCGTCCATGCGGTTGAGTTTCTTCTCGATACGGGCCGCGCACGAGGCGCAGGTCATCCCCCCGATGGCGAGCTCGACCTGGGTTCCTGTCGGTGCCGACACGGTCTCCTCCTCGGGATCCTGGAGTCATACCCATGGGGGGTATCTCTTCCTTCATGTATACCCCCCAAGGGTATGGGATGCAAGGGACGCCCGTTGACAGTGCAAGCTGCGGAGACAGGAATCAGGACCGTAGGCTGTCTATTGGACTAGACCTATGGCTCACGAAGATGGGGATTTGATGAGCAACCGTGCAGTTCTGGAGGTGATCGCGCTCTCCGCCGAGGACGCGGTCGCCGCCCAGACCGGTGGTGCCGACCGCCTTGAGCTGGTCACCGACATGGCAGCCGATGGGCTGACGCCGACCCGCGAGACGTTCGCGGCGATCCGCGCGGCCGTCGACATCCCGCTGCGCGTGATGCTGCGCCTGGCGGACGGGTTCGCCGCCGGGGACGTCGACGCGCTCGTGGAGCAGGTGCGGACGCTGCGCGGCGAGGGCGCCGACCAGTTCGTACTCGGCTTCCTGGACGCCGACGGCAACCCCGACCTGGTCGCGGTCGAGCGGCTCGTCGCGGAGTTCGAAGGCTGCCCGTGGACCTTCCACCGGGCCATCGACCGCGCGGCCGACCGCGACGCGCTCCGCAAGGAACTCGCCGCGCTGCCCGGCCTCGACACCTACCTCACGGCGGGCTCCCCGTCCGGTGTGTCCGACGGGATGCCCACGCTGCTCGCGGAGGCGGCGCGCGCGGGAGAGCCCGGGTACGAGGCGCGGATGCTGGTGGGCGGCGGGCTCCGGCTCGGCCACCTGCCGGAGCTGCGGGCGGCCGGGATCGACGCGTTCCACATCGGCGGGGCGGCCCGGCCGTCCGGGTGGTCACTGCCGGTCGACGCGGACGCGGTACGGGAGTGGCGGGCAGCGCTGGACGCCTGAGGCCCGCCCGGCAGTACAGCCCCTGAGGCTGCTGGGTGACCTCTGAGGCTGCCGCACCTTCCGGCCCGGCCGGGCCGGAAGGTGGCCGCAGTTCTTCAGACGGTCCGTACGCGGGCGGGGTTCACGGCCCTGGGGTGCACAGTGCTGAGGTTCATAGCACTGAGTTCATAGCGCTGGGACTCACAGTGCGCCGAGCTGCTCCGGCAGCTCCGTCGCGTGCGTCACGATCAGGCCGGACACCGCCCGGGTGAGGGCGACGTACAGGCGGCGCAGGCCGGTCCGTTCGTCGGGTTCGCCGTCGACCACGGCGGACGGCTCGTCCAGTACCACGTAGTCGTACTCCAGGCCCTTGGCGAGCGACGCGGGCACCAGGGTCAGCCGGGACTCGGCGCTGGTCTCCTCACCGGGGTCGAGATACGCGAGCCCCGCCGCCGTCAGCGCCTCCGCCAGCGCGGGGATGCGCGCGTCGGCGGCGATCAGGCCGGTCGAGCCCTCGTGGCGCAGCGAGTCCCGGCAGGCGGTGACGGCCGCCGCGTCCAGGTCCGCCGTCGGCCGCACCTCCAGCGAGCCGGGGTTCTCCCGTACGGAGGAGACCGGCGCCAGCCCCGGCGACATGTGCGGCAGCAGCCGGGACGCGTACGCGATGACCTCGCGCGGCACGCGGAAACCGGCCGTCAGCTCCTCCACGTGCGCGTCGCCCTTGCCCAGATGCCGCAGCGCCTCGTCCCAACTCGACGTCGCCCAGGGCGTGGTGCCCTGCGCGAGGTCGCCGAGGACCGTCGCCGAACCGGTCGTGCAGCGGCGGCCCACCGCGCGGTACTGCATGGGGGAGAGGTCCTGGGCCTCGTCGAGCACGACATGGCCCAGCGAGTGCGTACGGGTGACCAGGTCGGTCGCCTCGTCGATCAGTACGGCGTCCGCGAGCGACCACTTGGCGGACTTCACCGACCGGGCGGGCTTCACCCAGAGGATCGTCTTCTGTTCCTCGTCGGTCAGGATGCCCTCCGCGTGCGCGGCCAGGAACTCCGCGTCGGAGAGCAGCCGCAGCACCAGCTTGGCCGGATCGACCTGCGGCCAGGCCGACTTGACGACGGCCTTCACGGCGGGGTTACGGGCCACCGCGTTCTGCACCCGGTCGTCGGGGGCCTCTCCCGCCTCCTCCATCCGTACGAGCACGGCGTGCGCGATGCGCTGCGGGAGGGCGTCGTGGGCGGCGCCGTACCGGATGTCGCGGGCCAGCAACTCGCGCACCATCTCTTCGAGTTCGTACACCGGTACGCGCCAGCGGCGGGAACCCCGGACGACCACGGCGGGCTCGGTCGGCACGGTCACGTGCGAGCGCAGGGCCCGGCGCAGCACCTCCGCCATCCGGGCGTCGCCCTTGATCACGGCGGCGTCGGCGGCGTCCGCCCCCTTGACCTCGACGGCCGTCACGAGGCTGTCGACCGTCGCCTGCTTGACGTCCAACTCACCCAGCGCGGGCAGCACTTGCTCGATGTAGTGCAGGAATGACTTGTTCGGCCCGATGACCAGGGTGCCGGTGCGGGCGAGCCGCTCGCGGTGCGCGTACAGCAGATACGCGACCCGGTGCAGGCCGACGGCGGTCTTCCCGGTGCCGGGCCCGCCCTGCACGCAGACGGTGCCGCCGAGGTCCGACCGTACGATCTCGTCCTGCTCCGGCTGGATCGTCGCCACGATGTCCCGCATCGGTCCGACGCGGGGCCGCTCGATCTCGGCCTGGAGCAGCTTGCTGGTCTGCTGGTCGCCGACGGCCGGGGAGGTGAGGTGCTCGTCCTCGTACGCCGTGAGGTCACCGGCGGTGTAGCCGAAACGGCGCCGCAGCCCGATGTCCATGGGGTTCTTGGCCGACGCCCGGTAGAAGGGCTGGGAGACCGGCGCGCGCCAGTCGATCACCATCGGGTCGCCGTCGGCGTCGTGCACATGGCGCCGGCCGATGTAGAAGCGCTCCCCCTCGGCTCCTTCGGCGAGGTCGGCGCCGGGGGTGTGCAGGTAGTCGAGCCGCCCGAAGAAGAGCGGGGTGTGGGCGAGATCGGCGAGCGCCTTGATGCGTTCATCCATCTGTGCGGAGAGGACCGCCGCGTTGACCCAGTTCGCCGTGACGTCGCGGATGTCGAGCCCTTCGACGTCCTCGCGCATCGCCCGCAGGGCCGCGCGCGAACCGGTGAGGTGGGCGCGTTCGCGTGCGAGCGGATCGTCGGGGGCGCCGTCGCGGGGGGCCGGTGCGTGTGTGAGTGCGCTGTCGTGCGGATCGTCGGGGGTGTCCTGCGGGACGTGCGTGGGCACGGTGTTGCCTCCGGGCGGGTACGGCTGATCACGGCGTGGCAGCCTCCGGTTCCGGCCGGACGGCGACGCTCCCTGGGGGAGGCGGGGAAGGGGCGATTGTAGTCACCGGGCAGGGGTGGGGGCGAACGGATTTCGCCGGAGCCCCGCCGTCCGGAACGGCGTGCGGAACGGCGTGCGGAACGCCGTCCGGAACGCCGTCCGGAACGGCGTGCGGGTCAGGAGGCCGGTGCGGCCAGGTAGTCGCCGTACTCCAGGTCTTCGAGCAGGGTCGGGTTGGTGGGCGACCAGCCGAGCAGCTCCTGTGTGTGAGCGCTGGAGACGGGCGCGTCGAAGCCGTAGACCGTGGCCATGAACGGGCTGACGTAGTGCCCGGCGGCCTCGTCGGGGGTCAGCGAGACCGTCGGCAGGTCCAGGCCCCGGGCGATCGTCTGCGCGATGCTCTTCATGGTGACGCCGCTCTCGGCCACTCCGTGCAGCACGCTGCCCGCCGGAGCCTGCTCCACTGCCAGGCGGAACAGGACCGCTGCGTCGAGCCGGTGGACCGCGGGCCACCGGTTGGTGCCGTCGCCGACGTGGGCCGAGACGCCGGTCTTCCGTGCGGTGGCGATCAGCATGGGGATGAAGCCGTGGTCCTGGGGGCCGTGCACGGTGGGAGCGAGGCGGACCACGCTCGCGCGTACTCCCCGGGTGGCGAAGTCCAGGCCGGCTCGCTCGCCCGCGATACGGAAGGCCGCGATCCCGGCCGTGTCGGGCTCGTCGTTCTCGGTGGTCTCCCGGCCGGCGGGCATGACCAGCGTGCCCGAGGTGATGACGAGCGGCTTGCCCGAGTGTTCCAACGGCCGTCCGAGGGCCTCGATCGCGGTCCGGTCGCGCCGCATCATGTCGTCGAGGTCGGAGAAGTCGCCGCCGTACGCCATGTGCAGGACGCCGTCGGCGGCCTCGGCGCCACGGCGCAGGCTGTCGTGGTCGTCCAGGGAGCCGCGGTGCGGTGTGGCGCCCAGCGACTCCAGCCGGGCGGCGGCGGCATCCGAGCGCGCCAGCCCGGTGACGTGGTGGCCTGCCGCGACGAGCTCGGCGACGACGGCGGGGCCGGTCTGGCCGGAACCGCCGGTGACGAAGATCTGCATGAACGCTCTCCCTGTGGATGTGTGCACCGGGGTGGCCGAACGGGTCCGGTGGCGGGTGAGGCGGTAACGGCCTGCCTTTCGAGGGCGGCGGCGCAGCGACGCGTCGCATGCGCGCCCTGGCAGCCACCGTCCCGGTAGCGCCAGTCACTGACGTTACGTAGCGCCAGTGACTGGCGTCAAGTAGTGCCAGTCACTGGCGTGTGCGGTATCTTCGAGGGATGCCGAGAAGCGGAGCAGAAGCGCGCAGCCGCCTCAAGCAGGCGGCTCTGGAGCTGTACCAGGAGCGCGGGTTCGACCGGACCACCACGGCCGAGATCGCCGCTCGGGCAGGCGTCAACGAGCGCACCTTCTTCCGGCACTTCCCGGACAAGCGCGAGGTGCTCTTCGACGGCGAGGCCGACCTGCGCGCCGCGCTGACGCAGGAGATCGCCGACGCCCCCGACGGCCTGCAGCCACTCGGTGTTCTGCTGTGCGCCTTCCGGAAAGCCGGACGCGTCCTTGAGGACAACCGCCCGTTCGCCGAGCCGCGGCTGGCGGTCATCGCCAGGACTCCGGTGCTCCGGGAGCGCGACCTGGCCAAGGGCGCGGCCCTCACCGAAGCCGTGGCGGAGGCGCTACGTCTGCGCCACGTCCCCGACCGGCTGGCCGACCTGGCCGCGCGCACCGGCTGGGCCACCTTCCACCACGCGGCGCAAGCCTGGATCGCCGACTCCGCGCGGAGCCTGGACGCACATGTCCTCCAGGCCTTCGACGATCTGCACACCCTCTCCGAGCCCGTCCCGCCGGCGCAGGAGCAGCCCGAAAGCTGACACCGCCGCGCCCCGGCGGCCGGGGCGCGGCGGTGCGGGTGGAGGCGTGGTCAGAGCGTGAGCAGGATCCTGCCGTGGGTGTGGCGTGCGGCTTGCAGCGCCACGGCGTCACGGATCTGCTCGACCGGGAAGGTCGCGGCGATGGGCACGGTGATCCGGCCGGCGAGGATCGCCCCGGTGATCCGGTCCAGGTCGGCCGGCCCGGCGTCGCTGCCCCCGGTCGCGCGCACGCCGCCGGGAGGGTTCGGGCCCGCGGCGATCGTGGAGATCCGCTCGGGCGGTACGCCGAGGGCGAGCGCGGCCCCGGCGGTCTCCGTGCCGAACAGGTCCGTCGCGGCGGTCACGCCGTCGGGAACCAGCGCCCGCACCCGGTCCGCGAGCCCCGGGCCGTACGTCACGGGCTCGGCGCCCAACTGCCGCAGGAAATCGAACGTGCCCTCCGAGGCGGTCCCGATCACTCTGGCGCCGGCGAGCTTCGCGAGCTGTACGGCGAACACGCCCACACCCCCGGCGGCGCCGCCGATCAGGACGGTGTCACCGGCCCGCAGGCCGATCGCCTGGAGAGCGGCGGCGGCGGTCAGTCCGGTCACCGGAAGCGTGGCAGCCACCTCGTCGCTGATGCCGTCCGGTGTGCGGTACAGCGCGTCGGGCGCCTGGGCCGGAGCCCCCACGACCAGGAAGTCGGCGGCGGCCTTCGCCATCGCTCCTCCGTAGACGCGATCACCCACGGCGAAGCCGTCGGCGCCGGGCCCGGCCTCGTCGACGACACCGGCGAATTCGTACCCGAAGCCGGCCGGCGCGGTGACGCCGAACATCGCCGCCGCCTCGGGCGACGAGGAGACGATCCAGTCCATCGGGTTCAGACCGGCGACCGACACGCGGACGCGCACTTCGCCCGGTCCGGCGTGCGGTTCCGGAACGTCCCGCAGCTCCAGCACCTCGGGGTCTCCGAACGTCTGATAGATGACGGCTCGACTCATGGGCGTACCTCCAGATGGACACACGGAACCGTGACGGCACTTGGTCCCATCACCGTACATGAGTGACGGGACCAAGTGCCGTAGGCTTTCCTCATGGCCCGCTGGCAACCCAACGCATCAGAGCGACTCGTTGTCGCCGCCGTCGAACTGTTCGAGGAGCGGGGCTACGAGCGCACGACGGTGATCGAGATCGCGGAGCGTGCGGGGCTGACGAAGAGCACCTTCTTCCGGCACTTCCAGGACAAGCGGGAAGTGCTCTTCGGCGGGCAAGCGGTGACCGGGCTGCTCGTCGAGGGGATCGTCGCGGCGCCCGCGAGCGCCACACCGTTCGAAGCCGTGATGCATGCCCTGGACACGGTCGGGAGGGAAGCCTTCACACCCGAGCGGCGTGAATTCACCGCCCGCAGGGGGGCGGTGATCGCCGCCAGTCCGGAACTGCGGGAACGCGAAGCGCTGAAGGGCCTCGGTCTTGTCGCGGCGATGACCGACGCGCTCAAGCGGCGCGGCGTTCCCGACCTGACGGCGTGCGTGGCCGCGGAACTGAGCGCGCTCGCTCTGAAGATCGCCCATGAGCGCTGGAGCGGCACCACGGACGGCGACGGCTTCGGTGAAGTCGCGCGGCAGGCGTTCGGTGATCTGCGGGCGGCCGGCGCCTTGTGCTGACGCGAGCGGAGCCGGTGTGGTGAACCGGGACGGCCCTCGACTCGGCCCGATGGCTGTCTACTTGTCGAAAACAAGCAGAATGTGGTCATCGTCCAGGTACTTGATATCGACCTCGCAGCCTTTCTGTACCTTCGGAAAGCGAACAGCGGAAATGGTGTCCCTGCCTTCCACGTGCCTGGTTGCACCGTCCTCCCGCCATGAAAGCCGGTATCTTATTTCGATGCTCCCGCTGTCATTCGAGCCGACGTGACGGACATCCTCCACCAGGGCCTTGATGTCTCGCCCCTGTGACATGATTTTTTGGGTGCGCTTGAAAAGGTGAACGATATAGGCGATGGGGGACGCGATGATAATGACGGATAGAGCGATAACGAAATTCATGAACGCATTCCTCGCGTGAACAGTTCCGTACTGGGAACCGGTGCCATGACTCGGACGGCCGCGGAACCGGGGCGCGGACGGCTTCCGGGTCCGCGCGGTCGGCTGTCGGGTCCGTGCAGCCGAGTGTCGGAGTCCCATGGGTGGACAGGGCGTGGCTCCTGTCCTCAGGTACCGGTCGGCCCATCCTCCCGTAGGGGATCGTATGGACCTTGAGTCGTAGGCGACGGCCCTTTACGTTCCGACCCCAGCCGGACGTTTCCGGAGGGCCGGAAAATCATCATGGAGCCATGACCACAGCAGCCAGCACTCAGGCCCGTACCGACGCCGCCCACCCCGTCCGCAGCACGATCCGCGCGGTCAAGGCGTTCGCCTCCGCCGTGTTCAGCGTCGTCATCCTCGGCGAGCACGACAGCGACGGACATGTGGTGACGCGCACGCGTTGACAGGCATACGTGACGCGCACGCGTTGACAGGGATACGTGACGCGCACGCGTTGACAGGGATACGTGACGCGCACGCGCTGACAGGCACAGGCTGACGCGCACGCGCACGTGCTCACACACGCGCACGGTGACGTGCACGCTCCGGCCGGTACGCCTCACGCAGCCCCGTCCCCCGACCCGCTCAGCAGATCGTCCGCGTCCACGATCCGGTACGCGTACCCCTGCTCGGCCAGGAACCGCTGGCGGTGCGCCGCGAAGTCCTGGTCGATCGTGTCCCTCGCCACCACCGAGTAGAAACGGGCCTCGTGCCCGTCCGCCTTCGGGCGCAGCACGCGTCCCAGCCGCTGTGCCTCCTCCTGGCGTGAGCCGAAGGTTCCCGAGACCTGGATCGCGACCGTCGCCTCGGGCAGGTCGATGGAGAAGTTCGCGACCTTCGAGACGACGAGCACGCTGATCTCGCCCTCGCGGAACGCGCCGAAGAGCTTCTCGCGCTGCGCGTTCGACGTCTCGCCCTTGATGACCGGCGCGTTCAGATGCTCGCCCAGTTCGTCGAGCTGGTCGATGTACTGGCCGATGACCAGGGTCTGCTCCCCCTGGTGCTTACGGACCAGCGCCTCCGTGACCTTCCGCTTGGTCGCGGTCGTCGCGCAGAAACGGTACTTCTCCTCCGCCTCGGCGGTGGCGTACGCGAGCCGCTCGGTGTCCGTCAGATTGACCCGGACCTCGACACAGTCGGCGGGCGCGATGTATCCCTGCGCCTCGATCTCCTTCCACGGCGCGTCGAACCGCTTGGGCCCGATCAGCGAGAAGACGTCCGACTCGCGGCCGTCCTCCCGTACGAGCGTCGCGGTGAGCCCGAGCCGGCGGCGGGCCTGGAGGTCGGCGGTGAACTTGAAGACGGGGGCGGGCAGCAGATGCACCTCGTCGTAGATGACCAGACCCCAGTCGCGCGAGTCGAAGAGCTCCAGGTGCGGGTAGACGCCCTTCCTGCGGGTCGTCAGCACCTGGTACGTCGCGATCGTGACCGGGCGGATCTCCTTCTTCGTACCGCTGTACTCACCGATCTCGTCCTCCGTGAGGGAGGTCCGCTTCACCAGCTCGTGCTTCCACTGGCGGGCCGAGACGGTGTTGGTGACCAGGATCAGCGTGGTCGCCTTGGCCTCGGCCATCGCACCGGCGCCGACCAGCGTCTTCCCCGCGCCACAGGGCAGGACGACGACGCCGGAGCCGCCGTGCCAGAAGTTCTCGACGGCCTGCTTCTGGTACGGGCGCAGGGTCCAGCCGTCCTCGGCCAGATCGATCTGGTGCGCCTCGCCGTCGACGTACCCGGCCAGGTCCTCGGCGGGCCAGCCCAGCTTCAGCAGCGTCTGCTTGATCTGCCCCCGCTCGGAGGGATGCACGGCGACCGTGTCCGGGTCGAGCCGCGCACCGACCAGCGGCGCGACCTTCTTCGAGCGCAGGATCTCCTCCAGGACCGGCCGGTCGGTCGAGGTGAGGACCAGCCCGTGCACCGGGTGCTTGGAGAGGGTGAGGCGGCCGTAGCGGGCCATGGTCTCGGCGACGTCCACGAGCAGCGCGTGCGGCACGGGATAGCGGGAGAACTCGACGAGCGCGTCCACGACCTGCTCGGCGTCGTGCCCGGCGGCACGGGCGTTCCACAGACCGAGCGGGGTCAGCCGGTAGGTATGGATGTGCTCCGGCGCACGCTCCAGCTCCGCGAACGGCGCGATGGCCCGGCGGCAGGCGTCGGCCTGCTCGTGGTCCACCTCCAAGAGCAAGGTTTTGTCGCTTTGGACGATGAGCGGTCCATTCACGCGGTGAGTCCCTTCGCGCAGTGAGGCCTTTCCGTACGGGCCAAACCACCAGTGTCGCGCATGGCGCGGTCGCCGCGCGGCTGAGTGCGGGGTGCGGTGGGCGTACCGGGCGCGGGAACTCGTCGGGGTGACGACCGGATCACACCCTGTGCAATGTCGTTGGAGTGGCAGTAGGGTCAAATTCTGACGCCAGGGCCGGTCTGACGACATGCCTCACGCCATCAATCAGTGCTTGGAGGACTGCCTTGCTGCTTCGGTTCCAGGTCACCAATCACGCGTCGTTGCGCGATGAGCAGGAGCTCTCACTGATCGCCGCCGACCGGCATCCGGACCGCGTCGAAACGGAGCTGCCGGGCACTGGCCATCGGGTGGTGCCGGTCGCCGTGGTCTACGGCACGAATGCCTCCGGAAAGTCGAATGTGATCGACGCCCTGCGGTGGATGCGCTCCGCTGTGCTGTCGTCCTTCCGTACGTGGGATCCCAGCGGGGGTGTCCCGCGCCGCCCCTTCGCGATGCGCCAGGACACCACGGCGCATCCGAGTGTGTTCGAGGCTGAATTCGCCCTCGACGGCGTGCGCCACGAGTTCGGCTTCTCCGTGGACGACGACCGGGTCATCGAGGAATGGCTCTTCTACTACCCCGAGGGGAGGCAACGCCGCCTGTACGAGCGCAAGGCGGGTGAGCCCATGATCTTCGGGCGCTGGCTGACCGGGCAGCGCAAGGTCATTGCGGAGCTGCTGCGGCCGAACAGTCTCTACCTGTCCGTAGCGGCGGCGCAGGGTCACAAGCAACTCGGCGCCGTCTACCGCTGGTTCCAGCAGAGCCTGCGAGTGGCCACCGACAACGACTTCGGGCAGCGCCTCGGCCACACCGTCAGCCTCTGCCTCGACGACAGGGGCCAGGGGGGCGGGGCACCCGTGATGGCTCTGCTCCGCTTCGCCGACCTCGGGGTGTCCGGCCTGGAGGTGGCAGAACCCGACGAAGCGGCTCGTGAGGAGTACCGGCGGATCACCCAGGCCGTCAGGGAAGTTCTCGGTGACAAGGGGCGGGTGCAGGAACAGATCCCGGCTCCGGTCCGGGTCGAACACACAACGGCGGACGGTGTCTTCCCGCTGGATCTCGCGGAGGAATCGAGCGGCACGCGCACCTGGATCGGGCTGATCGGCCCTGTTGTCACCGTGCTTTCCTCGGGGTCGGTGCTGTGCGTGGATGAACTGGACGCGCGCCTCCATCCCTACCTGGTGGATGCTCTGGTCGGAATGTTCCAATCACCCGAGGTGAACAGCAGGGGCGCGCAGCTGATTTTCAGTACGCATGAGGCGGCGCTTCTCGGCCGCAATGTGCGGACACAACTGTTCCGGGACCAGGTGTGGTTCACCGAGAAGGATCCGGCGACTCTGGCGACGAGGCTCTTCCCGATGACGGAATTCCGGGTGCGTGATTCTGCCGAGAACCTTGAGAAGCGCTATCTGACCGGGCGTTACGGCGCGGTGCCGTATTTGGACGACGATGCGCTGCGGGACATCGCCGCGGCGTTCCAGCTTGTTGGGGGCGGGCATGGGGCGGGGCAAGCCGCTGGGGCGGACGAAGGGCGCACGCCCGGAGCAGCGTAGGTTCCTGATCTACTCGGAGGGGGAGTGCACGGAGGACCAGTATTTCCGGGGGCTGCGCGGCGATCTGCGCGCGCTTCCGGTGAACATCCAGATCGGTGGGGTGCACGGGGAGCCCAAGTCGCTGGTCAGGGCTGCGATCGCACACAAGGAGCGCGCGGTCGCATCGGTTGCGGTCCGCTTCACCGCGTACGACGAGGTCTGGTGCGTGGTGGACGTCGAAGCGCCTCGCGCGCATGCGTCTCTGGACGAAGCGCTGTCGCTCGCGTCCCGCTCCGGAGTCCAAGTGGCGCTCACCAACCCGTGTTTCGAACTCTGGGTGTTGCTGCACTTCGCCCCGGTCACCGGGTACTGCACCTCGGGAGCGGTGCAGAAGGCCCTGGAAGGGCTGGGGAGTTGTGGCTATACGACGAGCCGCAAGCACCTGGACTACGAGCGTCTGCGCGACCGGCACGAGCAGGCGAGGGAACGGGCCGTGGAGCTGAGGCGGCGGGGTACGAACGGTCGATCGGTGAATCCGTGGACCGAGGTGGACCGGCTGGTGGACTTGTTGAAGGCGGCCCGCGCGAAACGCTGACGCCCGAAACGCTGACGCCCGAAACGTGCGGGGGAGGAGCGGCACTTTCCAACAGGCCCTGTGCCGCCGGAGGTTGCTCAAGGCGTGTCCCCGTAACGCGCGGGTACACGCTGACTCATGGACTCCGAACCGCGACTGCAACGACGGACATGGGGCTCGACCGTGATGCGCGTGCTCGTGCTGCTGGCCGGCTTCTTCTGCATGGTGGGGTTCGCGGTGGCGCTGGCGAAGGTGACGCTTGAGCCTTCTGCCGCCTCGGTGGACCTCACGCACACCAATCTGAAGCCCGGCGATTCGATCCGGACGTACGTCGACCAACCGGCGTTCCGCGACACGGTCAAGCAGATCGGCGGCAATCTGTTGCTCGGCGTGCCGTTCGGTGTGCTGCTGCCGGTGCTGATTCCCAAGGCGCGCGGGCTGCTGCGGGTGGTGCTGGTGACTGCCTTCGTGATGTTCCTCGTCGAGTCGGCGCAGGGGCTCTTCATCACCGGGCGGGCCTTCGACATCGACGACGTGATCCTGAACACGACGGGTGCGCTGATCGGTTACCTGCTGCTGGGGCGGCGGCTGGGACGTGCGCTGCACCCGCGGCGTACGCACTGGTGGCAGCGGTCGGGCGGGGTGGCTGCGGCTGGGCCGCCGGTGGCTGAGTCGAAGCCGAAGCCGAAGCCGTCGCCGACGCCGAGCCCGAAGCCGAGGTCGAGGCCGAAACGGGGTCCGAGTCCGAAGTCGAAACTGAAGGCGGTGCTGGCGGGGAGGCTGAAGTCCCAGCCGAAGAAATCCCAGTCGAAGAAATCCCAGTCAAAGTCTGTGGCCAGGAAGACTGCGGCCAAGAAAGCCTCGGCTGCGAAGGGTGCGGCCAAGAAGACCCCGGCCAAGAAGACCCCGGCCAAGAAGACCGCAGCCAAGCCTGCTGCCGGGACCTCCTCGCGTTGACGGGGTGCGGGCCGGGTGGAGGTCCCCCGCCGGTCCGCACTCCGTGTTCGTGGGGTCTGCCGTGACGGCTACCGCGGTTACTGCGGCTTGAAGGAGCGGATCTGGTAGCTCCCCTGGAGGTTGCCGCCGTGGCCGGCCGGGGTGGATCCGACCCGGTGGTTGTAGTTGGTGTTCGTGTAGTACTGAATGCGGTGGCCTGTCCCGTTCCACAGGGAGCGGACCTTCTCGCCCTTCTGGATGAACGGGCAGTCGTCGGCGGTGTTCGCCTTCTGCCGGGTCGTCCAATGGCAGTAGTGCCCGCTGCCGTTCCAACCGCTGTAGATGCAGAAGTTCCCCGGGCGGCAGTTGTAGGAAGCGCTCGGGCTGTGGACGGTGGGGGACCGGACTTCCGCGGTCGCGGTGGGTCCGGTGCAGAGGCTGACGGCCGCGGCGATCGAGACGAGGCCGAGCGTGGCGATGCGGTTCATGGAGAAACCCCTTTTCCGTGATCCTGATCACCAGCAGCGTGGCATGCCGACAACTTGCCCGGAAAGGGGCGAATCGGGAGCGAATCAGGGGCGCCCGAAGCGCGCGCCCGGGGCCCGAAGCGCGTGTCCCGGACCCGGAACGCATCGCCGTACCCCGGCGTGATCTCGGCGGGCCGGGCCCTCGCCTCTGCCCCACCCTCACCTCCAACCCCAGCCCCGCCTCCGCTCAGGCCGGGTCGTCCGTCAGCTCCGCGACCCCCGTGATGCGGTGCAGCGGATACGTGCGGACGTCGTCCGCCGTGTGGTCGTACGCCGTCACGAAGCCGCCCTCCACCCGGACCGGTGCGATGACCCGTCTGCTCGCCGCGCCGTCGGCGTTGACGTAGCCGATCCAGAGCGCCGCGCCCGTCATGGCCGCGGCCTGCACCGTGGCGAGGGTCTCGGCGGACGGGGTGCGCGGCAGGTTGCCGTACTCCGGTACCGGTTCGTGGACCACCGTGGCGGCCGTGTCACCGGCCCTGATCGCTCGCAGCGCCGCGCCGAGCAGCGTGTCGTCGGGGACCGGCGGACCCTCGGGGACCGGCGCGGGGGCGGTCCGGGGCGGGGTGCGGTAGGCGTCCTGGCGGGTGATCAGGACGTCGCCCTCGGCGGACTCCGCGGCCGGGGCGAAGCCCATCGAGCGCAGCCCGTCGAGGAGCGTGACCGGGTCGGCCGCGGAGGCCAGCACCGTGGGGGCGAGCCGGCGCAGTCGCAGCGACTGGGAGCGGGTGTCCGCCAGGATCTCGCTCAGGACGGCGTCGTCGTCGCAGCGCACGTACGAGGACGCTGCCCCGACCCGCAGATGGCCGTGTTTACGGGCCACGTCGTCGATGAGGTACGTGAGCGGCTGCGGCACCGGCGTACGGCTGTGCGCCGCGAGGAAGGCGTGCAGGTCGGAGGCCGTCTGCCCGGCGTCGAGCGCGCGGCGTACGGAGCCCTGGGTGAAGCGGTAGACGGTGGCGCCGCCCTTGGACTCGACGTCCGCCGCGACGTCGAGCAGTTCGGCGAGCGGGCGCTCCAGCGGGCCGGGTGCGACGGCGGTGAGGTCGGCCTGGAGGAGTACGTGGTCGAGGGGCTCGGGGATGAGCGTGGCGATCGCGGCGGCGGCGCGCTCGCGGGAAGCGGCCACCTCCGCGGCGGTGGGGGCGGGCCGGGCGCCGGTGCCCGGCCCGGACGCTGCGGACTCGCCCAGCAGGGCCCTGCCGTGCGTGGACAGGGCGCCGCGGCCGGTGACGCCCAGCAGTTCCGCCTCGTTCAGCGTCCACCGGGCGATGCGGGAGCGCAGGTCGCCGACGGCGGTCGCGCCGTACGTGTGGCGGGCCGACGGGATGTCCGCCGCCGTGCCCGCGCCCCGGCCCGCCGCCGCACCGCCGGATTGCGCGCCGGAGGCCGTACCGCGCACCGGGCGCTCCCAGCGGAGCCGGGCCAGCAGGGACTCCGGGTCGGGCGCGGTGCCTTCGGGGAGCGTGGCCATCAGGGCCAGGGTTCTGCGGCGCACCTCGGGAGCTGCCGAGCGGTCCAGGTCGGTGCCCAGGGTCGACAGGGCGCGGCCCTTGGCGTCCAGGCCGCCGATGAGCCCGGGGGTGCGGGTGGCGGTGAGCCAGCTGGTGGCCAGGACCGACCACCGTTCCTGGGCGGGGGATTCGAGCCAGGCGTCGTACGCGGGGGTGGCCGCGAAGCGTTCGTCGTCCCCCGCGGACTTCGAGGAGCGGGACGGGCTGCTGCCGCCGTCCGCCGCCAACAGGCCTGCGGCGTAAGCGAGTTCGACCCAGAAGGCGGCCAGTTGTTCGGTCGTGTCCAGTGCGGTGGCGGTCCGCTTCAGATCGCGGACGCTGAGGCCGCCGGAGCGCATGACGGTGGGGCCGCCCTCGTTCCAGTCCTTGAACAGGTCCTCGATGGTGGAGAGCGCCATGAACGCCTGGCCCGCCGCCGCTGCGTCCACAGCCTGTGGACCGTACTCCCGCGTCGGTGCGACGGCGGGCGGCACCGGCTCGGCGTGGCGGTGCGCGCGCCCGGCGCGCAGATGCAGCGCGGCCTCCCGGGGGAGTACCACCGTGCGCGCGCTGGCGGGCAGCAGCAGCCCGTGGTCGCGCAGCCAGCGCACCGGCGGGGTGGGATCGGCGGCCACCTCTCCGTACGGCGGCCCCCAGACCAGCCTGCTCAGTACGTTCAGCGACTCCACGGGCGCCTCGTCGAGCAGCGCCGACATCCGCGTCCGGTCGGTGAACAACGAGGTCAGCGCGGCGACCGCGGACACCGAGTCATGGGTCCCGGCAAGCCCGGCCGCGGTGACGATCTCCTGCACGCGGCCCGGCGACATGCCGACCGTCGCCTCCGCCACGGTCGGTCCGAGACCGGTCGGGGAGGGGTGCGCCGGGGACGGCGCGAGGAGCTCGCGGGCGGTGCGCACCAGCCGGAGCCGGTCGTCCGCGCCCCAGATCAGGGCCTGTTCGCGCAGTACGTCCACCGCGCCGGGCAGCGCGGACGCCACCGCGGGGTCGCACTCGTCACCGCCCATGAGGGCGAGGAGCGTGGTGTACGGCGCGGGGTCCGGCGCGACGGCCAGCGCCTCCGCCGTCTGGAGCGTGAACCGGTCGAGATGTTCGAGCGCCCGGACCACCGAGGCGCGGGTGCCCGCCCGGGTGGCGAGCTGGCCCAGATCGCCCGGCACCGGCGCCAACAGGTCGGGCCGTGCCCGCAGCAGACCCGCCAGGGACGCGTCGTCGCGGATGCGCAGGGCCTCGGCGAGGGTGCGCGGTGGCGTGCTGCGTGTTCGTTCCGGCACGTGCGCCTCCCGTAGTACTGACTAGTGCTGACCGGTCCCCATCCGGCCCACGTTACTGAGATTTGCGTGGAGATGACGCACCGCCCCACTCGGGGCCCGCCGACTTCGGCCCGCTCCGGGGTGTGCGGGAGCGGCGGAGCGGCGCGGAACAGCCGTGCGGGGAGGGCGTGATGAGCGACGGCGCGCGGTGGGGGCGCTACCGTCGGGGCAGAGCGGCTTGAAGGGGAGCGAACTCCGTGGGGATCGAGAGCGATCAGCTCGTCTACGACTATCTGAGCCGGGTCGGCGACCTGGCCCAGCGGCAACTGCCCTCCGCGGAGCGGATGCGGCTGGTGTCCTCGCTGCGCAGCGAGATCGACCGGCAGCGGGCCTCGGCCGACGCGGGGACTCCGGCCGGCGTGCGCCGCATCCTGGGCAGACTCGGCACGCCCGCCGAACAGGTGGCCGCGGCGGCGGGAGGCACGCCACTGGATACCGGGCGCGCCGAGCCGGAGCAGGCCGTACGGGAACGGACCCGCCGGATCCCGCGCCCCCGCAGGACGGAGAAGGCCGAGCCGCCGCCCGCCCGCTCGACCGCCGCGTCCCCGCCGCACCTCGCGGGCGAGGACGAACTCGGTACGGGTGGCGGCGAGCCCGACTGGTGGCGCATCCAGCCGGGCCCCTTCGGCGCCGGTGACGCCGTGCACGGTTTCACGGGCGGGGTGGAGATCCCGGAGATACTGAAGCCGCCGCCCGAGGACGAGGACGCGAACGGGGCTGCTGACGAAGACGGCGCCGACGGACCGGACGGGGAGGGCGCGGAGCCCGTCGAGGCGGCGCCCCGCGGCCGGGCGCTGCTGGGCCGCCGCCGGGCAGCCGGGGGCGGCGACGCGACCGGCGACGAGGGCGACGCGGGCGGCGGGGACGGAGCGGCCGGTGGGCGCGCCGCGTATCTGCGTACCTTCACGGGGGTCTTCTCCAGCCCGGTCCTGCTGCTCGCCGCGGTCCTGCTCGTCGTCGGCGCGGTGCTCGGCTCGCTGCTGGTGCTCGGCGCGGGCTGGATCATCGCGTACATGTCGCGCAGGCTCAGCCGCGCCGAGGCGAAATGGGCGGTGCTCGGGCTCCCGGGCACGGTCGCGCTGGGCGGCATCGTCTGGCTGTGGGGGCGGTCCAGCGGGCACTGGGGTTCGGCGATCCCGGAGCACGGGATGGGCGGCGCGATCTCCGGGGTGTGGCCGGTCGCCCTGCGGGCCGCCGCCGGTGCCTCCGCGCTCTACCTGGTCTGGCGGTCGCGGAGGCGGGCGTAGGGAGGCGTCGCTACCTGGTGAGGTCGGCCCGGAGTTCGTCGAGGATCTTGCCGGCGGCGGTGTATCCGATGCCCTGGAACCACAACTGGTCGTCCACGGCGAAGGACTTGCCGTTCTTCACCGCGGTCAGGTTCTTCCACAGACCGCTGCTCGTGGTCTGCGTCTCCTTGGCCTTCGCCGGGTCGCCGTACGTGGCGTGGAAGAGGACGTCGGCGTTCGCCAGGTCGATCCTCTCCGGGCTGACGTCGTACGAGAAGCCGTCCTTGGCCTTGTCGACGACGGCCGGGCGGCCGACGCCGAGATCGGTGAGGATCGTGCCGATGTAGTTCTTCCTGCCGTAGATGCGGATGTCGGCGCCCTCGACGAACCGCACCGTGTCGACGTCGGTGGCGGCGGCCTTCGCGGGTCCGCCCAGCGCCGCGACGACCCGCTTGGTGTGCGCGGTGTACGCGGCGACGACCTTCCTCGCCTCGGCCTGCCTGCCGAGCGCGTCGGCGTGCACCTGGAAGTTGGCCTTCCAGGGGTAGCCGGTGCTCTCCGTCATCACGGTCGGCGCGATGGCGCTGAGCTGCTGGTACTTGTCGCCGTGCCGGATCTTGCTGGTGAGGATCAGATCGGGCTTGAGCGCGGCGATGGCCTCCAGGTCCGGCGACAGCATCGCGCCGACGTCCTTGATGCCCGCGACCTTGTCCCTGGGCAGGTAGTCGAGGAACCCGGACTTCACGTCGGCGTGCGTGGAGCCGACCGGCCGCACGCCGAGGGTGATGGCGGAGTCCAGCTCGGCGGTGTCCAGGACGACGACCCGGCGGGGGTGGTCGGGGACCTTCACCCGGCCCATGGCGGTGTCCATGGTGTGGGTGCCGGTGCCCGCCGTACCTGCTGAGCCGCCGGAGCCCCCGGTACCGCCGGACCCGCACGCGGCGAGGACCAGGCCACCGGCCAGGACGAGGGCGACCGCGGTGGCGCTGCGGGGGCGGAACGTGCGGGTGCGCGTGCGCGTCATGAGGCAGACCTTTCGACGACGGTGCGAGGACAGTGCGACGACGGTTCAGCGACGGTGCGGGAGCAGCTCAGCGGTGGTGCAGCAGCGGTGCGGCGGCGGTGCGGCGGCGGTGCGGGGGCAGGGAGTTGTTACCCGGCCGGGACCGCGGGGACCCCCGGGGCCCCGGCCGTCGTACCCGCGTACGGCGCGCCCGGCACGACCAGCGGGGACCCCGTGACCGGGTCCGGGATCACCACCGAGTCCAGTCCGAACACCTCCCGTACGAGCTCCGCGGTGACGATCTCCTTCGGGTGCCCCTCGGCGACGATCCGGCCGCTCTTCATCGCCACCAGGTGGTCCGCGTACCGGGCCGCCTGGTTGAGGTCGTGCAGCACCGCCACGACCGTCCTGCCGCGCTCGTGGTTGAGCTGGCGGACCAGGTCGAGCACCTCCACCTGGTGGGCGATGTCGAGGTACGTGGTGGGCTCGTCGAGCAGCAGCAGGTCCGTCTCCTGGGCGAGCGCCATCGCGATCCAGACCCGCTGGCGCTGCCCGCCGGACAGCTCGTCGACGGACCGTTCGGCCAGCGCGGCGGTGTCCGTGCGCTCCATGGCGTCGGTGACCGCCCGCTCGTCCTCCTCGGACCACTGCTGCCACCAGTGCTGGTGCGGCTGCCGGCCGCGTGCCACCAGGTCGGCGACGGTGATCGCCTCGGGCGCGGACGGGGACTGCGGGAGCAGCCCTATCGCCTGGGCGATCTTCCTGGTGGGGATGCGGGCCAGCTCGGCGCCGTCCAGCAGTACGGCGCCGCTGCGCGGCTTCAGCAGCCGTCCCAGCGCCCGCAGAGTGGTGGACTTGCCGCAGGCGTTGGGGCCGACGATGACGGTCACCCGCCCGTCGGGCACGGCCAGGTCGAGTTCCTGGACGACGGTGCGGTCGTCGTAGGCGAGCGTCAGCTCACGGGCCGTCAGCCTGGTGGTCATGCGGTGCCTCCACTACGGCCGCGGGAACCGTGGTTCTTCGCGATCAGCCAGATCAGGTACGGGGCGCCGACCGCCGCCGTGAGGACGCCCACCGGCAGTTCGGTGGGCGCCAGGAGCTTGCGGGCGAGCAGGTCGGCGAGGACGACGACGAACGCGCCCGTCAGCGCCGAGGAGAGCAGCGGGATCTGCGCGGTCCTGGTCATCCGGCGGGCGATCTGCGGGGCGAGCAGCGCGACGAAGTCGACGGGCCCGGCAGCCCCGGTCGCCACCGACGCCAGCACCACGCCGATCAGGACGAGACCGAGCCGTACCCGGCCGAGCCGGACGCCGAGCGCGGTCGCCGTGTCGTCGTCCATGGAGACCGTGCGCTGGGCGTACGCGGCCCACAGGACGGCCGGTACGAGCGCGAGCAGCACCCAGCCGAGCAGAGTGGCCTGGTCCCAGCCGCGGCCGTTCAGGGAGCCCGTCAGCCAGATCTGGGCCTGCTGGGCGACCAGGTAGTCGCCCTTGGTCAGGAAGAGCTGGGTGACCGAGCCGAGGGCGATGGCGAAGCCGATGCCGATGAGTACGAACCGGGTGGCGTGCAGCCCGCCGCGCCAGGCGAAGGCGTACACCAGGGCCGCCGCGACGATCCCGCCGATGACGGAGAGGTAGGGCAGTACGGCCGTCGACGTCACCCCGAGGGACATCGCGCCCACGGTGAGCGCGCCCGCGCCCTTGCTGATGCCGATGATGTCGGGGCTGGCCAGCGGGTTGCGCGCGACGGTCTGGATGAGCGCCCCGGCCACCCCGAACGCGGCGCCGACGAGCAGCCCGACGACCATGCGCGGCAGCCGCAGCGTGCCGACGACGAGTTCGTCCGGCGAGGGGCTCCCGACGATCACCTTGACCACCTCGGCGGGCGACACGAAGCTCTCGCCGACGCAGAGGTACGCGACACAGGTGGCGGCCAGTACGAGGGCGAGTGCCACGGCGACGGCTGCGGCGCGCCGGTGCAGCAGGAACGTTCCCCGGCCGATCCGTACGACGGAGTAACCGGCGGGCCGGATGCGCCCGGTCCGGCCGGCCGCGGGCGCTGCCGCCGTCGTGGCTGTGGGTGCGGTTGTCACGCCGGGACCGCCTTCCGGCGTACGAGGGCGACCAGGAACGGCACCCCGATGAGGGCCGTCATCACCCCGGCCGGGACCTCGCCCGGCGGGAAGATCACCCGGCCGATGACGTCGGAGACCAGCAGCATCACCGGTCCGATGAGTGCCGCCATCGGCAGCACCCAGCGGTGGTCGCTGCCCACGAGCGCGCGGGCGATGTGCGGCACGGCGAGGCCGATGAAGGCGATCGGCCCGGCGGCGGCGACCCCGACGCCGGTCAGTACGGTCGCGCCGATGCCCCCGACGATCCGTACCGTGGCGACCTTCTGGCCGAGCCCCTTCGCCATGTCGTCGCCGAGCGCCAGTGCGTCCAGACCGCGGGCGACCGAGGCCACCAGCACCACGCCCACCAGCAGGAACGGCCAGATCTGACCGACGATGTCGGTCTCCCGGCCGCTGATCGAACCGACCTGCCAGAAGCGGAACTCGTCGAGCGCGGAGGCCTTCGTGGTGAGGACCCCCTGCACCACGGAGACCAGCAGCGCGTTGATCGCGGCGCCGCCGAGCGCGAGTTTCACCGGGGTCGCGCCGCCGCGCCCGCGGGAGGCGATGGCGTACACCGCGACGGACGCGAGCGCCGCGCCCGCGAAGGCGAACCAGACGTACCCGGTGAGCGTGTGGATCCCGGCGAAGGCGATGGCCAGCACCACGCCCACCGAGGCGCCCTGGCTGATGCCGAGGATGCCCGGGTCGGCGATGGGGTTGCGGGTGATGCCCTGGAGCACCGTGCCGGCGAGGGCGAGTGCGACGCCGACCATGAGGCCGATCAGCGTGCGCGGGACCCGCAGCTGGCGGACGACCTCGGCCGTGTTGCTGTGCCCGCCGTGCAGCAGTGCGTCGATCACGGCGGAGGGTGCGATGGCCCGTGCCCCGACCGCGAGGCTGAGCAGGACCGCGAGCAGCAGGGCCACGACGGCGGCGGCCGTCCAGGCGATGCGGCGGCGGGCCACGGGAGTTGACATCTGACCCATTCCGAAGGTTGGTAAGGCTTGGCTAAGCCTAATCGGAGCCGCTTCGGACGGACCGGCCAGGTGGCGGACGCGGGAGAGGGAGGATGGAGGGCATGGCTTCCCCAGCGCTGACGGTCGGCTTCGACCTCGACATGACCCTGATCGACTCCCGGCCCGGCATCAAGGCCGCCTACCAGGCGCTTTCCGCCGAGACCGGTACGTACATCGACGCCGACCTGGCGGTGACCCGGCTCGGCCCGCCGCTGGAGCTGGAGCTGGCGGAGTGGTTCCCCGAGGACCGGATCGAGGCCGTGCGCGACCACTACCGTGAGATCTACCCCACACACGCGATAGAGCCGTCCACGGCGATGGCGGGCGCCGCCGAGGCGGTGGCCGCGGTGCGCCGGCTCGGCGGCCGGGCGATCGTCGTCACGGCCAAGAACCAGCCGGACGCCGTACGCCACCTCGTGCACCTCGGCATCGAGCCGGACGCCGTGGTCGGCTGGCTCTGGGCGGAGGCCAAGGCGGAGGCGCTGAAGGAGCACGGCGCGTCGGTGTACGTCGGCGACCACGTCGGCGACGTACGCGGGGCGCTCACCGCGGGCGCGCTCTCCGTCGCCGTACCCACGGGCCCGATCGGCGCGGACGAACTGCGGGCGGCCGGGGCCGACGTGGTCCTGACCGACCTGACCGAGTTCCCGGCCTGGCTGGAGAGCTACGCGGCGGGGCTCGCCGCGCAGGCCTGAGCCGTAGCCGTGAGAACCGCTACGTAGCCGGAGTGGCCGCGGGCGCCTGGGCGGCAGCCGCCCGGCGGGAGAGCGCGGCGCGGGCCCGGCGGCGCTGGTCCGCGATGGACCGCAGCACTCCGGCCGCCGCCACCAGGAACCCGACGCCCATCAGCATGCACACCGCGTAGGCGATGGACGGGAACGGACGGGTCCCCAGGAAGAGGGGGGCCACCGTGACCAGTGTGGCCACGGCGCCGACGAAGAAGATGATCGCGCCGACCTGGACCAGCCGGTCACCGGCACGGGCGTCGGTCGATTGGGTTTCATTGCTCACCCCGCCAGGGTAGTTCCCTGCGCGGAGGAACTAGCCAGTGACGTCTTGTCACCGGTCCCAGGACCATTAGCCTGAGTCCTGGCGGGTCGAGTGACCCGCTGTAGTGCTATCCAGAGCCGTTTTCTACGACTACGGGGACGAGGACAGACGGTGCCCACCGGCAAGGTCAAATGGTTCAATTCGGAAAAAGGCTTCGGCTTTCTTTCCCGCGACGACGGCGGCGATGTCTTCGTCCATTCGTCGGTGCTCCCGGCCGGAGTGGATGCACTCAAGCCGGGCCAGCGTGTGGAGTTCGGTGTCGTCGCGGGCCAGCGCGGTGACCAGGCCCTGACTGTGACCGTCATCGACCCGACGCCGTCGGTGGCCGCGGCGCAGCGGCGCAAGCCGGACGAACTGGCGTCCATCGTCCAGGACTTGACGACGCTGCTGGAGAACATCACGCCCAGCCTGGAGCGGGGCCGGTACCCCGACAAGGCGGCGGGGGCGAAGATCGCGGGTCTGCTGCGGGCGGTCGCCGACCAGCTGGACGTCTGACCGGACGAGCCTGCGGTCACCCGGTGGGCCGGGTCGGGAGAGGTCTCCCGACCCGGCCCACCGCTCCGTTCACGCCATTTCCCGCAGGCCCGCCGTACGCGCGTCCGCCGCGCCCCGCCGCGCTCGCACCCTGCCGCGTCCGCCCGGTGCGCACCGCTCAGCGCCCGCCGCTCACGGCCGGGGCCAGGGCTGGCCGATGATCGTCTCGATGCTGGAGTTGAAGCGTTCCAGCGCCGCCGCGAAGTCGGCGGCCTCCTCCGGCGTCCAGTCGGCGAGTACCCGTTGCAGGTTGTTCACCGCGTCCTCGCGGTCGGCGGCCAGCTTCCGGGCGCCCTCGTCCGTCATGCGGAACTTCCGGGCGAGCCCGCCCTCCGGGTCCGGGATGCGCTCGACCAGGCCGGCCCGGGTCATGGCGGCGGTCTGCCGGTTGAGGGTCGAGGTGTCCAGGTCCAGGGCGTCGACGAGCTGTCCGATGGACAGCGGTCCGTCGAGCTCGATCCTGCAGAGCAGGATGTAGGCGCTCCGGTCGAGCTGCGTCGTCTGGGCCATGGCCATGTACCGGTACCTGGCCAGCAGGGTCATTTCCCGCTCGATGTTCTCGGTCGCCTGACGCACGCGGCTTGTCCTCTCCGACGTTCTGATCTGCCCCTCGGCATGTATAGCACGCGCAATGTGCATCATGCATGAGGTGTGTAGAATGCATATCGTTGTCATCGACCCCCTGGGCCGAGCCTGAATCCAGATCCGTCTGAACCCAGGGCCGGAGCCCGAGTCCGAGTCCACGAGGAGAACCCGTGACCACCCCCGTTCCGGTGCCGCAGCAGCACACGAGACCCGGTGCCGTCGTCGCCGTACTGGCGGGCGCCGGCATCGTCGCCGCGCTGATGCAGACCCTGGTCGTCCCGCTCATCGCGAAGTTTCCCGAGCTGCTCGGCACCACGCCGGGCAACGCCTCCTGGGTCGTCACCGCGACGCTGCTCGCCGGTGCCGTCGCCACCCCGGTCACCGGGCGGCTGGGAGACCTGTACGGCAAGCGACGGCTGATGCTGGTCTGCATCGGGCTGCTCGTGGCGGGCTCGGTGATCTGCGCGCTGGCGGGCTCGCTGGCCCCGATGGTCATCGGCCGGGCGCTCCAGGGCACCAGCATGGGCATCATCCCGCTCGGCATCAGCATGATGCGTGACCTGCTGCCGCCGGAGAAGGTCGGCTCGTCGGTCGCGCTGATGAGTTCCTCGCTCGGCATCGGCGGTGCACTCGGCCTGCCGATCGCCGCGGCCATCGCGCAGAACACCGACTGGCACACGCTGTTCTGGGGCTCGGCGGTGCTGAGCATCCTCCTGGGCATCCTGATCGTCCTGTTCGTCCCCGCGGCGCCGGTCCGTACCGAGGGCCGGTTCGACTACATCGGAGCCGTCGGGCTCTGCGCGGGCCTGGTCGCCCTGCTGATCGGCGTCTCCAAGGGCAGTGACTGGGGCTGGACCAGCGGCAGCACGCTGGGGCTGTTCGCCGCCGCGGTGGTCGTCCTGCTCGTCTGGGGCCTCTTCGAGCTGCGCACCGGGCACCCGCTCGTCGACCTCCGTACCACCGCGAAGCGCCAGGTCCTGCTGACCAACGTGGCGTCCGTCGTGGTCGGCTTCGCGATGTACGCGCAGTCGCTCGTCTCGCCGCAGCTGCTCCAGCTCCCCGAGGCCACCGGGTACGGCCTCGGCCAGTCGATGGTCGCCGCAGGGCTCTGGATGGCCCCGGCCGGGCTGGTGATGATGGCCGTGTCCCCGCTCGGCGCCAAGCTCTCGGCGGCCCGCGGCCCCAAGATCTCGCTCCTCGTCGGCTCCGTGATCATCGCCGTCGGCTACGCCCTCGCGCTCGCCCTGATGGGCTCCGCCTGGGGCCTGGTGGTCTTCTCGTGCGTGATCAGCGTCGGGGTGGCCTTCGCCTACGGAGCCATGCCCGCCCTGATCATGGGCGCGGTACCGCTCTCCCAGACGGCCGCGGCCAACGGCTTCAACTCGCTGTCGCGGGCGGTCGGTACGGCGGTGTCCGCAGCGGTGATGGGCGTCGTGCTGGCCCAGATGACCGTCTCGATGGGCAGCTTCTCGGTGCCGTCCGAGAAGGGCTTCCGTACGACGTTCGTCATCGGCGCCGCGGTGGCGCTGGTGGCCGCGCTGGTGGTGCTGGCGATCCCCGGCCGCAGCAGGAAGAACGTGGCGGCAGCCACGGAACCGGTGCTGGCCGAGAGCGTGTAGCTTTCCCGCGGCGGTATGTCCGACAGGACCTCGCCGTGACCGCCGACGGCCCCCGCTCCGTACACCTGCCGGCCGGCAGGCGGGGAGCGGGGGCCGTCGGCCGATTCCTGATCCGGCCCGGTCCGGGCCCGCCTCTCAGGCGAAGGTCAGCGCGTCCGGTCCCAGCGCGGGGACCAGGCCCTCCGCCGCCGCGCGGGTCAGCAGACCGCGCACCGCCGCGTACCCGTCCTCGCCGAGGTCCGCCGTGAACTCGTTGACGTACAGCCCGATGTGCTGGTCGGCCACCGCCGGGTCCATCTCCTGGGCGTGCCCGAGCACGTAGGGACGCGAGACCTCCGGGTCGTCCCAGGCCTGCCGTACCGACGCCCGTACCGACTCCGCCAGTTCGCGCAGCCGGGTCGCGCCCAGCGAACGCTTCGCGATGATCGCGCCGAGCGGGATCGGCAGGCCGGTCGTCGACTCCCAGTGCTGCCCCATGTCGGCCAGCGAGTGCAGCCCGTACTCCTGGTACGTGAACCGCGCCTCGTGGATGACCAGACCCGCGTCCACCTTGCCGTCGCGCACGGCCGGCATGATCTCGTTGAACGGCATGACGACGATCTCGCCGACCCCGCCGGGCACCACGTCGGCCGCCCACAGCCGGAAGAGCAGATACGCCGTCGAGCGCTCGCTCGGCACGGCGACGGTCCTGCCGGTGAGGTCGACACCGGCTTCCCTGGTGAGGACCAGCGGCCCGCAGCCCCGGCCGAGTGCCCCGCCGCACGGCAGCAGCGCGTACTCGTCGAGCACCCACGGCAGCACCGCGTACGACACCTTCAGGACGTCGAACTCACCGCGCTCCGCCATCCCGTTGGTGATGTCGATGTCCGCGAAGGTCACATCGAGCGCGGGCGCGCCGGGCACCCGGCCGTGCGCCCAGGCGTCGAAGACGAAGGTGTCGTTGGGGCAGGGCGAGAACGCGATCTGCAGCGGCTGCTCGGTCATATGGTGTCGGTCCAACCTTCCAGTACGGGCGGGAGCTTCGCGAAAGCCCCGGTGAGCGCGGCCAGCGCGTCCCCGATGCGCCAGGCGTCCCGGTCGCGGGGGCCGACGGCGTTGGAGACCGCGCGGATCTCCAGCACCGGGAGCCCGGCCTGGACGGCGGCCTCGGCGACCCCGAAGCCCTCCATCGCCTCGGCGACGGCGCCGGGGTGCGCGGCCAGCAGAGCGGCTGCCCGTCCGGCGGTGCCGGTGACGGTGGAGACGGTCAGTACGGTGCCGGTCGTCGCGGCCGTGGCGTCGGCCACGGCCCGCACCAGCGAGGCCGGCGGGCGGTGTTCCACCGTGCCGAAGCCCAGACCGGTGACCGGGACGAAACCCTCGGGCGTCTCGGCGCCCAGGTCGGCGGCCACGATCGCGTCCGCGACCAGCAGTGCGCCGGGCGGTGCGTGGAATCCGCCGCCGATGCCCGCCGAGACCACCAGGTCGTACGGGGCACGGGCGAGCGCCGTCGCCGCTCCGGCCGCCGCGGCGGCCGGGCCGACCCCGGCCGCGATCACCTCGTACTCCCCGGAGCTTCCGGGAGTGTCCCCGAACGCGCGCGTGACCGCGTCCCGCTCGGCGGGAACCGCGGTCACGACCAGTACACGCAAGGCGTCAGTCGTTCTTCTTGAAGGTGAACGACCACAGGCCGTAGACCTTGGTGGTGCCGTCGCCCTCGGCGATGGCGACGGTCGAGGTGTTGCCCTTGGCGCCGTACTGGGCGTTGAAGAACACGTTGCCCGGGATGGTGGTGTAGGTCTTCTTGCTCACGCCGGTCAGCTGCTGACCGTTCAGCAGGAGCGTCCAGCCCTTGTCGGCGATCTTCGGGTCGACGCCGATGCGCACGGTCGCCTCCGGGTCCACCTTGATGGTCGGAGTGTGCTTCTTCTTTTCGGCGCAGGACTTCGACGCGGCCATGTCCAGCGCCTTGCCGTCGTTGTAGCAAGCGGCGGCGGTGTTCACCGACTTGGTGCCGACCGTCACGGTCGCGAGGGGCGTCGGCTTGTCGCAGGCGGACAGGACGAGGAGTCCGGCGGACACGGCAGCGACGGCGGCTGCGGTGCGGCGGCCCTTACCGGTAAGAAGCGCAACGGTCATGGGGCGAAGGCTATCGTCCGGCGCAGGTCACGCCACGCGGGGGTGCGGCGAGCCGCGTCGCGCGGCCGTGAGGAGCCCTCGAACGGTCGTGATCGCCCCCACCGCGACCAGCGTGGCGCCCACCGAAACCCCCAGTACGCCGTTGAGCGGCACCACCATCGCGATGGCGCCGCCCACCACCCAGGCCATCTGGAGCAGCGTCTCCGACCGGGCGAACGCCGAGGTCCGTACGGACTCCGGCACATCCCGCTGGATCATCGCGTCCAGCGACAGCTTGGCCAGCGCCTGCGCGAACCCGGCGACCGCCGCCACCACCGCGACCAGTACGGAGCTGAAGAAGACCGCCGTCAGCACCGCCGTGGCCAGCACCACCCCGAGCAGGCTCGCGATCATGATCTCCGGACCACGCGAACGGAGCAGCGCGCCGACCGCGGTTCCCAGCGCGTTGCCCGTACCGGCCGAGACCCCGACGATCGTCATGGACACGGCCACACTGAGGCCGGGCATCGGCTGGTCCCGCAGCAGAAAGGCCAGGAAGAAGATCAGGAAGCCGGAGAGCGAGCGCAGCGCGGCGTTCGCCACGAGTCCGTTCAGTACGGAGGGGCCGACGGTGCGCAGCGACGGCTTGCGCTCGTCACGCTCCACCAGCCGCGCCTTGCCCTCGCCCTTCGCGGAGTCCACCTTGCGCGGCAGGGTGAACGCCAGGAACGCGCCGAACAGGAAGACGACGGACGCCCCGTAGAGCGGCCAGGGGGGCCCGATGCGGTGCAGCCCCGCACCGATGGGCGCCCCGATGCCGGTCGCCAGCAGCCCCCCGAGCGTCACCCGGGAATTGGCCCGGACCAGTGAGAACCGGGGTGGCAGCAGCCGGGGGACCACCGCGCTGCGCACCACTCCGTACGCCTTCGACGCCACCAGTACGCCCAGCGCGGCCGGATAGAGCTCCAGCCCGCCGGAGGCCACCGCACCCGACATCACCAGCGCCAGCACCGTCCTGGCCGCCATCGCCGCAGCCATCGCCGCCCTGCGGCCGTGCGGCAGCCGGTCGAGCAGCGGGCCGATCACCGGGGCGAGCACCGCGAAGGGCGCCATGGTGACCGCGAGATAGAGCGCGACCCGGCCGCGGGCCTCGTCCGTGGGCACCGAGAAGAAAACCGTCGAGGCGAGCGCAACCGTGATCATCACGTCACCCGCGCTGTTCACGGCGTGCAGTTCGATCAGCTTGCCGAGCCCCGACTCACCCGCTCCATGGGCGTGCGTCGCCCGTCTGATCCCTTTTGCGGTACCGGTAAACGGACGTTGGAGGGCATGCCCGACAGCCCGGCCCGCCCTGCGCACCGGGCTGAATCCGTCGGACGGCCTTGCGGTGGTCACCCCGTCATAGTGCCCCAAGCCCGTACGACCCGAACCGGGATTCGGACGCGCAGGTGGGACGAGAGCCGGAGAGGGGGTAGCGTGCACGGAGGCTGCCGACCACTCCCGGGCGGGCCCGCGACGCCTGTCACCGCACCTCGCTGCGTTGTCGGAGCCGCCCAGTGACTTCGGTCGTGGGCGATCCTCCGCCTTGCGACGGACGGTGCCGGACGCCGCGGGCTCCTCCGCCCGGGAGCGGTCGGCAGCCACCAGCGCGCCACCGGCGGTTGTCCTTGGCTGTGCGCCTCTCCGTTATCCCGCAGAATGGGTAGGAGAAGGTGCGCCCCCGGGCATGTCGGGCGCGGACGTTGACGCGGTCCCCTGGTCCGCTCCGCCCGTAGCTCGTACGCGATGTTCGTCCGGCGCACCCGTGAGACGGCGTAGGAGAGAAGCGAGACCTGTGAGTGCTGCGACGACGCGAAGCCGTACCCCCGACCGCCTGTGCGCCGAGGCGGTAGACCTCGCCCGCGAGGCCGCCGAGGAAGCCGCCTTCCCCGGGGTGGTCGGTGAGCATGTCTCCGTGGTGGCGGAGGGCGACCGGGTCGTCACCCACTACTTCGAGTGCAAGGAACCCGGCTACCGGGGCTGGCGCTGGGCGGTGACGGTCGCCCGTGCGTCCCGGGCGAAGCTCGTCACGCTCGACGAGACGGTCCTGCTGCCCGGCCCCGACTCGCTGCTGGCCCCCGAGTGGGTGCCGTGGAGCGAGCGGCTGCGCCCCGGCGACATGGGCCCCGGCGATCTGCTGCCCACCGAGGCCGAGGACCTGCGCCTGGAGCCGGGCTACTCCGGCGAGGACGCGCCCCCGCCGAACTCCGTGGTCTCCGAGGAACTGGCCGAGCGGGTCGACGCGGAGGACGCCGAGGTCACCGACCGCACGGCGGTCCCGGCCCGTGGCACGCTCACCGCGGTCGCCGAGGAACTGGGCATGCGTCGTGCGCGGGTCCTGTCCCGCTACGGGCTGCACCTGGCGGCCGACCGCTGGGACGAGGAGTACGGCGCGAAGACCCCGATGGCGCAGGCAGCGCCCGCGTCCTGCGTGACGTGCGCCTTCCTGGTGCCGCTCGCCGGTTCGCTGAAGCAGGCCTTCGGGGTGTGCACGAACGAATTCGGTCCCGCGGACGGGCATGTCGTGTCGCTGGCGTACGGGTGCGGTGGGCACTCGGAGGCGGCGGTCATGCCGAAGCCGCTGCGGCCCGCGCCGCTGGTGCTGGACTCGACGGCCGCGGATCCCTTCACGCTGCGGCCGGACCCCGAGGGCGGGTCGGTGCCGGTGGAGGCGTCCGGGGTGGAGGACCTGGGGCACTCCTGAGGGAGCGGCGGGGCGGGGGTGTTCCGCGGGGGTGAGCCCCCGGGCCTCCCTGTCCTCAAGCGCCGGACGGGCTCGAAGGTGTCCTCAAGCGCCGGACGGGCTGGATTTTCCCCGGCATGGTCCTGCCCGGCCGGCTCGTCTCAGCCCCTCCGGCGTTCGAGGAGCGGGGTCCCGGGGCGGAGCCCCGGTTACCGGAAGGGGCGGGCTGGGGAACGCCCGCCGCAGGCGACCCGCACCCCCGTCACGCGGTACGTTCACCCCCGGCCCCCGCCCCACCCCGCCCCACACGAGGAGCACGAGCCGTGATCGTGAAAGCGACGGACGCAGCCGACCCCTTCGGGACGGCCCGGCTACGGCGCGGTGTGCTCGACGCCTGGTCCGCCACTCCCGCCCGGTTCCGTGAGGACGCCAACGCCGAGGAAGACCTCGCCCTGGGCGGCTACCGCGACCGCCTCGTCGTCGAGCTCGCCCAGAACGCCGCCGACGCGGCGGCCCGCGCGGGCGTACCGGGACGGTTCCGGCTCACGCTGCGGCCGGGCGCGGGCGACGAGCCCGCCGTTCTCGTCGCCGCCAACACCGGCGCCCCGCTGGACGCACCCGGCGTCGAGTCGCTGAGCACGCTCCGCGCCTCCGCCAAGCGCACCGACGCCGACACGGAGGGCGCGGTGGGCCGCTTCGGTGTCGGCTTCGCGGCCGTCCTCGCGGTGAGCGACGAGCCCGCCGTCGTCGGCAGGCACGGCGGTGTGCGGTGGTCCCTCGCGGAGGCCCGCGAGCTGGCCGCCGAGGCCGCGCGGTCCGCCGCCGCCCCGGGTGCGGACACCGAGGCGGCCCGCGCCGCCGAGGGCCTCGCCGACGAACTGCGCCGCCGCGACGGACACGTGCCGCTGCTCCGCCTCCCGCTGCCCGCCGAGGGCACCGCCCCCGACGGCTACGACACCGTCGTCATCCTGCCGCTGCGGGACGGCGGCGCGGAGGACCTGGCCCAGCGGCTGATCGCCGCGATCGACGACGCGCTGCTGCTGACGCTCCCCGGGCTGGCCGAGATCGTGGTCGAGACCCCGGACGGCACCCGCACGCTGACCCGTTCGGCGCACGGCCCGTACGTCCACATCACGGATACGGCCGATGTCACCGAGACGGCCGACGAAGGCGTGGCCGACCGGGCGGCGGACGCGGGCACCGACGCGGGTCCCGCCCCCCACCGCTGGCGCACCGTCGCCCACCACGGCCCGCTGGAGCGGTCGCTCCTCGAAGGGCGTCCCGTCGAGGAACGGCTGCGCCCGCACTGGTCGGTGACCTGGGCCGTCCCGGTGGACGCCGAGGGCGCGCCGGTACGGCCCCGTACCGCCCCCGTCGTGCACGCGCCCACCCCGACCGATGAGCCGCTGGGCGTGCCCGCGCTGCTGATCGCCTCGCTGCCGCTGGACACCGCCCGGCGCCATCCCGCCCCGGGACCGCTGACCGACTTCCTGGTGCAGCGCGCGGCCGACGCGTACGCGGAACTGCTCGGCGACTGGGAGCCGGTGTCCGTCGCCACCATCGACCTGGTGCCGGGACCGCTGGGCAAGGGCGAACTGGACGGCGCGCTGCGGGCCGCGATCCTGGAGCGGCTGGCGCGCGTGGCGTTCCTCGCGCCGGCAGCGCCCGTCGCACCGGCAGCCGGATCCGCCGAGTTCGCCGAGCCCCGGGACGGGGACGCGGCGGGCGAGGACCCGGGCCGCGGGCCCAGGGCCCTGCGGCCCTTCGAGGCCGAGGTCGTCGAGGGCGCGGGCGCCGACACCGTACGGGTACTGGCCGAGGTGCTGCCCACCCTGCTGCCCGCCGGTCTGGAACGCCGCGCCGAGCTGCGCACGCTGGGCGTCGGCCGGCTGCCGCTCGGCGACGCGATCGACCGCATCGGCGGCGCCGAACGCGAACCGTCCTGGTGGCGGCGGCTGTACGAGACCCTCGCCGGCGTCGACCCGGACCGGCTGTCCGGGCTGCCCGTGCCGCTCGCCTCGGGGCGTACGGCCGTCGGCCCCCGGCAGGTCCTGCTGCCGCTGGCCGACACCCCGGCCGACCTCGCCCGGCTCGGCCTCAAAGTCGCGCACCCGGACGCCGCGCATCCGCTCCTGGAGAAGCTGGGGGCCCTGCCCGCCACGCCGCGCGCGGTACTGACGACCCCCCAGGTGCGGGCCGCCGTCGCGGCCTCCCTGGACGACGGCGAGGCCTGGGACAGCGACGCGCTCGACCCGGACGAGCTGGCCGAGGTCGTCCTGGCCCTCGTCCGGGAGGCGGATCTGGAGCCCGGGGACGAACCGTGGCTGGCCGCGCTCGCCCTGCCCGACGAGGACGGCGAGTCCGCCCCGGCCGGTGAACTGGTCCTGCCCGGCAGCCCGTTCGCGCAGCTCATGCGCGAGGGCGAACTGGCCCTCTGCGACAGCGAACTGGCCGACCGCTGGGGCGAACAGCCGCTGACCGCCTGCGGGGTGCTGGCCACCTTCGCCCTCGTACGCACCACGGATGTCGTCCTCGACCCCGACGAACTCGACCCGCGCGAGGGCGACTTCGCGGAACCGGACGACGCCGGGCTGCTGGACGCCGTGGACGTCTGGTGCGAGGACGTGCTCGACCAGCTGCCGGAGACCCCGGTGCCGCCGGTCGCGACGGAGCTGGTCGCGGTACGGGACCTGGACCTGGTCGACGACGACAAGTGGCCGCAGGCCCTCGCCCTGCTCGCCCGGCCGCCGCTGCGGGACGCGCTGACCCAGCCGGTGCGGGTGCTGCTGCCGGACGGGACGACGGCCTCCGTACGTCCGTACACCGCCTGGTGGCTGCGCGATCACCCGGTGCTCGACGGCCGCCGTCCGGCGGGGCTGCGGTCGGCGGGCGGCGATCCGCTGCTGGCCGGGCTGTACGACGAGGTGGACGCGACCGGCTTCGACGACGAGCAGGTGCTGCGCGCCCTCGGCGTGCGGACCTCGGTGGCCGCCCTGCTCGACGAGCCCGGCGGCGCGGCCGAGCTGCTGAACCGGCTCGCCGACCCGGACCGTGAGGTGTCGTCCCGTCAGCTGCACGCGCTGTACGGGGAGTTGGCCCTGCTCGATCCCGAACAGGTCACCCTCGCGGACGAGTTGCGGGCCGTGGTGGACGGAGAAGTACGGGTGGTGGACGCGGCCGATGCGCTGGTCGCCGACGCGCCCGACCTGCTCCCGCTGACGTCCGGGGCCCCGCTGCTCCCGGTCGCCCCGGCGCGCGCCGCGGAGCTGGCCGAGCTGCTCCAGATCAGGCGGCTGAGCGAGACGGTGGACGCCGAGGTGACCACGGCGGGCGAGGAGCACCCGGTGCCGGAAGCGGTCCGTACGCTGCTCGGCCCCGGCACCCCGGCGACGTACCTGGAACACGAGGAACTCCTCGCGGGCGGCGTCGAACTGGACTGGCACCGGACCCGCGACGGGGTGCTCCACGCGGCCACCCTGGAGGGTGTGGCCGCGGGCCTCGCCTGGGCGGCCGGACAGTGGCCGCGCCGGTTCGAGGTCGCGGCGCTGCTGGAGGACCCGTCACGTAAGGAGGAGCTGGCGCGGGACCGCTGGTTCGACTGAGGGTTGTTTGCGCGGCGTACGGCGTGGTTCACCACACGGTTTCGAAATCTTCACACCTGGTACAACCATTCACGCGCGTCGCAGGTCTGGTCTGTGAAGCCACCAGGCTTCGCAGACCACATGGGCCACGCGGATGGACGAAACCTCCGCGGGTCCCCTTCTCCACATGGGGAACAAAAACATGCGTATACGTGCCACTGTCGTTGCCGTCTCCGGCGCCCTGGCCCTCTCCGCTCTCGCCTTCCCGGCCTCCGCGCAGGCGGACGAAACCCCCGTCGCCCGGCTCGCGGCCTCGCCGTTCGGAGCGAAGGCGAAGATCAGCCGCGCCGTAGCCGACACGAAGATCACCAGCGTCGTCGTGAACGGCGGCAAGGACATCACCCTCGGCACCACGGTCCCGAAGACCATCACGGCGACCGTCACCGCCACCGACGACTCGGGCATCCAGGACGCCATCGTCTACCTCTGGCACGGCGCCGACATCGACCACGTCGACGGGTACCTCGGCCCGGACGTGTCCGACGACACGGCCCAGATCGCCAAGTGCACCAAGGTCAACGCCACCACCTCGACCTGCAAGATCACCTTCAAGGTCGACCCGCACTACGACCTGTACAAGAACGACCTCGCCGGTACGTGGAAGGTCGCCGCGGCGGCGCTCGCCAAGGACTACGACTCGGTCGACAACGACAAGTTCAGGACGATGCACGTCCAGCGCGTCTCGACGCTGAACGTCAACGCCGCACCGGAGCCGGTGAAGAAGGGCAAGACGATCACGGTGACGGGCAAGCTCGCCCGCGCCAACTGGGAGACGTACAAGTACCAGGGCTACACCGGCCAGCCGGTCAAGCTGCAGTTCCGCAAGAAGAACAGCAACACGTACACCACGGTCAAGACGATCAAGACGAACAGCACCGGCAACCTGAAGACGACCGTCAAGGCGGTCGAGGACGGCTACTGGCGCTACAACTTCGCGGGTACGACCACCACTCCGGCGGTCGTCGCCACCGGTGACTTCGTCGACGTGAAGTAACAAGCACTGCCGCGAGCGGCCCGTGTCCCGGGGTGGATCCACCACTCCGGGGCACGGGCCCCGTTGCGCCCGGACCCTGCCGGGTGTCAGCCCGGGTACCGCCGGTCGACCCACCGCCAGGCCACCTCGACGCAGAGCGAGGCGACGGCCGCGACACCCACCGCCGTCCACGGCATGGTCGTGCCCTCCAGCTTCAGCGCGAAGAAACGCTGGAGCGCGGGGACCACCAGGACCAGGACGAAGGCCCCGCCCATGGCCAGTACCAGGCAGACCCGCCACCAGGTGTAGGGGCGGGCGATGATCGCCAGGACCCACATCGAGACCAGGAAGAGCGTCAGCGTCGCCACGCTCGTCTCCGCGGTCAGGGCGTCGGCCCCGGTGTAGTAGCTCCGCGCGATCATGTACACCACGAAGGTGGCGACGGCCGCGATGATGCCGCAGGGGATCGAGTACCGCAGCACCCGCCGTACGAAGTGCGGTTTCGCCCGTTCCCTGTTGGGGGCCAGGGCCAGGAAGAAGGCCGGGACGCCGATGGTCAGGGTCGACAGCATCGTCAAGTGCCGTGGCAGGAACGGGTACTCGATCTGGAAGCAGGCCACCAGGATCGCCAGCAGCACCGAGTAGACGGTCTTCACCAGGAAGAGCGTGGCCACCCGGGTGATGTTCCCGATGACCCGTCGGCCCTCCGCGACCACCGAGGGCAGCGTCGCGAAGCTGTTGTTGAGCAGCACGATCTGGGCGACGGCCCGGGTCGCCTCCGAACCCGAGCCCATGCTCACGCCGATGTCGGCGTCCTTCAGGGCCAGTACGTCGTTGACGCCGTCACCCGTCATCGCCACCGTGTGCCCGCGCGACTGGAGAGCGGCGACCATGTCCCGCTTCTGCTGCGGGGTGACCCGGCCGAAGACCGAGTTGCTCTCCAGCGACTGCGCCATCGCCTCCTGGTCGGTGGGCAGGCGGCGGGCATCGATCGTGTTCTGCGCACCGGGCATGCCCAGCTTCGCGGCGACCGCGCCGACCGAGACCGCGTTGTCGCCGGAGATCACCTTGGCGGCGACGTTCTGCTCCGCGAAGTACGCCAGGGTGTCAGCGGCTTCGGGCCGCAGCCGCTGCTCCAGCACCACCAGCGCCGCCGGACGGGCGCCCGCGGCCACCTCTTCGTCGTCCAGACCGCCCGCGGCCCGCGCGAGCAACAGCACCCGCAGGCCCTCCTGGTTGAGCTGCTCGATCTCCTGGAGCGCCGGGTCGTGCTCGGGCAGCAGCACATCGGGCGCGCCGAGCAGCCAGGTGGAGGTCTCCCCGTCGCTCTCGCCGAACGCGGCACCGCTGTACTTGCGCGCCGACGAGAAGGGCAGCGCCTGGGTGCAGCGCCAGCCGGCGGTGTCCGGGTAGGAGTCGATGATCGCCTGGAGACTGGCGTTGGGCCGCGGGTCGGACGCCCCCAGCGCGCCGAGCACCCGCCCGATGTACGCCTCGTCCGCGCCGCCCAGCATCCGCAGCCCGGTGACGTTCATCCCGCCCTCGGTGAGCGTGCCCGTCTTGTCCAGGCAGACCACGTCGACCCGGGCGAGGCCCTCGATCGCGGGGAGTTCCTGGACGAGGCACTGCTGGCGGGCCAGCCGGATCACGCCGATCGCGAAGGCGACCGAGGTGAGCAGCACGAGCCCTTCGGGGATCATCGGGATGATGCCGCCGATGGTGCGGGCGATGGAGTCCTTGATGTCGTGCCGTTCGTGCACGAGCGCGCTGACGACGAGACCCGCCGCCGTCGGGACCATCATCCACGTCACGTACTTGAGGATCGTGGAGATGCCGCTGCGCAGCTCGGAGTGGACGAGGGTGAAGCGGGACGCCTCCTCGGCGAGCTGCGCCGCGTACGCCTCACGGCCGACCCGGGTGGCGGTGAACGCCCCGCCGCCCGCGACCACGAAGCTGCCGGACATCATCGGGTCGCCCGGCTTCTTGTGCACCGGGTCGGCCTCCCCGGTGAGCAGCGACTCGTCGATTTCGAGACCGTCGGCCTCGACGGTCTCGCCGTCGACCACGACCTTGTCGCCCGGACCCAGTTCGATGAGGTCGCCGAGGACGAGTTCGGAGGTGGAGATCTCGCCGGGCACCCCGTCCCGCCGTACGGTCGGTTTGGCCTCGCCGATGACGGCGAGCCCGTCCAGGGTCTTCTTGGCGCGGTACTCCTGGAAGATGCCGATGCCGGTGTTGGCGATGATCACGAAGCCGAAGAGGCTGTCCTGGATCGGCGCGACGAACATCATGATCACCCAGAGCACACCGATGATCGCGTTGAACCGGGTGAAGACGTTCGCCCGGACGATCTCGGCGGTGGACCGGCTGGAGCGCACGGGTACGTCGTTGACCTCGCCCCGGGCCACACGTTCGGCCACTTCGGCGGTGGTCAGCCCGGTGGCGCGGGCGGGCTCCGGCAGCTCGACGGGGTGGACGGGGTCGAGTTCGGACCCTGCGTCGATATACGGCCCATGCGTCATGGATCCGACGTTAAGGCCCGAAGTGCCCCTTCACCCGGCGAGCGGACGGAAGATCAGACCTCGGGAGGAGACGGATCGTCCTGCCGTTGTACAGACCCGCAGCCGGGTCCAGCCCCTTACGCGGACGCGGCCCCTCCGGCGGCTGTGGATCCGCCGCCGGACGCCGGACCACTGCCGGATGCCGGTCCGCTGCCGGTCGTGGGCCCGCCACCGTCCGTGGAACCGCCGCCACCGGCCGCGGCCCGCTTGAGTGCGGCGTCCCGGCCCCGTACGTACCAGATACCGATCAGCCCGAGACCGGCCCCGGCCGCGCAGGTCCAGAGCCACCACAGGTGCCCGTGGTCGTCGAACCAGCCGTAGAAGGGGAGCTGTACCAGGAAGAGGACGAACCAGAGGATCGTGCCGCCGGTGATCGTGGCGACGACGGGCCCCTCAAGGGGCTCGGGTGCCTCGTGTGTTGGTGTCCACTTCGCCATGGCCGACAGTCTATGCGGGGGTGCGGAGGGGGGACGGATAAAGGCCGTCGGGCCAGGTGGCCCAAGGCTCTACGCGCGGAGATAGCGATCTTCGACTTATGTATTCATACTGAAACGGCTTTCGAATGTCTTGTTCCATTCGTGCAAACGTCCAAATCTGGCCGTTTTTCATCGCCCCATGACAACTGAGGTCACGCGCATGTCCCCCTCGGCCACCGCTCCGGTCGACGCCGTCCCGCCGCCTCCCGGTGGTCAGCCGCAGAGTGCCTTCGACCGTTTCTTCAAGATCTCCGAGCGTGGCTCCAGCGTCGCCCGTGAGGTCCGCGGTGGTTTCGCCACCTTCTTCGCGATGGCCTACATCATCGTGCTGAACCCGATCATCCTGGGCAGCGCGAAGGACCTGTACGGGCACCACCTCGACAGTGGCCAGCTGGTCACCGCCACCGTGCTGACCGCGGCCTTCTCCACTCTCCTGATGGGTGTCATCGGCAATGTGCCGATCGCGCTGGCGGCCGGGCTCGGTGTCAACACCGTCGTCGCGCTCCAGCTCGCGCCCCGGATGAGCTGGCCCGACGCGATGGGCCTGGTCGTGCTGGCCGGCATCGTCGTGATGCTGCTCGTCGCCACCGGGCTGCGGGAGCGCGTGATGAACGCCGTTCCGCTCAGTCTGCGCAAGGGCATCGCCATCGGCATCGGCTTCTTCATCATGCTGATCGGCCTCGTCGACTCGGGCTTCGTCTCCCGCATTCCGGACAAGGCGAACACCACGGTGCCCCTCCAGCTCGGCTCCGACGGCCATCTCCACGGCTGGCCGATCCTGATCTTCGTGATCGGCGCGCTGCTCACACTCGCGCTGATCATCCGCAAGGTGTCGGGCGCGATCCTGATCTCCATCGTCACCATGACGATCGTGGCGCTGATCGTCAACGCGGTCACCACGGTGCCCAGCTGGGGCCTGACGACGCCGAAGTGGCCGGGCAACCCGGTCGCCTCCCCGGACTTCGGGCTGCTCGGCAAGGTCAGCCTGTTCGGCGGCTTCGACAAGGTCGGGATACTGACCGGCATCCTCTTCGTCTTCACCGTGCTGCTGTCCTGCTTCTTCGACGCGATGGGCACCATCCTCGGTGTCGGCGACGAGGCGAAGCTGATGGACAAGGACGGCAAGTTCCCCGGTATCAACAGGGTGCTGTTCGTCGACGGCGTCGCGGTCGCGGCGGGCGGTGCCACCTCGGCCTCGGCCGGTACCTGCTTCGTGGAGTCCACGGCCGGTGTCGGTGAAGGCGCCCGCACGGGACTGGCGAGCATCGTCACCGGGCTGCTCTTCACGGTGGCGCTGTTCCTCACCCCGGTGGCGACCATGGTGCCCTCGCAGGCGGCGACCCCGGCACTGCTGGCGGTCGGCTTCCTGATCCTGGCGGGCTCCATCAGGGACATCGACTGGACGGACTTCACGCTCGCCGTCCCGGCGTTCCTGGCCATGGTGATGATGCCGTTCACCTACTCGATCACCAACGGCATCGGCATCGGCTTCATCGCCTTCACCGTGCTGCGGATCGCGGCCGGACGCTGGCGCGAGGTGCCGGTCGCGATGTACATCGTGTCGGCGGTCTTCGTCTTCTACTACGCGATGCCCGCGCTGGGGCTCACGTAGAGAGCGGGGCCTCATACAGCCCCGCTCTCCACCCCGCGGGTCGCCGTCACGTGCGCCCGTAGAACTTCTCTGTCTCGTCGACGGCCGCCTGGAAGCGCTCGTCGAAGTCGTCGCGAATGAGCGTCCGGACCACATAGTCCTGGACGCTCATTCCGCGTTTGGCCGCATGATTCCGGAGCCGGTCGAGCAGCTCACCGTCTATGCGCAGGCTGAGCACGGTCGATCCCATGCCGAACAGGGTCGCGGCACACCGCGGCGCCGCGCGTCACTTTCCTGCCTCGTCTCACTCATATGGGTGACATCGCTCACCGGGAGGCATACCCGGTTGGTCTTTAGCATAGGTAATGAGTTACGCTAACAAACATGCCTGCCCTTCTGCCCGACGACAAGGCTGCGGCCGTCGACTCACTGCGCTCCACGGTGATGCGCCTGAGCCGTCGCCTCAAGCACCAGCGCGTCGACGAGTCACTGAGCCCCACCGAGATGTCGGTGCTCGCGACCCTCGCACGCTGCGGCTCCGCCACCCCGGGGGAGCTGGCCCGCAAGGAGCATGTGCAGCCGCCGTCCATGACCCGCATCGTGGCGCTCCTGGAGGCCAAGGGGCTGGTCAGGCTGGAGCCGCATCCCGACGACCGCCGGCAGAAGGTGGTCAGTCAGACCGAAGAGGCCCAGGCGATGCTCGTGGAGAGCAGGCGCAGGCGCAACGTCTGGCTGGCCGAGCTGGCCGAGGGCCTGGACGAGGAGGAGTGGGCGAAGGTGCTCGCTGCCGCCCCCGTCCTGGAGAAGCTCGCCCAGCTGTAACACCGCAGCACCTGCTGCAACACCGCACCACCAGCTGTAACTCCGCACCACCCGCTGTAACTCCGCACCACCTGCTGCAACACCGCACCACCTGCGTGCAACTCCGCACCACCCGCTCGCTGTAGCACCGCACCACCCGTAAGCCCTTTTTGACCCTGTTGATCTTGTCTACGCCCAGGAGGCGACCACTGTTGAGTTCGGGACCCGGAGCAGACTCCGCCCCCGCACCGCAAGAAACCTCTACCCGGACCTCGATGTTCAGCTCGCTGAAGATCCGTAACTACCGGCTCTTCGCCACCGGTGCGGTCGTCTCCAACACCGGTACCTGGATGGCGCGCATCACCCAGGACTGGCTGGTCCTGAGCATCACCGGTTCCTCCGCAGCCGTCGGTATCACCACGGCCATGCAGTTTCTGCCGATGCTGCTGTTCGGCCTGTACGGCGGCGTCATAGCCGACCGCTTCCCGAAGCGGACCCTGCTCTTCTTCACCCAGGGCGCGATGAGCCTGGGTGGTCTCTTCCTCGCCGTACTGACCCTCACCGGTCACGTCGAGGTGTGGCACGTCTACGTCACCGCCTTCTTCACCGGACTCGTCACGGTCGTGGACAACCCGACCCGTCAGTCCTTCGTCTCCGAGATGGTCGGCCCGGACCAGGTCCGTAACGCCGTCAGTCTCAACTCGGCGAACTTCCAGTCCGCCCGCCTCATCGGCCCCGCCGTCGCGAGTGGTCTCACCGCGGCCGTCGGCCCCGGCTGGGCGTTCCTCGCCAACGGCCTCTCGTTCCTCGCCCCGCTCACCGGCCTGATGCTGATGCGCACGAGCGAGCTGCACCACACCAAACTCAAGGCCCGGGGCAAGGGGCAGCTGCGCGACGGCCTGAACTACGTCTCCAAGCACCCCGACCTGATCTGGCCGATCGTCCTGGTCGGCTTCGTCGGCACCTTCGGCTTCAACTTCCCGATCTGGCTCAGCGCCTTCGCCAACGACACCTTCCACGGTGGCGTCGGCATGTACGGCCTGTTCAACACCCTGATGGCGGTCGGCTCCCTGGTCGGCGCCCTGCTCGCGGCCCGGCGCGGAACGTCGCGGCTACGGGTGCTCGTCGGCGCCGCGATCGGCTTCGGCCTGCTCCAGGTGGTGGCCGCGTGGATGCCGTCCGTCTGGATCTTCACCCCGCTGATCGTGGTGATCGGCATCCTCGGCCTCACCACGAACGTCACCGCCAACTCCACGGTCCAGATGGGCACCGAACCGGAGATGCGGGGCCGGGTGATGAGCCTCTTCATGATGGTCTTCACCGGCGGTACGCCCCTGGGCGGCCCGCTCTTCGGCTGGCTCACCGATACCTACGGGGTCCGGATCAGCTTCACCCTCGGCGGTGGGATCTGTGCGCTGGCGGCGATGGGCGTCGGCCTGATGCTGGCCCGCGCGGCCAACCTCCGCCTGGAAGTGGACCTCAGGCGCGGACGCCGCCACGTCGCGTTCGTACCGCGCGAGCAGCTGGCCACGGCGGCGTAGGACGTCAGTACGGTGCCGGGCGTCCGATCCGGTCGCAGGCGTCCGGTCAGTCGCGGGGGAAGTCGTCGGTCTCCAGGGTGAGACCGACGACGGTCGCCGTCAGGTCGACGGGATAACCGAAGTCGAACGTCACCAGGCCGTGGTAGCCGTCGTCCTTCGGGAGGGTGTGCAGGTGTCACTTGCCGGTGCAGGGGTCGGCGATGAGATACACGGGGACACCGGCGGTGGCGTACGTCGCCGGCTTCGGGCCGTAGTCGTTGGCCGCGGTGTTCTTGGAGACCACTTCGGCGACGAACTCGATGTCCTGGTAGCGCCAGCGGCCTTTCTCGTCCTTCTCGGCGCCGTCGCAGAGTTTGGCCACATCCGGAGCGAACCCATTCAGATGCCCGGGGAAGTCGATACGGACATCCGAGGTCACCTGGACGCCCATGCCGAATTCGTCCTCCATCGCTCGCACGATCCTGCGGATGATCTGCCAGTGTGCGTCCGGCTGCGGCGACGTGAAGATGTTCCCCTCGACGATCTCGACCCTGATTCCCTCGGGGGTCGGCTCAAGCCACTCGAACATCATGTCCAGAGTGCGCTCGTCGCTCGTCCCGGCCATCTCGATCCTGTCGTCGACGGCGGTCATCGTGGCGCTCCTCCCCGCTGCCGCAAGGCTGCGGGCAGTCGCGCGGTACAACGATATGCGCGGAGGCATAGTCACGCCGGGCCGTAGCGGCAGTGGGTCAGAGGTCAGACCCGCCGGGCCAGGATCTGGCCCGGCCAGTCGCCCTCGCTGAAGGCTTCGGTCCGGGTGAAGCCGTTGCGCTCGTAGTACGCGACGAGCGCGCCCCCGCTGCCCGCGTAGCAGTCGACCCGCAGCAGGGAGACGCCCTGCTGGACCGTCTCCGCCGCGGCGTGTTCGAGGAGGGCGCTGCCCACACCCCGGCCCGCGAAGCGGCGGTCGTTGACCAGGAAGTGCACATACACCTCGGGCTCGTCGGCCGGCGCGATCGACGGGCCCGGTGCGGAGGTGAGGATCACGGCCCCGGCCACGGCGCCGTCGATGTCGGCGATCCACAGCGTGCCCTGGTCGAGGTACCCCTGGACCTGCTGCACCGCCTTGGGCCGGGCGGATATCGGCCCGGTGCCCCACTGGCCGTCGCGGCCGTGGGCGACCAGCCAGGCGACCGCCCCGTCCAGCATCGCGAACACCGCGGGGACGTCGTCCGCCCCGCCCTCCCTGATTCTCACCTGGCTGCTCTTCATCCGGACGACACTAGCGTGATGAGACTGTTCGCCGCAGTGCTGCCGCCGGAGCAGGCCGTCAGCCAACTCGCCCTCGTCGTAGAGCCGTTGCACGCCCTTCCGGGGGCCGCCGGGCTCCGCTGGACGGACCGTCCCGGCTGGCACTTCACGCTCGCGTTCCTGGGGGAGGTCGACGACGCCCTGGTCCCCGCCGTCGAGGACCGTCTCGCGCAGGCCGCCCGGGACCACCGTCCCTTCGGGCTCGGCCTGGCCGGTGGCGGGTGCTTCGGGCGGCGGTCGCTGTGGGCGGGGGCCACCGGGGAGGTGGCCGCGATGGCCCGGCTCGCCGCCGCCGCGGAGAGGGCGGCGCGGGACGCGGGGGTCCGTACGGAAGATCCGCACCCCTACGTGCCGCATCTCACCCTCGCCCGCAACGACGCCCGCACCGACCTGCGGCCGTACGCGGAAGCGCTGGACGGGTTCACGAGCGACCCCTGGACCGTGCGGGAGCTGGCTCTCGTACGCAGCGGGGGCAGCCCCCGGTACGAGGTGGTCGCTGCCTGGCCGCTCGGGCCGGGCAAGTAACCTCGCAGCGTGGACCCGAAAACCAGGAACCGGATCATGGCCGGTGCACTCGTGCTGCTGTTCGTCGTCGTCGCCGTGGCGGCTGCCGTCGGTCAGTGACGGCAGCCGCACCGGGGAACCGCCGGGCGGTGATGCACCGGACGGGATCCATCAGGTGGTGATCCACCGCGTGGCGAGCCGGCGCATGGGAAACCAGCGCCTGGGAATCCACCGCATGGGAATCCGCCGCATGGCGAACTACCAGGCGAACGCCTCGGGCGACGGCCCCGGCCCCGGGAAGATCTCGTCGAGCCCGGACAGTACGGCCTCGGGCAGCTCCAGCTCGACCGCGCGCAGCGCCGACTCCAGCTGCTCCTGCGTACGCGGGCCGACGATCGGTCCCGTCACACCCGGACGCGTCAGCAGCCACGCCAGCCCGGCCTCGCCCGGCTGAAGGCCGTGCTTGTCGAGCAGGTCCTCGTACGCCTGGATCTGCGCCCGCACCGTCGGGTTCGCCAGCGCCTCCGCCGATCGCCCCGTCGTGCTGCGCGCGGAGCCGCCCTCGCGCTCCTTGCGGAGCGCGCCGCCGAGCAGCCCGCCGTGCAGCGGGGACCAGGGGATGACCCCGAGGCCGTACTCCTGCGCGGCCGGGATGACCTCCATCTCGGCGCGGCGCTCCATCAGGTTGTAGATGCACTGCTCGCTGACCAGCCCGACCGAGCCGCGCCGGGCGGCCAGCTCATTGGCCTGCGCGATCTTGTATCCGGCGAAGTTCGACGAGCCCGCGTAGAGGATCTTGCCCTGCTGGATCAGGACGTCGATCGCCTGCCAGATCTCCTCGAACGGGGTGTTCCGGTCGACGTGGTGGAACTGGTACAGGTCGATGTGGTCCGTCTGGAGCCGCTTCAGCGAGGCCTCGACGGACCGGCGGATGTTGACCGCCGAGAGCTTGTCGTGGTTGGGCCAGGCGTCGCCCTCGGCGGCCATGTTCCCGTACATCTTGGTGGCGAGCACGACCTTGTCGCGCCGTTCACCGCCCTTCGCGAACCAGGTGCCGATGATCTCCTCGGTGCGGCCCTTGTTCTCGCCCCAGCCGTAGACATTGGCGGTGTCGAAGAAGTTGACGCCCGCGGCGAGCGCGGAGTCCATGATCGTGTGACTGTCGGCCTCGGTGGTCTGCGGGCCGAAGTTCATCGTCCCGAGGACCAGTCGGCTGACCTTGAGTCCGGTGCGTCCAAGCTGCGTGTACTCCATGAGGTCCTAGCCAACCCCTTGGAGTGCGCTCGAATCAAGGATGCGCGGGCCATCCGGGGCGGTGGCCCGCGGAGGGGTGCGGATTCCCGAGCGGCGCGGCCGACGGGCCATCGGGGTCAGACGCGGCCCAGGCGTTGCAGCACCGTCGCCCAGGTGTCCTCGGTGCCCGCTCCGGTGAACTCCCGGTAGCCGGCACCGAAGGCTCTGTCGAGCAGGAAGCTGTCCAGACTGTCGCCGAGCTTCTCGAATCTCTCGCTCTGCCACCAGACGATCCCGGTGTCGGGGAAGCCTCGGACCGCGCCGGTCGCGCGCTCCAGGAACAGCGGATCCTCGTCGGCCTTGCCGAAGCAGAACCAGTCCGACCGGTTCAACTGAACGGGAGTGCCCTCTTGCGGGTCGGCGTAGAACTGGGAGCCGGCAACTACCTCCGCATCGAAGAGCACCAAACGACCGAAGACCGCGCCGTTGCACTTCCGCAGGAAGTCCTTGTAGCTGGTGGGCACTTCCGTGGGCAGTGGCCCTGCGTATCCCTCGGGGACGTCGTTCAGCATGCTCAACTCGAAGTCACTGGACAGCAAGCAGCGGGCGGCTGAGAGGAGTTCAACCAGTTTCCCGAAGCTCATCAGAACTTTGAGGTCTCGTCTTCGGCGCTTCCCATGGGCGGCGGGGCGGTAAGTGCCTTTCCTGGACGGAGAAACCGGACGGAGGTTCCGGTCAATCGGACCTTTGCCTGGTGGGGAGGGTCCACGAAGTCGATCTTTCGCCCGTAGCGGTCGATCCACTCCAGCTTCACCAGAGAGTCTTCGTTCGGGTGCTGGCCACAATGAATTGGTTGGGCGACGGATCGATCGGCAGGAGATGCCCGGACAGCGCCGTCGAGGTCACCGTCGGCTTCGTGTTCGGCTTGATGAACCTCGGTGCAGGGCGCGGCGAACAGCCCTCCAAGCCACGGATGCTCGAATGATGTGCGAGGGGCGATGTGGTCATGGTCGCCGAGAGAATATCTGCCTAGGTGGATCCTCGCCCCCATTCATGGACTCATCATAGGTGATCCAGGAAATGGAGCAAGATTTCAATCGTTTGTTGTATTGATTTCGCCTCCCTGTCCGCCGTGTCTGAATTTGTTAGCTTAATGCGATATCGAGAATCAGGCAAAGGGGTGATCCAGATTTCTCCGGCAGTCCTATCTGAATGGTCCTTGGCGAGACGCAGCACGCCATGACTGAAAAATGGGAAAAGCGCACGCAATTGATCGTTCGAATGGATCTCTTGCAGTAGGGGGCGACTGGAGTGGAAATCAGAGTCAGACAGGAGTAGGCGCCACTGTGTTTTGACTGGATCGCCACTTTCGTACGCCTGAGCCAGCTCACTGTGATGCATGAATGGGAATTTCCTGCCTATCTCATTCAAGCTCGCGCCTTCATGACGCGAATTCGCCACTCTGACCGCAGTCATGAGATCGTCGGTGCCGCCCGACGCCCATGGGTGACCATCACATTCAATGCTGATGGAAAACCAACGCTCGTCCAATCCAAGAAGAATCAAAACTACGCAGTCTGTTGATTCTAGTCGCGCCGTGCTGAACCTTGCTCGACCAGACTGAGATTGCGGGCGGATCGAAGGCAAATCAATCTCGGCCATCTCGGCGACATGAACCATGGCTGGGACGAGGCCACCCAACTGAATCAAGTCAGGGTAGAGAGAAGCATCCAGGAAGCTTGATGATTTCAGATTTGAATCATCATTTTCGAATTCCATCTCAGGTGAAGTCCTTCCGAGTGAATATCAATAGCTTGCATCCATGGTAGCAGTGAACTTCGAAGTGTCGGCCCATGGCTCAATCGATAAAATCGCGAACTCTTCCAAAATTAGGCCAGTCAGGTTCGGGAACATCGACCCTCTTCCCGTCCCTGTCGTAGAACTTAACGGAGTCCCAGTCCCGTCGCCCATGGGCCACGGACCTGGCTATCCATCCCATTTCTTCTTCAGTTGCATGTGGAGCGACCCCTTTTTCGTGACCGAGACCTCGTTTCGCCATGCCTTCGAATCCGCCGGAGAATCCCTTCATGTTCACATGAAGTTTTATCGATCCGTCTTTTATGGCATCCAGAACGGGGCCACGCCATACGTCGGGTGAGAGGTCGAGGAAGTGTTTGAAACCTTTAACCCGCGCGAATGCCTCGGTTCCTTCATTTCTGTATCCGAGCGCCACGTCTTCGCAGGGTGTGAGACCCAGAGGGTCTGCCCAGCTGTGTGGATTGTCGACGTAGGTGACCGGGTTGGGTGCCGGGTTGAGGCCGAGAGGGTCGGGGGAGAAATAGCGGGCTGTTTCAGGATCATAGTGACGGTGATGGTTGTAGTGAAGGCCCGTTTCCGGATCGAAGTACTGGCCTGCGAAGCGCAACGGTGTGTAGGTCGGGCTGTTCGCAGGCCACGTAGTTACGCCCCAGAGAGTGCTGCGGGATTGCCATGCCACCTCGCCGCGTTCGTCGATCAGCTCAGCGGGTGCACCTACGAGATCAGTGACAATGGCGAAGAAGCGGCTATCGATCTCCTCCTGAGAAGCATCGGCTGGGCATGCCTCCGTCGAGGAGGGTGCTGCCGTAGTGATGCGTTCCGTCTGTGCGATGGGGATTAGGCCCCGGTAATCCCAAGTGAGCGTGATGGGGTGGGGCAAGCTGGGGCCGGTAGCCGTCTGCTCGCAGAGGGTGGAGCCGTCCCAGGAGAAGACCGTCTGCTCGACAACCGTCGTACCGTCGGGTGCGAGACGTTGCTTCGCGGTGCGGCGGCCCAGAGGATCGTACTGGTAGCGCCAGCGCGTACCGTCCGGCGTGGTGACAGCCGTAAGACGGTCTTCGGCATCCCATTTGTAACGCCAGGTGTCTGCCTTACGGGAGAGTCGGGTCTTCTGGCGCAAGGTGATGCGCCCTTGGGCGTCATGCTCATAGCGAACGTTGCCGGCACGGGTGATGCGCGTGCCTGTGTAGGCGCGGGGACCTTGTGCCTCGTGACCGGCATGGACCGTGGGCCACGAGGCCGTCGCTTGGTTTCCGGTTTCGTCGTAGCTGTATTTCTCGGTCCACGCCTCGCCGTCGACTTTCGTGACACGACCTGCTGCATCGAGTTCGAAGTGGCGATTGCCGGAGGCTTGATCCTGGATGCGCGTGAGACTGCCATCCGCCCGGTATGAGTAGGCGCGGCGTTGGACAGAGCGGCCGTGAACATTGGCCACCAGCTGAGTAGTGAGGCGGCCCACTTGGTCGAATGTATGCGCAAGGGTGGCGAAGTCACCGAAGTGCCGGGTCACCTCCTGTCCGAGCAGGTCGAACTCGAAGTCGATCACGCGGCCAGAAGTGTTGAGCTGAGTTTGGTTTCCTGCCGCATCGTACGACCAGGTGCTGGTCGCGCCGGTGTGTGTAGTGCGACTTGTGCGGCGGCCTACCTCGTCGTAGGTATAGCTGAGGGTGCGGCCGTCGACTGTCTCCGACAGAAGTTCACCGAAGCGGCCGCGCTCCAGCACAAGGGTGGAGTCGGGATTGGTCGCCCGAGTGAGATGACCGTTCCGGTCATAGGCGAAAGTGGTAACGACTCCGGCGGCGTCCTTGCGGACGGTCTGGCCGAGTGCATCGCGCTCGAACGACAGGGTCTCGCCGAGGCTGTTCGTTTGCGACGCCAGTAGTCCGACTGCGTCATGTGTATAGGTGAGTGTGCGGTTGTCAAAGTCGGTTTCGGAAACCAGCTGCCCGGCTGAATCGTAGGCGTAATTCCATTGAGATCCGAGGGGGTTGGTGACCTGTGTAAGGCGAAGCTCGGTGTCGTGGGTGAATGTGTAGCGGATGCCGTCCGAACTGTTGCGGGCCGCTGTCAGGCCGAAGTCGGTGTACTCAAAGGTAGAGACCGCACCCATGGCATCTGTGTGGCTGGTGCAATTGCCTTCGCCGTCATATTTCCATGACTCGGTGGATCCGTCCGAGACCGTACGACGGGCCGGCTTGCCCTCGACCGTCCACTCCAGACGGGTAGTATTGCCATGCGCATCGGTAATGGCAGTGGTGCGCCCGAAACCATCACGCTCATAGTTGGTGGCTGCCCCCGTCGGGCCGATGATCTCGACGGGTATACCGCGCGGATCGCATCGTACGTGCGTTGTACGCCTGAGCGGGTCGATTACCTCCGTGAGGTGTCCCAACCTGTTGTACGAGAAGTGTGTGACTGCGCCTGTCGGGTCGGTCACCACAATGGGATTGCCGCGCTTATCGCACTCCTGGGACCAGATACCGCTATCCGGTCCAGTCACCGTCGTCGGAAATCCGAGTGCGTTGTATTCGGCTCTCGCCTCGTGGCCGTCCGGACGGATGACCGCTACGGTACGGCCTTCATCATCGTAGGCGTATTGGGTGGTGTGGCCGAGTGGGTCGGTGATGGTGGTGAGTTGGTGGTGGTTGTTCCATTGTTGGTGGGTGGTGTGGCCGAGTGGGTTGGTTTCGCGGATGAGGCGGTAGGCGTTGTTGTGTTCGTAGGTGGTGGTGTGGCCGAGGGAGTTGGTGACGGTGGTGGTGTGGGTGGTGTCGTTGTAGGTGAGGGTGCCGGAGAGGTATCCGCCGCTGCCTTCGGTGCGGATGACCCGGCCGCGCTCGTCGTAGGTGTAGGCGTACCGGGTGTTGTTGCGGTCGGTCCAGGAGGTGATGCGGCCTTCTGTGTCGTAGGTGAAGTGGAGGGGGAGGCCGGAGCTGTTGGTGACGTCGGTGAGGTGGCCGTGTTGGTTGTAGGCGTAGGTGAGGAGTGTGGTGCCGGGGGTGTGGGGGTGTTGGGGGTTGATGAGGCGTAGGGCGGTGATGCGGGGTTGGGTGGGGTGGTGGTCGAGGGCGATGTGGTAGCCGCCGGTGTGGGTGATGTGGGTGGGTGCGCCGTGGTCGTTGTAGTGGAGGGTGATGCGTTGGTTGTTGCGGTCGGTGATGGTCTGTAGGGGGAGGTCGACGGCTTGGGCGTCGTCGGTGGGCTGGGGGGTGTGGAAGACGTGGGTGAGGCCGGTGTCGGGGTCGGTGATGCGCAGGGCGCCGTCGGTTTCGGTGTCCCAGGTCAGTGCGAGGCGTGAACCGGTTTCCGGGTAGACGGGGTTGTTGGTCTCGGTGCCGGTGGGTGGCAGGGGGTAGGTGAGGCGGGCGCCGTCGGGGGTGGTGTAGGTGATGCCTTCGTCGTCGATCTGGAGGCGTTGGTCGAGGGTGGAGGCCCAGGAGGAGCCGAACCAGCCGCCCCACCGGTAGGAGGAGAGGTGGGTGCGTTCCAGGATGAGGGGGAGGGTGCCGGGGAGTTGGACGTCGGTCTGGGGGAGGAGCATGTCGCCGGTGGCGACGTCGATGGGGTCGAGTTTGCATTCCTTGAAGAGGCCGCGGATGGAGGCGGGGAGTTTCTCCCATTCCGAGGGCCGTAGTTTCAGGCGGGAGAGTCCTGATCCGTTGAGTTTGAGGGCTTTCGCGAGGTCGGCTATCTCACCGGGTTTGAGGGCTTTGAGTCCTTTGCCGAGGGCTTTGCCGAGGAACCCGAGCCCGACGCCTGCGATGGCGCCTTCGCTGAGGAGTTTCGCGAGTTTCCCGGGGTCCTTGAATGCGCCGGGGTCTTCGAGGGCGGTGGTGAACGCGGTGAACTTCATGCCCTCGCCGGCGAGTTTCCCGACCTTCGCGACGGTCTTGATGTCTTTGAGGGCTTTCAGGGCGCGTTCGACGTTGCGGACGGCTTCCATGACGGTGCGGACGGTTGTGCCGAGCGCGCCGCCTTCTTCTTCGATCCGGGCGACCAGTGCGATGACCTTCAGTGCCCGCTCTCCGGCGACGAGGGTGGAGGCGACCTCGGACAGTCCGGCGGTGAGGATGGACAGGGCGAGGCCGGCGATCTCGAATTCGGCGATCTCGGCGAGCATCACGCCGATCTGTGAGATCAGTTCGTGTGCCTCGTCGGCGAACTTGTCCAGGGCGGTGGCGCCGTCGCGCAGGGAGTGGGCCATGTCGGTGGCGTGTGTGCGCATGGTGCGGGCGCGTTTGGAGAAGGCTTTGGCGGTTTTGCCTTCCCAGGTCACGTCGGACATGGCGGTCTCGGCGGCTTGGGCGGCGTCTTCGAGGCCTTTGGCGAGGGCCCGCCAGTGTTTGGCGATCTCCCGGACTCCGTCGGGGTCGACGGCCGGGTCGGTGATGCCGAGGAACTCCAGGCCGCTGGCCATGGTGTTCCCGAAGGCGTGGTTGGCCTTGCTGATCCAGTGGAGCGGGTTGAGATCGACCACCGGGTTCAGCCCTTCTTCGTGCGGGCCGCCTGGCTCAACAGCACATCCAGCAGATCGAACGCATCCGAGACATCACCCAGGAGTTTCGCCTCGTCGTCCCATTCGTCGTTCAGGCTCTTCGTCAGCTCCGACAAGGTCTTCATACCGTCACGCACCTCACCGGTCGCCTTCAGCAACGAACCCAACGCGCCCAGCGCGGACAGGTCATGCGAAGCGGCCTTGAAATCCTGCAACGGCTTCGCCGTGTGATGCGGCGCCCCACGTAACCCCGACGCCGCCTTCGCCATCGACGCGGCATCCTTCGCCAAATCCGACACAACAACCACCCCCGTTTACAACCGAGTACACACCAACCAACCCAACTTACGCAGCAAGGTTTTCGGGAAGATATGGCGGACGTCAAGAGGGGGTGAAGTGCATACCGGCAGTCGCTGCCCAGCGGACATCCTGATTTCCGGCAGGTACGTCGACGTGTGCCCGGAGCTCAGTGGTTGACGGCCTGGATCTCCTGGGCGGTGACGTCCCGGGTTGCGCCGAACTCGCCGTCGGGCAGGGGCTGGCCACCGGCGACTCCGGTGCCGGTCCGGTGGATCTTCCAGGTGACGGTGGCGTTGAGTGTGTACTACCGGTTCCGGAGGAGCGTAGGTACTCCACGCCACAGGGCGGAGTTCTGTCTTCCTTGCCCCTGGCGTAGGGCGCACCGATGCGGCCGTTGACGATCGGGCACTCGCCGGAGGCCGGGAACGTGGCAATCCGCGCCGCATCCCGTTCGCCGGCGTCAGCCCGCCGCAGGGGCCGCGGCCTCCAGTTCGTCGATGTTGCCGGACATCAGGGCGCGTACGTGGTCGGTGATGTGTTCGGCGGGCCAGTCCCACCAGGCCAGGGCGAGGAGTCGGGCGATGTCCGGGTCGCTGAAGCGGTGGCGGATGAGGCGGGCCGGGTTGCCTCCGACGATGCCGTAGTCGGGGACGTCGTCGACGACGACCGCGCCGGAGGCGATGATCGCGCCGTGGCCGATCCGGACTCCGGGCATGACCGTGGTGCGGTACCCGAACCAGACGTCGTTGCCGACGACGGTGTCTCCCCGGCCCGGCAGGCCGGTGAGCAGGTCGAAGTGGTCGCCCCAGGAGCCGCCCATGATGGGGAAGGGGAAGGTCGACGGGCCGTCCATCCGGTGGTTCGCGCCGTTCATGATGAACCGCACTCCTTCGCCCAGTGCGCAGTACTTGCCGATGACCAGGCGCTCCGGGCCGTAGTGGTACAGCACGTTGCGGGTCTCGAACGCGGTCGGGTCGTCGGGGTCGTCGTAGTACGAGAAGTCCCCCACCTCGACCAGCGGGGACGTCACCAGGGGCTTGAGGAGCACCACTCGTGGCTGGCCGGGCATCGGGTGGATGGTGTTCGGGTCGGGAGCGGGCATGGGTCCTTCTCTCGGTGCGTGCGGCGCGTATGGCGTGTATGGCGTGTGCGGTGCGTGCGGTGCGTGCGGTGCGTGCGGTGCGTGCGGTGCATGCGGTGCGTGTTGCGGTACTTCGGCTCTTGGGGTGGGGGCACGGGGTGCCGTGAGGCTCGTAACCGGTGTGTGCTGTAAGGGAGTTCGCCCGCGCGTCGGGACAGTGCCCACGCTCACACGAGGTGCACGCCAGGCCGCCCGTCCGGGCGTGCCCGGTACCGCCCGCCCACGCCCCACGCCTGGTGCAGCGCGTCGGCGAAGGCGCCCGCCAGCTTGTGCTCGCCGCTCGCGTTCGGGTGTGTGCCGTCGTACGTGTCCTGGTGGATGTCGTACGACTCCGGGCGCGAGGCCAGCAGCAGCGGTGATGCCGGGGTGTCGAGGTCCGCGACCGTTTTCGCCAGCAGCACGTTGAACCGGGCCACCTCCGCCGCGAAGGGTGCGTCCGTCTCGGCCCGGACGTTCGGGATCACCGGGAGGATCACGGCCTGCACCCGGGGGTTGGCCGCGCGGGCCTCCGCCAGGAAGGTGCGGACGTTGCGGGCGGTCTGGTCGGCGTCCGTGTAGAAGCCGAGGTCTATCAGGCCCAGCGAGATCAGCAGCAGGTCGGCGCGGTGGGTCCGTACCGTTTCGCGGATCACCGGGGCCATGTGCTGCCAGCCCTCGCCCCAGCCCGCCAGATGGCGACGTGCCTCGGCCGGGAAGGCGGGGTCGGCGTAGGCGGTGCTCGACTCGTAGAGCTCGGTGCGGGGGCCGACCGTCTCGTATCCGACGCCGGGGGACCCGCCCAGGTGCTGCCACATGCGGTAGCGCCAGGTGTAGTCGCCGGCGCGGCCTATGGTCATCGAATCACCGACGAACATCATCCTCGGACGCATCCCGTCATCATCGCCGATGCCCTGCGGATGGCAGTCTTGGGGGCATGCGTTCGCTTCCGTACGTCGCCGGGGCCGCGGCCACCGTCCTGTTCGCCGTTCTGCCTGCCACGCCCGCTGCCGCCGACGGCGGGGGCGGGGCTGGGGGCGGGGGCGGGTTCACGATCAAGGACCCCCGGATCGCCGAGTCCAGCGGGCTGGCCGCCAGCCGTCTGCACCCCGGTATCTACTGGACGCACAACGACAGCGGCGACGGGCCGTACGTCTACGCGGTCGATTCGAGGACCGGGCAGACGGTCGCCACCGTGACCATGAGCGGGGTCGGCGCGCCCCGCGACGTGGAGGCGATCTCCATCGGGCCGGACGGTGACATCTACGTCGGGGACATCGGCGACAACCTCGACGGGTCCTGGGACCACGTCTGGATCTACCGATTCCCCGAGCCGAAGCAGTTGCGGAACGAGACGGTCCGGGCGACCCAGTTCACCGTGAAGTACGCCGACGGGCCGCGCAACGCCGAGGCGCTGATGGTGCACCCGAAGACCGGCCGGGTCTACATCGCGTCGAAGAACCAGACCAAGGGCGGGCTGTACGTGGGGCCCGAGAAGCTCTCCACGACCAGCACCAACGTCTTCCGGCGGATCGACAAGGTGCCGTGGGTGACCGACGGCGCGTTCTCCCCGGACGGGAAGCAGTTGACGCTGCGCGGGTACCTCGGGGCGGAGACGTACGACTGGAAGGCCTCCGGCGGGCTCGGTAAGGAGCACGTACTGAACGTGCCGTTCCAGGGACAGGCCGAGTCGGTGACGTACACGCTGGACGGCAAGGCGCTGATGATGGGTTCGGAGGGGGCGCAGAGCAAGGTGCTGCGGTTCCCGGTGGACACCCCGGGCACGACCGAGGACGGGGCCAGGGCGCCCGGCCGGAAGGGGAGTTCGCAGCGGGTCGCGGGGGACAGCGACGACTCGGGGCACTCCGGCATCACCTGGGGCGGCGCGGCGGTGCTGATCGCGCTGTTCGTGGTGTTCCTGGGGGTGCGGAGGCGGTCGGGGAAGAGGTGAAGGACGCGGGTTCGTTTCCGCGGCCCCCGGTCAGGTAAGTACGTCCTACGGCGTCCAGTGCGCCGGCCTGACCAGCGACGGAGGCAGTTTCGTCGTCGCGTCGCCCCGTGCCGCGTTCAGCTGGGGCTGGGTGAGGAAGAAGCAGCCGGTGAGGTCCGCGCCGGTGAGGTCCGTGTCGCGGAGGTCCGCTCCGATGAAGTCGGCGGTGCGCAGGTCCGCGCCGGTGAGGTCCGCGGCTATCAGACAGGCCCCGCGGAGGTCGGCGCCCCTGAGGTCCGCGCCCCGGAGCCGGGCGCCCATCAGGTCGGCGCCCCTGCGATTCTTCTTCTTGCGGCCGGTGGGTCCGGCTCCGGCTCCGGCGCGTACGAGTTCGCTGGTGCGCAGGAGGAGGACGTTGACCTCCGCGCGGTGCGCCGCCACGTCCAGGTCCGCGAGTGCCTCGGGGGTGCCGTGGGTGAGGGCTTCGGTGGCGTCGAGGAGGCGGCGGAGCTCCGGGTGGAGGGGGCGGGCCGGGTCCAGGGTCAGCGCCTCGGTCAAGTACCAGAGCAGTTCGTGGAGTTGGCGGACGACGGGGAACGTGTCGAACATCTGCTGGGCGGTCTCCGGGGCCTGCCGCCAGTCCTGGCCGCCGAAGGTGACCTGCGAGACCTGCTGGCCCGCGCCGAAGCAGTCGTACACCGTGCAGCCCGGGAAGCCCTGGTCGCGCAGCCGGGTGTGGATCCCGCAGCGGAAGTCGGTCCGGAGATGGGTACAGGGCTGGCCGGCGCGCTTGTCGGCCGCGAAGTCGGCGGACGCGGCGAAGGGGAGCGCTACGCAGCACAGCCCGAAGCAGTTCGCGCAGTCGCCCTGCAGGGTGAGTTGTCGGGGCGGGGACGGGGGCTGGGGCACGGGGACGGGGCCTCCGGGGTGTGGGCGCGCGGGACCGGTTGCTCCGGGCTGCCCATGGTAAAGGCCCCAGGCCCTTCGGTTTCGGTGACCCGGACGGAGCTCTCGTCGGTGGCCTGGCCGATGGTCCCATCGGTGGTCCCGTCGGCGGCCCTGCCGCCGGTGGTCCTGTCCCCAGCGACAGGACCACCGCACCCTTCCTGCGCCGCCTGCGCCCCGGCCCGCGTCATGTCCTACGTCACGGTGATGGCCTGCACCGGACAGGCGCGGGCGGCCTCCTTGACCATCGGGTCGGCGGTGCCGTCCTCGTTGCCCGGCAGGAGTTCGCTGAAGCCGTCGTCGTCCTGGGTGAAGACCTTCGGCGCTGTCAGCGCGCACTGACCGGCGCCGATGCACACATCTGTGTCGATATTGATTTCTGTCACAACAGGCGCCTCTCGACGGGGAGTTGGATCATTCGAGTTGCATGGGGAAGTCGGAGAAGTGGGGGAAGTGGGGACTGGCGGGGCAGCAGGGGCAGCAGGGGCGACCGGGGAAGTAGGGATGGCCGGGTCAGCGGAGTCACCACGTCACGGGCAGTTCGAGCATGCCCTGGAGCGTGTCGCCCGGCTTGAACGGGATCTCGTCGGCCGGGGCCGCCAGCCGCAGCTCCGGCAGCCGGTGGAAGAGGGTGCGCAGCGCGATCTCGATCTCGGCCCGCGCGAGGTTCTGGCCGAGGCACTGGTGGACGCCGAATCCGAAGGCGACGTGGTGCCGGGCCTCCCGGGACAGGTCCAGTTCGTCCGGTGACGGGTAGGTGGAACCGTCGCGGTTGATCACCGAGGTGGAGAGGACCACCCCGTCACCGGCCCGGATCGTTTCCCCGCCCACCTCGATGTCCTCCGTCGCCAGCCGCGCCATGCCGTCGGCGATGGACAGGAAGCGCAGCAACTCCTCCACGGCGGTCGGCATCAGGGTGTCGGAGGAACGCAACAGGGCGAGCTGGTCCGGGTGTTGGAGGAGGGTGAAGGTCCCCAGCGAGATCATGTTCGCGGTCGTCTCGTGCCCGGCGACGAGCAGGATCACGGCCATCTGGACGAGTTCCTCGCGGTCGACGGCACCGGTTTCGAGCCGCTGGGCTATCAGTTCGTCGAGCAGCCCTTCGCCCCGGTCGGTGCGTTTGCGCTCGATCAGCGACCGGAAGTAGTCGTTGAGCGCGTCCCGGGCGGCCTCCACCTCGGTGACCCCGGGGCCGCGCAGCAGTTTGCGGGACTGGGCCTCGAAGAACTCGTGGTCGGCGTACGGGACGCCGAGCAGCGCGCAGATCACCATCGAGGGAACCGGCAGGGCGAAGGCGCTGACCAGATCGGCGGACGGCCCCCGCTCGATCATCGCGTCCAGCAGCCGGTCGACGGTCTCCTGGATCTGGGGCCGCAGTGCGGCGGTCCGCTTGACGCTGAAGCTCGGGATGAGCATCCGGCGCTGGGTGTGGTGCTCGGGGTCGTCCATGCCGATCAGCGCGACCCGTTGATCGGAGCTCCTGGCCACCCGCTCGGTGATCCGGGGGAACGCCGGGTTCTCCCGGTCGGACGACAGCCGCCGGTCGACCAGCAGCGCACGCGCCTCGGCGTGCCCGGTGACCAGCCACACCCGGCGGCCGTCGAAGAGGGTGGCGGCCGTCAGCGGCTGTTGCCCGTCGTCCGGGAGCCGGTATCCGGTCGGCGGGTGGTAGGGACAGGTACGGTCCTGCGGGAACGAGACGGCGGTCTCGATGTCTGCCATGGCGGGCCTCACAAACAGATGTGGAGGGTGTCCTACCGGTCCCCTCCACTAGATGCCTCCGGCACCTAATGCTGCTACGCCATGTTCGGCCAACTAGGTTGATTCGTACTCAGGTCGGGCGGCTGGATCTGTACCTGGGCCGGGCCCGCACCCGTGTCAGGCCGGGGCCCGCACCCGTACTCGCATCAGGCCGAACTTGTACCTGTGCCCGTATCAGGCCCGATATCCGTACCCGTACCCGTATCAGGGCCGGGTGGCTGTCCGGGGTCGCCCACCCGTTGCGTAATCTCGCGGCATGACTGTCCTGACGGCCGAGCCCGCGGCCTTTTCCACCGAACGCCTCGATCTGCTGCCGCTGCGCGTGGCGTACGCCGGGGAGATGGCCGAGGTGCTCGCCGACCCCGCCCTCCACGCGTTCATCGGCGGCGACCCGGCGACCGTGGACGAGCTGCGCGCCCGGTACGTACGGCAGGTCGCCGGTTCCCCCGACCCTGCGGTGACCTGGTGGAACTGGGTGATCCGGCTGCGTACGGAAGGGTGCCTGGCCGGGACCGTGCAGGCGACGGTCGAGCCGCCGGTCGCGGAGATCGCCTGGGTGGTGGGGACACCGTGGCAGGGCCGTGGCATCGCCAAGGAGGCCGCGGCGGGGCTGGTCGCGCACCTCGGGTCGGTACCCGGTGTGCGGGACGTGATCGCGCACATCCACCCGGACCACGCGGCGTCCGCCGCTGTGGCCGGGGCGGTCGGTCTCCGGCCGACGGGGGAGTGGCAGGACGGGGAGGTGCGGTGGCAGTCGTCGTTGCCCGTGTCACTGCCTGCATCGCCGACCGGGTCGTCGTCCCCGTACCCGCTGTAACCGTCACCGGCCCGTGCGGTCGGTCGCCTGCCAGCCGTGTTCGAGGAGGTCGAAGGCGGCCCGCACGGCCTGTTGGGCATCGGACCGGTCCCGGGCCAGGCTCGGTGCTTCGAGGGCGAAGCAGGCCAGGGCCGCGCAGGCCGGGGCTGACGGGAGCGGTGGTGGGCGCTGCTGCTTTTGCCGCGGCGCTGCGCGTCAGGGAGGTCCCGCTGTGCGCCGGGCCGGTACGGCCGAAGCAGGCGGGGGAGCCGGTCGGGGCTCCGGCCGACTCGAAGCCCCGGTTCGCCGGTCAGTCGTCGTACGGGTCATCGAGCCACATCGGCTGTCGCAACTCCTCCAGCACGGGCGCCGGGAAGCGTGGGCCCGGGACGTAGTACCGGGCCTTCGTGTTCCCCACCGGCAGGAGCAATTCGGCCTCCACGAGCGCGCGGATGTCCCGGACGGACTGCTGATTGCTGAGATTCTCCGCGCGCTGATAGCGGGCCCGGCGGACGCGTCCAGCCAGAGCGGCGTCGTGCAGCGCCGTGACCTGGCGTTCGTCGACGCCGTTGTGTTCCCCGAATTCGGCGAGCTGGATCCAGCAGCGGGTGGACCGGTCGATGCGGTGCTGCACCGTCTGGGTCTGCTGGTGGTACGCGAGCAGGTTGAACCGGATCCAGAGGGCGGTGTCGCGCCCAGGGGACCACTCGCGGCCTCCCACCTGCTTGAGAACTTTGTAGTACTCCCAGGTGTTGCCCGGCGCGCCCAGCCAGGACTCGATCGAGGAGAACTCCGGGGCCAGGACCCCGCCGCGTGCGATGACCAGGGTCTGCAGGGAGCGTGACATCCGGCCGTTGCCGTCGGACCACGGGTGGATCTTGACCAGGTTCAGATGGGCCATCGCGGCCCGGACCAGGGTGTGGGCTTCCAGGTCGCCCTCGTTGAGCCACGTGATCAACTCATGTGTCAGCGACGGGAGTTCGTCGGCGTCCGGGGCGACGTACGCCGCCTGTGCCGGCTGGCCGGGTTCGTTGATCCAGACTCCGCCCTTGCGCCACCGGCCCGCGGTCATGCCCGGATGGTGATGGCCCTGGAGCATCCAGTGCAAGCTGTTGAGCAGCGACTTCTCGTAGCGGAAGTCGGGGGTGTCGTGCAATGACTGCACGTAGGCCATGGCGTGCTGGTAGGCGAGCGTCTCCGCCCGGTTCTCCGCGGAGACGGCGACTTCCTGTTCGCCGTCCAGCAGGTCTTCGACGTCGACGGAGTCGACCGTGTAGCCCTCGATGCTGTTCGATCCGGCAATGGCCTGCGCGGTGAGGGTCTTGCGCAGGTCGGCCGTCCACTTGGTCGGCGTGCGCTGTACCTGGTGCCGGAGGCTCTCCCGCATCACGTCGACATGCGCGAGGACGTCGCGGTCCTGAGGCGTGAGTGCAGGAGTCTCGTAGAGCATGATTCGACAATACCCAGTGGGTGTCATGGTGCCGCTTCCCCGCTTCCCCGCTTCCCCGCTTCCCCGCTTCCCCGCTTCCCCGCTTCCCCGCGTATCCCTGTGCGCTCCTGGGGTGCACAAGCGTTTACCCTGGGGTGAACGTCTGTGCACCCCAGTCGCGGTGCGCAGCTCCCACGCCAGCCGCAAGCCCGACGGAGAGCCATGTCCCCAGCGATACCCGGACCCGCAGAGCCGACAGCGCTCGCGGGATCCGACGAACCCGGCAGAGCCGCCCACCCCCGCATGTTCGTCGGCGTTCTCGCCTTCTGCGGTGTGGTCGTCGCCGTCATGCAGACGCTCGTCGTGCCGCTGCTGCCGCACGTGCCCGCGCTCACCGGGTCCACCCCCGCCGCCGCCAGCTGGCTGGTCACCGTCACGCTGCTCACCGGCGCCGTCTGTACGCCGGTGCTCGGGCGGGTCGGGGACATGTACGGGAAGCGGCGGGTGCTCGTCGCCGCGCTCGGGGTGCTCGTCGTCGGGTCCGTGCTCTGCGCGGTCAGCTCCCAGATCGGGGTGCTCATCGCCGGGCGCGCGCTCCAAGGGGCCGCGCTCGCCGTCGTACCGCTGGGCATCAGCATCATGCGGGACGAGCTGCCGCCCGCCCGGGTGCTGTCGTCCGTCGCGCTGATGAGTTCGACGCTGGGGATCGGTGCGGCCGTCGGGCTGCCCATCGCCGCGTTCGTCATCGAGCACTACAACTGGCACACCATGTTCTGGGCCTCGGCCGGGCTGGGCGTGCTGGACATCGTGCTGGTACTGATCTTCGTGCCGGAGTCCCCGCTGCGTACGCGTGGCCGGTTCGACGCGCTGGGAGCGCTCGGGCTGAGCGGGGCGCTGGTCTGTCTGCTGCTGGCCACCACCCAGGGCGGCGAGTGGGGCTGGGGTTCCGCCCGGGTCATCGGGCTGTTCGTCGCCGCCGTCGTGATCGGGCTCGTCTGGGGCCGTTACGAGCTGGGCGTCTCCTCGCCCATGGTCGACCTGCGGGTCTCGGCGCGGCCCGCGGTGCTGTTCGCCAACCTGGCCGCGCTGTTCATCGGCTTCGCCTTCTACGCCAACTCCCTGTCCACCGCCCAGATGGTGCAGGAACCCAAGGACACCGGGTACGGCCTCGGCGCCTCGATCGTGGTCGGCGGGCTGTGCCTGCTGCCCGGCGGGCTCTCCATGGTGGCGCTGTCGCCGGTCTCCGCGCGGCTCTCCGCCAGGTACGGCCCGAAGTTCACCCTCGCGCTCGCCTCGGGCGTCCTGGCCGTGGGGTATCTGGTGCGCTTCTTCACCAGCCACAGCCTGTGGCTGATCATCGTGGGCGCCACCGTGGTGGCCTCCGGCACCGCCCTCGCGTACTCCGCGCTGCCCTCGCTGGTGATGCGCGCGGTCCCGGTCAGCGAGACCGGGGCGGCCAACGGGCTCAACACCCTGATGCGCTCGGTCGGACAGGCCTTCTGCTCCGCCGTGGTCGCCGCCGTCCTGGCCAACGTCACCTTCCAGGTCGGAGGCCGCACCGCGCCCACCCTGCACGCGTACCTGCTGGTCTTCCTGATCGCGGGGGCCGTCGCACTCGCCGCGCTGGCCGTCACACTGTGCATTCCGGGCAAGACGTCCGCCGCGGCCGGTAGCGTCGGGGAGCGGGGTACGAAGGTGCTTGTTCGGGAGGACGCATGACCGTCGGCGGTACGGACACGGGTACGGATGCGGATGCGGGGGCCGGTACGGATACGGCGACCGCTGCGGGTACAGGTACAGGTACAGGTACGGGTACGGGTACGGGCCCGAGCGGCCGGGACGCCATCCTGTTCGCCGCCCGGCGGGCGTTCACCCAGCGCCCGTACGCCGAGGTGACCATGCGCGGGATCGCCGCCGACGCCGGGGTCAGTGCCTCGCTGATCGTCAAGCGGTTCGGGACGAAGGAGCAACTGTTCAACAAGGTCGCCGACTTCGGGGCGGCGGCCGACACACTCTTCGACGCGCCCCTGGACGAACTGGGCCGCCACCTGGTGCTCACTCTCGTACGAAGCCGGCGCGCCCAGCAGGCCGACCCGCTGCTGCGCGTCGTGTTCTCCCTCGGCAACCGTGACGAGCGCTCCCTGCTCAAGGAGCGCTTCCGCGAGCAGGTCACCTCCCGGCTGGCCGCCCGCCTCACCGGCGAGGACCACGAACTGCGCGCGGAACTGATCGCCGGCCAACTGCTGGGCATCGGTGCGGCGCTCAGCCTGCACCGGCCCGGCGCCGGTGAACTGGCCACGCCCGAACGGCTGGCCGAGCTCTGCGGGCCTTCGCTCCAGCGGTTGATCGACGGGTGAGCGGACGGCCTTCCCGTACGGGAGAGGCCGTACGGGAGACGCGCTGACCGCAGGGTGCCGCGTTCTGATCAGAGGGTGGCGCGCCAGGCCCCTCGGGCGAGCCGTGTCCGCCCGTCGGGGGTGATCAGGACGTGGGCACCGCGTGCAGGAAGCTCGCCGTGCTGAAGCCAGTAGGAGCGGATCTTGTCGAGGACGTCCCAGAGGTGGCGGGAACCGCTCTGGTGAATGACCGGGGTACCGCCGTCACGGCTGGTGGCACGAGCCCACGAACCGTCCGGGTGAGCGAGCCAGGCCGTACACCGCTCCCCGTCTTCCTCGTATCCGTGGACGACACCGGGCACCTCGATCCCCAGCATCGACGACAGGTCCCACGCCTGTTCCACATCCACCACCGGATACCGGCCCGCGGTGACGAACTCTCCTTCCTGCGTGCGGGCTGCGTCGCCGAGGCCAACCGGCAGGGCGTGGTAGTCGGCACTGTGCCGGGCGTCCATGAAACCCGCCCGGTCCCATTCGACCCGCCCCCTGGCGGTGCCATCGGCCTGTTTCTCCGCAGTGACGATGAGCGTCGTACCGGCGATGGTCGTCACCAGTCGTCCGCCCGGCTTGAGCGCTGTCAGCCAGCTCGTGGGTACGGGCCGGACGCCCACGGTGGCCACGATCCGGTCGTAGGCGTCCGGCAGTTCGCTGCTCGCGTCCAGGGCGTGCAGCCGGGGGTGCAGTCCAACCTCGGCGAGACGCTGCCCAGCTGCCTCGGTGAGGTAGGCGTCCACGTCGATGCTGCTGACCCGGCGTTCTCCCAGGCGCATACAGGCGAGGGCAGTGCCGTATCCCGAGCCGGTGCCGACATCCAGGAGAGTGTCGTCGTCGCCGAACCGGGCGTGCTGGAACATGCGCACCAGTAGCGACGGGAGCGTTGCTGAGGAAGTCGGTCGGCCCACGGGCCGGTCGCCGGGCTGCGCGTGGTCCGCGTGAGCGGTTCCGACGCGGGTGACGAGTGACGTGTCCGTGTACGCGGCGGCCCGCCACCCCTCCTCGGTGTCAGCCCCTGCGCGTAACGACCAACCATCCTCTCCCGCCCACCAGTTCGGAACGAAAAGATGCCGTGGGAGCGCCGCGACAGGTGTCCGCCAGCGTGACCCGGCGTGGGTGACGCTGTCCGCCAGGACTGCGGCAAGGGGTTTCCAGTTCACCGGTGCTTCTCCTGGAACTTCGGGTTGCAAGCAGGGGTGTTGGCGGGACTGCAATCGCCGCCGTCGTTGGGCGGGCACGCGTGGGTAGCCGCTTTGGGCACGGCGGACCGCGCTTCGGCCCACCGGGGGCCGGCCAGGACCTCACGCAGACGTGTCGTGCGTACGTTCCCCGTGGGCAGGTGCCGGGACAGGATGCAGCCGTACACATCACCGTCCGGGGACACTGCGACGCGCTCGTGGAAGCACCGCCCGCACAGCTCACTCACGTGGGGAATGGTGGCGGAATCCGATGCCGCGCGTCCAACTGCGCGTACCCGGTCCACTCGGATGTTCTGCACGCCGAGCGCCCGTAGTTGGGCTTCGGCTTCGGCGACGCGCTGCCCGTCACCGAGGTCGACCAGGCCGACACGCAGCGGGATGCCCCGGCGCAGTACCTCGGTGATGTTGGCCAGGGTGCGGGCATGGCTGCCCCTGCCTCCGGTGATCGTGTCGTGCTGCTCCGGGTCGTCGCTGTAGTAGCTGGTCGCGACACGAACACCGGCCTGGTCCAAGGCAGTCCACAGAGAGGGACGGACATGCGCGAGGTTCGAGTAGACCTCGACGACCAGACCATGCCCGAGCGCGCGGTCGACGAGGGAGACCAAGGACGGGGAGAGAGTCGGCTCACCGCCGATGAACTGGACGGCGGGGATACCGGCAGCGGCGATGTCGTCCACGACGTCAAGCCAGTCGGCGCGAGTCATCGTGCCGTGGCCGGCCTTCGGTCCGGACAAGTGCAGCAGTGCGAGCATTCCAACTGGCAGCGGCCTGTCAGCTCGCACTCGACGGAAAGAATTCCGTCAGCGGGAGAAGTGTTCAATCCCGGACTGTCGATGGTGATGGTCATGCCGAGCCTTTCGATGTGAGACCGGTGGGGTGCGAAGAAGCTCTTCGCTTTTCCTCCTTGGCGGTGTCTCTTCCTGATGCGTTGCGGTGGGAGAGCCGCCCCGGCCGGGTCTTACGGGACTCCGGCCGGGGCGGGTGTTGTCGGGTGCGACCCTTGAACCCGATTCGGTCGCCATGGGGTGTGGTGCTGGGTTATACGGCCAGGTCGTGTACGCGGCACATGAGGAGCGGGACAGCCAGGAGGCAGGAGAGCACTGTCAGGGCGGCGAGGCGGTTCTTCGGCTCACGCATCGCTACTCCGGATGAGCTGGTGATCGCAGGGGCAGGGCCGGGGCGCACTCGGGCGCATCCGTCTGCCCTGCAACTCCGTACTGCTGACGCCTGTGCACCCGTCATGGCTCGTCTCGAAGAGCCGGGCGTGCATGCACGGTTCGCATGCCAGTAGGGTTCGCGGGCCGAGCACCGCGTCCAACTCCTCCTCAAGTACGGCCTTCAGCAGGTCCGCGTCGGTGAGGTAGCGCAGCGGCTCAAGCGGGACCTTCCACCACAGGCCCGGCCCCTCGGTACGTTCCACCGAAGGTACGAACACGTACGAGGCGGTACCCAGGACCGTCACGGACGACCCTGCCTGGTGCTGCCATGTATCGGCCGTGCGGGGCTTGATGAGCCAGTACAGCTTCTGTGCGTAGCCGTCCTGGATCACCGCGCCGCAGTTCTCGCCGAGTTGGTCGACGACGGTGGCTCCGATGCTGCACGGGGCACGGACGGCGTCCCAGGAGCGTCCGGCGGCCACCAGCTCGCCCACGGTTCCCTGCGGAGGCTTCCACGGTGCGACGCAGTCACTCACCGCACGCCTCCAGGTTCTCCAGGTGCGTGCACAGGGCCAGCACCGACCGGGACAGGCGCTGGGCCTCCGCGAGCAGCACGGGTGCGCGGTGCCCGGTGGTGTGGTTCAGGCGGCGACGGGCCTCACCGATTCCGGCCTGCGCGGCGGCCCGCCATACGTCGTCCACGGGACGTCCGGCGGCCAGTGCGCGGACCTCGGGGATGAGCAGGGCGAGGAATCCGCGCAGCATCATGACCAGGGTGAGGAGATCATCCGTCGAGGGCGCCTCTTCCAGGGCGAGAAGCCGATCCGCTACGGCCCGCATCGTTTCGAGATCCACGGGCCTGGGATCCTCTGCCTCTGACCACTGTGAGCCGGTGGCGACTGGCCCCTCGATGGTTTGTTGCGTGTCGGTAGTCGTTTGCACGGTGCCTCCGGTCGTCGGCGTCTTCCCTTCGGGTATCCAGATTCGGTCTGGGGGATCAATATGCCTATGACCAGCGGGTGTTACCGACTCGGCAATGCACTCGTTTCTCTATCGATACGCTATCCATCCCCCATAAGATCGCCTCGGAGTCGACCTATGGACGTCATCTCGCCTGGCCCGCTTGCTCTGGAAGTCCTTGAACGTGAGGAAGTCGGGCGAGCTCTCGCAGAGCACGACTTCGCCACGGCGTTCGCCCTGTTCAAAAAGTGGGGCGGACTGTCGCAGAACAAGATCGCGTCGGCGTGTCAGCTCACGCCCGGCAAGGTCTCGAACATCATTAGCGGGCAGCAACAGGTCACTGCATTCACGGTGATTTGTCGTATCTCCGACGGGCTTTGTATCCCCGGCCCCATGCTCGGTCTCGCTCGTCGGCCGTGGGAGGCGAAACCCGACGAGCAACAGCAGGCCGTAGAGCCGGAGAGACGTACGCCGACAGGAGAGACCCCGTGGAACCCCGACCGCACGGTTGAGCTTGCGGCAGACGTGACCAGGAGTGATCTCGTGATGGATCGGCGCGCGGCAACTCGCGCACTTGCAGGGGCAGCCGTGACCGGATCCGGGCTGCTCAACTCGCTCGAAGGCTGGATGCAGCCAGCTGCAGCTGTCGTACCACGATTGCGCCGAGGTCGACTTGGCGAGAATGACATAGAGCAACTGGAACGCACCACGCGTCATTTCCGGTCATGGGACCACCAGTACGGCGGAGGATTGCGACGCAAAGCAGTGGTTGGACAGCTGAATGAAGTTGCGTCGAATCTCGAAGAGCAGCAGCGGCCGGATGTCGAACGCCGCCTCTATCGGGTGATGGCGCAGCTTTCGGGAACTGCCGCGACGATGGCTTGGGACTTGGGGCAGCAGCGGCAGGCACAGCAGTACTACGTGCTTGCCTTGCGGTCTGCGCACGCTGGCGGCGACACCGTATTCGGGGCGAATGTGCTTGCCGGCATGGCACGGCAGATGTTGTATCGCGATCGGCCGCAGGATGCCCTCGATCTTGTGCGACTTGCGCAGGACGGGGCACGACATGAGCTTGGTCCGCGGGTACGTGCCATGCTCCATACCCGCGAGGCATGGTGCTACGCGGCGCAGGGGCGCCCTGGAGCATTCCATCGGGCAACGGGACAGGCTGTCGATGCACTCGCTGACGCTGACGACGGTGAAGAGCCCTACTGGATCCACTACTTCGATCGTGCAGAGCTCGCGGGTGTGACGGGCGGAAGGCTGCTCGACATGGCACGCACGGACCCCCGGGCACATGCGGAGACAGCTGCCGCAGAGATCAGGCAGGCGCTCGCTGCACGTGGTGTCGAGGCCAGCCGGTCACACGCGCTCGACTGGATCGGGCTTGCTGAGTGCTCGTTTCTCGCAGGGGATGTGTCAGATGCGGCTGACTACACGTACCGCGCTGTCGAGGCAGCCTCGCTCACCCGTTCCGGTCGGGTGCGTAGAAAACTCGGCTCGCTCTATCCCTATACCGTGGGCCGTAGTTCGTCGCCGTCGGTGCGAGGGGCGCGCGATAGTATCCGCGATCTGCTGGCGAGCTGATCGGAGAGTGCACGTGACAACCACCCTTGCCGTCACTGGGCATATGGACATCACAGCCGAAAGTGTCCCGCTCGTGCGTAACGCGCTTCGTGAGGTGCTGGAGTCGCATGCTGACCGGCTGGTCGGGGTGTCGTGCATCGCTGCCGGAGCCGACAGCTTGTTCGCCGAGATGGTGATCGAGGTCGGCGGTCGGCTCGTGGCGGTGATTCCGTCGAGGAACTACCGGGCGACCAAGGTGCACGGCGAGCACGCCCAGGTATTCGATCGTCTGGTCGGGGCTGCCGCCGAAGTCGTTGTGCTGCCCTACGACACTGCGGACCGGAAGGCGTACGAGGCTGCGAACTCCGTCCTTCTGGAGCGCGCCGATCGGCTCGTCGCCGTGTGGGACGGAATGCCCCCGTCGGGCAAGGGCGGAGGCACCGCCGACACGGTGCTCGAAGCGCGCAAGGCCGGACTCGCCGTCGATGTGGTCTGGCCCACGGGTGCCGCACGGCGAGGCTGAGGTTCCCCACCGCACGCGAAGTAGCCCCCTACCGCGCGAGGTAGGGGGCTACTTGGGAGGACAGGGTGTCGGCGAGAGGCCCCGAGGCCTCAGAGCTGCCCGATCACGTAGTCGATGCAGGCCGTCAGCGCCAGGACGTCCGTCGGGTCGATCGCCGGGAACATCGCTACCCGGAGCTGGTTGCGGCCCAGCTTGCGGTACGGCTCGGTGTCCACGATGCCGTTGGCGCGCAGCGCCTTGGCGACCGCCGTGGCGTCGATCTCGTCCGCGAAGTCGATCGTGCCGATGACCTGCGAGCGCTTCGCCGGGTCCGTCACGAACGGGGTCGCGTACTTCGAGTCCTCGGCCCAGCCGTACAGGTGGCCGGACGAGGCGGCCGTGCGGCCGGTGGTGAAGTCCAGGCCGCCCTGGGTGTTCATCCAGGTCAGCTGCTCGTTCAGCAGGAACAGCGTGGCGAGGGCCGGGGTGTTGTACGTCTGGTTCTTGAGGGAGTTGTCGATCGCCGTCGGCAGGCTGAAGAACTCCGGGATGTGCCGTCCCGAGGCGTGGACGCGCGCCGCGCGCTCCAGGGCTGCCGGGGAGAACACGCCGATCCACAGGCCGCCGTCGGAGGCGAAGGACTTCTGCGGGGCGAAGTAGTAGACGTCCGTCTCGGTGATGTCGACCGGCAGGCCGCCCGCGCCCGAGGTGGCGTCCACCAGGACGAGAGCGCCTTCGTCGGCGCCCGCGACCCGCTTGACGGGGGCCGCGACGCCCGTCGACGTCTCGTTGTGCGTGAGCGCGTAGACGTCCACGCCCGCCTCGGCCTTCGGGTCCGGGTGGGTGCCCGGGTCGGAGGCGATCACGGTCGGGTCGGCCAGCCACGGGGCGAGCTTCGACGCCTTCGCGAACTTGGACGAGAACTCACCGAAGTTGAGGTGCTGCGACTTGGACTCGATGAGTCCGTGCGTCGCGACGTCCCAGAAGGCGGTGGAGCCGCCGTTGCCCAGGATCACCTCGTAGCCCTCGGGGAGCTGGAAGAGGTCGCGTACGCCTTGCCGTACCGCACCGACCAGGTTCTTCACCGGGGCCTGGCGGTGGGACGTACCCATGAGAGAAGTGCCGGTCGCGGCGAGGGCGTCCAGCGCCTCCGTGCGCACCTTGGAGGGGCCCGCGCCGAAACGGCCGTCGGCGGGCTTGATGTCAGCGGGAATCCGGATCTCAGCCACGAGCCGGAGCGTAGCCGGTTCCGGGCGGTAACGGACAGCAGGTCCGCCCGGTGAGACGGACGGACCTGCTGGCCGAACGGGTGTACGGGCAGAGGCCCCTGGGGGGACCTGCCCGGCAGCCGCTCAGCCGCCGAGCTTCACCGGCAGTTCGTACAGGTCGTTCTGGGTGACGACCGGCTTGTTGCGCAGTTCCGTCGCGGGAACCGCCAGCCGCAGTTCGGGGAAGCGGTCGAACAGTGCGGGCAGCGCGACACCGGCCTCCAGGCGGGACAGCGCGGCGCCGGGGCAGACGTGCGGGCCGTGGCCGAAGGAGATGTGCCGGTTGGGGGTGCGGGTGACGTCGAAGTCACCGGCCGTCGGTCCGTGCGCCTCCTCGTCGCGGCCGATCGCGCCGAACGAGACGATCAGGCCCTCGCCCTTGGGCAGGACCGCGTCGCCGACCTCGATGTCCTCGGCGGCGAAACGGATCAGGACGTGCGAGGTCGGGGTGGACCAGCGCAGCGTCTCCTCGATGACGTTCTCCCACGGCACCTCGCCGCCGAGCACCAGCTTGCGCTGCTCGGGGTGGGCCTGCAGGGCGACCACCGCGTTCACGATCAGGCTGATCGTCGTCTCGTGCCCGGCCGCGATCATCAGCTGGAGGGTGTTGGTGATCTCCTCCGTGGTGAGCTGGTCACCGTCCTCCGAGGCCGCGATCAGCGCACTGGTCAGGTCGTCGCCCGGGTTCTCCCGCTTCGAATCGACGATCTTGGCGAAGAGCGTGCCGAGGTCCGCCATCATCTGCGGGACCTCCTCCGGCGGCGTCTGCGTCGAGAAGAACTTCTCGAAGAGGGTCTTCAGCCGCGGGTGGTCCGCCGCGTCCACGCCCATCAGTTCGCTGACCACGTTCATCGGCAGCGGGTACGCGAACTCCGCCTTCAGGTCGACGGTCTCGCCGGCGGGGATCTCGGCCAGCCGGTCCAGCATGCCGGTGGTGAGCTTCTCGATGCCCGCGCGCAGCCGCTCCACCCGGCGTACGGTCAGCGCCTGCGCGACCAGCGTACGGAGCCTGCGGTGCTCGCTGCCGTCGACCGTCAGCATCGAACGGCCCGGGTTGGCCAGCCCGATCAGCGGCCAGTCCAGCGGGATCTCGCCGCGCTGCCAGGCACCCCACACGTTGATGTCCTTCACCAGCCGGGCATCGGTGAGGAGTTGCCTGGCCTCCGCGTGACGCGTCACCGCGTAACAGGCCACCCCGCCGGGCAGCACGACCCTGGCGAGCGGGCCCGCCGCGCGCAGGGCGGCGCTCTCCCCGTCCAGGTCCTGGACGAACGGGTCCAGGGCGATGCTCTCGGTGGGTGTTCCGTGGTCGACCGGGCAGGTCATCTGTGGCTCCTGGGTCTTTCGTTGGGGCCGGGCCGGGACGGTCTTCGCGTCACAGCGCCGGTACCGGGGTGAAGGTGACGGGCAGGGTGGACAGACCGCGCAGCCACGGCGAGGGGCGCCGCGTGAGGCTCTCCTCGGGTGCCGCGAGGTCGACGTCGGGGAGGCGGTCGAGGATGACCTCGATGCCCGTACGCGCGATGACCTCCGCGATCTCCTGGGCCGGGAACGGGCAGCGGTGCTCGCCGTGGCCGAAGGAGAAGAAGGCGTTGTTGCCCCCGGTGAGGGCCGAACCGTCGGTGCGTACCTGCGGATCGGCGTTGGCGGCGGCGATGCCGAGCAGCAGCATGTCGCCGGACTGGATGTGCCGACCGCCGAGCGTGGTGTCGCGGGAGGCCCAGCGGCCCGCGACGTTCTGGGTGGGGGTGTCCTCCCAGAGGACCTCGTTCATGGCCTCGGCGACGCTGTGCCGGCCGCCGGACAGCGACGCGGCGAACCGGTCGTCGGTCAGCATCAGCCGCAGCGAGTTGCCGATCCAGTCGGCGGTGGGCTGGTGGCCCGCGGCCATCATGACCATCAGGTCCTGGGCGATCTCCTCGGCGGTGAAGCCCGCGTTGTTGCCCAGCATGTGCGAGGCGACGTCCTCGGCGGGCTGCTCCTGCCGCGAGATGAGCAGGTTCACCATCGACTGCGCGAGGTGCTGCTGCCCGGCGAGGGCGTGCTCCCGGCCGTCGATCATGTCGTTCAACGCCTTGACCAGGGCCGGGCCCTCGTCGTCCGTGAAGCCGTAGATCCGGGCGAGCACCCGGACCGGCAGCATCATCGCGTACCGGCCGATGATCTCCGTCTCTCCGGCGCCGCAGAAGGAGTTGACCAGTTCGTCGGCGAACTGCTCGGAGATCCGGCGCAGTTCGAACGGGTCGACCGACTCCAGCGCGTCGCCGATCATCGCGGCGCGCTCGCGGTGCCGCTCGCCCACGGTGTAGAGGATCGACGGCTGCTTACGGCCGATCATCGGCAGCAGCGGCCAGTCGTCGGGGATGCGGTCCCACTGGCTCCACAGGTCGGAGTCCCGGCTGAAGAGCACCGGGTCGGCGGTGACCTGGTGCAGCTCGCGGTAGTCGAGCACCAGCCAGGCCGGTACGTCGCCGTCGAGGATCACCGGCGCGACCGGGCCGTGGTCGCGGCGCATCTCCCGGTAGAGCTGGGTGGGATCCGTCTGGAAACGCGGGCCGCTCAGCGGGGTGGGCGGGGTTTCGGTGGTCATGTGGTGCTCGGCTCCCGGGCGGAGGACGCGGCAGATGCGGAGGATGACGTGGCAGATGCGGAGGACGCGGCAGAGGAGGCGGACGCGTCGGACGTGGTGGCTGTGTCGGACGTGGCGGAAGCGGCGGACGCGGTGGACAGGGCGTGGAGGTGCTGGAGGAGCGTGATCAGTACGTACTTGCTCGACGTACGGTCCCGCGCGTCGCAGTCGATCAGCGGGATCTCCGGGGAGAGGTCCAGCGCCTCCCTGAGCTGCTCCAGGGAGTGCACCGGGCCGCCGAAGTCGTTGCAGGCGACGATGAACGGGGTGCCGTGGTGCTCCAGGCGGTCGATCGCGTACCAGGAGTCGGCGAGCCTGCGGGTGTCGACGAGGACGACCGCGCCGAGCGTGCCGGAGAACAGCCGGTCCCAGAGGAACCAGAAGCGCTCCTGGCCCGGTGCGCCGAAGAGGTACAGGATCGTGCGCTCGTCGATGGTGATGCGGCCGAAGTCGAAGGCGACGGTGGTGGAGGTCTTGGCCTGCACACCGCTGAGATCGTCGACGGCCGCCCCCGCCTGCGTCATCGTCTCCTCGGTGTTCAGCGGACGGATCTCGCTGACGGACCTGACCATGGTGGTCTTCCCTGCGCCGAACCCGCCGACGATGACGATCTTGAGACCGTTGTCGGCGGTGCCGGCCAGGGCGTTCGGGTTAGAGGTTGCGGAGTCCAACGAGCACCTGCTCCAGGATGTGAGGGTCGGGAAGGCTGTCGGCGCCGCGTGCCGTGCGCGGATGGCGGGCGCTGATCCGGCCGGTGTCGAGCAGGTCGCAGAGCAGGATCCGGGTGATGGACACGGGCAGCTTCAGCTCCGCCGCGATCTCGACGACGGCCGTGGGACGGCCGCACATCCGCAGGATCGAGACGTGCTCGGACTGCATGCCCGGCGTCGGGTCGCACTCGCTGACCACCAGGGTCACCAGGTCGAACACGGTGGCGTCCGACCTGGTGCGCCCGCCGGTGACGGTGTAGAGGCGGTCCGGGTCGTCGTCGCGTCCCGGCCTGGCCCTGCTCAACGGGGGGTTCATGCGCGGGGCTCCGCGCTGAGGTGTTCGCCCAGCTGCTCGACCAGCTCGCTCATGTTGTGCCCGATGAGGCCGACGTCGGCCGACTCGTCGGCGATCACCGAGAGATGCGCGCCGTCGCCCGCCTCCACGATGAACAGCACGCCGCCGTAGAACTCGGCCATCGCGGTGCGTACGCCGCCGCTGCCGTCGCCGAACTCCATGGAGGCGCCGTGCGACAGGCTCTGGATACCGGCCGAGATGGCGGCGAGCTGGTCGGCCTGGTCGACGGAGAGACCGGGCGTACGGCAGAGCTTGAGGCCGTCACGGGAGAGGACCAGGGCGTGCCGGGTGCCGGGAGTGCGCTCAAGGAGGCTCTCCAGCAGCCAGTTGAGCCGCTCGTCGGTGGTGGTCGTGCTCATGAGGTGCTGCCTTCCGGGTTCGGGGATTCGCCACGTACGGCCTGGCGGAAGGTGCTGAACCTGGCGGCGGATGTCGTGGGTGTGGTGGTGGTACGCGGCTGGGTGGAGCCGGGGATCTGGGTTCCTGCCGGGTGCGCCGCGGCCATGGTCCGGCCGCGCTGCCGCTTGGGGAGACCGCTCTCGCCCAACTCGGCGGTGGCGTGATCGGGTTCGGGCTCCGGGGTTCCGGCGGGCTTGGTGACCTCGGTGACGTCTGCGGCGTCTGAGGCTTCTGCGGTGTCTGCGGCTTCTGCGGCTTCTGCAGAGGTGGCGGACGCCGTGGTTCCGGCGGCCGTGTCCGTGCCCCGTACCGGCAGGGGCTCCGCCTCCGTACGGGACCGGGTCTCCGGAGCTGCCGTGGCGGCAGGCGCGGGAGCTGGTGCCGCCGCGCCCGGCGCCGTACCCCGGGACTGGCGGGAGATCAGTTCCTGCGGGAGCAGCACCAGGACGCCGGTGCCGCCGCGCGCGGACGGGCGGAAGGACACGGTCAGCCCGTGCTTGCGGGCCAGCCGCCCCACCACGGCGAGGCCGAGGCGGGTGCCGGAGAGCCCGGCGAGGTCGGTCTGCTGGGTGGTCTCCGCGGTCACGGCCCGCTCGGCGCGGCGCAGCTGGACGTCGCTCATGACCAGGCCGCTGTCCTCGATGGTGAGGATCACCCCGGCCGGTACCTCCTCGACGTACACGTGCACTTCGGCCGTGGGCGGCGAGAAGTTCGCCGCGTTGTCGAGGAGTTCGGCGAGCGCGTGCATGACGCCCTCGGCCGCGTGGCCCGCGATGGAGACCTCACTGGTCGAGTGCAGCCGTACGCGCTGGTACCCGGCGATCCGGCCCATCGCGCCGCGCAGGATCGACTCCATGACGATGGGCTTGGCCCAGCGGCGCCCGGAACGGGCCCCGGTCAGTACGGCGATGGAGTCGGCGAGCCGTCCCGCCTGGGCGGTGCGGTGGTCGAGGTGCAGCAGGTCGCCCAGTACGTCCTCGTCGGTGTGCCGGTGCTCCATCTCGCGCAGGTCGGCGAGCATGCCGGTGGCGAGGGCCTGCATGCGGCCCGCGGCGTTGGCGGCTGCCGACATGGCGGCGGCGCGGACCGATTCGGCGCGGGCGGTGCGGGCGGCCAGCTCGACGGTCTTCGCGTCGAACTGCGCGGTGAGCCCGGCGGCAGTGGCCTCGCGCTGGGCCGTGAGTTCGGCGACCTTCGCCCGGTGCTCGGCGGTGAGCTGCGCGGTCCGCTGCTCGAAGTCGGTGGCGAGCTGGGCGGCGCGCAGTCCGGACTGGGCGGACTCCTCGGTCAGTTGGCCGATACGCGCACCGAGCCTGCGCGAGGTGAGGGTGGCGAGCCGCACGGCGTGCACGGCGGTGGTGACGGCGGCGCTGAACAGCAGGGCGGCCACCGCCGAGCACCAGCCGAGAGGGGTACGTATCTGGTCCGGGGCGGCGGACACCGCCCAGACGCACAGCAGGCCCGAAATGATCACGGAGATCAGCAGAGCCAGCGCGGTCGGGCGGAGCGGGGGGCGCTCTGTCATCTGGCGGAGTCCTCATGGACGGATGGGGCAGAAGGGGGGAAGGTGAAAGCGGCAAGTAGTGGCAAGTGGTGCGGGCGTGACGGAATGGGATGAACGGGATGCATAGGTTGCCGGGCAACGCTTGTCAACTATAGGAGGGTTGGTGATTGGTTTGGGAAGTTCCTGGTGTGGAATTTGTTGACTCGGGTACGCATTTTGCGCAGGGGTGCGGAGAGACCATGAGCGGGCAGCCGGACAGAGGCGAGCTGGCGCACGCGTTGCGTCGCGCGGCACGCGGTGACGTCGAATTCGGGACCGCCGCACGGGCCCTGACGACCATGGACGCCTCCAACTACCGCCGGGTCCCGCTGGGCGTCGTCGCGCCCCGGGACGCCGAGGACGTGGCCGCGGTGCTCACCGTCTGCCGGCTGCACGGCGTACCCGTCGTCCCGCGCGGCGGCGGCACCTCGATCGCCGGACAGGCCACCGGCACCGGTGTCGTACTCGACTTCACCCGGCACATGCGGTCGATCCTCTCGGTGGACCCGGAGGCCAGGACCGCGGTCGTGCAGCCGGGCGTGGTCCTCGACGACCTCCGGGCGGCGGCGGGCGCGCACGGTCTGACCTTCGGCCCCGACCCGTCCACGCACAGCCGCTGCACGCTCGGCGGGATGATCGGCAACAACTCCTGCGGCGCGCACTCCGTGGCCTGGGGCACCACCGCCGACAACGTCCACCGGCTGACCACCACCGGGTTCTGGGGCGACACCCACCACCTCGCCCGGGGCTGGGCCGGAGCACCGGCCGGGCTGCGCGAACTGGTCGACGGCCACCTCGCGCTGCTGCGCACCGGCTACCCCACCGGGCTGCCGCGCCGTATCTCCGGATACGCCGTCGACGCCCTGCTCCCCGAGAACGGCACCGATCTGGCCCGCGCCTTCTGCGGCAGCGAGGGCACCCTCGGCGTGCTGACCGAGGCGACCGTACGGCTGGTCGAGGCGCCCCGCGCCCGCGCGCTCGCCGTACTCGGCTACGCCGACGAGGGCGACGCCGCCGACGCGGCGGCCGGACTCCTCCCGTACCGCCCGCTGACCGTCGAGGGCATGGCCGCCGACCTGGTGCGCGAGCCCGCCGGACTGCCGCGCGGCGGCGCCTGGCTCTTCGTGGAGACCGGCGGCGACAGCCCGGCCGAGGCCCGCGCGCAGGCGGCCGAACTGGTACGGGCGGCGGGCGCCCTGGACGGACTGGTCGTCGACGACCCGGCCGAGCAGCGCGCCCTGTGGCGCATCCGCGAGGACGCCAGCGGCACCGCGACCCGGATGCGGGACGGCAGCGAGGCCTGGCCCGGCTGGGAGGACTGCGCGGTACCGCCCGCCCGGCTCGGCGCGTACCTGCGCGACTTCCGCGCCCTGCTCGGCGCCCACGGCCTGCACGGCACCCCGTACGGGCACTTCGGCGACGGCTGCATCCATGTCCGCATCGACTTCGACCTGTTGACCGCGGGCGGCGTCGCCCGCTTCCGTACCTTCTCCGAGGAACTGGCGGACCTGGTCGTCGCCCACGGCGGCTCCCTCTCCGGCGAACACGGCGACGGACAGGCCCGCGCCGAACTGCTCCCGAAGATGTACGGCGACGAACTGGTCGCCCTCTTCGGCCGGTTCAAGGACATCTGGGACCCGGACGGCCTGCTGAACCCGGGCATGCTCGCCCGCCCGCACCGCCTCGACGAGAACCTCCGCTTCGCGGTGCTGCCGCGCGAACCGGTGGACGTGGAGTTCGGCTACCCGCACGACAACGGCGACTTCTCCGCCGCCGTACGCCGCTGCGTGGGCGTCGCCAAGTGCCGTACAGAGGGGACGTCCGGCGCCGATGTCATGTGCCCGTCGTTCCGCGCGACCGGCGACGAACAGCACTCCACGCGCGGGCGCGCCCGGCTGCTGCACGAAATGCTCGCGGGCGAGATCGTCACCGACGGCTGGCGCTCGACGGAGGTGCGCGACGCCCTCGACCTCTGCCTCTCCTGCAAGGGCTGCCGCAGCGACTGCCCGGTCGGCGTCGACATGGCCACGTACAAGGCGGAATTCCTGCACCACCACTACGCGGGCCGGATCCGCCCCGCCGCCCACTACTCGATGGGCCGGCTGCCACGCTGGCTGCGCGCCGCCGCCCCGTACGCCCGCACGGTCAACGCCCTGGCCCGGGTCCGGCCGCTGGCGGCGCTCGCCAAACGGCTCGGCGGGATCGCCCCCGAACGGGACATTCCGGAGCTCGCCCCGCAGACCTTCCGCCGCTGGTTCGGCACCCGGGCACAGCCGCCCGCGCAGGTCGTCCTGTGGCCCGACACGTTCACCGACCACCTCTCGCCCTCGGTGGGCCGGGCGGCGGTCCGCGTCCTGGAATCGGCCGGGCTCGGCATCGCGCTGCCGCCGGAGGGCGTGTGCTGCGGCCTGACCTACGTCTCGACGGGCCAGCTCGACCGCGCCCGTACGGTCCTGCGCCGCACCCTCGACCGGGTGGAGCCGCTGCTCGACGCGGGCCTGCCGGTCGTCGTACTGGAACCGAGCTGCGCCGCCGCGCTCCGGACCGACCTCCCGGAACTGCTGGCCGACGACCCGCGCGCGGCGCGGCTGGCGGACGCGGTACGGACCTTCGCGCAGGCGCTGGAGGAGTACGCACCACAGTGGCAGCCGCCACGGCTCGACCGCCCGGTGGCGGGCCAGACCCACTGCCACCAGCACGCGGTCCTCGGCGACGCGGCGGAACGGCGCCTGCGCGCGAAGGCGGGCCTGACGGGCGAGCTGAGCGGGGGGTGCTGCGGGCTGGCGGGGAACTTCGGGTTCGAGCGGGGGCGGGGGCGGGGGGACGGGGCGGATTCGGGCTCGGGTCCGGGGATGGGGCACTACGAGGTGTCGGTGGCCTGCGCGGAGGAACAGCTGCTGCCGTCGGTACGGGCGGCAGCGGAGGGGACGGAACTCCTGGCGGACGGCTTCTCGTGCCGTACCCAGCTGGCCCAGCTGGAGGGACGGACGGCACGGCACCTGGCGGAGGTACTGGCGGAGGGGCTGCCCGGTGATCCCCTCCGCTGATGTCGTGCGTCAGGCGCGGCCGAGATTACCTAAGGGCTGTCCCGTAATTCCTGGCGGGCGCACGACGACAGCTACGGCACCTCGCGGCGTTGTCGGAACGCCCGAATACATCCAGTATTCGGGCGCCCCTCCGCCTTGCGATGCACCGCATCTGACGCCGTGCGCTGATCCACCAGGAATTACGGGACAGCCCTTAGTGCGGTGTAGTGCGCAGTAGTGCGCACTCATGTGATGTGGGGGTGTGCGTGCGTCGACGCCCCGGCACGGACGGTTCGACGGGTCTGCTGGGCCGGGAGCCCGCCCCCTGTCCCGGCCAGTGGTCGGTAAGTGAGGGATCCGGCAAACGCCCCTTACTGTAGACAGCATGGATCCGATAGCCCCCGCCGACGCCAAGGCGCTCGATACCGCTCTGACCGCCTCAGCTGACACGGTCGCCGAGCAGCCTGCCGCCGAAGGGCTGCGCGGGAGGTTCGGGCCGCTGGGTCTGGTGCTGGCCGGGGGAATATCGGTGCAGTTCGGGGCGGCCATCGCCGTCTGGCTGATGCCGCGGGCCGGAGCGGTCGGCGTCGTCTCCCTGCGGCTGACCGTCTCCGCGATCGTGCTGCTCATCGCCTGCCGCCCCAAGGTGCGCGGGCTCTCGCGCGCCGACTGGGGCACGGTCCTCGTCTTCGGCATCGCGATGGCCGGCATGAACGGCCTCTTCTACCAGGCGGCGGACCGTATCCCGCTCGGCACGGCGGTGACCCTGGAGGTCCTGGGCCCGCTCGCCCTGTCGGTCGTGGCCTCGCGCCGGCTGGTGAACTTCCTCTGGGCCGGGCTGGCGCTCTGTGGGGTGGCGCTGCTCAGCGGCGGCGGCTTCGGCGGGCTGGACCCGGTGGGAGCGGCCTTCGCGCTCGGCGCGGGCGGGATGTGGGCCGCGTACATCATCTTCAGCGCCCGCACCGGCGCCCGCTTCCCGCGCGCGGACGGTCTGGCCCTGGCGATGACGGTCGGCGCGCTGCTGATCCTGCCGCTGGGCATCATCGACGCGGGCTCGAAACTGCTGGTGCCGAGCACGCTGGGGCTGGGGGCGGCGGTCGCGCTGCTGTCGTCCGTACTCCCGTACACGCTGGAACTGCTCGCACTGCGACGGCTGCCCGCGTCGACCTTCGCCGTACTGATGAGCCTGGAACCCGCGATCGCGGCGACTGCGGGCTTCTTCGTCCTGCACCAGGAGCTGTCCGCCGTCGACGCGCTGGCGATCGCGCTGGTGATCGTGGCGAGCATGGGCGCGGTACGGACGCAGATCTCCGGCAAGTAGACGCGCCCTTCGTCACCGGCGCACCGGCTGGTACGCGGCGCGGAGCCGACCGCCGCATACCGGTCAGCACCGCCGTTGGACGGGTCCTAGAAGATCGTGATCTGCCGGACGTAGAGCCGGTTGTGCCGCACGACCACCAGGTACTCGAACATGCCGCCCGTGATGTACGCCGTAGCACCCTTGGGGTTGTCTCCCTGGTACGTCGTGCCGTCGAGTTAGAGGGCCTCGGCGGCACGGACCAGTTCGTCCGCCCGCTCCCCGATGCGGGCCACGTCGGCGGGGTCCACACCGCCGACGAGGTACTCCTCGCTGGGGTCGTACTCCCAAGCCCAGGTCAAGAGTCCAGCTCCCCGTACACGGCGCGGAGGATGTCACCGGACTCCCGGACATGGCGGCGGGAGGTCTCGGGGTCGGCGGAGACCTGGGCGAGGTACTCGGCCCGGTGGAAACGCTGTGCGGTCGCGGGGTGCCGCTCGATCTCGATCACGACGGCCCAGCGCAACAGAAAGCCGCGCAGCGGGTCGATGCTGCTCTGTCGCACGGCCTCGGCGAGTGCCTTGTCCTTCTCCCGCTCCATCTCCGGCATCCGCGCGGGCGCAACGACGGCCAGTGCCTCCCGGAGTGCGTCGGGGGTGCGGTCCGGGCGGGGAATCAGTTCTCCGCCGGAATGTTCTGGCTGTGCGCTCACGGTGTCCTCCTCGGATGCCCAGCCAGCGTAGCTGTGACCGGAGTGCCTTGTGTGGGTTCCGGGCTTCGGCCGTTCTCGCGAGCGGTCCGGCTACCGCGTCGTGAAGGCGCCGCCGTTGACGTGGATGGTCTGGCCGGTGACGTGCCGGGCGCCGGGGGAGGCGAGGAAGTAGGCGGTCTCGGTGATGTCGTCCAGCGTGCCCGGCCGCTTGTCGTGGGTTTCCTGGACGAGCGCCTGGTGGCGTTCGTCGGTCATCTGCCCGCGGAAGAAGTTGGTGCCCGCGATGTAGCCGGCCGAGATGACGTTGCTGGTGATGCCGCGCGGGCCGAGCTCGGAGGAGAGCGAGGCGTTCCAGGCGGCGAGGGCGGCCTTGGACGCCCCGTAGGAGCCGCCTCGCCGTTCGGCTCCGATCGAGCCGATGCTGAGGATCGAGCTGCCAGGGGTGAGCTTGTCCTGGACCGAGGCGGTGGTCAGGACCGCGCCGAGGAGGTTCTGGGCCAGGTTGGCGTGCCACTGGGCGAGCAGCGATTCCAGCGGCGGGGCGTCGGTGGGTGCGTGGCGCCTGGCGAAGCTCTTCGCGGATGACCGCAACCGGGTCCTGCGCGCCGCCGGGATCGACGGGGCCACCCTCGACCTGTTGTCCGTCATCCGCCGTTCCGGGCCGCCGTACACCCTCAGCACCCGTCAGATCGCACAGCGGACGCTGGTGACCGCCGACGCCATCTCGCAGCGCGTCGCCCGAGCCGAGCGGAGCGGATTCGTACGGCGAGGACCGGGGGCTACCGGGCGCCGAACCGTCCTGGTGTCGTTGACGGCCGAAGGCCAGACGCTCATCGAGTCGTCCGTCGACGCGGTGCTCGGCCGCGAATCCACCCTCGTCGCAGGTCTGTCGAAGTCGGAACGAGCCGTACTCATAGGGCTGTTGGAGAAACTGATGACGGACGTCAGGGGTCGCACGGGCAGCGGGGGCTGAGCCGGTCCTCCGGAAACGGTATGCAGGTCAGGAACCAGGTGGGTGCGCCGACGTTCCGGCGTCGGCACACAACCGCTCACCGAGGACGTGGAAGCACCGCTCCTGAACCAATGCGGGCCGGTGACACCCGACGGCTTTGCTGCCACCCTGAAGGCATGAGCACGGGGAAGACCCAGCTGCTGAGCAGGAACCTGACTCCAGGAACCCGACACCGACCCCGGCCGAACCACCCATCCTGCAATCGAGATGCACGGAGGCACGGTGACCGGTCGAGTGATCTACGCGTCGTTCGAGTTCCAATTCCCGCTGGGCGGCATTCGCGTACTGAACCAACAGGTCAAGCTGCTGCGGTCCATCGGCGTCGAGGCGTACCGCTGGACGCCCACGCCGGGATTCCGCTACACGTGGTTCGACGACGACGTGCCGACGCTGTCCGGCATGACCCTGGATCTCGGGCCCGAGGACGTGCTCGTACTGCACGAGGTCAGCGTGGTCCCGAACCACGACCCGGCGCCCGGCGGCCACAAGGTCATCTACTCGCAGGGGCATTACGTCAACTTCCTGACCTGCCCTGGTCCCGGCCCCTATCCGGGCTGGTCGGAGCGCCCGGCCCTGTGGACGATCTCGCAGGCGGGCGCCGAAATGCTCCGCCGCGCCCTGCCTGAATTCGAACCGCACCTGGTGCCGAACATCATTGACACCGAGTTGTTCCGACCGGCATCGACCGGGCGGGTCAGGCGCATTGCGTGGATGTCCCGCAAGCGCCCGATCGAAAGCACGCTGCTTCGCCGCCTGATCCACGCCGATCCGCGGTCCAAGGACATCGATCTGTACGACATCCACGCGGTTCCCCACGAGGAAGTCGCTCGCGTGCTGTCGGACACGTCGGTGTTCATCGCGTTGGGAGCACCCGAGGGCGAGGGCTTCGGACTACCACCGGCCGAGGCGATGGCCAGCGGCTGCCTGGTGACCGGATATGCCGGTGGCGGCGGTGCGGAAGTGTTCGAGTCGCCGTCTGCGTGGCGAATTCCGGAACTCGAAACGGCGCAGCTGGCCGACAAGGCTCTTGAGCTGCTCGACCTGCCCGACCAGGACGAGGTGCGGCAGGCGGGCCGCCAGTGGATCGCCGACCGCTACACCACCGAGGCCGCCACCGCCGCACTGATCGAGGGCATCCGCAAAGCACGGGCCCTCCCCGGCGGCGCTGCTCCGGCCACCCATCCGGCTGCCTGGATGGAGGAGTTGCTGAGGCACTTCCCGGTGCCGCCGGAGAGGAACACCCGGGTGGAACCATCAGCCGCTTCTCCGAACGGCACTCGTGTCGGCCCGGCGGACGACCTTCCCGTTGAACTCGGCGAACCCGGGTGAGCGGTAGAAGCCAAGCGGAGTGGATTCGTACGGCGAGGACCGGGGCCGACCGGACGCCGAGGTCTGAGCAGGACACCCGGTGTCCGGGCTTCTTGCCCCGGCTCATGCCCGGACTTCGGATGTTGGACGACTACCGGGACATGAACCGCTGAGTGCAGTCGAGTCGGCTGCACCGACCGGCGGAGGTTCCTGCCAGCAGGCTGGCCGGCATCGCCGTACCGCTCTTCGGCGGGCGCGACGCCGCACGGCAAAAACAATGCAAGCACGCTTGATTGTTTTTCGGCGCACTGCCATGCTCCGGGGCACGAAGCCGTGTCCCGGAGGGAGCGTTCCGTGTCCGATGCAGGTGTCGTGCTCGATGATCTGGGCAGTGAGTCCGGCGAACTGGACGCCATCGTCGGTGAGTTGAGCGACGAGACGTGGGCGCGGCCCACCCCCGCGACCGGCTGGACCATTGCCCATCAGATCGCTCATCTCGCCTGGACGGACCGGGCCGCGTTGCTCGCCGTGACCGATGCGGGGGCGTTCGCCGGGGAGGTCGAGAAGGCGCTCGCCGCGCCGGACGCGTTCGTGGACGAGGGGGCGGCGGAGGGCGCGGTGCTCGAACCCGCTGTGCTGCTCGACCGTTGGCGTGCCGGGCGCGAAGGGCTTCGGCGGGCGTTGCGGGCCGCGCCGGGCGGGGTGCGGTTTCCCTGGTACGGGCCGCCGATGAGTGCCGCGTCGATGGCCACCGGTCGGCTGATGGAGACCTGGGCGCACGGTCAGGACGTGGCGGACGCGCTCGGTGTGCGGCGGCAGCCGACCGCGCGGCTGCGGCATGTGGCGCGGATCGGCGTGCGGGCGCGGGACTTCGCCTTCGCGGTACGGGAACTTCCGGTACCCGACGAGGAGTTCCGCATCGAATTGACCGCACCTGGCGGTGAGTTGTGGTCGTACGGTTCCGTCGACGCCGTCCAGCGGGTGACCGGGCCTGCGCTCGACTTCTGCCTTCTCGTCACCCAGCGTGCGCACCGTGACGATCTGTCCCTGCGGGTGGAGGGCGCCGACGCCGATCTGTGGCTGGGTATCGCGCAGGCCTTCGCCGGGCCGCCGGGCCCCGGGCGCGCGCCGCAACAGGGACGTGGAGGTGTCGGGAGTGCGCCGCAGCAGGAGGCCGCCGACCGCACGCCGCGACAAGGGACCGCCGGGTGAGGCCGCTCCGGATAGGCAACGCCTCCGGTTTCTACGGAGACCGTTTCGACGCGATGCGGGAGATGCTCACCGGCGGGCAGCTCGACGTCCTGACCGGCGACTACCTCGCCGAGCTGACCATGCTCATCCTCGGCCGCGACCGCCTGAAGAACCCCGCCCTCGGCTACGCCAAGACCTTCCTGCGTCAGCTGGAGGAGAACCTGGGCGAGGCGCACGACCGGGGCGTGCGGATCGTGGTCAACGCGGGAGGTCTCAACCCGGCCGGTCTCGCCGACGCCGTAAGGGAGTTGAGTACGCGGGTGGGGGTGCCCACGCGCGTCGCGCACGTGGAGGGTGATGCGCTGCCGTTGCCCGAAGGCGCGCTCACCGCCAACGCCTACCTCGGCGGCGCCGGGATCGCGGAGTGCCTGCGGGCCGGCGCGGAGGTGGTGGTGACGGGGCGCGTCACGGACGCGGCGCTGGTCACCGGCCCCGCCGCCTGGCACTTCGGCTGGGGCCCCGACGACCTGGACCGGCTGGCCGGGGCGGTGGTCGCCGGGCATGTGCTGGAGTGCGGCACCCAGGCGACCGGCGGCAACTACTCCTTCTTCACCGGGCACGACGTACGACATCCGGGCTTCCCGCTGGCCGAGCTGTACGAGGACGGCTCGTCGGTCGTGACCAAGCACCCCGGCACGGGCGGCATCGTCGACGTCGGAACGGTCACCGCGCAGCTGCTGTACGAGACGGGCGGCGCCCGGTACGCGGGACCCGACGTCACGGCGCGGCTCGACACCGTACGGCTGACCCAGGACGGACCCGACCGGGTGCGGATCGACGGCACAGGGGGCGGGGGTGAAGGAGCCGGTGGTGCAGGGGGCGACGGTGCGCTGAGCGAAGGTGCGGCGGGCAGCGGCATACGCGGCGAGGCGCCCCCGCCGACGCTCAAGGCCGGCGTGACCCGGATCGGGGGCTGGCGGAACGAAGTGGTGTTCGTCCTGACCGGCCTCGACATCGACGCCAAGGCCGCGCTGGTGCGCGAGCAGGTGACGGATGCGTTCGGCAAGTCCCGTCCGGGCGAGGTGTGTTGGGAGCTGTCCCGGACGGACCGGCCCGATGCGGCGACCGAGGAGTGCGCGAGTGCGCTGCTGCGGCTCGTGGTGCGGGACGGGTCGGCGGAGGCCGTGGGGCGGGGGGTGACCGGGGCCGCGATCGAGCTGGCGCTCGGGAGCTACCCCGGGTTCCATGTGACGGCCCCGCCGGGGAAGGGCGCGCCGTACGGGGTCTTCGACGCGGTGTACGTGGACCGGGCGGAGGTGCGGCAGGTGGCCGTACTGCCGGACGGGCGGCGGGTGACGGTACCCGACCCGCCGGTGACCCGCCCGTTGGAACCGGTGCCGGATCCCCTGGTGCCCAGGCCGCCCGCCCCACCGGTGACCCGCCCGCTGGAGCCGGTGGCCGATCCTGCCCTGCCCGACCCACCGCCCGCGAACACCCCCGTACGCCGCGCCCCGCTCGGCCGCGTCGCCGGAGCACGCAGCGGCGACAAGGGCGGGGACGCGAACGTCGGCGTTTGGGTGCGTACCGACGACGCCTGGCGCTGGCTGGCGCACACCCTGACCGTGGAGCGGTTCAAGGAACTGCTCCCGGAGACGGGCCGGTTGACCGTCACCCGCCACCCCCTGCCGAATCTGCGCGCCCTGAACTTCGTGGTCGAGGGGCTGCTGGGCGAGGGCGTCGCCGCGCAGGCCCGCTTCGACCCGCAGGCCAAGGCCCTGGGCGAGTGGCTGCGCTCCCGTGAACTGGACATCCCGGAAGCCCTGCTTCTGGACATACCGGAAGCCCTGTTGGCGGGGCAGGAAGAGGCGGCCCGATGACGACGCTGCGTACCGCGATCGACCCCACCTCCACCGAGTACACCGCCCACCGCGAAGCCATGCTCGCCAAGATCGCCGCGCTGGAGGCCGAACACACCAAGTCCCTGGCCGGGGGCGGCGAGAAGTACGTCGCCCGGCACCGCAAGCGCGGCAAACTCCTCGCCCGCGAACGCATCGAGCTGCTCATCGACGAGGACACCCCCTTCCTGGAGCTGTCCCCGCTGGCCGCCTGGGGCACCGACTACCCGCTCGGTGCGTCCATGGTCACCGGCATCGGCACCGTCGAGGGCGTCGAGTGCCTGATCACCGCCAACGACCCCACCGTGCGGGGCGGCGCGAGCAACGCCTGGACGCTCAAGAAGGCCTTCCGGGCCAACGAGATCGCGTACGCCAACCGCCTCCCGTGCATCAGCCTGGTCGAGTCCGGCGGCGCCGATCTGCCGTCCCAGAAGGAGATCTTCATCCCCGGCGGCGCGCTCTTCCGGGACCTCACCCGGCTCTCCGCCGCCGGAATCCCCACCATCGCCGTCGTCTTCGGCAATTCCACGGCGGGCGGCGCGTACGTCCCCGGCATGTCCGACCACGTCATCATGATCAAGGAACGGTCCAAGGTCTTCCTCGGCGGTCCGCCGCTGGTCAAGATGGCGACCGGCGAGGAGTCCGACGACGAGTCGCTCGGCGGCGCCGAGATGCACGCCCGGGTCTCCGGCCTCGCCGACTACCTCGCGCACGACGAACCGGACGCCCTGCGTCAGGCCCGCCGGGTCGTCGCCCGCCTCAACTGGCGCAAGGCGCAAGCCGATCCGCCGGGACCGGCTGTCCCGCCGAAGCACGACGAGGACGAACTCCTCGGCATCGTCCCCGGCGACCTGAAGACCCCCTTCGACCCGCTGGAGGTCATCGCCCGCATCACCGACGGCTCGGACTTCGACGCGTTCAAGCCGCTCTACGGCCCGAGCCTCGTCACCGGCTGGGCCGAGCTGCACGGCTACCCCGTCGGCATCCTCGCCAACGCGCAGGGCGTGCTGTTCTCCGAGGAGTCGCAGAAGGCCGCCCAGTTCATCCAGCTGGCCAACCAGCGCGACATCCCGCTGCTCTTCCTGCACAACACCACCGGCTACATGGTCGGCAAGGAGTACGAGCAGGGCGGCATCATCAAACACGGCGCGATGATGATCAACGCCGTCTCCAACTCGAAGGTCCCGCACCTCTCCGTCCTGATGGGCGCCTCGTACGGCGCGGGCCACTACGGCATGTGCGGGAGGGCCTACGACCCCCGGTTCCTCTTCGCCTGGCCCAGCGCCAAGTCCGCCGTGATGGGCCCGCAGCAGCTCGCGGGCGTGCTGTCGATCGTCGCCCGCGCCTCCGCGCAGGCCAAGGGGCAGCCGTACGACGACGAGGCGGACGCCGCGCTGCGCGCCATGGTCGAGCAGCAGATCGAGTCGGAGTCGCTGCCGATGTTCCTGTCCGGGCGGCTGTACGACGACGGGGTCATCGACCCGCGCGACACCAGGACCGTCCTCGGACTGTGCCTGTCCGCCATCCACAACGCACCGGTCGAGGGCGCCCGCGGCGGCTTCGGCATCTTCCGGATGTGAGGACGAGATGTTGAGGACGTCAGATGTTGAGGACGCGAGATGTTGAGGACGCCAGATGTTGAGGACGCCAGATGTTGAGGACGCGATGTTGAGGACGAACGTGATCACCTCCCTCCTGGTCGCCAACCGCGGCGAGATCGCCTGCCGCATCTTCCGCACCTGCCGTGAGCTGGGCATCTCCACGGTCGCCGTCCACTCGGACGCCGACGCGGACGCCCTGCACGTACGGGAGGCCGACACCGCCGTACGGCTGCCGGGCACCGCCCCCGCCGACACGTATCTGCGCGGCGACCTCCTCGTGGCGGCGGCCCGCGCGGCCGGGGCCGACGCCGTCCACCCCGGCTACGGCTTCCTCTCCGAGAACGCCGCCTTCGCCCGCGCCGTCACCGACGCCGGTCTGACCTGGATCGGCCCGTCCGCCGAGGCCATCGAGTCGATGGCCTCCAAGACCCGCGCCAAGAAGCTGATGGCCGACGCCGGGGTCCCGCTGCTCGCCCCCGTCGACCCGGACACCGCGACCGCAGCCGACCTGCCGCTCCTCCTCAAGGCAGCGGCGGGCGGGGGTGGGCGCGGCATGCGCGTCGTACGGGAACTGAGCTGCCTGGAAGGCGAGTTGGAGGCAGCTGTCGCCGAGGCGCGGTCGGCCTTCGGGGACGGTGAGGTCTTCGCCGAGCCGTACGTGGAGCGCGGGCGGCACGTCGAGGTGCAGGTCATGGCCGACGCGTACGGCACGGTCTGGACGCTCGGCACCCGTGACTGCTCCCTCCAGCGCCGCCACCAGAAGGTCATCGAGGAGGCCCCCGCGCCCGGCCTGTCCGACGCGCTGCGCCGTACTCTCCGCGAGGCCGCCACCGCGGCGGCCCGCGCGGTCGACTACCAGGGCGCGGGCACCGTGGAGTTCCTGGTGGCGGAGGGCGGCGACCGGGCGTACTTCCTGGAGATGAACACCCGCCTCCAGGTCGAACACCCCGTCACCGAGGCGGTGTTCGGCCTCGACCTGGTCGCGCTCCAGATCCGTACCGCGGAGGGCGCACCGCTCCCGCCCGACGGCCCGCCGCCCCCGAACGGCCATGCCGTCGAGGCCCGGCTGTACGCGGAGGACCCGGCCCACGACTGGGCCCCGCAGACCGGCGTCCTGCACCGGCTCCGCCTACCGGACCTACCGGTAGGCGGGGCGCCTGCCCTGCGTCTCGACACCGGCTACACCGACGGCGACACGGTGTCCGTCCACTACGACCCGATGCTCGCCAAGGTCATCGCCCACGCGCCCACCCGCGCCGAAGCCGTCCGCAAGCTCGCCCACGCCCTCGACCGGGCGCACGTGCACGGCCCGGCCACCAACCGTGACCTGCTCGTACGGTCCCTGCGCCACCCGGACTTCACCGCGGCCCGCATCGACACCGGCTTCTACGACCGCCATCTGCCCGAACTCACCACCCCCGCCCCCGACCCGCTCGCCGCCCTCGCCGCGGCCCTCGCCGACGCGGCCCGCGCGCGGATCGGCGGCTGGCGGAACGTCCCGTCCCAGCCGCAGACCAAGACGTACCGCTCGGAGCCGGACGGCGCCACGCACGAGATCCGCTACCGGGTCACCCGCGACGGGCTGCACGCCGAGGGCTTCCCGGATGTGCGGCTGCACCGCGCGGCGCCCGACCGTGTGGCGCTCGAAGTCGACGGCGTACTGAGGAAGTTCGACGTCGCGGTGTACGGCGACCGGACCCACGTCGGCCCGCACACCTTCACCCGGCTGCCCCGCTTCCCCGACCCCACGACCCGTACCGCCCCGGGATCGCTGCTGGCCCCGATGCCCGGCACCGTCGTCCGTGTCGCGGAAGGGCTCGCGGTCGGGGCCGAGGTCGCCGCCGGGCAGCCGCTGATCTGGCTGGAGGCGATGAAGATGGAGCACCGCATCACGGCTCCCGCCTCCGGCACGCTCACCGCACTCCACGCCGCCCCCGGCCGCCAGGTCGAGGTCGGCGCGCTGCTCGCCGTCGTACGCGAACCGGCAGAAGACGCCCTGCCCGACGCCTAGCTCGACGGCCGATGCAACACCCCTGCCCGTCGCTCAGTCCGCTGTCCAGTCCGCCGTTCAGGAGGAACCGAAGCCATGAGCACCGCCCGCAACAGCACCGCCGGCAAGAGCACCGCAGGCAAGAGCACCGCCCATAAGAGCACTGTCCTCGAAACCGAGGAGCACCAGGCGCTGCGCGCCGCCGTCGCCGCACTCGGCAAGCGGCACGCGGGCGGCACCCACCGTGACTACGACCGGCAGGCCCTGTGGACCGAGGCCGCCAAGCTCGGCTACCTCGGTGTGAGCCTCCCCGAGGAGTACGGCGGCGGAGGCGGCGGGATCACCGAACTCTCCATCGTGCTGGAGGAGTTGGGTGCCGCCGGCTGCCCGTTGCTGATGATGGTCGTCTCGCCCGCCATCTGCGGCACGGTCATCGCCCGCTTCGGTACCGAGGCACAGAAGCAGAAGTGGTTGCCCGGCCTCGCCGACGGCAGCCTCACCCTGGCCTTCGGCATCACCGAACCCGACGCAGGGTCCAACTCGCACCGCATCACCACCACCGCCCGCCGCGACGGCGAGGACTGGCTGCTCACCGGGCGGAAGGTCTTCATATCCGGGGTGGACATGGCCGACGCGACGCTCATCGTCGGCCGCACCGAGGACGCCAGGACCGGGCGTCTCAAGCCCTGCCTCTTCCTCGTGCCGCGCGACGCCCCCGGCTTCGGGCGGACGCAGATCGACATGGAGATCCAGGCCCCGGAGAAGCAGTTCGAACTGGTTCTGGACGACGTACGGGTGCCCGCCGACGCCTTGGTCGGCAACGAGGACGCCGGGCTGCTCCAGCTCTTCGCCGGGCTCAACCCCGAACGCATCATGACCGCCGCCTTCGCGATCGGCATGGGCCGCTACGCGCTCGCCAAGGCCGTCGACTACGCGAAGACCCGGCAGGTCTGGAAGGAGCCCATCGGCTCCCACCAGGCCATCGCGCACCCGCTCGCACAGGCCCACATCGAGCTGGAGACGGCCAAGCTGATGATGCAGAAGGCGGCGGCCCTGTGCGACGCGGGCGACGACCTCGGCGCGGGGGAGGCCGCCAACATGGCCAAGTACGCGGCGGGCGAGGCCTGCGTGAAGGCCGTGGACCAGTCCGTACACACCCTCGGCGGCAACGGCCTCACCCGGGAGTACGGCCTCGCCGCGCTCATCACCGCGTCCCGCGTCGCGCGGATCGCGCCGGTCAGCCGGGAGATGATCCTGAACTTCATCTCCCACCAGACGCTGGGCCTGCCCAAGTCGTACTGACAGCCGCTCCGAGGTAGTGCGAGATCGAGAGAGGTAGTGCGAGATCGAGAGAGGAAGCGCGCATGCCGACGTCCGAACCGAAGGCCGTCAGGACCGCCCACGAGCGGGGAATCACCACCCTGACCCTGGACTCGCCGAAGAACCGCAACGCGCTCTCCGCGCGTCTCGTCGCCGAACTCGGGGAGGCGCTGGAGACGGCCCGCTCGGACGATTCGGTACGCGCGGTGCTGCTCGCCCACACCGGGAACACCTTCTGCGCGGGCGCGGACCTGAAGGCACCGGCGGACCCCGGGGCGTTCGTGGCGCTGATGCGGGCGGTCGTCGCCCACCCGAAGCCGGTCGTCGCCCGCGTCACCGGCCACGTCCGGGCGGGCGGGCTCGGCCTGCTCGGCTCGTGCGACATCGCACTGGCCGGGCCTGCGGCCGACTTCGCGTTCACCGAGTCCCGGCTCGGCCTGGCCCCCGCCGTCATCTCGATGCCGCTGCTCCCGCGCATGGACCCGCGCGCGGCGGGCCGCTACTACCTCACCGGGGAACGTTTCGACGCGGCGGAAGCGGCCCGTACCGGACTGGTCACCGCGGTCGCCGACGATGTCGACGAGGTGCTGGCCGCCGTACTCGACGGGCTCCGCAGAGCCTCCCCGCAGGGCCTGGCCGCATCGAAGTCCCTGGTCACCGCTACGGTGCTGGAGAACTTCGACCGCAATACGGAAGACCTGACCGCCCGCTCGGCGGCCCTCTTCGCCTCGGCGGAGGCCCAGGAGGGTGTGCAGGCCTTCCTCGAACGACGGGATCCCGCATGGGTGTGGTGAGCAGAGGCCCCGACGGCGGCCCCCGGCAGAACGGCAGCGGCGGACAGGCCGGCACCGGCCCTCACCTCCGAGGCCCCAAACAGGACCGCAGCCGCGCCACCCGGCAGCGGCTCCTGGAGGCCGCCGTGTCCTGCCTGGCCGAACACGGCTGGGCAGGCTCCACGGTGTCCGCCGTCGCCGAACGCGCGGGCGTCTCACGCGGCGCGGCCCAGCACCACTTCCCCACCCGCGAGGATCTGTTCACGGCGGCGGTCGAGTACGTGGCCGAGGAACGCTCCACGGCCCTGCGCACCCTCCCCCCGCAGGACCGCCGGACGGTGGTGGCCGCCCTGGTCGACCTGTACACCGGCCCGCTGTTCCGCGCGGCGCTGCACCTGTGGGTCGCGGCGTCCAACGAGCCGCAGCTGCACGCCCGGGTCACGGAACTGGAGGCCCGGGTGGGCCGCGAGTCGCACCGCATCGCGGTGGAACTGCTCCGCGCGGACGAGTCCGTGCCGGGGGTACGCGAGACGGTGCAGGGCCTGCTCGACATGGCCCGGGGCCTGGGCCTCGCCAACCTGCTGACGGACGACGCGGGGCGGCGGCAGCGCGTGGTGGCGCAGTGGGGAGAGCTGCTGGAGGGCGCGCTGGGGTGAGCGGGACCCACCCCGGCGCGCCCTCCACCCACCCCGCTCACTTCATCCCACCCACCCCACCCGCTCACCTCACCCCGCGAGGTCGGCGAGGTCCTTGATGTCCGCGAACCCCTCGATCTCCCGGGGGTTCCGCGACCCGGGTCCCACGTACCGCGCCGACGGCCGCACCAGCCGCCCCGTCCGCTTCTGCTCCAGGATGTGCGCGCTCCAGCCCGCCGTACGCGCGCAGGTGAACATCGACGTGAACATGTGCGCCGGGACCTCCGCGAAGTCCAGCATGATCGCCGCCCAGAACTCCACGTTCGTGGCCAGCACCCGGTCCGGGCGCCGCGCGTGGAGTTCCTCCAGCGCCGCCTTCTCCAGTGCCTCCGCGACCTCGAACCGCGGCGCGCCCAGCTCCTTGGCCGTACGGCGCAGCACCCGGGCGCGGGGGTCCTCGGCGCGGTAGACGCGGTGGCCGAAGCCCATCAGCCGCTCACCGTTGTCCAGGGCCCGCCTGACGTACGCGTGGGCGTCGCCCGTCCGCTCGATCTCCTCGATCATGCCGAGGACGCGCGAGGGCGCCCCACCGTGCAGCGGCCCGGACATGGCGCCCACGGCCCCCGACAGCGCGGCGGCGACGTCCGCGCCGGTCGACGCGATGACCCGGGCGGTGAAGGTGGAGGCGTTCATCCCGTGCTCGGCGGCGGACGTCCAGTAGGCGTCAACTGCCTTGACGTGCTTGGGATCGGGCTCCCCGCGCCACCGGATCATGAACCGCTCGACGACGGTGTCGGCCTTGTCGATCTCGCTCTGCGGAACCATCGGGCTGCCCTGCCCGCGGGCCGACTGGGCGACGTACGAGAGCGCCATGACGGCGGCCCGCGCCAGGTTGTCGCGGGCGGTCGCCTCGTCGATGTCGAGCAGCGGCTTCAGCCCCCAGACCGGCGCGAGCATCGCCAGCGCGGACTGCACGTCCACCCGGACGTCACCGGAGTGGACGGGGATCGGGAAGGGCTCGGCGGGCGGCAGCCCCGGGCTGAACGCACCGTCGACGAGCAGGCCCCACACGTTCTCGTAGGAGACGTGGCCCACCAGGTCCTCGATGTCGACACCGCGGTACCGGAGCGAGCCGCCCTCCTTGTCAGGTTCGGCGATCTCGGTCTCGAACGCGACGACCCCTTCGAGCCCGGGGACGAAGGCGGGTGCGGGGGCGGCAGCGGAGTCGGTAACGGGGTCGGACATCGGGCGGCTCCTCGTGACGGGGACGATGTACGGAGAGACGAGTCTGCTGGCTCCCGCCGGTGGGGGGAAGCGTGACATCCGGCACACCCCCCGCTTGGGGCAGGATGGCCCCGTGCCGAAACCTGATCTGGACCCCGCCGCGATGCGCGAGCAGTACCGCACCACCGTCCTCGCGGAGAAGGACCTCGCCGCCGGGCCGATGGAGCAGTTCACCCGCTGGTTCGCCGAGGCCGTCGCCGGTGGCCTGCACGAGCCGAACGCGATGGTGGTCTCGACGGCGACCCCGCAGGGCAGCCCCTCGGCCCGTACGGTCCTGCTCAAGCGGTACGACCGGGACGGCTTCGTCTTCTTCACCAACTACGACTCCCGCAAGGGCCGCGAACTGGCGGTGAACCCGCGGGTGTCGCTGCTCTTCCCCTGGCACCAGATCGCCCGCCAGGTCATCGTCACGGGCACGGCGTCCCGGGTCTCCCGCGCGGAGACGGCAGCGTACTTCCGCACCCGCCCGCACGGCTCCCAGCTCGGCGCCTGGGCCAGCGCCCAGTCCGCGGTGATCTCCTCGCGCGAGGAACTGACGGATCAGTACGAGGAGTTGGCGTCCCGCTACCCCCTGGGTACGGAGGTCCCGGTGCCGGAGGACTGGGGCGGCATCCGGGTGGTCCCGTTCGCGGTCGAGTTCTGGCAGGGCCACGAGAACCGGCTGCACGACCGGCTGCGGTACGTGAGCGAGGACACGGGGTGGCGGGTGGAACGGCTCTGCCCGTGAGCGCCCGGCGTCAGGGTGTCCGGCGGTCCGCGCGGCCCCGGCGGCGTACGGTCGGCACCCGCCGTACGGTCGGCACCCGCCGTACGGTCGGCACCCGCCGTACGGTCGGCACACCCCGGCCGCGTACGGAACGCAGAAACCCGCGGGCTCTGGTCCCTCCGGAGAGGGGCCGGCCGGACTAACCGGCGAGCCCGCGGGTCGGTGACTGCTTGGGATTGCGGCCGGCGGTCTGCCGGCACTGCACAGAGTGCGACGACGGGCCGTCAGCCCGCAGCCACCTCGCAAGTCCGAGAAGAAATCACTTCCGGAACACCTCCCTTCTAGCGTGCGGCTTACGTTAGGCACCGCCGCGGCGGCCATCAAGCGATTTATTCGGGGCGGATCCCCGCGCTCGGAGTTCCCCGCAAGGAGCAGCCAGGTGATCACTCAAGGAGCGCAGGTCACAGCGCGATGCGAGGACTGCGGCGGCGTACTGATACGCGACACCGGCCAGTACATCGACCACGGGCAGTTGTGGTGGAGCACCGAAGGTGCCTGCGAGTCCTGCCCCAACAGGTGGTGCGAGCAGGACACGGGCGGAGCGACGCCCGAGGAGATCCGGAACGCCCTGCTGGCAGAGCACGGGCCCGCCCGACTCCGTATCGCGGACAACGAACTGCACCGCCTCCCCGTGCTGCGGGCCCTGCGTGAGGTGCTCCACCTGTCCCTGCACCAGGCACGTGCGACGGCCTGCACTCTCAGAGAGACAGGCCTGGTCGGCACGCTGGTCGAGATGGAGTTCGTCGCCGCCGGGCTGCATCGCCGGTCGGTGGCCACATCGATCGAGACGTGCGGAACGCAGCCCGACTGAACCCCCACACACACCCTCAGAGTTGAACGCCATGCTCCGCCCCGGACCGGGCTGCTGCTGCCGCCTTGAGCAGGGTCTGCTCGCGCTCGGGCGTGAGGGTTTCGACCTTTCCGAAGGCGCGGTATTCGCCGAATGCCTCGTCGAGGCCGGAGGGGCCGAAGAGCCAGGCGGCGGTGTCGTGAACGGACTCGTCGACCGGGCGACAGGTCAGGCCTGCGGCGATGGCCTTGGCGGAGCTGGCCTGCCAGACCGCGGCCGTTGCGTCCCGCTGTGGGGCCCACAGCGGAAGCTCGGTCCAGATCGCGACCTCGTGTTCCGTCAGGATGTCGTCGCCGACCCAGACCAGTTCGGCACCGCCCCCGGTCTCGGTAACGCAGGCTGCGAGGAAGTCGCCCCAGGTCGTGTTCGCGGGCGTGCCGGTGACCAGGTATGTTCCGGCGTCCTCGGCCTCGATCCGGTCCAGGCCGAAGGCCGCGACGTCGCGGGCGTCGATCAACTGCATTACATCTGTGGGGGCTCCCGGGGCGACCATCCGGCCTCCCTGAGCGGCGCGGCGCAGCCACCACGTGGCCCGGCGGCTGCGGTCCTGCGGGCCAATGATCAGGCCGGGTTCAAGGATGAGCGCCCGCCCGGGAAATCCCTCCTCGACGGCCATCTCGCAGCCGACTTTCAGCCGGCCGTAGTCACCGTCGTCCGGACCCGCCTGCGGACTGCCGTCGTGACGGGGTGCGTTCTCGTCCACCGGCTCGGCCGGCCAGTCGGGGCGGGCGTTGACCGAGGAGATGAAGAGATACGTCGATGCCGATGCGGACAGCGCCGCAACCGAGGCCCCGACGACGCGGGGGACGTAGCCGCAGACGTCCACGATCGCGTCCCAGGGGCCGGACCCGGCGAGCCGGGCGAGGTCCGCTTCGTCCTCCCGGTTGCCTCGCAGTGCCTGAACACCGTCCAGGTCGGCTTGGCTCATCCCCCGGTTGAAGGTGGTCACCTCCCACCCGCGCTGCAGCGCCTCCTGGACAAATGTCCTTCCGAGAAACACGGATCCACCGATCACCAGAAGTTTCATGCGGCGAGTCTGCACGCTCGGTACCTGGCACAGAGCCGGACTTAGCCCACAGCAGAGCATGCGTACCAGGCACGAACACCCAGTGACCGACCGGTACGGCGAGCAGGGGAAAATGCGGCGGCACTCTCCAGCAGGCCATGGACAATGTGTCCATGCGTATGCGACACGTGCGCCTGGAGGAACTGCCGCTCCTCCAGGACATCGAAAGGGCCGCCGGACGGTGCTTCCGGGACATCGGGATGCCGGAGATCGCCGACGACGAACCGTTGCCGCTCGATGAGTTGGCCCGCTACCGGCACGCCGGTCTCGCCCGGGTCGCGGTCACCGATGCCGACACTCCGGTTGCCTACCTGATCGCCGACCGCGTCGACGGCAACCTCCACGTGGAGCAGGTCTCGGTGCACCCGGACAGCGCGCGCCACGGCATCGGCCGGGCCCTGCTGGAGCGTCTGGCCGAGCAGGCCGTGCGCGAGGGGGTGCCCGCCCTGACGCTCACCACGTTCATCGAAGTCCCGTGGAACGCCCCGTACTACGCGCGCTGTGGCTTCCAGCTGCTGGATGACAGCAGCCTTACTCCTGGACTGCGGAAGATCCGCGAGCAAGAAGCGGCGCACGGATTGGACCGGTGGCCTCGGGCCTGCATGCGACGGGTGCTGTGACGCCTGGGCGGCTCGCGCGTGAGCGTGGGCGAACCTGCCGACGGTGATGCCGCAGGGGCGGCGACGCGGAGGCTCGCCCGCGAGCGTGGACGAACCTGGTTCCGCCGTGGACATGAGGCGCCGGTCAGCCGGTCGGCGCCCGTCACTCGACCGGCTTCTCCCACACCGAGATGTGCTGGGTGCTGTCCTCCGTGAAGGGTTCGCGTGCCCAGCCGCCCCAGCGTTCGCGCAGGCGCAGCCCCGCGAGCTGGGCCATGAGGTCCAGCTCGGCGGGCCAGACGTAGCGGAAGGGCGTCGAATGGGCCTCGCCTCGACCGTCCTCCGTGATGTCGATGTAGTGGCAGGTCGCGTCCTGCGTGACCGTGTCGTAGACGGTGTAGGCCCACCCGGTCGGGCTCGTGTGGAACGGGACGATGTTCTGCCCGGCCGGGATCTTGCGCAGCTCCGGGACCATGACCTCGATGACGAAGCAGCCGCCCGGCGCGAGGTGCCGTGCGGCGTTGCGGAAGCAGGCGACCTGGCCCTCCTGGTCGGCCACATTCATGATCGTGTTGAAGACCAGGTACGCAAGAGCGAAGGGCCCGTCCGCCTCCGTGTCCACCGTCGTGGTGGTGAAGTCGCCGATCGAGACGCCGATGTCCCTGCCCTCCGGCTTGGCGTGCAAACGGGCCACCATCGCCCTGGACATGTCGATGCCATGGACCGGAACGCCCCGTCGCGCGAGCGGCACGGCAATGCGCCCCGTGCCGATCGCCAACTCCAACGCCCGGCCACCATCAGCGAGTTCGGACAGAAACCCCACGGTCCTGTCGATGGCATCCGGTTGGAACTCGGAGCCCGTGGACTGGTCGTACCGGTCAGCTACTGCTTCTCCGAAGTACCCGTCTTCATCAGTCACCGCCGGACGATATCCCGGTGCCGGGCCCCGGTGCAGATATTTTCGCGGCCGAGAGCAACAACTGGCCCCCCGGAGGCGGCCGTTGACATGGACGGGGGCCTCACCGGCCGGGAAGCTGCACCGCGAGGGCATGGTGGAAGACGTTGCGCGGGTCCCAGCGCGCCTTCACCCGCTGTAGGCGCGGGTAGTTGTCCTTGTAGTAGAGGGTGGTCCAGGGCACCCCCGAGGTGTTCCACGCGGGGTCGGCCAGGTCGGTGTCCGGGTAGTTGATGTACGACCCGTCGCAGTTCCTGCCGGACACGGGTACGCCTCCGGTGTCCTGGTACACGTCACGGTAGAAGTCCCGTACCCAGGTGAGGTTGGCCGCGTCGTCGGCCTCGTCGGTCCAGATGGTGTGGAAGTCGGCCTTCATGACCGCGTCGCGCTGGGCCACCGCGGTCGCCCCCGGCCGGACCGTGTTCACCTGGCCTCCGTACCCGAACAGTTCCAGGGAACCGGCCATCAGGCGTGTACGGGACGCGAGTTCACCCGTTTCCGAACGCGTACGGCTGCGTTCGTGCGCGTACCGGGCGTACGGGATTCTGACCTGGGCCGACCGTCCTCACGGGGTCCGGGTCAGGGCGCGCAGGGCGTCGACCCGTTGGTGTACGTGGTGCGCTACCGCCGATGCGGCCGGTTCGGGTGGGGTCGGCGTACCGGGGCGGCAGGTGCGGCAGAGACCGTCGGGGAGTGCTTCGGGGCGGCCGGGGGTGCCGCACTTGGTGCATTCCACGAGGAGGCGCGGCGGTGCGGTGCTGGTGTTGGTGGTGGTGGGCCGGTGTGGTGGCTTCTTGTCCGTGAGCCTGCGGCGGACGAAGCCCCGGGGCGAGATGATCGGTTCGGCCGGGAGTCCTGTGGTGAGGGCCTGGACGAGGTGGGCGGGGGTGGCACCGCGCTCCAGCCACTCCTGTGCGAGACCTTCCAGGGTTGCGCAGTCGGCAGCCGAGAGGGCTAACCGGGGGTCGGTGCAGCCGAGTTGGGACAGTGCGTCGTACGCGGGCGAGGGGCGGCCGGGGTGTGGTGCCGGGTCCGGTGCCGGGTCTGATGCAGGGTCTGGTTCCGGCTGCTGCGGTACGGGGGGCGGGGCGGGCGCGGGGCTCGCCGATACCTGCGTCTCGGACGGGGATCGGCCGTCCTCGGCGGCAAGGAAGGTGGTCCACCATTCGTTGTCGCGTGCGGTCCGCGACCAGAACGTCCGGAAGACCCAGCGGACTTGGTCGCCGTCTCCGGCCAGGCGGCGGATGCGCCGCAGGTATCCGGCGACGGACAGCGCCGTGAGGGCCGTGCTGACGGCTTGCTGTCCGTAGCGCGGGAGTTGCCGGGCGAGGGTCTTGACCGTCATCGCCGCGCCCTCGGGCAGCCGGTCGATGAACGCGGCGATGTACCGCTCACGCTCGGGCAGAAGAAGGAAGTCGTCCGTACGGCGGGGAGCCTGGTCCGGGGCGGAGCGTTTGCCGTAGCCGGGAGCTGCCATCGGATGGGCGGTGGAGGGTACGGATGATGCGGATGCGGGCGCGCGCAGGGCGGCGCTAAAATTCTCGTTAGCCACGGGATCGTCCTGTTCGATCTTGAGGTGAGACCCCGGCTTGGTGCTGAGAACACCGCGTCGGGGTCGCTTAGTTGTCGTTGTCGGAACGGTAAGCAGCCGCGCCCGCGCGCCGCAAGTTGGTCCCAACTAGTCGTACTTACGCGACGCAGCGGGGTAGGGAGGGGCGGGGAGGACTTCCCTAACCCCCACCCACCTACCAGACTTGGGAAGAAGCTCGACCCTCGAATCCCGCGTCGCGGCTCTCGAATCCCGAGCCCCGAGCTTCGGGCGCACCGACCCCGTACGTACCCCCGAACGAGTGACCGGCCGCTTCACGTGAGGCCCCCGGCCCTCGACTCCCGAGTCTCAAGTCCCGAGTTCCGGGCGCGCGGTCGCAGGTCCGGGCTGAACACGGCGATATCGGCGGCGTTGCGCCGTGGCAGCAACGGTCACGGCCTACTCGCCCGGGTCCCAGGCGCTGAGCTGGTCGAAGAGGCGTCGGTCGCCGTCGAGTTGCAGGGCGTTGAACGGGATGCGGTCGTGCAGGATGAGGACCAGCTCGCTGGCCGTGCCTCGGGCGGAGGCGTTGGCCGCGTCCGGGTCCTGGCCGGCAGCGGTGGCCGATATGGTGCCGGGCCCGGGGAGACGGGTGGTGCGTGCGCCGTCGGCGGAGAGCAAGAGGCGCCAGGAGCGGCCCTCGGAGGCGTGGAAGTCGATGGCAGCGGGCTTGTGCGGCCAGGCACTCGTCGTTGCGACGCAGGTGGACAGGAACTCGTCGACACCATCGAGCGCCACCTCGGCCGGCAGCGGCTGCGGGGCACCCACGGTGATCTGGGCGTCGTACGTGTGCACCGCGAACTGCTGGAGCTGGTGCCGAGCTACGGCACCGGAGGTATGCGGCGACTGCGAGGTCTCCCACCACGTCCAGCAACCGCGATCCGGGCCGGCCTCCCGCAGTGCGTCCACCAGTTGCTCCGTGGACTCCGCCAGCCAGGCCAGCAGGGCCTCGCGCTCCCGAGGCGCAGCCGGGGCGCCCTCCGCTGCGGACTTGGCCGGAGCAGGTCCTGCGGCGACGGTGGCGGCCCAGTCGCGGCGCCCCTCGCCGATGTGCTGCGCCAGATCGAACAGCGTCCACTCGGGGCAGGTCGGCACCTGTACGTCGAGGCTGGGCGCGGAGGCGACCGCGGCGCGGAAGGCGGTCGACCGTTCGTCTATCAGTCGCAGCAGGTCAGGAAGCTCAAGATTCTTTTCCACACCGGCTTTCTACACCGTGCTCCGATCAACCGGAATCGGTTTTTCACGGCCGACGCTGCGGACGCGCAGCACGGCCGCGAGGCACTCGGGTGACGCGGTGTCCTACTCGGACCGAGCGAGCTTCGGCAACGAGAGCACCGCGGCTACGAGGCGTGCGGTAGTGGTGGAGCGGCGCCCGAAACCGTCGTAATACGGAGTGTGCGTGTGGCTCCGAAGCGTTCCTGATCGGTCAGTTGAGCGCCTTCTCGATGGCTTCGAAGATGTCGGCGTCGGTCTCCTGCTGCCAGGACGGCAGGTCGGGCCAGTCCGCTACATAGCCAGGCTTCGGGTCCTCGAAGTGCTTGAACATCTGGGCCGTCCAACACGTCGCGACGAATCGGCTCTTCTGCTCGCGGGACAGCCTCGACGTGTGGCCGGCGCTGAGCTCGATGAACTGCTGGACCTGGTCGTGGACCGATCCGGCGGCTTCCCGCTCCCACTGCGGGGTGTCGTCCCACGGGGTGACGTAGCCGGCCTTCGGCTCTCCGGGGAAGTGCTGGTGCACTCCCGCGATCCAGGTTTCCCGGAACAGTCGTGCACCTTCGGTCAGAGCGTTTTTCAGTGCGCCCTCCGCCAGGTCGAGGCGGCCGAGCTGTACGTATCGCGATCCCCGCGCCTCGGCGAGGCGCGTGTCATCGAATCGGAGCCGTCCTCCGTTGGCGCTGTCAGCACTGAGCTCGCGGACGGTCTCCGCCCAGTCCATGGCGCGCTCGCACCTTTCCAGGTCGCCGAGACCCGCGTACGCCTCGGCCTGGACCGAAGCCACCCAATGCCGCGTCGAGAGGTTGTTGTCACCCCGGACCGCCAGTCGTTCGGCCACGCCGAGCATCTGCGCTGCCTGGTGGTAGCGCTGCTCAGACATGTCCACGTAAGCGTGACGGACGAGCGCGCACGCCCACGGGTCGTACTCTTTCGCGTCCTTGCTGATTGACGCCGCCAGCGAGTACGACGCGGCTGCGTCGGAGTACCGGTTGCCGTCGAACGTCACCTCGCCGGCCAACTGGAAGAGGTCGGCAGCCGCGTTGAGTAGAGGGCGGGTGCTTCCGCGTTACCTGCAAGGGCCTCGTTCAGCGTCGTCAGCTGGTCGCGGATGACGGGGTAGACGGAACCCTTGGAACGAGCCAGTTGATAGACCTGCAAGCGTGTTCGGCCTGGCTGACCTGCTCGTTTCCCATCCTCGGGGCTCCTCGCTGCCGATGGCGGTACACACCTGGCCCGCTGTTCCGCGAGAGGGGGGTTCTACCGTCGGGGCCCTTGGCAGACGAGTATGCCGCCCAGACAGGTCGCCCGAAATGCGCCCTCTGCCTGAATGGCCTCCTGGACCCGCTCTCGGGCGCGCTCGATCGTCTCCTGGAACGGAACGCCCATCTTGTCCGCCCAGGCTTCGTAAGAGGCCAAGTGGGCGACGACCGGTTCAGCGTCGGTCACCTCGATCACCCCGGGTAGAGGGATCGTGCGGATGTCACCGAAGACCGCGCCGAGGATCGCTGGGGCATCCTCCAAGGTGAAACGGGCGGACAACTGAAATCGACCCGGCCCTTCCGGAGTACCCAGCACATCCCCTGCGGCCTGGCGCCAGAGGTGTTCCAGTTCCCTCTTGTCGGTCCGGCTGTTGGTGGAGACGATCGCGATGCCGCCGGGTTCCAGGACGCGGCCCAGTTCCCGTACGGCCTGGGCCTGGTCTTCGACGTGGTAGAGCATGTGCAGCGCAAGGGCCGCGCCAAGTGCGCCATCTGCGATGGGCAGCTGTTGGGCGTCCGCGACGACGGCTCCGGGGATGGCGTCGAGAATGCCGTGGGAGACGTCCACGGGGAGCACGCTCAGTTCGGGACGGTCTTCCCGCACACGGGTGACGAACTTCCCGTTACCGCAACCCACGTCAGCGACCACACCGCGTACGTCGGCCAGTTCGTTCACGACGATGCCCGGTAGGTCGTGGCTCGGGGTCTGCCATTGGTAGAGGGACTGACGGGCGGCCAGGTGCTGACCCGTGCCGTACGCCTTGGTGGAGAGAAGACTGCGGTCGGTGACCAACCGGTCGTGTGAGGGCTTCGCGGTCATCGTGGCTCCGTCGGGTTGCTGGCGAGAGCGGGACGGACAGTCACCTCGTGAATGTGCGCGCGGAGATCGACTGCCGACTGTGCGCCACGGTACGGGTCGCTTCCGAGGAGCGCGGCCAGATTGCGAAGCCTGATGGTGATGCTCGCCGTGTATCCGTCGGCGGTGAACACCTCCGAGAGCTTCGCACCGGCTCCCTCGACCTCACCGCTGGCAAGGTAGGCCGTGGCCAGGTCCAGATGGGAGGCCTGTAGATCGCCGGGGGAGCGGTCGCCTTCCGGCCCGGCCCGGTACAGCTCCACGGCGCGATCGGACGCGCTTATAGCGTGCCGGATCTGCTCGTCGCCCCCGACGGCCAACAGGGTGGTCCCGGCGTAGGCCCACTGCTTGGCCTCGGGAAACGAGAAGACCCCGGGCAACTCGTCGGGTCCCGCAGCACCCCGTGCCTCATGGGCCAGTGCAAGTATCCTCAGCGCGCTGTGGTTGTCCCCTTCGGCTGCGCGGGCCCGTGCCTCCAAGCTCAGCAGCCGAGCCTTGATCGTTCCCGTACCGGGGCCTCGACCCTCGCTCTGCCCGGCCTGCCGCCCTCGGCCCGCCGAGCGGCTCTGCCCGTCGCGACCGCGTCGATCACCGCCGTCCACGACCTCGACGTGATCGTGGAGAGCGCGGAGTGCTCCTGCGACGCCGGTGACGACAACCCCCACTGACCGGCACGATCCGGTCAACTCCGTTCAGGCCCCGGCGTGCTCGCGTCGGGGCCTGAGCCCTGCCCGGCTCGCCGCTAGGGTGCCGCTCATGTTCTTCCGCTGGGACTGGCTCCGGCCCCAACTGACCGCGCCGATCGTGCCGGCCTTCGGCCCTGTCCACCCCGATGCCCTGACCGCCGGCCTCTTCGAGGACGTCCTGGGAGCGGCCGTCACCGGGGACTTCCTGCCCTACGACAAGGATGGGCGCTGGGGCGGCGAGAAGGACGAGAAAGTTCTCCGCGAGGACGTGGTGCACCAACCCGAGCACACCCTCGTCCCCACCCTGAATCGGCGCGGACGTGGCACCGTCAAGGTCTTCGCCTACGGCCTCTGCGACAACGTCGTGGACGAAGCGGCCGAACTGGCTGCGAAGCTCGCAGCCGCGCATGACATGGTCAACGCCCGGGTCGTACGACCCCTCGGTCCCGAGACCACACACCTGCGTGGCACCCGCATCCAGCTGAAGGACTTCACCGCAGGCCTCTGCCCCGCCCCCGGCGGCCCGGTCTGCCCCGTCACCGACTGGCCGACCACTGTGCAGGAGACCTTCGCCCCCTTCGCCCAGGCCATGGCCGCTGACGGCCTGGCATTCCTCCGCACGCAGATGCAGGCCGGCCGGTGCGGCCCCGTCCTTGCCGCCGCCGTTGCGGACCGCATCGTGGGTGCGATCGGCCCCATGGAGGTACGGCCCGACGCCATCGGGCGCCCTCAGCTCATGCCTCAGTACTTCGCCGTCCTGCCCGAGGCCCGAGGCCAGGGCCTGGGGCGTCTCCTGTGGCGGGCCGCCATGCACTGGGGCGAGTCCCATGGCGCCGCCTACCAACTCCTCCAGACTGAGGTCGGCGGCCCCTCCGACAGGCTGTGCCAGGCAGAAGGACTGACCTCTCTCGGTTTCACCCACACCACACGGGCGTAACCGCTGGATCCAACGGCGGAGAGGCGCTCGAAACCGTCGTAATACGGCGTGTGGATGTGGCGACCGCCGGATGATGAGTGATGAGTGGAGGCCTGCACGCCCCCGCTGCCGCAGTTCACCGATGGCGATGACCGGGGGGAATCTTGCTGAAACTGGACGCTCCGAACGGCAGTGTGGCCGAGTCCGCGATCTCCAACCACGATTACCCGGAGTCCTTTTCAGGGCGTACCGGCCCGGGATGGAGCTGGATGTGGGTTCCGTTTCCCTTCAACTCCCAATTTGTGCAGGCACGGTTCGACAGCAGGGTGTACCGGCGGTACCAGACGGCACACACCGACCTCCGGGCCTTCATCGGTGAGAACCTCGTGGGGAACGACGAGCGCTGGTCAAAGGCCGCCGTTGCCGCCCTCCGGGACGTCACCGCGCAGGAATTCGTCCTGGTCTGCTCGCACGTCTGGGCGTTCGCCTCGTTCGAGGTCCGCGCGGGCGGGAGCGCGGAGGCGGGAACGGCCTTCTACAACGGGTGGGTGGGTGCGGTGAACGCCGATCCGCGGGCCTCGTACGCGCTGATGACCTCCGGGAAACCTACGCTCATGGTGTGGGGGTGAGCGGGGTGCCCGACGGTCACCGTCGGCCCGGTCCGGGGGATGCGGACTACGTACGGCTTCGCCTCGATGCGGGCACGAGGGCATAGGCTTGTCGGCCATGGAAGAGACTCCGCACGAGGTCGGCGCATGGCGTCAGGGACGGAATCCGCAGCGCCGGAAGGTCGGGGTGCTCGGCTGGGCGTTGCTGGTGTTGTTGCTGGTGGCCCTGTTCACCCTGTGGCCGCGCTGAGCCGATCCGTTCGCCGGGAGGCAGCGGGCCCGGACTTGGCCTGAGATCGCTTTTCCCCGCAACGATTTCCGAAAGTCGAGTGTGGGCCGCGTCACGTTCGCGTTGAATGATCTGACGTGCGGTACATGCGGTTCACGCGGAGGACGCTTCCTGTTGGGGGTGCCGGATGAGTGGTTCCCGGATCGAGACGAGCAGTGCGCTGGGGCCCGACGAGCCGGAGCACGATGCGGGCTCCGTGGGCGCCTCGGCGGTGCCGGGTCCCGCCCCGGGAGTCTCTGACGAGTCCGGCCGCCCCGGCGCCGATCTGCTCGCCGCGCTGCTCGACGGGATGGACGCCGCGCTCTGCGCGTTCGGCGCGGACGGGGTGATCACCCACTGGAACCGTGAGGCCGAGCGGATCCTCGGCTGGTCCGCCGGCGAGGCCGTCGGGCGGGCCGGTTTCGCGGGCTGGGCGGTGCGGACCGCCGACGCCGACGAGGTGCACGGCCGGCTGATGGCGGTGATGGACCGGCCGGGTCGGCAGGTCCACGAGTTCGCGCTGCTGCGCAAGGACGGCGGGCGGGTGCTCGTACGGACCCAGTCCGCCGGGGTGCGCGGCGCGGACGGGACACCGGCCGGGGTGTACTGCGCGTTCAGTGAGGTCCATACGCAGATCGATCTGGAGCGGGCGATCGCGCTCAGCGAGGCGATGTTCGACGACGCTTCGTGGGGGGTGGTCCTGGTCGATGCCGATCTGCGGCCGACCGTCGTCAACGCCCATGCGGCGCGGGCGCTCTCCACCGGGCGTACCACGCTGCTCGGCCGTCCGCTGGGCGAGTTGATCGTGCAGGGCGTCGAGGAGTTGGAGGGTGCGCTCCAGCACGTACTCGCGGAGGGGGCGCTGCCCGCGCCCGCCGAGATGTGGGTGACCGTACGGACCGCGGAAGGTGAGCGGCGGCGCTGCTGGCGCAGCGGGTTTCTGCGGCTGGCCTCACCGCTCGCGGAAGAACCGGTTCCGCTGGGGGTGGGCTGGCTCTTCCGGGACGTCACCGCGGCCAAGCAGGCCGAGCAGGAGGCGGACCAACTGCGCTTCCGCGGCAATCAGTTGACCCGGGCTTCGCGGACGGCCGCCGAGTGCGAGGATCCGATGGAGGCGGCGACGGCGTATCTGGACTTCGCGCTCGCCGGGTTCGCCGACCATGCGCTGATCGATCTTGCTCCCCGGGGTGGGGAGAAGGCGGACAGCTCGGGTGCTTCGGACGGGCGGTTGGTGCGGGTGGCCGAGACGCCGTCCGGGGGCGCGCCGGGCCCGTGCCTGCCGGGCGCGGGCGCCCTTCCGGTGCGGTACGCGGCCGGGCATCCGGCACGCCAGGCGGTGGACCGGGTGGGCGCGGTACGGGCCAGTGCGGCGGCGGCTTCCCCGGCGGCGGAGTGGGCGGTGGAGCGGCGGTGGCCACGGGACACCGCGCACGCGCTGTGCGTGGTGCTGCGGAGCCGGGGGAGGACGCTGGGGGTGGTGACGTTCCTGCGCGGGGCGAGCCGCAGCGCGTTCGAGCGGCCCGACGCGGTGTACGCGGAGAGCGTGGCGGTACGGGTGGCTTCGGCGGTCGACCTGGCGCAGGCACTGGCAGCGGGCGGCGGGGAGCGGGACGGACGGTAGGGCGCGAGGGGGAAAGGGGGAGAGGGGGGCGCGGGCAGGGCACGGCCCGCCGCGCCCGCCGTGCCCTCGGTGTCAGTGCCGGTAGAAGATCCGGTCGCCGTACTCCGTCATCACCCGGCGGTTCCACTCGTGGCCACCGTCGACGTTTCCGGACCGCAGTAGCGGCGGCTCGATGCCGCGCCGGGCCAGCTCGCCCGCTGCGGACGCCATCATCGCCTGCATCAGCGCGCTGGTGACCACGGTCGAGGCGGGCGCGAACGGTGCCTCGACGCCCTCGGCGGTCAGCTCCGCGTCACCCACCGCGATCCGGCTGTCCAGCACGATGTCGCAGTGGTCCTTCAGGAAGGTGCCCGAGGAGTGCAGGGACGTGGTCTCCTTCGCGTACGCGACCGAGGTCACGCCGATGACCTTCATGCCCAGGGCGCGGGCGTGCGTCGCCATCTCCACCGGGAGGGTGTTCCGCCCGGAGAGCGAGATGATCACGAGTACGTCCCCCGACTGCGCCGGGCCGGAGTCGAGCACGGCGCCCGCGAGGCCGCCGACGCGTTCCAGGGCCGAGCCGAGCGTGGCCGGCATGACGTCGACGCCGAGGGTGCCGGGTACGGCGAGGATGTTCATCAGGGCGAGACCGCCCGCGCGGTAGACGACGTCCTGCGCGGCGAGCGACGAGTGGCCCGCGCCGAAGGCGAAGAGCCGGCCGCCCGCCTCCACGGTGTCGGCGATGGCGGCACCGGCCGCCGCCACGTTCTCCGACTCCTCGTCCCGGACCTGCCGCAGCAGGCCGATCGCGGCATCGAAGAACTCCCCGGCAAGGCTGCTGCTTCCGCTGCTCTCGCTGCTCATGCCGATCACGGTGCGGTCCGGACCAGTGTGGTGTCAATACCGCTTCGGCACGCGCGGCCCGGTTGTCGGAGGTATGCGTCAGAATTGGATGAGGGCCAAAGCAGTAGCGGAACATAGGGGCACGTATGAGTGGGCTGATCGACACTACGGAGATGTACCTCCGCACCATCCTCGAACTGGAGGAGGAAGGTGTGGTTCCCATGCGGGCCCGGATCGCGGAGCGGCTCGACCAGAGCGGCCCCACGGTGAGCCAGACCGTGGCGCGTATGGAGCGCGACGGTCTGGTGGCCGTAGCCAGCGACCGGCATCTGGAGCTGACCGAGGAGGGGCGCAGGCTGGCGACGCGCGTCATGCGCAAGCACCGGCTGGCCGAGTGTCTCCTCGTCGACGTGATCGGCCTGGAGTGGGAGCAGGTCCACGCCGAGGCGTGCCGCTGGGAGCACGTGATGAGCGAGGCGGTGGAGAAGCGGGTGCTGGAACTGCTCCGCCACCCGACGGAGTCTCCGTACGGGAATCCGATTCCGGGCCTGGAGGAGCTGGGCGAGAAGGCCGAGGCGGATCCCTTCCTGAACGAGGGCATGGTGAGCCTGGCGGAGCTGGACCCGGGTGCGGACGGGAAGAACGTGGTCGTACGGCGGATCGGTGAGCCCATCCAGACGGACGCCCAGCTGATGTACACGCTGCGTCGCGCGGGTGTGCAGCCCGGCTCGGTGGTGAGCGTCACGGAGTCGCCCGGCGGGGTACTGGTCGGGAGCGGCGGGGAGGCCGCGGAGCTCAACCCCGAGGTGGCTTCGCACGTGTTCGTGGCCAAGCAGTAGTCCGCTTCGTGGCCTAGCAGTAGTCCGGGCAGTAGTCCGCGCGGTAGTCCGCGAGGGCCGGAGCCGCTTTGCGCGGCAACCTTCTGCAACCCCTGTGCAATGGCGCAGGAACGGCCCCGGCTGTGGGCAACCCGTGCAAGGCTGAGGCTTGTGACCTGACGGCTGCCGGTACGACTCGGCTCGCCCGTCCGGTCGGGGAGGGAGCAGGTGGATGCGTCCGTCGCACACGCACCGCGTCTCACAAGGGGAGGGCCCCGGCGCTCTGGAGCGCCGGGGCCTGACCTCCCCTGTCCCGACCTGGAGCCCCGAGCTCTCAAGGTCGGTCGTGCCGGACCCTCATCCCCGAGTGGTCCGCCCCCGCAGAAAATCTCCCCTGGCCAGCAACCCTCAATCCTTGCGGGGTGTCACTCGAAGGTGGGGTGTTGCGCGAGGAAACCGCGTTTTCGAATGCGGGTTCGATACTCTGCGGTGTGGCGACATCGACCACAGGATCGACCACAGTGGCGAGCACAGGGGCGAGCAGAACGGCCACTGAACGGAACGGCCACGAACGGCCACTGAACGGGAACGGCCACTGAACGGCCACGAACGGCCTGCGGCACTTGCGGGGCCGATCCACTCGGGGGACTGAAGGGGGTGCCAGATCACATGGTGCGGCGCATCGACGTGACCGGACCGGACGGCGTACACCTTGCTGCCTGGGAGTTCGCCGACCCGCCCAAGGAGCCCGGCAGTGACGCCGAGCGTGCTCCCGGCGTCTTACTGCTGCACGGCCTGATGGGCCGCGCCTCGCACTGGGCGTCCACGGCGCGCTGGCTCTCCGAACGCCACCGCGCGATAGCCCTCGACCAGCGGGGTCACGGCCGCAGCGACAAGCCCGCCGACGGTCCGTACACCCGCGATGCGTACGTCGCCGACGCCGAGGCGGCGATCGAGCAGCTGGGCCTGGCGCCCGTGACTCTCATCGGCCACGCGATGGGTGCGCTCACCGCCTGGCAGCTCGCCGCCAAGCGCCCCGACCTGGTCCGGGCCGTGATCATCTGCGACATGCGGGCCTCGGCCCTGGGGACGGCCACCCAGCGCGAGTGGGAGGACTGGTTCGCGTCCTGGCCGGTCCCCTTCGCGACGCTCGCCGACGTCCGGAAGTGGTTCGGCGAGGACGATCCCTGGGTGGAGCGCCCGAACCCGGCCAGGGGCGAGTTCTTCGCCGAGGTCATGGCCGAGCAGGCCGACGGCTGGCGCCCCGTGTTCTCCCCCCGCCAGATGCTGAAGTCCCGCGAGACCTGGGTCTTCGACGCGCACTGGGAGGAGCTGGCCCAGGTCCGGTGCCCGGCCCTGGTGGTCCGTGGCCTGGACGGTGAGCTGGGCCGCGCGGAGTCCCAGGAGATGGTCCGGGTGCTGACCCGCGGTGAGTACGCGGAGGTGGCGGACGCGGCCCACCTGGTCCACTACGACCAGCCCGACGCCTGGCGCGCCGCGATAGAGCCGTTCCTGGACGCGGTGGCCGTGAAGTAGTCCCGGGGCGACCGTGACCGACGGACCGACGGACCGACGGACCGACCGGCCGACGGACCGACCGGCCGACGGACCGACCGGCCGACGGACCGACCGGCCGACGGACCGACCGACCCCCGGTGCCGTCAGCCCTTGCTGACGGCCGTCAGGATCTCCGGGAGCCGGGAGGCCGCCTGCGGTGCGGCCACCCGCAGGCCGGCCCAGGCGGCCAGCGCGCCGTACCCGGTGCCCACCGGCAGCAGGATCCACAGCAACGGCTCGTTGCCCGTGGTGTGCAGCGTGATCAGCAGGACGATCACCGGGGAGCAGAGCAGCGACGCCGAGACCATGCCGCCGAAGATGGAGATCCAGGCGAGGCCCGCCTGGCCGGGGGCCACGTTCTTGTGGGCGTTGTCCTGGGGGATCGAGTACGGGAAGCGCGCCGAGGTCACGGCGCCCGTCGCCAGCATCGCGCCGAGCAGCGCGAAGGCCAGGCCCATCGCCTCCGGCAGCGCCCGCCAGTCGCCGAGCAGCCCGGCCGTGACGACGGTGACCAGGGCGGTGTACGGGAGGGTGACCACGAGCAACGCCAGTGCCCGCGAACGCAGTTCGGTGTAGGCGTCCTGCGGGGTGGAGATCGTCTGCGCGACCATCCAGAACGCCGAGGTGTCCTGGCCGAACTGGTTGTACATCTGGATGCCGAGCATCCCCGACGCGAAGCAGGAGAAGTAGATCGACCCGCTGCCCTGGACCGCGTTGAGGACCGGGACGATCAGCCCGATCGCGAGCGATGCGATCCAGGCGGCCTTGGTCTTCGGGTCGCGCCAGATGTAGCGCAGGGTACGCAGCATCACGGTGCCGGTACGCCCCTCCGGGAGGAAGCGGGAGAGGCCCGCCGCCGACTCCTTGCGGCTCGGTTCGCCCGCCGCGATCGTCGAGCCGTCCGGGGACGTCATCAGCCGGACCAGGGTGCGCTGCCAGGCGAGGAGGAGCACCACCAGGGCCGCGGCGGCGATGAGGAGTTGGGCGGCGGCCTGCCCGTACGAGCCGCGGCCCGCCGAGTCCACCGCGCCGATCGCGGACGCCGGTGGCAGCCACCGCACCACGTCCCCGGCCGGGTCGAGCGCGGAGAGCCCGCCCGCCCTGCCGAGCCGCTGGACGCCGAAGTTGACCGCCTGGATGCCCACCGCGATGACCAGGCCGCTCAGTACGGCCAGATCGCGGCCCTTGCGCGAGGTGAGCAGCCGGACGTTGGCCGCCGCGACCGTCCGGGCCAGCGCCACACAGACCAGCACCGTGAGGGGCACCGCGACCACCGCCACCACCGCGCCCGCCGGGCCCGTCGCCACCGCGACGGCCGAGCCCAGGACGAGGCAGAGCGTGAACAGCGGGCCGATGCCCACGAGTGAGGTGACGAGCAGCGCCCGTACCAGCGGTTCGGGGCGCAGCGGCAGCATCACCAGACGGCTGGGGTCCAGCGTCTCGTCGCCGCCGGGGAAGAAGAGCGGCATCGCCGACCAGCCCACCGCCAGGACGGTGACGAGGATGACGGTCAGGGTGCCCGCGTGGGCGTTGCCGTGCAGGGCGATCAGCCCGAGGAGCAGCAGCACGGCGAGGAACAGTGCGAGCACCACCGAGGCGAGGTACGCGGCCCGGCGGCCCGACGACTGGCGCAGGCCGTTGCGCAGCAGCGACAGCTTGAGCCGGACGAAGACGGCGGTGAGGGGTTCGGCGGGTTGCTGGACGGTCGGCCCGGCGGGCGCGACCGGGGCCGCGGTCATCGGGGGCCACCGCCCAGCCAGTCGAGGCTGTCCCCGGTGTTCCTGCCGTGCGCGCCGACCAGTTCCAGAAAGGCCTGCTGGAGCGAGGGGGCGGCCCCGCGCACCTCGGCGAGCGGACCCTGCGCGCGGATGCGGCCCGCCGCCATCACCGCCACCCAGTCGCAGAGCGACTCGACCAGCTCCATCACATGGCTGGAGAAGACGACGGTCGCACCGGAGTGCGTGTAGCGCTCCAGGACGGTGCGGATCGTCTGGGCGGACACCGGGTCGACACCCTCGAACGGCTCGTCCAGGAAGAGCACTTCGGGGTTGTGGAGCAGCGCGGCGGCCAGCCCGATCTTCTTGCGCATCCCGGTCGAGTAGTCGACGACCAGCTTGTGCTGGGCGCCCGCCAGGTCCAGTACGTCCAGCAGCTGGGTCGCCCGTTTGTCGACCTCGGTGCCGGGCAGACCGCGCAACCGCCCGCTGTACGCGAGGAGTTCACGTCCGGAGAGGCGCTCGAACAGCCGCAGCCCCTCGGGCAGTACGCCGATCCGGGACTTGACCGCGACCGGGTCCTGCCAGACGTCGTGACCCGCCACCTCGATGGTGCCCTGATCGGGCCGGAGCAGCCCGGTCACCATGGACAGGGTGGTGGTCTTGCCCGCGCCGTTCGGCCCGACCAGACCGATGAACTGGCCTGCGGGCAGTTCGAGATCGATCCCGGCGACCGCGATCTGTTCCCCGAACCGCTTCCACAGTCCCTCTACCCGTACGGCTGCCTGGTCCGGCATGGTGCAGCGCCTCTCGGAGTCCCAGCTCTTGGGGCCACCCTACGGGCGGACGCTGCACGACCCGGCGTTCCCGGGCGGTCGGACCCGTTGCGGGAGGGCAGGTCCTACGCGCGGCGGTCCCGTGTCTCCTGGCCGCAGGCGTACGCGAGCGGGCCGGTCAGCTCGTCCGCGTCCGGCAGCCAGCGGTTGGCGGCCGTCGGGCGGCGCACCCACTGCACCGCGCCGCCCGCCCCGACCCGGGTCGGCGGCGCCGCCAGGAAGCCGCCCTCGCCCCGCACCGTGAGGTCGATCGCCGCCGGGTCCCAGCCCAACCTCCGTACCAGGAACGGCACTTTGGCGCCGGTGCCGGGAAGTACGAAGAACTGCATCCGGCGGTCGGGCGTGCGGGTGACCGGACCGAGCGTCACCTCCATGCGTTCCATCCGCGCCAACGCCAGGAATCCGGCCGTCTCGGGGACGTCGACGGCGTCGAAGGCCCGCCCGGTCGGCAGCAGTACGGAGGCCGTCGGCTGCTCGGACCACTGGGCGCGGGCGACGACGGCGCTGCCGGTCGCCTGCGCCGCCCAGTCGGGGCGCGTGGGGTGCGCGCCGGGCGCGGAACACCCCGTATCGGCGCAGGAGCACCGTTCGACACCCTCTTTCGCCACCAGCCAGGTGCCGGAGAGCACGTCCCAGTGCCGTTGTTCGGCGTACCGTACGGCGGTGTCCAGCAGCGTTTCTCCGCGCTGCCCGGGGATCTGTGCGGCTTCCGTGCCCGTGGTGGTGTCATTCACGTTCAGCTCAACTCCCGCTGTCACCCGGGGTTACGGGCGCACCGCACCCGTCGCGGGGGCGGGCTCCCGGCATATGGGGCGCATGGAGGCACGAACGGGGGCGCGTACGCGAATGCACCCCGCGAGCGGGTATCCATGCCGATGTCCATCTGCGGGGGTGCACGGAGAATGCCGGGATTACTCCCGCTTTTCAGCGCATTCTCCCGACATTTGCCGGGCAGTGATCAGCCTGACCGCATCATTGATCGCCGCACGTCTCAGGGGGTACTCATGGCCGCCAGGCCTCTCGTCGCCCGCCAGCCGAACGAACGGCTGCAGACACTCATCCAGGAAGCGGGCTGCTCGAACGCGGGCCTCGCCCGCCGCGTCAACATGGTCGGCGCGGAACGCGGTATCGATCTCCGTTACGACAAGACGTCCGTCGCGCGATGGCTGCGCGGGCAGCAGCCCCGGGGCCGGGCACCGGGCGTCATCGCCGAAGCGCTGGGCCGCAAGCTCACCCGTACGGTCACGATCGACGAGATCGGCATGGCCGACGGCAAGAACCTCGCGTCCGGCGTCGGGCTCCACTTCGCGCCGACGGTGATCGGTGCGATCGAGCAGGTCTGCGAGTTGTGGCGCAGCGACGTGGGGCGCCGGGACTTCCTCTCGGGTTCCACGGTCGCCGCTTCGGCGCTGGTCGAGCCGAGCCGCGACTGGCTGATCACCGGCGCGGACCCACAGGTGGCGCGGGCCGCCGGGGCGCGGGTCGGCAGGTCGGACGTCGAGGCGGTGCGGGCCACGACCGCCGCGCTCACCGAACTCGACCACCGTTTCGGCAGCGGACATGTGCGCCCGATCGTCGTCCACTACCTGAACAGTGTGGTGTCCGGGCTGCTGGCCGGTTCGTACCGGGACGGGGTGGGCCGGGAGTTGTTCGGCGCGGTCGCCCGGCTGACCGAACTCGCCGGGTACATGGCGGTCGACACGGGCCAGCCCGGACTTGCCCAGCGCTACTACATCCAGGCCCTGCGGCTGGCCCAGGCGGCGGGCGACCGCGGTTACGGGGGATATGTGCTGGCCGCCTCGATGAGCCATCTCGCGGCCCAGCTGGGCAACCCGCGCGAGATCGCCCAACTGGCGCGGGCCGCCCAGGAGGGCGCGCGCGGGCGGGTCACGTCCCGTGTGGAGTCGATGTTCTACGCGGCGGAGGCGCGCGGTCACGCGCTGATGGGTGACGCCCGTACGACCCAGGCGGTGGCGGCCCAGGCGCTCGCCGCGATGGACCGCGCCGAGTCCGGCAAGGAATCCGGCGACGACCCGGAGTGGATCACCCACTTCGATCCCGCGTACCTGGCCGACGAACTGGCCCACTGCCACCGCGATCTCGGCCAGGGCGCGGCGGGTGTCCGGCGTGCGGAGGAGGCTCTGGCCGGCCTCCCGGTGACCAAGACCCGCCGCAGGGCGATCGGCCTGGTGCTGCTGGCGACGGCGCACGTCCAGGAACGAGAGGTGGAGGAGGCCTGCCGGACGGGGACGCGGGCGGTGGAGCTGCTGAGCACGGTGCGCTCGCACCGGGGGGCGGACTATCTGGACGATCTGCGGGAGCGGCTGGAACCGTTCGGGGAGGAGAAGTCGGTGCGGGAACTGGGGGCGCGGATGGAGATCCAGGCGGCGTAGCGGTTGTCCGGGACCGCGCCGGGAACGGGGGCGGGAACGGGGGCGGTGGGCGGCCATCGACCGGACAGGTCCTGGACCCGGCCGGTGGCCGTCGTCGATCTCCGGGTGACCACCTGGTGGGGGCGGGAGGGAACAAGCCACGCGAAGCGCCCGCCCGCCTCCACCGCCCCCATATCAGCGCCCCGCACGGCCCATGTGTTACATCCCACACCCCGGTCCGGCGCCCCGTGGCAGACGCGTCGGTTCACCCGGTAGCGTGAACCGACGATTCCGTAGGTCCACGTGCAGTAGGAGTCCCGGTGACGCAGAACGGACAGGGCGACGAGCCGCAGCTTCCCGCTGTACGGCGCGCGCACGAAGGTGTCGTACTGCCCTCGGACGGAAGTGGGCCGTGGGTGCCCGAGGTTGCCGGTGAGCACACGGTGCCCGCCGGTGGGCAGCCGTGGGGTCAGCCCTGGGGGCCGCAGGACGCGCAGGCGCTGCCGCCGCAGCAGATACCGGCGCAACAGCCGCAGTCCCAGCCGTACATGCAGTCGCCCCACCAGCCTCAGGCGCTGTCCCAGCCCCACCAGCCTCAGGCGCTGCCGCAGGCGCAGCAGCCGCAGCAGCACCTCCCGCAGCCGCAGCAGCACCTCCCGCAGCAGCCGCAGCAGCCGCAGCAGCACCTGCCGTACCAGGCCCCTCAGGCCCCTCAGGCCCCCCAGGCGCAGCCGATGCCGCAGATGCAGCACCCGATGCACCCGCAGGCGCAGCCGCAATCGCCTTCGTACGCCCAGCCGTTGCCTCCCGAGGCCGTTCCCGGAATGGGAATGGGGCTGGGGCTGGGGGACAGCGACGCCACCCAGTTCATCGCGCCCATCTCCGTACCGCCCGAGAGCCCGGCGGAATCGACGCAGTTCCTCGGCCACCACCCGCAGCCCGGCGCGGCCCCCGGTTCGGACGCCGACGCGACGCAGTTCCTGCCGCCCGTCCCGGCCGCGCCCGCCGCCGCTCCGTACGACATCAGGCCGGGCGCCCCCGAGGACCGCGTGCCGCCCGCCGAGTTCGACAGCCTCTTCCGTTCGGACGCCGCGTCCGGCCCGCAAGCGGCGGGTGAGACACAGCAGTTGCCGGTCTTCGACGCGCAGCAGCCGTACGGGAACGACCGCCCGGGGAACGGCCCGGCAGGGAACGGCCCGGGGAACGGCCGGGGGAACGCCCCGTACGGCAACGGTGCGTACGGGCAGCAGCCCCCGCCTCCGCCGCAGCAGCAGTACGCCCCGCAGCCCCCGCCGCCCGGCTCCCGCGCCGCCGCCGGCGCGGACCGGCGCAGGTCCTCCCGGGTGCCCCTCATCGCCGCGGCCGTCGTCGGTATCGCCGTCGTGGGGCTGGGAGTGGGCGCACTGCTCAGTGGCGGCGGTTCGGACACCAAGGACGACAAGCAGCCCGCGGCCTCCACCGAGACCGCGGCGTCGAAGCCCGCGCAGGCCGCCGAGGACCCCGCGAAGGCGCAGGCGGTCGCGCTCGACAAGCTCCTCGCCGACAGCAACAGCAGCCGCTCCGCGGTGATCGCGGCGGTCGCCCACATCAACTCCTGCCAGAACCTGGACCAGGCGGAGCAGGACCTGAGCGGCGCGGCGAAGCAGCGGCACTCGCTGGTGACCCGGCTGGGCGCCCTCTCGGTCGACCAGCTCCCGGACCACGCGCAGTTGACGTCCTCCCTCACCACGGCGTGGAACGCGTCGGCCACCGCGGACGAGCAGTACGCCGCGTGGGCCCGCAACGTCGCGGACAAGGGCAAGAAGGGCTGCAAGCACGGCCGCGCCAAGCGGACCGAGGCGGCGGGCCGGGGCGACGCGGCCAGTGGTCAGGCGACCGCGGCGAAGAAGCAGGCGTCGGGCCTGTGGAACACCATCGCGGAGAAGTACAGCCTGACGACGCGCAGGGTCGACCAGCTCTGACGGTGCCAGGGCCGGCGGAAAGGCCGTAACCCGGCGGGACGGCTCTCGCCCCGGCGGGTGGCCGTCACCCCGGCGGGACAGTTCACCCGCCGGGGGACAGGACCGCCCCCCGCCGGGCCGGGCCGTCACCCGGTGAGTGAGGCTTTCTCCAGCGTCGGCCCCACATCCACCGCGCCCTTGCGCAGCGCCACCAGCCGCCCCTCGCGCACCACTTGGTACGTCACCTCGCGGTTGACGAGCCGCGGGAAGTCCCGGGACGCCAGCATGTCCTGGACGCCCCAGCGCAGCGTCGGGGTGAGCCCGCCCGTGCGGACGGCGAGTCCGCCGTCCAGCGCCCGGGTGAGGTCGTCGGCCGTGACGCGGTTCCTGTCGAGCGACTCGACGGCCTGCTTCAGCGCGGTGTACGCGATCCAGGTGGTCTGCACGCCCGCGTCGGCCGGGTCGAGGCTGTTGTCCCCGAAGGCGTACTCCGTGATCACGTCCCGCATCGGCTGCCAGCGCGCGTCCGTGGACTCCGGGTACCAGCCGGTGACGTACGCCCCTTCGTAGGGGCCGTTCTTGCCGCCCGTGCTGTCGACGACGCCCTGCCCGATGCTGCCGAGCACCGAGGCGATCCTGACCTGCTGGCCGGGGCGCTCCAGTCGCCGGAAGGAGTCGAAGAAGGTTTCCGTACGGCCGCCGAGCGCCGCCGTCACGCACCCCTTGGCCGCCTGTTCGGCCGCTCCCGCCCGGCCGAGCCGCGCGGGCTCGTCGGGCCCGGCGCCCACCGCCCGCAGCGCCGCGGCGGCCTGGGCGCCGTACTCGCCCGCGTTCTCGGTGGCCCGGATGTCGGCCGCCGGGGCCTTGCCGGTCTCGGCCAGGCCGGTGTCGAGGAGGACGGGGAGCTCGTCGCCGTCGACGGTCTCGGGGCGGACCAGCGCGACCCGTTCGCAGTCCCGGGCGAGCTGTTTGCCGTTGCCGGCCAGCAGCGCCGCCTGGCCGCCGTTGACCGGGTAGGAGAGCGCCGAGCGGAACTCCTCCGTGGAGACGCCGTAGCCGCCGAGGTACGGGATGCCCGCCGCTTCGAGCACCGGCATGAACGACTGCCCGTAGAGGCTGTACGAGCCGACGACCGCGACCGCGCCCTCGGTGACCGCCCGCCGGGCGCAGGTCCCGGCGGCGATCAGCTCGTTGCGGTCGTTGCAGGTGATGATCCTCAGCCGGTGCCCGTCGATGCCGCCCCGGGCGTTGACCGCGCGGGCGTACGCCCTCGCCAGGGCGGGCATTCCCGGCATGTTCGTCCCGCTGGTGCCCTCGGGTGCCCAGGTCATGACGGTGAGGGGCTCCCGGGAGCCGCCCGAACCGCCCGGCAGTACCCCGCAGCCGGTGAGCGAGGGGACCACGACGGCGGTGCTGAGTGCGAGGACGGTGAGGAAACGTCGCCAACCGGTCATGGACCGGAACACTTCCGCCCCAGGGGTAACGCGACGGTGGTCGGGCCTCGACACAGGGTGACGGCAGGGTGAATTGCGGGGGTCCGACAGGCGCCCCGCGCCAGGAACGTACGATCGAAATCGTGCAAGGTTCCCCGAACGCTTCCCGCCGCGGCCGTAGCTCCACCACCATGGGCGGCATGCCGCTCACCGACATGCCGTGGTGGCGCTGGCGCGCCAATGTGCGCTCTGCGCTGCATATGCTCTCCGACCCCGTCTTCCACCAGGAGTTCTGGCTGACCGGCCGTGAGGAGTACGGGGACGTCACCGACGCCGTGTACCGGCTGGTCGAGGACACCTGGCTCGACAACTGGTCCGCCGAGAAGTACGTCGGGACCGTCTTCCGCGATTCCGGCGAGGCCGCCCTGGTCGATGTGGCCGTGCTGCGGGTGCTCCGCATCATGCACCAGGTGGGCGCGGACGCCCAGGTGTCGGTCTACATGGAGCACCACGGCTGGCCGGAGGCGGTACGGGCCGCGCGCGAGGCGCACGTCAGGCTGGCCGCGGCCGACGGTGACGACCCGGACGTACCGCCCCGCACCCTCGAAGTGCTCCGCATCGTGACCGGCGCCGCCTGACGGCGGACAGGTTGTGGCACCCTACTGGGCATGACCGACCAGTACGTCCTCACCCTTTCCTGCCCGGACAAGCAGGGCATCGTGCATGCCGTGTCGAGCTCCTTGTTCATCACCGGGTGCAACATCGAGGACAGCCAGCAGTTCGGGGACCGCGACACCGGTCTCTTCTTCATGCGCGTGCACTTCGCGGCCGAGCAGCCGGTGACGGTGGAGAAGCTGCGGGCCGGCTTCGCCGCCGTCGGCGACACCTTCGGGATGGACTGGCAGATCCACCGCGCCGAGGAGCGGATGCGGATCGTCCTGATGGTCAGCAAGTTCGGCCACTGCCTGAACGACCTGATGTTCCGCTCCCGTACGGGTGCGCTGCCGGTGGAGATCGCCGCGGTCGTCTCCAACCACCCGGACTTCGCCGAGCTGGTCGGTTCGTACGGGATTCCCTTCCACCACATCCCGGTGACGAAGGACAACAAGGCCGAGGCCGAGGCCGAACTGCTGGAGATCGTCCGCAGGGAGGACGTCGAGCTGGTGGTGCTCGCCCGCTACATGCAGGTCGTCTCCGACGATCTCTGCAAGGCGCTGAACGGCCGGATCATCAACATCCACCACTCCTTCCTGCCGAGCTTCAAGGGCGCGAAGCCGTACCACCAGGCGCACGCCCGGGGCGTGAAGGTGATCGGCGCGACCGCGCACTATGTGACGGCGGACCTCGACGAGGGCCCGATCATCGAGCAGGAGGTCCAGCGGGTGGGCCACCAGGTCACCCCGGACCAACTGGTGGCGATCGGGCGCGATGTGGAGTGCCAGGCGCTGGCGCGGGCGGTGAAGTGGCATGCGGAGCACCGGATCCTGCTCAACGGCAGCCGTACGGTGGTCTTCGCGTAACCCCCGGGCGCGCCCGGCGATCCCGGGCCTTTCGCGAAAGGCCCGGGGCCCGGGGGCGGAGCGCGCGGCTACATCCGGCTCAGCGAAGCCGCCGCGAAGAGTACGTCGCGGATCGCCTCCCGGTCTCCCTCCTGACCGGCCACCGCCTCCTCGGGCTTCACGTGTCCTGCCGCCAGCTGGCAGAACTCCACGCCGTCCAGCGCCACATGCGCCACCGCGTGGTCCGGTGAGCCCGGCGCCGGGGAGTCCAGGGCGATGTACCACTCGCCGCCCCCGATGCCCTCGATCTCCAGCCGCAGCGAACGGCCCGGTGTGCCCGCGACCGGTTCGCGGGGCGGGCCCGCCAGGCCGGTGCTGCGGCGGCCCGCCAGGGTGACCGGGAGCATCCGGGCCGCCAGGTCGATCATCCGGTAGAGGTGCGCGGAGGTCGGCGGGTCGTACGGATAGTCCACCGCGTTCGCGATGTCGTCCGCGTGCACCCAGCACTCGAAGGCCCGGTCGAGGAGCGAGTCGCCCAGCGGGAGGGCGAAGCCCCCGTACGGTACGGCGAATTCGGTGGCCCGGGGGCCCGCGAAGGAAGCCGCGCGGATCAGCGAGTGGGACTGCGCGCGCCACGGCTCCCGGATCGTCCGGGTCGCGGGCTCGGTGAGCGTGCGCCAGTACCGGGCGGTGCGCTCCGCCGGGGAGCGCGGCGCGTCGTCGCCGAGGGCGCCGTTCAGGCCGTCGTCGAGTCCGAGCGCCGTGGACACCAGGCCGTCCACGGCGAGCAGGTGACCGATGACTCCGGCCACCGTCGTCCGCCGGGAGGTCGGGTGCTCCTCCTCGAACCACTTCAGCCGGACCGGGGCGTGCCACTCCGCGTCGCCGAAGTCGTTCAGCAGGGCGTCGAGCCTGGCGGTCTCCGTCTCGTAGGGCGCGGCCCACTCCGGTACCGGGATACGGGCGGGCCTTCGGCCCAGGCAGCCCTGAAGGACCCGGGAACGCAGCAGCGGGTCGAGGTCCAGGCTCCGCTCGGTGTGCAGCAGCGCCACCGCGTCCCGCAGCCGCAGCGCCTCTTCGGCGCAGGGCGCGCACTCGGGGAGATGGGCCTCGACGGACTCCGTCTCCTCCGGCGAGCAGGCCGACAGCGCCCAGGCCCCGAGCAGCGAGCGCAGCACCTTGTGCGAGAGCTCCACCGGCGGCGTGGGCAGGAACGCGAGGTCGTCGGCGGCCCCGCGTGGTCCCGGTATCCGCGAGGGGAGTTCCTCACCGGGGCGTCCGGACCGCTCCTCGGCCGGCCCGGTCACAGCGCACGGCCGTATCCGGGCGGTGGCGCCCCGTCCGCCGGGCGGGTGTTGGCCGTGGAGAGCAGCTGGAGTCCCAGCCGCAGCCGTCTGCGCGCCTCGTCCTCGGTCACGCCGAGGTCGGCGGCGGTCTGCCGGTAGTCCCTGCGCTGGAAGTACGCGAGTTCCAGCGCCTTCCGCAGCGGAGCGGGCATGGAGGTGACGATGTAGTCCGCGCGGGCTGCGGCGGATGCTCTGCGCACTTTCTGCTCCAGCTCCTCCGTGGTGCCTTCGCCGCTGGTGGCGAGTGACGCCGTCTCCGCCAGCCGCAGTTGCTGAACGGCCTGCCGGTGCGCGAGTGCGGCGACCCAGGACCGCATCGGTCCGTGCTTGGGCTCGTACTCGTCGGGGTGCTCCCAGATGTGGACGAAGACCTCGCGGGTGATCCGGTCGGCGGCCTCGTCGTCGTCGAGCACGCGGTGGGCCAGGCTGTGTACGAGGGACGCGAACCGGTCGTAGAGCTCTCCGAGCGCGGCGGCCTCGCCCCGTGCGAGTCGCTGCTGCATCCTGCGGTCCCAGCGGGGTGGTGCGTCCTTCGGCATTAGGCCCCCAAACATCTGCCCCTCGTCGCTCCGACAGTAGTCGGACGGGCAGTGGAGTGCGCCTCTTTGCACCAAGTGCGGCCTCTGGGCGGCCCGAGGTGGTAAAGGGGCCGACAGCGACAGCTTTTGGCCAGACCTGGGCGGTCAAATATGATCTTTCTGTCCGAAACCTTCCGCGTGTTCCCTGTGCGCACGGTGTTTCATGAGGGGGTGGTGGGGCAGCCGCGAGGTGGAACGGAAACTTCCGGATCTTCCGGACCGACAGCTGAAAGGTCCAGTCCCGTGATGCTGAACGTGAGGGAAGCCGAACACGGTGTATGGCTCGTGCTGCGCATATCGGGCGAAATGGATCTGGTCAGCTCGCCCGCTGTCCGCCAGCGCGTGCACGACGCGGTCGCGGTCGGCTGCCACGACGTGGTGCTCGACCTCTCGGACGTGGTGTTCTGCGACTCCAGCGGCGTCAGTGTCCTGATCGCGGCCCGCCGGCTGATGCGCTCCTGTCAGGGACGGCTGCGGCTGATCCTGCCGTCCGACGGTTCGGTGGGCGGCATGTCCGGCCGGGGCGGCGCCGCACACGTCAACAAAGTGCTGGCCGCGCTGGGCGTGCGCCGCCTCTTCGACGTGTACGCGGACGTGTACGAGGCCACGGCGGAGGACGACGCCCACCCGATCTCGGCCTGACCCCGCACCGGGCGCCGCCCACCCGATCTCGGCCTGACCCCGCACCGGACAACGGCCGTCAGCTGTCGGCCCGCCCCCGCACCGGACGGCAGCCGTCAGCTGTACCGCTCCCGCAGCTTGTACTTGAGCACCTTCCGCAGCGCGTCGTTGCGCGGCAGCGCGTCCACCACCTCCAGCTGCTCCGGCAGCTTGTACACCGAGAGCCCCTGGCCGCGCAGGAACGCCGAGACCTCGGCCAGCGTCAACTCCCCGGCGCCGGGCGCCCGCTCGACCACCGCGCAGACCCGCTCCCCGCGCTCCGGGTCCGGCAGCCCGATCACCGCCGCGTCCCCCACCCCCGGGTGTTCATGGAGCAGATCCTCGATCTCCTTGGCGGAGATGTTCTCGCCCTTGCGGATGATGATGTCCTTCACGCGCCCGGTGAGCACGAGGTGGCCGCTCTCCGTGAGGTGCCCGACGTCGCCGGTGATCAGGAACCCGTCCGCGTCGAAGGTGTCCGCCGCCAGGGCCGGGTCCGCGTACCCCTGGCAGACCGCCTCCCCGTGCAGCCGCACGTCCCCGTCCACCCCGGCAGGTACCGGCTTGCCCGCCTCGTCCACGATGCGGATCTCCATCCCGGCAGGCGGACGGCCCTCCGTCGTGGCCAGGTTCTCCGCCGTGTCGTCGGGCGCCCCCATGGTGATCATGGGGACCTCGGTCATGCCGTACCCGTGGGTGAGCTGGACGCCCATCTCGCGTACGACCGCGTGGTAGATCTCCGGCGGTTTCGGCGCCCCGCCCCCGGCCAGCAGCCGCAGGGTGGGGATCAGCTTCCGGTCCGGGTCCTTGCGCTGCTCGGTGAGGAACATCGAGTAGAACGCGGTGGACCCGCCCGCGACCGTGACCCCGTGCCTGCGGTAGCCCTCCAGCGCCGCGGGCATCGCGAAGTGCTCGAACATCACGGCGGGGAAGCCGTAGAGGAGCAGCATCACCGTGTAGTCGGGGCCCGCGATGTGCGCGAAGGGGAAGGCCATCGAGCCGACGTCGGACGCCGACAGCTGGAGCGCGTGGGCCAGGCAGGAGCCGCCCGCGATCAGTGAACGGTCGGTGTGCAGCACGCCCTTGGGGTCGGACGTGGTGCCCGAGGTCCAGTAGATCCACCGCACCGCCGTACCGTCGGTGGGCGGCGGCGGGAGGACGGCGGGGTCGCCGTCCGGCAGGTCGTCGTACGCCTCGAACACCCCGCGCGCGCCCAGTCGTTCGGCCATCGCCCCGTGGTCGAAGCCGCGCCAGGTGCCCGGTACGGCGAAGAAGTCGGCCCGCGACTCGCGCAGCGCGAAGCCGACCTCGCGGTCCCGGTAGAAGGGGATCACCGGGGACTGCACCGCGCCGATCCTGGCCAGCGCGAAGGAGAGCAGCGCGGTCTCGATCCGGGTGGGCAGCTGCCAGGTGACGACGCTTCCCGGCCGTACGCCCATGCCGTACAGCCCGGCGGCGACCCGTTCCGAGCGGTCCCGCAGTTCGCCGAAGGTCAGGCGGCGGTCCTCCTGGAGCAGGACCGGCCGGTCCGGGGTGAGCGCGGCCCGGCGCTCGATGAGCTCCCAGAGCGTGCGGGACGCGCCCAGTGCGTGCGCGGTTTCGTCCATGCGGCGAACTCCCTCGCGGCAGACAGTACAACTGACGGGTAGTCAGATCGTGCGGAGAGCGTAGGGCTCTGCGCCTTGTCGGTCCAGAGGGTCGGGGCTAGCCTGGTTTCTGACGGGCCATCAGATATCCGCGCACCGGATGTCCGGCCACCGGATACGCCGGAAGGGACACCATGACCGAACTGCCCCGGATCATCAGCGTCGACGACCATGTGATCGAACCGGCGCATCTCTTCGAGACCTGGCTGCCCGCGAAGTACCGGGACCGCGGGCCGAAGCCGCTGACGGCGGGCATCGGCGAGCTGGCCTATGTGGCGGGGAAGTACCAGATCACCATGGACCCGGCGGGCCCGCCGACCGACTGGTGGATCTACGAGGACCTGAAGTTCCCGTACAAGCGCAACATCGCCGCCGTCGGCTTCGACCGCGACGAGATGACCCTGGAGGGCATCACCCGCGCCGAGATGCGGCGCGGCTGCTGGGACCCGGCCGCGCGGCTGAAGGACATGGACCTCAACCACGTCGAGGCCTCGCTCTGCTTCCCGACCTTCCCGCGCTTCTGCGGCCAGACCTTCGCGGAGGCGCACGACAAGGAGGTCGCGCTCGCCTGCGTCCGCGCCTACAACGACTGGATGGTCGAGGAGTGGTGCGGTGACAGCGGCGGCCGGCTGATCCCGCTCTGCCTGATACCGCTCTGGGACATCGACCTCGCGGTCGCCGAGATCCGGCGCAACGCCGCGCGCGGGGTGCGGGCGGTGACGTTCAGCGAGATCCCCACCTATCTGGGGCTGCCGTCGATCCACTCCGGGTACTGGGACCCGTTCTTCGCGGTCTGCGAGGAGACCGGGACCGTCGTCAACATGCACATCGGCTCGTCCTCGCAGATGCCCGCCGCCTCCCCGGACGCACCGCCCGCGGTGCAGGCCTCGCTGTCGTTCAACAACGCGATGGCGTCGATGATGGACTTCCTGTTCTCCGGGGTGCTGGTGAAGTTCCCGGCGCTCAAGCTGGCGTACAGCGAGGGCCAGATGGGCTGGATCCCGTACGCCCTGGAGCGCGCCGACGACGTCTGGCAGGAGCACCGGGCCTGGGGCGGGGTGAAGGACCTGATCCCCGAGCCGCCGTCGACGTACTACTACCGGCAGATCTTCTGCTGCTTCTTCCGCGACATGCACGGGGTCGCGTCGCTGGACACCGTCGGCCGGGACAACGCCACCTTCGAGACGGACTACCCGCACGTCGACTCGACCTTCCCGAACACCAAGGAGGTCGCCCTGGAGCACGTCAAGGGGCTCGACGACGAGACCGTCTACAAGCTGATGCGCGGCAACGCGATCCGCATGCTGGACCTCGACTTCGACAAGCCGGGCAGGACCGGCCGCTGATGGACCTCACGTACACGGCGGAGGAGGAGGTCTTCCGCGGGCAGCTGAAGGAGTGGCTGGCCAAGGCCCTCCCGACGCTGCCGCCCGCGCCGGATCCGCTGGACTGGCCGGGACGGCGGGCGTACGACACGGCGTGGCAGCGGATGCTGTACGACGCCGGGTACGCGGGGCTGCACTGGCCCGCCGACGCGGGCGGGCGCGGCGCCACCCCCACCCAGCACCTGATCTTCCTGGAGGAGACGGAGCGGGCCGGGGCGCCGTACGTCGGGGCGAACTTCGTCGGGCTGCTGCACGCGGGCCCGACCGTCGCCGCCGAGGGCACCGCCGAGCAGCGGGCCCGCTGGCTGCCGCCGGTGCTGCGCGGCGACGAGATCTGGTGCCAGGGGTTCAGCGAACCGGACGCGGGCTCCGACCTGGCCTCGCTGCGGACCCGCGCGGTCCGCGACGGCGACCACTACGTGGTCAGCGGGTCCAAGATCTGGACCTCGCACGCCGAGGTCGCGGACTGGTGCGAACTGCTGGTCCGTACCGAGCCGGTCAGCGAGAGCGTCCCCAAGCACCGGGGGATCACCTGGCTGGCGATGCGGATGGACGCGCCCGGGGTGACCGTACGGCCGCTGCGGACCCTCGCCGGATCCACCGAGTTCGCCGAGATGTTCCTCGACGAGGTACGGATCCCGGTGACCGACCGGGTCGGCGAGGAGAACGACGGCTGGCGCGTCACCATGGTGACCCTGTCCTTCGAACGCGGCACCGCCTTCGTCGGCGAAGTGGTCGCCTGCCGCCGCGCGCTGGGCGAACTGGCGCGCGCCGCACGGGAGAACGGCCGCTGGTCCGGCACCGTGCTCCGCCGCCGACTGGGCAGGATCGGCGCCGAGTTCGCCGCGCTGTGGCGGCTCACCCAGTGGAACGTGAGCGAGGCCCAGCGCAGCGGCGGGGTGCCGGGTACCGGTGGTTCGGTATTCAAACTCCGTTACTCGCACGCCCGCCAGGAGTTGTACGAGGTGGCTGCCGAGGTGCTGGGACCGGACGCGCTGGACCTCTCGCACCCCTGGAACCAGGACCGGCTGTCCTCGCTCTCGTACACGATCGCCGCCGGTACCTCGCAGATCCAGCAGAACATCGTCGCCGAGCGCATCCTCGGCCTCCCCAAGGGGCGCTGATGGACTTCCGGCTCACCGACGATCAACTGGCCCTGCGCAACGGCTTCCGTGAGCTGCTCGCCGGACGCTTCGACCGGGAGGCACTGCGGGCGGCCGTGGACCGGGGCACCCTGGACCGGGCGCTGTGGCGGGAGCTGGGCGACGCCGGGCTGTTCTCGCTGCGGCTCCCCGAGGCGCGGGGCGGTGTCGGGCTCGGACTGCCCGAGGCCGTACTCGTCTTCGAGGAGGCGGGGCGGGCGCTGCTGCCGGGCCCGCTGGTCGCCACGCACCTCGCGGCCGGCGCGGTGCCGGGCGCCGACACCGGGGAGGCGGTGGTCACCGCGTCGGACGGCGCCCTGGTGGAGTGGCTGGCGGAAGCCGACGACGTGCTGGGCCAGGACCTCGCCCAGGGCGCCCGCCCCATCCGGTCGGTGGACCCGCTGACCCCGCTGCACCGGGTGGGCGGGGAACGGACCGCCGGGCCGGACGTGGTCCTGCCGCCGGGCACGAACGTGGTGACCCTGACGCTGCCACCGGACGCGCCCGCGCTGACCGCGGCGCTGCTGACGGCGGCGCTCCAGCTCGGCAGCGCCGCCCGCACCACCGAGCTGGCCGTCCAACACGCCCGGCAGCGCGAACAGTTCGGACAGCCCATCGGAGCATTCCAAGCCGTCAAACATCTGTGCGCGCAGATGCTGGTACGGACCGAGATCGCCAGGGCGGCCGTGTACGCGGCTGCCGTCACCGCCGAGGCGGCGGCGGACGAGGCGGACGTGACGGGCGCGTGCGTGCCCGACGCGTACGAGGCGGCCGGTGCGAAGCTGCTCGCCGACGACGCGGCCGTCCGTAACGCCCGGGACTGTCTCCAGGTCCACGGCGGTATGGGATTCACCTGGGAGGCAGATGTTCATCTCCACCTGAAGCGGGCCTGGGTCAGGGCCGGGCAGTGGATCACCGCGGCCGAGGCCGAGGAACTGGTCGCGTCCCGGTTGTGAGGCGCCGGGGGCTCCGCCACCGACGCCGCCGCCGCTGTCCGGCGGGCGCCACGGCGGCCGTCGCGGCGGGGTCACCGAGCGTTGATATCGGGTTGTGTCCTCCGGCGGACTCGTCACGGGCCGGAGTCGGGGCCGCGCTCCGGTACGCTCCGAGTGATGCGAACGACCGTGTTGCGCGGATGTCCCGGTGTTGCCTGTGAGGTGGACACCGGGCGGGGAATGCGTGCCGTTCGCACCGTACGTGGGTGCGAGAAGTGCCCTCGTTCGACTGTCCGCAACAGGCGTCGCACAGTATGCACCACGCCTACTCCTTCGCGCTGGAATATGCCCGAAGCGCTTGTTGCGGTGACTGTACGTCAACCATGCTGTCTCTCAAGGGAATCACGGTCCGTGACTCCTGGGAGGCGCTAGGCGATGTTCCCCCGGTGCTTGAAAAGGGTGGGGGTACCCCCGGCCGGTTCGGATGGTGTGAGCGGTGCAGGTGCTTCAGGTGCAGCTGGAGATCGGACCCGATCCCGCGGAGGTGGGACGGGCCCGTAGATGGGCGCGGTCCAGGCTCGTCGGATGTGGAATAAAGGTCGACGAGCCACTGGCCGAGACGCTCATTCTGTTGATCTCGGAACTGGTCACCAACGCCGTGGTGCACACCGGTTGTCCGGCTGTGCTGCGGATGCTGTTCGGCCCGGCCGACGACGCGGGCACGGTACGGGTCGAGGTCGCCGACACCAGCGCCTGCCCGCCCCGGCCGCGGCACGCGGAGGGCGAGGACACCAACGGCCGTGGCCTGGAGCTGGTCGACGGGCTCGCGGACCGCTGGGGCTGGCAGGCCGAGGGGCGCGGCAAGTCCATCTGGTGCGAGGTGGACCGGGGCGTGTGCGAGGCCGCGGGTGGTGCGCCGGGGCGCACGGAAGGCACCTGCGAGCCCAGGTATCAGCCCGTACGCCAGGTCACCCGTCCTGCGTGACGCGCAAAAGGTAATAAGTCGGTCGTAATGGTGCGGAGATGGCGGGCGGTTCTGCCGTCATCCGGAACGCACCTCCAGCCGGTCGCCCGTCACAGGACGGCCACCGGCGCGACCGGTGATCCCGTGCCACCCGCGAAGGGTTCGGGTGTCGCGGTGAGCAGGAAGGCGTACCGCCGCTCTTCTGCACAGGCTGTGGACAACTTTTCGAGATTCCAGTTCTGGCCCTGGAGCATGCCCATCTCCACCAGGTCCAGGGCGTGCACGGGCATCCAGAGATCCTCGATCTCGGGCGGGAACACCTCGAACGTGACGGTGTCGTTGGCGACCGCGGCGACATCCCTGGCGTGGAACCACTCCGGCGTACGGACGGACAGTCCCGGCGACGGATAGGTGTAGCCGTGCTTGTCGCCGCCCAGGTAGAGCTGCATCTGACCGGTCCGTACGAGCACGACGTCCCCGGCGCGCACCTTGACTCCGCCGAACTCCTCCGCCGCCTCCAGATCTTCGGGCGTCACCGCATGACCTCCCTCCAGGCGGTCCACGCCCCGGGCGCGCGCCACGTCCAGCAGTACGCCGCGCGAGACCAGGTGCCGCACGGTCCCGATCCCGCTGAACTCGGCTCCCGCGTGCGCGGTGACGGAGGTCGCGGGGCGGCCGTTGTAGATCTTCCCGGAGTGCGACGCATGGGTGAGCGCGTCCCAGTGGGTCGCCGTCTGGAGGCTCATCGTCACGATGTCGTCGCTGGTGGCGACGGTGCCGGGGCCGAAGAGCTCCTGGTTGATCTGGACCATCGCGTGCAGCGGGTTCACCCGCCCCGGGATCATGCCGGTCTGTACGCCGTCGTGCTCCAGCGGTATCGCGAGGGGGATCCGGCGGCCGGTGCGCACGGTCGCCGCGGCCTCCCGTACGACCTCGTCGGTGATCAGGTTCAGGGTGCCGATCTGGTCCTCGGAGCCCCAACGCCCCCAGTTGTTCACACGTTTGGCGATGTCGTGGAATTCCGCCGGCAGGGACATCGGGCCTCCAGGGGGCTTGTGCTCGGCTGACTGGCTACCCGTAAAATCTAACGGTCCGTCAGAAACCGCGGGAAGGGGCCGGACATGGGGAACTTCTTGGCAGGCAAAGTCATCGCCGTGACAGGTGCCGGGCGTGGCATCGGCAGGGCGGTCGCATGCGCCGCCGCAGCCGAGGGCGCGAAGGTCGTCGTCAACGACTACGGCGTCTCCATCGAGGGAGGTGAACCCGCCAGCGAGGTCGCCGAGTCCGTCGTCAAGGAGATCGAGGCGGCGGGCGGCGAAGCGGTCGCGGTCGCCGACGACATCTCGACGATGGCGGGCGGTCAGCGGATCGTCGATGTCGCACTGGAGCGGTACGGGCGGATCGACGGCGTCGTGTGCGTCGCCGGGATCCTCCGCGAACGCATGCTCTTCAACATGTCCGAGGAGGAGTGGGACCCGGTGGTCGCCACCCATCTGAAGGGCACGTTCACCGTCTTCCGGGCCGCGTCGGCGGTGATGCGCAAACAGGGCTCGGGCACCCTCATCGGCTTCACCAGCGGCAACCACCAGGGCAGCGTCGCCCAGGCCAACTACAGCGCGGCCAAGGGCGGCATCATCTCGCTGGTCCGCAGTGCGGCGCTCGGCCTCAACAAGTACGGCGTGACCGCGAACGCGGTGGCCCCGGTGGCCCGGACCCGGATGTCCGCGAACGTACCCATGGAGCTGAAGGAGATCGGCGAACCGGAGGACGTGGCCGCCCTGGTGACGTACCTGCTCTCCGACCGGGCGCGCGCGGAGAAGATCACCGGGCAGGTGTACACGATCGCGGGCCCGAAGATCGCGGTCTGGGCCCAGCCGAGGGAGCTGCGGGCCGGTTACGCGGAGGGCGCGCCCTGGACGCCCGAGCGGATCGCGGACTTCCTGCCGGGGACGGTGGGGGTGGACCCGATGCCGATGCTGGCCCAGCTGGAGGAGATGGCGCGGGCGGCGGCGGCGAAGGAGCGGCCCAATGGGTGATCCGGCGGCCGTCCGCCGAGCCGGCCGCCCGTACGCTCCCGTGGAGGAGGCGCACCGTGGACTTCACCCCCGGGCCTGAGGACAGCGCCTTCCGCGCGGAGGCCCGCGCCTGGCTCGAAAGCCACTTCGTGGGCGAGTTCACCGCCGCCGAATCCATCGGCGGACCCGGCACCGAACACGAGGCACCGGAGCTGCGCCGCGCCTGGGAACGCGAACTGGGCGCGGGCGGCTGGGTCGGCATCGGCTGGGACGGCGAAGGTCGGGGCGGCGCCGGTCAGGGCGAAGGCCCGGCCGGTACGGGCCGTGGCCCGTACGGGAACCGGCGCGCCACCCTCACCCAACAGGTCGTCTGGGCCGAGGAGTACGCCAGGATCCGCGCCCCCGGCCGGGTCGGCCACATCGGCGAGAACCTGCTCGCCCCCACCCTCATCGCCTTCGGCGACGACGAACAGCGGGCCCGCTTCCTGCCGCCGATCGCCCGTGGCGAGGCCCTCTGGTGCCAGGGCTACAGCGAGCCGGGCGCCGGTTCCGACCTGGCGGCGGTGCGCACCGCCGCCGTACCGGACGGGGGCGGCGGCTACCGCGTCACCGGCCAGAAGATCTGGACCTCGCTCGCCCGGGAGGCCGACTGGTGCTTCGTACTGGCCCGCACCGAGGCGGGCAGCCGCGGCCACCGCGGGCTGTCGTTCCTGCTGGTCCCGATGGACCAGCCGGGCCGGATCGACGTACGGCCGATCCGCCAGCTCTCCGGCACCAGCGAGTTCAACGAGGTCTTCTTCGACGGTGCGCGGGCGGACTGCGTGGTCGGCGGCGAGGGCAACGGCTGGCGCGTCGCCACCGGCCTGCTCGCGCTGGAGCGCGGGGTCTCCACACTCGTCCAGCAGATCGGCTTCGCCGCCGAACTGGCCGAGGTGGTGCGCACCGCCGTCACGTCCGGGGCCGCCGACGACCCGGTGCTGCGCGACCGGCTGGTACGCCAGTGGGCCGAGCTGCGCACGATGCGCTGGAACGCCCTGCGCACCCTGGGCCGCACCGACGACATCGGCGCCCCGAGCGTGGCCAAGCTGCTCTGGGGCGGCTGGCACCAGCGTCTCGGCGAGCTGGCCGTACAGGTGCGGGGGGCGGGCGGCGCCGTCGGACCGTACGACTGGGAGCCGGCGAACCCGTACCGACTCGACGCACAGCAGAGCCAGTTCCTCTTCAGCCGGGCCGACACGATCTACGGCGGCTCGGACGAGATCCAGCGCACCATCATCGCCGAGCGGGTGCTCGGCCTACCGAGGGAGCCGAGATGAGGGGTGTCGTCTTCGACGGCAAGCAGGCCCGGGTGGTCGACGACCTGGAGATACGTGACCCGGGGCCCGGCGAGGTCCTGGTGGACATCGCGGCGGCCGGTCTCTGCCACAGCGATCTGTCCGTGATCGACGGGACGATTCCCTTTCCCGCACCGGTCGTTCTCGGCCACGAGGGCGCGGGCGTCGTCGAGGCGGTCGGTGCGGGCGTGAAGCACGTGGCGCCTGGTGACCACGTGTCGCTGTCCACGCTGGCCAACTGCGGCGCGTGCGCGGACTGCGACCGGGGCCGCCCGACGATGTGCCGCAAGGCGATCGGCCGGCCGGGGCAGCCGTTCTCGCGCGGTGGCCAACCGCTGTACCAGTTCGCGTCCAACTCGGCCTTCGCCGAACGCACGGTGGTCAAGGCGGTCCAGGCCGTCAAGATCCCCCAGGACATCCCGCTGACCTCGGCCGCCCTGATCGGCTGCGGGGTACTGACGGGTGTGGGGGCGGTACTGAACCGGGCGAAGGTCGACCGCGGCGACTCCGTGGTGGTCATCGGCACCGGCGGCATCGGCCTCAACGTCCTCCAGGGCGCGCGGATCGCGGGCGCGGCGACCGTCGTCGCGGTCGACGCGAACCCCGACAAGGAGGCGGTGGCCCGGCAGTTCGGGGCGACGCACTTCCTGACGTCGGTGGAGGGCGTACGGGAGATCCTGCCCAAGGGCGCCGACCACGCCTTCGAGTGCGTGGGCCGGGTGGAGCTGATCCGCCAGGCGATCGACCTCCTCGACCGGCACGGCCAGGCGATCATGCTGGGCACCCCGCCCGCGACGGCGGAGGCGTCGTTCCTGGTGTCGTCGATGTTCCTGGACAAGTCGATCCTGGGCTGCCGGTACGGGGCCTCGCGCCCGCAGCGGGACATTCCGCTGTACGCCGGGCTGTACCAGCAGGGGCGGCTGCTGCTCGACGAACTGGTGACGGAGACCTACCCGGTGGAGGACTTCGCGAAGGCGGTGGACGACGCGGAGCACGGGCGGGTGGCACGCGGGGTCCTGACGTTCTGATGCTCAGACGTTCTGAAACTCGGACGTTCAGACTCTCTGACTCTCTGACTCTCTGACTCTCTGACGTTCTGAGCCTCGGACTCTCCGACGTTCGTAAGCTCCGATGTCCGGACCTTCCGGCTACCCGGCCTTCCGGCTATCCGGATACCCGGCTATCCGGCCTTCTGACTGTCCGGATACCCGGCTATCCGGCCTTCTGACTGTCCGGTGATCCGGCTGCTCGTTCGGAGCAGCCGGATTCGGCCGGGTTTCGGCCCGCCACGTGCCTTCCCCGCGTGCTCCGTCCAGTCGCTGCGGCCCCGGCGGCGGTACCCGGGGCTCGCGATCGCGCCTTTCCGGCAACCGTCACACGCACGATGCGTGGCGTTCAGCGGTACGGCCACTCGGTCCTGTGACTCTCGTTCGCGACAAGAGGCCCCAGGAGCCAGGGAGTCAATTCGCATGCCCGCAGCAGACGCAGCACGCTCCGCTCTCACCGGCCGCCGCCGGTTCCTCGCAGGTTCCGCCGTCGCGCTCGGCGCCGCGGCCACCGTCCAACTTCCGTTCTCCGGCGCCGCATCCGCCGCCGCACCGGCCCTCCCCGACGGGCTGTTCCGGCTCGGCATTGCGTCCGGCGACCCGCTGCCGGACGCCGTCGTCCTCTGGACCAGGCTCGCACCCGACCCGCTGAACGGCGGCGGGATGCCGGACGCCCCGGTCACCGTCGAATGGCAGATCGCCGAGGACGAGCGCTTCCGCACCATCGTGCGCCACGGCACCGAGAGCGCCGTACCGGAGCGTGCCCACAGCGTGCACGCCGACGCCAAGGGGCTGAAGCCGGACCACAGATACTGGTACCGGTTCCGCTGCGGCGGCCAGGTCTCGCCCGTCGGCCGCACCCGGACCGCGCCGGATCCGCTCTCCTCCGGCGGCAAGCTCCGCATCGCCCTCGCCTCCTGCCAGAACTGGCAGCAGGGGTACTTCACCCCGTACGCGGACATGCGCGCCCAGGACCCCGACCTGGTCCTCTTCGTCGGCGACTACATCTACGAGTCCACCCCGTCGGCCGCCGCCGTGCGCGTCCACGAGGGCCACGGCGAGCCGTACACCCTGGGCCAGTACCGCAACCGCTACGCCCAGTACCGCACCGACCCCGACCTCCAGGCGATCCACGCGCAGGCGCCCTGGGTGGTGACCTTCGACGACCACGAGGTCGACAACGACTACGCCGGCCAGGTCCCGCAGGATCCGGCCAAGCAGTCGCACGAGGCGTTCGTCGCCCGGATCACCGCCGCCTACCAGGCGTACTACGAGCACATGCCGGTGCGCGCCGCGCAGGTCCCGAACGGGCCGCACGTCCAGATGTACCGGCGCTTCGACTACGGCCGCCTCGTCCGGCTGAACGTCCTGGACACCCGCCAGTTCCGCAGCAACCAGGTCAGCACCCAGGCGGGCGCGGAGGACCCGAAGCTCACCATGCTCGGCGCGCGGCAGAAGGAGTGGCTGCTGCAGGGGCTGCACCGCTCACCGGCCCAGTGGAACATCATCGCCTCGCAGATCATGATGGCCGAGACCGACCTGAAGCTCGGGGCGGGCAAGCTCTGGTACTACGACGCCTGGGACGGCTACCAGGTCGAACGCAACGCCCTGATGGCCGAGTTGCAGAAGGTCCACAACCCGGTGGTGCTCTCCGGCGACCGCCATCTGACGATGATCAGCGACCTGAAGAAGGACTTCGCGCACCCGTCGTCGGCGGTGGTCGGCGCGGAGTTCGTCGGTACGTCCATCTCCAGCGGCGGCGACCAGGACCTGGCGGCGTTCCACAAGGAGTGGGACCCGCTGAAGGCCGACAACCCGCACTGGAAGGTCATCGACGCGCACCGCGGCTACCACCTGTTCGACATCGGGCAGTCGTCGGTGGACGCGCAGGTGCGGGTGGTGGACACGGTGCTCAGCCGGAAGGCGAAGGCGAGCACCCTGGCCCGGCTGCAGGTGCGGTCGGGGCGGCCGGGGGTGCAGCTGCTGCGCTGAGCCCGGTCTTACGGTCCCGGCCGGTTCACGGTGCCACGCTCCCGGCCGGGGTGCCGTGTGCCTGGCGGTCCCCGGCCGGGGCGCCGTGTGCCGTACGGAACGTCCGCCGGTACGCGGTCGGCGTCACTCCCAGCGCCGCCTGGAAGTGCTGGCGCAGCGACTGCGCGGTGCCGAACCCCGCGTCCTGTGCCACCTCGTCGACCGACAGGTCCGAGGACTCCAGCAGATACCGGGCACGCTCCACCCGCTGACGGGTCAGCCACTGACCGGGGCTGATGCCCGCCTCCTCCCGGAAGCGGCGGGTGAAGGTGCGGACGGACATCGACTCCCGCGCGGCCAGGTCCCGCAGCCGGATCGGCTCGTGCAGCCGGCCCAGCGCCCAGGCCCGTGCCCCGGTCGTCGTCGCCGACTGCGCGTCCGGCAGCGGGCGTTGGATGTACTGGGCCTGTCCGCCGTCCCGGTGCGGCGGGACGACCGTACGGCGGGCCACGTCGTTGGCGACCGCCGTTCCGTGGTCGCGGCGCACGATGTGCAGACACAGGTCGATGCCCGCGGCCACGCCCGCCGAGGTCAGTACGTCGCCGTCGTCGACGAACAGGACGTCGGGGTCGACGCGCACGGCGGGGAACAGCCGCTGGAAGTGCTCGGCGGACGACCAGTGCGTGGTCGCGGGGCGCCCGTCGAGGTATCCGGCCGCGGCGAGGACGTATCCGCCGGTGCAGATGGAGACGAGCCGGGTGCCGGGCCGGATGTGGGCAAGGGCGGCGGCCAGCTCGCCGGTGAGCCTGCCCTCGGTGTGCACCGGGCCGAGTTCGTACGAGGCGGGGACGACGACGGTGTCGGCGGTGGCGAGCGCCTCGGGTCCGTTCTCGACGCTGATGGAGAAATCGGCGTCGGTACGGACGGGGCCCGGCGGGCGCACGGAGCAGGTGACGACCTCGTAGAGCGGGCGCCCGTCGGGGCCGTGCGGGCGGTCGAAGATGCGGTGCGGGATGCCGAGTTCGAAGGGGAGCAGCCCGTCGAGGGCGAGCACGACGATCCGGTGGGGCCGGGGCATGGGGCTCTCCGTTCCTCCTTGTGAGACAGGACTGGTGGTCCAGACCACTCCTTGATATGCATCAGACACTGTGACTGAAAAGCACCTGACCGACCAGGTCATTCCCGAACTCCCTTCCCCGCTCTCCCCGGCAGGCTTCGACAGTGAGCCGCTGACTCTCTGGAACCGCAACTTCCGCTACTTCTTCACCGCCCGTACCGTGGCCCGCTTCGGCGACGGCATGGTGCCCGTCGCCCTCGCCGCAGGGCTGCTGGACACCGGTCATGGCGCCTCCGCCGTGAGCTTCGCGCTCGGGGCCTGGACGGTGAGCTTCGCCGGGTTCGTCATCGTGGGCGGAGTGCTGGCGGACCGCTTCACCCCTCGCCGGATGATGGTGCTCGCGGATGCGATGCGCCTCGTCGCCACCACGGTGCTCGCGCTGGTCTTCGTGACGGGCGCGCCGCCGCTCTGGCTCGTGTACGGGCTGAGCGCGGTCAACGGCCTGGGCGCCGCGCTCTTCCAGCCGGGCGTCGCGAGCATGCTGCCCAAGGTCGTCCCCGACGTGCAGCGCGGCAACGCACTGCTGCGGGTCGCCGAATCGCTGACGACGATGGCGGGCCCCGCGGTGGCGGGCGCCCTGGCCGGAATGGGCGGCCCCGGCACGGTCTTCGGCCTGAACGCGGCGACCTTCGCGGTCAGCGGCATCTGCCTCTTCCTGATCCGGATGGCCCCGATGGCCCGCAGTCACGGCGAGTCGCTGGTGGCGGAAATCGTGGGCGGCTGGAAGGAGTTCAAGGCACGTACCTGGCTCTGGGGTGTCATCGCCGTCTGGACGGTGTACGGGGTGATGGTCCTGGGCCCGCTGATCCCGCTGGAGGCGGTCGTCGTCACCGGGCGGCACAGCTCCGCGATGTACGGCCTGATGATGACGGTCAACGGCGCGGGCAACGCGGTCGGCGGCCTGATCGCCATGCGCGCCCGCCCCCGCCGCCCGCTCTTCGCCGGTACCTTCGCCCTCTTCGGGATGATCGCCAACCTGCTGGTCCTGGCCTACGACGTACCGCTGGCGCTGCTCTCCCTGGGCTTCTTCATCGGCGGTGTGGCGTCCGCGTTCTGGCTGGTGATGTGGTCGACGACGGTCCAGACCCACGTACCGACGGAGGCCCTGAACCGGCTGCACGCGTACGACGTGGCGGGCTCGATGATCATGCTCGCGGTCGGCCGGGCGCTGGCCGGACCGGTCGCCGACGCGGTCGGTATGAAGCAGGTGCTGGTGACCGGGGTGGTGATCAACGTGCTGGTGTGCGCGGTGCTGTTCGCGGTCCCGGCGATACGGGGGCTGCGGCGCAAGGTGTAGGCGCAGGCCGCGGGGCGTGCAGGCCGTACGGAGGGCGCGCACGCCGTCCGGGTCGCTCAGGGCCGTAACGGTCGCGCAGGCCACTCGGACCCGGTGGCCCGATCGTATCGAAGGCTGTCCCCCGGGCCACTCGTACGGCCCGGCCGCCCGCGTGATGCTGGGCCGCGTGACGCAGACAAGCGAACATCTCGCCGCCCCCGAACGGCCACCCCTCGGCCGCCGACCGCGCCTGCACCGCGCCTGGTTCGTCGCCGCGGTGACCTTTGTGACGATCATCGGCGCCGCGGCCTTCGCGTCGCTGCCGGGGCTCCTGATCGATCCGTTGCATCGGGAGTTCCACTGGTCGCGCGGCACGATCGGCTTCGCGGTCTCGGTGAACCTCGCGCTGTACGGGCTCACGGCGCCGTTCGCCGCGGCCCTGATGGACCGCTTCGGGATCCGCCGGGTGGTGGCGGTCGCGCTCACCGTCATCGCGGTCGGCTCGGTGCTGACGGTGTGGATGACGGCCGCCTGGCAGCTGATCCTCTACTGGGGCGTCCTGGTCGGTCTGGGCAGCGGCTCGATGGCGCTGGCGTTCGCGGCTACGGTCACCAACCGTTGGTTCGTCGCCAAGAGGGGCCTGGTCACCGGCGTCCTCACCGCGGCGGGCGCCTCCGGCCAACTGGTCTTCCTACCGTTCCTGTCCTGGCTGGTCGAACACCACGGCTGGCGCCCGGCCGCGGTCACCGTGGCACTGGCGGCGCTCGCGGTGGTGCCGCTGGTCTGGATCCTGCTGCGCGACCATCCGGCGGACGTCGGCCAATCTCCCTACGGTGCAACAGAGTTCGTACCGAAGCCGCCGTCGGCCACGGGTGCGGCCCGCCGTACCCTGGACGTGTTGTTCCGGGCGGCCCGTACGGGGCCGTTCTGGCTGCTGGCCGGTACGTTCGCGATCTGCGGCGCGTCCACCAACGGCCTGGTGAAGACCCACTTCGTCCCGGCCGCCCACGACCACGGCATGCCCGTCACGGCCGCCGCCTCGCTGCTCGCGGTGATCGGCGTCTTCGACATCATGGGCACGATCGCGTCGGGCTGGTTCACCGACCGCTTCGAGTCCCGCCGGCTGCTGGCGGTCTACTACGCGCTGCGCGGCATCTCGCTGCTCTTCCTCCCGATGCTGCTCGCTCCGTCCGTCCACCCGCCGATGGTCTTCTTCATCGTCTTCTACGGCCTCGACTGGGTGGCCACGGTCCCGCCGACCATCGCCCTCTGCCGTGAGCACTACGGCGAGGACAGCGCGATCGTCTTCGGCTGGGTGCTGGCCTCGCACCAGGTGGGCGCGGCACTGGTCGCGTACCTGGGCGGTCTGGCGCGGGACGTCTTCGGCTCGTACGACGTGATCTGGTACGCGTCGGGGGCGCTCTGCGCGGCGGCGGCGCTGATGGCACTGGTGATCAGGCAGCGGCCGGTGATGGCAGTCGCGGCGGGCTGAAACCTAGAGGGGGGGGAGCTCCTCAGGCCGAGAAGCGGCTGCCCGGGTTCATGCACCGAGGTTCCAGCGTCGGCCGTCCGGTGCGTACCAGGCGTGCACATGGCCGTCCGGTGCACGAGTGATTCCGTAACGGGACTGGTCGGGCATCCCTTGCTCGGTCCACCACCTCCAGGCAGCTTCGACCTCCTCCCACAGCTCTCCGGGGCCGCCCCAGGTGACGGTCGCGCCTCCGTGTGGCGCTGTCAGCGGTGTGCGCGCCCATGCTCCGTCCGGTGTCTGGAGTTGCAGAGCGGTCCGGCCGTCGTCGTCGATGTGGTAGACGAGTTCGGCGTCAGGCAGGGTGAAACCGAGCAGCAGCCGGAACGGGTAGCAGCCACGGATGTCGGTGGCCGTCACCACGGTCGGTCGCGTTCCGGTCTCCGTCGCGTACGGCGCGCGTTGACGGTTCGGGTAGGTCGTGGGTGCGCTCCGTGCGGGCATGAAGCGCCCGCTCGTGCGGGTGTAGTGCCCGGTTGCCGTGCCGTCCGCTTCGACGGCGAGGCGGACGATCCCCCCGTCGATCCCGCACGCGAGGTCGGTGAGGACGAACCCGCCCGGCTCTGTCTGCTCGATCCACGCATCCGGGATCCGGGGCACCGAGCACGTGGCAATGATCCGGTCGAACCGTCCCCCTCCCGGGAAGCCGCTCTGCCCGTCTCCGACTGCGAGGTGCGGATGGAAGCCCAGCTGTCCGAGACGGGTCCGCGCGAGCTGTACGAAGTCCGGGTCCACGTCGACGGAGTGCACCAGATGGTCAGCGAGGCGGGCAGAGAGCAGGCCCGCGTTGTATCCGGTACCCGTTCCGATTTCCAGGACGCGCTGCCCGTCCTGCACCGACAGGTCGTCCAGCATTCCCGCCATCAGGCTCGGCAGAGTGCTGGACGACGTGGGGATCCCCGTCCACGCCTGGTCATCCACCTTCTCGGCCGAAGCCGGGTCGAGGGCCGTGACGAGCGTGCGGTCGCGGTAGACATCCTCAAGCCCGCCCTCGTGGACGGTGTGCCGCAGGCGCCACACCGTGATGCCCCTGGCATTGGTCTCCTGTTCGTACCAGCGGGGCACGAGAACGTGCCGGGGGACCTTGGAGAACGCCTCGGCCCACTGCGGCGTGCGGATCACGCCGGCCTTGGCCAGTTCGTCGGAGAGCACGGCCAGGTGCGGTCGTGCGATGTCGGCAGCTGACTGATTCACGCGGCTGCTCCTTGCAGTTCGTCGGCGATGGCTTCCGCGATCGGCAGATCCGTGGCGTGCGCGATCCAGTCCCCCGTACCTCGGCCGCGAAGGCCCGTACGGATTCAGGTCGGTTGGTGATGAGGGTCGGAGCGATCCGCAGGCCGGCTTCCCGGGCTGCGGCCAGCTGGACCGGCTTGTACTCGGCGCGGGACATGGCAGCTGGGTTGCTGACCCACCGGCAGCCCACCAGAGCAGTGATGACCCCGCCGAGCCCGGCGCGGCCTGCGCGGCGGCGAAACGCCGCTCAGGCCCGGACATGTCTTCGGGGAAGGAGAATCCTCCCGGCGCCCGGAAGTAGACAGCGTCGATGTCCATCGCGCCTCGTTCGTCGTCGCGGTGACCGCACTCGGTGGCCAGGGGCCCGCACGGCCGCTGCCGCTGCTTCCTTGCAGGGGAGCGACCCGATCCCTCACTGACGTGTAGTCGAGTACCGCTCAATGCTCGCGCGGCCTGTCGACCGGTCGAGTAGACGCAGCTCCCACGGGCCCGTGTTCACATCGAATTCCTTGCCGAACCCGACCCACTTGCCCGCCATCCGTCGGCCTGTCGGCTCGACGAGTAGCTGAATCGCACCGTGGTACCGGGCGCCCTGGTAGTACCCGTTGGCCGCCGTCTGCTCGGTCCACGTACCGGTGACGACGTTCCGGTCAACGGTGAGGTCCAGGGACAACGGACTGTCCGGGTTGGTCGATGCTCCGGGCAGGCTCTGGGCTGTCAGCCGGTTGCCGTGCTGGACGATCACGACGTGATGCTTGCAGCCGTATGTCTCGTCGCGGCTGGACGAGTAGAACTCGTACCGGGACAACCAGATGCCCGCGTACTCGCTCTGCGGCTCCGGCTCCGGGCTCGTGGCAGCGTCAGCCGTGCCGATTTCCCCAGCCTCCATGTCGTGACCTCCCGCGCCGTCTGAATGGATGCGTGCCATCGGGATCGCGAACCCCAGCAGTTCAGGGGTGCGGCCGGTGAACCGCTTCAGCGCCCGTGCGTACAGCGGGCGGCACGTCTTGGTCTCCCCGGACTCCCAGCGCTGCACGAGTCGCTTGGAAGCGTCGTTCGGTTCCCCAAGTTCCTCGCCCGTGCCCCGCAGGCCCTGGGCGAACTCGTCTTGGCTCAGGTTCATCGACTTGCGTACGGAGGTCAGCACGTCGTTGGGGATTCGCTCATGCTCGGCCGCAGTTGTCATGATCCGAGGGTAGCCACGTCACGCCTCCAATGACACCGGTTTGACGCCTTCGGCGTGACACCGACATGACGTCCGAGGGACGCCTTGAACGTCGCCGCAATGGTCACGCCCGATGCGGAACATGGACGTCATGTCCATCAGCATCAGCGCTTACCTGGTGAGAGTCGACGGCACTCGGACCGAGCCACGAACCCTGTACGAGGGGGAGGGCGGGGAGCCTCTCGCTACTGGTCTCATGCCGCCGTGCCTGTGTCCCAGGTGTGCGGGTGGACGACGTGACCGGAGCACCACGGAACCCCAATTACGTGGAGGTAAGCCAGCATGAGCACGGTAGTAGTGATTCGCGATCCGAAGGCGTACGTCACCCCGGACGTGTGGGAGCGGGAGGTGGCCCTCCTCCTCCGCAACCCGGAGAACACGCGCGAACTGGCAGAAGCCAAGTTCGGGCAGGCCATCGCCTACCTGGTCACGTGCGGTGAGAACCCGGACCTTCTCATGGGCCCGTCCGGGCAGGTGGACGAGGCCTGGCACTCATTCATGCTCGACTCGATCCCGTACCACCACTTCACCAACCGGCACTTCGGCCGCTACATCCACCACGTTCCGGAGCTTCCCGGTGCGACGGCGGGGGTCCAGTGCGTCAGCGACGACAAGGCGACGCGGGACGGGCACGACTCCGAGACCGGCGGCCCGCTCGTTCTGGAACAGACGATCAAGGCCATCAAGGCGGCCGGGTTCGAGATCGACGCCGACCTGTGGGGCATGGAGAACGCGGCCGACTGCAACCAGTGCCACGCCGGGTGCCACGACTCGCCCAAGTAGCAACACACAGCATGTGAGTTGGGGCCTACTCCGTACGTTGGGGGTGGGCCCCTTTTGCCGGAAAGGATCACCGCATGTCATTGGCTGAGTCCTGGGACAGGTACGCGGTCGGGAGCAAGCCACGCAGGACAGTGAACGCCAAGGGCGAAACGACCTGGCTGAACTGGACCCAGTACGCCGATCACGGGCCGAACGAGAGCGTTCTGGGTCCCGTGGCCGGACGTCGGGTTCTGGAACTCGGCTCGGGGAGCGGTAGCAACCTCGCGCACCTCGTGACGCTTGGCGCGACTGGCCAAGGGGTGGACATCGCCCCCGCCCGAGAGGCGGTCGCGCGGGAACACTGGGGCAGTCTGCCCGGCCTTGAGTTCCGTACGGCGGAGGCGACGGCGTTCCTGAACGAGACGGACGAGACGTTCGATGTCGTGCTCTCGATCTTCGGCGCTGTGTGGTTCGTCGATCCGGACACCCTGCTCCCGCTGATCCGCTCGCGTATGGCGCCAGGAGGCATCCTGGCCTTTTCGCATGTGCCTCCGGGCGGCCAGGGGCCCAAGCCCGCCAGAGCCGGACTGCGGTACGACCGCACCTCGGACGAGTGGGGACACATCCTGACGGTGTACGGCTTCTCTGACGTGCGTGTGTCTCTGATCGACCCGCCAGAGGGCAGGGCCGTGGGCACGATGCTTGTCCGCGCCTTGGCGGGCTCCCTACGGTGCGCCGGAGCTCGTGAGTAGCCGCCGCCCACGACCACGGCATGCCCGTCACGGCCGCTGCTTCGGTGCGCTGGCGCGGGACGTGTTCGGCTCGTACGACGTGATCTGGTACGCGTCGGGGGCGCTCTGCGCGGCGGCGCTGATGGCACTGGTGATCAGGCAGCGGCCGGTGGCGGCAGTCGCGGCGGGCTGAAGGGTGAGGCGGGCCGAGGCCTGAGGAGGCAGCCCCCTCAGGCCGTGAAGCGGCCGAACTTCCCCTGGTGGAACAGCAGCGGCGCACCCTCGCCCGTGCCGCCCAGTGCCTCCACCCGGCCCACCACGATCAGGTGGTCGCCGCCCGTGTGCACGGCGTGGATGCGGCAGTCGATCCAGGCCGGTACGTCCGCGAGCAGCGGTGCGCCCGTCACGGGTGCGGGGGTGTGGACGACGCCCGCGAACTTGTCCGCGCCGCTCACCGCGAAGCCGCGGCACAGTGGGCCCTGGTCCGCGCCCAGGATGTTGACGCAGAAGGTTCCGGCGCGGGCGATGCGGGGCCAGGTCGTCGACGTACGGGCGACCATGAACGCGACCAGTGGCGGGTCCAGGGACAGTGAGGCGAACGACTGGCAGGCGAAGCCGGTCGGGCCGTCGGCGTCGGTGGCCGTGATGACCGTGACGCCGCTGGCGAAGTTGCCCAGTACGCGGCGGAATTCGGCCGGGTCGACCGGCAGCCGCTCGTCGTCCGCGACGGCCCGCAGGTCGGGGCGGGGGAGCGGGTCGACCGGCTGTGCCGTCGTCGGGGCGCCCACGGACCTGAGGTATCGGACGGCGGTGACCGCCATCCCTGCGTGTCCCATCACTCCTCCATTGAAGCTGACGGTGCGTCAGATGGGAACCCCCGGGCGCCCGGACGGCTTGTGGGGGTACCTGTCGGCGTTGCCCTGAGTCTGTGTCATCATCCTTTCACTAACACGTTAGTGAAAGAGGGTGGAGATGGTCGCATTCCGGATCGACCGGCACAGCGGGGTCGCCACGTACCTGCAGATCGTCCATCAGGTGAAGACCGCGCTGCGCCTCGGTGCACTGGAGCCGGGGGACCGGCTCCCCACGACCCGGCAGGTGGTGGAGGCCACCGCGATCAACCCCAACACCGTGCTCAAGGCCTACCGCGAGCTGGAGCGGGAAGGGCTCGTCGAGCCACGGCCCGGCAAGGGGACCTTCGTGTCCCGCTCGCTCTCCAGACCGGAGGCCGCGGCGGGCTCCCCGCTCCGCGCGGAGCTTGCCGACTGGCTGGCGCGGGCCCGCGAGGCCGGGCTCGAACGCGAGGACGTGACGGCCCTGGTGGCCGACGCGCTGGACGAGAGCCATCCGCGTACCCAGAACATCCCGCGCTCCCAGGGCACCCCGCGTTCCCAGGACTCCCCGCGCTCGTCGAAGCCGCGCTCATCGAAGCCGCGCTCATCGAAGCCGGGCTCATCGAAGCCGGACTCGTCGGAGCCGGACTCATTGGAGGAAGAAGAGTGACTGTTCCGACCGCAGACACAGCGGTGCGGGCGCAAGGCCTCGGGCTCAGGTTCGGCAGCGGATGGGCCCTGCGTGACTGCGACTTCGCGGTACCGGCGGGCCGGATCACCGGCCTCGTCGGCCCCAACGGCGCGGGCAAGAGCACCCTGCTGCACCTCGTCTCGGACCTGATGCGCCCCACGACCGGCGAGGTCCGCGTCTTCGGTGCCCTGCCCGGCGCCCCCGGGGCCCGTGACCGTACGGCCTTCCTCGCCCAGGACAAACCGCTCTACGCCGGCTTCACCGTCGCCGACACCCTCCGGTTGGGGCGCAAGCTCAACCGTGGCTGGGACGCCGCCCTGGCCGAGAGCGTCGTACGGGCCGGGGACATCTCCCCGCACGCCCGGGTGGGCACCCTCTCGCCGGGGCAGCGCACCCGGATCGCGCTGGCCGTGGTACTCGGCAAGAAGCCCGATCTGCTGCTGCTCGACGAGCCGTTGGCCGACCTCGACCCCGTCGTACGCCACGAGGTCATGGGCCTGCTGATGGCCGAGGTCGCCGAGCGTTCCATCAGCGTCGTCATGTCCTCGCACGTGCTCGCCGAGCTGGAGAACGTCTGCGACCACGTCCTGCTGCTCAAGGGCGGCGGCGTCCGGCTGACCGGTGACGCCCAGGACCTGTGCGACAGCCACACCCTGCTCACCGGCCGCGCCGACGAGGGCGCCGCCGACGGGCTGCCGCCCGAACTGGACCGCGCCACGGTCGTGGAAGTCACCGTCACCGGGCGCCAGGTCACCGCCATGGTCCGCGGCGGCGGTCCCGCCGGAAGCCGCTGGGACACCGCCCGCCCCTCGCTGGAAGAACTCCTGCTCGCCCACCTCCGCGCCCCGGTGCCGCCGCTCCCGGGCCAGGGCGCCGCACCGTCCGTACCCACCACAGAGGAGGCCGAAGCGTGAGGGGCACCCTCTGGCTGGCCTGGCGCCAGCAGCGCATCCAGATAGCCGTCGGCGTGGTCGTCGTCGCGGCCTGCGCGCTCTATGTCGCGCTGCAGCGCGCGGACATGACGTCGTTCATCGACAGTCATCACGTCGCTCTCTGCAAGGGGTGGAACGGCCCCTGCGTCGACAGCCCGTACGTTCTCGAACTGCTCTACACCCACGCCGACCACATCAGGATGCTCGGCTGGATCAGCGCGGCCCTGCCGGTGCTCATCGGCCTCTTCTGGGGTGCGCCCCTGATCGGCCGCGAGCTGGAGAGCGGCACCTACCGGCTGGCGCTCACCCAGGGCGTGGGACCGGTCCGCTGGTTCGTCTCCCGCTTCGGTCTCGCCGCGCTCTGCACGGTGGTGGGCTCGGCCGCGTTCGCCGGGCTCGTCGCCTGGTGGTGGGCGCCGATCTCCAACATGCTCGACGGCCCCTACTGGTACGACAGCGCCATCTTCGACGCCACCGGCCCGGCCGCCGTGGCCGGCGCCCTCTTCGGCCTCGCCGCCGGAACCGCGGCCGGGCTGCTGGTGCGCCGGGTGCTGCCTGCGATGGGGGTGACGCTGGTCGTCGTCCTGGGCGTCCGCGCCGTACTGGACGCGTGCCGCTTCCACCTCGGCTGGCTCACCCCGCTCACCCGGACCAGCCCCGGTATGCAGCCCAAGGCGCTGATCGGCAGCGCCAGGTCCGCCGGGGACTGGGGATACCTCACCCCGTCCGGCAAGCACGAGGGGATCGTCAACTGCGAGTTCTCGGGCGCCGAACTCAAGCGGTGCATGGCTGAACACGGTTATGTCGGCCGCTTCTACAAGGTCTATCCCAGCAGCGACTTCTGGTCCTTGCAGGCGATCGAGTCGGCCGTCTTCCTGGTGCTGGCCGTGGCGCTGATCGCGCTGATCGTCGTGAGGCTGCGCGGCCGGCGCTTCTAGGACGGGTCCCGGGGGCCGGCCCGACTCAGCCCGTCCCCGCCCGCCCGTCTCCGTTTCCCCGTCTCTGCCTCCCCGTCCACCCGTCCACCCGTCCATCCGTCCACCCGTCCATCCGTACGCACGTCACACCACACCCGCCGTCACCTCGGAGGTCCGCACCGTGTCGTCCAAAGCCATGCTCAAAAACCGAACCAGCTTGTCCCACAAGGTCCGTTATGCAGTGATGAATCCCGCTCGGGTCGCGCCGTACGTGAAGCGGACCGCGCGGGACAGCTGGCTCCGTATCAAGCACCCGAACCACGTCGACTACTACCGCGCCGTCATGGCCTCCGACACTGCCCGCAACCCGGAGGCGGCCGTCGGCAGTCAGACCCACGACCGGTGGCTGGCGCTCGGCAAGATGCAGTTCGACTACCTCGGCGAGCACGGGCTCACTCCCGCGCACCGGATGCTCGACATCGGCTGCGGCAACCTCCGTGCGGGCTGGCGCTTCATCGATTACCTGGACAGCGGCCACTACTACGGCATCGACATCTCGCCCGACATCCTCATATCCGCCAAGGAGACCCTGACCAGGTACAACCTCCAGGCGAAGCTGCCGCACCTGACCATCACCCAGAACCTGAAGCTGGAATTCCTCCCGGACGCCCACTTCGACGTGGTGCATGCGCACAGCGTCTTCTCGCACTCGCCGCTCGACGTCATCGACGAGTGCTTCTCCCACGTCGGCCGCATCCTGGCACCCGGCGGCTTCTTCGACTTCACCTTCGACCGGACCGAGGGGACCGAACACCAGGTACTGCGGGAGGACTTCTACTACCGCACCGGGACACTGATCGCGCTGGCCGAGAAGCGGGGGCTGCGCGGCCGGTTCATGGACGACTGGGAGACCCGCAAGCACGGCCAGTCGAAGATCCGGGTCAGCAACCCGGAGTAGGACCGACCGGCATGGGGGCGGCGGCCGGGCGGCATACGCGCGCCCGGCCCGCTTTCCACCGGCCGGGCGCCCGCTCCGCCTTCCATCGAGAGGGTGCCCGGTCCGCCTTCTACCGGCCCCGGTACTCCGGCGCCCTCCGCTCCACGAAGCTCGCCACTCCCTCGTTCGCGTCGGCCGTCGTCATGTTGATCTCCTGGGCGGCGGCCTCGGCGGCGAACGCGGTGGCGCGGTCCGACTCCAGTGAGCTGTTCACCAGTTGCTTGGTGAGGGCGAGGGCGCGGGTGGGCCCCTGCGCGAGGCGCTCGGCCCAGGCGTGGGCGGTCTTCAGCAGCTCCTCGTCGGGCACCACCCGGTTGACCAGGCCCATCCGTTCCGCGTCGGCCGCCGGGAGCGAGTCGCCGAAGAACATCAGCTCCTTGGCGCGCTGCGGGCCGACCAGCCGGGGCAACAGATACGCGCCGCCGCCGTCCGGGACCAGCCCGCGGCGGACGAACACCTCGATGAACTTGGCGGATTCCGCGGCCAGTACGAGATCACAGGCCAGCGCGAGGTGGGCGCCGATCCCGGCCGCGGTGCCGTTGACCGCGGCGATCACCGGCTTCTCGCAGTCGAGTACGGCGGCTACGAGGCGCTGCGCGCCCAGCCGGATCGTGCGGGCCACATCGCCGGGGACCCGCTCGCCGGTGGCGGGCGCGCCCCGGAGGTCGGCGCCCGCGCAGAATCCCCTGCCGGTCGCGGTGATGACGACCGCCCGGATGTCCGGGTCGGCGGTGGCCTCCGCCAGCAGGCCGATGATGCGCTCGCGCTGCGACCAGGTGACCGCGTTCATCGCCTCGGGCCGGTTGAGGGTGATGAGGGAGACGGAGTCACGGACGGTGTGCAGGACGGTGTCCGGGACGGAGGTGGGGGCCGAGGTCGGGGCTTCGGGCGTCGTGCTCTCGGAAGTCATCGGGGCCTTTCGGCAGTCGGGCGGCCGGGTCACGGCGCCGGGGCGGGCGGGGCGTAACCGCGTGCGCGGACCAGTTCACGGGTCAGGTCGGTGAAGGCGCGGGCGGCGGCGCTCCGGTAGGCGCCCTCACGTCGCAGCAGCGTGACGGTTCGGGCCGGGAGGGGCGGTTCGAGGGGGACGGGCGTCAGATGGGGGTGGTCGTGGGTGATGGCGTCGGGCAGGACCGTGGCCAGCGGGGTGCGCCGGACGATTTCGGTCAGGGCCTGGATGGAGTTGGCCTCCACCGCGATGTGCGGTCGCACCCGGTGGGCCGCGAAGTAGGCATCGATGTGGCCACGGGTGGCGAAGTCCGCGCTGAGCAGCGCGAGTTGTTGTGCGGTCAGCTCCTGTACGGAGCGGGGCGCGCCGGGTTCGGCAGCGGCGCCCGGCCGGTGGTCGCCCACGACCAAGCTCAGGGTCTCGGTGAACAGTGCCGTCGAGGCGATACCGGCCGGACGGGGGCCGTCGAAGGCGATACCGAGGTCGACCGTGTCGGCCAGCAGCCCGGACTCGATGCGGTCCTGGGTCGTCTCCCGCACGTCCAGCGTGATGCCGGGGTGCCGGGTGTGGAGTTCGGCGACCAGGGGACCCACCAGGTAGGCGGTGAAGGTCGGGGTGACCGCCAGCCGCAGCGTTCCCCGCGAGAGGTCGGCGACATCCAGTACGGCGCGTTCGGCCGCAGCCAGATCCCGCAGGGCGCGGCGCGCGTAGTGCGTGTACGCCCGGCCCGCGTCGGTGAGCCGTACGGTGCGGCCCGTGCGGTCGAGGAGCTGGGCTCCCACCGTCCGCTCCAGCTGCCTGACCTGCTGGGACAGGGTGGGCTGGGAGACGCGCAGGTCTTCCGCCGCGCGGGTGAAGCTGCCGTGCTCGGCGACGGCGAGCAGATAGCGCAGATGACGGAGTTCCGGAGCCATGGCCGCAACTATAGATGTCACCAATGGCTGACATGTGTAGTGCGTCTTGGACGCTATAGGGCCAGCTCATGCATGGTGGATTCCGTCGGCCCCGCAGGACCGGCAGCCACCGAAGGGAGTGACCATGCATGACCTTGCCGAAGGCGTCGCCCGATTCCAGCACGACGTCTTCCCCGCCAAGGCGGAACTCTTCACGCACCTCGCCGGTACCCACCGCCCGACGACCCTGTTCATCAGCTGCTCCGACGCCCGGGTGGTGCCCGAGCTGATCACCCAGAGCGAGCCGGGCGAGCTGTTCGTCATCCGGACCGCGGGCAACCTCGTACCGGCGCACGCCCCCGGCCCGGACGGCGTCGCGGCCAGTATCGAGTACGCCGTCGCCGTCCTGGGGGTGTCCGAGATCGTGGTGTGCGGGCACTCCGCCTGCGGCGCCATGACCGCCCTCGCCGAGCAGCACGACCTCACCGGGCTGCCGGCGGTCGCCGACTGGCTGCGGCACGCCGATGCCTCCCGGGCGCGTGCCACCGCCGCGAACGGCGCGATGGACGCGGCTGCTCTGGTGCGCGAGAACGTACGGGCGCAGCTGGTGAACCTCGCGACCCACCCCTCGGTGGCCCGCGCCCTCGCCGAGCGCACGCTGAGCCTGCACGGCTGGGTCTACGACATCCCGGCCGGGACCGTCGAGGTGCTCGACCCCGCGGGGCCGCCACCTGCCATGGGCGCCACCGATTCCACCGATTCCACCGGCTTCACCGATTCCCTGGGCCACCCGGCTGCCCTCGCGGCCTGACCGTTCGCCCGTACCCCCCACCCCGAACCCCCCGCCGCGCCCCGAACCCGGCGCACGGCACCCCTCCGGAAGGAAGTCCCTCCCATGCTGCACGCCCAGCTCGACCCCACCGCCCGCCAGGCCCTGGCCGTGACCGCCGTCGAGGCGAAGGTGCGCAAGGACCTGTCCTGGCAGCAGATCGCCGACGCCGCCGGTCTGTCGGTCGCCTTCGTCACCGCCGCCGTGCTCGGCCAGCACGCCCTGCCCGAGGAGTCCGCGCGCGCCGTCGCCGAGCTGCTGGGCCTGGACGACGATGCGGCGCTGCTGCTCCGTACCGTCCCGATGCGCGGCTCCATCGAGGGCGGCATCCCGACCGACCCGACCATCTACCGCTTCTACGAAATGCTCCAGGTCTACGGCACCACGCTGAAGGCGCTGGTCCACGAGCAGTTCGGCGACGGCATCATCAGCGCGATCAACTTCCGGCTGGACGTGCAGAAGGTCGCCGACCCCGAGGGCGGGGAGCGCGCGGTCATCACCCTGGACGGCAAGTACCTCCCGACGAAGCCCTTCTGAAGGCCGCATCGGTGACTGCCGAGCCGGTGACTGCCGCATCGCGGTGGTCACCGGCGCCCGGCCCCGGCCCCGCCCCTCACGCCCCCTGAAGGAGACCCGATGGACTTCGCACAGCGCACGATCGACCTCGCCCGCCGCAACGTCGAGGAGGGCGGGCGCCCCTTCGCGACCGTCATCGTCAAGGACGGCGAGATCCTGGCCGAGAGCGGCAACAAGGTCGCCCAGACCTCCGACCCCACCGCGCACGCCGAGGTGCTCGCCATCCGCGAGGCGTGCACGAAGCTCGGCACCGAGCACCTGACCGGCACGGTCATCTACGTACTCGCCCACCCGTGCCCGATGTGCCTGGGCGCGCTGTACTACTGCTCCCCGGACGAGGTGGTGTTCCTGACCACCCGCGACGCCTACGAACCGCACTACGTGGACGACCGCAAGTACTTCGAACTGGACACCTTCTACGGTGAGTTCGCCAAGGACTACACCCAGCGCCGCCTGCCGATGCGCCACGAGCCGCGCGAGGCGGCCACTGATGTGTACCGGACGTGGCAGGAGCGCAACGGCGGTGAGCGCCGGGTACCGGGCGCCCCCACCGCCTGACCGCCCACCGCCTGACCGCCCACCGCCTGACGGCCCGCAATCCGGCCGCCGATGGGGCGCCGGGTCCCCACGCCCCGGCGCCCCCGCTCGCGTCACCGGAACCGGAACCGTCACCGGAACCGTCACCGGCACACCGCGAGCGCGTCCAGCGCCACCGCCCCCTGCCCGCGTCCCAGCACCATCAGCGGATTCACATCCAGTTCCGCCAGCTGGTCCCCCAGCTCCAGCGCCATCCGCTGCACCCGGAGCACCACCTCCACCAGCGCGTCCACGTCCGCCGGCGGCGCCCCCCGTACCCCGCCCTCCAGCAGCGGGTGGCCGCGCAGTTCGCCGAGCATCGCCCGTGCCTGGTCCTCGCCGAACGGGGGCACCCGCACCGCCGTGTCGCCGAGCAGTTCGACCAGGACGCCGCCCAGGCCGACCGTCACCGTCGGGCCGAACAGGGCGTCCGTGGTGACGCCCACGACCATCTCCACCCCGCGTTCCACCATCTGGCAGACCAGGATGCCATCCAGTTCGATCCCTTCGTACCGGGCGATGTCGGTCAGCTCGCGGTACGCGTCCCGCACCTGGCTGGCCGAGGTCAACCCGACCTTCACCAGGCCGAGTTCGGTCTTGTGGGCCAGCTGCGCCCCCGACGCCTTCATGACGACCGGGTAGCCGACGAGACCGGCCGCCCGTACCGCGGCGGCGGCGCTCGTCACCAGCTGTTCGCGCGGGACGCGGATCCCGTACGCCCGCAGCAGTTGCTTCGCCGCGTGCTCGCTGAGCTGCTGGTTCGGGCGCATCAGGGCCTGCGCCTTGCGGAAGGAGGGGGACGGGGTGCGGGGCGCCTCGTCGAAGGGGGAGGTGTAGTGGGCGGTGAAGCGGTGGTGGTCCAGGTACGCCTTCACCGCGGTGACGCAGTTGCCGAAGGTACGGAAGGTGGCCACCCGGGACGAGCCGAGCAGCGTCGTGCGGTACGCCTCCTCGGTGCCGACCGGCGACCCCCACACCACACACACCAGCTTGTCCGTGGCCTCGGCCGCGTCCACCAGGTCCTGGGCCAGTTTGTCGCTCATCGGCGGGAACGGGCCGGTGATCGGACAGATCAGGACCCCCACCTCCGGGTCGGCGAGAATCGCGTCGATGATCTTCCGGCCGCGCCAGTCGCCCACCGGGTGGCCGCCGTTGTCGACGGGGTTCGCGACGTTCAGGTACTCCGGTATCCAGGTGTGCAGCTCGTCCTGTTTGTCGGCGGACAGCGTCGGCAGCGCGATGCCCGCCGCCGTCGCCAGGTCGGCGAAGTGCGCACCCGTGCCGCCGGAGATCGAGTAGACCACCACGCCTTCGGCCTGCGGCTTCCTGGCACGGGCCAACAGGGCGGAGGTGTCCTGGAGTTCGTCCAGCCCGTTCACCCGGACCACCCCGAACTGCCGCATGGCCGCGTCGACCACCTGGTCCGCGCCGGTGAGCTTGCCGGTGTGGGAAGCGGCCGACCTGGCGCCAAGCTCCGTACGCCCCACCTTGACCGCGACCACCGGCACCCCCGCGCGCGCCGCCCGGTCCGCGGCGAGCAGGAAGGAACGGCCGTCCTTCAGGCCCTCGACGTAGCACGCGATGGCCCCGACCTCGGGGCGCTCGGCGAAGTACGAGATGAAGTCGGAGGTCTCCAGGTCGGCCTCGTTGCCGGTGGGCGCCCAGTGCGAGAGGCGTATGCCCAGCTCCTGCATGGCGAAGACCGGGCGGCCCTGGTGGCCGGACTGGGTGATCAGCGCGACCGCCGGGCCCTCCAGGTCGTCGCGGAACTTCTCGAAGGCGTTGAGATTGGTGTTCGGGCCCAGCAGCCGCAGGCCCGAGCGCTCCACGGCCGCCGTCAGCCGGGTCTGGGCGCTCGCGCCCTCCTCGCCGGTCTCGGCGAACCCGGAGGCGAAGGCCACCGCGAACTTCACCTTGGCCTCGGCCAGTTGCTGGATGACCGGCAGTGGGTCGGCGACCAGCAGGACGGCCAGGTCGACCTGTTCGGGCAGCGCGGCCACGGTGGGCGAGCAGGGGATGCCGAAGACCGACTCGCGCGTCGGATGTACGGGGAACAGCCGGGCGCCCACCCGTTCCGACCAGGCCATCAGCTGGCGGGTGATCCCGGTGTTGGGCCGCCCTTCGGCGTCGGACGCGCCGATGACGGCCACCGACTCGGGCCGGAAGAACCGGTCCAGGTCGGGCACGGACGCGTACAGCGGGCGCCCGCTGACGTCCAGGTCGCCTTCCGCTGCTGCCGTGCCGTGGACGGCGACGGGGGGCTGCTCCCCGCAGGCCACCACGCGCGCACGGAAGTCGGTGGTGAGGGTGCCGTGAGTCGATCCAAGCATCGTTTCCGCCCGCTCCTGCTCGATGGCCGAAGAACCTGACACTTAGTCAGGTTACTGAACTGACGGCCCGTCAGGAACAGTGCTGCAAGCAAAGACTGTGGCGGAGGGGGCGGCGTGGCCCGTCCCGCTCGGCCGGGCGAGGCGCCCCGGCCCGTCCCGGTCAGCCGGCCGAGGCGGCCCGGCGGTGGCCGCGCAGGGCGTGCACTCCCGCCGCTGCGGTGCCGACGCACAGGGCGGCGGCGCTGAAGCCCAGCGACGCGTGGACGCCGATGGCGGCGCCCAGCAGGCCGACGGTGAAGCCGCTGCCCGCGCGCAGTCCGTTGGCGGACATGCCGTAGACGCCGAGGACCCGGCCGCGGTCGGCGGCGGGGGCGACCAGCTGCACGACGGTCTGGCCGATCGACATCGAGGCCAGGTTGGCGACGCCGCCGACCAGCAGCAGCATCAGGGCCACCGGGTAGCTGGTGGTGAGGGCGAAGAAGAGGCTGGTCACGCCGTACACGGCGGTACTGATGACGGCGGCGGGCACATGGGGTTTGATCCACCCGGTCGCCTCCAGGACGATGCCGCCGACGACTCCGCCCGCACCGTTGGCGAACAGCAGGACCCCGTAGGCGAGTCCGGCACTTCCGGCGCCGAGGTCGTGGGCGAAGATCGGCATCGAGGACTGGAGCGAGGCGCCGACGAAGAAGGAGCCCAGACCGCCCAGGATGATCATGCTGACCAGGGTGCGGTTGGCCGCGATCTGCCGTATGACACGCAGCGATTCCAGTGGTCCCACCCGTGGCCGGCTGTGCCGGTCGCGGGTGTGGCCGGTGAATTTGGTACGGAAGAGGAAGAGCGTCAGCGGCAGGTAGAACGCGACGTTGGCGAAGATGCCGGCGGTGGGGCCGAGCCCCAGCAGCAGCGCGGATCCGACGACCGGGCCGAACAGGACGCCCAGGCTGCGGAAGGTGGCGTTCAGCCGTACCGCGCTGGGCAGTTCGGTGGGGCCGACGAAGTCGTGCAGCATCAACTGCTCGCCCGGACTCCACAGCGAACCGGCCAGGCCGTGCAGGACGAGCAGGACGCACGCCTCCCACATGTGGAGGGAGTCGGTGAGGAACAGGATGCCCCAGGTGACGGAGACCGCCATGAACAGGCCCTGCGCCGCCTGGATGATGCGGCGGCAGTCGTAGCGGTCGGCCAGCGAGCCGAACCACATCGAGAGCAGCAGGAACGGCACCCAGTGGCTGATGACCTGGAACCCGGTCAGCGCCGGGGAGTGGAACGTCTGCCACAGCACCCAGTAGGTGATGACGTGTTCGATGTTGTCGGCCATCATCGAGAGCGCCGCGCCGAACAGGTACGGACGGCAGTCGCGGTTACGCAGCGCGGCGAACCGCTGGGGCGGGCCCGCGGGCGGGGCGGAGTTCAGGGTCTTGTCGGTCAACGCCCCGGTGGGCGGGCCCTCTTCCGGCTCCGCCAGGTGGGTGGAAATGCCGCAGGCGGCACACATCCTCGGTTGTCTCCTCATGAGATTCAGGCTGTGAACGTGTGAGCGAAGGTGTAGCCGCTAGAGTAGACGCACCGTTGCGTGAGGTCTAGGGCGGCTGACTATCCTGGGGTAAAGGGAGGCGCCATGGGAGTTGCGGCAGGATCCGCCCGGGGTGGGGCCGTCGGTACGTCGGGCCGACGCCACCACGGCAATCGGCACGGGCGCAGCGAGATCGCCCGGTTCGCGGTGCTGGAGGCGGCCGACGACCTGCTCGCCGAGAAGGGCTTCGCGGGCGTCACGATGGAGGGCATCGCGGCGCGGGCCGGGGTCGCCAAGCAGACCATCTACCGCTGGTGGCGCACCAAGACCGACGTCCTGATGGACGCCTTCCTGCAGGATGTGGCGGAGGAGCCGCCTTCGCTCGACCACGGCGATGTCGCGCGCGACCTGAGCGATCACCTGGGCCGGCTGGGCCACTTCCTCGGCGGGACCGATCCCGGGGCTGTCTTCAAGGCGCTGATGGCACAGAGCCAGCACGACCCGGCGTTCGCCGAGGTCTTCCGGGCCAGGTACCTCGACGAGCAGCGCCGCCGCGACCGTGCGCCGCTGGAGCGCGCCGTACTGCGCGGGGAGCTGCCCGCGGACCTCGACGTGGCCGCCGAGACCGACCAGATCGTGGGCCCGCTCTACTACCGCGTCCTGGTCACGGACGAGCCGGTCGGCAAGGACTTCACCGACCGGCTGGTCGAATCCTTCCTGCGCCGCCTGGGCTGACAGGGCGGCTGGCAGGGCGAGTGACGGGGCGGGTGACGGGGCGGCGCCCGTCGGGCCGGGCCGGTAGCGCCGTGCTCACCGCCGGGCTATGGCCGAAGCGATCTTCCGCGCGTCGATGGCCAGCTCGCGGAGCATCCCGCTGATCGGGTTGGTGAACCCGGTGAAGTAGAGCCCCGGCGCCTGCTTCGGCGTGCGGCGCCCGTGCGTGACCGGCCGCCCCCGTCCGTCCAGTACGCCCAAGTGCCCCACCAGCGGCTCCAGTCCGCGCCGGTAGCCGGTCGCCGCTATCACCGCGTCCGGTTGGATCCGGGCGCCGTCGGCCAGGACCACCGTGCCGCCGTCGAAGGAGTCCACGGCCGCGACCGGTTCGACCCGTCCGGTGCGCACCGCGGCGATCAGCCCGACGTCCTGCACGGGGATCGCCCCCTGGCGCACCCGCGAGTACAGACCGGTGTCGGGGCGCGGCAGCCCCTGCGCGGAGAGGTCGGGCACCGCGATCCGGCTCATCAGCCCGGCGGCCCGGTCCACCAGCCGGGTCGGCAGTCTGCGGACCAGGATGCCGGTGTACTGCGCGGGCCACCCGGCCGTCGAGCGCCGGAGGATGTGCGGAACCGTACGGATCGCCAGCCGTACCCGGGCCGCGCCGCCCTCCACCAGGTCGACGGCGATCTCCGCACCGGTGTTCCCCGCGCCGACGACGAGCACGTCCCGGCCCGCGTACGGACCCGCCTCGCGGTACTCGCCCGCGTGCAGCAGCTCCCCGCTGTACGTGTCCGCGCCCGCCCGGTCCGGCAGCGCCGGGGTGTGGTTGTAGCCGGTGGCCACGACCACCGCGCGCCCGTTCAACTGCCGCCCGCCGGTGGCGTGCAGCAGCCAGCCGGAGCCCTCGGCGGGGGTGATGCGGGAGACCTCGACCCCCGTGACGATCTCCAGCTCCTGGTGCCGCGCGTACGTCTCCAGGTACCGCACGACGTCCTCGCGCGCCACCCAGCGCCCGAAGGAGCGCGGCATCCGCAGCCCCGGCAGGGACGAGTGCCGCCGGGTGGTGTGCAGGTGCAGCCGGTTGTAGTGGCGGCGCCAGGAGGCCCCGACGGCGTCGGACTTCTCCAGTACGACGGCCCGTACTCCCTGGTCGCGCAGCGCGGCGGCAACGGCCAGGCCACCCGGTCCGGCGCCGATGACGTAGACGGGCCGGGCGTCGTTCGTGTCGTCCATGAATCGGAGCGTAACCGCCCATTCCGTTGATAGGTCACGGTCAAGGTCACAACCGGTTGCGAATCGATCACGCCTGCACGCCCCTTGCGCGCGACACCTTCCATCGGCTGAACTGACGTACCGTCAGAAAGCTGATGGGTACGTTCGGAAGGCGAGTGAGGAAGCCCCGATGCATTCGATCTGGCTCAGCGGCGCCGAATGGCTCGCCGTACTCCGTATCGGACTCGGTCTGTGGTGGCTGGAGAGCTGGCGCCACAAGGACAAGTCGGCCTGGTTCGAACGGGGTACGGGCATCGCCTGGGCGGCGGACGTCGCGGGCAAGCACAAGTGGCCGGTGGTGAAGCGCGGCTTCGAGAAGGTGGTCGCGCCCCGCCCCAAGGTGATGGCATACGTCGTCGTCTACGCCGAACTCGCCCTGGGACTCGGCCTGGTGGTCGGCCTCCTGACCCCCGTGGCGCTCGTCGCGGGCCTCCTCCTGAACCTCCTCTACCTGGTGCTGATGATCCACGACTGGGCCGAACAGGGGCAGAACGCGATGATGGCGCTGATCTCCCTGGCCGCCCTCGGCGCGATGGCCTGGCAGACCTGGTCCCTCGACCACGCGATCGGACTCTTCTCATGACCAAGCCCGCGACCCCGTCCGCGACCCCGCCCGCCACGCCTGCCGCGACCCCGCCCGCGCGCCCGGCCGCACGGTTCGACCTCCCCGAACCCGACGCCTTCACCGAGCCCTACTGGGACGCCGCCCGCGAGGGCCACCTGCTGATCCGGCGCTGCGGCGCCTGCGCGAAGCCGCACCACTATCCGCGCGAGTTCTGCCCGCACTGCTGGAGCGAGGACGTCACCTGGGAACGGGCGAGCGGCCGGGCCACCCTCTACACCTGGTCCGTCGTCCACCGCAACGACCTGCCCCCCTTCGGCTCCCGCGTCCCGTACACGGCCGCGGTCGTCGACCTGGCCGAGGGGCCGCGCATGATGACGGAGATCGTCGACTGCCCGGAGGACGACCTGCGGATCGGCATGGCGCTGGACGTCACCTTCCGGGAGCTGACCCCCGGTACGTCCGTACCGGTCTTCCGGAAGGCTGCGACGCCGGACGCCGCGCGGTAGTCGCCGGAACGGCGGTCGGCGAAAAGGCCTGTGCAGGAAGCCACTTGGACCGCCAAAAGGCAACTTCGACATGGCCCGCAAAGGCAGCTAACTTCACCTGGCGTTCGGCGGTCGCCCATGGTCGTACAGGGGTTCCTTCAGGCTGAGCCACCTGTCACGGGACGAGTGGGTCACACCCCACGAATCCTCGCCCATGCGTAGTCCACCGAATCGGGTCCGCACCAGGCACCCCCGACCAGGGAGAGACGCATGCCCCATCTTGCTCTGTACACCTTCGGCGTCCTGAAATCACCCCTCGCCGATCCCGCACGTCTGACGAGGGAGTTCCACGAGAGCGGTGCGGCCGTCTACCGGGAGATCGGCGGGCACCCCGCGTACATCGCTCGTGCTGAAGCGGCAGATCGCAGCCTGGGCGCACGGACGGATTTCGAATCGGACTGGGGTGAGTGGGGAGAGTTCGCTGTTCCGGCCTGGTACGAGAAGGGCCGCACCCCGGAAACCATCGCCCTGGCCGCGACCCTCTCGCTCTGGACCGACCTGCGCCCCGCCTTCGACTCCCTCTACACCGGTCCGCACCGCGCGGCGCTCAGCAGGCGTTCCGACTGGTTCGAGAGGACGGGACACCCGGGTCATGTGCTCTGGTGGGTCGCCGACGGCACGATACCCACCTGGCAGGAGGGGGTTTCCGGGCTGGAACACCTCCACGACCACGGACCCGCGCCGCACGCCTTCACCTTCCACCACTCGTTCGCACCGGACGGAACTCCGACCAGGAGCGAAGGCGGCGGGCCGGGACCGACGCGCGTCGAAGTGCATTGAGCCGCAGATTCTCTAGAGTTGCCAAGAGCCCCGGCAAGGTCACGGCGGCGTAGAGGCAGCAGCCCGTGAGCCACGCCCTGGGTATCCCCGACGACCAGGACCTGTCCGGTCACGGCCGCAGCGATGAGTTCGGCCGATCCGGCGAGTCTCATCACCGTTGTCGACAACACAGGAGGAACACGTGGCTCAGCTACTGAGAGTCCAGAACATCACCGTCTCCAGTGACGGGATCGGTGCCGGTGAGGACCAGACCCTTGAGAGGCCGTTCGGGCATGTCGATCCCGAGAGGCTGTTCTCCTGGGCCGGCGCCACAGCCAGCTGGCCCATGCGCACCGACTCCGGCGGGAGCCGCGGCATCGACGACTACTTCACTCGGGACTTCACCCGCAACATCGGCGCCGAGATCATGGGCCGCAACAAGTTCGGACCCCAGCGCGGGCCCTGGCAGGACCACGACTGGCTCGGCTGGTGGGGCGACGAGCCGCCGTTCCACACCCCGGTGTTCGTCATGACCCACCACGAGCGGCCTTCGTTCTCGCTCTCCGACACCACGTTCCACTTCGTCGACGGCGACCCGGCCACCGTCCTCGAACAGGCGCGGGAGGCGGCGCAGGGCAAGGACGTCCGACTCGGCGGTGGCGTCACCACCATCCGGGAGTTCCTGGACGCCGACCTCGTCGACACCATGCACGTGGCGGTCTCGCCGGTGGAGCTCGGGTCCGGAGTGCACCTCTGGGAGTCACCCGACGAGCTGCTCGACCGGTTCCACCTCGAGGTCGTGGCCAGCCCGAGTGGTATGTCGCACCACCTGTTCTGGCGGAAGTGACGCGGGGACCCATCCGGGGGTGAGCGGGGTCAGCTGCTGGTTGCCGACCCCGCACATCCACGACGTGGACGGATCCCGGAGTCGAACATCCGGGAGACATCCGGGAGACATCCGCAAAGCCTGAACACCCGCCCCCTCGGCGGACCCCCACCGCCCCCGCGTGTTCAATAGCCGTATGACCGACATGCGGAACCAGCCGGAGGTGTACGGACTCGGCCTCGGCCTGCGCCCCTGGGACGTGGCCGATGCCGCCGTGCTGCTGCGTGGTGTCACCGACCCCGAGTTCCGGCGCTGGAACACCGTCCGGCGCCCCGTCACCGATCTCGAATCCGCCCGCGCCGCGATCGAGAGGCGGGCCGAGGCCTGGCGCCGCGACGAGCTCGCGCAGTTCGCCGTCCTGGAGGACGGAGCGGTCGTCGGGGGCGTGGGGATCACCCGCATCGACCGTCATATGCGCCGCTCGGGCGTCGGCTACTGGGTGCTGCCGGAGCGCCGCCGCCGGGGCATCGCCACCCGCGCGCTGGAGCTGTGCAGCCGCTGGGCCTTCGAGCAGGAGAACCTCCACCGCATCGAGCTGGGCCACGCCCTGGAGAACGCCGGGTCCTGCCGGGTCGCGGAGCGCTGCGGCTATCTGTACGAGGGAACCCGGCGCGGGGCCATGCACCAGGCCCAGCGGATCGGCACCTACCGCGACCAGCATCTGCATGCCCGGCTGGCCTCGGACGCGTATCCGGAAGTCGACCAGCCGTGCCCACCTCGCCCCGGAGCGTAACGCTCCACCGGTCGAGGACGCAGGAACAGATGACGAAGGGGGTCCGGAAATGGGCGAGGGACGCGCGCTGACGGTCACTGGGTGGGTGCTGGGCGGAATCGGTGTCGTACTTCTGGCCGTCGCCGCCTACTGGGGATTCCGGGGGTACGAGTCGGTCACCATGTCGACCGACTCGATGGCACCGACCTTCCGCAAGGGGGACCGGGTGGCCGTCGAGAAGAGCAACGGCAACGGACTGCACCACGGTGAGATGGTCATCTACCGCACCTCCGACCGCTACGACGGCGCCGACGTACTGCAACGCGTCATCGCGCTCGGCGGCGACCACCTCGTCTTCGACGGGACCCAGCTCCTGCTCAACGGCTCGGCACTGGTCGAGCCGTACCTCGACGGCGGGAACCAGGGCACGTCGCCCGCCTACGACGTACAGGTCCCGAAGGGCCGGATGTTCACCCTCGGCGACAACCGCGCCGACTCGATGGACTCCCGCTTCTTCCTGGCCGACCAGTCGGGAACCCTCTCCGTACGGGTGGTGCGCGGCCGGACCATCGACAACCCCGCCATGACGCTGCTGCTGGGCGGGAGCGCCCTCGGCGGCACGCTCCTCGCCCTCGCGGGCGCCGGGTTCGGACTCGCGGGCCGGGTGGTCCGCCGCCGGCACCTGGCCGCCGTGGTGCCCTACGGCCAGAGCAGCTCCCGCCCCCAGCTGCGCCCCTTCGTACGCCGGTAACGCAGCCGCACATGACGCCGCCGGGCGTCGCCCTGGAAGAACTCGACCTCGACCGGGTCCAGTACGTACCGCGTCCAGGACGGCACCGGCGCCTCCGGCTCGGCCTGCGCCCGCTCCCACGCCGCGGCCGAGGCCCGCTCCAACTCGCCGAGCGAGCCCAGCACCTCACTCATCCGCCCGGTCAGCGCGGCGGCCAGCGCCCCCGTCGACCGCCCGTGCAGATCGGCCTGTCCCTCCGCCGACGGCGCCGCCGTCACCGGCCCGCGCACCCGCACCTGCCGGGCCTGCGCCGCCCAGTAGAACCCGAGCGCGGCAGCGGGCCGCTCGGCGAGCTGGCGCCCCTTCGCGCTGCCGGAGTGCGAGGCGAAGTGCCAGCCGCGCTCGTCCGCCCCGTGCAGCATCAGGGTCCGTACGTCGGGACACCCCTCGGCATCGACGGTGGCGAGCGTCATGGTGTGCGGCTCGGGCTGCCCGGCAGCGGCGGCGGAGCGCAGCCACTCCCGGAAGAGGGGGAGCGGCGCGTCGGGGGCCGAGTCCGGGTCGAACTGCGGAAGTTCGGGCAGGTCCCAGACGCGCAGGGTGTGCAGGAACTCGGTGAAGTCGTCCATACGGACATTGTGGCCATGCCGGGCCCCGGTCACCTCATGGTCTCCTCCGGATCGCGGCAGAGCTGCGCCGTGATCACCCCGTGCAGCAGCTCCGGATCGACGAACGTCCCCTCCACCGGCGGATCGCACCGCCACTGGAGCGGATACGTGTTGCCGTCCGGCGCCGGGATCCCGATGTACTGATCCCGCGCGGACGGCCCGTAACAGGTCACCCCCGGCGGCCAGTCGAACTCGTGCGAGGACCCCGGCGGAATCAGGAAGTACGTCCACCGGCCCCCGGCGATCTCCCGCACGACGGGCCCCGGGAACCCGTCGGTGAGCGTGGCGAGATGGTGCAGTACGGCCTCGCCGCGCACACCCCGGACCCGGATGGCATCGAAGTGCACCCCGGTCAGTCGGAGTTGGTGGCCCGTGGCCGGTACCCAATCAGGGAGATTTTCCGTCGTCATGGCTACGAGCATCGGGCCGATTGCGTAGCGTGACCAGAGGAATCCGGTGCACATCGGGACGATGTGGAAAGGCAGGATGATCTTGTGGCAACCAGCAAGCCGAGTGAAGTGAACGCGGCCCAGCCGTCCCCGGCGAGGCGGCACGTAGGGGACCTGATCAGGAACTTCCGCTCCCGGGCGGGCCTGACCCGGCAGGACGTGGGCGAACGCCTGCTCATCTCGGAGTCCCTGGCCGGGGCGTACGAACGGGGCGAGCGCATCCCGACGACGAGCTTCCTGCACGACGCGGACGGGGTACTGGACGCGCGGGGCGCGCTCAAGTCCTGCATCCCGCTGATGGAGGACGAGAAGTACCCGCGCACGTTCGTGGGGTGGGTACGGCTGGAGAAGATCGCGTCCAGCATCAGCGCGTACGAGAACATGTTCTTCCCGGGTCTGTTGCAGACCGAGGAGTACATCCAGGCGCTGTACGAGGAGCGCGTCCCGCAGTTCTCCGAGGCGGAGATCGAGAAGCACGTCGAGGCGCGGCTGGAACGACAGGCGGTGCTGATGCGGGACCCGCTGCCGATCGTCTCGTACGTCATCGAGGAGTCGGTACTTGAGCGCCCGATCGGCGGGCGGACGGTACTGCGGAACCAGATGCTGCACATGCTGAAGTGCATGCAGACGATGCACCATCTGATGGTGCAGGTGATGCCTACGGCGAGGCCTGCGCATGCGGGGTTGAACGGTCCGTTCCAGATGGCCAGCACGCCGGACGGGCGTAATTGGGCCTACGACGAGAGCCAGGCGGGAGGTACGTTGATTTCCAAGCCGCAGCAGGTCAACCAACTGATCGACCGCTTCGGAAAGTTGCGGGCCCAGGCACTTACCCCCTGGGAGTCCGCAGAACTGATCGAGAGGATGGCGGATCGGCTATGAGAACCGAGCTGGCCTGGTTCAAGAGCAGCTACAGCAACAACGAGGGCGGGGCGTGCCTCGAAGTCGCCTGTGAGTGGCGCAAGTCGAGCTACAGCGGCAACGAGGGCGGTGCCTGCGTAGAGGTGGCAGCCCACCCCCACGCCATCCACATCCGCGACTCCAAGGTCCCCGACGGCCCGACCTTCACGGTCGCCCCGGCGGCCTGGACGACCTTCGTGGAGCAGCTCCCCGGCTGACCGCATCGAAGCAGGGCGGCGATCTCCGTACCGTCGACGGCGACACACGAGGTACGGAGAAGCCGCCCGTGCGGGACAGCGGGCTACGAGCACCGGCCGACGCGTTCGGCGGCCAGGCAGGTGCGGACGATCGCCACCCGGATCGTCGGTCCGCCGATGCCGCACTTGATCACGTAGAACAGGAAGACGTTGGTCGAGGCGACGGCGAGCGCGTACACGTAGGTGTCGTGCAGGAGTTGCAGGTAGAGAAAAGTGCCGATGGTCAGTACGGCCGTGGCGTAGAAGAGCGAGGTCGGCACCCACTGGGTGAACTGGGACAGGCCGGTGATCTTGCTGTCGTCGGAGGGGACCGTGCTGAGCCCGAGGTGTCGTGAACGGGCGATGACCGCGCGGATGTAGGCCAGGGTCAGGAAGTTCGCGAGCCAGGTCAGGCACTGCCCGATCGCGGAGTTGATCGGCCACCAGCGTGGCTCGACCAGGGTGATCGCCAGCACGAGCATGCACGGCGCGACGGCCATGATCCGCATGATCGTCTCCGTTGCCAGGGCAAGGCGGCTGAGCGCACCGGCTCTCCATCCGATCACGATGGGCGTGAGGCCGGAGAACAGCATCTGGTAGTACTTGGGCGCCGCGATCGCGTAGGAGAGCCCGACAATCCGGGCAGGCAGGTTCGCCCGCCAGTCGGGCACCCGGTAGTCGCTCGCCCGCCAGGAGTCGACGATCGGCAGGCCCGTGGGGTTGTGGCTGGCGTGCTGCACCAGGTCGACCAGTGAGTTTCCCCAGGAGAGGTTCAGGTCCCGCAGGATCCAGGTGAGGACGACGGTGTTCGTCACTGCCCAGATCAGCGCCGACAGCAGGGACCAGAAGAGCAGCCAGTTGGTGAACTGGCTGCGGTGTGCGTCCGGGCGGTCGCCCTGTCGCCTCCGCATCTGCCACAGCCGCCATTCCCGGCCCGGATCCCCGGCCAGCGGGCGCAGCAGCTTGGGCAGCGCCCGCCAACCGGCCTCGACCCGCAGAACGGTCTCGTCCCGCTCGGCGGCCTGCACCATGTCGAGCTCCGTCAGGAAGCCGCTCTTCAGCTCCGCGAAGGAGAATGCCGGCTCGGGTCCGGTCCCGGGTCCGGTGGAGAAGATGAGCAGTCTGCGCGCCGGGTCGGCATCGATCAGATCCTCGATGAAACGCGCGAGCGGCGTGGCGCGCATGTAGAAGATGTCCGGCACCACGCCGTCGGTGCCTGCTCGTCCGCTGCCGAAGAGGATCAGCAGCTGGCCGAGCGAGTAGAGGTCGGCCCGGCCGATCTCGTTGTCCCCGGCCTTCGCTTCCGGCGCGACGTAACAGGACTCGGCACCCGTCGTCCCCGTGATGGTGTGGGTGTAGAGGTAGTTCCGGCCGAGGTCGATGAGTTTGAAGGTGCCGTCGGCGTCGGACACGATGATGTTGGACGGCGAGAGGTCCGCGTGGAGGCCCTTGACCCGACTGTGCTCCGGACTGTCCTCCGCGATGCGCTGGAGCTCCTCCATCGCCTCGAAGAGCAGCAGCCCCTTTGTTCTGAGCCTGTCGAGCCGGAGCGTGGGTACCTGCCCTGCGGATGATTCCTGTTCCGACTCCTCGCGGACGACCTCGGCGAGCGTCTTGCCCTTGATGAAGTCCATCAGGATCCAGCTGTCGAAGCTGGCCCAGACGCGCACCAGGTGCTGTGAAGCGGTGCTCGAAGTGCCGTACGTCTCCGCGTACGTGCGCGTGGCATGCGCGAGGGTGCTGATCCGGGTGAACGGATAGAGGATGAGCTTGAGAGCGAATTCCGGCCGGGTTCCATGAACGGAACTCGCTGTGTTTCCGCGCAGGATCATGGACGTGGTGCCGTGCCGGTGGAACCGTAACTTCCGGTCCAGGGCCCGCCATTCGCGCTCGGCGGGATCCAGGTTCGCGTCGGCCCGTCGGCGGCCGGTGACCGGCTGCGGGCTGTAGACGGCGCTGACGGCTTCCGCGACCGCGTCCTCGGCGATGAGCACGCCGCAGATGCTGCCGCAGTCATGAGTCAGCGCCTGACCACTGCCGCCGGGGGGCGCCGAAGACTGCGGGAGCGAGCGCTGGGCCTCGGACTCCGCGAGGCCGAGCAGGGTCAGCAGGAACAGGCCGACGAACCCGAACAGCGCGTCCGGCCCCGCCTGGCGCCGCCTGCTCGGCGCGAGGTAGCCGAGGCACCAGGGGACCAGGCTCGCGAGGGTCGCCCGTCTGCTGCCGAGTCCGAACCGGCCGTCGAAGGAGACCTCGTCCAGCGATATGTCCTGGAGCAGCCGCCGCCACAACTTGAGGCGGCGGGTCCGCTGCCTAGCGGTCTCCGGCCGGCCGTCCGTGTCCAGCTCCAACAGGGTCCGCAGGGGAGCCAGACGCCGTTCGCTATACCCCGCCAGCTCGCGAAGTGCCGCTACCAGCAGATCCAGCGTCGCGCCTTGGCTCTCCATCCGCGCTCTCCACCACCATCAGTCTCGGCATGGCCCGTATGCTCCCCCGGCGAATCAGCTCGGGTGGCCTGCCTTCGGTGGCGCAGAACGCCGTCTCGTACGCCATCCGCGCGCTCTCCAGGATTTCGTGCTGGTCCAGTTCGTGGCGCTTGAGTTCGGGCATCCAGGGCAGCGGCGCCAGATCGAGGACGTACGGGGTGCCGGCCTCGGGTGCTGTGCGCATCCGGCGCAGCCATTCCTGGTCCCGGTGCTTCTGGCGGATCGCTGCCAGGTAGCCGCTGCCGAGGCCACGGCGCATGCGCTCAAGGTGCAGGTAGGTGTAGCGGTGCAGCAAGGAGAGCCCGGTACCGCTCGGACGCATCGGCCGCGTACTGAGGGACAGGATGTGCGTGCAGCCGTCGTCGACCGCCAGCCGGAACGGCAGCGCCGTGAGCACCCCTCCGTCGACGGCGCGTCGTCCGTCCGGTGTCCGCGCGGTGCCGGGAACGGCGATCGGCAGCCAGGCGGACGCGCGCAGCGCGGACTTGAGGTCCTGTGCGGAGGAGAACTCCCGCAGGACGACGGTCTCCAGGGCATCCACATCGGTGATCGGAACAGCCAGCCTTATCGGAGAGGCGATGACCGCCTCGTAGTCCAGTGGCTTGACGCGTTCCATGATGCGGTCGAAGGAGTAGCCCAGGTCCAGGATCGGGCGGCGGCGCAGAGCGCGGGAGAAGTCGACGAACTGCTTGGTCGTCAGGTCGTCGTAGTAGATCGAGAGCGGATACCAGGTCTCCCCGGCCAGGAAATAAGCTCCGTTGATTCCGCCGGAGGAGCAGCCGTACACCACGTCGAAGGCGTTCTTGAAGCCGTAGTCCTCAAGTTGGGACAGCATCGCCGCCGACACCACCCCGCGCATGCCGCCGCCCTCGACGGCCAGGGCGACGGTCGCACCGTCGTCGCGCTGCCCCGGTAAGCTCCCGGAATCCCGCCGGGCACGCAGGATCTCCAGAACAGGATGCTCCGGATCCCAGTATTCGAGCGTGCTCTTGGCATCACCGGTCTGCATGGTTCCCCCGCAGGATCAGGTCCTTGGACTCCCGCCACCGCACATCAGCACTCTGGCAGAAACGGCTTCCACCGGCCACGGATTCCCCGAAAATCAGTTCGCAGTAGGGAAATCCGCGAACGAGCGGGAGGTGCCGCCCGGGTACCGCCTCGCCGGTCCCTTCGGTGCGCTGGTCGGTGCGCTGGTCGATGGGCTGGTCGGTGGGCTGGTCGGTGGGCTGGAAATCCCACTCGCCGTCGATCAAGGTTTCTGGAACCATTCCGACATGCACACCGACCCCGTTGACCAGGCACGACGTGTCGCCCGCGACCGTTTCCCCGATGCACTCGCAGTGATCCTCGCCGGTTCGACGGCTGCCGGACGGGCCACCGCCGGCAGCGACTTGGACATCGTGGTTCTGGTCGAGGACGGTGCCGAGGCATGCCGGGAGACCATCCGGTTCGAGGGGCGCGTCGTGGAATTCTTCGTCCAGACCCGTGCGAGCCTCGCTTACTTCTTCGCTTCGGACGTCGCCGCACTTCGCCCGGTCATGCAGACCATGTGCGCCGCCGGTCTCGTCCTGGTCGATACGGATGGTGAGGCCGGGCGTGCCCGCGCCCTGGCCGAGGCGGACCTCAGGAACGGCCCTCCGGCACTGGACCCGCAGGCGGTGGAAACCCAGAGGTACCTGCTGACCGACGCACTGGACGACCTCACCGACGCGACCGACCGCATCGAGCGCCTGGCGGTGGCCGGGTACGTCCTCAACGCTGCGGCCGAACTGCTCTGCGGCTACCACCGCGCCTGGACCGGCAGCGGAAAGTGGCTGCCGCGCCGTGTGCTGGAGGCGGACGAACCGCGTGGGGGCGCCCTGTTGGACGGTCACTTGCACCTGTGCGAGTCGGGCGACCCCGCGCGCCTCATCGACGCGGCGTCGGAGATCCTCGCCCTGGTCGGTGGTCCGCTCCGCGAGGGGTATCGCCGGGTCTGGCACGGCGACACCGAGCCGGTGGGCGCGGCGGTCGGGGGCTGACCGGAGGTCGCGACGCCTCTGACGACGACCTTCGCGGAGCAGCCTCCGGCCTGGCTCACGCCACGGTGTACTCGGCGTCGCCGAAGTCGGCGACCACGCGGAGACGCCCGCCGAGTGCCTGGACGTACGTGGTTTACGTGTCGAGCGTGGGCGCGGCCGGTACTGGTCCCGTGGCGTACTGCCTGCGCCGATCGGCGAGGCTGCGGTCGGTCACATCGGTGCTGTCGATGTACTGGTCGATCGCCCCGACAGGCGGCAGCGCCCTGACCCGGGGGTCGTTGACCGTGGCCATCAGGGCATCGGTGAAGCGGTAGCCGTCGATGACCAGGAACGGCCGGGTGTGGAAGTAGCGGGGTTCTGTCTCCAGCGGTTCGGTCAGGCCCAGGTCGTTGTGCATACCTGCGGCGATCTCGTAGGCCGGGGCCAGATGCCGCTCGCGTTCCTGCCAACTGCGCGCCGCCAGCGCGGCGGAGAGGAGCGGCTTGAGCGTCGCAGCGCACGGAAGTTCGGAGAACGCGGTGCCCAGCCATTTGCTGTAGGGCGGATAGACCCGGTTCATCAGCAGACAGAGCTTCATCAGGTCGCGTACCTGTCGGGCGGCCACCACTGCGGAACCCAGGTCGTCACCGACCTCACCGCAGCGCCCGACGAACGGTTCCTCCTGTGACAGGCGCATCCACTGAGAGGCCAGGACGTAGCGCCAGATGTCGTCCGGATACCAGGCGAGTTCCTTGCGGTAGGAATCCAGCAGGCCGAGCCCGTCGTGGAAGACCGTGCCCCCGGTCAGCTCGCGCAGGACCTGCGTCGGCGTCGTCAGCCAGCCGGACGGCGACAGGCCGGCGGCCGGGTCCTCGCCGAGCTGCTCGGTGAAGAAGGCCTGAAGGTCGTTGACGTGCACCCAGTGCCGGGCCGGTGCGTTGTCGGGAAAGGGGAAGCGGACCGGGTATCCGCGGAACGTCTGCGGCAGCTCGCGGTCCAGCTGGGCATCGAGTGCGTCCGCGTGCGTACGGAAGTCGTCGCTGCTGAGGAACACCTGCATCCTGGGGCCCCAGGCGTGGTCGGTGGAGCGCGCGGTGTCGAAACCCTGCACTTCGGAGCCCCAGCCGAGCAGCGCTGCCGAATACGGCACCCCGCCCAGCGCCGTGCTCAGGATGGGGGCGACGACCTCGGTGTGAAACAGCCGCGCCAGCTCAAGACCGGGCAGGAAGACACGTGTCATGGCCGCCACCCTGACAGAAGCGTGCGACCCGCAGCCAACCGATATCGAGCGCGTTTGTGACGCTCCAGTGGGCGACCGGGCTGCCGCGCTTCAGGCTGGTCTCGTTGTCAACAGGGCGGAAGCCGAATTCCGGCCCTCGATCCACGCCCACGGGAAGCCGTTCTCGCGCGCTGGCTGGCCGTGGCGTGAGGCACCGGCCCAGCTGTCAGGTACGGAGAGCGGCGACCAGCGCAGGCAGTTGATCCAGTTCGCGGTAGGTGCCGAGGCTGTCCATGTAGTCGCGGGCTTGGACGATCCGGCCGTCCCGTACCTGGAGGATCAGAAGCCCGGTTGCCGAGAAGGTACGGGCCTCGGGCGCCGAGGTGCTGCAGGAGCCCATGGACCAGCCCTGGGGCCCACGCGACTGCGCGTTCCGGGACCCCTCGGGCAACATGGTGCGCATCTCGCAGGCGCCGAAGGGGTAGCGCGGCGGGCCGTCGGCATCAGTAGGGGCGCATCCGGTCGAGTACCCGCGCCCCGAGCTTGACGATCTGCTCGGCCTTGGGAAGGTCGTTCTCGACGTCCTCTGCCGTGATCTCGGGTGTGTCACGGTCCGGGTACTCGGCCCCGTTCCGCCGACGCCGCATGCGGTCGAAGGGGCGCAGGATCTTGCCCAGCGGCGGCTCGAACTGTGCCAGAGCCGCGTCGCGGATGGCGAGGTGCCCGCCTCTGCTCGTGGCCCTGAGCCCCTGGTTCTCCAGGGTGGCCGACAGCGCTTTACGCGCGGCGTCGTAGACGAGTTGGTAGGCCCCCACCGCATCGTTGGCTGCCGCTGCGCGCGCCGTTTCGAGGTGTCTGACCGCCTGCGCCATGAGGCGGTCCGCCTGCTCGCGGCTGGCCGCGACCTTCTGCAGTTCACCCTTGCTCAGCATGGCGTCGATTTCCGAACGCCCTTGTTCCCACCGCATGTCGGACCCTCCCCGGTCTCACTCCTCGGGGAGAACGAGCGGGACCATGGGCTGGGTACGCACGGTCTCCAGAAAGGGGCCGCCGTCCGTCTCGGCCCAGCTGCGGCGGGACACGCGGTGGATGTTCACCTCACGGCCCAGCCGGGATTCCGCGGACCGCGCGGCGTCGTCCAGGTCGTCTTCGTCGGCGGTGCCGATCACGAGGACGTCGATGTCGCGGGGGACCGGCCCCGGTACGCCTTCGTGGCGTGCGGCCCACGAGCCGTAGATGTACGCCTCGGCCACCCCGGCCACCTCTGCGAGCAGTTCTCCGAGTACGGGCAGCGGGCCGAAGGTGGCGGCCAGCAGATCCGTCAGTGGGCGGGAGACCACCGTGTCGGTGGCAGCCCGCACGAGCCGCATGTTGCCGTACCTGCGCTCCTTGATCAGCCCGGCCGCGCCCAGACGGTCGGCCTCGCGGCTGACCGTGGCCACGGACACCTGCAGCTGGGCGGCCAGTTCGGAGAGGGAGTACTCCTGCTCCGGGTGGAGGTAGAGCAGAGCGAGCAGCTCGCCCTGTGTCTGCGAGCGCAGTAGAGGCAGGAGCAGCGACACCGGCGTTTGCATAAGATGAAGCTTAGCTTGCATGTTATGCAAACGCCCGGAAGGCCTTCCGGCCGAGAACGCCGTGTGGCTTCAGCTGCGCCATGCCCCCGGTACCTGGTGGATCCCCCTCAGGGCTCTGTCAGTGCTCGCGTCTAGGTTCATGGGCGTGACTGAACCCACCTACCTCACCGCGGTCCGCGAGTCGTACGACACCGTCGCCGCCGACTACGTGGCGCGCGTCAAGAATCCCGCCGAGCTCGATCCCGTGTCGCGCGCGATGCTGGCCGCGTTCGCCGAACTCGTGCGGACCGCCGGCCGGGGGCCGGTCGCGGATCTGGGCTGCGGTCCGGGGAAGGTGACTGCGCACCTGGCGGGGCTGGGGGTGACGGCCTTCGGTGTCGACGTGTCACCGAGGATGGTCGAGCTGGCCCGGGAGGCCTACCCGGAACTGCGGTTCGCCGTGGGCTCGATGACCGCGCTGGAGCTGGAGGACGACGGACTCGGCGGCATTCTCGCCTACTACTCCACTCACCACACGCCGCCGGAACTGCTGCCGGTGGTGTTCGCCGAGTTCCACCGCACCCTGGTGCCCGGTGGCCATCTGATGCTCGCCGGCCATGTGGGCAACGACGAGGTCCGGCGGCCCGTGCAGGCCTACGGCGGTCATCCGGTGTCCTACGAGTCCCACCTGCTGCCACCGGCCCGGATCGCCGACCTGCTGGGCCGGGCCGGACTCGCCGTCAGCGCGCAGCTGGTGGAGGCGCCGGAAGAGGGGGCGACGCGGACGTACGCCACCTTCATGGCCCGCAAACCGGAGTCCGTGGCCGGTTGACGGGATCCCTGGCCCGGCGGGGGCCGGAATCCGCGGGCCTTTGAACGGAGGCCGGAATCCGGGGCCCTCTGGCCGGGGGTCGGCCCCCGTAGCCCGCCGACCGGCGTCCGCCTTCCGGCCGCCGCGCAGGGTCACCCCCGCCCCAGTACCACCGTCCCCGACGAGCAGAACCAGCCGCCCGTGCCCGACGCCACCGCGATCTCCGGGAGGCGTCCGCCCGACTTCAGGACCTGGCGGCCCTCGCCCGCCTCGCCGCGGAGCTGGCGTACCGCCTCCACCAGGAGGAACAGCCCGCGCATCCCCGGATGGCAGGCCGAGAGGCCGCCGCCGTCCGTGTTCACCGGGAGGTCGCCGTCGCGCAGCAGGCGGCCCTTCTCGACGAACGCGCCGCCCTCGCCCTTCGCGCAGAAGCCCAGGTCCTCCAGCGTCACCAGCGTCATATAGGTGAACGCGTCGTAGATCTCCGCGAGGTCCACGTCCGCCGGGCGTACCCCCGCGCGTTCGAAGGCCAGCCGACCGCTCACCGCCGCCGGGGAGACCGTGAAGTCGTCCCACTCGGACATCGTGGTGTGCGAGACGTGTTCGCCCGTGCCCAGCACCCACACCGGGGCCTTCGCGCAGTCCGCCACGTACTCCTCGGCGACCAGCAGGACCGCGCAGCCGCCGTCGCTCCTGATGCAGCAGTGCAGCTTGGTGAACGGGTCCGCGATCATCGGGCCCGCCAGGACCTCGTCCACGGTGATCGGGGTGCGGTACATCGCGTCCGGGTTGTGGGCCGCGTTGGCCCGTGCCTGGACGGCCACCGATGCCAGCTGCTCCAGGGTGGTGCCGTACTCGTGCATGTGGCGGCGGGCGGCCATCGCGTACTTGGCGATGAGCGAGTGGCCGTGGGGCACCTCGAACTGGAGCGGGCCGCGCGCGCCGAACGAGAGGTTGGACGTGCGGCGCTTGGCCTTGATGTCGGCGCGGGCGGTCGAACCGTAGACGAGCAGAACCGCGTTGGCGTGGCCCGCGGCGATCGCGTCGGCCGCGTGGGCCGCCATGACCTCCCAGGTGGAGCCGCCGACAGCGGTGGAGTCCACCCAGGTGGGTTTCAGGCCCAGGTACTCGGCGACCTCCACCGGGGCGAGGGTGCCGAGGCCCGCCGAGCCGAAGCCGTCGATCAGGTCGCGGCTCAGTCCCGAGTCGGCGAGCGCGCGGCGCGCGGCCTGGGCGTGCAGGGCGTAGGGGGTGGCGTCGTCGACCTTGCCGCAGTCCGACAGGGAGACACCGGCGACGGCAACTCGGCGCCGTGGCAGGGCAGATATGACAGAGGACATGAATCTGACGGTACATCAGATTTGGTGGGTGGTGCCGGTCCCGCGGGATCCGTGTACCGGCCGCCTCGTGAATCCCGCCACCGGCCGCCCGGCGCATCTCGCGGACCGGCCGCCTGGCACATCTCCTGCACCGGCTGCCTGGCGCATCTCGTGTACGGACCCTGTGCATCTGGGACGGCGCGCTCTAGTATGACGCGCCGTCAGATCAGGAGAGGGGCCCGCCCATGGATGCCGCCTTCACCGCGGAGCAGGACGAGATCCGTCGTACCCTGCGCGAACTGCTCACCAAGCGATGCGGTCCGGACGAAGTCAAGGCCGCGGCGGCCACCGCTGCCGGGTACGACCGGGAACTCTGGGGGGCCCTCGCCGAGCAGCTGGGGCTGCCCGGCCTCGCGATCCCCGCGGAGTACGGGGGAGTGGGGTGCGGCACCGCCGAACTCGTGCTCGCCTGCGAGGAGACCGGGCGGGCGCTGCTGCCGTCCCCGCTGTTCGCGACCGCCGCGCTCGCCGCGCCGCTGATCGCCGCACTCGGTACGGAGGAACAGCGCGCCGACCTGCTGCCCCGGCTGGCCTGCGGGGAGCTGACCGCCACCCTGGCCGCACCGCTGGGGGCCGCGCTCGGACTGGTCGGTGCCAACACGGGCGACTGGGCGGGCGGCGGCCGGGCCGGTGGCGTACAGGCGCGGCCCGTGTCCGGCGCGTGGCGGCTGTACGGGCAGGCCGAGCAGGTCATCGACGGCCACAGCGCGGGGCTGCTGCTCGTGGCCGCGCACACCGGGGGGTTCGCCCGGAGCCGGACGCTGCTCTTCCTCGTACGGCCGGACGCCGCCGGGGTGTCCCGCGTACGGCAGACCGCCCTGGACGCGACCCGGCCGCAGGCCAGAATCGAACTTCGGGACGCAGAGGCGGAGTTGCTCGGCGGGAGTGACGAGGCCGATGTGCCGGGGGCGTTGGCACGCACCGGGTGCGTGGCGGCGGCCGTCCTGGCCGCCGAGGCGGTCGGCGCGGCGGACCGGGCGCTGGCGCGGACCGTGGAGTACGTCCAGCAGCGCGAGCAGTTCGGGCGGGCGATCGGTTCGTTCCAGGCGGTGAAGCACCGGCTGGCGGGGCTGTACGTCCAGGTGCAGGCGGCCAGGTCGGCCGCGTACTACGCCTCCTGGGACCCCACGGCGGGCGGGCTGGCGCTGGCACAGGGGCTGGAGGCGCTGCGCAGCGCGGCCTCCGAGGCGATCCAGCTGCACGGCGGGATCGGCTTCACCTGGGAGCACGAGGTGCAGCTGTACTTCAAGCGCGCGGCGTCCGACGAGCTGCTGTTCGGGCCGGTGCACGGGCTGCGCGCGCACGCGGCGGAGAGTGCGGGGCTGTTCACCGGCCCAGAGGCGGTCGCGGTCTGATGCTGCCGGGAAAACGACTGGTCCAGAAAGTCTCGTCCACGCGGACGTTCGCGAAGTTCGCGCCGCACGTCGTGCCGGTCATGGACCGCACGGTGCACCGGCTGACCCGCGGAAAGGTGCTGCTCAGCGCCCAGATGCTGCCGGGGGTGATCCTGACGGCGACGGGTGCGAAGTCGGGGCAGCCGCGGGTGACGCCGCTGGCGTGCATGCCGGAGACGGCCACCGGTACGTGGATCCTCGTCGGGTCGAACTTCGGGCGTCCCGGGCATCCCGCGTGGACGGCGAACCTGCTGGCGCACCCGGAGGCCGAGGTGAACTGGAAGGGGCAGGACATCAAGGTCACAGCGCGGTTGCTGCAGGGGGAGGAGCGGCTGCGGGTGTGGGACCGGGCGCTGGTGTTCTGGCCGCCGTACGCCGCGTACCAGGAGCGGGTGGACCGCGAGATCCGGCTGTTCAGGCTGGAGCGCCGCGGCTGAACGGGGGCTGCGGGGTGCCTTTGCGCTGCGGGGTGTCTCCGTGCCGCGGGGTGTCTCCCGGCAGGTACCCGCGGGGTGTCTCCGTGCCGTGGGTGTGGTGCCTCCCGGCAGGAACACCGACGGCGGACCACCTCGGTGGTCCGCCGTCGGCGCGACAGGACGAAGGACGTGGTGCCGTCCCGAGGCCGTTACTTGGTCGGCTTCTTGCCCGTGATGCCCAGATGGACCAACATGGCGAGGTTCGGGCGGAGTTCGGCCTGTTTGACGCCCCAGGTCTGGAACCCCTTCTGGTGCGCGGCCACCGCGGCGAGCATCGCGACCAGGGAGCCCGCCATCGCGGCCGGGCTGACGTCCTTGTCGACCTTGCCCTTGGCCTGGAGCTCCTTGACCGAGTCGGTGAGGGAGTTGGTGACGGAGTTCAGGATCTTCATGCGGATCTTGTAGAACCGCTTGTCGCCCTCCGCCGCACCGAGGTCCACGACCCGGAGGATCGCGTCGTGGCGCCGCCAGAAGTCGAGGAATCCCTCGACGAGTTCTTCGGCGGTCTGCCACCCGGCCTTGCCGACCCAGGAACGGCCGGAGACCAGCTCGGTCAACCCGGCGCCCTCCTTGGCCATTTCCTCCGCGATCTCCAGGACCGCGCCCTCGACGTCGGGGAAGTACTGGTAGAAGGTCGCGGGCGAAGTCCCCGCCTTCCGGGCCACGTCGATGACTTTGACGTCCCGGTACGGCGAGGAGCTGAGCATCTCGCTGAGGCAGTCGAGCAGCTTCTGCCGCGTCGCCTGGCCTCGTCGTCCGGCCACGCGGCCGTCGACGGTGCGTACTTGTCCTGTCATGCCGTCAGCTTACCGAGGGGTGATCGGAGCGCGATTCGGCCGACTGCAAATGGGGTTCGGGCTGGTATTGGGGCGGCTCGTGAGAGCGGCATTGTTATCAACAGCCTGTGGACAACTTCAGTGGACAACTTTGCGAGGGGTGGTTTTCCGAGGGGGCGATGTCCGGGTAATGGGGCAAATGTTCGAATCTGATGGCTGTGGGTAACCGGTAGAAGCTGTGTGGCGATGGTGTGACGGGGGTCACCGTACCCGGGGCTCCGGGCCTGTTCGGCGCTGCTCGGCCCCGTTCGGCGCGTGAGGGCGTCCGGTACGGGCCGGTGCGCCGCCTGTCGGCCCCGGCGTACGCCGCGTCGTGTCCGGATCGCGGTAGGACACCCCGATCCGCCCCCGGGTTCGCCACCACCGCCCCAGCCAGGAACAATCGGGGTGCGCACCGCCAGGTGGTGCCCAGTGGTGAGACGCTGAACTCAGCTGTATGTCGCGGACCCCTTCCGTCGGGGCCGTACGGGGAGGTGGCAAGCGCGTGATGGAGCAGCTGACGCAGCACGATCCGAGGCGGATCGGCCCGTTCGAGGTGCTCGGGCGGCTCGGCGCCGGTGGTATGGGCCTCGTCTATCTGGCGCGTTCCGCGTCGGGCCGCCGGGTGGCGATCAAGACCGTACGGACCGAGCTCGCCGAGGACCAGCTGTTCCGCGTCCGCTTCTCGCGCGAGGTGGAGGCCGCCAGGGCCGTCAGCGGCTTCTACACGGCGGCCGTCGTGGACGCCGACGCACGGGCCGCGGTGCCGTGGCTGGCCACCGCGTACGTACCGGCGCCCTCCCTCGAAGAAATAGTGAACGAGTGCGGGCCGATGCCCGCCCAGGCGGTGCGCTGGCTGGCGGCCGGGATCGCCGAGGCGCTCCAGTCGATCCACGGCGCGGGCCTGGTGCACCGGGACCTGAAGCCGTCCAACGTCCTGGTGGTGGAGGACGGGCCGCGCGTCATCGACTTCGGGATCGCGTCCGGCGTCTCCAACACCCGGCTGACCATGACCAATGTCGCGGTGGGCACGCCCGCGTACATGTCGCCCGAGCAGGCCAAGGACTCGCGCAACGTGAAGGGCGCGAGCGATGTGTTCTCGCTGGGGTCGACGCTGGTGTTCGCGGCCACCGGGCACGCGCCGTTCCACGGGGGGAACCCGGTCGAGACGGTCTTCATGCTGCTGCGCGAAGGTCCCAACCTGGAGGGGCTGCCGGAGGAGCTGAGGCCGCTCATCGAGGCGTGCATGCAGCAGGACTTCAGGCAGCGGCCGAGCCCGGAGGACCTGCAGGCGCAGCTGGCCCCGCACCTGTTCTCCTCGGGCGGTGACGACAGCGGGACCGCGTCCGCGTGGCTGCCCGAGCGGGCCACCGCGATGATCGAGACCCGGCGCGGCGGACGGCCGCCCGCGGCGCCGAGGCCCGCACAGCCGTCCCCGCCGCCGAGGCCGACGTACGACCCGCCGCCGCCCCGCCGCAGGCCCGATGCCGGCCCGCAGCCGCAGCACCAGCCGCAACATCAGCAGCCCCAGCACCAGCAGCCGCAGGCTCCTCCGGGGCATCCGCAGTCCGACTGGCGGGACGGACCGGTACGGCTGCCCGGCGCGCAGGTGCCGATCGGCCCCGGGCCGCGCGTCTCGGAGGCCCGCGCGCACGCCGGCCTGCAGGCCGGACCCGCGACCGGCTGGGTACGGCCCCCCACCGGTCAGACCGGCGCGGAAGGAGCGCCCCCGGCGCCCGTACCGCCGCCGCAGCGCGCCCCCGAGGACCCCGTGCGCTGGCGCCCGTGGCGGTTCCGGATGTCGAACGACGTGTGGGGGACCCCGGCCGTCGAGGGCGACCTGCTGTACGTCACCTCCTTCGAGGTGCACGCCCTGGACGTGGGCAGCGGGCGGCGCCAGTTCAAGACCCGGGACGTGGCCTGGGCGATGGCCGTGTCCGCCGGCCGGATCCACGCCTCCGACGGGCCGACGCTGTACGCACTGGACGGCACCGACGGCTCCGACCGCTGGCGGGTGTCGACGGACGCCTGGGTGTACTCGCTCCAGGCCGTCCGGGGCACGGTCCTCACCGGTACGCGCGGTGGCGGTGTCCAGGCGTGGGAGGCGTCCAACGGCGAGAAGCTGTGGGAACTGACCGGCGCCCAGACCGACTTCGAGACACCGGAGTCAGGGCCCGCGATCCACGACGACACGGTGTACGTCTGGAAGGACGCCAGGCTCTTCGCGCTCGACCCCCGTACGGGCACCGAGCGCTGGTCGTACCCGGTCGGCGACGCGGCCTCGTGCGGGGGCGTGCCCGTCCGCGTGACGTCCGCCGACGACGGCTGCGTGTACATCGCGGCGGGCACCCGCGTCCTGTCCATCGACCGCGTCTCGGGCCTCGTCCGCTGGCACTTCGAGGCCCCCGCGGTGTTCCTCTCCGCCCCGGCCTTCGCCCCGGGACCCGCGGTGGCCGGGGGCGGCGTCTACCTCGCCGACTACCTCGGCACGGTGTACGCGCTCGACGCCACGACCGGCAAGGACCGCTGGCGCATCGCGACGGAGTCCCGGCAGTCGCTCCACCCGGTCCTGGTCACCCAGGGCAACGTCCATGTCGGCAGCGGCAGCGCGCTCTACACGCTGGACGCCGTGACGGGCACGCCGAAGTGGCGGTTCGCGGCGGGCGGCGAGGTGGTCGGCGCACCGGTGGTGGCCGACGGCCGTCTGCACTTCGGCTCGGCGGACCACTGCCTCTACACCCTGGACGCGGTCGGCGGACAGCTGCGCTGGAAGCTCGCGACGGGCGGTGAGATCACCGGGTCGCCGGTGGTCCGCGCGGGCGTCGTCTACGCGTGCAGCAAGGACCGGTGCGTGTACGCGCTGGACGCGGTGAAGGGAACGGGCACGGGGCGCAGCTGACCCCGGGGTCCGGCTCCCGGGGGACTCGTCTACTCCCCGGGCCGCCGCGCCCGCGTCGCCCCGCCAGGCTGGTCGTCCGCCCGCGCCCCCGAGCTCCCCGGCGCCGATTCCGGAGCGCCTTCAGGAGTCCCTTCCGGGGCGCCGTCCGGGGCCGTGAGCTCCGCCGGCAGATCGGCCGAACTGAACGACACGGTGTCGTGCTCCGTCCCCGGCTCGTACGGCTCGTACGGCTGGTACGGCGGCGGCTCCGTCCGCGGCCCCGGTCCCGGCTGCGGGGCGGACTCGTACGGACCGGGCTCGTACGGGGAAGCCCCGTACGGAGCGTCCTGGTACGGGGGAGGCGGGGGCGGCGGAGGCGCGTACCCCGCATCCGGCCCGGCCTGCTGCCGAGCCGCACTCCGCCGTCCGCTCATCAACGCCGAGCCCAGCAGCATCAGCACCCCGCCCGCCAGCGCGTACGCGACGCCGATCCCCAGGCCCGTACCGTCCGAACTGATCGCCAGGGTGTGCTGCGCCATACCGACCCGGACCATCCACAGCACGGTGAAGCCGATGGTGATCACCCCGGCGAGCGCGATCAGCCAACGGGTGCGCAACAGGACGCCGATCACGGTGACCAGCGCGGCGAACGCGAACGGGATCAGGATGGATCCGCCCCAGTCCGGTCTGGTCGCGGTGATCCCGTCGAACAGGTCCTGGATCCGGTACGCACTGCCGTGGCGGCCGTCGTACCAGTTACGGAAGGGGCTGTATACGGCGGCCGCCGCTCCGACGAGAGCGACGAGGGAGCCGGTGACGTTGCGGATCATCTACGGTCTCCTCGCCGGGTCTCGGTTCCGACGCTACGCCGGGGGTGTGGGCGACGCCACCAGGGAACACCCCGCCCGGTTGCGCTCCACATGCGGAGATTCCGTAGGCGCCGGACATCAATTCGGTGACGGAGCCCCCGCACCGGCATCTGCGCCCTCCCGCCCGCGAATTCCGGCCCCGGACGCCTGTTACGGTGACGCCCGAATCCGGGGGAGACAACATGATCGTGCGACGTTTGAAGTTCGGGGCCGTCCTGGTGGGCGTGGTCCTCTCATTGACCGGCTTCTCACGAGGCCACGGCTCCAGCCACGGTTCCAGCCACAGTCACAGCTACGGTCACGGCTCCAGCCACAGTTCCAGCGGGGGCGGCTGCTCCAGCCACAAGACCCACAACAACGACTACAGCTCGTCGAACCGCAACAGTTACGACTCCACGCCCACCCACGCGGCGAAGCCCACGACCACTCCGTCGGCCACCGGCACGGTCGTCACCTGCGTACGGCCGGGCACGACATCGGCCACCGTCCGGGTGTCCGCCACCTCGGGAAGCGGGAAGCGCACCTACCGCGTGAACATGAGCTTCCTGGGGGCGAACGGTTCCGTGGTCGACACCGGCATGGCGGACGTCGATCTGTCCGGCAGCAGAGGCGCGACAGCGACCGTGAAGGTACCGATGAACGTGGCGTCGGAGGTCGCGTCGGTCGACCACTGCCGGGTCGACTCGGTGTCGTTCCAGTACCAGTACTAGCGAGTACCGGTACTGGTGCCAGGGCCGCCTCACCGCACCCTGAACTCGGGCCTCCCGTCCCCCTTCCCCTTCCGCGCCCCGAACAGCTCCGCCTGCCGGTCGGCCGGGAGGTTGCCGAGGGCCACCAGGTGGGGGGCCTGTGCCAGGGCCTGGGTGCGGGCGCTCTCCTTCGCGGCCCATACCGCCCGTACCGTTCCCTGGACCGCATCCGTGGGGTACGAGGCGATCGTCGTCGCGCAGGTGACCGCGGCAGCCAACTCGTCCCCGTCCGGGGTGACTTCGCTGACCAGTCCCGTCTCGTACGCCCGCCGGGCCGAGATGCGTTCCGCCGTGCCCATCAGTGCCATCCGGGCGACCTCCCCGAACGGCATCCGCTGGGCGAGGTAGATGGTCTCGTACGCGCTGACCATCCCGTACGTCGTGTGCGGGTCGAAGAACGTCGCCGTTTCGCCCGCGATGACGAACTCCGCCTCGCCCAGCAGGTAGAACGCCCCGCCGCAGGCCATCCCGCGCACCGCGGCGATCACCGGTTTCCACAGGTCGTTGGCCTTCGGGCCGATGGCGATCATCGGGTCGTCGATGGAGTACGGGGACGGCGGCTGCGCCACCGACACCGAGCGGTCGATCCCCGTGCAGAAGGCCCGGGTGCCCGCGCCGGTGACGACGGCCGCACGTATCGAGTCGTCGAAGCGCAACTCCCGCCAGACCGTGGAGAGTTCCACCGCCGTGGTCAGGTCGATGGCGTTCAGCCGGTCCGGCCGGTCGATGGTGACGACCGCGACGCCGGTCCCGGTGTCCCGCTCCACGCGCAGGCTCATGACCGCTCCTGTCGCCGGTGCGGCACCGTCGCGCCGCTCATGACCGCTCCCGCCGTCGGTCCGGCACCGTCACGCCGCTCATGACCGCTCCAGCAGCCAGCGCGGCAGGGTCATGCCGTCCACCTCGGTGAACGCCACCTGCACCCGCGCCCCGATGCGCAGCCGCGCCGGGTCCACGGAGTTCAGCGGGGCGTCGGCGTCGGCCACGACGTTGCCGACGAGGCGGATCTGCGGGGCGTCGGCGAGTTCCACCAGGACCGCGTTGTACGGGGCCATCGCGGCGTAGTCGGGGAGCAGCGGCGGATGGGGGAGTACGTACGACCAGATACGGCCGCGTCCGCTCATCAGGCGCCACTCGCTGTCGAAGGACTGGCAGTGCGGGCAGCAGGGGCGGGGCGGGAAGCGCGGGGTGTCGCAGTCGGCGCAGCACTGGACGCGGAGCTCGTGCTGTGCGGTGTACTCCCAGAAGGGGGCGCCGTCGTCGTCGGGGACTGGCTGGAGCATCTCTGTCTCAACTCCTCAGGAGCAGTGCGGAGGTGGGGACTCCTTCACCCGCCGTGACCAGGCAGGTGGCGGCGTCGGGGACCTGGGCGGTGGAGTTGCCGCGCAGTTGCTTGACGCCTTCGTTGATGAGGTTGAAGCCGTGGACGTACGCCTCGCTGAGTCCGCCGCCGCCGGTGTTGAGCGGCAGCCGCCCGCCGATCTCCAGGGCGCCGCCCTCGGTGAACGCGCCGCCCTCGCCGCGCCCGCAGAAGCCGTAGCCCTCCAGGGAGAGCGGGATGAGGGGCGTGAAGGCGTCGTAGATCTGTGCGACATCCACGTCTTCGGGGCCGAAATCCGCCTGCTTCCACAGGTGCCGGGCGGCGGTCCAGGCAGGGCCGGTGAGCGGGTCGTCGTTCCAGTAGTTGACCATGCCGTGGTGCTGGGCGGGCAGGCCCTGGGCGGCGGAGTGCACGTACACGGGTTTCTGCCGGCAGTCGCGGGCCCGTTCGGCGGAGACGATCACGCAGGCCAGCGCGCCGTCCGTCTCCAGGCAGTTGTCGAAGAGGCAGAGCGGTTCGCTGATCCAGCGCGAGGTCATATACATGTCGCGGGTCATCGGGCGTTCGTACATCATCGCCGCGGGGTTCTGGTTGGCGCGGTTGCGGCAGGCCAGGGCGACGTTGAAGAGATGGTCGCGGGTGGCGCCGTACTCGTGCATGTAGCGGCGGGCCAGCATCCCGATCTCGTCGGCGGGCCGCAGCAGGCCGAACGGGCGGGTCCACTGGGCCGGGGTGGGGAGTTGGACGGCCGTGTTCTTCCAGGGGCGCGGACCGCTGCCGCGTTTGCGGGAGCGCCAGGCGACCCCGACGGTCGCCTGCCCGGTCGCGACGGCCGCCGCGAGGTGCGCGACGGTGGCGCAGGATCCGCCGCCGCCGTATCCGATCTTGGAGAAGAAGGTCACGTCACCGGCGCCGACGGCCTTGGCGACCTCGACCTCGTCGGTCTCCTCCATGGTGTACGAGGAGAACGCGTCCACCTCGGACGGTGCGATCCCGGCGTCGTCCAGCGCGGCGAGGATCGCCCGGCAGGCCAACGTCTTCTCGGATTCGGGGAGTTGTTTGGCGAAGGGGGTCTGACCGACCCCGACTATCGCTGTTGCGTCTTTGAGCGTCGCCACTGCCATCGGCCACCTCCGGGGACGTCCTGACTGCTGACAGCGGAGAAGGCTACAGCTAATCTGACGGATAGTCAGCTACTGGGTTCTGGGAGGCATGCGATGCGCGGGGACTTGGAGTGGGGCAGCATTCCGGCGCTGGTGCGGTCCGCTGCCGAACGGTACGGGGACCGGGAGGCCGTCGTCGACGGCCGTACCCGGATTTCGTACACGGAACTCGGCGAACGGGTCGAGCGGGCGGCGGCGGCGTGCATGGCGTCGGGGGTCCGCGCGGGCGACCGGGTGGCGGTCTGGGCGCCGAACACCGTCGACTGGATCGTCTCGGCGCTGGGCGCGGTGACGGCGGGCGCGGTGCTCGTTCCGCTGAACACGCGCTTCAAGGGCGCGGAGGCGGCGTACGTACTGGAGCAGAGCCGCGCGCGGATGCTCTTCGTCACCGGCACCTTCCTCGGCACCTCGTACGTGGCGTCCCTGCGGCGGGCCACGGCGAAGGGCCCGGGAACCGGCCCGCTGCCCTCGCTCCCGCATCTGGAGGAGGTGGTGGTCCTGGCGGACGACGCCCCCGACACCTTCCGGACCTGGAAGGACTTCCTGGCCGACGGCGAACACATCCCGGCGGCAGCCGTACGGGAACGGGCGGACGCGGTAGCCACCGACGACCCCTCCGACATCATCTTCACCTCGGGCACCACGGGCCGCCCCAAGGGCGCGGTGATCACCCACGCCCAGACCCTGCGCGGCTACGGCATCTGGTGCGACCTCGCCGGTCTGCGCGAAGGCGACCGCTACCTCATCGTCAACCCCTTCTTCCACACCTTCGGCTACAAGGCGGGCGTCATCGCCTGTCTGATGCGGGGCGCCACGATGGTCCCGCAGCCGGTCTTCAACGTGGACACGGCGCTCGCCAACATCGCGGCCGAACGCATCTCGGTGCTGCCGGGACCGCCCACCCTCCACCAGTCGCTCCTCGACCACCCGGCCCGCGACCAGCACGACCTCAGCGCGCTGCGGCTGGTGGTGACGGGAGCCGCGGTGGTGCCGCTGCGGCTCGTCGAGCGGCTGCGCGGGGAGCTGCACATCTCGACGGTGCTGACCGCGTACGGCCTCTCCGAGGCGAGCGGCATCGTGACGATGTGCCGCCGGGGCGACGAGGCGGAGGTGATCGCCTCGACCTCGGGGCGGGCGATCCCGGACACGGAGGTGCGCGTGGTGTCCGCCGACCCGGACGGGCCCGGCGAGGTGCAGGTACGCGGATTCCACGTCATGCAGGGGTACTTCGAGGCACCCGAGGAGACGGCGGAGGCCTTCACGGAGGACGGCTGGCTGCGGACGGGCGACGTGGGGGTACTGGACGCGGCGGGCAATCTGCGGATCACCGACCGGATCAAGGACATGTTCATCGTCGGCGGCTTCAACGCGTACCCGGCGGAGATAGAGCAACTGCTCGGGCTGCACCCGGACGTGGCCGACGTCGCAGTGATCGGCGTACCGGACGGCCGGCTGGGCGAGGTCGGCAAGGCGTACGCGGTACGGCGCCCTGGCTCGACGCTCACCTCGGACGACCTGATCGCCTGGGCGCGGCGCGAGATGGCGAACTACAAGGTGCCCCGGGCGGTCGAGTTCGTGGCGGAACTGCCGCGGAACGCGAGCGGGAAGGTGCTGAAGACGGTGCTGCGGGGGCAGGGGCAGGGGCTGCGCGCGGAGTGACGGGCCGCGGGCCCCGCATGCCCCTGGGCCTGGCGATCACTGACCGACGGCCTGAAGAAGAAGCTCCGCGGCCCGCGGCCCGCGGGTACCGGTGCGGTCCGTCCGGGGCCGGTGCGGTCCGTCCGGAGCCGTGGGACCGGCAGCGCGTGCCGGTCCCACGGCCGACGGGTTCGTCACCCGGCGCGGGACTCCAGCGGGACCGAAGTGATGTGGCCGTTGTCCGGGCCCACGGTGGGGCCGGTCCGGACGCGGACGGTGTCCGGGCCGGGGGCCGTCGCATGGGCGTTGGCCAGGGCCGGCGCCGCGGACACCGCGGCTGTGGCGACCACTAAGGCGGCGGTGGTGAACAGCTTCTTCGTCAGGGTCATGGCAGCTCTTTTCTTTACGGGTGGGTGCGGACATGCGGCAGTGGCCGTGGTGGCTCCCCCTCCGGGCCACCACAGCCACTGTTCCCCCGGTTCCCCCGTGCCCCGTCGTGATGGTCTCGGCTCACGCGAACCCGGTCCCGGTTCGCGGACTCGATCTCAGCTCACGCGGTCTTGTCGGTGATGTGCGCGTTGGCGGGCTTCACCGTGGCCTTCGCAGCAGTCGGCTTGTCCGTGATGTGCGCGTTGGCAGGCGCGACAGTCGGCTTGTCCGTGATGTGCGCGTTGTCCGGATCGGTGGGCGCATCAGTCTTCGGCTCTGCGGCCATGGTGCTCAACTCCCTGAAAGTATGCGCGGGATGGATATCGAGGTCCGTCCGGCTGCTCCCCCGAGCGCTGCCGGACGGACCTTGCACAGATCCGTCACCCTGGTCCGCGGGTGTGGGACCTGTTCTGACGACCCGTGTACCCCCCGTTGCGGCGGGTCGTCGATGGAATGAAGTATGTCGGACCGCGATAAACAAACGATGAACGGCAACGGCGTTCCGCCTCCGGCCGTACAGCGGGGCCCCTGGGCGGGCCAGGCCGCCGACGACGCGTCAGGCCACCGCTGTCGGGTCTCAGGCCGCCGCTGACGGGGCCTCGGACCACCGCCGACGACGGGCCTCAGGCCGCCGCGGCGGGCGTCAGCAGGGCGCGTACCCCGTCCGCCTCCGGTGACTTCAGCTCCTCGTAGATGGTCAGCGCCTCCAGCCAGCAGACCCGCGCGCGGTCGGACTGCCCTATGCCGGTCAGCGCGCGGCCCAGCGCGGTGAGTACGTTCCCGCGCCGCCACTGGCCACCGATGCCGCGCAGCACGGTCAGCGCCATCTCCGCCCCGGCCGCCGCCTGGGCCGGGCGGCCCGCCGCGATGTCGACCTCGGCCAGCCGGAAGAGAGCCATCCCCTCCCACAGGCGCTGGCGGCTGTCACGGAACACGTCCAAGGCCTCCTTCAGCTGGTCCGCGGCGGCGGTGAGCTGACCGCTCTGGGTCAGCGCGAGCCCCAGCGCGTAGCGGCCGTTGGCCCCCTTGAGCGCGTGTCCCATGCGGTCGTACATCTCCGTGCCCTGACGGGAGAGCAACACCGCGTCGGTGACGTCTCCGGTGACGAGGCGCAGCCGCGACAGATTGCACAGCGCGCTGGCCTCGCCCGCCATGTCCCCGCAGTCGCGGAACCCTTCGAGGGCCCGGGTGAGATGCTCCGTCCCGGTGTCGAAGTGGCCCTGGTAGAACGCCATGATGCCCAGCAGGTTGGCCGCCCAGCACGCGGACAGCCGGTCCGCGGTCCGCAGGGCGAGCCGGTCCGCCTCCTGCGCCTCCTGGCCGGCCTGCTCGAACCGCCCCGCGACATGGTGCACATAGGTCAGCGTGATGGCCGCCCGTCCCTCGGCGTGCTCGTCCCGTCCGGCGCGCGCCGCGTCCCGCAGCAGGGTGGCGGCGTAGCTGTACTCCTTCGAGTTGGCCCCCGACTCGGCCAGGTCCAGCGAGGCCCAGAGCAGGTCCACCGCCCGCCGCAGCGTGCCCGGCTGCGTCGACTGGCGTACGCAGGCCAGCAGCGACATCGCCTCCGAGTACAGCCAGTCCTGCGCGTCGTGCCGGTGCGTGAAGACCAGGCCCTGGTACGTCGTCGGCTCCAGGTGGTCCACCAGCCGGTCGCCGGGCCGCTCGATCGCGTACACCCGCGCCGCCGTCGCCAGATAGAAGTCCAGCAGCCGCGACAGCGCCAGCTCCCGCTCCACCGGCGGGTGTTCGTCGCGCTCGGCGCACGCACGCGCGTAGAGCCGTACGAGGTCGTGGTAGCGGTACCGGCCGGGCGCCGCCGACTCCAGCAGTGAGGTGTCGACCAGCGACTCCAGCAGGTCCTCGGCCTCCCTGGCCGGCATGTTCAGTACGGAGGCGGCAGCCGCCAGTGAGATGTCCGGGCCGTCCGCCAGGCCCAGCAGGCGGAACGCGCGGGCCTGCTGCGGCTCCAGCTGGCCGTAGCCCAGCTCGAACGTCGCCTTCACCGCGAGGTCGCCCGCCTGGAGCTCGTCCAGCCTGCGCCGCTCGTCGGCGAGCTTCGCGGCCAGCACCGAGACCGTCCAGGTGCGGCGGGCGGCCAGGCGGGAGGCCGCGATGCGGATGGCCAGCGGCAGGAAGCCGCAGGCGGCCACCACGTCCAGGGACGCCTGGCGTTCGCTGGTGACCCGCTCCTCGCCGACGATCTTCGTGAAGAGCTGGAGCGCCTCCTCGGGCGACATCACGTCCAGGTCGATCAGGTGCGCGCCCGCCAGGTCGACCATCCGGGCGCGGCTGGTGACCAGTGCCGCCGAGCCCGTCGTACCGGGCAGCAGCGGGCGGATCTGGGCCGCGTCCCGGGCGTTGTCGAGCAGGACCAGCACCCGGCGGCCGTCGAGCGCGGTGCGGTAGAGCGCGGCGCGTTCGTCGAGGGAGTCCGGGATGGCGGAGTCCTGCGTACCGAGGGCGCGCAGGAACGAGCCGAGTACGGTCTCCGGTTCGGCGGCCCGTGCCCCCGCGCCCTGGAGGTCGACGTACAGCTGGCCGTCCGGGAAGTACGGCCGGGCCGCGTGCGCCACGTGCACGGCGAGCGTGGTCTTGCCCACGCCGCCGATGCCCGCCAGCGCCGACACGGCCATCACGGATCCCTCGTCGGTGGCGAGCCGTTCGCTCAGCTCCTTGACGAAGGAGGCCCGGCCGGTGAAGTCCGGGACGGTGGCCGGGAGCTGTGCCGGGCGCGCGGCGGTGGGCGCGGCGGGTTCGGGTTCCTCGGCGGGGCGGGCCAGCTCCGCGTCGGCCTGCAGGATGCGCTGCTGGAGCCTGGCCAGCTCCGGTCTCGGGTCGACGCCCAGTTCGTCGGCGAGCAGCCGGCGCGTGTCGGCGTACACGGCCAGCGCCTCCGCCTGCCGCCCGCTGCGGTACAGCGCCAGCATGAGGAGCTCCCGCAGGCGTTCGCGCAGCGGGTGGGCCGCGGTCAGGGCCGTCAGCTCGGAGACCGCCTCCGCGTGGGCGCCGACCTCCAGGTCCATGTCCAGCCGCGACTCGGTGAGCTGGAGCCGCCACTCCTCCAGGCGGGCGCGCTGGGTCTCGGCGTACGGCCCCGGCACGTTCGCCAGCGGCTCGCCGTCCCACAGTTCGAGGGCCTCGTCGATCAGGGCGCGGGCCGCCGCGCGGTCACCGGACGCGGTGGCCTTCTCGGCGCTCACGGCCAGCTGCTGGGCCCGGTTGAGGTCGACGGCCTCGGCCCGGATCCGGATCGCGTACCCGCCCGACTCGCTGACCAGGACCCCCGGATCGAGGATCTTGCGCAGCCGGGAGGCGTACGTCCGTACCGCGGCCAGCGCCTGCGAGGGCGGGTCGTCGCCCCAGATCGCGTCGATCAGCTCGCCCGCGGTGGCCGTGCGGCCGTCCCGTGTCAGCAGTGCGGCCAGCAGCGCGCGCTGCTGCGGGGAACCCGGCGGCAGCGCCTCGCCGTTCCGCCAGGCGCGTACCGGTCCGAGCACGCTGAAGCAGAGCCCCTGGTCCGGGGTCTGCCGCGGTGTCCGCTGCTCCGGTACGCGCGGCCCGCTGTCACGGTCCATAGCTGCCTCTGCCTCCTGCCGCATGCCCTGCTGCCCGTACCGCTCGTATGGCACAGGCCAGTTTGCCTTGTTCATGGCGACTGCGTCAGCTCTGGGTGGTCCCTCTCCACAAGCTCTTCGCCGAGCTCCTCGCCGAGCTCTTCGCCGACGTACGACGGTACGACGGCGGGACGACCACGGTACAGAGAGCTGACGGTTCGTCAGATCGGCGCTACGGTGGAGGACATGGAGACCTTCCCGAAGATCATCTCGGTGGACGACCACACGGTGGAACCTCCCCATGTCTGGCAGGACCGGCTCCCGTCGAAGTACCGGGACGTCGGCCCGCGTATCGTTCGCGCACCTTTGAAGGAAATGACCTTCATGGGCGGAAAGTTCGCCCCGGTCATGGGTGCCAAGGGCGACGACGGGCCGATCGGCGACTGGTGGGTGTACGAGGACCTGCACCGGCCGCTGACCCGCCTGGACACGGCGGTCGGCTACGACAGGGACGACATCAAACTCGAAGTCATCACCTACGAACAGATGCGGCCCGGCTCCTTCTCGGTGCCCGACCGCCTCGCCGACATGGACGTCAACCACGTCCAGTCCGCCCTCTGCTTCCCGACCTTCCCGCGCTTCTGCGGCCAGACCTTCACCGAGGCGAAGGACCGGGAGCTGGGGCTCCTCGGTGTACGCGCCTACAACGACTGGATGGTCGAGGAGTGGTGCGGCCCCGAGGCGCACGGCCGCCTCATCCCGCTGCCGATCGTCCCGCTGTGGGACGCGGAGCTCGCGGCGGCCGAGGTCAGGCGCAACGCCGCACGCGGGGTGCGCGCGGTGGCGTTCTCCGAGATACCCCCGCACCTGGGACTGCCGTCCATCCACTCGGACGACTGGGACCCCTTCCTCGCCGCGTGCGACGAGACGGGCACGGTCATCGGGATGCACATCGGCTCCTCGTCGAAGATGCCCTCGACCTCGGCGGACGCCCCGCCCGCGGTGGGTTCGACGATCACCTTCGCCAACTGCTGCTACTCGATGGTCGACTGGCTGATGAGCGGCAAGTTCGAGCGCTTCCCGAACCTGAAGATCATGTACGCCGAGGGGCAGATCGGCTGGATCCCGTACATCCTGGAGCGCGCCGACGTGGTCTGGGAGGAGAACCGCGGCTGGGGCGGGGTGGCGGACAAGGTGCACCGGCCGCCGTCCGAGCTGTTCACCGAGCACGTCTACGGCTGCTTCTTCGACGACGCGTTCGGCCTGAAGAACCTCGACTCGATCGGGGTGGGGAACGTGCTGTACGAGACGGACTACCCGCACTCCGACTCGACCTGGCCGAAGTCCAGGGAGGTCGGCGAGGCGCAGATGGGGCACCTCGCGCCCGACGTGGTGGACCGCATCGTCCGCGGCAACGCGATCGACCTGCTCGGCCTCACCCCGGACGGGCTCTGGCCCGGGGCGTAGGACGTGTCCGCAGTGTCCCGCCGTGTCCGCGTCGCACCGACCGGTCGCCGAGCACCGGTCGCTTACTGAGAGGGCTCCCATGACACGGGTCTTTCCCGAAGGGCGGCTGGTGTACGGGATGCAGTTGCCCGTGCAGTCGCAGAGCAGCATCTACGCGGAGGACTGGGAGGCGGCGGCCACCCCCGGTGACCTCGTCGAGATCGCCAGGACCGCCGACCGCAGTGGATTCGCGTACATCGCGTCCTGCGACCACGTCGCCATCCCGCGGCGGCTCGCGGACGCGATGGGCACCGTCTGGTACGACCCGGTCGCCACCCTCGGCTTCCTGGCCGGGGTCACCGAGCGGGTCCGGCTGATGAGCCATGTCGCCGTGGCCGGGCTGCGGCACCCGCTGCTGTCCGCCAAGCAGTACGCGACCCTCGACCACCTCAGCGGGGGCCGGCTGATCCTCGGGGTGGGGGCCGGGCACGTGCCCGAGGAGTTCGACGCCGTCGGCGCCGACTTCCCCGGGCGCGGGGCGGTGCTCAACGAGACCATCGACGCGCTGCGGGCGGCGCTCGGCCCCGAGGAGTACCCCGAGCACCACGGGGAGCGGTACGACTTCGAAGGGCTCGGGCAAATGCCCAGGCCCGCCCAGCGGCAGGTGCCGCTCTGGGTCGGCGGGTCCTCGCCCGCCGCGGTGCGCAGGGCGGCCGAACGCGGCGACGGCTGGCTGCCGCAGGGCGATCCGCGCAGCAGGCTGCCCGAACAGATCGCCCGGGTGAAGGCGCTCCGGGAGGCGGCCGGGGTGAGCGGACCGATCGAGATCGGGGCCATCACCGAGCCGCTGTACGTGGGGGAGCCCGGCTGGCCGACCGGCCGCCGGACGCTCACCGGCAAGGCCGACGCCCTCGCCGAGTCGCTGCGCGCGTACGCGGCGATGGGCGTCGACCAGATCCAGGTGCGGTTCCGCAGCCGGAGCCGCACCGAACTGACCGATCAGATGGCGGCGTTCGCCGCCGACGTGGCTCCGCACCTCAACGAGTAGGACCGGCAGGTCCAGGCAGGGAGAGCGGTATGGGCAAGCTCGACGGGCGGGTCGTCGTCATCACCGGCGCGGCGCGCGGGCAGGGCGAGCAGGAGGCACGGCTGTTCGTCGCCGAGGGGGCGAAGGTCCTCCTCGGCGACGTACTGGACGAGCAGGGATCGGCGCTGGCCAAGGAGTTGGGGGAGGCCGCCGTCTACGTCCACCTCGACGTGACGCAGGAGGCGGACTGGACGGCCGCCGCCGCCGCGGGCAAGGCGGCCTTCGGCAAGATCGACGGGCTGGTCAACAACGCGGGCATCCTGCGCTTCAACGAGCTGGTGTCGACGCCGCTGGACGAGTTCCAGCAGGTGGTGCAGGTCAACCAGGTCGGCGCGTTCCTCGGGATACGCACCATCGCCCCCGAGATCGAGGCGGCGGGCGGCGGGACCATCGTGAACACCGCCTCGTACACGGCGCTGACCGGCATGGCCTTCGTGGGTTCGTACGCCGCGACCAAGGCCGCCATCGTCGGGCTGACCCGGGTGGCGGCGATGGAACTGGCCGCGAAGGGGATCCGGGTCAACGCGATGTGCCCGGGGGCCATCGACACCCCCATGAGCAACCCGGCGCAGCTCGACCCCACCGCGGACCCCGCCGAGTCCTCGGCGGCCCTCGACGAGCTGTACAAGAAGCTGGTGCCGCTTGGGCGGGTGGGCAAGCCGGACGAGGTCGCCAAGCTGGCGCTCTTCCTGTCCGGCGAGGACTCCTCGTACATCACCGGGCAGCCGTTCGTCATCGACGGCGGCTGGCTGGCCGGCGTGAGCATCTTCTGACTCGCTTTCTGACTGACCGTCAGCTATTGACGGCCCATGCGCACGGTGCCACAGTCGACTCCATCGCAAACTGACGGTGTGTCAGATCAAGTTGGATGCGCCGGACGAGTCCCAGAACAGTGGGACAGAGACCTAGGGACGGTGAACCCCTTTGGAATTCGGGCTCTTTGTACAGGGATACGTACCGAAGAAGCGCGCCCAGGCCGATCCCGAGGCCGAGCACAAGGCGCTCATCGAGGAGACCGAGTACGTCATCCAGGCGGACAAGTCCAACTTCAAGTACGCCTGGGTCTCCGAGCACCACTTCCTGGAGGAGTACTCGCACATCTCCGCCAGTGACGTGTACCTCGGGTACCTCGCACACGCCACGGACCGCATCCACCTCGGATCGGGCATCTTCAACCCGCTGGCACCCGTCAACCACCCCGTCAAGGTCGCCGAGAAGGTGGCCATGATGGACCACCTGTCGCGGGGCCGCTTCGAGTTCGGCTCGGGGCGCGGCGCCGGGAGCCACGAGATCCTGGGGTTCATGCCGGGTATCACCGACATGAACCACACCAAGGAGATCTGGGAAGAGACGATCGCCGAGTTCCCCAAGATGTGGCTCCAGGACGAGTACACCGGCTTCCAGGGCAAGCACTGGTCCCTGCCGCCGCGCAAGGTCCTGCCCAAGCCGTACGGGAAGTCGCACCCGGCCATGTGGTACGCCGCCGGGTCGCCCGCCTCGTACGCCATGGCGGGCCGGAAGGGCCTCGGCGTACTGGGGTTCAGCGTCCAGAAGGTCTCGGACATGGAGTGGGTCGTCGAGTCCTACAAGAACGCGGTGAAGGAGGCCAAGGCGGTCGGCGACTTCGTCAACGACAACGTCATGGTGACCTCGACCGCGATCTGCGCCGAGACGCACGACAAGGCGGTGGAGATCGCCGTCAACGGCGGGCTGAACTACCTGCAGTCGCTGCTGTTCCGCTACCACGACACCTTCCCGAGGCCGGAGGGCATTCCGGAGTGGCCGGAACTCCTGCCGGAGTACAGCGCGGAGATCATCGAGCTGCTGATCGCCGAGGAGCTGATGATCTGCGGCGATCCCGGTGAGGTGCTCCAGCAGTGCAAGCGGTGGGAGCAGGCGGGGGCGGACCAGCTGTCGTTCGGGCTGCCGATCGGGATCTCGCCCGAGGACACGCTCAACTCGATCAAGCTGATCGGTGAGCACGTGATCCCGCAGATCGACACGGATCCGGTGCACCGGACGACCCGCTTCCGCCAGGCGGCGGGGGCCTGAGCGGGTCCCATGTCGGACGGCGACCTCATCCCGGAGGGGTGCTGTCCGGTTCCGGCCGGGGCGTACGGGGTGCGCGGCCTGCCCGTACGGCCCGGCCGGAGCCATGTGCGGTGACGGGGGCCTGGCCTGCCCGGCCGGGGTGTGGCCTCAATCGCCGGCCGGGCTCGATGTGGTTGCGCATGCTCCGTCGCCCGCCGGAAGTTACTGCCGGAAGTCGGCGCACGTCGGGCCCGCTCCCAGCCCGTCCGGCGCCTGAGGACGAAAACCTCCCGCCGGACGCGCCAGGCCACTCTCAGCCCGTCCGGCGCCTGAGGACAAGGGGCCCGACCGCCACCCCAGGTCGCACCCCGCCCCGACCACCCCATCCGTACAGAAGGGACCCACCCCCATGCTCGACCACCTCATCCGCAACGCAACCGTCGTGGACGGCACCGGCGCCCCCTCGTACGTCGCCGACCTCGGCATCCGGGACGGCCGTATCGCCGTCATCGCCGAACCCGGCACCGTCCCCGAGCCCGCCACCACCACCGAGGACGCCACCGGCCTCGTCCTCGCCCCGGGTTTCGTCGACCCGCACACGCACTACGACGCCCAGCTGTTCTGGGACCCGTACGCCACCCCGTCCATGAACCACGGCGTGACCACCGTCGCCGGGGGCAACTGCGGCTTCACCCTCGCCCCGCTCAACCCGGACCGGCCCGACGACGCCGACTACACGCGCCGCATGATGTCCAAGGTCGAGGGCATGTCGCTGGTCGCGCTGGAAGAGGGCGCGCCCTGGAACTGGTCGACGTTCGCCGAGTACCTGGACGCCCTGGACGGCCGTACCGCGGTCAACGCCGGTTTCATGGTGGGACACTGCGCCCTGCGCAGGCACGTCATGGGCCCCGACGCGATCGGCGGGCAGCCCACCGGGGAGCAACTGGCCGAGATGCTGCGGATCTTCCACGAGGCGATGGACGCGGGCGCCTGGGGGTTCTCCACCACGCAGTCCTCCACCCACTCCGACGGTGACGGCAAGCCCGTCGCCTCCCGGCACGCCGGGCCCGCCGAACTGCTCGCCCTGTCGAAGGCGGTCGGGGAGCACGAGGGCACCCAGATCGAGGCGATCGTCTCCGGGTGCCTCGACCAGTTCAGCGACGCGGAGATCGATCTCTTCGTGGAGATGAGCGCAGCCGCGGGCCGGCCGCTCAACTGGAACGTGCTGACGATCGACGCCGCCGAACCCGACCGCGTACCGCGCCAGCTCGGCGCCAGCGAACGGGCGCGCGCCGCGGGCGGCCGGATCGTCGCGCTGACCATGCCGATCCTCACCCCGATGAACATGTCGCTGGGCACCTTCTGCGCGCTGAACCTGATCCCCGGCTGGGGCGACATCCTGTCGCTGCCGGTGCCCGAGCGGATCGCGAAGCTGCGCGACCCCGACGTACGGGCGGAGATGCTGCGCCGCGCGGACAGCAAGGAGGCCGGGGTCTTCCGGCGGCTCGCCAACTTCGGGCGGTACGTCATCGGCGACACCTACTCCGACGCCAACGAAGGACTCAGCGGCCGGGTGGTGAACGACATCGCCGCCGAGCGCGGCCAGGAGCCGTTCCACTGCCTCGTCGAGATCTGCGCCAACGACCAGCTGCGCACGGTCCTCTGGCCGATGCCCACCGACAACGACCCGGACTCCTGGGCGCTGCGGCAGCGGACCTGGGAACACGAGGACGTCATGCTCGGCGGTTCGGACGCGGGCGCGCACCTGGACCGGATGTGCGGCGCCCCGTACACCACCCGTTTCCTCGGGGACTGCCTGCGCGGCCGGAAGCTCGTCGGCCTCGAAGCGGCGGTGAAGATGCTGACGGACGACCCGGCGCAGCTGTTCGGGCTGCGTGAGCGGGGCCGGATCGAGGAGGGCTTCCACGCGGACCTGGTGCTCTTCGACCCGGAACGGATAGCGGCGGGGCCCGCGACGCTCGTGCACGACCTGCCCGGCGACAGCCCCCGCCTCGACTCGCGGGCCATCGGCATCGTGTCGGTACGGGTCAACGGGGTCGAGACCATCAGGGACGACGAGATCACCGGCGCGGTACCGGGCACGGTGCTCCGCTCCGGCCGCGACACCAGGACGGTGGCCACCAAGTGAGTGCGGAACAAGTGAGCGCAGAGCAAGGTCTGTTCATCGACGGCGAGTGGGTCGCACCCGACCGCGGCCACTACGACGTGATCAACCCGGCGACCGAGGAGAGCGTGGGCCCGGCGCCGGAGGCCAGCCGCGAGCAGGTGTACGCGGCGGCGGCAGCCGCCCGAGCGGCCTTCGCCGGCTGGTCGCGTACGAAGCCGGAGGAGCGGGCGGCGATCCTCGACCGGGCCGCCGGCATCATGCAGCGGGAGTTCCTGCCGTACGCGGAACTCGCCCAGGCGGAGAGCGGCGCCACCACCGGCACCGCGCGCGGGATGCAGGTCGGGGTGGGCGTGTCCCGCTTCCGGCGGTACGCGAAGGGCGCCCTGGAACCGGTCGAGACCGGGCTGCCCCCGCAGATCAACGAAGCCGGGCCGATGGGCAAGGCGGGCGTCTTCGGCGCGCTCGCCGTGCGCCAGCCGGTCGGGGTCGTCACCTGCATCACCTCGTACAACAACCCCTGGGCCAACCCGGCGGGCAAGATCGCACCCGCGCTCGCCATGGGCAACACGGTGGTCGTGAAACCCGCCCCGCAGGACCCGCTCTCCGTCTACCGCATGGCGGAGGCGCTGGCCGAGGCCGGTGTGCCGCGCGGGGTGGTGAACGTGGTGAGCGGGACCCGTACGGAGGTGGGCGAGGCGGCCGTCGACTCCCCGGACGTCGACATGGTCAGCTTCACCGGCTCCACCGGCGTCGGCCGGAGCATCGCGGAGGTCTGCGGCCGGGGCATGAAACGGCAGCTGATGGAGCTCGGCGGCAAGGGCGCGGCCGTGGTCTTCGACGACGCGGACCTCGACTCGGCGGTCGCCGGGATCGGCACGACGTTCGCCTTCTACAGCGGCCAGATCTGCACGGCCCCCACCCGCGTCCTGGCCCAGCGCGGCATCTACGACCAGCTGGTCACCCAACTGACCGCGTACATGGGCTACTTGAAGGTCGGCGACCCGACGGTACGGGGCACGGTCGTCGGCCCGGTCATCTCGGCGGCGCACCGCGACCGCATCGAGTCGTACGTCGAACTCGGCCGCAAGGAAGGCGCGACCGTCGTCGCGGGCGGCGAACGCCCCGCCTTCGACAAGGGCTTCTACGTCACGCCCACGCTGCTCGCCGACTGCACGAACGACATGCGGGTGGTACGCGAGGAGATCTTCGGCCCGGTCGTCGTGGTCGTCCCCTTCGACGACGAGGACGAGGGCATCGCCCTGGCCAACGACAGCGAGTACGGCCTGCTCGACTATGTCTGGTCGGGCGACGTGGCGAAGGCGTTCCGGGTGGCGCGGCAGCTGCGGGCGGGCGGGGTGGGCGTGAACACCATCGGCCGCAACATGGAGGCGCCGTTCGGCGGGTTCAAGCAGAGCGGGGTGGGCCGGGACGTGGGCTCGTACGCGCTGCACGCGTACAGCGAGACGCAGTCGATCGTCTGGCCGGGATAGGACCTTTCCGGTGCGCTGACTTCCGGAGTTCACCAGGGCGGACGGGTCTCCCGCACCGAAGGGACGGCACGGGCCGGGACGGCACGGCACAGGATGGCACGGGCTTCCGGTCCGTGCCATCCGTCGTTCCCGAAGGCCCGCCTGCTTCCGCGCGGCGGCGAGACGGCCGGGCCGGTCGGGCTATCCATCGAGATACCGGTGTCCGACATGGCCTGCTGACTGGTCTGCCGCGTTGCCCCCTCAGGCGTTCCCCCCTCAGGCGTTCCCCCTCTCAGGCGTTCTCCTCCCCGACGGCTCCCCCGTAGGACCGCGCCTCGGAGGACCGCGCCGCGGCGAGCACCGCAGGGGGCTCGGGCCGGGGGCGGCGGTCGCCGCGGGCCGGGATGCGGAGTCCGCGTTTGCGCATGCGGTCCAGTGCGGCCCCCGGGCTTCGTACCGGCAGGGGTTGCGGCAGGTCCGGCTGGTCGGTCATCGTCGGCCTCCTACGGATGACGTTCTCGGTAGAGACGGATGAATCGCTTCGCGAGGCGGGCGAGTTCGCTCATCTCGTACAGGGCGGAGTACAGCGCGGAGTACGGCGTGCCGTCCGCCGACCGGCCGGTCAGGTCCAGCAGGCGCCGGCCCGCGCGGTACATCTCCAGGGCGGCGGGGTCGGTCTCGTAGCCCAGGTCTTCGCTCATGAAGAGGTGGAGCGCGCGTCTCAGGCGCAGCGTCGTGGCGTGAACGGCCTGCCGGTCGGGCGGGGACAGCCGGATGGACAGGGCGTCCGCGATGGCGGCGCTGATCTCCGCGATGTCGACGGCACCGGGGTGGGGACCGGGGCGGGGACAGGGGTGGCCGTCGGCGGAGTCGGCCTGCTCGGAGCGGTGGTCCTTGTTCGTCGCGGTGGTCATCGCGCGTTCCTCGTTCTGCTCCCCCGGTGGGGAGCGGGTGGGGTGCGAGGCGTCGATCTGCTCGTTCCGCGCACCGATCGATGCGGTACGTGATCGACTGACTCCAGCGTGGCAGCAGAACCGCTAATCTTGAATGCCATCAGCAGAATTCTGATCTCAACTTTCGACGGCAAGTTCCATTGGCATGCGCCCAGTTCGTGGGGGAACGTGCAGCCTTCTGCTGGGACGCAGAACGTTTTTCGCCCGCGTGTGACGTCTTTCGCCGCACTGGGCGATGCCTACAGGGAGGTAGCAAATGATCACGGACATAGAGTCGGCCACGCCCGCTCTGTGCCGCCTGCAACTGGGTAGTGAACTGCGCCAGTTACGCATCGCGGCCGGGATGAAGGCGTCTCAGGTCGTGAAGCAGCTCCTGTGGAGCCCCTCGAAACTGACGAGACTGGAGACCGGCGAGAACGCGTCGGTCGAGAAGCCCGACGTGATGGCGCTCTGCGAGATCTACGGAGCCAGCGCCGAGAAGCGCGCCTTGCTCATCGGGTACGCGGCGGTCACGAAGACACGCCAGGACTGGTGGCAGTCGCCCGAGTACCGGCCGGTCATCAGCCCGGGATTCAAGGCGTTCCTCGGGCTGGAGGCGACCGCGTCCACGCTCCAGACGTACGAGTCCGAGTTCGTGCCGGGGCTGCTCCAGACCGAGTCGTACGTACGGGTCATCCACCAGCGGGCCCATGAGCGTCTCGGCACGGGCGAGGTCGACCGGCTCGTCGCGGTGCGGGTGACCCGGCAGGAGGTACTCCGCCGCGAGGTGGCTCCGCTCAAGTTCACGGCCATCATCAACGAGGCCGTGATCCGCCGGAGAGTGGGCTCCGCCGACATCATGCGTGAACAGCTCCGGCACATCGTCGACATGGCCGAGTCCATGCCCCATGTCCGGGTGCAGGTCGTCCCCTTCGGGCACGGTGCGCACTCCGGGATGAACGGCCCCTTCGTGCTCCTGCAATTTCCGGACAGATCGGTACTCAAGCCCATCGTCTACCTGGAGAACCTGGCGGACGCGTGGATCGCGCGACGGGACGCCACCGTCGAGCGCTACGCCGAAGTGTTCGCGGACCTGACTGCCTTGGCTCCGGGACCGCAGGAGTCCCTGCGCCTGATCAAGACAGTACTCAAGGAGTTTTGAACATCCATGCCCATGAGCACCATGGCTGAGACCGCGATAGTGCGCGGAGCCGACTGGTTCACGTCGTCGTACAGCAACGACCTGGGCGGCAACTGCGTGGAGGGCGCCAGGATAGAAGGGCGCGGGATGGCCGTCCGCGACTCCAAGGACGCCGGGCGCGGCGCGTTCGTGGTCCGGGCCCCTGCCTGGCAGGCGTTCCTCGACGACGTCAAGGCCGGTGTCGGTGCGGGTGCCGGTGCCGGTGCCGTGGTCGCGGACGGGCCGCGCGGCTGACGGATCCCTCCTGCAACCGGAGCCCTCAGCCGGCGGCGTCTCACTCAGCCCCCCAGGAACACCGGGTTCGTGAGCGCGGCCAGCGGTCCCGGCAGCCCCGCCGCCTTCGGGGCGTGCCGCACCTCGGCCCGTACGTAGGCGGCGTACGAGGGAGTCGTCTGCCACTCCACCGTGCCCGAGCCCGAAGCGGGCAGCTCGGTGCTGAAGAGCGTGCCCTGGTCCGTCACGAAGTTCGCCGTGCAGCCGGGCGCGCCGGTGACCTCCAGGCGGACGGTCACCGGGGTGTCGGCCGCCACCCGCAGCCGCTCGCCGATGCCCGCGTGTTGGGCCCGGCCGCCCGAGGCGCCGAAGGTGAGGGAGATCGCCGAGGACTCGGTGATGTACGAGTGGCCCGCGCGGATACCGGCCAGGATCGCGTCCCGGCTGAGGTCGTCTGCGAGGACGACGGTCTGCGGGGTGCCGATCGCGTCGGGGTCCTTGTGGGCGTCGCTGTTGCCCATGGCAGGCGTCCAACTGGCCCCGCTCACGAGCGTGTTGTCCCAGTCGGCCACCGACACCTCGTCGTCCAGGGTGTACGGGCCGTTCCACACCTCCACCGCGTCCGCCTCACCGAAGCCGAACTTCCAGTTGCAGCCGATGCAGGTCGCGTGCGGGTGCGCGGGCACCACCAGGCCGCCCGCGCGGCGGATCTCCCGGGCGTAGTGACCGAAACGGTTGTCGCGGGCCCGGTAGCGCCAGTCCACCCAGGTGCCGTGGTCGGTGGAGATCCCCAGTACATGGCCGTTGCGGGTGGTGATCTCCTCGCCGGTCAGGATCAGCAGGTCGTCACCCCACAGCCCGTCCCACGCGCTGTGCCCCGAACTGGTGTTGTGCTCACTGGTGTTGATGAAGTCCAGCCCCGCCGTGCGGGCCAGCGCGGCGATCTCGGCCGGGGTGCGCTTCCCGTCCGAGTGCACGGAGTGGATGTGGCAGTCGCCCCGGTACCAGGCCCGGCCGCGCCCCTTGGCCCGCACCGGCGGATACACCGGCTTCGGCGAAGCGGGCGTCGGACCGAACCGCAGGGTGATCGTCACGGCGTACGGCAGGCCCCCGGGCGCCGTGGTGTACGGGCCGAGCGCGATGTTCCACCGCCCCGCGCGGACCGGACCCGGCAGATAGCCGGGCGTAGCCGCGTCGGCCCGGATGAAGAACTCGCTGCGCGCCCCGCCCGACCAGCCCCGGAACCCCTGCCCGCCGAGCGCGGTGCCCCGCTCGTCGAAGATGCCGATGTCCAGGGCATTGCCCTGGGTGCCCGCCGGGACGGGCGTCTTCTCGTACGTGTAGGAGACGGCCAGCTCCCGTACGCCACTCGGCACGTCCACCGGGAGATAGACGTAGTCGGGCGAACCGGGCGGGAGCGTGCCCCGCACGGTCTTCGTCCGGTCGGCCTGCGCCCCGCCGTTGTCCGCGCCGTCTGCCGGGGTTGCCGCGCTCGCGAAGCTCACGCTTCCCAACGTAAGCGCGCCGGCGGCTCCCGTCACCAGCAGGCCGCGCCTGCCCATCTCTCCAGTGGTCATGCCAACGGCTCCAAGGTCTGTGGGGGACACGAGCGATGCAGTTGAACCCTGGTATTCAGCCGTGAACCGGGAGAGAAGGGAAGAGGGCGTACGGGGGGCCGGGGCGCGGCGCCCGGACTTCGTTCGCCGCGCGTTCTCCGTACGCACTCGGAATTCCCACCCGTACGTCATAACCTCGCGCCCACGGGCCACCGAGGCCACGCGGCACCGAGGGATGAGGGCAGAAGTCATGCGGCTGAGCACCACGATCTTCCTGACCGACCGGACAGTCACCCCCGTACGACTCGCCCGCGAGCTGGAGCAGCGGGGGTTCGCCGGGCTGTATCTGCCCGAGCACACCCACATCCCGGTGGAGCGGACCACCCCGTACCCGATGGGCGGCGAACTGCCCGAGGAGTACGGCAGGACGCTGGACCCGTTCGTCGCGCTGGGCCAGGCCGCGGCCGTGACGGAGACCCTGACCCTGGGCACCGGCATCACGCTGATCGCCCAGCACGACCCGATCGACCTGGCCAAGCAGATCGCGACCCTCGACCACCTCTCGGGTGGCCGGTTCACACTCGGTCTCGGCTTCGGCTGGAACAAGGAGGAGGCCGCCGACCACGGAGTGAAGTGGACGACCCGGCGCGAACTCGGCAAGGACCGGATGGCGCTGATGCGGGCGTTGTGGGCAGCCGAACCGGCTTCGTACAACGGTGAGTTCGGCTCGGTCCGGGCCAGTCACGCGTACCCGAAACCGCAGGGCGGCAGCGTACGCACCCTGGTCGGCGGGGCGGCCGGTCCGAAGCTGTTCGCGGACATCGTGGAGTACGCGGACGGCTGGATGCCGATCGGCGGGCGCGGCCTGAGCGAGTCGATGCCGGTGCTGCGCCAGGCCTGGACGGACGCGGGCCGCGACCCGTCGAAGCTCCAGGTCGTGCCGTACGCGGTACTGCCGTCGCCCGGAAAGCTGGCGCACTACGCGGAGTTGGGCATCGAGGAGACCGTGCTGCAACTGCCTTCGGAGGGCGAGAAGGGCGTACTGGACGTGCTCGACGCGTACGCCCCTTTTCTGGGCTGAGCACCGTCCGGGGGACCTGCCTGAAAGACCCGAGCCCCGGGCTTCGGGTGTCGGGCTTCGAGTTCCGGTACCGGCCGGTTCACTCTTTCGTGGGTACGAGGTGGGGGCCGGGCCCGGCGCTTGAGCTTCGGGATCCGGCGGCCGGGACCCGGGCTCCGGGATCCGAGCGCTCTCTTCAACCGATGGGTGGGGGAGGGGGGTTGGGGAATCCTCCCTCCCCTCCCGGACCCGTCGCGACCGGTAAGTATGACTATCGTGAGCGGCTTGCGACGCACCGTAACGGCTGCGTACGTTGCCCTCAACGAAAAAAACGACCCCGACGCGGTGCTCACAACACCAGGCCGGGGTCTCACCACAAGATCGATGAAAGGTCGAAAGGTCGACCCCGTGGCTACCGAGAACCATAGCTCTGCCCTGCACGCACCCGCGTCGTCCCGCCCGTACCCGAAGGCCAACCACGGCTACGGCAAGCGATCCGCGTCGGACCAACTGCCTCCGTGTCCCGTGGACTTCACGATGCTGCCCGAACGGGAGCGCTACATCGCCGGTTACGTCGACCGTCTCCCCGACGGTGCGGCGATGGACATCAAGACGCTGGCCAAGAACATCCCGCTGTACGGGCAGATGGCCGTCGGCAGCGCCCTCAAGGCCCTGACCGTGGCCGGTTATCTCCGGCGCGCGCAGTGCCGGACCGGCGGGAGCGACAGCCGCTGGGTCACCCTCACGTACTGGTCCCGCACCGCGCGCGACAACGAGTGGTGGGACGCCTTCGCCGAAGCCGAGAACCACCGGGTCGTGGAGGACGTTACGGCGGCCGAACCCGAGGTTCCGCCGCCGTGGGCCCAGGCGGAAGCTCCCGTGGAGCAGGTCCGTGCGGAAGCCTCCGTGGCACTGCCCGCTCCTACGGCTCCCGTACTTTCCGTGCTTCCCGTGCCTTCCGTACCGTCCGCACCTTCCGTACCGCAGCAGCGAACCGCCGGAACGGTGGCGGCCCCGGACCACTCCTCGCCCGCCTATCTCGCCCTGGCCAGCCTCGGCCGTACCGACCCGCGGCTGGCGCTCTCCGCCGCCGACTGTGCGGTACTGGAGCCTCTGGCCGCCGCCTGGCTGGACCGGGGCGTGAACCCGGACTACCTGACGCACGCGCTCAGTTCGGGCCTCCCGGCCCAGGTCGGCTCTCCTGTCGGCTTCGTACGCCGCCGCCTCCGCGACAAGATCCCGCCGCACCTGCCCGCCATCCCCGCACCGGCCGCGCCCGGCACTCCCGTACAACGCCGACTGCTGCTGGAATGCACGGAGTGCGGCGCCCCCGGACCGTCCGGCGCCCTCCCCGACGGCCTCTGCCGTCTCTGCCGCACACCCGTACCGGGGGCGGCCCCGGTGGCACCTGCTGACGCGCCCGCCGAACGTGACATCCACGCGTTGGTCGGCAACCTCCGCCGACGGATCACCGCCCGGGGCAGGTCCTAGCCGGTCTCGCTGACAGCCGGGCGTACGCGCGCGTGGTTTTCGGCGGCCGGCACGATCCCCGCCAGCAGTGCAGCGCAGGCCGCCAAGACCTGGGGGTAGCCCCACCAAGAACCCGGAGTCCAGGTGCACCGGACACTCACCGTGCAGCCCCATCGTTCGGCGGCCCGCGCCTGGCGAGACTTGAGGAGTTCGCAGCAAGCGTCGAAAGCATTCAACAAGCCGATCGGCGCCCGGTGTTTTCCTCTCCCTCTGGAGCAGAGTCATGAGTGTCATGAATTCATCCGCATCATCGTCGCGCCGCCGCCGCCGCCGTCAGGCAGCATTGACGACCGTGGCCTTGGCCGCTGTGGTGACCGGGGCCCTCGTCGCGTGCGGGAATTCCACGGGCTCGGCTGTCGCCGCCACACCGGCCGCAGCAGGTCGGCATTCGGCCACCGCAGCTGCTACCGGTACCGCAGCCGCTGATCCTTCGCTGCACATGATCGAGAACAACGGGCACAAGCTGGCCTTCCACGTCACGCCCGGCCACCTCCCGGCCATCGTCCTGGATGCCGGGGGCGGTCTGGACTCGTCGCAGTGGAAGAAGATCGCGCCCGCCCTGGCCAAGAAGACCGGATCCGAGGTCATCACCTATGACCGGACCGGAATGGGAAAGAGCGAAGAAATCATCGGCTCCTGGAATGCGGAGAATGCCGCATCGGATCTGGAGGCCGGTCTCACCAAGCTCGGTGTCACCCACAACGTGATTCTCGTATCGCATTCCCAGGCGGGCGAGGTGGCCACCTATTTCGCGAAGAAGAATCCGCGCCGGCTGTCCGGTGCCGTGCTTGTGGACGCGAGCCTGCCCAATTTCTACACGGACAGCGAAACTGCGCGAATCGAGGCGGCGAACCAGGGGCAGGTGGCGGCGCTCGACGGTCAGCTCTCGACGAGGGTGACCCGCCAGCTCCTGGCCACGGCAAGCAACTACGGGCCGATGCACCGGGCTTACCACGCGGTCTCGTGGCCGAAGAGCGTCCCTGCGACCGTTATCGCGTCGTCGGCGACGCCGTTCGACACGCCCGAGGACGCGCAGCTGTGGCGGGACGCGCTGCGGCAGTTCGCGGACGCGTCCGCCAACCGGCAGCTCGTCGTCGCGGAGAAGACCTCGCACGACATTCCGGCCGAGCGTCCGGATGTCGTCATCAAGGCCGTCGAGAACATGGTGAAGGCTCACGGGTGACGTCACGACAACACGGGTGACGTCACCACGACCGGGTGGTCAGGCTGTTCGGTCGACGGCTGTGGTGCACCAGATGTCTGACCTGTCGGGAGCCCTGACCTGTCGGCTCCCGGAGGTCAGCTGTCGGTCAGCAGCGGCCCGAAGGTCGTCCGGCCGATCCTCTCGGCACTCGCCTGGTCGACGACGGTGCCGTTCACATCGGGGTGCTGACCGGCCCAGGCCGAAGCGGAGGTCCGGTCGGCGAAGAAGTTCAGGGTGTCGCAGCAGACGTCGGCAGCCGGCGCCGGGAGACTGCCCCGGCGGCCGACGAACACCACCGCCGAAGAGGGCTCCCACACCGTTCTCCCGCCCTCGCAGGTGACGGTGACCGTCTCGCCGGTGGCCGGGTCGGCGGAGGTGATCACCACGTCCTGGCCCAGCATGGCGGGAATGCCGAGCGCGTCGATCGCACACATCGACCAGAGCCGGACTCCACCGTCGACCACCACCCGATGCGGGGTCGGCACGGCGGAGAACGGATAGGCGGCCCGGATCTGTTCGTCCCGGTCGACGGTCAGGAAGTCCTCCCGCGCCAGCTCGGCCAGGACATCCGCGGCCCTGCGGCCCACGGCCGCCGCGACCGGCTCAAGGACCGCGAGTTCGGGAGCGCTGCCGGTGGCGGCGAAGTGCCGCAGTACCGCCTGATGTACCGCCCGCAACCCGCCCTCGACGGGCGCGAGGCGCCCCCGACCGCCCCGGCCGACCAGGTCCAGCGCGTCCCCCGCGCAGCAGTCGCCGTCCGCCGGGTCGGGCAGGCCCGTCGAAGTCAGGTCCGTTGCAGCCAGGCCCGCCGCAGTCAGGACCGTGCGCAGTTCGTCCACCCTCGGCGCCCCGTCGACTTCGCCACCGGCGTGCCGGTAGATCCGGCACGACACGCTCGGCGTCGCCCCGGCGCTCCCGAACGGGTCGACGCCGTCGAGCAGGACGGTCGGCGAGCCGGACATCCCCGCCCGTTCGGCCTCGGCCTGCTCGGATACCTCGACCAGCTCCATCTCGGCGTCCCGGCCACCCAGCGCGGTCGTGATCCGCGCTTGCACGACCGGCCCGTTGGGACAGTCCGGAACCGTCAGCACCGTGATCCGCATGGCGTCATCCTCCTGGTCGTCCGAAGCCTTTGCAGGCCCGTAGACCTCTGCTGGTCCGTAAGCCTCTGCAGTCGACGCTAGACCTTCCACCGCACTGGAAGGTCAAGAGCTATGGCTCTAGGCTCGTCCGCATGCTGAACCGGCTTCCGTTCGACGAAGCGCTGCGCTCCACCGTGGGCATCCCCAAGCAGAGCAAACTTCTGGACAGCAGTCCGCGGTCACGGGTGTGGCGGGTCCGGCTGGCCGACCGGAGTCTGGTGATCGTGAAACAGATCACCGATGACGGGGACACGGGCGCCGACGCGGACACGCGCTTCGCGCGGGAGGTCGCGGGGCTGCGCCTGGCGGGGCGGGCGATCGGGCCTGCCGTGGCTCCCGCGGTGCTCGCCACGGACCTGCCCGCGCGGGTGATGGTTCTCGATCACCTGGACGACCTCGGCAAGACGGACGACTGGATGCCGGGGTACGCCGAGTCGCTCGCCCGACTGCACGCCCTGACCGGACCCGCCGACGCGGGCGTGCTTCCGGCCTGGTCGGGGCCCACGGCCGCCGACGTGGAGTCCTTCCTCACCCTGGCCCGGGCGCTCGACGTGCCCGTCCCGTCCGCCGTGCTCGATGAACTCACCGCTCTCCTGGACCGCTTGGACCCCACCCCGCATCATGCGCTGCTGCACGGTGACCCATGCCCTGGCAACGACCTGCGCACCACCGACGGTGTCCGTTTCGTCGACTTCGAACGGGCCTCGCTTGGCAACGGACTGGTCGAACTCGCCTACTTCCGCATCGGCTTCCCCACCTGCTGGTGCGCGATGTCGGTCAACGCGGCCCCGCTCGCGGAGGTCGAGGACATCTACCGGACCACCTGGCGCGGGCTCACCGGCAGGGATGTGCCGGGCGACCTCGCTGACGCGTGCGCCGGCTGGCTGATCCAGGGAGACGCGCTCGTCGAGCGGGCCCACCGCGGGACGGTCGACCAGCTCGCTCGGGTACCCACCGAGGACTTCGAGTGGGGCTACATCTCCGCCCGCGAGCGGCTCGTCCACCGCCTCGGCGTGGTCGCCGACATGACCCGCGACCACGACCACCTGCACGCTGTGGGCCGCCTCAGTTCCACCCTGGCCGTGCGCCTGTTGGAATGCTGGCCGAAACTGCGGCCGCTGCCCGCGCACGACACCCGCCCTTGGTTCTAGAAGACATGCGCATCGGGGAACTCGCCGCACGGAGCGGACTGACCACCAAGACGATCCGCTACTACGAACAGGCCGGCCTGATGCCGGAACCGCCACGGACCCCGGGCGGCTACCGCGACTACCCGGCCACCGCCGAGCCCCGCCTCGCGTTCATCCGCGACGCCCAGCACGCCGGCCTCACCCTCGCCGAGATCCGTGGCGTCCTCGCCCTCCGTGACAGTGGCGAGGCACCCTGCGGCCACGTCACCGACCTCATCCACCGGCACCTCGAAGAGATCGACCGGCGCATGGCAGAGCTCCGCAAGACCCGCACCGCCCTGCGTGGCCTCGCCCGGCTGGCCGATGAGACCGACCCGCAGTCCTGCAGCGACGCCGAGAACATCTGCCGCATCATCAGCCCACCCCGGCGGGACGAATCCTGAACTCCGGCTGCTCCGGCTGATCCAGCTACTCCGGCCGCACCGTCCACTTCGGCCAGTCCCGCTACTTCGGCTACTCCGGCCCAGCCGCACCCGCGTGCTCCGCTACCTCGGCGTGTCCGGAACACGCGCGTTGAGATGCCGGTCCCGGCTGTGCCAGCGGCGGGACACCGTGCGCAGGTTGCCCTCCGGGGTGGTGGCGTCCTCGGGGTGGACCGCATACAGCCGCGTGAACGAGCTGGCGGCGAACACGCACAGCCAGGTGGTGACGACGAAGGGCGCCGTCAGGACCGGCAGTCCCACCGGGGCGAGGACCGTGGTGAATGTGCCCTCCACGACGACGCTCAGCGCGGCGGCCACCGCGGCGAACACTGCCGAGCGGTAGCTGAGCAGGTAGTACAGACCTGCGAGGGCGATGGCGGTCAGTACCCCGTTGTACCCGGCCAGCCCGGACCGCAGCGTCGCCTCCGAGGCGCCGAGCCCCCACGCCACGAGCAGCCCGATCAGGCTCCCGGCCACCGTGGCCGCCGCGGAGATCCGCGAGTTGACGGCGATCCCGACCAGCAGCGCCACCCCGGTCCACAGGCCGGTCTGCAGCGGCACCTCGGCGATGCCGTTGAACAAGCCGTGCAGCAGATCGCTCGCTGTCAGGTCCTGCGCCCCGGACAGCGATTCGGTCGGCAGCCGCGCCGCGGGCAGGGCCGTGCTCCCGGACAGCCGGCCGAACTGGCGCAGTCCGGCGAGGAACACCCAGGTCGTCGCCACGAACGCGGCGGTCAGCGTCGGGATGTGCGCGGAGTTCACGAAGTTGTGGACGGCCGCGGTGAAGGCCGTGACGGCGACGCAGGCGAACACGACATAGCCGAACCGCGCGTATCCGTGGGTGGCGTAGGCGGACAGGGCGATCCCGGTCAGCGTGCCGTTGAATCCGTACAGGCCGTGGCGGACCGCTGCCCGGTCCACCCCCGCCAGCATCGCCGTGGCGGTGGCCACCGCGGTGCCCAGCAACGCGTACAGCCCCGCGGTCGTACTGCTCAGGAAGATCCCCACCAGGAAGATCGCCCCGGTCAGCGGGTTGTCCTGCAGCATCACCTGCCCCACACCGCGCAGCACCGCCTCGACGAAACTCCCCACCGGGGAGCGCACCACCGATGTCACCAGGCCCGATGCCACTCCGGTTCACCCCCGGTCCGCTGATGGGTCTTGTGCACGGCGGTCCCCTAACTGAATCTGTATTGATCTGGACGGATCTGTCTCTCTCTGTGAGAGATGTCTGATGTGCTTGATGGTGTCCCGTATCCGTCGTTCTCCAGATGCCTACCAGCCGGCAGGCACCCGGCGTCGGAGACCGGCCGGGGAAGGCGCCGGAGACAGTGCCAAATGACGCTCGTATGCTCGGTTCATGACTGATCCGCAGCCCGCAGGACCCACCGCAAATGCCATGCGTCGCGCGCTCAAGCGGGCCAGGGACGGCGTCGCCCTCGATGCGGGGGAAGCAGCCGTACTGCTCCAGGCGCGCGGCGACGACCTGCGCGATCTCGCCGCTTCGGCCGCCCGCGTCCGGGACGCCGGACTGGAAGCGGCCGGGCGGCCCGGCGTCATCACGTACTCGCGCAAGGTGTTCATCCCGCTGACCCGGCTGTGCCGGGACAAGTGCCACTACTGCACCTTCGTCACCGTGCCCGGCAAGCTCAGGGGTGCTGGACACGGCATGTACCTGTCCCCCGATGAGGTACTGGAGATCGCCCGGCAGGGCGCCGAACTCGGCTGCAAGGAAGCCCTGTTCACCCTCGGTGACCGCCCCGAGGAGCGCTGGCCCGAGGCGCGCGAGTGGCTGGAGGCCGAGGGGTACGACGACACCCTCGCGTACGTCAGGGCCATGGCCGTCCGCGTCCTGGAGGAGACCGGCCTGCTGCCGCACCTCAACCCCGGCGTCATGACCTGGACCGACCTCCAGCGCCTCAAGCCGGTCGCCCCCTCGATGGGCATGATGCTGGAGACCACCGCCACCCGCCTCTGGAGCGAACCGGGCGGCCCCCACCACGGCTCGCCCGACAAGGAACCCGCCGTACGGCTGCGCGTCCTGGAGGACGCCGGGCGCTCCAACGTGCCCTTCACCACCGGGGTGCTGATCGGCATCGGCGAGTCGTACGAGGAGCGCGCCGACGCCTTCTTCGAGCTGCGCAGGACCGCCCGCTCCTACCACGGCATCCAGGAAGTCATCGTCCAGAACTTCCGTGCCAAGCCGGACACCGCGATGCGCGCGATGCCCGACGCGGAGCTGGAGGAACTGGCCGCAGCCATCGCGGTGGCCCGGCACATCCTCGGCCCGTCCGCCCGTATCCAGGCCCCGCCGAACCTGGTCGACGCGGAGTACGCGCTGCTCATCGGCGCGGGCATCGACGACTGGGGTGGCGTCTCCCCGCTGACCCCCGACCACGTCAACCCCGAGCGTCCCTGGCCGCACATCGACGAACTGGCCGCGCGGACCGCCGACGCCGGGTTCCAGCTGCGTGAACGCCTCACCATCTACCCGGAGTTCATCCAGCGTGGCGAACCCTGGCTGGACCCCCGGCTGCTGCCGCACGTCCGGGCGCTGGCCGACCCGGAGACCGGGCTGGCCCGCGAGGGCGTCAAGCCGTCCGGGCTGCCCTGGCAGGAGCCCGACGAGGGCTTCACCGCGACCGGCCGCACCGACCTGCACCACACCATCGACACCGAGGGCCGCACCTCCGACCGGCGCGACGACTTCGACGAGGTGTACGGGGACTGGGAGGCGCTGCGCGAGCAGGCCGCCCCCGGCATGGTCCCGTCCCGTATCGACACGGACGTCAAGCAGGCCCTCAGCCAGGCCGCCGCCGACCCGACGCTGCTCACCGACGACGAGGCCCTCGCCCTGCTGCACGCGGACGGCCCGGCGCTGGACGCCCTGACCCGGATCGCGGACGAGCTGCGCCGGGACGTGTCCGGTGACGACGTCACGTACATCGTCACCAGGAACATCAACTTCACCAACGTCTGCTACACCGGCTGCCGTTTCTGCGCGTTCGCCCAGCGCCGTACGGACGCCGACGCGTACACCCTCTCCCTGGACCAGGTCGCCGACCGCGCCGCCCAGGCGTGGGACGTCGGCGCCGTCGAGGTCTGCATGCAGGGCGGCATCCACCCGGACCTGCCCGGCACGGCGTACTTCGACATCGCGAAGGCGGTCAGGGAGCGCGTCCCGGACATGCACGTCCACGCGTTCTCCCCGATGGAGGTCGTGAACGGCGCGACCCGCACCGGTATGTCCATCCGCGAGTGGCTGATCGCCGCCAAGGAGGCGGGCCTCGGCTCGATCCCCGGCACGGCGGCGGAGATCCTGGACGACGAGGTCCGCTGGGTCCTCACCAAGGGCAAACTGCCCACGGCCACCTGGATCGAGGTCATCACCACCGCCCACGAACTGGGCATCCGCTCCTCGTCCACGATGATGTACGGCCACGTCGACCAGCCCCGCCACTGGCTCGGCCACTTCCGCACCCTGGCGCAGATCCAGCAGACGGCGCTGGCGAAGGGCGTCGAGGGCTTCACGGAGTTCGTGACGCTCCCCTTCATCCACACCAACGCCCCGGTCTACCTGGCCGGAATCGCCCGGCCGGGCCCGACCACCCGCGACAACCGCGCGGTCACCGCGATGGCCCGGCTGCTGCTCCACCCGTACATCCCCAACATCCAGACCAGCTGGGTGAAACTGGGCGCGGAGGGCGCGGCGGAGATGCTCCGCTCCGGGGCGAACGACCTGGGCGGCACGCTCATGGAGGAGACCATCTCCCGCATGGCCGGGTCGAGTTACGGCTCGTACCGCTCGATCCAGGACCTGATCGCCATCGCGGACCTGGCGGGCCGCCCGTCGCGCCCCCGGACGACGCTGTACGGCGAGGTGCCGGAGGAACGGGTGGCGGCGGCGACGGCCTCGGACGGTCATCTGCCGGAGCTGCTACCGGTGTTGGGGGACTGAGAGCTGTGGCATGAGCCGGTCCGCGCGGTGCGGTGCGCGCGGACCGGCTCACGGCTCGGGGCTGTTCGACGCCGTGGCCTCAGCAGAGAAGACCCTGTACGCCAACCCTTGCGAGCCCGGTGAGATCCTGGCATTCGAACTCGACAGCACACTGCGAGTCTTGATCGCTGCCGAGTCTGTTGATTGGCTGGCCGACATGACTGAACTCGGACCCGTCGCCTGGCCGCCTGCCCCGATCCGGACCGAGAGGCTCGTGCTCCGTGAGTCCGAGGCCCGGGACCGTGCGGCGTTCGTCGAGCTGCTGGCGTCGCCAGAGGTGCACACCTACCTCGGCGGTCCCCGCCCTCGCGATGAGCTTGAGCGGGAGATGCCCGGGGTGCCCGAGCGGTGGCCCGGGAGTTTCGTCGTTGATCTCGACGGGGCGATGATCGGCCAGATCCTGCTCAGGAGAGCACCGGAGCACGGTCGCCCGGCTGCCGCGGGGAAGGTCGATCTCGGCTACCTGTTCCTGCCGGGGGCGTGGGGATTCGGGTACGCCGCCGAGGCGTGCGCGGCGGCACTCGACTGGTTCGACGGCGTCCTTCCCGGGAATCCGGTGGTGCTCCACACCCAGAGCGCCAACGTCGGCTCGATGCGCCTCGCGGCAAAGCTGGGATTCACCGAGGTGGAGCGGTTCCGGGCCTGGGACGCCGAGCAGTGGCTCGGCCTGCGGTCCCCGGTCCCGCCGTCCGCTTGAGCTCGTGCTCGACCCAGCCGGGACAGCGCCGGGATCGGTCCCAACAGTGCCGAGCCGACGTCACACATCCGAATTCGGCAGCAGCCCCTGGGCCACCGCCGCGTCCCTGACTTCCCGGTACAGCGTGGTCAGGGCCTCGCTCGCCTGGACGCGCGGCAGCTGGAGCCGGTCCAGTGCGGTCGCGTCGGCGCCGACGTCCTGCCAGCCCTGACCGGTCAGGAGACGCATCAGCGCGGGGTTGAGCCGGTCCACTCCGCGTACGAGCCGGGCCTCGGGCGTCGCGCCCTCCTCGTACTCGTGCCACAGCCCGAGGAACTCGGCACCGAGCCCGTCCGGGAGCCCGGAGAACCGGCGCTGGGCGACCTCCTCCTCGATCCGGGCCTTGTCGCCGTCGGGCTGCGCGCTCCAGGCCGACGGGTCGCCCGCGTCGATCTCCACGAGGTCGTGCATCAGGCACAGCTTGAGCATCTTCTCCAGATCGAGCGCATGGCCGTATTCCCGCTCGAACTCGCGGTGCAGGATCCAGCTGACCAGCGCCAGGTGCCACGAGTGCTCGGCCACGCTCTCCTTCCTGGCGGAGGTGGCGTTGTTGTGCCGTTCGACTTCCCGCAGCCGGGCGGTGAAGGCGATGAAGTCGAAGAGTTCGCGGAGGTTGTCGTCCATGGCATCTGCCCTGCCTTTCCGTGACGTTGCCGAGCCCTGTCCAGCAGTCCGCCGTGAACAGCTTGGCCGGCGCGGGATCAGCACACTTCTACGCCGCCGTCAGCGTGGCGGCCAACTCATCCAGGCTGTTCGACCGCCAGCTGAAGGTGTCGGTCCTCTTCGGAGGATCCCCGACCGGTCTCCGAACGTATGCGGTTCGCATTCCGACCGTCTGAGCTCCGCGAAGGTCCCAGGCGTGGGCGGCGACCATCAATACGCGCTCCGGCGGGCATCCTGCCGCGTCGACCGCGAGCCGGTAGACGTCCGGCGCGGGCTTGTAGGCCTGGGCGTCTTCGGCGGAGAGAGCTTGGTGCCAGCGCAGCCCGGCGTACGCGTTGAGGCGGAGCAGGGTTGCGCGACTGGCGTTGGAGAGCCCCAGTACGGGAAATCGCCGCGCGAGGCGCGTGAGTCCGGAATGGGAGTCGTCCCAGGGACTCAGGCGCTGCCCTGCGGTCGCCAGTCGCTCGATGACCGTCGGATCGGTGAGTCCGGCGCGGGCGGCCACGCGTTGAGCTGCCTCACGGTCGATGATCTCGGTGTTGGCGTATGCCCGGCTGTCTTCGCCGATGCGTTGCTGCTCGTGCTCGACATGCTCTTGCCACACGGTGAGCAGGTGGTCGACAGACGCATCGTCGGACGCGGGCACCGCCTCGCGAATGGCTGCTCGAAGTCCGCCTTGCTCGTCGACCATCGTTCCGAGGACGTCGAAGACGACGACTTCGACGTCGCACACCTCGGCCATCCGGCCTCCTCCCGATGGTTGCGTCACTGGTTCAACCGGTGACGAGTGTTGCTCGACCTCGCGTCACCGGTCAAGATGGTGACGTGAGATTCGCATTCGTGAGTGGCAACCCAGCTCTGGACCTGGTGGGCACCGTGGGGTCCCGTCGGGACAAGCCCGTCGACCTCCTGGTCGCCCCCGCCGATCTCGAGCAGTGGGTCCTCGAATGCGACGAACTCCCCGACCAGGTGACCGCCGATGCCGCGACCTTCACAGCCGCGCTGCAGCTCCGCGAGGCGATCCACCAACTGGCGCTCGATCGCATGCGGGATCGTCGCTTCGCGCCGACCGCCCTGGAGATCGTCAATGACGCAGCCGTCGGGCCGGAACCCACGGTCGAACTCAGCGATGCAGGCTTGCATCTGTCAGGGGATCTCCGCTCCGCGCTGGCCCACGTCGCACGCAGCGGGATCGCCGTGCTCGCCGACCGCCACGCGTGCTTGAAGGAGTGCGGTCGCTCGGGCTGTACTCGCCTCTATCTCGACCGCTCCCGTGGTGCACGTCGCACGTGGTGCGGCATGGAGGCTTGCGGCAATCGCGTAAAAGCCGCGGCCTATCGAGCCCGCAGGCAAGCCGCCGAACAGGGACGCGATGTCGGGGGGAATCAGTCGCCGATGTTCCGGGAGCCGCGGCACCCGGAGTGAGAGCAACTCCCGTCCCGATCAGCCCCGATCAGTCCCGATCGGCCCCAATCGGCCCCGATCAGGCCGGAGATCTGGTCGACCGTTGCCGCCGGACCCTCCGCCACGGGTGCGCCCCACCGGCCGCGGTTCAGTCGTCCTCGCCGTCCTTCAGGGCGAGCAGCACGGTACGGAGGTCGTTGTTCAGGCGGTGCTGGCGCTCCGCGGACAGCGCTGAGAGCAGCCGCAGTTCGGTCTCGGTCTTGGTGGCGAACACTTCCTCGGCGCGGGCGGCCCCCTCCGCAGTGAGGGTGACCGTGACCGAGCGGCGGTCGTGCGGTGCGAAATCGCGTACCAGCCAGCCCTTGGCCTCCAGCCTTCCCACCCGGTTGCTGACGGCTCCCGAGGTCAGCTGCATTTCGGTGGCCAGGGCTCCGGCGGTCAGTTGTCGCTGCGGCGCCCGGAGCAGGCATGCCAGGAGTTCCAGTTCCCACAACTCGATTCCGTGCGGAGCCAGTTCGCGCTTGAGTTCCGTCTCCAGGCGGTGGGCGACCCGGCGCAGCCGGTAGGCGAGCGCCTTGGCCTCCAGCAGTGCGGGGTCGTGCGTCGGCGCGAGGGTGGAAATCAGGCGGTCGATACCGTCGGTGCCACCGGCGCCCTCGATACCGTCGGCATCCTTGACGCCTTTGGCACCCTCGATACCGCCCGCGCCCCCGGTGCCCCCCGCGCCCTCGGTGCCGGATTTCTGGGTCATGTGATGCAGCGCTTCCTCTGTTGCAGCTCGTCTTGCCGGGCGAGTGCCGGAAAGCCCATATGTACAGGGTGAGTTGACCGAACGGCAGTGGCCGGAAGAGGTCTTCCGCCCGCCGAATCACCCGGCATAGGGTTCATTATCTTAACGTTCACAGGTTAGGGGAGAAGCCGATGCGAACAGCTCGGAAGAACGCCGGATCCCTGCCCCCGTCGCCACCGCGCCCGCGAGGAACAGCCCGATGAACGCGGACGTCGTCGTCGCCGGGGCGGGCCCGGTCGGCCTGCTGACCGCCGCACTGCTGGACGCCGCCGGGCTGAGCGTGCAGGTCTTCGAGCGCAACGCCGGGCCCAGCGCGCACTCCAAGGCCATCACCATGCATCCCCGCACGCTGGAGGCGCTCTCCACGCTCGAAGCCGGGGGACAGCGGCTGTCCGAGGTCCTGGTGGAACAGGGCCGGCCGACACCCCGCGCCCATTTCGCGGTGCTGCCCGAGATGCTGGACTACTCGGCGCTCGACACTCCGTATCCCTTCGTGCTGATGATCCCGCAGGCACGCACCGAGCGGATCCTCGCCGACCTCCTGCGCGAGCGCGCGGTCCCGGTGCACTACGGCCAGGCCGTCACCGGGTTCGAGCAGGACGCGTCGGCCGTACGGGTCAGGGTCGGGGACGCGGCGTACGAGGCCCGCTATCTGGTGGCCGCGGACGGTGGGCACAGTCTGCTGCGCGGCCTCGCCGGAATCGACTTCCCGGGCAGCCCGCCGACGACTGCGGGCTTCACGGCCGACGTGGAACTCGCGGATCCGCCCGCTGCGCCGCAGCACCGCTGGCACCGGGACACCGGCAGCCTGAGCATCGTGCCGCTGCCCGACGGGCAGTACCGGATCTTCGGCACCGAGGCCGTGGACACCGGCCTGGCGCCCGACGAGGTACGCAAGGTGCGGGCCGAACCGCTGACGCTGCCCGAGCTGCGGGCGAAGGTGCGGCGGATCACCGGGACCGACTGCGGGATACGGGACGTCTTCTGGAGCTCATGGGCGACGGACAGCACCCGGCACGCCGACCGGTACCGGTCCGGGCGGGTCCTCCTTGCCGGGGACGCCGCACACATCCATCTGCCCGCGGGCGGCCAGGGGATGAACGTCGGGATGCAGGACGCTGCCAACCTCTGCTGGAAACTGGCCGCCGAGCACCACGGCTGGGCCCCGGCCCACCTGGTCGACGGCCCCTTCGACTACACCCACGAACGCCAGCCAATAGCGGCCCGGCTGGCCGCCAACACCCTTGCCCAGGGCGTCCTGATGAACACCTTCACGCCCGGGGTCGAGGCCCTGCGGACGCTCTTCAGCGATCTGATCGCGCGGGGCGGCGACACCGCGCGAGAGCTGGCCGGCTGGCTCTCGGGACTGGACCTGGCCTACCCGGCCCCGGCGGGCGCCCACCCGCTGACCGGCACCAGGGCCCCCGACCTGACGCTGACCGGCGGCACGCTGCTGCACGCACTGCGGCAGGACCGTTTCGTACTGGCGGACTTCACACCGGAGCAGCGCTTCGCCGGGCTCGGTTCGCCCCGCGTGGACGTACGGTCCGCACGCCCGCGCCCCGGCGCCTGGTCGGAGCTGGAGGCCGCCCTGATCCGGCCCGACGGCTACACCGCCGTGGCCACCGGGTCGGCCTCCCCGGACGAACTGTCGGCAGTGGTCGCCGAGTGGACCACGCCTGGCCAGGCCTGCTGACCCGTGCGGGCGGATCACTCGCCGCCCTGACCGGCGCTTCCGATCGGGCCGATCTTCACCGGCTCACCGGAGCCGTCCGTGGCGGGCAGCGAGGCCTCGCCCGGCCAGTTGAGGGCGACCGAGTGCGTCTCGTCCGGCGGGGTCACGACGAGACCCGTGATGCGGACACCGGTGCCGCCCGTCTTGTTGAACGGGTAGTTGATCGGGAAGTCGATCTCCTTCCCGTTCTTGAGGACGGTCGAGATGGTCTCCTGGCCCGTGCGCTTCGCGGAAATGGTCCCCGCGTTGGTCTTCAGGTCGACGCCCGCGTATCCGGAGATCCGGCAGTCGTGGCCGCTGGCGTTCGTGAGCGCCACCACGACGGTGGCGTCGGGGTCGCCGTCGATGGTGTTGTCCGTCGCCGAGATCTTCAGGTCGGAGGTGAGGCACTTGCCGATGCCGCTGCCGCTCGCGTGGGAGCCCGTACCAGCGGCCGTGCCCTTCCCGTTGGCGCTGGTCTCGGTAGCCGTGCCCTTCCCGCTGGTGGAGCTCGTTCCGGCGGCCGTACCCTTCCCGCCGCCCTGATCCGAACTGCCCGAGTCCGAACCGCTGCCCGAGGTGGACGCGGCAGCATCGGTGGACGTGGACGACTGGTCGCTCTTTCCGGTGGCGGCGGCGTTGTCGCTCTGGCAGGCCGTGAGCGAGAGACCGGCGGCAACGGCCAGGGCGGCGATGGTGAGCTTGTGAACGCGCATCGTTTCTTCCTCAGTGTCGGTTGGCAGTGCCGGCCGCTCGGTACGTGTCGGTACGAGCGAACGTTTCTGAACACCAGGACCCACCCGACCCGGTCAGCCGTTCCGCCCAACCACGCCCTAAGACACTCCTGTTACACGTGCGGTCGGGCACGATGCGCACCCACACCGGGCGCACCGTGCAGGGGCCCGCCGGAACGGCGGTTCCTGCCATCTCTCGGCATCCGGTGGCGGTTGCCGTCCCCTGGGACAGACCCGTGACCCGGCGGATCTTGACCGCGGCTGGTGGCATGCCGTCCTCAAGTTGCCTCGCCTGCGCCCGGGGGTAGCCGTCTGACCGTATCGCCCGGCCCGCGAACCGAAAGCGTCGATACATCTGAGTGACGTCGAATCTCTCTGCAACCTGGCCGTAGTGGCCACAAGTGGGACGGCCTGCGAAGCGGTGAAGCTTCTGGCAGACGGTGCCACGCCCAAGAACCACCTGGAAGTTCGGTCAGGCGGAGGCGAGCCCGCGCCCGAGCGTTCGATCGCAGGCGATGCGGGTGAGCCAGCCGAGGCCGACCGTGAAGAGCGGTGGCCACACGATTGGCCCAAGGGAGTAGCCGACCAGCACCACGAGTGGGATCCACCCACGGTTCACGGCCTGGTGGAGCAAGCCGGGCGGGTGGATGCCGACGAGCCGCGCCAGGTCGGGCATCACGAAGAACACCAGCGCCGCGGCCGTGGTTGGCAGGCCGTACTTCTGACTCTCGAAAACGGCGAACGCCAGCAGCGACGCGAGTGCCCCAGGCGGTTCGTCTGTGCCAACTGCGTCTGTGCACAACAGAGGTGGGCAACCTGGCGGCGGTGCCCGAGGGCTCAGTGGTCACGCGCGCCGAGCGTCCAGATGACATCGCATCAGCCAGTCGGAAATCCGCGGGAGCCAGGGATAGCAACGCGTTCAGCAGGGGCGGTGTGCGGCCGGATCGGCGGAACATCACCGGGGCGCCTGGCACCTCGACTGCCATGATTTCTGCCATCTCAGGGCTGGCCCGATGTGAACTCCCCGAGAAGAACCGCACTTTCGTGGAGGCTGTGACCGCACCGGTCGGAGGCCCGTTCACATCGACACTCGTACATCCCTTTCCCGCAAACAATGCAGTGACCGGATAGCAGGCACATTGACTTCCGGTTCCTCATCTGCGCCCGATGGGCGAACTCCGCGGAAATGCTGGTGTATCCGCACGACGGTGTACCGAGGATCGGAACGGTTCAGTGAGGTTGATATGCGAGCTTTCTACCTACTCGCGTGGAGTTCGCTCTGTTGAGGTCGTCACTCCACCGACAGCGTCGATTCATCTGAGTTACATTGACCTCGCGGGGGGAGTCGCCGCAGAACAGCCTCTGTCCGACGGTGGATTGGCCGTGACGTGCGGCGGCGGTGTTTTAACCTCGATCGTTCATGGGTCCTCGTCGGTTCGCTGATGGGGACTCTGTGCTTGCGAGGTGCGGAATTTCGTGGGCTGGGGCAGGTTGGCGGCCCGGCTGTCGCGTCGGGTGGGCGCTGGGTTCCACTGCTCCGGGATGTTGCTGGTTCGTCGGGATGGTTGAAGTGGTTGGTCAGCCGGGGTTCGGCAGGGCTGCGAGTCGCTGGATCGCGCGGGTGATTACATCCGTCCAGGGCCATCGGGCGGTGAAGCGGAGCCAGCGGCGGCGGCCGGTGGTGACCAGCTGGGCAGCAGCGGAGAACAGCCGAAGGCGGAGCCGCTTGGGTTCCCAGCGGCGGGTTTTGCTGGTCAGGGCGAGCATCGGCATCCAGGCGAGGAGGTCGAGTGCGAGGGAGACGATCTCCAGCCAGATCTGGTTCTGTGCGGTGTCGTGCAGCGGCAGGTTGCGCAGGCCGGTGTCGCGGGCGTTTCGGATCCGGTCCTCGCAGCGGCCCCGCCGTCGATGACGTAGTTCCAGGTCGGCGAGCTGGCCGCCCTTGGTGTTCGTCGCGAAGCAGGTGAGCCGGAGTCCGTCGAGGTCGGTGAAGCGCAACTGGGCTCCGGGGTGCGGGCGTTCTTTGCGGACGATCAGCCGCATCCCTTTCGGCCAGGTGGTCAGGTCGGGCATGTCGGTGATCTCTGCGACCCAGGCGCCGGGCCGCTCGGTGCCGTCGGCGTCGTAGGCCGGCGTCCATGCCTTCTTCGGGATCTTCAGCACGGCCTGGTGGATGGCGTCAGTGATGGTCATGCCGACGGAATACGACAGCCACCGGCCCGGCTTGGAGAGCCAGTCCAGGAAGGCATGGGTCCCGCCGGCGGAGTCGGTGCGGATCAGCGTCTGCCGTCCCCGCCGCAGGTACTTGGGAAGTTGAGCCACGGCGAGGCGGGTGGTCTCGATGTGATCGCTCGCGGTGTTGGACCCGGCGTTGCCGGGCCTCAGCAGCGCGGCCACCGGTTCCCCGGACCCGCTCTGGCCGTGGTCGACGAACGCGACGAGCGGATGATGACCGAAGGTCTTCTTCCAGGTCGCGGTGGCGTCCTGCTTCTCGGAGTGCGCAAGGACGAGCACGCCGTCGATGTCCACGATCACCTGGCCGTCGGCGGCCGGACCGTTCGCCCCGGCCAGTTCCCAGACATGCGAGCGTACTTCCGCCCGAGCCGACCGGATCGCGGTGAGCGACTTCGGTCCGGCAGCGGCAAGGGCGTCAATGAGCCGTGAAACCGTCGGGTCGGATGCCACTGGTCCGAACACGTCGGGCTCGGCCCGCAGCATGGCGACATCGGCGAGGCAGTCCCCGCCCAGAGCGACTCCGAGCGCGACATCCAGAAGGATCTTGCCTGGATCATGCACCGTCCGCGGTTTGCGCCACGGCTCCAACGCCGTCGCTATCGCGGTGTCCAGACCCAACTTGCGGACCGTCTCGACCAACAGCACCGCGCCGGCCTGCGAGACCGTCCCGCTGCCACCGCCCTCGACACGGACACGCGGGTACAACCCGATACGCTTACTCACCTGGAGAGTGCTTCTTTCCGTGCAGCCAACAGGACCCTAGACAAGTCCCACCGTTGCAGGTCAGAAGCACTCTCCGCTTATTTGATCAAGACCCGGACAGGCTCACTCGCGAAAGCCCGAGGTTAAGAGGCCCGAGCCATCAACCGGTAAGTCAGTAACGGGGGAAACGATGAGTGATATACGCGTAGATGCCGATGTTCTCCACCGTGTCCGTGGCAATCTCAGGCATATATCCGACATTATGGAGCGGCCTGGCCGGGAGATGGAAACGGTCGACGGGGTATCCATGGGCGTCGCCGAGCTGGCACTGCGGATGAGCGACTTCGGACACGAGTGGTCGTACGGGATCAAGCAGATCAGTAAATTCTCCAGTGCTGCTGTTAAGGCGTTGGACAAGATCGAGGAAGCCTTTGACGGGCTCGACGAAAGGGTGGCGAAGGCGCTTGCGGAGTCCGGGGCAGGCTGCCAGTGACCAGTACCCCGGGGCCGATCTCTGATCCCACCTACAACTCCCCTTTGCTGGTGCGGTTCCCGGCCCTCGGGTTTGTACCCTGCCCCGGGGACGCCCCGGAGGCGAAGCACATCACCGCCATCGTCACCCGGACTGCCAAGGCTTTGGACGGGATCTCCAACGTTCTTCACGGCACAGGAGACGGCGACTGGCAGGGGAAGCATGCCGAAGCATTTCGTGAGCAGTTCGACGACAACTTCCGCCCCAAGATCGATACGGCGAAGAAGTCGTTCCGGAAGGCAGCCGCCGCCCTGCGGGACTGGTCCGAAAGTATGCCGGAGTGGCAGAGCAAGGCCGCTGGCCTGGAGAGCCGAGCCCAGGACGCGCGCGATAAACACGAGGTGATGAGGCACAGGCTGGCCGAACTCCCGCCTAAACACGCATCCTTCGACCTACCGAAGGATGACGCCGAAGCGCTCAAGCGTGAGCGGGTCGAGACGGACCGTTCATCCGCCGAACTGGCTTCCAGTACCGCAGAAGCCGAACTGGAAGTGATCCGCGCACAGGCGCGCAAGCTTGCCAGTGACTACATCCTGGAAGGCCAGTCGGTTGCACGGCGCCTGGACAAGGCGATGGATATCGCACCCAACGAGCCGGGCGCGCTGCACAAGCTCGGTGATGCCATCAAGTCGATCAGCAAGGCGCTGGAGCAACTGGACGACCTTGTGCTCAACGCCATCGACGGCGTTGTGGCAGAGGCCGTCCAATGGATCAAGGAACACGCCAACGCCATCGCTGGCCTTGGTGACATGCTCGGCTTCGTCAGCACGGTGCTGGCCGTGGTGGGCATTGGCCTTCACATTGCCGGGATCTTCTTCCCACCCTTGGAGGTAGCTGCGGGAGGTGTTGACATAGCTTCAGGTGTGACCGCCCTTGGCGCGTTGGGGCTCCACGTCACGGCAAAGCTGGCTGGAGCCGATGTTTCGACCCGTGCTCTCGTCGATGACGGCCTTGGAGCGCTATCGCTGTTCGCCTCACCCAACGTTGCGGCAGCCGCTAAAGCGCCGAGGATGGTGACTGCGTTCACCCGTTTTGGAGAGCGCGCAGGAGGGGCTTCCGTGATCGACGGCACCTTGGGTGCATTTCAGGATCATTCGATTCTCGACAACTTCAAGATCCACAACAGCCGACAGGCGTTGGAGGCCGGCACGGGAAACATACTTCTTGTCGGCTTTGAAAACGTCTGGAACTCTGGCAGCGGAGAAGATCGTGCCGTTGCGAAGGACGGAAAGTAGAACCTCATGGATCCGTACAGCGTCATCGCGCAGTTGGATGGGCGGGAGAAAGTCGCTGTTTCCTGCAAGAGAGGCGATCTCCCAGAGCAGTACGTCTGGCTGGCCCGGTTGTACGGCTACAAGTACTCGCACCTGTATCAGGGCGGAGGAAAGGCGAATCCCTACATTGTGCATTGCGTGCGCGACGAGAGTGAGCAGGCAATGCGTATCGCCTCATGGATGCGGTTCCCGACCTTCGTCCCCGGGGCGCCAGCTCCGGTGGCCTGGTCGTACGGGCAGGCTGGTTGGGCCAGCTGGGCGCCCCCGGGATGGCCGCCGGGCTACACCGCACAGGGCGCGACGCAGGAGCAATTGAGGCTCATACGGGCTGAGTTGGGTGCAGACGTTCTCGGGACCGAGAAGGCCCTGGCGGCCGGGTCTTTCGTTGTGGCCCTCACGGTCTTCTTCCTGTGCGGCGCGGTCGTACGCGTGGGCAATCCGTCCTCCATGGTCGGATGGCTGGTCGCGTTCGCCGTACTCGGTGGGCTTCTGGGCGTGACAGTCCCGCTGCTTCGGCGTAGGAGGCAACAAGACGAGGCTCTGCTCACGCAAGCGGGGCTGAACTTTGACGCCGGACGCTTCGAACGGCAATTCAACGGCGGTCCGCAGGTGGTCGTAGATCTATTTCGGTACGACATGGACAACATGCGGGCCCTGGCAGGTCTTGCAAGAAGTCGTGGTTACGGTCTGTCAGGTGTCCAAGTGGTCGAGGGGCGTACCGCGCGAATGGAATGGCAGTACCTGATGCAAGCTGCTCCAATCCCCGTCTCCCGCAACAGCCAGGCGCAGGAAGATGCTTGGATTACCGCCACGGGATTTTCCCATCAGCGAGTCAGAAGTGTGGTGCTCACATTTCTCATCATGGCAGTGATTTCCATGGGGAATGGGATCTTCGCGCACTCCTCGGCATTCCGTTTGCATACTATTACTGCGGGCGTAGTGCTGACTGCTATCGCCATCGGGTATGCGTTGCTGCATGAGCGGAATTATCTTTCTGCTGCCCGCCTCCTCAAGGGGATCGGGTTCCAGCGGGTGGTCGATGCGTCCGGGCAGCCTCGCTTTCTGCCGCCAGGATCAGTTGTGGATGGCGAGCAGAATTCTGCTCCAGGCCGCCTCGGCGGCGATTGGAGGAATTCACAGTGAATGGACCTGTTCGTGTGGATTTCGCGCTCCCGGAGGACTTCACGGAGATCCGGATCGGCTTGAGTCCGGAGGAGGTGAGGGAAGAAGTTATCCGCCAGGTGGGCGCCGCTGCCTCAACGAGATTCTCTCGGTCCGTCGACGAACTAACCCTCGCATACATGCAGAGCACGTGGCTTCTTGAGCAGCAGGGAGCCTTTTACGCGGCATCCTGCTTCGGTTTGATCGGTCAAGAAGTGTCCAGTGGAACGTTGGTTTTGACATCTAGCCCTCTTGATGATGCCGACCCGCTGGTAGTCGCTCAAGGGATATCCAAGGCAATCGCAGATCATGGGGCACCTGACTGTGGAACCAAGGTTCTTGAAATCCCGATGGGGCCTGCTGCGATTTCTGTAGATCGACGGCAGAGTATCGAGATCCCTAACGAGTACTCGCTGAGTGGATACGCAGAGGAAATTCCGCTTCTGCAATTCAAAGCGTTCGTGCCAGTGTCCAGCTTGAATTCTCTCGAAACTGCAAGTCTTCTCGCTTTGACGTTCACTACTCCTAATATCGGCCACTGGGATTCATATGCTCGCATGCTTGCTGATCTGCTGCGTACTCTCAGATGCTCAGCCGAAACCAGTGAGCCCTTTCCAGTCTGAGGGTGGGAAAGGCTCACTGGACGACTCTGTCTGGAACCTTGGAATCTTTCAGGTTCGGCGGCCTCGGCGTCGCCAGTTACGGTGTGTCCGTCCGTCGTACGTTCTGGATGAAAGTGGTCCAGGCGGTGTCAGGGAAGACGAGCGCGGGGCCAGTGGGTGCCTTGCTGTCGCGTACGGGGATGAGGCTGGGGAAGTTGTCGGCTACCTCGACGCAGTTCGTGTCGCCGCCGTCGCTGTAGGTCGACTTGCGCCAGGTTGCAGTGGATAGGTCGATCACGGTGCGTCCTTCCGTTGTAGGTCCTGGACGAAGGCCGTCCATGCGGCAGCCGGGAAGATGAGTGCGGGGCCGGTGGCGGCCGTCTTGCTGTCGCGTACGGGGGTGAGGCCGGGGTAGTTGTCCGCGATCTCGACGCAGTTGTTCGCTCCGCCGTCGCTGTAACTGGATTTGCGCCAGGAGGCGTTGGAGAGGTCGGGCGTGCGATTCATTCTCTGTGCTCCTTCAGGACGCCCCTGATGAAGGCAATGGAGTCCGACGGGGGCAGCGCCAGATCTCGCAGCCGATCGTAGGACAGACGGGCACGTGTGACGGAGGCCGGATCTTCCATCAGCTCAGCGCATCGATTGCCTTCCGTGTAGGCAACAGCGCTCCCGTCCTCCTCCCACAGCAAGGTCAGCGAGCCGTCCATCAGGTGATGGGCCCCTGCCGAGAGGGGCAGGATCTGAAGCGTGACCATGGGCAACTCGGCCATCGTGACTAGGTGTTCGAGTTGGGCCTCCCACGCCTTGTGGTCGGATACGGGGCGACGGAGAGCGTATTCGTCCATGATGATCCGGACGGAAGGAGCGGGGTTGCGGTGAAGTAGTTGCTGTCGGCCCAGGCGCGCTATGACCTGCTCCTCGACTTGCTCCGCTTCGCTCTCTGTTTCCTGATCACCGGACAACAGCGCACGAGCTACCTCTTCGGTCTGTAGCAGCCCCGGAATCCCCAGCGTGAAGATGTGCATGATCCGAGCAGCCTGCTCCAGGTTCATGAACTCCTTGTACTTGTTCTTGAACACCTCCCGCCGAGCCACCTTCCATAGCTGCACCAGCAACCCCCCGGTCTCGTAGTGCCGATCCAGGTCCTCCATCACCGCGAGCTTCGACAGCCGCTGGCTCACCTCCAGCCGGTACAGATAGCTCTTGTCGTACCGCGTCTCACTGGCCAGCTGGCTCAGTGATTTCCCGGCTTTCTCTCGCAGATACCGCAGGGTCCTCCCGAGCGCCGCGCGCCCCGATCCCTGTTCCACAGCGGTGACTTCGTCGGCCATCGCGTCCCTCCCGTTGCCGTGCGCGAAGGCAATCGCGCGTCTCTTTCCGAGCGTAGGGGCAAGCCGTAATCATCGGGACACGAACGGTAATCGCCGCTCGTCAGTGTGATCTCGACCCGTCCACCCCCACTCCCGTGAGGCACCGACATGTCTGATTCCCTGCTCCGTCTGCTCCCGTGGACCACCCCGGAAGGCAAGCCCTGCTACCTCAGCAGCGACAACCCCCGCAGCATGCTGTCCCGGCTGGCCGACGACCTGGAGGAGCGGCAAATCGACTCCGCCGAGCTGGTGTTGGAGGGGTCGCTCGCCGTGCTTGCCGATCGGGCGGCGGGTGAGCGCGCCGTGCGGTTCGCGCTCACCCGGGCCGCCGAGTCGCTGGGGGATGTGCTCCGTGTCGCGTGCAGCCGGGGTGCCCGCATCGGTGACGACGGGGCGGGTGCGGCGCACTGCGGAGTCGAGGGGGAGTGATGACGGTGACCGACGCGCCTGAGCTATTTGCCTAAAGGTGTTAGGTAAATGCATACTGGCTTCTGGTGAACGGGAGGCAGGATATGGCACGTGTAGGACTGACCAGGGAACGCCTGATCCAGGCGGGAGCGGAACTGGCCGACGAGGTCGGCTTCGAGCAGGTGACCGTCTCGGAGCTGGCCAGGCGGTTCGACGTCAAGGTCGCGAGTCTCTACTCGCACGTGAAGAACTCGCAGGACCTCAAGACGGGCATCGCCCTCTTCGCCCTGGAGGAGCTGGCCGACCGGGGCGCCGCCGCCATGGCGGGCCGGGCTGGGAAGGACGCCCTGGCCGCCCTCGGGAACGTCTACCGCGACTACGCGCAGGAGCACCCCGGCCGTTACGCCGCGACCCGGATGAGGCTCGACCCGGAGACGGCAGCCGCCAGCGCGGGCGTCCGGCACGCGCAGATGACGCGGGCCATCCTGCGTGGTTACGACCTGACGGAGCCGGACGAGACGCACGCGGTCCGGCTCCTCGGCGGCACTTTCCACGGCTACATCAGCCTGGAGCTGGGGGGCGGCTTCAGCCACAGCGCCCCCGACTCGCAGGAGACGTGGTCGCGGATCATCGACGCCCTCGACGCCCTGCTGCGGAACTGGCCCGCGCCCTGACCGGGGCTGTTACGGACGGCGCGAGCCCCGACCCGGGCCGACCTCGCCTCTCGCCCCTCACGACTCATTGACCACCAGGTGGAGAAGAGGAGAAGACCTGAGATGACCACGGACCCGACGGACACCACGGACACCACGGACACCATGGACACCACGGACACAGAGCAGAACTGGATCACGACGCCCGTCACCGAGGACCTGCTGCGCGGCGCCCTGGACCTGGAGCGCACCGAGCACGGGCTCCTGCCGCACCGGCTGCCCGCGCGGGCCCGTGCGCAGTGCGCCGACGGGCAGTTGGCCATGGCGGAGGCCCAGCCCTCCGGCGTACGGCTGGTGTTCCGTACCCGTGCCACTGCCGTCGAGCTGGACACCCTCCGTACGAAGATGGCCTACGTGGGCGCCCCGCCCCGGCCCGACGGGGTGTACGACCTGCTCGTCGACGGCCGCCTCGCCGGGCAGGCCGGTGTGAACGGCGGGAACGTACGGCTGGTGGACATGACCACCGGGTCCGTGGAGAACCGTCCGGGGCCGGTCGGCACCGTACGGTTCCCGGGGCTGCCCGAGGGCGTCAAGGACGTCGAGATCTGGCTGCCGTACAACGAGATCACCGAACTCGTCGCGCTGCGCACCGACGCCCCCGTCGAGCCCGCGACGGACCGGGGACGCAAGGTGTGGCTGCACCACGGGAGTTCGATCAGCCACGGCTCGGACGCCGCCAGCCCGACCACCATCTGGCCCGCGCTCGCCGCCTCGCGCGGTGGCGTGGAACTGATCAACCTGGGCCTGGGCGGCAGCGCGCTGCTCGACCCGTTCACCGCCCGTGCGCTGCGCGATACCCCCGCGGACCTGATCAGCGTCAAGATCGGCATCAACATCGTCAACGCCGACCTGATGCGCCTTCGCGCCTTCGGCCCGGCGGTGCACGGCTTCCTCGACACGATCCGCGAGGGGCACCCGACCACGCCGCTCCTGGTCGTCTCGCCCGTCCTGTGCCCCATCCACGAGGACACCCCGGGCCCCAGCGCACCGGACTTCAGCAACCTCAGCGAGGGGAGGCTCCAGTTCATGGCCGCGGGCGACCCCGCCGAGCGGGCGGCCGGGAAGCTGACGCTCAACGTCGTCCGGGACGAGCTGAGCCGCATCGTGAAGCAGCGGGCGACGGACGACCCGCACCTGTACTACCTCGACGGCCGCGAGCTGTACGGCGAGGCCGACTTCGCCGAACTGCCGCTGCCCGACCAGCTCCACCCGGACGCGGCCACCCACCACCGCATCGGCGAACGGTTCGGCGCGCTGGTCTTCGGGCCCCGGGGGCCGTTCACCACGGACGGTGCCTGAGGCGTCCGGCGTCCGGCGTCGACTGCGGCGCCGGCCGCGCCGGTCACTGTTCGGATCGGCCCTTCACGCAGATCAGTGTCTGCTGACCGGTCGCCACGAGCGTCCGCCGGTCGCCCTCGACCCCGAACGCTTCCAACTGGCAGACGGTCAGCGTCCGTCCGGGCTTCAGGACCGTACCGACCGCCTCGATGTGATCGCTCTCGGCGGGTGCCAGGAGGTTGATCTTGTACTCCACCGTGAGCACCGAGGTGTCCTCGGGGAACAGGGTGAACGCGGCGTAGCCGCCCGCGCTGTCGGCGACGGCGCTGGTGGCGCCCGCGTGGAAGTAGCCGTGCTGCTGGGTCAGTTCCGGCCGATTCGGGAGCACGATGTGCACGCGGCCGAGCCCGATGTGCGCCAGGCGCGCGCCGAGATGGGCCATCAGCCCCTGACGTTCGAAACTGGCCTGGACCCGGGCCTGTACCTCAGCGCTCGCCGGTTCGTGCGGTGTCTGGTCTTCCACGGGCGCTCCTTCAGTGGACGGACGGATGAGATGGACGGACGGGGCAGGGAAGCGGAGACGGTGATTTACGCTCCTCGGGTCCATTCCGAGTGCATCTTCCCGGCGGCCAGGGCGTACACATGGGCCAGTACGTTCGGGCCCTGCTCGCATTCCTCGTCGGTCAGAGTGCAGCCCATGCGGTCCCGCAGCACTTGCCGGGTGGTCGCAACACGCTCGGCGATCTGGGCGGCGCCGGGCTGCCGCGCGGCGATCTGCGCGACGAGTCGGCCCAGGCCCAGGCCCCGTTCCTCGGCGAGTTGGGCAAGATGATCGCGGGTCTCTTCCGGAACCTGGATGGTCGTGGTTGTCATGACGCCACTATGGAGGAGCCTTCGTGGTCCCTGGATGTCGTACATCGTGGGACCGTCCTCTGCCGGTCAAAAACGACCAGCAGGACGCTGAATCACATTCCTACGCGTACCCGGATCGCACCTTCAACCGACCGTTCCGGTTCGATTACAGTGCTGCGCAGTCGCACACGGACGGACCGACGGGGAGGGGCCGGGTGAGCACAGGGACCGCTGCCCTCTGGGGCCGTGCGGAGCAGCAGGACTTCCGCAGTCGTGTTCGCGGCTGTTTGCTCGGCGGTGCTCTCGGTGACGCGCTCGGCGCCGGTGTCGCCGGGCTCAGCCTGGCAGCGATACGGGAGGCCCACGGCGCCGGCGCCCTCACCGACCTCACTCCCGTACACGGCCGACGTGGTGCGGTGACCGCCGTCACCCAGCTCTCCCTGTTCACCGTGGACGGGCTGATCCGGGCCCAGGTGCGCCGCGACACGGGCGCCTGGCACCCGCCCACCGATGTGCACCGCGCGCATCTGCGGTGGGCCGCCACCCAGCGCGACTGGGGGCCCGACGAGCGCCGTGCGGACAACGGCTGGCTCGGCTGCGAGGAGTGGCTGTACCAGCGCAGGGACCCGGCGCGGGCCTGTCTGAACGGGTTCGGCGACGAGGTGATGGGGACCCTGGAGAAGCCCAAGAACCCCGAGGCCCGGGACGCCTCTGCCGTCAGCCGGTCCGCGCCCTTCGGGCTGCTCGTCGGGTGGGAGCCGGGGCTCGTCTTCCAACTGGCCGTCGAGTGCGCCGCGCAGACCCACGGCCATCCGACCGGGTGTCTCAGCGCCGGGGCGTTCGCCGTGATCGTGCACGGGCTGGCGCGCGGGGACAGCCTCGACGCGGCCGTGCAGCAGGCGCTCGGGCAGCTGACTCCGCGCCCGGGGCACCAGCCGGTCACGGACGCCCTGCAGCACGCGCTCGGCACCGTACGCCAGGGCATGCCGAACCCGGAGCGGGTCGAGAAGCTCGGCGACGGCTCGCTGGCCGAGGACGCGCTCGCGATCGGGGTGTACTGCGCGCTGGTCGGCGAGGACGTACGGCACGGGCTGCGGCTCGCGGTGAACCACAGCGGTCCCTCGCAGGCGACCGGCGCGATCTGTGGCAGCCTGCTGGGCGCCCTGCACGGCGAGACCGCGCTGCCGCCCGCCTGGCTGTCGGAGCTGGAGGGCCGGGCCACCGTGCTCGAACTCGCCGACGACTTCGCCATGGAGATGACCCAGGGTCCGGCACTGCACGGGCCCGCACTCACCACACCGGGGTGGCTGGCGCGGTACCCACGGGGGTGACCGGGCACGTGAGTACGGGTGGGCACGTACGGATGGGGCTTGTACCGGTGGAGCACGTACGGGTGGAGCACGTACGGGTGGGGCCCGCCCCTGAAGCCGCTCGGGCTGTCAGAGGCGGGCCCCACCGGGTCCGTAAGGCCAACTGCCGTCAGCCAACTGCCGTCAGCCGTCAGCCGTCAGCCGTCAGCCGTCAGCCGTCCGCGCCTTCGCGCCCCGTCACTTTCCCGTCCCGCGCCCCGGCCTGCGCCGGCACAGCCGCCCCGGCCCCGTCCGGACCGTCGCCGTCCGCGTTCACCTTCGCGATGATCGCGTCGCGTTCCGGGGTGTCCTCCGGCTTCACGAAGCCGATGAGGACGTAGAGCACCAGCGAGATCGCCAGCGGCAGCGAGACCTGCCACTCCAGCGCGACACCGGTGTTGACCGAGCCGTCCAGGTGGTAGTTGGTGAAGTAGAACGCGAGCAGCCCGGCCGCCCAGCTGACCAGCGCCGCCGTCGGCCCGGACTTCCGGAAGCTGCGCAGCAGGCCGAGCATGAACGGGATCGCGATCGGGCCCATCAGACCGGCGACCCACTTGATGACCACCGAGATGATGTCCTTGAACGTCGGCGAGTTGATCTGCGTCGCCAGCGCCATCGACAGGGCCAGGAAGCCGAGCGTCGAGACCCGCGCGGCCAGCAGACCGGTGCGGCTGCTCCACTCGCGGGCCGCCCGGGAGACGGCCGGGGCGATGTCCCGGGTGAAGACGGCCGAGATGGCGTTGGCGTCGGAGGAGCACATGGCCATCGTGTGCGAGAAGAAGCCGACGACGACCAGGCCCAGCAGCCCGTGCGGCAGCAGCGACTCGGTCATCAGGGCGTACGAGTCGGACGCGTCCGGCTTCTGCGCGTGCACCAGCAGCGGGGCACACCACATGGGGAAGAAGAGGACCACGGGCCACACCAGCCACAGCAGGGAGGAGAGCGTGGCCGAACGGGTCGCGGAGCGTGCGGAGTCGGTGGCCATGTAGCGCTGGGCCTGGTTCCACATGCCGCCGTTGTACTCGAAGGTCTTGATGAAGAGGTACGCCAGCAGGAAAGTCACCGTGTACGGCCCGGCCGTCGGGTCGGTGTGGCCGCTGGGCAACTTGTCCCAGACGGTCCAGATCGCGCTGAAGCCGCCCAGCTTGCCCATGGTGGCGACCAGCATCGCGACACCGGCGATCAGCTGGATGATGAACTGCCCCAGCTCCGTGAGCGCGTCGGCCCACAGGCCGCCGACCGTGCAGTAGACGGCCGTGATCACGCCGGTGATCAGGATGCCCTGGGTGATGGTGATGCCGGTGAACACGGCCAACAGGGTGGCGATGGCCGCCCACTTGGCGCCGACGTCCACGATCTTCAGCAGCAGACCGGACCAGGCGAGCGCCTGCTGGGTCTGGATGTTGTAGCGGTCCTTCAGGTACTCCAGCGGCGATGCCACGTGCAGACGTGAGCGGAGCCGGTTGAGCCGGGGGGCGAAGAGCTTCGCGCCGATCCCGATGCCGATGGCGATCGGCAGCGACCAGGTCACCATGGAGGTGAGGCCGTACTGGTAGGAGATTCCGGCGTACCCGGTGAACATCACCGCGCTGTAGCCGGACATGTGGTGCGAGATACCCGACAGCCACCAGGGCATTCTGCCGCCGGCGGTGAAGAAGTCGCTGACGTCGTCCACACGTTTGTGGGACCAGACGCCGATCGCGATCATCACGCCGAAGTAACCGATGAGCACGGTCCAGTCGAGACTGTTCATGTGCCCCCTCCAGGGGTCCGCCTGTACTGAGTTCATCTCGATGAACCTCGATGAACGGGAAACGCTTCGCCAGTACGTCGTGCGGGCCAAGTCCCCGTGCGGGACCGGGGACTTCACGGATTGAACCCTCTGCGCCAAGGGCGGGTCAAGGGTTTCAATGGTCACAAGCATGAACACGGATCAGCAAGTAGAACGAATTTACTCGCTCTTGACCTCTGGACCGGTTGCTCTCGGAGTGACGGGGGCCACACCATGAGCGGGCACTTCGCCAGACACAGCCGGAAGGCAGAGGCCAAAGGGCAGAAGCCGGAAGGAAGAGGTCGGTACGGAGAGGCCGGTACGAAGCGGTCTCGGCGGCCGAACGGAAAGACCGCACGGGATGCGGGTCCCGTGCGGTCGAGAAGAGGAGGTGTCGACGTTCCTGTTCAGTACATCGGTTCAGCGCATCCGTTCAGCGCATCAGTTCACCGGCGTTGACCAGCAGCGACTGGCCGGTGATCGCTCGCGAGCGGTCGGAGGCCAGGAAGATCGCGGCCTCCGCCACGTCTCCGTCCGTGGCGAGTTCGGGCAGTGCCATCCGGTCGGTGAGCCGCGCCAGGACGTCTGCCTCCGGGATCTGCTCGGTGTGCGCGGTGAACTGGACGAACGCCTGCACCGGCGGGCCCCACATCCAGCCGGGCAGCACGGTGTTGACCCGGATCCGGTACGGCCCCAGCTCGCGCGCCATCGAGTACATCGCCGAGGTGAGCGCCCCCTTCGACGCGGCGTACGCGGCCTGGTGCACCTCTGACGGGGCGGCGACGGCCGACTGCGTCCCCACGATGACGACCGCCCCGCCCCGCGCCTTGAGGCCCGGCAGGCAGGCCCGCGTCATCCGCAGCGTGCCGAGCAGATTGACGTCGATGACGCCCTGCCAGGTGCTGAAGTCGGCGTCCTGGATTCCACCGAAGTAGCTGTCCCAGGCGGCGACATGGACGACCGCGTCGATCCCTCCGAACCGCTCGACCGCCAGCGCGGCCAGTGCGTCGCACTGTGCCTCGTCGCCGATGTCCGTGGCCAGCAGGGCGGTGCGCGCGCCCGACGGGTCGATCTCGGCGGCGCACTTCACGAGGTTCGCCTCGGTGCGGGCGCCGAGCACGGCGTTGCCCCCGTCCCGTACGACGGCCGCGGCCACCTGATGACCGAGCCCGGCGCCCACGCCCGACACGACGACGGTCTTCCCGGCGAGCGAACCGGAAGGCGATCCGCCGGGCTGTTCGCCGGGCTGTTCGCCGGGCTGTCCGGTAGCGCGGGTTTCCAGGGGGTCGGTTTCCATGGTCGGGCCCTCCGGACTCTGGCAGTTTGTCTGACGGAGCGTCAGAGTAGGGCGGTCCGGTGGAGGAAGGAAGACGGAGGAAGCGGAAGGATGGCGGATCGGATGAGCCAGTCAGCAGGTGCCGGGAAGGCCGGGGAAGCCGAGAAGGCCGGGGGAGCCGAGAAGGCCGGGAAAGAGGACACCCGCAGCGGGACGTACGCCGAACTGGCGTCGGTCGGGCCGTACGGGGTGCGCCCCGGCCACGCGCTGATCACCATGGTGGAGCCGCACCCGGGCCACGAGTACGCGTACAACCGCTGGTACGAGGACGATCACTTCTACGCGGGCGCCATGGCGATGCCGTGGATGCAGGCGGGCCGCCGCTGGGTCGCCACCCGGGAACTCCAGGAGCTGCGCTACCCGGAGAAGTCGGCGGTCGCCCAGCCGGTGACGGCCGGCTGCTACCTCTCGACGTACTGGGTGACCGAGGGCCGCTACGACGAGCACATGAAGTGGACCGTCGGCATCAACAAGCGGCTGAACCGCGACGGCCGGGTCCATCAGGAACGTACGCATGTCTTCACGTCGTTCCAGGACCACGAGGCGACGGTCTACCGGGACGGGGACACCGGGCCGCGGGACTTCCACGCGCTCGACCATCCGTACGCCGGGCTGGTCCTTGAGGTGATCGACGCCGAAAGGCCCGCGCAGCGCGCCGAGTTGCTGGAGTGGCTGCGGACCTCACACCTGCCGGAGCGGCTGTCCGGCGGGCCCGCAGCGATGGTGACGGTCTTCCGGCCGACACCGTTGCCGGGCGACCGGATGACGTACGTCAAGCAGGTGGAGGGGGTCGATACCCGGCTCACCCTGCTGTGGTTCCTTGAGGCCGACCCGCGGGAGGTCTGGCAGTCGCACTTCGCCGCGCTCGACGGGGACCTGGTCGAGCGCGGCCTCGGGCGGGTGGAGCTGGTCGCGCCTTTCGTACCTACCGTGCCGGGCACCGACCGCTATGTGGATCAGCTGCGGTAGCCCACCACTGCTGTACTCGGCAGCGGTGCGCTCGGTGGCGGCATGCTCGGCAGGGATGCGCTCGTTCGGGAGGAGCCCCCTCGGCTGGGACGGCGATCCAGTCGAGAGGGTCCTGTCCGATGCGCTGGTGAAAGGAGGCCCGGCATCAGCCGAGGTCGAAGGCGCCCCGGCTCACGTCCGTGACGAACGCAGTCCATGATCCGGGGGCGAAATCGATACGGGGCCCCGCGGTGACCTTGGAATCCCGTACGGAAATGGCCTGAACGGAGGGGGACTTGACCTCCACGCACGCGCCATTTCCGGCGGAATACGACGACTTGATCCAGTTCGTTGCTGCGCCTTGCTGAATTGCCATTTTCGCTCCGGTCTCGCCAGTGTCGATGGGTGCCAGCGTTCTCGATGACACGATCGACGCTACTCGTGAACCCTCAGCCACAAGACGGGCGTTCACTCGACCGGATGACATGTCCCCTCGAAGTCTTCCCTTGCCTGCGGGGAGGCCTGTACTCTTCGCCCGCTGCAATGGAATCCCTGTGTCAGAGAGCGAATTCCTTCGCGACCTTCGAGATGAACTCACGGGTCTGGTCGGCGTTCAGGGCCTGCGCCCGCAAGTGCTCGTACATGACGCTGTACCGCTGCACATCCGGCGATTTCTCCAGATACAGATCGCTGGTGACGCCCTCGATGTAGACCACGCTCGAATCGCCGGCGTCGGGGAACTCAAGAATGGCGTACTGCCCGGTCACTCCCGGATGCGCGCCCACCGCGAACGGCAGCACCTGCAGGGTGACATGCGGGAGTTGCGACCATTCGATGAGGGATTCCAGCTGCTCGATCATCGCCTGGCGGTCTCCCACGAGGCGGCGCAGGGTCGCCTCGTCGAGCACCGCCCACAGCCGCAGTGGGGAATCGGCGGCCCGGAGCCGGTCCTGACGGCGCAGGCGGACCTGCACGCGCTTCTCGATGTCGGTCGTCGAGGTCTCCGGCATGGCGCCGGTGATCAGCGCCTCCGCGTACCGGCTGGTCTGCAACAGCCCCGGCAGGACCTGCGACTCGTACACGCGGATCGAGGCGGCGTCCGTCTCCAGGCCGATGTAGACGCTGTACGGGATGTCGCCGAAGGCGTGCCACCAGCCCTGCTGGCGGGAGTCCTTGGCCATCTGCATCAGCGAGTCGACGATCCGGAGGTCCTCGACCTCGTACACCCCGCAGAGGTCGCGGACATCGCGCTGGCTGATGGAACGGCGGCCGTTCTCCAGGCGGCTGATCTTCGACTGGGAGACCAGCAGACGCTCGGCGACCTGCTCGGCCGTCATGTTCTTCTGCTCACGCAGTTTGCGGAGCTCCTGGCCGAGTCGGCGTCGCCTGACTGTGGGATTGACGTTGGACGCCACGGGAACAGCACCTCCGGCTTTTGACGTACACAGACCCACCTTGAGGGGGCGCGGTAGGTCTTACTGCTCAGCAGATTGCCACCAATGCAACGCGCTGCGCTGGGAAATGGCCAGAGAGTGAGCGCGCGGGGCCGACGACGTGTCGGCCCCGCGCGCTCGTGTTGCGGCTCCCGAACCGGGTCTGTGGGGACGTCGGTGCGGCGGTTCGCGTGGTGCTGGTGGTGCCGGCGCCCGGGTGGACCGGGCGCTCCGGTGGTGCGGGTCGCTCGTGTGACGCGTGTGCGGTGATGCGGTGTGCGGTTGCGCTCAGTGCGCCGCCACGCGGGCCATCGGCCCGTGGTGCGACTGCATCGGCGCGGCGTTACCCGGTGCCGGTGCTGTCCGGCGCGGCTGTGCGACCGCTCCGTTCTGGACGTCCATCACGGCGTGCGCCACGAGACCGCCCATGGGGTCGTGTCTGATCAGGTCCCGGAGGCGGGAGCGCGATGAACGCCCCTCGTTGCCGGGGTAGAGGTGCTTGCCGAGCCCCACTGCGTGAGCGAGCGCGGCGAGCGCCGCGGTCCGCGGGTCCGGCGGTACGCCGGTGCGGATCGCACTGTCCAACCGGGCGCGGATGTCCCGGCTGATGGCTGTCTCCGTCGCCTGGTAGCGAGTCGTCGGCAGCACTCCGCACATCTGGCCCGCCACGGCATGCACCATGCCGCACCGCTCCAGATGAGCGAGATAAATCTGGCGGAGCCCCAGCCGGGGCCCGCCGATCCAGTGGACTGCCCGAACCGGGCTGCCACGCCTGCGCAGCAGTTCCAGTGCGGAGTCCAGTGTCGGATCTCCTGTCGGCCGTGCCATCACCACGGCGATACGATCCCCGTCCGGGGCTATCCGTCCTGCCAGAGCCAGCTCTACTAGCTGGGCCCCGGCCAGGCCGAGGTCGAGCGACTGCGGCTGCGCTGTGGTACCCGTGGTCGGGTCCAGAGCGAGCAGTAGAAGCTCTTCCGGAATCGTTCTGCGGCTCCTGCCCATCCATGCCTCCCCGCGTGGATGAGTGACAGGGTGACCCCTCTCACATTGGTCTGTCGAGAGCGCCTGGGTGTTTTGTGCGTCAATCAAGACGTATGTCGTTCTCGTCCAGTGCAGCGGTTAAGCGCCCACACAGGACACTGGTAGATGGTTCGGACAGGCGGGATTTCCCGCGCGGCGTATCGCAGGAGGCATCGGTGGCGGGCGAGTCCCCCGACAAGTCGGAGCAGCGGAAGTCGTCGGGGGTGACGACTCCGGATACCAGCGATCCGAGGCTTGCGGTCTTCCGCGACGCATCGGAACCCGAAGCGAGTGCGGTGTCCGGCTCGCAGTCGGGTGACGCACGGCTGCGCGCGGCGGTCGCCGCGTGGGTGGCGAAGGCGGACGGGCCGTCTTCCCCGGACGCGGAGCCGTCGGAGCCGTCGGGGGAGGACGGCGACGCGGATGCCTCTGCGGCTGCTGACGGCGGCGCGGAGCCCGCAGGGGAGCGCGAGGGGCGCGAAGGTAGCGAACCGGCGGAGGAGGGCGCTCAGGGCGCCTCAGCCGCCGCGCCCGCGGACGTCGCTTCCTCGGGCGCCTCCGAGAGCGCGGAGGCCCGTACGGACGCTTCCGGCGACGCGGATGACGTGGACGACTCGGACGGCGTGGACAGCTCGGACGGTTCGGGTGACGACGGGGATGCGGTGGCCGACGCGCCGAAGGGCGAGGCGTCGAACGATGAGGCGCGTGCGGACGACGCGGAGGAGCCGGAGGCCGCCGACGCGAAGGCGGACACCGCCGAAGCGGATGCCGAGTCCGAGCCCGAGCCCGAGTCCGGGGTCGGCCCCGAGGCGGACTCCACCGCCGATGCCGGTAAGGCGAAGCCGGAGGCGGACGCGAAGTCCGACACGGACGCGGACGACGGCGGGGCCGACGACTCCGACGACACCGAGGGTGACGGCGCGAAGCCGGATGCCAAGGCAAAGGCCAAGGTCAAGGCCGAGTCGGATGCCGACGACGCCCCTGAAGCGGACCTCCCTGAAGCCGACGCCCCTGAAGCGGACGCGAAGGCGACCGCTGGCGACACCGACGCGAAGAAGCCGGCTGCCGACGACACCGACGACGCTGGCGACGGCGACACCGACGACGCCGAGGACTCCTCCGACGTCACGCAAGCAAACCCCGTCGACCAGCCCACCGGCGTCTTCCGTGTGCCCACGCGCCCCGTGGTCGACCGGCCCACCACCACCCTGAAGCGCAGCACCTTCGTGCCGCTGCGCCCCGACGACGTACCCGGTGAGCGGAAGAAGAAGCCCGCACCGGTCCCCGCGCCGGCCGGACCTCCGAGCGAGGCGCCCGCCGCCACGCTCACCGTTCCGACCTGGGCCGCTGGTGGCACCGGCACCGCGGAGGCCGCGCCCGCGGACATCGTCGAGCCGACCCGGCAGCAGCCGATGCCGCCCAAGCCGCCGCTCGATCTGCTGGCCGAGCTGACCAACACGCCGCCCCCGCGGCAGACCCCGGTACGCACCGTCGTGCGCCGGTTCAAGATCTGGACACCGCTGGTCGTACTGCTCCTGATCATCTTTGCGGTTGCGCAGGCCGTACGGCCGCTGCCGACGCCGACCCTCGGGCTCTCCGCGGAGCCGACGTACACCTTCTCCGGCGGCAAGCTCTCCATGCCGTGGCCCGGCCAGGGCCAGTCGGCCGTCACGGTCGACGGCGTCGGCAGCATGGGTACGGACGGGACGCAGACGCCCGCACCCATCGCGAGCATGGCCAAGGTGATGACGGCGTACGTGGTCCTCAAGGACCACCCGCTCAGCGGAAAGCAGCAGGGCCCGGAGATCACGGTCGACAAGCAGGCGGGCGACGAGGCCAATTCGCCCGACGAGTCGACCGCGCCGATCAAGGAGGGGCAGCACTTCACCGAGCGCCAGATGCTCGAACTGCTGCTGGTCCCCTCGGGCAACAACGCGGCCCGGCTGTTCTCCCGCTGGGACGGTCCCTCGGCGGACTTCGTCAAGAAGATGAACGCCGCGGCCAAGGACCTCGGGATGACGCACACCACGTACACCGACCCGAGCGGCCTGAACCGTACGACCCAGAGCACCGCGTCCGACCAGCTCAAGCTGGCCGCCGCGGTCATGAAGAACGACGTCTTCGCCGAGATCGTCAATCTGCCCCAGGTCAAGGTCCCCGGCATCGACACGACGATCTACAACAACAACACCCTGCTGCTGAACCCGGGAGTGAGCGGCATCAAGACCGGTTCGTCCACCCCGGCGGGCGGCAACCTGCTGTGGGCCGCCGACACGGTCGTCGACGGCAAGACGCGCCGGATCCTCGGTGTGGTGATGGGGCAGCAGAGCCCCACGAAGGTCGTGAACGACAGTCTCGACCTGGCGAAGGCCAACGGTCTCAAGCTGATCCAGCACTCCCAGAAGACCGTCACCTCGGCCACGGTCGTGAAGAAGGGTGACGTCGTCGGGTACGTCGACGACGGGCTCGGCGGGAAGACCCCCGTCGTCGCCACCAAGGACCTGAAGGCGGTCGGCTGGCCGGGCCTGAAGGTCGACCTCGAGATCGGCGACGGCGGCAAGGCCGTACCGCACTCCGCGAAGGCGGGCACGGTGGTCGGCCAGGTGACGGTCGGTTCCGGCACCGGCCAGGTGGCCGCCCCCGTCGCCCTCCAGAAGGACCTCGCCGAGCCCGGGTTCGGCGCCAAGCTGACCCGTCTGGGCTGAGGGCCGGCCGAGCGAGAGCCGGGCCGGGCCGCAGCCGCCCGCCGGGCCGAGCGAACGGGATGCAAGGAGATACCCCCGCCGGGGTTCACAACCGGCGGGGGTATCCCATATCCGGAGGGGGCGTCCCATTTCGTACGTGTTAGCGTCGCTGGGCAACTCTGGGCGCGGGGACTGCGTCCTCCTTCGCAGGAGAGCGAGCCTTGGTGACCACTGCAGAACCGACACGTGAAGAAGACGGGAGCAGCCCCCGCGCCGGGGGCCGGATACGCCTGCCCTCATGGGGCGAGTCGCCGCCCGGATCGCGCCCTTCCGGCCGCATGCCGTGGTCCTGGCTGACCCGCCACCCGGTCGTCACGGTGACCGCCGTGGCGGCGGTCACGCACATCCTCTGGTTCTTCTTCTTCGCCAACAGCGGCGGCGACATCGCGGCGCAGGACGCCTGGGCGGAGTTCGTCGGCCGGCACCCGGCGTCCGCGTACAACCTCGCCTGGTACGGCGGGATGCACCCCGTCTCGTACAGCGTCGTCTCCCCGTACCTGATGTCGGTGCTCGGCGTCCGGTCCACGATGATGATCGCCGGTACGGTCTCGGCCGCGCTGACCACGCTGATCCTGGTCCGCCTCCGCGCGGTCCGCAATCCGCTGCTGTGCGGGCTCGCCGCCGACTTCGCGCTGCTCTGCAACGCCCTGTCGGGGCGGGTGACGTTCGGGCTCGGCACGATGTTCGGGCTGGGCGCGGTGGCGGCGGTGTTCTGCTGGCCGCACCGCTGGCGGACGAAGCGCTGGGCGAAGGCCGCGGTCGCCGCCCCGCTCGCCGGGCTCGCGACGGCGAGCAGCCCGGTGGCCGGTCTGTTCCTGGGCGTGGTGGCCACCGCCCTCTTCCTCAACAAACGGCGCCCCGGCGCGTACGCCCTGGGGCTCGCCCCGGTCGCCGTGGTCGCGCTCTCCGCCTGGCTGTTCCCGTTCTCCGGCACCCAGCCGATGTCGGTGGGCACGGTCTCACTGCCCCTCCTGTACGGGATCCTCGTCCTCCTGCTGGTCCCGAAGAAGTGGCGGACCGTCCGTACGGGCGCGGCCGTCTACTCGGTGGGCGTCGTCCTGACGTGGCTGATCGACTCGCAGATCGGCTCGAACATCTCGCGCCTCCCGATGGTCTTCGCCGGGGTGGTGCTGCTGGCGGCGCTGCCGTACACGGTGCCGCGCTCCCGCAAGTGGTACGCGGTGGTGATCGCGTTCATCGGCCTCAACGTGTGGATCGGCTTCAAGGGCGTCGACGACGTGGTGCGCACCGCGCCCGCCGCTTCCTGGAGCCGCGAACTCGCCCCGCTGGTCAACGAACTCCAGAAGCTGGGCGCGGAGAAGGGCCGGGTCGAGGTGGTCCCGGCCAGCAGCCACCGTGAGGCGTCGGCGCTCTCCCCGTACGTCAACCTGGCCCGCGGCTGGAACCGTCAGGCCGACATGCAGCGCAACCCGCTCTTCTACGACGACACCCTGGACTCTGCCAGCTACCGCGCCTGGCTGAGCCGCTGGGCGGTGCGGTACGTGGTGCTGCCGATGGGCCAGCCGGACTCCACCGGGGCGGGCCAGGAGGAGAAGCTGGTCCAGGACGGGCTGCCGTATCTGAAGCGGCTCTGGGGCGACGAGAACTGGCAGCTGTTCGCGGTCGACCGGCCCACTCCGATGGCCGACCCGCCGGGGACGGTGGAGCGGGCGGCGGAGGGCGAGTTGACGCTCCGGGTGAAGAAGGCGGGCCGGGTGCTGATCCGGATTCCGTACTCGCCGTGGCTGGGGCTGGTGGACGAGCACGGCAAGAGCGTCGAGCCGCCGCAGGAGACCGAGGCTTCCAAGGGCCGGGCGGACGGGGAGCCGAAGGTCTTCTCCAACGTCAACGGCTGTCTGGTGAAGACGGACAAGGACGCGGACGGCGACGAATGGACGGAGCTGCTCGCGCCGAAGCCGGGGGTCTACCACCTGGCTTCCCCCTACCAGCTGCCGCGCGGCACCCCGTGCCCGGACGAGCTGAAGGACACGCTTCCGGCGGGCGGCGCGGTCCCCGGGGGCGATGTGCTCCCGGCGGCGAGCAGCGCGAGCGGTCCGGGCGGCTGAGGTAGCGGCAGGTGATCGCTTGCGGTGTTCGCTGCGGTTGCTGGAGAAGCACGTCGCGCCGGTCGGGGACATCCCTGATCCGGATCACTCCACCATCGGGCGGGTCACTGGCACTTCACCACCCACGACGCACGCATCGAACTCCGCCACCGCTGCCCAAAACATCAGCTGCGATGGTCTGCTAGGACACGTCGATGCCGTACTCCTGGACCAGTTCCTCCAGCCCGCCCCGGTATCCCTTGCCGCCGAGGACGAAGTCCCAGTCCCCGCTGGAGCGGCGGCGGAAGGAGCCGAGCACCAGGGCGGTTTCATCCGGACGGCCGTCGGAGACCTCCAGCCGGTCCAGTTGGGTTCCCGCGGAGTCCAGCAGCCGGATACCGGCCAGGGTGAACCCGGACAGGTCAGCCGTGGGATTTGCCTCAGGATCGACTGCGGCAACGATGACGAGGCGGTCGGCTCGTTCGGGCAGTGCGTCGAAGGACACTCGGATGGCAGCCCTGTCCGGAAGGGCGGGAGGGAGCGCGCGGACCGCGCCGTCGGGTGTCTGGGGGTTGTTGAAGAAGACGAAGTGGTGGTCGTCCAAGACCTGACTGCCGTGGCAGACGAGCGCGCACACGTCCAGGGCGACGCTGCCCGACCAGTACATGCCCAACATGTTGTGGTCGTCCGTGCTCGTGCCGGTGCCGTTGTCCGGCGCTGTCCGTGGGGCCGGTACGGTGCGGTCACCGCTGCCCAGTCGTCCGCCCAGTCCGTGCCGGTGGAGCAGGTCGACCAATTCCGGGCCCGAGACCAGTTCCAGGGGCTTGCCATTGGCGAATGTGTGCGAGCCGGGGCCGAATCCGGACGTCGTGACCAGGACGCCCTTGTTGGCACCGGCGTCCTGCACGGTGCCGTACAGGTCGCGGACAGCTGTCGGGGGCACGGTGTTGCGGTAGCGCTTGACCTGCACGACGATCTTGCCGCCACGAATCGGGGTCGGGTCCAGCGCATCGACGTCCACGCCGCCGTCGTTGGAGCGCTGGGTCGTCACCGCCTGCATCCCCATGGCCCGGAACAGTTCCGCGACCAGGGACTCGAAGGCGATGGGGTCCATCTCGTACAGATCCGGCTCTTCGTCCCCTCCGTGCGTGACGACGTCGTTGCCGATGTCTTCGGGAACCCGGCCGGGCCGCACCGTCGCGCCCTGGTCAGGCCGCGGTGACAGCTGGCCCCGTAACCCGTCCACCAGGCAATCGACAGCGTTCACCTGCTCCAGATGCAGTTCGGCGAAGGTCGAACGTGCCGCCATGACCGTGGCCAGGAACATGTGACCCCGTCTGCCGGTCGCCGGATCGTGGGCGTCGACGAAGCCGTTCAGCGCAATGGATTCCAGGGCGCCGAACTCATCTGCCGCGAAGAGATCATGCAGAACCAGCAGAAGACACTGCGCGAGCACATCCCGGTACAGCGCACGACGCTGTGTCACCGGGCGAGGGGTCTCTTTCTCCTGATCGGCGGTAGGCATGTAGCGCACCGACTTCATCTCCGGGACGACGTCATACCGGGGCAGTTCCCAGTTCAGTACCAACTGGCGTGCACCGGAGTCGTATGCGGCGGACACCTGACGCGGCAGATCCTCCGGCCATGCGGTCGAGGCGTAGAGGGCAGCGGAGAAGTACTCCACAGCGGCCTCGGAATCAGCGTTGCGAAGTCCCGCCGTCATCTCGGAGATGCCGGCGTTGTGCCGACGAATTTCCGCCAGCTGGGCATCGGCCCATTGCTGGTACTGAAGTTGGTAGGCGGCCAACTGCTGCTGACGCTGTACCTCCGCAGCCTGGGCAGCCTGCCAGTCACGCTCGAACCGGGACCGCGCTTCCGCCTGCGCCTGGGTCCGCTGGGACGCCGTCCAGCCGCCCTGCGACTGGTACTGGTTCGGATCAGGCATCCGGATGGGATGAGCGAGCGGGCCCGGGGAAAAGGTCTCGATCTGCTCGGGCCGGGCAAGGGCGCCGGCTCTGAACGCCGGAGCCCGGCATCCCGCCACCAGCAGACCCTGCAACGAGTCGACCCGCGCGTCGAGTTCCTCCGTCCGCCGCCTGGCGTCCGCCTCCCGCTGCTGCCGGTACGCCACCCGCTGCTCACGATGACTGAGTGTCAGTTCTCGCTGGTGGGCACGCTGCTGCCGTTCCTGATCGCGCTGATATCTGGCCTGAGCCTCCCGCTGACGTTGCTGTTGACGTTGCGCCTCGGCCCAGATACCGACCAACCCACTGGAGCGACGACTCATGCTCTACAGGCCCTCCCCCACCAGAGACTTGGCATTCATGTGCCAGTCCTGGCCCCATAACCAGCAGTGATGAGGCGACTCCCGTCGGCAATCCTCGCCTCGCTCGTCCACTTGCCACCGTGCTCCAGGACCACCGCGTCGGCGTGCGGTGAACGCGGAGTCGGCCACGGTGGCCGGATCCCGCGTTGCGAGCCGGTCCGGCCCTTCACTTTCCAGCGGTGTCACGTGAACATGGACAACATATGCGATTAATCAGTGACAGCGGCACTTCCTCCAGAGTTTGGCGGCCCTACCTGGATCCGCCCCTGATCTCTCCCGAGATGATCCAGCCCGGCTCGGGCGCTCCTCCGGGCGCGGCACCGCTGCGGCGCTATCTGAGGGAGCTCGTCGCGCACCGAGCCGCGCCTGTGCATACCGCGGTGGCCTTCAACGCTCTCTATTTCGGGTTCGATACGGAAGCAGGCGGGTACGTCGGAGGGCCGCTGGACATCGGAGACTTTCCGTCCGTCGCTCTCGGCGACCAGGTGGAGGCACTACCGGTTGGCGCCATGATCAATGTGCGCACGGGGGGTGACCTGCTGCCGGCCGAGGTGGTCTACAAGGAAGGAGCTCACCCGGACCTCGACAACGGGGGACATACCCCGGGGTGGTTGTCGGGGGCTCCATCCGGCGCCCGAGGGCCCGGCGTGCGGGCGGTGACGGAGACTCCGAGCCTGCGCGAGCGCCTCGTCTTCGATACGGCCGCATTCGGACAGGGTCTTGCCACGACGGCTGAACGACTCAACAGGCTCAGCCGCCGCGGCACGCTCGACGCGTACGGTCACTTGGTCGTCGACGCCCGGTACGCCGGATCCGAGGGCGATCTCGATGACGCTTCCTACTACGCCCGCTACTTGATGACCCGAGGCCGGGAGCAACTGAACAGCTCTCTGGCGCCGATGCCGCTGAGGTTGATGCTGTCTCCCGACAGCTCCTCGGAGGATCTGGAAGCCGCTCTGATCAGGCTCATGAGCGTGATCCGTCAGACGCTGGCGTCGCTGCCCGAGGTGCGGATCTGGGGTGACTATGCATTCACCCGTGTCTCCATGGCCGCCCGGCTTGCGGATCCGGGGCCGGTGGGGCGGGATGCTCTGGAAGCACTTGCCCAGTCTGTTGTCCGGTCGGCAGCGCCGATCGGACGCCGTCGTTCGGACCACCGCAAGAAGACCGTCTACACCGCTCTCGGCCCGGTCCTGCGCACGTTGCCCGGGGCTTCGGGACTCCTCAGGACCACGGCCTATCCGCTTGCCATCAGCCAGGCCAACGTCCTGTTGGCCGATCTCCTCCGCGGGGAGGCGGACGAGGAGACGGGACTTCTCCCCAACGGCGTCCGGCTGTCCCTGGACGACTGCTGGCAGGGCGGCGGGGTGTGGCGTTCCGAGTACGCGGCAGAGGGAGGCCCGGCTGCGACGCCCGCGGTGTCACCGTACGATCCGGCTGGGCGTGGCTGGGCCGAGAGCCAACCGCCTGTTCCGCCGACTCCACAGCCCGGGGGTTCGGGCTCACCGGCCGACGCGAGCGCGGGGAGTGCGGAGCCTGCTGCTGGTGAGGGAGGCTGGCCCGACGACCGGCGGCTCGGAGAGCCAGTCCGTACGGCCGACAGGCCGGACCGGATCGAGTGGACGCAGCCCCTACGGGCTCGGCACGTGTCGGAAGGATTCCTGCCCCTTCCGGAAGACGTCCTGGCCGGTCTCACACGCCCCGGGACGGCCGCGGGTGTGCCGGACGAGTTCGTGCAGATCTCGGTGAGACATGACGGGCACATACTGCCGTCCTCCTTGTCTGACCAGAACGCCCGGTTCGACAGCGAGTGCGGGCTCGCGGAGGTGCTGTGGCCGCCCGGGTTCTTCCCCGGGATCCTGCTCTCTCTGACGTGGTGCCGCGGCAGCCGGGAAATACAGGTCCGAACCGTACGGCTGCCTCGTCCACAGACCATCGACGGGCAGCCGGTCGGGCACCGTTACGACAAGCGGGTGTATACGCGTGACGGAGCGGGGGGAGTACACCCGCACTTGACCGGCAGCGGCACCGAGGTCGAGTTGCTTGTCATGACCGCTGTTCGACGACTCGGCCTGCTCGACGTCTACGGTCGTGCACTGCTCGCCCGCGACCGGTTGCACTCCGCTGTACGACTCGTCATGACGGATGTACTGGTGCACCCCGGGCCGCCGCGTGTGGAGTCTGCCCTCGGACGGCTCCTTGCCGCCGGCCGTCTCACGGCTCTTCGTGGCAGTCGCAGTGTCGACGGCCTTCCCCACTATCCGTCGAAGCCAGGTGAGTCGGCACTGGAACTGGTCTGCTACAGCCCACTGGTGGTGGAGGAGAGGCCGCGTGGGGCAGGTCCGGATGAGCCGTCCGGCCAGGGCCGCTCGGTCAATGTTCATCATGTTCCTGGTTTTCTTCGCTTTATCGGCCATTTGGGGTACGAAGCGAGCGAAGAACAACGACGCTTGTTCCGACAGGACTTCCGGGCTTTCGGGCTGGCGGGAACACCTGAGCTGCCTCCCGGCTACACCTATGTGCGTCCGCACCAACGGGGTTCCTGAGATGCGGTCTCGACGGTCCACCCGCTCGCACCGAGACGTACGTGTCCCAGCGCAGGTGTAGAAGCATCGGCACCGCCTACTTGCAGGAGATTGTGTGACGTCACCTCGTCGCCGGAGTGCGCCGCTGTGTGAAGAATCAGAGACACCCTTCACCGTGGCCGAAGCATCGACGGCCACTTTGGAACCCGCCCTCACCGATGCACTGAACGCACAGTCGGAGGCGCTCAATCTGGTGCCCTCGCCGGTCGGCTCGGCTGTACGACTGCTTGAGCAGGCGGATGTGGAACACGCCCTCAATTCGATGCCGGTCCAGTGGCGCCGCCACCTGCTGGGTGCCCTGCGGATCCCTGTGGTGGGGACACGGGTCAGCCCCGCTCTGTGCCGCGACGTTCTGGCCCGGATGAAGCGAGATCCGGACTCGTCGAAGGCACGTCACGCGTCCGCTCACCTCACCCAGCCCCTCTTGAACGACCTGCTGATGGCCGGAGTCTCGTCGGATTCCCTCACCCGACGGTGGAGCCCGGCGCTGCTCCGGCTCGCCGTGTGGTCCTTGTTGCAGGTCAGTACCGAGGACGCGCCGCTGTGGCTGTGGGCGTTGGACCAGCCGTGGACGACCGACACGTTCCCACCGGAGGCGATTGCCGTCGTACGAGAAGCGACCGAGCGACTGGTGGAGCTCCTTCCGAGCCCGGGGGAGGCCTGCGAGCTGGAGCCTGCACCCATGGAAGCGGAAGGCCGATCGGCCGTACCACCAGCGGTAGTTGTGGCCGACCAGCAGGAGCAGGAGCAGGAGCAGGAGCAGGAGGTGGCACCGGGAGCCGAGACACTCACCGCAGGACTCGACCGCGTCGAACAGGCGCTCGGAGAAGCGGTCGAGCCGGTGCGGAGGATCGCCAAAGCCGTTTCCGAGCAGGCCAGACCCGATGATGCGGACATGGCTCGGCTGATCGAGCTCACGGCCGCCTTCGACGAGACGCTGGCTCGGCTCCGCAGGCACGGAGAAGCGCCAATCCGCACGGATCTGCTGAGCCTGCGGGAACGAACGACCGCTGTGATCACGATGCTGGACATCGGACAGCTCCGGGTCTCCCTGGAACGAGTGGACCGTCTGGTCAGGACACCGGACACCACCCTGCCGGTGGAAACACTGACCGAGGCACAGGGTCGCGCGCAGGCGCTGCGTTCGCGGGAGGTCTGGGGCGACCAGGACCGGGCTGATGCCGAAGCGCTCGACATACTCCTCACCATGGTGGACCTGGCGCAGGGCAGCCATGACAGGCCTGCGGAGATGTTGGAACTGCTCAGGAAGATGTCGGCCAAGGCGCCGGCTCCGGGCCTGGTGATGCTGGCTGCGCAGCACGCCGGGCTCGCTCTGGCACCGTACGGCGTCACGGAAGATTCCGAGTACGAGAGGGATTCGGCAAGTCCGGAAACGCCAGTGGCCGTCGTCCCCGCAGATCCGCCGGCCGTTCACCACGGGGCGTCGACGCCCGTCATGGGCAGGACCATGGTGGTACCGATGCCTGCGGGCCCGGCTGTACATGCCACCGCACCGGCCGCGGCGTCCGTCGACGCCCCGCAGCCGGAGCGGCCTGTGCAGCCAAGTGCCTTCAGAACTGCGCCGATTCCGCCTCAGCCCTCCGGCGAGGCCGAAGCCGCGCCGAACGCAGGGGTTGTCGGCAGCCGGACCGTTGACGTCGCACCGGTCGAAGAAGTACCGACGCGGGACGTCTTCTCCCTCGGCACGCCCTCGACAGCATTGCTCGCCCCGTTGATCGAGGCACAACGCTACGGAGCGGCTGCGGCACTTGCCCACCAGAACGGCGAGCCGGGTTTCCGTGTCTCCGCTCTGCGGATTTCCGCGTACGCCCACGCGATGCGGTCGGCCAGTGGCGAGTGTGCGTCCCGGGTCCGGGCGGAACTTCTTGAGACGGCCGTCGAGGAGCTCGTCGACAGCAAGCCCGATGCGGCCCTCGTCACCGCAGCGTTGCTCCGCATCGTCCTGGTCACAGGGGACCCCGAGGCCAGTGCTCCGCTGGAGCAGGTCGCCTCCGCGTTGCCGCCGAGTCTCGTGTCCATCGCGGGTGAGGTTTCCAAGCGCGCCCTGCAGTCGATGCTTCTCCATTCGCCGCCGCTGGCCCTGGCCCGGGGCGCAGCCGAGTTGGAGAAGACCATGCAGGAGGCCCGCGAGGAGTGCAGGCAGGGTCTCGATCACATCCCCAGGCTTCGGTTCAACCGTGCCACCGAGATCACCCGGCTCTGGCTCGCCCCGGCAGGACTCATCGGTGTCCTGCTCAGCAGCGCCGCGGCGGACGACAGAACTGCTGTCGACAAGGTCGCGGAGCGCGTACGGGAGTTGAGTGTCGACTCCAACCTCCAGGCCGAACTCGACGAGATCGACCGCCGTCTGATGAAGTCCAGCAGAAGCCGTCTGGAGGGTCCCGTACGGCAGAGTCTGCTGCGGCTCATGAACGACCGGCTTCGGACGGTCGAGAACTGGGTTGCCGCCGCCCGCGCACTCAACGCAGGTGCGGCCAACTGGAGTGTGGACCAGGTTCAGGAGATGCGGGTCAACGTTCTGGCGCTGCAGGACAGCGTGCTCGGCGATCTCGAAGAGCAGGACTTCGCTCAGGATCAGTACGCTGCGATGGCCATGAAGGCCGCGGTGGAATCCCTGCACCTGACTTTCCAGCTACTCGCAGGTGATGCCCGTCTTCATCCGGCGGAACCACCCGCTGAAATCGTCCTGGGCGCGGACCTGCTGAAGCTGACAGACGTCCGCGTGGACGACGCGACCGGCCAGATCGTCCCGCCGCGGCTGACCATCGAGGACATCGCTGTCGCGGCGGACACGACGTGGGGGGAGGCCGTCCACGGCCATGCGGTGGCTGAGCGCTTCGACATCACCACCCACTTGTTTGAACTCTCCGAGCGTGGACACCTGCCCGGTCCTGGTGGCGGAGGTGAACTGATCCCCGCAAGACTTCATATGACGGTGTCTCAGATGGCCAAGCGCACCGTGGCGGAGCTCGAAGACAAGCGGAGAATCCTTGAGGACACACTGCGTCGGACACGGGTCAACGGTGTTTTCAGGGAGGAGGAGGAGCGCGATTTCGAGCACCGGCTCCAAGCCTGTGCACTGACTACGACAGCCGATCTCGCCCTCGCACGGCGGCGGCTGAACGGGATGTCCGAGGAACTCGAACGGGCCCACGCGACGGCCACTGCCAAACTGCGGGCCCGTCTCGTGGAGATTCCCGATCTCAAGCCCGAGAACGTGGCCCGGGTCACCCCCCTGCTGGACGACGGGGATCTGCTGACCGCCGAGGAGCTCATCTCGCATCTCTCCAACGGCGAGAGCATCCCCGACACCCGTCAGGCGAGCCATCCGCTCGATGCGTTCTTTCCCGCAGTGCCCGAAGCCCTGCCCAACGGAATCACCGAGGAATTCGTACAGGCGGTGCGGGACCGTCGGCGCTTCCGGGATCTCGACGTCCTCGACTTCTCCACCATGTCGGCGGAGTTCACGGAGCAGGCTGCCCAAGGCCTCTCCGGATGGCGCGAGATGGCGTCCCGTCGAGGCTCGCGACGCCTGGAGGGACTGAGCGAGGAGAACCTGCTCATGCCGGCGCTGCACCTCATCGGCTACCGCAGCCTGCGCAAGCCGCAGCGGGACCGACAGCGAAGCACCACCGCGGAGCACCGATTCCTCGATGTGAACGAGGTGCGGTACACGGGCGAGGCGCTCGTGCCGGCGTTCGGCTCGGGCCTGCGGGGCAGGCTCCGGGTGATGCTGGCATGGGGGCAGCCGACAGCCGGGGCCCTGATGGCCCGAGTACAGCAGGACCCCAGCCAGGACAGCCTGTTGGTGGCCTATTTCGGCACACTCTCCGCGGAGGACCGGACGGCGTTGGCGGTGCTGAGCGTCGGCAGACGCCCGATGCTCGTACTCGACGATGCCGCGCTGGCCTATCTTGCCGCGCGGGGGAATCAGCTGCTCGATCCCGCGATGCGCGTACTGCTGCCGTTCTCGGCGGTCAATCCGTACGTCAGCGAGAAGCGCGGGCGGGTGGCGGAGGAGATGTTCTTCGGCCGCCTCGAAGAACTGGGATCCGTACAGAACCCCGCCGGTAACCAGGTGGTGTTCGGCGGTCGGGGTCTGGGCAAGTCCGCCCTCCTCAAGGAGGCGGGCAGGAAGTTCACCGCGCAGGCTCCGATGTCGCACATCAGCCTCGCGCTGAGCCTCGACTCCACGTACAACGGTACGAGCGCCCAGCCGTCCACCGTGTGGAACATCATCGGGCGTCGGCTGCTGGAGGAAGACGCTCTGCCCTTGCCCAAGAGGGTCCGAGCCGACACGACACTGACGTACGACAACGTACTGACCGGCATCCGGGCTTGGCTGAAGGCGGACACCAGCCGGCGGATGCTCATCATGCTCGACGAGGCCGACGGCTTCTTCGAATCGGATTCGCCGAGATTCACCGAGACCAGGCGTCTGCGTGACCTCAGTGCGGAGACGAATGACGGGGTGAAGATCGTTTTCGCGGGTCTGCACTCGGTACAGCGTTACGCCACACTCGCGGTGAACAATCCGTTCAGCCACCTTTCCCAGCATCCGACTGTCATCGGCCCGCTTCAGCCGCAGGACGCAGCCAATCTGCTTCTCAAGCCGCTGGCAGCCCTGGGCTACCGGTTCTCCGAGCCGTCCCTGGTGCACCGGATCCTCGGGCACTGCTCGTACCAACCGTTCCTCCTGCAGATGTTTGCGCACCGGCTCGTGCAGGTGATGCACGGACGGAGGACGGAAGAGAGTTCCGGGCCGCTGTATTCCATTGCCCGGGCGGATGTGGAACGGGTCCAGTCGGACCGGAATCTTCGAAGGAGCATCACCGCCGCGTTTCACGACACGCTGAGGCTCGACTCGCGTTACAACATGATCGCCAATGTGGTCGCACACCATGCGCACCATCACGGCATCGACGCCAGGATGACCCACGCGGAGCTGCGCGACGAGTGCACCTACTGGTGGGCCGAGGGCTTCCGGGACCTGGATCCCGACCAGTTCCGCGCCTATCTCACCGAGATGGAAGGGCTCGGCGTGCTCGCACCGGACCCTGACCAGCGGGGCTGGCATCTGCGAAGCGCCAATGCTCTGAGCATGATCGGCACGCTGGAGGAGGTGGATGCCCAGTTGCAGAACACCTCCAGCAGAGAGCTGACCGAGCGGCTGACAGCTATGGAGACGCGGCACCAGTCACGCGACTCGCACTCCCACTGCCCGCTCACCGCCGCGCAGATCGCGGACATCCTGCCCGGCCGACAGGTCTCGGGCACCGAGAAGGGGCGCCGCAACCTGGCACGTGTGGTGATCGGTTCTCCCGCCACCGGGATCAATCGGGTCAGCTCGGCGCTGCGTGAGATCGCGGAGAGTACGGGCTGGAAAATGCCCCACGTCAACAGGAGAGCCGACTTCGAACGGGAGCTGGTGAGCGGCGAGGCAGGAACGAGTCGGCTCGTCGTCTCCGATCTGACCGTCAAGTCGCCCGGCGAACAATCCTGCCTGGAATCGCCGGACCTCGCTGTGACCAGGCTTCCCGAAGGCCCGGGCGTCACCCGCTCTGCCGTGGTCGTGGCCGGACTGGGACAGATGTCCTTGTGGACGACCCTGCTGTCGGGCGAGGGTGCACGTGAGGCCGACGTCGTTCCCCTCAGGCGCTTCACACGGCACGGGCTGCGCACATGGGCCCTGGACCAGGGTGCCTTCACCTCGGAAGCCGCGCTTGAACGTCTGGGGACAACCACGGGCGGCTGGCCGCTTCTTGTGGATCGCCTCGCCGAGGAGATGGCTCGCAGGCGTCTCGAGAGTGCCGCGTTGCGAGTGGTCAGTGAGCGGCTGGAGAGTGACGAGGGCGCGAGCGAGTTCTTGAGCCAGGTAGGCCTTGTGCCGCAAACGCTGCTGTGGTCGGCGTTTGCGGTGATTCTGGAACTCATGCCGGAGGAGGGGCTGGCTTCGGAGGACCTCGAAGCCGCGGTGGAGACCGGGATCTCCGGTATGGGACTGACCGCTGGAGAGGCAGTCCGGGCCCTGCGGGCTCTGCAGGTCTTCGACGTCACTGCGGACGGCTTGCACCACCCCGAAGCCGTCGTGTTCGACTGCTGGAGTCGCGTTTCACCGGTCTGATGACGTAAACGCGCCGGTTCCAGGCTTTCGGCCCGGAACCGGCGCGGCCTTCGTTCAGCCCGCTACGAGACGGTGAGATGAACCGGGGCGGTGGCCTCCGACAGCAGGCCGGTCACCGGATCGGTGCCGACCGCGGTGAGTACCGTCCGGCCGGACCGGACGTGCGTGTCGCAGTGCCAGTTGCCGTTCCGGTCGGTGGGGAGGTTCACGCAGGCCGGTGCGCCGGACAGCGAGACGGTGATCAGTTCGCCCGCGGTGGCGGTGCCCTCGATCCGCACCTGGCCGGGGTGGACCGTGGCCCGGTCCGCCGGCCTGGTGACCGTCGGTGTCGGGGCCGGCTTGCCGGGCCTGCTCACCAGGGCTCCGGCGATGGAGGCCCAGGTGCCTTGGGACGCGGGGTTCTTCGTGCCGGTGACGGTCACCGTCAGCGTGTGCTGCTTGTCCGGGTCGAGACCGGTGCGGGTGAACACCGAGGTCGGCGTCGGGCTGCCGCTGTCGCGGTAGAGGTCGACCGCGGTGGGGGTGCCACCGTCCAGCGATACGTCCACGATGCCCTGGTTGCTGTAGGTCAGGGACTGAAGGGTGACGTTGTCCCCCTGGAAGGCCAGCTCCGCGTGGTCACCGGTGGTGTTGTTCCAGGTGTTTCCGCTGCCGGACTGCCAGGTGCCGCTGTACTGCCACTGGTTCGTCGCGCTGCCCGTGGTGTCGTAACCGATGTTCGTCACCACTCCGGGGGCGTGCGCGCCTTCCGGCAGTGACACCGGGACGGCAAGGTCGGTCAGGGTGCTGACCTTGAGGTTGTCGTACTGGTCGCCGCCCGAGTAGCCGTCGGCGACGAGGCCGACCTTGCCCGCGGACAGGGTGGTGTCGGTGACCGAGCCGACCCTGGTGCCGTCGACCGACGCGATGATCAGCGATCCGTCGAAGGTGAGCGCCAGGTTGTGCCAGGTGTTCAGCCCGGCGGCCGAGGGCAGGGTTCCACCGGCGAGGGACTTCGGGATGTTCCCGGAGCCGTTCGCCAGGTTGATCGACCAGGCACCGGCGTCGCTGAGGGTGAGCGAGTAGGAGTTCACCTTCGACGGGTCGCCGGTCTGGGCGCCGAGGTTGCTCTGGCGGCCCAGGATCCCGACGGAGCCCGGCTTGGCGTTCCGTACGTCGGCGGACACCTGGTAGTTGCTCCAGGCTTTGCCGCCGCCCGTCGTGTACGGGTAGAACGACTCGTGGCTGCCCCACTCCAACGGCCGTACCGGGGTGTCGAGTTGGACGCACTTGCCGTGACGGCCCGCGCACGGCTGGACGCTGAACGCGCCCTCCATGTTGGCCAGGAAGCGGGCCTGCTGGCCCTGGGCGCCCTTGTCGAACGAGTCGGCGTACGGCAGCGGGAGCGGCTTGCTCGAAGGCGAGGCGGCGTTCCCCTTGTGCTGCCCGGTCGTGGTGGTGAACGAGTAGATGGAGTCGGGCTTCAGGGTCATCGTGACCGTGCCGTGCGCGTCGGGCACCAGCGTCCGGTCCTGTACGAACCACTGCGAACGGTCACCGGACACCAGGTCGGTGCTCCAGACGTGCACGGGCCGGGTGGACAGGCCGCCGCTGACCGTGAGCGAGACCTTCTGCGGACCGGTGGCCCGGGTCGTCTCGACGACGGAACTCCAGTTCTGGTGGTCGGGCGACTTGAGGGTCACATAACTGCCGACCTGGTCGGAGGTCTCGCCTCCCAGATAGCCGCTCCCGCCGTCCAGGTACTGCCATCCCGGCTGCGCGAACTGCGTCGTGTGCGCGGTCACCCAGGTCGACATCCCGACGTCGTACCGGCCCGACCAGGGTTCGTTGGCCAGGACGAGGCCCTGGTCGGCGTAGGCCACGTCCGAGTAGGCCGAGGCGACGACGGGCCAGTTGACGCTCGCGGTCATCCGGCCGTCGACGTAGTCGATGTTGTTGGCGCGCGCCATCGGCAGGCCGCCGGCGCTGTACTGCATCGAGCCCTGCTCGCTGGCCCACAACGGTGTCTTCAGCGCCTGGGTGTCCGCCGAGGTACGGCAGTCCGTCTCCACGTTCGGGTAATCGGAGACCGGCGTGGGGCCGTTCCACCCGCAGGGGTAGTGCTCGCCGATGACGGAGACGGCCTTGGCGAACTCCGCGTCCTGGGCCATGGAGCCACCGACCTCGGAGAACGAGTCCACCTGATCGGCGGCCACCAGCTTGACGGCTCCGAACCCGTGCTCGTCCAGAGCGGCCCGCAGGTCCTTCCACCAGGCCGTGGTCCAGCCGCCGCGCTCGTTCCAGCCGCCCAGGTAGGAGATGGTGAGACCCTGTTCCTTGGCGCAGCCCAGCCAGTCGAGCAGGAACTGGATGCCGTTCTGCGAGTACATGCTCGAACCGACCCAGCCCGGCGCCGACCAGGTCAGCCCGCTGAGCGTGAGGTGGGGGTTGCGCTTCACCGCCTGGTGGGCGAGCCAGAACTCGTACCCCACCTTGCAGTTGATCACCCCGCGGGTCTCTTCGATGGTCTGCTCCGCGCCGGACGTGGTGTTCCCGTCCCCGCCGGTCTCCAGCTTCAGCATCTGCAGGTTCGCGCCGTAGCCGGGCTTGAAGAGGTAGTCGAGGACGGCGTCGCGCTGCGCGGGCGGGTAGTCGGTCAGCAGTCGGCTGTTGCCGCCGCCGCCGCTGATCGCGCCGATCCCGTCGAAGGTCCGGCCGGTGTCCTGACCGTTTACCGCGATCGAGGTGTCCGGTATGGCGGTTGCGGTTGTAGCTGCGGCTGTGGCTGCGTCCGCTCGGGCCGGGGCCAGCAGGACCGCCGCGGCGGCCATGAGCATGGCCAGAACAGCGGTGATCGCGACGAAACGATCCCCGCCGCTCGCCCATCGCCTCTGTCGGTAGGTGTCCCTGTATGTATCCCTGTACGTGTCCATGGGGCTGTCTCCTGGAGGACGACGTGTTCATCGGGTGGATGACGAAAGCTGTGGAATCCCGTCCGGAAGCCGGCCGGAACCTGTCCGGCCGGTCCGTGCCGGGCCCGGAGGCCCGAACGACCGGGGCCCGAAGGCCCGGCACGGACCGGACCCGGCCGGCCGGACAGTTCTGCGTTCCTGTTGTTCCTGTTGTTTCTGTTGCTCCTGTGTTCCTGGGTTTCTACGCCCTTACGCCCCTACGCCCCTACGCCACGGTCAGCGCGAAGACGTGGATCTTCGGACTGGCCGGGAGCTCGACGGTCGCGATGGTTTTCCCGGAGTCGAGGGGGATCTCGTTGCGGAACACCCGGTAGGCGCCACTGGTGTTGGCGTATCCGCCGGGTGTGTTGCGTCCCTGGGTGGAGACGGCCAGCGTGGAGCCGAACTCGGTCGGGCTGGAGTCCGCCCAGTTCGGGAACCCGACGGACGCGGTGCTGGTGGTGCCGTCGGTGTAGGCGACCGTGACGTGGTCGGTCACGTCACCGGCCTCGGACCCGAGGAAGGCGAGCGTGCTGCCGCCCCGGCCGGAGCCCTGGATCACCGCAGAACTGCCGACGACATTGTCGGGCGTGCCCGCGGCAGCCTTCGGCCAGGCGAACGCCGTGCCCTTCACCGTCACGGTGGAGCCGGGGGTGACGTCGGCCGCGGCGAGCTGTTCGGCGGAGAAGCTGTTGCCGGCTCCGTCGAAGTTGCCGGGCGTGACATCGGTCTGCGAGGTGATTCCCACGTTGTCGAACGCCGATGTCAGGCTCAGCGTCCCGGTGGTGGGCTTCGGGTTCCCCTTGTGGATGGTGAAGGTCTGCCGTGCGTCCGGCGTCCCGGGAGCGCCGGTGCCGGTGAGGGTGAACGTGGAGGTGGCGCCGGTGGCCGGGATACCCGTGATGCCCCCGGTGTCGGCGTTGAGCCGCAGACCGGCGGGCAGGGCGCCCGCGGTGACGCGGTAGCGGATGATCGAGGGGACGTTCGCGGCAGGCCGTGCCTCGTACAGCTTTCCGGCCGTCATGCCTGGCAGGCCGGTGTCCCGGAAGCCCGGCTTCGGGACGGTGACCGTCCGCGGCGCGCCGATGTCCTTGCCGGAGGCGTCGCGCTGCTGAAGCGACCAGGACGAGCCGGGCGTGATGACGCTCAGGTGCCAGTGCGTGGACTGGTCGCGGAACTGCGCGCGCTGTCCGTCGGTGAACGCGCCGAGGTTACGGGCCGTCTCCCACTGCTTGACGGAGTCCAGCAGCGCCGACGTGTTCTGCCCGCCACCGGTCAGGCTGGACACGGAGGTCTCGAACCCGGCACCGGCGTTCAGACCGGCGCCCCGCGCGAGCGTGTCCTCGACGTTCGGCAGACCGGTGTTTCCCGGCAGCGCGATCCAGCCGAGCATCCCGGGCAGGTAATTGGCCTGGTAGTAGGCGTTGTTGATGAGTACCTGGCTCATGCTGGTCGAGCCGACCTCGCCCCAGCTCGCCCGGGACAGCCCGTCCCAGATGTTCGAACCCATCCGGCTGGTCTCGGAGATGAAGCCGTCCTTGGCCTTCAGCTGCGCGTACGCCCCGTTCACCATGCGAGCCATGCCGTACTGGCCCCAGCCGGCGTCCGAGGCGGACTCCAGCCCGTCGAACGAGGTCGCGGTGATGCCGGTGGTGTTCCAGATGTCGGCGAAGCGGGTGGCGACGGAGTTGATGATGTTCAGGTTGCCGTAGGCACCGCCGTAGCCGTTCATCTGCACCCGGGCAACGGTGTCACCGGCGGCGTGGGAGGCCGCCGCCGACGACCACTGCCCGCGGGCCAGTCCGGTCACCTGGCACTCGCCGTCGACCGTGCTGGAACCGGTGTAGGTCAGGAACTCCTTGCCGATCAGCAGTCGGCTGCCCTGCAGTCCGGCGGCCAGCGGGGCGCAGCTCGCCAGGGAGAGCGAGGTGTCGCCGGCTGCCAGCGGCCGGGTCAGCGTGGTGCTCTGCCCGAGTGCGAGATCGGGGCTGGCGGTGGGGCTGACGTAGGAGTCGTTCGTGTCGATGAAGTTCGACAGGGTGTGGGCGCCGACCGCGACCCCGTTGGAGCTGGACGTCTTCACCAGACCGGTCGCGGCGGCGTCGTTGCTGCCGAAGCTGGAATTGAACTGGTAGTGCCCGGCCGACTGCCAGGGACCGTCGGCCCCGGGCAGCGAGTAGACCGTGTCGATGCCTGCGGCCTTGGCGAACTTGTCGGCCGCATCGACGTTGCCGGTGTTGAGGTCCGACAGGACGAGGATGGACTTGGAGGTCGCCTGCGCCGTCTTCTGCCACTGCCCGTCGATCGTCGGGTACGGCAGGTTCTGGCCCTTGGCGATCGTCGACAGCACGGTCGGCGCGAGATCCGGCGTGGTGCCGTACAGCGCGACCTCCGACCCGACGATTCCGCCGCCGCTGGGCAGCGGCCCGACCGGGATCCGGTAGCCGGAATCGTTCATTCGCAGGCGCTGCTTGGTGTAGTCGAAGGTGAAGGCGCGCAGCAGGTTGCCCCAGGAGGTGTGGCCGCCGGTGCTCCACTGCTCCAGCGGCGCCACCTGCAGATCGGAGGGGTTGTTCGACACCTCGCTCTCCCAGCCCATGCTGGTGTCCTCGCGGGGCCAGCCGCCCTCGGTGCGGTCGTTGAGGACCTTCATCCCCGCCGTGAAGCCGCTGTTGCCGGCGACGCCGGCCGACTCCCCGAGCGTGTCGGTGAGCGTGGTGGCCAACGGGCCCCACAACAGGGTCTGCACATCGGCGCCTTGCGGCGCCTTGACCTTGGTGACGGTGAGCGTCGTGTACGTCGTCCGGTCGAGCACCGCCACATCGATCTCGGTTCCGGCGGCGGAGTTCCTGAACACCAGCTTGTCACCGGCCCGCTTCAGCGAGGTCGGCCTCACCTGCTTCCCGCCGACCACCAGACTGACCAGGGGAGCCGTACCGTGCCCTGCCACCAGGTAGTTCCGGCCGTTGCGGGAGTCGACCAGACTCGTGACCGCTCCGGTGTCGTCCATTCCCACGCGCAAGTACCCGGCGTTCACCAGGACATCGCCGGAATGGTTCGATCCGGTCGCGGCCGACGCGCTCTCCGCACCTATCGCTACCGGTCCGGCGGTCAGCATGCCGGTGACCGCGATCGTGGCGGTCAGACGTGCGGTGAGTTTCCGTCTCGGGTTCATTCGTTTCAGGTTCATGCGTGATGCGTCCTTCCACGGACGAGGATGTGCACTTCACGGTGGTGGTGCGATGACGCGATGACGCGGTGGTGCGGTGGCACCGGTGGGACGACACACCCGTCGCTCTCGTGAACCCGACCCCTCTCCTCCCGGAGCGCATCGCAACGGGTGCCTCACGTGACCCGCCGGAGCAGTCGGGGACCGGCGGACGCCTCTCAGGACCCGGCCTCCCCTCCGTCCTTGATTAGATAACAAGACTTCTTTAACATTTGGAGAAGATAGTGCCCCGCTTCGACCGGCTGTCAAGAGGGGAACCAGAACGATCACCTCCGAATCCCACTCCCACTGCGAATCCCACTCCGACTCCGACTCCGACTCTCACCCCGACTCCCGAACCCCGAATCGAGCGATGGGCCAGATGCAAATCACGGGCGGGGGCCCGTCCGCGCTGCGCAGGCGGAACTTGGCGACGATGCTCCACCAGGTGCACGAGCAGGGAGCCCGGACGGTCACCGAACTCGCCCGGTCCACCGGCCTGTCCCGGCCGACCTGCGAGGAGGGGGTGGCCGAGCTGGTGGCCCAGGGCTGGGCCGCCGAGACGGCGCCACCGGACCCGACCGCCGCGCGCCAGCCGGGACGGCCGGCCAAGCGGTACGAGTTCAACGCCGACGCGGGCCGGGTCCTGGGTGTGGACGTCGGCGCCCACAAGATCCTCGCGACGGTGGCGGACCTGCGAGGCACCGTGACCGCGGTCCGGCGTACCGACGTCGATCCAGCCCTCCCCGCCGCCGAGCGACTGGCGGCGATGGGCGACGCCGTCACCGCGTGCCTGGCCGCCGAACGCGCCCCCGGCCGCAGCCCGTTGCTCGCCGCCGTGATCGCCTCCCCCGGGGTCATCGACGCCGAGGGCCGGGTCGTCCTGTCCAACCCGCTGCCGGAGTTGACGGGGCTGAACCTGGTGGACGAACTCGCCCGGGTCCTGGGGCCCGGCAGGGTCGACGGCCCGATCCGAGCCGAGAACGACATGCGCCTGGCCGCTCTCGCCGAACAGTGGCGGGGCGTCGCGGTCGGCGTCCCCGACCTCGTGTACATCCACGCCGGCCACCGCCTGGGTGCGGCTGTCCTGATCGACGGCAAGCCCTATCGCGGCCACCGGGGCGCGGCCGGGGAGATCGGCACCCTCGGCCTCCTGGACTGGGCGAACAGCTACCGCCGACTGCTGTCCTACGCCCCCGACAGCACGACGATCGACGCGACGCTGCGGGTCTTCACCGACCTGCGCGAGGGCAACACCCTGGCCCGCGAATTCGTCGACCGCTTCGCCCGCGACATGGCCACCGGGGTCGCTGTCATGTCGATGACCATCGACCCGACGCTGGTCGTCGTCGGCGGCGGCATCTCCCTGGCCGGCGACGCCATCATCGAACCGGTCCGCCGGCACCTGGTCGACCTGTGCCTGTTCCCACCGGACATCGAAGCCTCGAACCTCGGCGACGAGTCCGTCGCGCTCGGCGCCGTACGCTTCGGCCTCCAGCAGGTGGAGGCCCGCCTGTTCGGGGCAGCTCCTTCGTTTCCCCGGGAGGCCGTCTGACGCAAGGGAATTGCCCTTGATGTGACGGCCACGTGCGACGGAACGGAACCGCTACCGACCTGCCCGGCCTCAGCCGGTTCGTCCAACGCCTCGAACGCGACCGTGACGCCGTTGTCGCGGGCCCGACCCTGCCCTGGAACTCCGGCATCATGGAAGGCCATGCCAGCCGTATCAATGTGCTCAACCGCCCAGATGGTCGGCCGCGCAGGCATCGAACTCCTCCCCGAACGCGCCCTGTTGGCGTGATTGAGCGTCACCTCACCATACGAACCGGACCGACTCCGAAGATCAATGACAAGCCACGCAGCATGAGTCGGCGCGTCACTGCTCATCCAGGGGTGCCTGCCGGGCAAGGAACACCTCGAACGCCGCCTTCTGCTTCGGATCCATGAAGCCTTGACGGACATCGCGGGCCTTCTCCTGGAGCCAGTGCGCCTCGCCGGGGTCCAGGAGCTCGGCGACCACCACGCCTTGGCGAGCAACCGCTGTGCGCCCTCCTACGCGACGGCGGAAGAGCGTGAACGCGCCGTATTCCGCTGGGTGGGCCAGCTCCGGCTCCTCCGCTCCGGCCCGGTTCCTGTCCCCGGCGCCACGCATCGGGTAGGCGGTGGGGGCCCAGTGCTCCCAGAGCGCCAGGGTGGCTGCGGGCACCAGCACCGCGCGTTCCGCCTCTTCACCCCCCTCCCATATGAACGTGACAGCGACGGGCTCGCCGACCGCCTCGGCCAACCCGAGCACCCTCTCCACCTCGTCGTTGACCGGGTAGTCCACCACTGCATTGATCTGAATTCCCATGGCGCCTGAGGCTACTGGCCGCCTCTGACATGCCAGGCCCACAACTCCTGCTCGCGCCTCGTCGACCACGGTGCACCGGGTGGACCGTCCAGGACCGGCGCGGTCCTGCTCGTGAGGGCTCGTACTTCACCGTCCGCTCACGCATCGCTCCCTTGCGAGAACGTTGAACCCCCTGCCGGGCTGTGGCCTTGCCGCGCTGTCGCCCTGGGGGCGGGCGGGTGTCGTCGCGTAGGTGCGGAACATGGCGGGCAGGTAGCCGGGGGCGTCGATCCGGCCGCGCCCGGCACCGAATTCCTTCGGGCCGTGCCCACCTCCGGCCACGGTGCTGAGCTGGTGCGTGCAAGGACCTGCCGTGCTGTACTGGCGAGGTGGAGCGAAAGCACGCACTGGCATCGGTCACCCACCTGCGGCGACACGGCGGGGCGGCGTCCGACCGTGTGAGTGACCGGCGGGCCGAGCAGGTGCGCACCCGGGTCCGGCTCATGATCGAGATCACGGCGCAGGCAGGGGCGTACCGGAAAGGGCTGGTCGCGGCCGCTCTTCGCCTCAGCCCGGAGGAAGCGGCGATCCTTTCGGATCTGGAGCGCCACGGACTACAGGTGCCCCAGTTGCACGACGTGCTGTGCGGCGGCCATGTGCTGGTCGATGATCCGCAGCTGTACGAGGACTGGCGGTTCGCCAAGGTGAGTCACAAGCGCCTGTCCAGTCATCACCGTGACATCGACAAGGCGCTCTATCCCGACATCGGGATGAGCGGGGACGTGGTGCGCGAGAAGCTGCACGGGCGCACCGCCCAGGGCACCTGGGTGCAGTTGGAGAAGACACCGGCTGCTTTCGGCGGGCGGAAGCTGCCCACGGTGAGCGACCTTCGCCACCTCATGGACTACGTGGTCTACCGGGTCACGCGCAGCAATGTCGGGCCCTGGGGGCTCTCCCGGATGACCGAACGGCGCCCGCTGTACCTGGCGCCGCTCCTTACCGTGCCGACGTCCCTGACGCCCCCGGTCGCGCGGGTGCTGACCCAGGCACTGCGCCGGATCGAGGAGGCCGACGACGTCACTGCCGTTTCCGCGGACCTGGCGGCTCGGTTCCCGCCTCCGGACCGGGAGGACCTGGCCGGCGAGCTGGGACAGTCGCTGTCCGGCAGGGCGGGCCGTGGTCTGTTCGGCAACTCCGAGGTGTCGGTGACCGAGACCCTCTCACGCAGCGCTGCCACGGTGCTCCGTGAGAGTCGTGTGCCGCCTGCGGTAGAACTGTTGCAGCCGGGAGGACCGTCATGAGCGGCGACGATCAGCGGGATGTTCCACCTGCGGCGCCGTCGGACGCGGGTGCTGCGTCCGCCCCTTCGGGGCTGGTGTCGGCCGTGGTGAACCTGGTCGACACAGGACCGGTGCTGCTCGGCGCGTACACCATCGCGGAGCTCACCGCTGTGGACGCGATCGTGGACTTCCTGGAGGCCAGGCCGTCGGACGACGTGATCGCCGAGGCCGTCCGCTCGCTGGCGGCCCGACAACTGCTGCTGGCGGGTGACACGGGCGAGCAGGTTCAGGTGCAGGGAGACCTGGGCATCGCCGTGGCGTTCCAGCAAAGGGCCCGCAAGGTGCTCGACGCCCGCACGACCGGGTCGGGTCCGGGTGAGCCGTGGCGGATCCTGTTGCTCCCCCAACCCGAGCGGATCTGTCTCATGGTCCGCATCGATGCGCTCGGCGTCCACCAGATGGGGCTGTACAAGCTCGACGAAGCCCTGAACATGCTCACCGAGTGGCTGCCCCGAGGCTCGTCGGCGGCCCCTGATGAGGCAGCGGACACCGAGGCCGTGCTCGCTGCCGCGGAGCGCTCCGCGCTGATCACCGTCACCGACTACACGGCGCAGGGATCGGCCGAGACCGCGGGCAGCAGCAGGGATCTGGTGCTGGCCCGCAGTGGCGGACGGCTGCACGTCCTTGCCCGGGACCCCGGCGACCGGGAGAAATTGGTGCCGGACCCCGACTCAGGCAAGGACAACGTCCGCGAACGGCTCGTCGGCCTGCTGACGTAGACGACTGCCGAGAGCTCCTCCCTGGGAGAGAAACCCCCAGGTCAGAGCGGTAATGCTTTGTGCCCCCGGCAGGATTCGAACCTGCGACACCCGCTTTAGGAGTGGGATCGAATCCCTGATGGGTGGTTCTTGCTCGTGCCGCGTGGGGCTGTTCTGCCTGATCAGCACCACGCGGCACGGTGCTCAATCCCGCGAGTGACGGCTCATGCTTTGCCGTCCGCTCACGCATCGCTCACGCATCCAGCCTTGCCGATCCACCGCATCAGCCAACAGCTTCGAAGGACCATTCCCCTTGCATCACAGTCAATGCTGCTGAGATGACACCTTCCTCTGCTAGGTCGTGTCGTCAAAGTAGCGCCAACCCTCGTCGGCCTGCGGAGGCGCCACTCTGCGCTCCGACGCAGGGCTGGACGTCGGCTCAAGCGATCAGCGCCTGGCATTCCAGGGTGGGGGGCCTTGCCGCACCGGTACGGGCTCCGGGCCTTGCGAGGGCGGCGGCACTCGTCGCCCTCGACCAGTAGCGCCACCGCCAAATTTCTCATGGACAGACTCACGGACCGCCCTGCGGCCATAGCATGTTGTGGCGCTGTCACGTGATGCTGGAGGAGGCGGGCCATGTGTTCCGAGTGCGCTTCATACGACTGGTCTCTGGATCGTTCGCTGCTCGAATGGCTTGCGGAACTGGTTGGAATCCGGATTGGGCTCAGTGTTACGGAGGCTGAACTGGGTCGCATCGTGCGTGAGGCGATGACGGAATTTCCGGTCCGCAGCTACAAGCAAGTGAACGATATTTTCGGCCGAAGCGCGCTTGAGCGCCTTGGATTGCGGGGTGCCGTCGCCGCTGGAAAGGGGGTGATGGTACGCGTACACGAAAGGGTCGGAGATGCAGAGCTGGTCGCCCGGGCAGTCGCCTTCGTGATGGAACGCATTGTGAGGCCGGGGGTGGTTTCCAAGGAATGCGTGGCGCCGGGGGCAGGGTCCGATCTCATAGATCAAGTTTGCACTACTGGATATCTCCCTCGCGTTCACATTCCACAGCTTGAGTGTGGGATATCCGATACTGGTGCGCGTGATTGTGTAGAGGAATCCTTGCGGCTCCACGGTAAAAAAATGGCGGATGTCGTCGCTGTCGTGGTCTATGAGATGCAGTTTGGTGCGGATCGAAGTCCAGTTGTACTGGGCTCGCAAAGGAATTGGAACGACCTTCTAGAGCTGTCTGATCTTTTTTCTTCGGAGTCAGTGATGGCTTCATACGGAAGGTTCTTTGATCAGCGTTTCGTGAACTACCTAGCTGCCAATTATGAGGTGATTGGGGCGGTTCACTGGAGAAAGTTTGAAGGGCTCGTTGCTGAGTATTTTCATCGGGCAGGTTTCCAGGTGGAAATCGGGCCGGGTAGGAATGATAATGGAGTGGACATTCGAGTCTGGGATGATTCTCTAGCTGCTGATGTATCGCCACCCACGCTCCTAATTCAGTGCAAGCGTGTGAAGCGTGAGATCGACAAAGTCGTTGTGAAGGCTCTGGCTGCAGACGTCGCTTGGGAAGGTGCGCAGCAAGGTTTGCTCGTCGCGACAGCAGGCTGGTCGCCGGGGGCGCGGGAGGTTGTCCGTACCAGGAGCTATCAGGTAACTGAGGTGAATAGAGACGCTGTACAGACGTGGCTGGAGGAGATGCGGGCCGCAGGCAATGGGATGTGGTACCCAGCCTGAAACTGAGCCAGCTTTCATAGGGGCCCGAATTCCGAAGAGTGCCGACGCCAAGAGGCTCGTAGCGTCAGCTTCAATGGCAACCCTCAGAGGACAGGTCCACTGACCTCTTTTGGCAACGAGAGCGCCAATGCCGGGCTCGCTTGCTCTGCACAGGACGCGGGCCCGATGTGGTGCGGGACGCACCCAGCCGCGCCCGCCCTTGCCCCTTGCCGGGCGTCGCCCACGCACGATGAGATGACTGAGGTCGGCGCAACGGTGCTGCCGGGCCGGGGCAATTGCGGCGAGAGGCACTGCGCTGAGGGCCGCGCGGCCCTGGTCCTTACCACCCCGCCCTTCCTGTGCGCCGTGGCCAGCTGCGCAGGGGAGACCGATCGAGGCCGGCCTCCGTGCAGGCAAACCGGACACGGGTGGACACAGGGGGCGTGGGAGGTGCCCCCGGCGTACCGGAAGCCACACCGCCACGTTAGCCGCTCGGACTTTGCCACGATTCCGAGGTCGATCAGCGCGCACCTCGTGTCAGCAACACCATTGTCACAGCGGGCGGTTGCACCCTCCGTGGGCCTTCCGGACGTGCCAGAATGTGCAGCGAAGTGCTTACACCTAACGGCAGAGGCCCGCGCGCGTTCTCCAACATCCCTACCCCCACGCAGAGCGGCCGCAATTCGAGTGTCGGACGCATCGCTGCGGGCCCGGAGGACAGGCCAGTCCCCCACCTTCGGCGCTGCGCTGTCTCTGACTATGGGTCCCTGGCCTGTCCCTCACCCCCGGCGCCAAACGGGAGCGAGGCACTACCCACCCGAACCGGGGTTCCCGCCAAACCCGGTTCCAATCGGAAGGATTTTGCGATGGCCAGCAACCTTGACCCGTGAGCCGCCGGCTGCCGATCGCCCTGAGTGCGCTTGCCGCCACCTCAGCCTCGGTCGCAGTCAGCCCTTGGATTGCCGTCGCCGCAGTCGGCATGCCTCTGCTTGTGTTCGTCGGCATTTTCATGCCGGCCGTCTGGTCTAAGAGGCCCGCCCGACGCCGCGATGCCCGCCTTCTCGCTGAACGCATCCTTCGGATGCTAGAGAGGGGGCACTGACGATTCCCTCACGAGCCACACGTGCGCCGCCGCAATCCTGCGAGCCCCGTTGCCGTCTGTCGGCGACGGGGCTCGCGCATTCAGCGGGTCAGGCAGCCTGGACTCCGCCGAGGTACCGATGCCCGGACCGTACGGAGCAGCCGAGTCGCTCTGCCAGCGTCGTGCCGGTGACCTTCGCATCCTCGGCCTGCACGGATGGCCACGGTGTTCTTAACGACGGTCAGCGGGACGGCCCTCCTGGCAGTGCGCTTCGGAGGGACCGGATCTTACGGGGCACTGTCGCGCTAGCCCGCGCACAACTGCGATTCTCACGTTCCATGGTTCCCGTCGCGGATCGCGGCACTGGAACTACAGTGTGATCTCGTGTTGGTATGGCCCCCGGCTTCCCGGGGAGGGGTGAGGTGACATCATGCAGTTCGTCGTGGTGGAGGGGACACAGGATCTGCCTGAGGACTACAGGGGCGCTTACCTCATTCCAGATAACTGGAATGACTACGGCTACGTGACGATGTACGAGCTGGGCATCAAGCGCCGTGGGCGACGACCGAAGTCCATTGGCGGCGTTCGGATCGGGCATCTTGAGATGGGGTCAAGTCGCCATGATGAGTTCTTTCGGACAGAGCAACGCCTACCACGCCGCTTCGAGACTCTCGCTGAAGGTTTCTTCAGCCTGGGAGTCCAGGACACATACTACGAGTCGCTAAGCGGGCTGGGTGCTCGCGCCAGAGTCGACGTTCTGGCTGCGTTGCGGGATGTGGCTTACGACTACAGCAGGGATGTTGTGGAACGTGTTTGGGGCCTGAGAGTCTTCAAAAAATCTCTGATGCGCGATGTCCGCCATCCGCGCGCGGAGCTGGAGCGTCTCCACCTCATTGCCCGCGGCCGCGATCGCGTTGTTGATTTCCAGTGGGACTACGTGCCTCCCAAGTCTCATGGCTCAGCGTATGAACCACCTATACTGGGCTTCCGTGCCAGTCCTGCCTCGCTGCCGCCGAGCAACGTGCATGCTCTGATCGGCCGCAATGGAGTGGGCAAGACCAGCATGATGCGCGACATGGCTAGCGGCGTGGCGTCGGGGAGTATCGAGGTCACCCAGCTCGCTGAACGCACAGCCAGGAGCACACCGAACGTGGTATTGGTGTCCTTCAGTGCCTTTGACGAACTCCTTCATCACCCGGACGCTCCTGCGGGGTTCGCCTACATCGGGCTGCGTGACGGTGAGGAGCCGCAGCGTTTGAAGACGAGCGAAGACCTGTCCACGGAATTCGCCGACAGTCTTGCTACGGCTCGAATCGGTGCCCGGCGTAGCCGGTGGGAGCAGATTCTGAGCACGCTCAGTTATCCGGAGTCCGGATTCTTGGATGACTACGCAGGCGATCTCGAAGATCTGTTGTCCGAGGGCTCTGACCGCCGGTTCAAGGCCGCTGCGGGGCGGCTCTTTGCACCGCTGAGCTCTGGCCACAAGATCGCCTTGCTGACCTTGACACGACTGGTCCAGGAGGTGACCGAGCGCACGGTCGTCTTCATGGACGAGCCCGAAGCGCATCTGCAGCCACCCCTGTTGTCAGCGTTCATCCGTGCGCTGTCTGACTTCCTTTCCGACGTCAACGGGATGGCGGTCGTGGCCACGCACTCACCGGTGGTCCTGCAGGAAGTACCGAAGACGTGCGTCTACAAGTTGCGCCGCTATGGCGACGTCGTGACAGCCGAGCGGCCGCTGATGGAAACCTACGGTGAGAACGTCAGCGCACTCACCCACGAGGCTTTCGGCTTGGAGTCCACCGCCACCGGCTTCTATGCGGCCCTGGCCAAGGAGGTCGCCGAGGGGCGCAGCTATCAAGAGATCCTGGCGGACTTCGAATCCCTGGGAAGCGAAGCCCGCGGCCTGCTGCGCGTCCTCACTCTCAGCCGGGACGGGAACGCCTCATGATTCCGCTCGATCCCCCCGCGATGAAGGTCAAAGACACACTGACCGCTGCCTGCGGGCGGATGCAGAACTCCGTCTTGAGGTTACGGCTCCTGGCCCGTGAGAAGGACCTGTCTGCTGCCGAGAAGACCTATACCGACGCTGCCGAGCACAACGCCCTCTACGCGCTAGCCGTGACTGCGCGGGATGCCGAGGAGCAGATACCCGACCGCGACGGGGAGCACCTCAGGAATCTCTACAGTGCGGGGCTGGTCGGGCGCAAGCACGGGAGAGAGAAGTACGACGAGCTCAAGGCCCGCGCGCCGTTCGGGCGTTGCCTGCTGTGCGGCAACAGTGAGATCGGCTCGCTCGACCATCACCTGCCCAAGGACACGCTGCCTCTCTTCACGATTTGCCCGGTCAACCTGGTGCCGGCATGCAGCAAGTGCAACCAGGCCAAAGGCGACCGGATCGGCGCCACAGCCAGCCAGCGCACTCTCCATCCCTACTACGACCGCCCCGGCCAGGCCGGACGCTACCTCTTCGCCGACATCACAAGCTGGCCCGTGCAGTTCCGCATTCAGGCCCTGCCTGTATGGGACGCTGAGCTGCGTGCTCGTGTCGAGCACCATTTCGTCACGTTCAACCTGGCACAGCGCTATGCCGAGTTCTGCATATCCGTGCTGACCGCCAACCAGTGGCTCCACCAAAAAATCCGACGCGAGAGCGGCCTCTCGGCCCTGACTGCACACCTGCAAGAGGACGCTGAGCAGCACGCCAGCACCCATGGACTCAACACCTGGGACACAGCGCTGCGTTACGGCCTTGCCGACAGCAACTGGTACCTCCACCACGGAGTCAACCAGAACCCATAACACGCCATGCTTGTGCGTCGCGACGCATCGGCTCGATCTCCAGGGCCGGTTGCCCGCCAGCCAGCGGGTCAGAAGATGCCTTCCGGAGCCCGACACTTGGCTGTGGCTCCTTGCCACAGACCCTGGCGCGGGTACATCGGGGCATGGCACCCGCTGATCTGCTCGACGACTGGCTCCCGATGCCTCGATGCAGGACGAGCTCATCTCGGTGTTCACCGCGCACTTGGAGGCGACCGGCGGCCTGGAGTGACATGGCTCCCCGCGCACCACACGGTGAAGCCTTAGGCGGTGTCGTCAAAGGCATCACGAGCAGAGGCGCCTCACGCCTCGCTCCCGAGGTTCTGATCAGCGGATCGCTACGATCAGGCGCTCACAGCCGGAGAAGGAGATCATGGCCGAGTCGCTACCAAGCCGCGTCGAGTGCTGGACCTGCTCGAACGGACTCGTCGTTTTCTGAGAGCGATCGCATGTTGTTGGAGTGCGAGGAGTGCATGGCCGGCCGGTGGGCACCTCCGGGCGAGGGAGAGCAAGAGTCTGGTTTCCTCACGATCGGCCTGCTCACGCGCCCGGCGACACTCGCCGAGATTCAGGCGAGCGGCTGGGAACACCTCGTCCGTAGCGCCTTGGACACGTGAACGCGCGTCCGCCTGACCCCACCGGCGACGCCATCGAGAGTCAGGCCCACAGGAGCAGCGCGGCCAGCGTGACGGCCGCCCGGTAGGACTCGGCCGTCTTGTCGTAACGGGTTGCTATGCCGCGCCACTGCTTTAGCCGATTGAAGGCCCGTTCGACGACGTTGCGGTCTTGTAGAGCTGACGGTCAAAGGCCGCGGGGTGGCCGCCGATTCGTCCCCGTCGCAGTCGGTTGGCGACCTGGTCGGCCCGCTCCGGGATCGTGTGTCCGATCCCGCGATGCCGTAGCCAGTCGCGGATCGCCTTCGAGCTGTACCTCTTGTCCCCGAGGACGTGATCGGGACGGATCCGGGGCCGTCCCGGTCCTATCCGGGGCACTCGGATCGCGTCCATCGCGGTGGTGAGCTGTGTGCAGTCATTGGTGTTCCCACCGGTCAGGACCAGGGCCAGCGGTCGGCCCCGGCCGTCGACGGCCAGGTGGGGTTTGCTGGTCAGGCCGCCCCGCGAGCGACCGAGCGCCTGGTTCTGAGGCCCCCTTTTCGCGCCCCGGCGGCGTGCTGGTGTGCCCGCACGATAGTGGAGTCGACCGACACGAGCCAGTCGATGTCGCCAGCCGCGTCCGCCTTGGCTTGCGCGGCCCGCAGTATCCGGTCGAAGGTTCCGTCCCCGGCCCAGCGCCGGAAGCGCGTATGCAGGGTGGCCCAGGAGCCGTACCGCGGGGTACGCCTCGCCAGGCCACCCCGGTCCGGTACTTCCACAGGATCCCGTTCAGCACCGTTCGGTCGTCCAGCCGCGGACGACCCTTTGCCGACCTTGGCAGCAGAGGTTTCAACAGCTGCCACTCGGCGTCGGAAAGATCATGACGGCGTATCACCCCGCTAAATCCCCACGCTCAAGCCGTTGACCAGGACATACACCGAAGTCCGGCTGGAGTA
>NZ_CALNVW010000020.1 GCF_940670765.1 Streptomyces sp. A 4/2
ATCCGTACAACCGAAGCGGCGCCAGAAGCCACCTCTTTCAGGCGGCCGCTTCCTTCCACGCGACTTCTGGGTGTATCTGCTGAGCTTGCTGGTGGCGTTGTGCCCAGCGGACGGCGAGTGGTGCTGCCAGGCCCGTCAGGGTGAACAGCGCCCCTACGACGTACCACCCGGGGCGGCCCCAAGTGATGCAGAGTGAGATGAGCAGGCTCGGCCCGAGGGCTTCAGCCAGTCCGGCACCCAAGCCAAACACTCCGAGGTACTGGCCGGTGGCATGCTGTGGGGCGAGGGCGAAGGACACTTCGAAGCCCGCGGCGGAGTGCCACAGCTCGCCGATGGTGTGGATCACCATCGCGGCCAGGAGAAGCGTGGCAGCAGCCCACGCCGGTATCCCCGCAGACAGGGAGATCAGTGAGCAGGAGACGAGGAAGGCCACGCCCGCTCGGCGGTAGGCGGTTCCGCCGGCAGCTGGGGAATTGACGCTACGGCTGGCTCGTATCTGCAACGCAATGACGATGGTGGTGTTGATGAGCATCGTGCCCGAGATGAGCCAGCGCGGGGCGGTGGTGGCCGTAACCAGCCAGAGCGGGATGGCTACCGTGAGCACCTTGAACTGGACAGCCATGATGCCGTCGAGAGCGGTGAGCAGGAGGTAAGGGCGGTCCCGCAGGGCGATCCAGCGGGGGGCGCCGGCGGAGGGGACAGGTTTGACCGGCGGAAGGTAGATCAGGATTGCTGCAGAAGCCGCGAAGGCAACCGCGTTGCCGATGACCAGGAGTTGGTAGGCGGGGAGGGTGCCCACCTGGACGGCCCAGCCCGCCAGCAGGGCACCGAGGGAGATGCCTACGTTGGTCACGGCGCGGAGATAGGCGCGGAATTCCTGCGGTCGGTCCCCTCCGTAGTGCCTGATGAGCGGACTGCGTGCGGCCAATCCGGCCGCTTTGGCGCCGGTGGCCGTGCCTACCGCGATGACGAACGGCCAGAAGCCGTCTGCCAGTACGAAGCCGGCAGTGGCCAGCGCTTGGACGACGAGGGTGATCGCGTAGACGCCGCGTGCTCCGTGCCGGTCCGCGAGATGACCGACAGCGATGCCCACGGCCAGCGAGACGACACCGGCAATGCCAAGTCCGAGGCCCACCTGGGTTGCCGGAAGGTGGACTGCCTCGGTGAAGTACAGGACCCCAGCGGTCAGATAGAGGCCGCTGCCGACGGTGTAGACAAAGTTCGAGGCGGCGATGACGCGCTGTGGGCCGGAATCCGGCATCAGTTTAGGCATGACGGGGCTCCGCCTCCTGGGTCGACAGTAAGGACTGACCTAGCCTTCTGCTTGTTACTTGCAATTACAAGATGTTTGCAATAAATGGGCTGCACGGCCTGCCCGGCGCATCTGTGCGGAGGCGTTGAGGTGCAGGACAAGGGCCGCTTGGACGGCCACGCCGGAGAGCAGGGGCGTTCCCCGGGAGAGGTGCGTCCGGCCCGGCGTCGGCGCGGCTGCCCAGCACCTTGACGAGCGCGACCCGGGCGTCCGTCGACGCAGGTGGACTCGCGAAAACCTACCGACGGGTTACTTGCTCTCTCGTGTCCGAGCTAGGACTACGAGGCCTGCTGTCTGTGACTCCCGCACTTCCGCAGGACTATCGCAGTAGATGCCGGATTTACTGCGGCGGAGCCCTACCGTGATCACCGCGACCTGCGACGGGGCATTCCGGCCGCCGGTGCGAGGTGTACGCATTTGCTGCGGCAGTGCCGGAAGGGTGGGACGGCGTGACGATCGAACCGGTGACCGAGCTCGGGAGCGGGGGCGCGCTTCGGTTGCCGCGCGGGCGGGTCGTACCGCTGTCCGCCCCGCCCGCGTCGTACACCGCGGCGGTCGAGCGCTACCTCACCGGCGCGGGCGTCACGAAGCGGCACTGCCGGAAGTCCTGGCCGAGCTGGCCGCCGCGCGGGCGGACGGGATAGGACGCCGGCACCGTCAACCGTGAACTGTGCATCGCCCGCAAGGCGATCGGCTGGTGGCAGCGTCAAGGCTGGATCGACGGCGATCCCACGATCGGCATCGAGCGGCGGCCGGCACCGCCGCACCGCACCAAGCTTCGCGGAGAACCAGATCGCCGCCCTGTGGCGCCTCGACGTCGCGCTCCAGGAGAAGACGCAGTGGAAGATGTTCTACGACGGAACACCGACGCTCGACGTGTGCCCGGAGACCGGCCGGGCCCGGCTCTCCTACCACCGCGCTGAGGAGATCTTCGAGGAGAACACCCGGCTGGTGGCCAACCCCCTCGCCTCACCCGACGACATCGAGGATCTGGACGGCTGGACGCTGCATCGGCTACGTCACAGTGCCCTGACGCACGACGCCGAGGACGGCACCTCTACCCCGATGCTGCTGGCCCGCTCCCGCCACACCTCCGTCCGCTCCCTGGAGCGGTACGCCCGTCCCGGCGTCGACTCGGCCGCCCGGCACGTCGCCGGACGCGACCCCGCTGCACGTCGCCGCACGTAATCCGAGCGGATCAGGCTTCAAGATCATCCCGTGGCCCCTTTGGTGCGTATCTCGGTGACACCCGACTCCCGCTCGAAGACCGGCACCCACTGCACGGCGCGCCGGTCGGCGCGCAGCTGGGCGAGGAGTTCGGCCGGAGCCCGGGGCGGGGCGTACGGCGTGCGCCCGGTGGCGTAGCCGCCGCCCGTGCCGATCTTCCCGCCGTAGTGGCTGAAGCTGAACGTGCCATGGGCCTTTCCCACAAGGCCGTGGGCGTCGAACGTGAAATGGATGTCGTCCCCGGCCTTGCGGTACAGCTTGGCCGTGCCGGTCAGCCCCGTCTCGCGCACCTTGTTGTGCTGCGTCTGATTAGCCGCGGCAGTGACACCACCGACGACGGCGAGCGCGACTGCCACCGTCAGCACACGCGTGACACGGCTTCGGTACCTGAACCCCATGGACAGGACACCGACCGCACAAGCGGAGACCTTGAACAGGTCGCTGCCCGCCCCAGGAAGGGGGTCTGCGAAAACGTATAGCGGGATGTGCGGCCTGAACTTCATATGTCTGAGGCAGTCCGAAAGCAGTCCGAGTGGGATTTAGGTAGCCGAACTCATGTGCACCCCTGCTGCGGCTGTTTCCGAAGGGTGTGGAGTGTGCAGGATCTGTTCCGGGCGAGTCAGCAACGGTGTGATCGCGTGTCGGCCCCTTGGTCGTACGGGCTTCGCGATTGGCCTGTGGATGCGAGGAGGCGTATGTCCGATGGACTGACGGGGTGCGGCAACGGACTGCCGATGGCTCCCGGGGCCGACGGTTTCAGGAGGTTCACCTTCCGGCGTCCGGATCGCTCGAAGGCGGTACGGGCCTGGATCCTCGTCGGCCAGGAGCGAATCGAGAAGCACTTCCTTTCGTCGCGCTCATCCGAGTCGAACCCGACGAATTGGGCAAGGCCTGTACGAGGGCACCAGCCGGACAGAAGAACAGGTCAGGCGCCTTCTTCCGGGCCCTGGCAGAAGCCCGGCATCTTCGGCGAGTACGACATCAGCGGGTTCGTCCGGATCGAGGCGAGCGGTGGGGTGCTGGCCCGAAGACGGTCCGGATCTTGACTCGCCGCCCGTCGCGACGCGCCCCGGGCGCCGCATGTCGTACCGATGCTCGCCGCGCCCAGCAGTGTGACCGGCCCGGCCCCGACTCCCCATCCCCCACCGCACTTTCGACGGAGGACCTTTGCGCAAGGCCTTGAGTACTCTGGCGGCCACGATCGCCGTGGCCGCCGCCCTGCTGATGCTGGCCCCCTCGCACACGGGCGCCCGGCCCCAGGCGAAGTCGGCCACAAGTACGGCGCTCGGCAGAGCCGCCCCGGCCGCGGCCACCGTGACCGCCCACACGGTGACGTTCGTCAACAGCACCGGCAAGAAGATCTGGGTCGGCAGCACCGTCAACGCCGACGGTTCCAAGAACTTCGGATCGTTGCCGGTCCTGGAACCCGGGCAGTCGGCGACGGTGGCCGTCCCGGAGGACGCGGCCCCCGGCTACTGGCGCGGCAAGTTCTTCGCCCGTATGGGGTGCGGCGGCCAGTCCGGCAGCAACTTCCACTGCGAGCTGGGCGACTGCGGTGTCTTCGCCGACCACTGCGCGCCGAATACCGGTGAACAGCCGGTCAGTCTCGCCGAGTTCAACTTCGACCGCGGTGACGGACTGGCGCCTTGGTACGACGTGAGCTACGTCAACGCCTTCTCCGTGCCGATCATGATCACGCCCACCGAGGTGTCCGGCTCCGGTGGCGGCTGCGGCGCGGTGGGCTGCCCCGAAGATCTGCTGCCGAAGTGTCCCGCCGACAACCTGACACGGTGGAGCGACGGCACGCCGAAGTTGTGCACCAGCCCGAACCGCGACGCCAAGACCCCCTACAGCGACATGATCGCCACCAACTGCCCGAAGGCGTACGGCTGGTCGAAGCAGGACAAGGAGCCGGGCAACCAGGTCATGCAGCAGTGCAGCCGGTGCAGCGGCTTCACGGTCGAATTCCACCGCGGCGCCTGAACGGACGGGAACGCACCATGCGCAGAAGGAGCATCCTCACCGCCGCGCTGGCGGCGCCGCTCGCGCTCTCGGCCACCGGCCGCGCCGCGGCGGCCCAAGCCCCGAACGGCGCCCCGGCGACGGACCGGATCGCGATTCCGGAAGCCGCCGGCGTGAAGAAGAAGGGCGCAAGCACCTGGAGTTTCGACGGCGTCGCCCAAGACCTGGCCGATTCCGGGGTCGGCTGGTTCTACACCTGGTCCTCGGGCAGGTCAGGGATCGCCGCGCCCCATGGCGTCGAGTTCGTCCCGATGATCTGGGGGCCGGGCTCGGTGACCGACGCCGAGTTGAACCAGGCCAAGCAGCAGGGCACGATCCTGCTCGGCTTCAACGAGCCCGACCATCCAGGGCAGGCGGTCATGACCGTGCAGCAAGCCCTCGATTTGTGGCCCCGGTTGCAGTCGACGGGCCTGCGGCTCGGCGCGCCCGCGGTGGCCACCGGCGCGGACACCGCCGACGGCTGGCTCGGCCAGTTCCTCCGGGGCGCCACCAGCCGCAGCCTCAAGGTCGATTTCCTGCCCGTCCACTGGTACGGCGCCGACTTCAACGCCACCAACGCCACCAACCAGTTGCGCGGCTACCTCCAGGCCACCTACGACCGCCACCACAAACCGCTCTGGCTCACCGAGTACGCCCTCATCGATTTCTCGTCCGGCACGCCGCGGTACCCGACGCAGGAGCAGCAGGCGGCCTTCGTGCAGCAGTCGACGGCCATGCTCCAGGGCTTGCCGTTCGTCGAACGGTACGCCTGGTTCACGCTCTCCACCAGCCGCGGCGACGGCACCGGACTGTACAACGGCACGACCGCCACGCAGGTGGGTGCCGCCTACCGCGCGGCGGGTTGAGCCGCAGCCCTGTCCCGCATTCCCGCTCCGGAAAGGAAGCGACCATGATCCGCTCACTCCCTCTCGCCCGGCTGGCCATCGGCCTCACCGCCCTCGCCGCGGTGGTCGTCACGGCGCCGCCCAGCTCCGCCGTGCCCGCCGTCCGGCTCGCCGACACCTGCTGGGCGACGCACTACGGCCCCATCCCGCCCGGCTCCTACACCGCCAGCGGCGAAATCTTCGACAACAACGCGGACACCGCGGCGACCTCCCTCTCCCGTGACCCGCAACTCCCCTTCAACACCCGGGTGAAGGTCACCAACAACGCGAACGGCGCGTCCCTCGTCGTCCGCATCAACGACCGTGGCACCTTCACCCAGACCCCGCAGGAACCCAAGTGCCTCGACCTCACCGATGGCGCCTTCCAGCGCCTCGGCGGCGTCATCGACCCGGACCAGGGCCACATCGAGGTGACGGAGGAAGTGCTTCCCTAAGGGCCCGCCTCCGGTGCCGGGGTGGCCAGGCAAGAACGGCCGCCCCGGCACCGCGCCCGGGAAGTCTGCCATCCGCCGGTTGTCCCGGGACGTGCCCCAACACGACCGCGGGCGCAGCGGACGCATCCGGGGCGCTGATCTTGATCGTCACCTGTCCAAGGCTCATCCTCGGCCACTCTCGATGCCCTCCATTCGATCCGAGACTGTCAGTCCCGGCGGCAGTCGGTGTCCGGCTCCTCGCCTGCGCCTGGCACGACCTCGCTATATAGCTGGCACGATCTCGCCATATTGGGTGCGGTGCGCAAGGTATTGCCCGCTTCGGGGTTGAGGAACCAGGTCTCGCGGACTGTCGAGGGCGGGTGCCTCAGGAGGATCGGAACCCGGCGAGGTCCGCTGCCTGGTCGACCGGTCATCGGTCCCGTACAGCTTCACCGCGTAGGGGGCTTCTTCGTCCGAGTGCAGCTCGTGCCGGTGATGCAGCGCGATGACGTCACCGGTCAGCGCGCCGAGTTCGATGCCGTCCGGCGGGTGGCTTCCGGTGTGTCGGTGGCGCGAGCTTCTGCCACTGACCCGTGCTCGTGCTCGTGCTCGTGCTCGTGCTGGGGATACGCACGAATCCTTCTGCCGTCACGGTCAGTGTTCGTCGTCGAGATGGTCCAGCTGTCGAGGGCCTGGGGCGGTGACCTGCTCCGCTTGACCTGTTGCGCTGAGCCGCTCCGTGGCGGACGCTCCGCTGGGCGTCAGCCGCTGTGTGATCCGGTCGAACAAGTCCGTCAGTGGCTCACCAACGTCCTGGCCGAACTCAGTGAGCCCGTAGGTGACTTGGGGCGGCATCGTCGGCTCGACCTCCCGCCAGACCAGCCCGTCATGGACCAGTGCGCGCAGTGTCTGAGCGAGCATCTTCTCGCTGATGCCCTGGATGCTGTCGCGCATCTCGAAAAACCGAAGATCGTTGCTCCGCAAGGAGATCAGCACCCAGATACCCCACCTGCTGGTCACGTGGTCGACCATGTCGCGTGCAGGGCAGTCGGTGTGAAACACCTCATACCGATTGCCTGTCTCGGCCTGCGTAAGCTGCGCGCCTTCCCTCATGTTCGGAGCTTACCTCTGGGTATGTTCTTACGAAAAATAAGCTCGCCTCCTAGCCTCAATTACCTCAGTGCACAACGGACTAGGAGCAGAGCATGATCGTGGTGACCGGAGCTACCGGGAATGTGGGCCGACCTTTGACGCAGGTCCTGGCCGAGGCGGGCGAGCAGGTGATGGCGGTGTCACGGCACGCAGCGGCGGTGCCGGACGGAGTCAGGCATGTGGCGGCCGATCTGGCCGAGCTGACAAGCCTCACCCCCGCGTTGGACGGGGCGAAGGCGCTGTTCCTCCTGCTGTCCGGCGATCTGCACGCCCCCGGAGCCAGGCCGACCGACATCATCGACCTGGCTGCGGCCAGCGGGGTGCGCCGGGTTGTCCTGCTGTCTTCGCAGGGCGTGGCGACCAGGCCGCTCGGCCCGTCACGGATCGCGCTGCGCGCGGTGGAGGACGCCTTGAGAGAGTCCGGCCTGGACTGGGCCGTCCTGCGACCGGGCGGCTTCGCCTCCAACGCTTTGGCCTGGGCGGATTCCGTCCGCACGCAAGGTACGGTCGCCGCACCCTTCGGCGACATCGGGGTTCCGGTCGTCGACCCGGTGGACATCGCCGAGGTCGCAGCGGCCTGCCTGCTGGACGACCGGCACGCCGGCGGAGTCTTCGAGCTGACCGGGCCCGAGGTGATCACGCCACGTCAGCAGGCGGAGGCCATCGCCACCGCGCTCGGCTCGCCGGTGCGGTTCCACGAACTGACCCGCGAGGAGGCCAAGGCCGCGATGACCCAGTTCGTGCCGCCGGAGCTCGCCGACGACACCCTGGACATCATCGCCGCCCCGAACCAGGCCGAACTACAGATCAGCTCGGACGTGGAACGAGTCCTCGGCCGCGCCCCGAGCCCCTTCGCCGACTGGGTCGCCCGGAGCATCGCCGCTTTTCGCTGAGGCCCATCTCAGCTGAAGCCCCCGGGCCGCCCCGTGCGACTACGGCCGCACGGGGCGGCCCCGTAGCCCACCTCCCACCACCAGCCAGAACTCAAGAACCGCAGCGACCTGACGGGGTCCTACCGGCGTCTCGGCCACCTTCTGCACCTGCGAGCGGCTGTCCCACGCGCTGCCGCCTCGCTGACTGCGCCCCGGGATCAGGTCCGGGCGAACGGCGCCCAGTTGGTCAGTTCGATGCCCGAGCCGCGTCGGCGCAGCCACCGTGAGAGTTTGCTCAGTTGGGCGCGATGGGCTGTTCGAGGAGCTCGTCAGGTCCGCCGAACCCGCAGCGCCGGTACAGCGGCGCACTGCGTTCGGACGGCCACACGATCAACGTGTCCAGGCCGTGGGTGCGCGCATCGCGGGTGACCTCGTCGAGCAGGGTCTTGCCCAGGCCTCGGTTGCGCTGCTCCGGGGTGACGTAGAAGTTCGTCACGTAACCGAGGGCATCGGAGTCCGGGTAGGGACTCGGGACCTTCTCCACGAGGCACACGAACACGTGACCACAAGGCCGGCCGCCCACTTCCGCGAGCCAGACACGCCACGGCCCGGCCATCCGAGAACGCAACCACCGCTCGCACTCGGCGGTGAACCCCTCTTCGTCCTGCGGGACTTCAACTCCGCCGTCCTCCACCTTGAACCGCCAGCGCATGGCTGCCAGCGCAGGCGCGTCGTCGAATTCGGCCCGCCGGATCACAACGTCACTCATGGCCACACTCTCGCAACCCGATCCGCCGGAGCGAAACCGCTTACGGGTGTCCGGAGACCCCTTGGAACCGATCAGCTGGAGTCCGGGCCGCCAGCTCCGTGGAAGCGGCCTGACCAGGCCCGGGGCGACGCGTGTACCGGGCCGCGGGGCCCTCTTCGACCGGAAGCGCCGTCTCTCACCGCAGTTGGTCGAATGCCTGGTCGGCGTCGGCTACGGCCTCGGGGAGGACGTCGTGGGCGGTTCGACCGTCGGCGATCTTCTGCCAGTTCGTCCGAGCGAGCACCCGTTGGACCGCGAGTACCTGGGCGGCTCGCAGACGCGCCTGGATGCCTTCGCCGAGGGCGCCCGCCAGTGCCTCCTCGTCCTCCAGTTGGTACCGCGTGAGCCGTCCCGCCAGGCTCGGTGTGGTGAACACCAGCCGGTGGAACGCCACTACCTCGGGATGATCGTTGAGGCCGGTGACGGGGTCGTACCGGTCGAGGCCGGCCCGGAAGTGCCGGTGCAGCGCCGTCACCGGCTTGATGCCGGGCCCGCGGTCACGTACGACGCGTGCCGCCTCGCCCTGGTGGTCGGCGAACCGGTGCAGCACCAGGTCTTCCTTGGTGGGGAAGTACCGGAAGAGGGTCGGCTTGGAGATCTCGGCCGCCGCGGCGATGTCGTTGACCGAGACCCGGTCGAAGCCGCGCTCCAGGAACAGCGAAACGGCCGCGTCGCCGATGGCGTCGCGCGTCCGCTCCTTCTTGCGGGCCCGCAGCCCCGTCGGCTCGCTCATCTGACCAGGATAACATTCGTAACCGAGTTGCTTTTTTAACCGAGTAACGTTTTCATGGGCGGCATGAATCGGATGCACATTCCTCCCGTGCTCGTCACCGGGGCGACGGGCCGGATCGGCCGTATCGTCATCGACCAACTTCTCGACGCGGACGTGCCGGTCCGTGCCCTCACCCATCGTTCCGAGGCGGCGGCCACGCTGCCGGCGAAGGTCGAGGTCTTCACCGGCGACCTCACTGCGCCCGAGACGCTCGACCCGGCATTGAACGGCGCCGGCGCGGTCTTCCTCGTCTGGACCGCCCCGCCTCGGACGGCCGCGGCGGTCGTCGAGCGGCTGGCAGCCCACGTGCGACGAGTCGTCCTCCTCTCCTCCCCTCACCAGACGCCGCACCCCTTTTTCCAGCAGCCCAATCCCATGGCGGCACTGCACGCCGACATCGAGCGGCTCATCGCGGCCACCGGACTCGAGTCGACGATCATCCGGCCGGGGATGCTCGCGTCGAACTCGCTGGCCTGGTGGACGCCCACGATCCGGGCCGGCGAGGTCGTCCGGTGGCCCTACGGCGCTGCCGAGACGGCACCGGTCGACGACCGCGACGTCGCAGCTGTCGCGGCGCGGACGCTCTATCAGGACGGATACGTCGGAAGCGACTACGTCCTCACGGGCCCCGAGTCGCTGACCCAAGCCGCGCAGGTGGGCGTCATCGGTGACTCCCTGGGGCGCCGGATCGCATTCGAGGAGATGACACCGGACGAGTTCCGAAGCCTGTCGGAGGGTACGGCGCCCAGCTCGGTCGTCGACATGCTGCTCGCCGCGTGGAGCGCGGCGGTCGGACAGCCCGCGTACATCACCACTGCGGTGGCCGACATCCTCGGGACGGCGCCGCGAACGTTTCGCCAATGGGCCACCGACCACGCCACCGCGTTCACGGAGGGTTCGTAACCTCGTCGACCGCGGCCTGCCCCCGCCGAGACCCACCAGTCGACGACCGGGTGAGCCGGGTACTGCTGGGCGCGGATGCTCGACACTCCCTGCAACTGCCTTCATCCGGATCTTCTCCACACGGGAGACCCAGGCAAGGAACGGTGGGCTCCCGACAACGAGCGCGAGCATCCGCATAACTGCACAACATCCGCCCGCTGCCGCTCCGTCGCAGCGGGCGGGAGGGATCGTCGCAACACGTGGTCGGTTCTCGGTACCCGAGCGGCCTCCCGGGATTCCCGCCCCGGGGTCGTACGGGCTACTCGTCGCCGCCTCCGTGGATCGGCCCCCGCTCCCCGGCCAGCGGCAGCCCGCTTCCACCGCGCCGCACCGCGACGATCTCGGCGCCGATCGACACGGCTGTCTCCTCGGGTGTACGACCGCCCAGGTCCAGGCCGATCGGCGAGCGCAGCCTGGCCAGTTGGCGCTTCGACACCCCGGCCTCCCGCAGTCGGACCAGGCGGTCCTCGTGCGTGCGGCGCGACCCCATCGCGCCGACGTACGCGACGGGCAGCCGAAGCGCCACTTCCAGCAGCGGTACATCGAACTTGGCATCGTGCGTGAGGACGCACAGCACCGTCCGCTCGTCGGTGGCCGTGTCGCGCAGATAGCGGTCCGGCCATTCCACGACCACCTCGTCGGCCTCCGGGAAACGGGTCCGCGTCGCGAACACTCCCCGCGCGTCGCACAGCGTCACGTGGAAACCGAGGAGCTTGCCGACCCGTACCAGCGCGCCCGCGAAGTCCACCGCGCCGAACACGATCATCCGGGCGGGTGGCACGTTCGACTCGACGAACAGGGTGACGTCGCCGCCGCACCGGGCCGAGCTCTCCGGCACCTCGCACACCCCGGTCCGCCCGAGGTCGAGCAGGGCGCGGGCCTGTGCCGCGAGCCCGGGGTCGTCGCCCGAGCCGAGGCCGCTGGTGTACGAGCCGTCGGGCCGGACCAGCAACAGCTCGGCCGCGCCCGTGAGTTCGCCCGCTCCGTCGAGTACTCGGGCGAGTGCCACCGGTTCGCCGCGCGCCGCAGCGGTGAGCGCCGCCCGTACCGTCGTACGGCACGGCGAGTCGGACCGTACCGGAACGACATGCACCTCCACGGCGCCGCCGCAGGTCAGCCCCACCGCGAACGCGTCGTCGTCGCTGTAACCGAAGCGCTCCCTGCGCACCCTCCCGTCCTGCAGGGCCTCGATGCACAGCTCGTAGACCGCGCCCTCGACGCAGCCGCCGGAGACGGAGCCGATGACCTCCCCGGCGGAGTCGACCGCCAGGGCCGCGCCGGGCGGCCGGGGTGCGCTGCCGCTCACCGAGACGACGGTGGCGACGGCGAACTCCCGTCCCTGCGCGGCCCATTGGCTCAGCTCGGCAGCGAGGTCAAGCATCCCGCCGCGCCTCGGCGAGCAGTACCCGGTCGGGCCGGATCGGCAGATCGCGCTGTCGGACGCCGGTCGCGTGCCACACCGCGTTGGCGATGGCGGCGGCAGTGCCGACGATGCCGATCTCGCCGACGCCCTTGATCCCGACGGGGTCGTCGGGGTCCGGGTCGTCGATCCACTCGGCCTGGATGTCCGGCACATCGGCGTGCGCGGCGACGTGGTAGCCCGCCAGGTCGGCGCCGACGTGCCCGCCGGACGCTTCGTCGCGTACCGCTTCCTCGTGCAGGGCCATGGAAATGCCCCATGTCATGCCGCCGACGAACTGGCTGCGGGCGGTGAGCGGGTTGATGATGCGTCCGGCGGCGAACACGCCCAGCATGCGTCGTACCCGCACCTCCCCCGTGGCCACGTCCACGGCGACCTCGGCGAACTGCGCGCCGTACGCGTAACGCTCCTTCTTGGCGAGGGCCGCGATCAGCTCGGCGGTGTCCGTGCGGGCCGTGATTCCGCCGTCCGGGATCTCGCCGCTGGTCAGCGGCAGGCGTTCGCGCAGGTCGCGGGCGGCTGCTATGACGGCCCAGCCCCAGGATCGCGTGCCCATGGAGCCGCCCGCGACCCAGGCGGGCCCGAAGTCGCTGTCGGCGATCCGCACCCGCACCCGCTCGGGCGTCACGTCGAGCGCGTCCGCGGCGATGAGGGTCAGAGCCGTGCGGGCACCGGTACCGACGTCGGCCGCGGTGATCCTGACGGTGAAGGTGCCGTCCGGTTCGGCGGTCACGGACGCCGTGGAAGGGACCGCACCGGCGGGGAACGTGGAGGCGGCCGTACCGGTGCCCAGGAGCCAGCGGCCGTCGCGGCGCATCCGCGGGCGCGGGTCGCGGTCCGCCCAGCCGAAGCGGCTCGCGCCGTCCTCGAAGCAGCCGATGAGACGGCGGCTGCTGAACGGCAGGCCCGACATGGGCCCTACCGCCGGTTCGTTGCGGGCGCGCAGGGCGATCGGGTCCATGCCGAGCCGTTCGGCGAGTTCGTCGAGCGCCGACTCCACGGCGAACGAGCCCGGCGCCTCGCCGGGCGCCCGCATCCACGTGGGCGTCGCGACGTCCACGGGCACGACCCGGTTGACGGTGTGGTGGGCGTCGGCGTCGTACATGGTGCGCCCGAACGCGGCACTCCCCTCGACGAACTCGCGCAGGTTCGAGGTGAGGTTCAGGTTCTCGTGCCCGAAGGCACGCAGCCGCCCGTCCGGGTCGGCGCCGAGCCGCACGCGCTGCACGGTGGGGCTGCGGTACCCGGTGGTGGCGAACACCTGACGCCGGGTCAACACCACACGCACCGGCCGGTGCAGTTCGGTCGCGGCCATCACCGCGGCCACGTGGTGCGCACGCAGCCCTTTGGAGCCGAAGGCGCCGCCGACGTGTTCGGAGCGTACGTGGACGGCAGCGGGGTCGAGGGAGAACAGGCCGGCGAGGTCGTCGGCGATCCACTTGCTGCCCTGGTTGGAGTCGAAGACCTGCAGGCGCCCGTCGTGCCAGCGCGCCGTCACCGCGTGCGGTTCCATGGCCGTGTGGTGCTGCTCGGGCGTGGTGTACGCGGCGTCCACCACCACGTCGGAGGCGGCGAGTTGGGTGTCCAGGTCGCCCTTGGTGGCCTCCATGTCCTGCGGGGTGTAGATACCTGGCCTGTCGGCGTGGAAGGCGATGTCGTGCGGCTCCTCGTCGTACTCGACGACGAGCGCCTCGGCGGCCTCCCTGGCCTGTTCGGACGTTTCGGCGACGACCAGCGCGACGGGCCAGCCCGCGTGCGGCACCCGGTCGTGCTGGAAGACCTCGACGATCGGGTCGGGCCGGCCGAGCGCGCCGATGACGTCGTCCTTGACGCGCGGCGCGTTCCCGTGGTGCAGGACGCTGAGCACCCCGGGCAGGGCGCGGACCGCGTCCTCGCCGATCGAGCGGACGCTGCCGCGCGCCACGGTCGACAGCACCAGCCAGCCGTGCGCGAGTTCGGTGAAGGGGATCTCGCCCGCGTAGCGGGCGGCGCCGGTGACCTTGTCGCGTGCTTCGATGCGGGTGTGCGCGACACCCACCGCGTGCGGCTGCGCCGCGGTGGACGCCGTCGTCGCCGTCGTCGCCGTTGTCGCTGTGGTCACCGGGGCGCCTCCTCGTTCAGTTCGGTGAGCAGTGCCACGACGAGGTTGCGCATCAGTGGCACCTTGTACGCGTTGTGCGGCAGCGGCCTGGCCGCCGCGAGCTCGGCGTCGGCCGCGGCCGTGAACGCCGCCCCGTCCGCGGGCGAGCCGATCAGCGCGCGCTCCGCGGTGCGGGCCCGCCACGGCCGGGACGCGACCGCGCCGAAGGCCAGCCGCACGTCCCGTACGACGCCGTCACGGACGTCGAGGGCAGCGGCGACGGACCCGATGGCGAAGGCGTACGAGGCGCGCTCGCGGACCTTGCGGTAGCGGGAGCGGGCGGCAAGGGGTGCGGACGGCAGAGCAACCCCGGTGATGAGTGCGCCGGCCGGCAGCGTGGTCTCCAGGTGCGGGGTGTCGCCCACGGGCCGGTAGAGGTCGTCGAGCGCCACCTCGCCTTCCCCGTCGGCGGTTCGGAAGTGCACGACGGCGTCGAACGCTGTGAGCGCGACGCCCATGTCGGACGGGTGCACGGCCACGCATGCCTCGCTCGCGCCGAGGATCGCGTGGTTGTGGTGCTCGCCCGCGACGGCGGGGCAGCCACTGCCGGGGTCCCGTTTGTTGCACGGTTTGCTGACGTCGGTGAAGTAGCCGCAGCGGGTGCGCTGCAGCAGATTCCCGCCGACGGTCGCCATATTGCGCAGCTGCCCGGACGCCCCGGCGAGCACGGCCTGCGCCAACGCCGGGTAGCGACGGCGCACTTCGGGGTGCGCGGCGAGGTCGCTGTTGGTGACGGTGGCCCCGATCCGCAGCCCGCCGTCCTTCGTCGGCTCTACGCGGTCCAGGGGCAGTTCGCGTACGTCGACCAGGCGTCCGGGGCGTTCCACCCCCGCCCTCATCAGGTCGACGAGATTGGTGCCGCCGCCGAGGAAGCGTGCCTCGGGGTCCGCGCCGAGTAGCGCCACGGCACCCGGCACGTCGATCGCCCTCTCGTATCCGAACTCCTTCACGCCACTTGCTCCTTCGCGCGTTCGGCGGCCTGCGTGACGGCCCGCACGATCGACACGTACGCACCGCAGCGGCACAGGTTGCCGCTCATCCGTTCGCGGATCTCCTCAGGCGTAAGAGCCGGCGGTCCGGCCTCGGGCCGGACGTCCTCGGTCGCGGCACTCGGCCAGCCGGCAGCGTGCTCCCGCAGCACACCGAGGGCCGAACAGATCTGGCCGGGGGTGCAGTAGCCGCACTGGAACCCGTCGAGTTCGACGAACGCCTGCTGTACGGGGTGCAGTTCGTCGCCGTCCGCGACGCCCTCGATGGTGGTGATCTCGCGCCCCTCTGCGGCGACCGCGAGCTGCAGACAGGACACGGCCCGGCGCCCGTCGACGAGAACGGTGCAGGCACCGCACTGCCCCTGGTCGCATCCCTTCTTCGTGCCGGTCAGATCGAGCCGCTCGCGCAGGGCGTCGAGCAGGGTGGTGCGGTGATCGACGGGCAGCGTGTACTTCTCTCCGTTGACGTGCAAGGTGATCGAGCTGGACGTGGAGATGCCCGCTGGGGCCATGAACAGCCTTCTTTCGCATATCCGGTGCGAGGCGAATCAGCGCGAGTACGTACGGCGGCGGGGGGGGGAACGGCGTCGGGCCGGCCGCTGACGCCGCTATGGTGGACCGAGCCGAAGCGGACATCTGTCCGCTGCGGTCTACGAACGTAGTGGACAACTGTCCGCTCAGCAAGGACGTTTTTCACCACGGCCGAAGGAGGACGCGTGCGGCAGCCGAAGAAGCAGGCCACGCTCCGCTCGGACGCGCAGCGCAATCGCGAGCGCATCCTCGAGGTGGCCCTGGCCGAGCTGACGCACTCGGCGGACGCGCCCCTGAGCTCGATCGCGCGGAAAGCGGGCGTCGGACAGGGCACGTTCTACCGCAACTTCCCCAGCAGGGAGGCGCTCGTCCTGGAGGTGTACCGGTACGAGGTGCAGCAGGTCGCCGAGACGGCAGCCCAGTTGCTCTGCACGCGGCCGCCGGAGGAAGCGCTGCGCGAGTGGATGGACCGGCTCGCGCAGTACGCGATGGCCAAAGCAGGCCTGGCGGACGCGCTGCGTGAGGCGACCACCGCGCGCGGCACCCTGAAAAACCTGGCGCACGGCCCACTGACGGAGGCGGTCACGCTGCTGCTCGACGCGAACGAGCAGGCGGGCACCGTCCGCCCCGGCCTCACGCCCGACGACTTCATGCTGGCGATCGCGGGCCTGTGGCTGGTCGACCCGCACACCGACTGGCAGGCCCGAGCGGGACGGCTGCTGGATCTGGTCATGGACGGACTGCGGGCGGGGGCGCCTGGCCCCCCGGCCAACGGGTAGCGAGCCGGACGGACCGGCGCCCGCCCGGCGAGCCATCTGGGCATGGGCGAGGAAGAGAGCAGCGTTGGCATCGCCTCCGGTGAAAAGCTTTTGCGCGCGCCGTCGTCCGGATGATGGGGTGGCACGGTGACCAACCACGATGAGGCTGCGGCTGTCCGACCGTTGACCCTGGCCTGGGTGAGCCGGCACCTGAAGGCCGGCGAACGGATCGTCGGAACCGAAGCGCTGCACGGCGGTATCACCGCCGAAATGCGGCGGCTGACCATCGGCACGGGGGAAGGAGACACCCGTGACCTGGTGCTGCGGACCTTCGTCGACCCGTTCTTCGTGGAGCACGCCGAGGACCTGCTGAAAACGGAGGCCGGTGTCCTGCCCCTGCTCGCGGGGGCAGGCGTGTCGGCTCCTGGACTGGTCGCGGCTGATCCGACCGCCGCGCATTGCGAGTATCCGTCGCTCCTGATGACACATCTGACGGGCCGGACGGTCCTCGATGACGAGGGAGTGGAGGCGCGAGTCCCTCTGCTGGCCCGTCAACTGGTGGCGATCCACGCGTTGCGACCCGCCGAGCGGCCCCGCGAGTACGTGGCGTTGACGACTGCCGACACCGTCGTGACGCCGAAGGACGCCGACGCGGCGGCATGGGCTGCGGCGATCGACGTGATCCGCGAGCCCGCGCCGCCGTACGAGGGGCGATTCCTGCACCGGGACTTCCAACCCGGCAACGTGCTGTTCGACGTGCCGCTCCCCGGCCCGGCAGTTCCCCGGATCACCGGGGTCGTCGACTGGGTACAGACCTCCTGGGGCCCGGCGGATCTCGATGTGGCGCACTGCTCCACCAACCTCGCGCTGCTGCACGGCCCGGCGTGGGGTCTGCGGTTCGCTGAGGCGTACGAGGAGGCCGGCGGGGTGCTGGCCGCAGCCGCGAGCGAGCGGCTGTACTGGTGGGTGCGGGACGCGTTGGCGTTCTCGGAAGAAGTGCAGTCGGTGGGGCGGCCATGGCGGGAAGCCGGGAGGAAAGAGCTGACGACGCGCGTCGTGGAAGAGCGGCTGGACGCCTACGTCACCGCCCTGATGGACGCGCTCGGCTGAGCCGAGGTGGTCCGGGGCGTAGGGCACGGCGGCGAACCGCCAACGCCCGTGCCCTACCCCGATTCGGACCGCGGCATCGCCCGCTGTGACCACTCCCCACGATGGAGCTGGGAAGTGCGGGTGAGGCCCGGAGCGGCTGAGCGAAAGGATCGCTGATCTGCTGGTCGTGTCAACGCATGGACAGGGCGCCCCGACAGAGGAACCGTCCGGGCGCCCTGTCCGTAGCGATCAGTGGCGCAGGTTGAGACGGTGCACGCCGCCGTCGACGGTGCCGACGTAGAGTGTGCGGCCTTCGGGGCCTGCGGCCAGTTTGGTGGTGTCGGTGTTCTGCAGGCCGGTGGAGATGTTGTGCCAGCTCAGACCGTGGTCGGTGCTGCGCAGTACGCCACGGCCGCCTTGCAGGAGGCCGCTGGCCCCGGAACTGGTGGTGGCCGCGTAGAGCGTGTCCTTGACCCGCAGCAGATCGGAGACATGGATCGCGAGAGCGCCGGTGTCCGCGGTGCGGAAGGTCCGGCCGCCGTCGGTGCTGACGCGGACGTTCTCGCCACCGATGACGAGACGCCGTCCGTCGAGTTCGATCGCGGTCACCGGGCCTTCGGCGACCTTGGTGACCGTTACCCCGCCGTCGTCGGACCGGTAGAGACCGGCGGTGTTCCCGAGCCACAGGCGCAGCGGGTTCGCGGGGTCGCCCACGATGGTGTCGAAGGAACGCTCGTGGTAGAGGTTCTTCCACGTCGCGCCACCGTCGCTGGTGGCGAACAGCCCAGGTCCCTGGAGGCTTTGGAAGCTGACCACGACCCGGTCCGGATCGGCGGGGTGAACCAGGAGCGCCGTCGGCACCTCCGCCGAACTTCCCCTCTTCTCCCAGGTGGCACCGCCATCGCCGCTGCGCTCGACGGTGAACGCGCCGTACCCGGTGCGCCGTACCTTCCAGACCACCTTCGGGTCCTTGGCCGACACGGAGAGCTGCGGGACGCCGACGCCCCTCTTGCCCTCGCCGCCCGACCGGCCCCATTCCGGGCTCGCGACGGGAAGGGCGGTGCGGTAGACCGCGCTCTCGGTCGCCGCGAGCAGCTGGCCGTCACTGACCGCGAGATCGTTGACGGTCAGTCCCTGGACGCCGATCCGTCGGTATCCGGTGCCGTCCGCGGCACCCCGGTAGAGACCGTCCTGCTCGCTGGAGACGGTGACGGAGCCGTCGGCCCAGCGGTCGTAGTCCATCGGCAGCGCCGCGCGCGACGGCACGGCGACCTCGGTCCACGTCTGCCCGTGGTCGCGGCTGAGACGGCCCTTGCCGGACACCGTGCTCAGGTACAGGTCGCCACCCGAGGCGGTCAGGTCGAGGCCGCCTTCAGCCATGGACAGCAAGGTGGTCCAGGTCTTCCCGCTGTCACGGGAGCCGACAACTCCCCTGCCCGGGACGTACACCGCCACGACCGAGGCGTCGGCGGCCATCCCGCCGACGGTTCCGCCGGACTCGTCGAGGAGCAGGCGTGCGTCGCCGGGGGTGCCCGAGCCGATGCCGGAGCGTGCCCAGACGCCGTGACTGGTCGTCAGGTAGAGGGTGTCACCAGTGACGGCGGCGGCGGTAACGGTGCCGGTGACACCGGTCGGATACGTCGTCCAGTGGTCGCCCGCGTCCGTGCTGACCAGCAGTGCGTCCGAGGTGACCGCGACCAGGGTGCGGGTCCGTTCATCGGCGGCGAGCGCCGCGACGCGGGTGTCCGGGACGTCGAGTGTGCGCCAGGTGCGGCCGTTGTCATCGGTACGCAGGAGAGTGCCCCGGCGGCTGCCGTCGTGGACGCTGTTCACGGCGTACCACCAGCGGTCGGGATTTCCCGCGTCCACCACGAGCGGCCCCGTGCCGTCCGCGACCGGCAGCCGTCCCAACTGGCGCCAGGAGACGCCGTTGTCGGTGGTCAGCCAGGGAGCCGCCTTCTGGTACTGGGTGAGGACGGCCTGCTTCGGCCGGCTCGGCGAGAGGGCGACGGAACCGGCCTCACTGTTGGGGCCGACCGGTTGCCAGCGATCCCTGCGACTGTCGACCGGGGTGACCTCGAAGGCGCCGGCGCCGGTGAGCCGCTGTCCGGTGCCGGCGGTGCCACGTACCGAGACCCGGTAGGCGCCGGTCACGCTGCCGGTCACCTCGGCCCGGTAGTAGCCGTTGGCGGGATCGAGGGTGGAAGCGTACTCGACGGCCTTGCCGCGCGGCGGGGTGACGGTGACGACCGGCGGTGCGGCCAGGTCGGTCGGCGGGGCGATGTGTACGGTCGAGTGACCGTCGCTCGGGTCGGGCGCGGCCTGGACGGCCAGATGCCGGACGACGAGCAGATAGGGCACCCCGATCACCGGTCCCTGGTCAGGAGTCGCCGTGAGACGGCCGCTGATCCCGGTGTCGGCGGCCGGCCGGGCGACGCGCAGCGAGACCGTGACGGTCGCGGTCCTCCCGGGCGGTACGGTGACCCGCTTCGGCGAGACCGTGGCCGGTCCGTCGGTCCGCAGCGAGGTGGTGACCGGGCGCTTGCCGGAGTTCCGCAGCGTCACCTCAGCGATGCCGCCGACATGACGCCGGGACAGATCGGCGAGCCCGAACGACACCGACGCCGGTGAGGCGCTGACCGTGGCCGAGGCGGCCGAGGCCACATCGAGCCGGCCCGAGCCCTGTGTCGTGGGCCCGGTGCCGCTCAGCGGCTTCGCGGTGCCGATCAGCTCGGACCTGATCTCGGCGGGCGCCTGGTCGGGGTGCAGCTGGCGCAGCAGGGCCGCGGCGCCGGCGACGTGCGGGGCCGCCATCGACGTGCCCGACATGCGGTACTGGCCGGGCCCGTACAGCGACTTGGGAATGGTGGAGCGGATCTCCACGCCCGGCGCGACCAGGTCGGGCTTCAGGCCGAAGTCCGGTGCGGGGCCGCGTGAGGAGAACGAGGCGATCTGGTCGGTGGTGTCGGTGCCCCGTAGCGTCACCGACACCTTCCCGGCAGCGAGCCGGGTGCTCAGCTCCGTGTACTGGGTCGGGTCGATGCCCATGACCACCAGGTGGTCCATCCGCAGCGAGTCGCCGGAGGCGTCGATCCGCGCGGGCGATGCCGGAGCCTGGGCCACTCCCCGCTCGGGGTTCACCTCCGGCGGCCGGACCTCGCCCGGCGCTCCGGCGGCGAACACCGGGCCGTCGCTGGAGGGCAGCCCGGCCAGCACGGCGATCGCACCGCGCTTCTCCGCCTCCTGCGCCCACTCCACGGCGCTCGCCGTCAGGTACTGGGCATCGGCCGCGACGAGCATCTGCGCCCGTACGATCTTTCCGCGTACGTCGCCGACCCGCTTCCAGTCCTCGGCGGTGCCCTCGCCGACATCGACGAGCGGCGCCGTGACGGGCTGCTCCGGCGGGTTCGCCGACAGGATCCCGCGGTAGCTCTGGATCAGCTCGGGTTTCCTGCCCGCCAGATAGGCGCTGGGCAGCCGGACATTGCTTGTCGACGCGCCGACCGAGACCACACCGTCGGCCGTGCCGGGGCTGCTGACCGTACCCGCGCCCGGTCCGTCGTTGCCGGCCGCGGCCACCACGACCACACCGGCTCGTACGGCCGCGGTCGCGGCACGGCCCAGCGGGTCGGTTCCGTCGCCGGGACCGCCGAGGCTCATGTTGATGACATCGGCGCGGTGCGGGTTGGCCGGATCGGAGGCCGCCTCGATTCCCGCGATGATGTCCGAGGTGTAGCCGGAGCCGTCGGCATCCATCACCTTGTAGGCCAGCAGATTCGCGTCGGGCGCCACGCCGGTGACGCCGCCCTTCTCGGCTGCCTTGCCGGCGATGATGCCGGCGACATGGGTACCGTGGCCGTTGTCGTCCATCGGATCCTCGTCGTTGTTGACGAAGTCGTGCCCGCCAACGACCTTGTGCCCCTTGCCGAGTCCGCCGCCCAGGTCGGGGTGGCTGTAGTCCACGCCGCTGTCCAGGACCGCGACGGTGATCCCCTTGCCGGTGACGCGGATTCCGGCCGGGTCCTTGCGCTGCCAGACGCCGGGGGCTCCGATCAGCGGCACGCTCACGTCCGTCTTCGTCAGTACCCGGGTGTCGGGGCGGACGGCGGTGACGCCCGGCAGCGACGACAGCCGCCCCACCTCGGACGCGGGCACCGTCATTGCCACGGCGTCGACGAGCAGACCCAGTTTGCGGGTGGCCGAAGGGTGCAGCCCGGCGCTCTTCGCCGAGCCGAGGAACGTCTCTTGCCGCGCGTCGAGTGCGCGGCGGGCTGGACCGACGCCACGGGCGGCCTCGGCGGAGAGCAGCGATCCACCAGGTGCGGCGGTGACCGCGGGTTTCCCGGAGAGTTCGACGAGCACTCGTTGCGACGGGTCGGGCGTGGACGCGTCGGCGGCAGCCGGTATCGCCGCCAGCGTACTGGCGAGAACCACGGCGGCGAGGGCGGCATGACGCGATCTTCGTGACTTCATTGCCATGCGTAAAGGTCTTAGCGGTGAGGGCACTTGTCGCACAACTGATCTTCGTGGCCCATTGCTGTCGCTGGCACAACTGGGCCACCATCCGTCCATGACTCCCGAGACACCGCAACTCACGGCGGCAGGCATCGATCCGTTCGACGAGAGCGTCTACCGCGCCGTCCTGACCCGGCGGACGGCGGCGCCCGCCGAACTCACCGCGGATCTCGGCTGTTCGGCCGAGCGCGTCGTCAGGGCGCTGGACCGGCTCCGCGACCACGGGCTGGTCGGCCGTCTCGCCGGTTCCCGCCGCCGGTACGCCGCGATCGAGCCGGGCGCCGCTGTCGAGGCGCTGGTGCGGGCCAGAAGCAATGAGCTGGAGCGGGTCCGTTCGGCGGCCGACGAACTGTCCCGGCTCTTCGCCGCCGCGCGCACCGGCGCGACGTATGAGGACGAGGTGGAGATCACCACCGGCAGTGAGGCGCTCGGCCGCTGGTTCGTCCGCCTTCAACAGGAGGCCCACGAGGACGTGATGACGTTGGACCGGCCGCCGTACGCCCTGACCACCTCCAACCCGGTGGAGGCGTCGGCGCTCGGCCGCGGCGTACGGTACCGCGCGGTCTACGCTCCCGAGGCCTTGGAATGGCCGGGCGTCCTCGACGACATCCGCGAGCTGGTCCGGCACGGCGAACAGGCCCGCGTCATGCCCGGCCTGGGCATCAAACTCGCCATCGCCGACCGCAAGCTCGCCCTGATGCCGCTCTCCCTCGACCTCAACGGCGTCCGTGCTGCGGTGATCCGCCCGTCCACGCTGCTCGATGCCCTCACCAGCTACTGGGAAATGTGCTGGAAGCAGGCCCTGCCGCTCAACGCCCCCGCCGAGGATCCCCTCGGCGAGGAGGACCGACTCGTCCTCACCCTCCTGGTCAGCGGCCTCAAGGACGAGGCGATAGCCCGCCAGCTCGGCTGGTCCGTCCGCACCATGCGCCGCCGCATCAGCCGCCTGCACGACCTCCTCGGCGCCGCCAACCGCTTCCAGGCCGGAGTGATCGCGGCCCGCCGCGGCTGGTTGTGAGGCAGCACGCCGGCAGCAGGTGGGGCGGCAATGAGTGTTGTGCGCTCTCTACGCGCGTTCCATGTGCCGGGCTCGTAGGCCGGCTTCGGGGACCTCGGGCGGGCTGATCTTGTTTCCCTTCCCTGGGCGGGGTCACCGCCTGGCCGGGGTCGCCGCCTGGGCGGGGTCGCCGCCTGGGCGGGGTCGCCGCCTGGGCGGGGTCGCCGCCTGGGCGGGATGATCGCGGCGGAGCCCGAGGTAGCCGTCGTCCAGGAGGACCTCCGCGTCGCGGAAGTGCCGGAAACAGGTGCCGATACCTTCGTTGGCCTTCAACGTGTTCTGTTTCTTCTTGCCAGAGACGAACTCACGGCGCTCGCCGCGGCAGCCGGGGCGCCGACGCACCTGGACCTCGGTGGCGTCCAACCGCAGCTCGATGCCCTCGGCCTGGGCGTACGCGAAACGCTTCCTGGCCCCGCCGCGAGCTTCGTGACGACGCCCCTCGACCACGGCCTGCCACTCTCCTGCCAACTCCTCAACCAGAGAGGCGAGATGCCTCCGGGAGACCCCGGTGAACACCTGATGTACGCGACTCTATGCCCGGATTGCCGTCGCTCGATGGGGTGTTGTTGCGGCATCGCTGCCGGTCAAGCGTTCGTGGCAGCGGTGCCACCATGCAGAACAACTGCCCGCAACTTCCCGCAACTTCCCGCAAAGAGGAACGATCGGACTCCGAAGGACGACATCGCAAAACAGGTGCTGCACCGCGCGGCCGTGGGCAGTGGGCGTGCCGGCTGTCCACGGCCGCCCTGCTGCTCAGCGGACGTGCACCGTCACCACGTCAGAGGCGTGCAAGCGCACGGGATTCTTGTCGTGCGTGCTGGTCAAGCCGTACAGCACCGCACGGAATCGCAGGTTGCCGCGGCGCGCGGAGGTGCCATGTGCAGTGACCCGCGCATCGCCCTCGACCGCGGCGCTGCAGGTCTCCTGGTGCCACCCCTCGCCGAAGCCGTTCTCCTCCAGGCACAGCTGATGCAAGTAGCCGGCGCTGTCGTCACCGCCGTGCGCCTTGACCGTGATGGTCTTGCCGACCTGGGCAGTGTGCGGCGCCGTGATCTCCACAGTGCCCTTGGCGAACGCCGGCGCCGCGGCCAGAGTCACTGAGGCCAGACCCAGCGCACCGATCACAGCCACCCGGCCGCCCCGCGCCTTCAACCCGGTCTTCTTCGTCCTGGTCATGGACTTCCCTTCCATGGATCTCTCCCACATGGTGAGACCCAACCCCTTCGCGAAGGCACCCGGTGCGCCTTGCTGACTACCCAGATGAGCTGGCCACCCCGCCCGTTGCACCCCGCTCGCTCCGTTACGAATCCACGACAAAAGGGAACCCACCAGCACGGCAACGTCAATGCCTGCGTACTGGACCTCGCATGGCTTACGCGCCCCAGGTGGTCCGCACCTCGGCGAGCGCCGTCTCTGCCGCCGCCACCGCCTCCTCCGCCGTGTCCGCGCAGGTGATGACATGGCCGATCCGGTCCAGATTGGAAGTCTTGGGCGTGTAGCGGCGTCCGACGACCCCGCGGAACTCCAGATCCTGGACACCGGGGACCTTCGTCGCCTCGTCGACCCCGCTGATCTCCTGGAGAACGCCCTCCCCCGGCAGACACCACATGCGAATTGACGCAGCGCGGCCGATCGGGGTGCGGGGTGCGGGGAGAGGCTCACCGAGCAGTCGCCGCACGTATGACTCGGCGAAGGAGAAGCCGGTGGTCAGCTCGATGAGGCGGGGAATGCGGTCGCCGGGGATACGCGCATTGACTTCGATGACCACCGGGCCGTTGGGGCCGTACCGCATCTCCATGTGGGCCGGGCCCCAGTTCAGACCGAGCTCTGCGGCAGCCCGTCCGGCAGCGTCCAGTACCACAGCCGCGAGATCGTCCTTCGCCCTCGCCGGGAAGTCATGGCCCAGCTCGATGAAGCCGGGGCCCGGCACCAGGTGTTTCCCGGTGAGACCGATGACGGCGCCGTCCATGAACTCGACGCTGAACTCCGGCCCGTCCACGAAGTCCTCGATGAGGAGCCCCGCCACCCGGGGAGTGTCCCGGGTGGCCTCCTCTGCAAAGGCCGCCTTCGCGTGGGCCCGGACCTCGTCGTCACTGCGGCGGACCGCCACGAGGGCGCTGCCGGTGAGGTTGGTGGGCTTCGCCACCACCGGATAGCCCACCTCCCGCGCGGCGGCCACGGCCTCTTCCGGGTTGGTGGCGTACCGCCAATCGGGGCTCAGGTCCGCAGGCAGGGCACACCGTAGCGCGTGCTTGTCCCGGCAGGCCCGGGCCACCGACGGGGACGGCCCCGGCAGGCCCAGCCGCTCGGCCACGGCTGCGACGACGGCGCCCGAGTAATCGTCGGTGGTGCCGACCGCCCGCACATCGGGGAGGTCCGCGAGGACGGCGGTGACGGCGCTGGGATCCGTCGTGTCGCACGTGACGATGCGCAGGCCCAACTCCCGTGCGAACGCGTACGGGATCGCGTCGCGGCACACCAGGACAACCTCGTGGCCCGACTCCAGGGCGATCCGGGCACAGTCGGCGCCCGCCCCTGTATAGGAGGATTCGACGAAAACCAGCGTGCTCATGAATGGCCTTTCTCTTCGGTCTCGACTCTCGGTCCGGCCGCTGCAAGCCCGGCTGCGTTGTTCACTGCCTGACCGGCACCGCCCTCACCACTCCTGCGCGGTCGCCCCAGGGGCCCGGCACCCCGGGGAGAAGGCCCCCGCACTGCTTGGCCGGGTCTCGCCTCTGCCACACCGCGGGGTGTGGCAGAGGCGAGACCCGGCCGCCTGCGGGTCGGTCATGGTCTGCGGATGTGTGCGTGGACCACCGGAGGCACACACCGGCACGGAGTGTGCGGCCCTGTATACCCCCAGGTTCAGGAGAGCTGCGATACGGACCCGCGACAGCCCGTTCAGGTTCCGGAAGCGGCGCGGGGAAGACCTGGCCGACCAGCGCCCGGCCGCGCCGGGCGCTTCCGTATGACGGCCGGCACCTGGCACCGGCCGTCAGCTGATCGTCCAGGTCTTCCCAGCGGGCTACGTCACACGACGCCTGCCTGTTGGCCGGTCAACCGCCGACTCGGTCCCCAGGACCGGCCGGGCGGCAGACCGGCCGCCCGAGCGAAGGACGAACCTGTCGGCGCTGAGCACCAACGGGCGCCTACGCTCACCTGGTTCAGGAAACGCCGTACCGGGCCAGGACCTCGGGGTCGCCCGCGGCCCAGCTCGTGTCGGTCACCACGGTGTGGTCGGAGGGGCCCCGGCTGCACATGCACATGTGCCGGCCCGTCGACTTCACCAGCACGGCACGGGCGTCACCGGACCCCATTATCTCCTGCGCGATGTCCCGTACCAGATGCTCCTGGATCTGGAAACGGCGCGCGTACGCCGTCACCAGCCGAGGAAACTTGCCCAGCCCCAGGATGCGGCTGCCGGGCACGTACGCGATGTCGATCTTCCCGTAGAACGGCAGGAAGTGGTGGGCGCAGATGGAGAAGTAGTTGATGTCGTGGACGCGGACGACGCCCTGGTGCTCGTCGTCCACGAGGCAGGTCGTCTTGAGGATGGTGGACGGGTCGGTCTCGTATCCACTCAGTAATTCCTTGTAGCCACGAATGATGCGGTCCTCGCACTCGGGAGCGCGGAACCAGTCGAGAGCTCGTTTGTCCTCGGTGACGTTCTCCTGGAGCCAATCGGCGATGGTCATGGCGGATGCCTTTCTGTTCTGACGTGCGGCTCGGACGGGGACGATCGGTTCGAGAGCTCAGGTGACGGGCTTCACCTCCGGAAGGGGCGAGATGATCTCAGCGGGAGGGACGGAGGCCCCGCCGAGCGGGCAGGCCGGTGACGTTGTCCGCGTGGGCGTCAGTTCCCGGCCGGTCAGTGGGCTGTGGGGTGCTCCGGGGCCGGGTCGGCCGCCAGTCTGGTGAGCTCCGCGCGCAGTGCGGCGGCCAGCTCCCGGACTCGGTCGTGGTCGAAGTACTCGGTGGCGTGATGGAGATGGAAGTGGATCTCCGGACCGGTGACGACCGGATAGACCTCCAGCGGCCACATCCACAGTCGTTCGCCCCAGTCCAGCGCATTCGCGCGTACACCTGGCAGGTTCACCGCAGTTGAGTAGTCCGACTGCGGCGCGAAGATGACGGGGAACGTTCGGGGATGATGCGGGTCGAGGTCCGGGCGGTAGCGGCGCAGCAGCCAGAGAAAGGACGGCTGGGACTGCTGGAGCGCCGTGCCGATCTCGTCACCGACGGCACGGGCCGCCGCCGCCGGCGCTTCGGGCAGTGCTCCGTAGGGCAGCACGGTCGAGTCGGTGAAACATCCCAGGGTGCTGTTCAGGCACGGGTCGGGTCGCTTGGCGTTCGACAGCAGCAACTGCCCCTCCTGCTGGCCCGTCCATTCCTGGAGCGCCCGGATCAGAGCGGCAGCAATGGCGGAAGGCAGCGTGGTTCCGGCAGCGGCGCATGCCGCCCGCAGTGCCTGGGACTCCTCGCGGTCCAGGCTCCACGAGACGGTGCGCAGGGCGTGGTTCAGCTGGTTGTTCCCGGCTCCGGACCGCCAGGGGAGCCGCATCGCGGTCAGCTGCTGCAGGCGGTCGTGCCAGTAACCGGATCGGTCCGGCCACTGGGATCGCTGCTCTGCCTCCCAGGCTGCGTAGGCCGAGAACTGCAGTGTCTCGCCCGGCTCTTCGCCCGCGTAGGCCGCGGAGATCTGCCGCAGATACTGCTCCTTCGTCCAACCGTCGGAGGCCAGGACGTGGTTGACGAGCACCAGTGCTGTCTCGTCGGGCCCGAGAGGGTAGATGCGTACGCGCATGAGGGGTTCGGTGCCGAAGGCAAAGGGCTGTACGGCGAGCCGTTCGGCGTCGGTCCGGCACCAGATGCGCGGATCGGCGTCCTTCGGGGGACGTACCACCTCGACTGCCGGGTGCGGCGTGACCGAGGACTGGCGTACCTGGGAGCCGGAGCCGGAGAAGGCCAGCCACTGGCCGTCGGCGCTGCGCAGTACGGTGTCGGCGGCCTCTGCCAGACGTGCGGTGTCCACCTGCCCGGTGAGTCGCGCCGCCCACAGGAACTGGAACCGCACGGGTTCGCTGTCGCATCCGATCCACTCCCAGAACCGCTCCTGTGCGCCGGTGAGCAACTGGGGGCCGACAGCCGGCACGGAGCCGAGCCGGGTCCTGGACCGGTGCGGAACCCCCTGGCCGCCAATGCGCGCGGCGATCCGGTACGGCGTCTGGAGGTCCAAGATGTCACGGAGTTCCAGGGTGGTACCGAACTCGTCCTCGATTCTGGTCAGCGCCTGGACGGCTTCGATGGACTGGCCGCCCGCGTCGGTGAAGGAGGAGTGTGCGCCGAGGCCCGGCGCGAGTGGCATGACCTCGCGCCAGATGCCCAGGAGGGTGCGCACCGACGGGTCCTGATCCGCCGTGTCGTCAGTAGTTCCTTCGCCGACGACCAGGGCGGGCAGGGCGTTCCGTTGCAGCTTTCCGGAGTGGGTCCTGGGTAGCTCCGCCACGGCTTTCCAGGCGCCGGGCCGAGGGCCTTCCAGATCTGTGGGCAGCTCGTGGGCGATGTCCTGCACCGGTCGGTCCGTCACCACATACGCGGCGAGGACGGCTGGACCGGCCGGAGGAGTCGCCACCTTGACCCCGGCGTCCCGCACGCCCGGTACCCGCCGGATCGCATCCTCGATGAGGCCGAGGTCGACGCGGATGCCGCGGAACTTGTACTCGCCGTCGATCCTGCCCTCGACGACCAGCCTGCCGTCGGGCAGTTGGTAACCGAGGTCACGGGTCCGGAAGATGCGCAGCGGATCCTCCTCCGCGAAGGGGTTCCGGACGAACCGCTCCCCGTTCAGGTCCGGCATGTTCCAGTAGCCGTTGGAGGCGTGCGGAGTACGGATCAACACCTCCCCCACCTCGTACGGGTCACACCTGCGGTCGCCGTCGGCCACCAGGACCTCGCACTCCGGGAGGGGCGGTCCCACAGCTACCTTGCCTTCGGAAACGACCTCTTTGATGAGGGTCAGATCAATGCGCTGGGCGCACTTGGCGAGCGTCGTCTCGGAGGGGCCGTAGAGGTTGTAGAGGGTGGCGCCGGTCCCGAAGCGGTCTGCCCAAGCATGCAGGTCGCCTTCGTACAGAGGCTCACCCGCCAGGAGGAGGGCGCGCAGCGAGGGCAGTTCGGTGCGCGAGTTCCCGGAGCACCATAGCCGGGCGAGCGTGGGAACGGCGTGCACCAGGGTCACCCCGGTACGGGCCAGCCAGTCCACCGCGGCTGATGAGCGTACGAGTCCGCTCCGGTCCGGGGGCACCGCGAGGCGGGCGCCCGCGACAAGTGGCACCAGCACCTCACGCAGGACGGGGTCGAACGTCGGTGCGGTCAGCTGTGCGCAGATGTCGCCCTGGCCCGCCTGCAGTTCCTGGATCTCCCAGGCGACAAAGTGGTCCAGCCCGTGCAGGGTGCCCTGGATCCACTTGGAACGGCCGGTGCTGCCGGAGGTGGGCAGCAGGTAGGCGGTCCCGTCCGTGAGCCGGGTCGCGCCGGCTTCCGCGCGGCCCACCACGGCCGGGCCTCCGGGCGCTGAGCAATGCACCGTCAGGCATGGTCGGGGGGCGTGCTGTGCCGATTCGGAAGCGGTCTGTGGCAGGAAGATTCCGCCCGAGCGCCAGATGCCGAGCATGACGGCAATCCATTGCCAGCCCTCGCAGTCACGCACCGCGACGACATCCCCCTGCCGCAGACCGGAGTCCGAGAGCTGCCCGGCAATGCGGCAGGTGAGTGCGCTGAACTCCCCCCGGGAAACGGTGTGTTCACCGAACTCGATGAGCGGGGTGCTGTCGTCGTACCAGTCATCGATCCCCGCGACCAGCGCGCTGACCCGGCCGCCCATCAGAGACCTCCCGCCATGCAGCCTTCCGGCGCGGTACGCGTGTACCCACCGCCGGTGACCTGCCTGCTTGCCTCGCCCTGCGCCGGCAGCCCGGTACCCGGCAGTCCTGCACCGTCGACGACGGTGCGGATGTCGCCGACGTTCCGTCCGGATCCGAGGGGGCGCGCCCCCTGTCCGCCCGAGAGCCGGACGGCGAGCGACCGGTCCCCCACTCCTGGCTCCGGAAGGGAACCGTCGCACCTGCCGAACGGGCGTTCCATTAAGAGCGGGAAGGCAAATGACTCAGGGTCAAGCCATCCATCAATATCTGCCGAAGCGGAATAGTTCAAAGTCGGTTCGTCACGCCGTGCACCGAATAATTTCCTCAGGCACATACATTCTCTCAACTCGACCGAGTGCGGACCTGTGTGATCTCGATGAGATCTCTTCCAAGCTCGCACAGAGAATGCGGTAAGTCCAACATGACGAACGCCACTCCACTTCACCCTTGCCCCCCTGGCGCGATCGCGCTACGCGCGCGTCCTTCTATTGTCACTGGTCACCGCATCCGGCTCCCCGCGCCCATGATTCGCCCGCCCACGGAAAGGACGACCTACGCCAACAGGCCACCTGGCGAGATATTCCAGCCACCCCGACTCATTCCTTTCGATGGCTCGAATTAATCGGCGGACTGCACGGTCTCGATTGTCAACCGGTCAGCACAGTCGCAACGAGCGCGCATTTCGCCGACTGAACTGGGGCACAGGCGGAATCACACCTGTCGGCGTCGGCGCGCGCCCGGCCGCAACCGGACCGGCCGGCGAACGAGCGCAGCACCGGCACGCGTGGCCTGTACCGACCCCCGCCCGAACGGAAGTTCGTCCGCGCAGTGCGTGCCCGTTCTGTGTGTGCATAGACAGCCCCATGGGAATTGCGGGCACTTACCGGGCACCGATTACTCGATTGAGACCTGCACAGCATCTCTGCAAATCAGATATTCCTTCGTGGTAAAGTCCACGGCCGACCCGTGGAAGACGGAACGTGAACATCGGCGGAACGGGTTCCGAAATCACGACGGCACTCAAGCGGGCAGCAGATTCCAGAGCATTCACGGCCCGGCGGTTCTTCAGCCGCACACCGGGCACTCCTTACTGGTTCCACTTGCCGTCCGCCCGTGTCATCACAGTGATATCCGGCCAGGACGGGGCATCCCTGAGCCATCCGATCCTACGAGTGACCGGAATCAACCAGCCGACAACGCAAGGAGAAACCATGTCCACAGAAGCCCGCGTCGTTCTGACGGTGGATCTCGCAGTACTGGCCCCCGGCGCCGACGGGTGGGACGTACTGCTGGTCGAACGAGGTACGGAACCCTACCGGGGAGTCTGGGCGTTGCCCGGTGGCAAGGTCGACCGCGACGAGTCGCCCGAGGCCGCCGCGTGCCGGGAACTCGCCGAGGAGGCCGGGCTGACGCTGGAGCGGTACGACCTGACGCCGCTGTCCTGGTACGCGGCTCCGGACCGCGACCCGCGTGGCCGGTATGTGAGTCTCGCCTACGCCTGCCTGTTGCCGGAGCGCCCCGCCGTCCGGGGCGGCAGTGACGCGGCGGAGGCACGCTGGTGGCCGCTTGCTCCTTCCGGGCTGCCTCAGCTCGCGTTCGACCACGGTACGGTCCTCAGCGCCGTACGCCGCATCACCCCGCGCGGCTGCCCCGGCCCTGTGGCACTACGCAGGCCCGTACCGACCGACATCTCCGCGATTGCCGGCCTGCACAACTGCGCGCCCGACGCGGTCGGCGCCCACGCCGGTCCCTGCGACAAAGACCTGGAAGACTTCTCCGCCCGCTACCTTCACGACGGGAGCGATGTCGTCATCGGCTCCCTCGGTGGCTTTCTCCTCGCCACCGGAGCCCTGCGCCCCGCTGCGGGCGACGACACCGGGAAAATCGAGTGGATGCGGGTCCATCCCCGGTGGCGGGGCCGGGGCTTCGGCGGTCTGGCACTGGAGTACCTGGAGCAACGCGGCACCGAACTCGGCTACCGCCGTCTGGTCCTGGAAACCACCGAGGACCAGCACGCCGCTCTCGCCCTCTGCCGGCGCAACGGCTACCACCAGACCGGCACGGCCACCGAGGCGAGCCTCTCGACACTGCTCTTCGAGAAGCAGTTGTAGCGGCCCCTGGAGCACTGGTGTCCGTGCCCACGGCGGCCGGTGCTCCAGGGGGCCGAGGGATAAACGTCGGGTGGGTGCGAGACGCAGTCGCAGATGACCCGTGACCCGGGCGGGCCGTAGCAGGCCCGCTCGTGGCCGGCCCTCGGCTTCCCCGGGGACATGTGCCTCGGCACCGGACATCGGGACGTTCCGGGGATAGGCAGTGACGAGCAGGATCTCCGTGGCGGGAGACGGCCGCCCCGCCGCCGGGAAGTACGGGAGCGGGAAAGGCCAGTTGAGTCAGGGGCTTTCCGTCAGGGGATCCAGCGCCCCTTCTTTCCGGGGCAGTTGGTCGTCGGCCGGGATACGGCGCAGGAGAAGCCAGTATCCGGCGCCTGCCAGGGTGCCGACGACGGCGCAGGCCGCCCACAGCATGTCGGGCCCGTAGCCGTCGATCACCACCCCGCCGAGCAGTGGCGCCACCAGCGAGGCAGTCGCCCAGGACAGCGTGTAGACACCTTGGTAGCGGCCCTTGGCGTGGGCAGGGGAGAGCTTGGTGACCAGGTCCATGTTCACTGGCGCGTGCAGGACCTCGGCCAGCGTCCACACCACAAGGGCCAGCGAGTACCCGACAGCGGAACTCGCGAACGCGTTCAGCCCGAATCCGTAACCGCACAACAGTGAGGCCAGCACCAGCAGTCGCATCCGGGCGGGGCGGGCCAGTAGCCGGGTGACCGGGATCTGCAACACCACGATCAGTAGCCCGTTTCCGCTGATGACCCACCCGTACTGGGCGGCGGACAGTCCGTCACGGTTCATGGCGATGGGCAGCGCGGTGGCCGACTGCTGGGTAATGGTGATCACCAGGAAGGTCAGGCCCGCAACGGCCATGAAACGCCCGTCGCGCAGTACGCTGCCGAGCCCGGTGCCTCCCCGCGTCCCCTCGCCTTCCGCGGCCGGTCCGGGCTTGGTTTCCGGCAGCTTCCGGAAAACAATCAGGGCGCAGGCCAGTGTTGCCGCCGCCTCGCCGAGGAAGAGCCACAGGTATCCGTGCGCGACGATGAGTCCGGCGGACGCCGAGGCCACCGCGAAACCGATGTTGATCGCCCAGTAGTTCAGCGAGAAGGCCCGACTGCGGTCCTCCGCGGGCACCATGTCGGCAATCATCGCCTGGACAACGGGTCTGGAGGCACCGGAGGCAGCGCCGAGCAGGCACGACAGCCCGGCGATCATCAGCGGCTGGGAGGCCAGGCCCAGGGCGACGGTCAGGGTGGCCGTGGCAAGTTGCGCCAGCAGCAGCGTCGGACGCCGCCCCACCCGGTCGGCGAGGACTCCGGCGACCACCGAGGAGACAGCGCCCCCGGTCCCGTACAGCGCGACGACCAGCCCCGCATAACTCGCCGAGTACCCCTTGACCGCGGTGAGGTACAGGGCCAGGAAGGTGGCCACGAACGAGCCGAGGCGGTTGACCAGCGTGCTCGTCCACAGCCACCAGAAGGCGCGTGGCAGACCCGAGAGCGCGCTCTTCACCGAATGACGGCGGGGACAGGCGGCCTGATGGACAAATGCAGGAACACAAGCATCCTTTCCTGGGAACGGACAGGACAGGGCGATGTCGCTGGAGCGGCTGCCGCCGTGCGCATTGTGGACCATCCTGCTCGCTCGGCGGTCGGCCAAAACCGGAACCGGATGTCCGGTGTGTCACCCCGCACCACGCCCCCGGTTCGGGCGCCGCGGTCGGGTAACTGATCTGCTGCCAGGATTCGTTGGGGATGCTGAGGACGGCCTGTTTGATGGAGGGGTTCGTCCCGGTCGTGACCGAGGAGTAGGCGCCGGACCGGCGGCAGGCGGCGATCACCCCGGCGTTGTAGAGCTGCGAATCCGCACGCGGGATCCGGGTGGGGGCCGGTGCAGCCGGCCTCGACGGCGGTGCACAGCGTGGAGTTGAAGAGCATGCCCGTGAGTGAACGCACGCGGGAACGTACCCAGCGTCGACGGGGCTCGGATACCGCCGAACACGGCAGGCATCGCACCGTGGCGCAACATGCCCAGGTCGTCGATACTGTCCGCGCCCGCAACCATGCCGCCCACGACGCTGGTGACCTTGGCGTCCGCCGCGGCCCCCGCACCGTTCCTCGCCCCGGTCAGCTTCACCCTCTCGGCCACCAGCCGGGACAGCCCGCACCGCTCGGCCAGCCGCAGCACCGGGACCAGCCCCGCCTGCGCGATCAGATTCGAGTCATCGAACGCAGCGGAGACCGAGCCTGAAGAACTCCCGTCATCGCAGGTCCCAGGGCACTTTCTCGTTTCGCGACTCGATCGCCGTCCCCGCCGTCCGCGTGACGATGGCCCGCGCCTGCCCGGCCGCGGAGCGGGTCGCCGCGCTCACGGAGCGCCCATAGCCGCCAGCGTCCGCACTACCTCGGGGGGCGTCGGGAGCGCGGCAATGTCGTCGGCGAGGTTCCGGGCTGATACGGGACGGTCGCGGTGCCGTCGTAGATGAAATCGGTGGTCACGAACACCGGAGTCGCGCCGACGCTTGCGCATGCCCGGCTGATGTAGCGCGGGCCGAGTGCATTGACGGCATAAGCCTCCGCCGGCACTTCGTCGCAGCGGTCTGCGGGCATCAGCGCCGCCGTGTTGATGACCGCGTCCGGCCTGGTTCTCTCGATGGCGGCATTCACCTGTTCGGGACGGGTGATGTCGAGGTCCGAATGCCCGAGGGCGGTGAGCTGTTGAACGTGCGGATGCGTCGCCGCTGTCTCTTGCACCGCGGTACCCAACAAACCGTCAGCGCCGAGCAGCATTATTCGCATCGGACGACGCCGCCCGTTGTTGGCTTGCGCGTCATTTTCTGGGTAGTCCAGCACTACCTCTCCCGGAACTGGCTATGAGTAGTCAGAGACAAACCGCGTCTGTGGTGCGCCAGTTGAGGCTATGCCCCTGGCGCGGGCCGTGAAACCCGAGTTTCGGGAGACCCCGGAGTCGCCTGAGTCACACGTGGCGATCCCCGTCCGAGGCCCCATCCAGCGCCGCCGCCACGCTCCGCGGACGCATGTCCGTCCACGTCTGCTCGATGTGCTCCAGACATTCGCTGCGGCTGTCCGGGCCGTACTCAGCGCGCCACCCGGCGGGAATCGCCAGGCCGTTGGGCCACAGCGAGCACTGGTCCTCGTCGTTGCGCAGCACCAGGAAGGTGCCGTCCTCGTCGTCGAAGGGGTTGCTCATAGCGTTCTCCACAGGTTGCCGGGTCAGGTCATCGCAACGAGGATTCGGCGCTCGCCGGTGAAGGGCTCGCGGCCGTGTGCCATCCGCATGTTGCCGACGAGCATGATGTCGCCCTGCCGCCAGGGCAGCGCGAGGGAGGCGCGGTCGTAAGCGGCACGCACCGCCGCCAGGTCGGCGTCCGGGATCGGACTCCCGTCGCCCAGCAGGGCGTTGCGTGGCAGGCCGTCCTCGCCGTAGGTCTCCAGGAGCACGTCGCGCAGCTCCGGCTCCAGGCTGGACAGGTGGAACAGGTGCGCCTGGTTGAACCACACCTCGGCCCCGGTGCCCGGGTCGACGGCGGTGGCCGGGCGGTGGTACCGGGTGTGCAGGACGTCGCCGTCCCAGTGGAACTCCTGGCCGCGGGCGCGGCAGTGCTGTTCGACGTCGGAGCGGTCCTCGGTCTGGAACGCCTCCTGCCAGCTCAGCCCCATCTCGGCGCGGAAGGTGCGGGTGTAGACGACGCCCTTGGCGAACCGCTCCCTGACCTCGGCCGGGATCAGGTCGAGGACGGCGGCGCTGTCGGCGATCGGCGTGGCCCCGCCGGTCCCCGGGGCGGTGTGGCAGTAGAAGCTCACCATGGAAGGCCAACTGGCCGCGTACGAGCTTTCGTTGTGCATCGGAATGAACTGGTCGGCCGGGTACTCGGTCGAGGTGTAGATGTTCCCCTTGACCGCACTGCGCGGGGTGGACCGCTCGGTGTAACGCAGCAGCTCGCCGCCGACGACCTCGACGACGTCGTGGAAACCGTCGATGCCGTCGCCCTCGGCGGACAGGCCATGCAGCAGGATCAGCCCGTCGGCGGCGAGGCGCTCCCGCAGCTGCGGGCCGTGGGAGCGCACCCAGTCGGGGCCCGCGCCGCCGAGCGGCCCCAGGTCGTACTCGGCGCCGGTGGTGAGCCCGCCGCGGGGCCGAGGGGTGATCCCGCCGAGCGCGGTGAGCGTTGCAGACCTGGTCACTTGGGCACTCCTTCCGTGAGGGGCGAGGCGGCGGAGGCAGCCTCCGGATCGGCCGCGAGGATGCGGCGCACCGTGCGCTCCCGCAGGACGGTGGTGAGGTCGAGGCGGATCCCGGCCTTGCGGGCCGCGGCAACCAGCTTCAACGCGGTGATGCTGCTGCCGCCGGACGCCACGAAGTCGGCGTCGGCACCGACCTCCGGGACGGACAGGGCCTGCGCCAGCAGCTCGCACAGCAGCGTCTCGGCCGGGCTCCGGCCGCCCGACTCGGCCTCCGGCGGCGGGGGTTCGGGCAGCGCCGCCCGGTCGAGCTTCCCGTTCGGGGTGAGCGGCAGTTCGGTTACGGCGACGAACGCGGCCGGCACCATGTGCGGCGGCAGCGCCCCGGCCGCGTGCCGCGCCAGCGCGGCGGCATCGGGCTGAGCACCGGGCCCCGGGACGACGTAGGCGACGAGCCGGCGGGCTTCCGCCTCGCCGACGGCGGCTACCGCGCAGTCCCGCACGTCCGGTCGGCTGCGGAGCACGGCCTCGATCTCGCCGGGCTCGATCCGGTAGCCGGAGACCTTCACCTGCTCGTCCGCGCGCCCGAGGTACTCCAGGTTGCCGTCCGGACGCTCGCGCACCAGGTCGCCGGTGCGGTACATCCGCGACCCGTCGGCGGCGAACGTGTCCGTGACGAACCGTTCGTCGGTCAGCTCCGGACGACCGAGGTAACCACGCGCCACCTGGGCGCCCCCGATGTACAGTTCGCCGACCGCGCCAGCGACCACTCGCTTGCCCTCCGCGTCCAACAGGTACAGCCGCGTGCCCGGGAACGCCCGACCGATGGGGACGGCCCCCGGGTCCACGGCGTCGCCGGGGCGGAGGACGTAGGCGCAGCAGCCGACGGTCGCCTCGGTGGGCCCGTACTCGTTGACGACCGTGACGCCGGGGCACGTGGCGCGCCAGTCCCCGAGTGCCGAGCCGGTCAGCGCCTCGCCGCCGAGCACCAGCTGCCCGGTGGGCAGGAAGGAGTCCGGGAGCAGCCGCAGCAGGGGAAGGTGCGACGGGGTGGCCTTGAGGAAGGTGGGGCGCGCCGCGGCGGCGGGCGGAGGCTGTTCCCCCGACGCGATCGCCTTCAGGTCGAGGAGGTGGATCGCGCCGCCGCTCACCAGCGGGCCCCACAGGCTGGTCACCGCCATGTCGAAGGACACCGACCCGTGCAGCACGGCCCGCCCGGCCAGCCCGTCGTAGCGCACGCGGGCCTGCGTCAGATAGGCGCCGAGCGCGCCCTGTTCGACCAGCACGCCCTTGGGGCGGCCGGTGGAGCCGGAGGTGTAGATCACGTACGCCGGATCCTCGTCCCGGACCACGGGCGCGTCGAACGGGCGGGCGGGCGCGAGCGCCTCGTCCAGGGTGAGCGTGCGCCCGTCATCCGCGGGATGCTCGGCCAGCACCAGCGCGGCGCCGCAGTCGTCGAGGATGTGCCGGTGGCGATCCGGCGGGTCGTCGTCGGCGAGCGGCACGTAGCCCGCGCCCGTCAGCACCACCGCGAGGAGCGCGGCGACGAGTTCGGGGCCGCGTGCAAGGCGCACCGCCACCAGCGCGCCGGGGCGCGCGCCGCGGGCGGCGAGCGTCCGGGCGGTGCGCTCGGCGTGGTGTTGCAGTTCGCGGTAGGTCCATGTCCGGTCGCCGTGCACGACGGCGTCGGCGTCGGGGACCCGGGCTACCTGGGCGAGGAAGGCGTCCCGCAGGGGAAGGGTCATCGGCAGGCCTCGTGTTCGCGAAGGAGCGCGGCCAGCGCGGCCGCGACCTGCGGGGAGTTCAGCAGGTCGGCGCGGGCGAGGTCGAAGCTGTGCTTGGTGTCGGTGAAGTCGGCGCCCCGGTGCTCGCGGGAGGTGAACGAGGTGGCGGTGCGCCACTGCGGGGCGGGCGGCACGTCCCGCGCCGCCGTCAGATAGGCCAGGTAGGAGTGGAGGACGGCGGCCAGTTCGGCGCCGAACGAGGCGTCCAGGCCGAGCCGTTCGCACATCAGGTCGCAGCCCTTTCGGTACAGGGCGGCGTACCGGTCGGCGACCGGGATCAGCCCGCTGGGGGCGTACGTCTGCTGGATCGCAGCCATCTCGTCCAGCAGGCCGGCGCGTTCCTCGTTCGTGAGGACGTCCATGCCGTCGATCAGGCTGCGGAAGTCGCGGGTGAGCGTGGAGATATCGGGTGCCCCCGGGTTGAACAGCACGACCTGTGGTCGGTGGCCCTCCCGCGTGGTGAGGGTATCGGCGAGAGCTGAGGCGAAGACGCTGCCGGCGCAGTAGCCGACGAGGGCCCGCACCGGGCGTCCCGCGAGGACTGTGTCGAGTCCGTCGGTCCACCACCTCAGGTGGCCGGCGCCGGTGGCGGTGGACCAGTTGCAGTCCGAGGTGGGCGGGACCGCGTGCCAGACCTCTACCGGGTCGGGGAGCAGGTCGCACAGGTGACGGAAGGTTGCCTCTTGGCGGCCCGTTCCGTAGAAGTCGACGGCGAGTACGACGCCGGAAGCGTCCCCTGCGCGGATCCGCGACCAGTTCACCGAGTTCTTGGACACGATCGGTCTACTCCTCAGCCTCGACGAGTTCATCTGCGGACGGTTCAAGATTTGCCGGCATCGAGGACCAGGGTGCGGCGACGCAGGACGGTCATGACGGCGATCGCGACGGCCACGACGAAGGCAGCAGTGACGGTGAGGGTGGGTCCTTGGGAGTCGAGCAGTACACCTGCGGCGGCGCTGCCTGCGGCTGACCCTCCGTTGTTGGCCGTGGACACCCAGGTGTTGGCCTCGGTCGGCGCGGTCCTGGACACCGTCACCAAGTCATTGACCAACAGGTAGGCGGTGGTGAACAGCGGGGCGAGGCAGAGCCCCACGAGGAAGGCGAACATCCCGGCCAGGACCGGACTCGCGGTAAGGCACAGCGGTAGCACCATGAGCGTGAACCCGGCGACGAGTACGGCGAACCGTTGTACCGGGGTCGAGCGCCAGCTGATTCGCCCGTAGGTAAGGCCGCCGACCGCGCTGCCCGCCGACAGCAGTGCCAGCAGGACACCGCCTGCGCTGGGCGAGCCCGCGCGCTCTGCGATGAACGGGAACATGACCTGGAGCACCCCGACGACCAGGCCGACTCCACCGAAGGACATCACGATCGTGCGCATCCCGGGCAAGGCCATGGGCCGACCGTGCGGCTGTTCCTCGTCTGGCGTGTCCGAGGCGGGGGCAGCGGCGGTCGCCGCGGACAGCACGAAGCAGACGGTACCGGCCGCGATGAGCACCATGACTGTGACCATCGACGCGAGGGGCGCGGCGACTGCGATCAGACCGCCGGCAAGTAGTGGCCCCACAGTGAACACCACTTCCTCGGTGACTGAGTCGAGGGCGTAGGCGGTGTGCAGTAGTGGCTGACGCCCATGCAGGATCTTCGCCCACAGGACGCGCATCGTCGGCCCCAGTGGCGGCGCGAATACTCCCGCGGCCGCGGCGGCGCCGAGCAGCGCCACTGTGTGCGCTCCCGTCTCGGCCAGCGTGATCAGCGCGGCAATCCCGAGCAGATAGGGGATAGCCAACCAGATCAGTCCGGTTCGTGAGCCCTTACGGTCGATCAGTCGGGCACGGGCGGGTGCGAACAAGGTCAGCGTGGCCGACAGCGCGCCGGAGGTGAGTCCGGCGATGGCGAAGGACCCGGTTGCGTCGCGGACCGACAGCAGCAGCGACAGCGGCAGCACAGCGAAGGACATGCGGGCGAGGCAACTGCCGAGTAGCGGCATCCGCGCTTCGCGCACGGCCAGCACGGCGAGGTAGGTCGGTCTTCCGGTGACGTGCGTGGTCATACCACCACTGTTTCTAGGTCTGCGGCAACGCGGGCGAGGACGGCCGCGCGGTTGGTCTCCACAAAGTAGTGGCCGCCCGGTAGAACGACGACCTCGCAGTCGCGCGCAGAGCATGCCCGCCATTCCAGGGTGGCCCGCCAGTCGGTCCCGTCGTCGTCGGCGCCGATGTAGACCTTGAGCGGCAGGTCGAGTACGGGGGGCCGCGGGCGGTGGTAACGGTCCCCAGCTGCGATGTCGGCGACCAGGGTGGGCAGCACAGCTTGCATCAGCTCGTCACTCAACAGGGCACTGTCCCACGGGCGTTCGTCTCGCAGAGTGGCTGCCAGCTCGTCCTCGGTTGCAGGAGAAGTGACGCTCGGCGCGACTTGCGGAGGGCGGCAAGCCGCAGCGATGAGCAGGCTCGGGGCGCGGCCCCGCGCCGCGAGCCGCGCCGATAGTTCGTACCCCAGCAGGGCGCCCATACTGTGGCCGAGGACAACTGTGGGCACGTTGCTGGGTGGCAGTGCCGCGCACAGTTGCTCGGCGGTCTCCTCCAAGGTGGCCAGTGGCGGTTCGGCGAACCGGTCGCCGCGGCCCGGCAGATGCGCGACGAGCATCTCCACTCCGGACGGTAGTGCGGCGGGCCAGTCCTTGAAGACTGCGGCGGTGCCGCCCGCGTAAGGCAGCGCGCACAACCGCACCCGGGGCGGGCCGTCGCATCCGCGGCTGTACCAGGGGTTGATACGGGTGAGTGTGAAGTCCATGTCGGCAGTCCCTCACACCAGCAGCGAGACGGCCGACTGCCGGGCGGACCGGGAGCGGCGCAGATCGCGGGTGATGTTGACGCGCTTGAGCCAGCGGTCGCGGCCGTCGTAGGCGGCGGCAAACGGCTTGCGGCCGTGCACGGCCCGGTAGTTGTCGACAAGCAGCAGCGAGCCCGCGTCCAGCGCGACCTGCTGCAGCCCGTCCTCGATGAGCGCGGCGATGGTGTCGTAGGCCCGCTGGGCGGCCGCGTCCCCTGGCACCGGGCTCATATAGGCAGGGTCGATCCGCAGATACGGGTCGTCGGGGGCGCCGAACAGCACTGCGATGCGCTTCGGGTCGTCGTCCATCGCGGCGATCGCCGCGAACCGTTCGGCGGACTGCGTACCCGCTGCGTTCTGCTCGGGGGTGTGCGAGGTGTCGGGGCGGATCAGATAGCGCGGTTCGAGGAGCGTGGCCCGGTCCTCGGGGGCAAGCCGGGACAGGTCGGGCCAGCCCAGGGTGGTCGCGGCACGCTGGTGGTTACGTAGGCACAGCAGGCCCACGTAGTCGCAGCGCAGCGGGTGGAAGGCGTCCTCGGTGTGCCACAGCAGCTCGGTCTTGCTGCTGGAGCCCATCTGCTCGGTCTCCTCGCCGGGGATGGGCAGCACGTCGTGGACCAGCCGGCCGTTCTGCTGGGTGGCCCAGCCGAAGGCCTCGCCGAGCAGGGCCGCGTGCAGCAGGAGGAGTAGTTCCTGGTCCTGGGTTCGCTCGGGATCCGGGGTGGGACGGGTCGCCGGGGTCGGGCCGATCCGGTGGTCGTCGATGCCGAAGCCCGTGACGACGAGGGCGCGTGGGGTGTCGTAGAGCCGCATTCCGGTCAGTTCGGTGCGGATGCGCAGCGGGAGTTCCTGTGCGGCGAGCCGGGTGCGATGCAGCAGTTCCACAGTGGGGTCGACCGGCACATGGGCCAGGGTGCGCAGCAGGTCGCTGACCTCGGCGTTCTCCTCCTCGGTGAGGGCGACGGTACGCAGGTGAAGGTCAGTCATGGCTCTCCTCGTCGAGGGCTGCCGCCAGCGCGGCGACGGTCTGCTCGCTCAGCAGCTGCCGGACGGTCAGCTGGACGCCGGCCCGGCGGCACAGGGCGACGGCCCTGATGGCGAGGAGGGAGTCCCCGCCCAGGGCGAAGAAGTTATCGTTTATGCCGACATCAGGGAGACCGAGCACCTGCGCCCAGGCGTCGGCCACGGTTCGTTCGAGGCCGGTGCGGGGTGCCGCGGCGGCGCTATCGCTCTGCTTCGTGGTGCGGCCAGCGGTGACGAGCCCGTTGAGTGCGCCCCGGTCGAGTTTGCCGGTACCGGTGCGGGGCAGCGCGGTCACCTCGACGATCCGCGCGGGCAGCAGATGGGAGGGCAGCCGTTCAGCGAGCCAGGAACGCAGCCCGTCGGCGGCGGAGACCTCTTCGGTGGCACGACGATGTCGGGTCGGCGCGTTGGTCAGTCGGGTCGATGGCGCGGGCGCGGGGTGGGGGACGAGCAGCGGACGGTCGTCGTGGGCGTCCTGCCGGACGAACAGGACATCCATCGCGCCCTGCGGGTCGGCGGCAGCCCAGCTGACGCTCACCCGGTAGGGGGTGGAGTCCGCCAGCGCCCACAGGTCCTCGGGGTCGACGGCCATCGTGCGTACGGGTGCTTCGAGCAGTTCGTTGTCTCGGGTCAGCCGGTCGTTGGCGACGCCGCGCACGAGCAGGGCGTCCGGGCCCCCGTGGTCAAGGCGGGCGGACAGCAACCCGAGGTCGTACACCTCCTCGCCCCAGGTGACCACCTCGGCCTCCGGGGCGGCCGGGCGGTCGCCCACGTGCAGCACCACGTCGTAGCGGTACAGGCTCATCTCGTTGCGGTGCCGTCCTCTGCGGGGCAGGATCTCGACGCCGGTGACGCGGGGCGAGCGAGCGGCGAGCGCGGTGAAATACTCGGGAGAGATGAGCAACTCGCTGTCCCGGTGGGCGAGATCACGGGCCGCGCGGGCCACGTTCTGCGCCGATGCGCCGGGATCGGCGTGGGCGATGGCCTGGCGGGCGTAGAACTGCGGGGCGAGGGCGAGGTTGCGTACGTCTCCTACGAAGATGCGCCCCTGGTCGGCCGCGGCGTCAACGGCGCGGTCCAGGACGGCGTCGAGATAGTCACGGTCGGGGAAGTACTGGACGACCGAGTTGATGACGACGAGGTCAGCAGAGGCGGCGTCGACACCGGTGAAGTCGGTCGCCTCGCGGTGGTGCAGCCGCGCCTGGTGCGCGGGGCGGCGCCGCAGCCCGTCCCGGAGCCATTCCACGGCGGGCCGCGAGAAGTCGGTGCCGGTGTACTCGGTGACATACGGCAGCAGCCGCCACATGAGCAGCCCGGTGCCGCAGCCGACCTCCAGGACGCGCTTGGCCGGCCGGTCGAGAAGCCGGTCGACGGTGGTGTCGACCCACTCCCGCATGTGCTCGGCAGGGATCGGCGCACCGGTGAGGCTGTCGTTCCAGCCCTTGATGTTGAAGGTGAGTTCGCCGTCGGCGGCGTCGACGTGGGTCGTCTCGAAGACGGCATTCCAGTCCTCGACCTGGGCGCCCTGGCCGCTTTCGGCCGAACTGCCGTGCACAGCAAGGGGGGCGAGGGCGACGAGGGCGATCAGCCGGGCAGCGCCATTGTTGTCGGCTGCGACGGTGACGGCGGCTTCCTTGACGGTGGGGTGGTGGGTGAGGGCGGCTTCGATCTCGCCGGGTTCGATGCGGAAGCCGCGGAGTTTGATCTGGTCGTCGGTGCGGCCGAGGTATTCGAGGGTGCCGTCGGGGCGCCAGCGGGCGCGGTCGCCGGTGCGGTAGAGGCGGCTGCCGGGGGTGCTGCTGTAGGGGTCAGCGATGAAGCGCTGGGCGGTGAGACCGGGTCGGTTGACGTAGCCGCGGGCGAGTCCCAGGCCGCCGAGGTAGATCTCCCCGGCGACACCGACGGGCACCGGCTGAAGGTGTGCGTCGAGAACACGGACCCGCACATGCGGCAAGGGAGCGCCGATGACGGGGACGTCAACGGGCGCGGAGAGGTCGTGACAGGTTGCGTCGACGGTGCCTTCGGTAGGGCCGTACAGGTTGAAGACGCGTGTGTCGGTGGCCGCCCGCTCTCGCAACGTCCGCCACAGCGCAGCGGACACCGCCTCACCGCCCACCAGGACCGTCCCCGGGACCCGGTCACCCTCAAGAAGCCCGGCCTCGATCAGCATGCCCAGATGGGACGGGGTGACGTTGAGGACGTCGATCGCGGCCCGCCGCACCAGGCCCACCAGCGCCTCGGGGTCGCGGCGCACGTCCTCAGGCACCACATGCAGAGTGTGTCCGGCGACCAGCCACAGGAACTGCTCCAGCGACGGGTCAAAGGTCATCTCGGTGGTGTGCGCGACGTTGCTCCGGGACATACCGTCTGCCGTCTGCCGCACCCGGCGAAGGAGTTCGCTGAACGAGCGGTGCTGGACGGTGACGCCCTTGGGGGTGCCGGTGGAGCCCGAGGTGTAGATGATGTACGCGGCCTGGTCGGGGTGGAGACGTGGCGTGGGCGCCGGGTAGTCGGACGGGGTCGGTCGCGGGTCGAGGTGGACGCGGCCGGGATCGGCAGGCAGGTCGCGGGTGATGACGACGCGGGCTGCGATGTCATCCAGGACATAGGCGGTGCGGTCGGCGGGCCACCCCGGGTCCAGGGGAACGTAGACGCCCCCCGCCCGCATGATGGCCAACAGGGCCACGATGCTGTCGGCGGAGCGTGGCAGACACACCGCGACCGGCATCTCGGCGATCACACCGCAGCGCCGCAACCTCCCTGCCAACAAGGCGACTTGAGTGTCCAGCTCGGCGAATGTCAGCGTCGCGTCCTCGTATGCCAACGCGGGCGCGTCCGGTGTCGCCCGCACCTGCGCGGCGAAGGCGGTCGGAACCGTCTCCGTGTCCGTCCCGGGCGTGTACTGCGGCCCGGACTCGCCCAGCAGGCGGAGACGCTCGGATGCATCGCTCAGCGGCAGGTCGCTGATGCGGAGGCCGGGGTCGTCCGCCGCCGCGCCGAGCAGCGTCAGGTAGTGGCCGACCAGCACGTCCATGCGGGCCCGATTGAAGAGGTCGGGGCAGTATGTGAGCACGCCCCGCATGTCCTTGCGACCCGACACGATGTCGAGGGACAGGTCGAACCGGCTGGTCACGCCGCCGAAGCCAAGCGAGGTGCAGTCCGTACCGTGCAGGGAGAGCTTTTCGTCGGGAGCGTCAAGGAGCTGGAAGGTGACCTGCACGAGAGGGTTGTGGCTGAGGTCCCGTTCAGGTGCGAGCGTCTCGACCAGCGTCTCGAAGGGCAGGTCCTGATGGGCGAAGGCGCCCAGCGCGGCCTCGCGGACCCGGTCGAGCAGCTCGCGGAACGACAGCTCCGGCCGGCAACCGACTCGTACAGGGAGGGTGTTGACGAAGAAGCCGACCAGGGGCTCGGTCTCGGCGCGGGTACGGTTCGCGGTCGGCACGCCCACCACCACGTCGTCCTGGCCGCCGTACCGCGCCAGCAGCACCTGGAAGGCACCGAGCAGCGTCATGAACAGGGTGACGCCCTGCTCCCGGCCGAGCGCTTCCAGCCGTGCGACCAGCGGTGCGGGCAGCGGGAACTCTACGGTTTCGCCCCGATGGGACTGGACGGCGGGACGCGGATAGTCTGCAGGCAGGCGCAGCACCAAGGGCGCGCCATCCAATGCCCGCTGCCAAAAGGCGATCTGCTTCTCCTGCACCGGGCCGGTCATCCAGGCCCGCTGCCAGACGGCGAAGTCGGCGTACTGGATATCCAGCCGTGGCAGTGCGGCGGGGGCGCCGGTGACGCATTCCCGGTAGAGGCGCCCGAGTTCGTCCACCAGGACGTCAACCGACCAGCCGTCGGAGACGATGTGGTGCATGGTGACCACCAGTGCGTGATCCTCGTCCGCCAGTCGGGCTGCCACCACACGCATCAGCGCGCCGTCCGCCAGCCGGAACGGGGTGCGCGCCTCTGCAGCCACCAGGTTCCGCACACCCCCCTCGGTTCGCTCGGCCAGATCGATCCGCACGATCTCCGCCACGCGCCGCGCGCCGGGCGAGTCAGGGGCCGAGACGACCTGGTAGGGCACACCATCTCGCTCGACGAAGGCCGTCCGCAGCGTCTCGTGCCGCGCGACCAGCATCCGCAGCGCCCGCTGCAGCGCATCCAGGTCGAGTGGGCCGCGGACCCGGTAGGCGTCGCACATATTGTAGAAGACGCCGCCGGGCATCAACTGGTCAAGGAACCACAGGCGTTGCTGCGCGAACGACAGCGGCAGCGGCCCGCTCCGGTCCACCGGCTCAAGGGCCGGAGCCCCGTGGCCGACGCCCTTGGCCTGTTCGGCGCGGACGCGGGCGGCCAGCTCCTCGACCGTCGCGGCGTCGAACAGTGCCCGCAGCGGTACCTCGACACCGAGGAGCTTGCGGATCCGGGCAATCACCTGGATCGACAGCAGCGAGTGCCCGCCCAGCTCGAAGAAATCGTCGTGCACACCGACCCGGTCGACGCCGAGCACGGTGCACCAGACCTGTGCCACGACCTCTTCCACCATGTCACGCGGCGCCACGAAGCGGACGTCCAGTCCCGGCCTGCCCACCTCGGGCAGCGGCAGGCGCCTGCGGTCCAGCTTTCCGTTCGGCGTCAGTGGCAGCGCGTCCAGGACCACCACCGCCGACGGCACCATGTACGAGGGCAGTCGCCCTTGCGTGAAGCGGCGAATGCCGGCGGGGTCGGCCCCGCCCCCGACCGTGGGCGTGACATAGGCGATCAACCGCGCGTGCTCGTCGTCGATGACGGCGGCTTCCTTGACGGTGGGGTGGTGGGTGAGGGCGGCTTCGATCTCGCCGGGTTCGATGCGGAAGCCGCGGAGCTTGATCTGGTCGTCGGTGCGGCCGAGGTATTCGAGGGTGCCGTCGGGGCACCAGCGGGCACGGTCGCCGGTGCGGTAGAGGCGGCTGCCGGGGGTGCTGCTGTAGGGGTCAGCGATGAAGCGCTGGGCGGTGAGACCGGGGCGGTTGACGTAGCCGCGGGCGAGTCCCAGGCCGCCGAGGTAGATCTCCCCGGCGACACCGACGGGCACCGGCTGAAGGTGTGCGTCGAGAACACGAAGGTGGACGTTGGGCAGCGGAGTGCCGATGACGGGGACATCGACGGGGCCGGACAGATCGTGGCAGGTCGCGTCGACGGTCGCTTCGGTAGGGCCGTAGAGGTTGAAGCAGCGGACACGCCGCTGGCCGCGCAGCGCCTGCCACAGCGACGGCGAGACCGCCTCACCGCCCACCATGACCATGGAAGGCGCCCACTGCTCCTCCAACAGACCTGCGGAAATGAGGAGTTCGAGCTGCGACGAAGTCGTGTCGATGACGTCGATCCGGTGCTTCTCGACGAACCGGACCAAGGCCGAGGGGTCGCGGCGCACGTCCTCGGACGCGATGAACAGCTCGTGACCCGCCAGCATCCAGCTCAGCTGCTCCATGGACGCGTCGAACGTGAACGGCGCGGTGAGCGCCGCTCGCAGCTTCCTGTCGCCGGGCGGCACACTGTCGGCCCCGGCGAGATACGGGTCGTGGCCGAGGAAGGTGGCCTGCAGGGTGCTTGTGAGGTGGTTCAGGGAGCGGTGCTGGACGACGACGCCCTTCGGCGTGCCCGTCGAGCCGGACGTGTAAATGATGTACGCGGCCTGGTCGGGGCGGATGTGCGGGGCGGGCGCCGGGCCGTCGGTCGCGGGCTGCCGCGGATCGAGGTGGACGCGGCCGGGGCCTGCGGGCAGGTCGCGGGTAATGACGATGGGGGTTGCGACGTCGTCCAGGACATAGGCGGTGCGGTCGGCGGGCCACTCCGGGTCCAGGGGGACGTAGACGCCGCCCGCCCGCATCACGGCCAGCAGGGCGACAACGCTGTCGGTGGAGCGAGGCAGACGGACCGCGACCGGTGTCTCGGCCGTGACCCCGAGGCTCAGCAACTTCCGTGTCAGGGCGGCTACATGGGCATCCAGCCGGGCGAACGTCAGCGTGTCCTCGCCGCACGTCACGGCCCGCGCGTCCGGCGCCGCCCGCACCACCTCAGCAAACCGCTCCGGGACGTTGCCCGGCCCGCCGAGCGGCGCGTCCCGCTGCCCGAACCCGCCCAGCAGCCGCCGCTCGGCGTCGTCGGACAGCGGCAGCTCGCCGATCGGGCGGCCCGGATCCGCAGCGGCGGCGGCGAGAAGCGTCAGGTAGTGGCCGACCAGCGCGTCCATGCGGGGCCGGTCGAACAGGTCGGGGCAATAGTTCAGGATCCCGTGATAGGAGCCGTCGTCGGCCCGCTTGATGTCCAGGGACAGGTCGAACTGCGATACGGCCTCCCCGACCGGGTACCGCTCGACCTCCGCCCCGGGCAGGCTCGGCCGCGCCGCTGGCGTGCTTTGGAGCTGGAAGGTGACCTGCACGAGAGGGTTGTGGCTCAGGTCCCGCTCGGGCGCGAGCGTCTCGACCAGCGTCTCGAAGGGCAGGTCCTGATGGGCGAAGGCGCCCAGCGCGGCCTCGCGGACCCGCTCCAGGAGTTCCAGGAAAGTCAGTCCGGGGGCGCAGGCCACGCGCAGGAGGAGCGTATTGACGAAGAAGCCGACGAGAGGCTCCGTCTCGGTGCGGGTGCGGCCCGCCGTTGGGACGCCGATCACGATGTCCTCGTGCCCGGCATAACGCGCCAGCACCGTCTGGAAGGCGCCGAGCAGCGTCATGAACAGAGTGACGCCCTGCTCCCTGCCCAATTTTTCCAGTTCGGCGATCAGTGCATCGGGCAGCGCGAACTCGACGGTCTCGCCCCGCTCGGACTGCACGACGGGACGCGGATGATCAGTGGGCAGCCGTAGCACCGAGGGCGCACCGTCCAACGCCTGCTTCCAGTAATCGAGTTGCCTCTCCTGGACGGGCCCGACCATCCACGCGCGCTGCCACACGGCGAAGTCGGCGTACTGGGCCTCCAGTCGTGGGAGCGCGGCCGGATCGCCGGTGACGCACTCCCGGTACAGGCGGCCGAGTTCGTCGTTGAGCACACCCACCGACCAGGCATCCGAGATGATGTGATGCATGGTCACGAGCAGCAGGTGCTCGGCGTCAGCCAGCCGCACCACCACCACACGCATCAGCGCGCCGTCCACCAGCCGAAACGGACTCTGCGCCTCCGCCGCCACCAGCCTGCGCGCCGACTCCTCCCGCTCGGCGGGCTTCAGCAGCGTCAGATCGACCCGCGTCAGGGTGGCCGCGCGCCGCGCACCCGGCCCGTCGCCGGCATCAATGACCTGATACGGCACACCGTCCCGCTCGACGAACGCCGTCCGGAGCGTCTCGTGTCGCTCGACCAGCATCCGCAGGGCCCGCCGTAGCGCGTCCAGGTCGAGCGATCCTCGTACGCGGAAAGCCTCGCACATCGTGTAGAAGGCGCTGTCGGGCATCAACTGGTCCAGGAACCAGAGTCGTTGCTGCGCGAACGACAGCGGTAGCGGCGCGCCGCGCTCCACCGGCTCCAGCGCCACCTCCTCACGGCTGTCCTGGCCGCCGGCCTGTTCGGCGCGCACCCAAGCCGCTAGTTCCTCGACCGTCGGCGCGTCGAACAGGGCCTGCAGCGGAAGCTCGACACCTAGCAGCTTGCGCAGGCGCGCCACCACTTGCACCGCCTGCAGCGACTTGCCGCCCAGGTCGAAGAAGCGGTCCCGTACTCCGACCCTGTCCACACCAAGCACGGCGCACCAGACCTGTGCCACGACCTCCTCCACCACATCGCGCGGCGCCGCACAGGTGACCGGCCGGTGTGTCACCTCATCGGCGTCCAGCACAAGACGATTGCCGGAGAGGAGCGGCACGATCAGGTGAAGAATCTGCGCCTCGACCGGAATCCCGGTGCCTGGATCTTCGATATGGCGCGCCAAATCGGCGTAGGAGACGAATGAAATGACCAACTTTTCATCGGGGGGCGTCGCGTAAAACATATAGGCCTTGCCGGGCGCGGTCCGCGCGATGCGTCGCGGCGGGACAACGGGGGGTGCCGGCAGCTCGTCGTCCAGGAAACAGATGGGCCGGTCCCCTGTGAATTCGGGAGCGGCGGCACGGGTGGTGACGAGAACATCGGGAGGCGTGTCGGCGAAGATCTCACGCAGTCGCCCGGCCGAAGTGCCGAGGTCCGCAGGAAAGCAGGCAGCACCCAGTTTGAGCACCGCACACAGGGTGGCGACGAGATCGGGATCGCGCGGCAGGACCACCGCCACCAGCACCGAAGGGCCGACACCCGCGGCCGCCAGGCGCACAGCGACCAACTCGGCCCGCCGATTCAGCTCCCTGTAATCGATCGCGACTCCGTGATGCAGAATCGCGGTCCGGTCTGGCGCGGCCGTGGAATGTCGTTCGAAGCTGTCCGACGCCGCATTTCTCCCTACGGATTCAGCGCCTTCATTCGTCAAGATGATCCTCCGCACCGCTGAAACTACGAAGCCCCCAGTTGACCATGCAAAGCATTTGCAGTAATTATTCTCACAGCTGCTACGCGGCGAGAAGCAGTTTCAGCCAACGCACAACTATAGAATTATGCCGATATATCTCCCTGGTACAGATCCGGGTCCGTGATCGGGCAGGTCGACGGGGCGGGTGAAACGGCTGGAATTCATGCCTGGCTGCGCAGGCTCACCCAGCGGGTGCGGGGCCGGTCAGCAGAGTCCGAGAAGGGTCGGTGCGGACAGATCCGTCTTGATCTTCGCCAGGGCTTCGCGCAGCACGATGTTCTCCTCTGCCATGCTCTGGACGACCTGCGGAGTGAATTTCTGCGCCCTGACCCGTGCCCGGAACGCGTCCACAAGCCCTTTGTGATCGCCGTAGACGTCGACTCCTCCATCCGGCCGGTGATGCACTGCGGGCCAGGACGCCACCGTGCCGGAGTTCTCCGCGGTCGATGCCGTCAACAACAGGAAGAACGCCGTCAGCTCCTGCGATCCCCCGCCCTCCAGATACAGCAGCCGACTTCGGGCGTTGTGGCCACGGACAACGCGCCTATACGAGATCTTCTCGTAGGCGCCTCGCCGTCGGGCTCGGCTTATCGCCTGCGAGCGGGATCCCTCCAACGGGTCGTTGTAGCCCGCGATCTCCCGCAGCACCGCCCTCGGTATTCGATACCACCGCCCCTCCTTGGCACCCTTCAAACGCCGCTGCCAACCAGGCCCGCGGAAAACGGCCCCCGGCGGAACGCGGAATCTCCACGTCAAGGACGCTGCCCCACTCCTGAAGGCGCAGCCCCGTGCCGCGCAGACCGATGTCCCGCCACTGATCGAAGGGCGCACGCAGCACCCACTTCACCTGGCGACCACGTGAACCCGTTGGCCGAATCCCATCGCGCCGGTCTCCCCCAGCCCTCCTGTCCAGAACGGACACCAGAGTTCGACACCAGGGCCGCCCCGGACACCGGGTTCTGGACGCCGTACTTCCCCCGCGCCCGCCCAGGTGGAGAAGGTGTTGAGCGGCACGATCCATGTCTAAGCCGGCCGTCCCACAGGTGCGGCGCGGCATGATCGGTGACTGCGAGTCCCATTACACGCTGCGGCACGCGGTCGGCCTCGCCGTCGCCGCCGACATGCTGCTGACCGGGAGGAGACCCGCGCCCACCTCGCCCTCCTGGGTACCGACGACGCCGGAGAAGGCGCCGCGGCGTGTCGCGAGCGTCGCCCGCCGATCTGGAGCTCGAAGGCCGGCGACCACACGGATCCCGCGTGAACCGGCCGGTGAACAGCCCGGAGAACCGCGGTGGTGGGGGCAGCCTGCTCTTCTCTGATCGTGGGTTGAAGACCGACGTCACCTCGGTGGTCCGGGCTCCAGAGGGAAGGTCAGGGTGTCCCGGCGGTCGGGACCGCGTAGATGCACTCCTCGATCCGGTCGATGAGGCCGCCGCTCTCGAACCGGAAGTAGACCGCGGCGTGGACCTTGCTGCCCGACCCGTCGGCCATACTCAGGTGGAGCACCTGCTGCTGGAAGACCTCGTTCGTACTCCGGAACTGGCGGATCACGTCGTACCGCAGCGCGTCGACGTCAGCGGCAAAGGCCTGGAACCGCTGCAGCGTCGCGTCGATCGCCCGCTCCCCCTGACCGTCGTTCTGCCACACGGTGGCCCTGCTGGTGCACATCGCCCGGCATCCGGCGAAGTCGTACGCCTCCAGGCCGCGCAGAAACGACATCGCCTTCTCGCTGATGTTGTGTCCCATGTCGACTTCCATCTCGCTGTCTCTCGTCGAATGTGCGGCTGGCGAAAAGGCGTTCCGGGCTGTTCAGCGACGGGGGCGGCCCGGCGTGGGCCGCAGCCCGGCGGCCGGGACGGCCCTCAGAGCAGGTCGAGCCGGCGCAGGTCATCGACGTACTTGCCCACGAGGGCCGCAGGCAGATGGGGGATGTCCTCGCCTGGGCCGACCTTCGCGGCGCGCACCGCAGCGCGGAACCGGTCTGCGGGTATCGCCGGACCAGGGACGCCCTGTTCGGGTTGCGCGAAGGCGTGCAGCAGGGGCAGCAGCGAGTGCTGACGCTGCCTCTCCGGCAGGGCGCGGAGCGCGGACGTGATGCGGGCGAGCCATTCGCCGTAGTCGTCGATCCGCCGGATCGGGTGGCCTGCCTCCGTCAGCCAGTTGACGAAGGTGTCCAGCGAGATGCCGTCGTCGTGCGGGTTCCGCACGTTGAAGGTCCGGTAGCCCTCGGTGGCCCCCACGCCCAGCGCGGTGACGGCCTCTGCGGTGAAGTCGACCGGCAGACCGTCGTAGTGCGCGCGGTCACCGGTCCGGTAGAACGAGGCCGGAGCGATACCGGTGGCGAGGACGCTCAGCAGCAGGCGGGTGAACAGGTCGGGGACGTTCAGCTGCCCCTGGTACCTGCTGTGCGCGAGGATCATGTCCGAGCGGAAGGCGACGACCGGCAGGCCGCACAGGTCGTGCGCCTCCCGGAGCAGGACCTCCCCGGCCCATTTGCTGGTGGCGTACCCGTTGGCGTAGCTCTGGTCGATCCGCCGCACCGGACTGATGCTGCGGATGTCGTCGTCCTCCCCGGGGGCCGGTGCCCCGGCTCCGGCTCCGGCTCCTACGGCGACGGTGGACACGTAGGTGACGGGCTTGATCCGCGTGGTGAGCGCCAGCCGGATCAGTTCTGCCGTGCCGACGACGTTGGGTCCGAACAGTTGCCGGTAGGGCAGTACGTGGTTGACCAGGGCAGCCGGGTGGACGATCAGGTCCACGGTGTCGGCCAGGCCGTTCCACGTGTCCTCGTCCAGGCCCAGGTACGGCTCGCCGATGTCACCGGCGAGTACCTCCAGGGTCCCTTCGGCCAGATCCCGGTACCGCCGGAGCAGTTCGGCGTCCCCGCTGTCGAAGGCCGCCTCAAGCCGCTGCGCCGCCGCAGCCGCGTTGCTCGCGCGTACCAGGCAGATCAGCTTGGAGCCGGGGGGTGCCAGCCGCTCCAGCCATTCCAGGCAGAGGAACCGGCCGAGGTAGCCGTTGGCTCCGGTCAGCAGGACGGTGCGCACGGCGCCGCGAGGGCGGGGAAGAGCCGGTGCGGCGGCGAGCGTCGGCGCGTCGATGAACTTGTCCAGGGTGAGGTCACCGGCGCGGACTTCGGTGCTGCTCTCGCCGTGTACGGAAGCGAATGTGGACCGCTCCGCCCCGGGCACGCGTTCCGCCTCTATGTATCTCGCCAGCCGGGACAGATCATTGGCCGGGCTGATGACCACCCCGACCGGAACCTCGATGTGGAAGATCTCCTTCATGAGCTGGGAGAAGGACAGCGCGGAGAGGGAGTCCCCGCCCAGGTCCGTGAAGCGCGCGTCGGCGCCGAGCGCGGTGTGCGAACAGCCCAGCAGCGCCTGGGCGGCCCGGGTGACCGTCTCCAGCACCGGCCGGTCCGGACCTGTTCGGCGCAGGTCGCGCAGCTGCCTGTCCTGCCCCTCGGTGATTTCGGTGTACAGCCGGTCGAGAGCCTCCCCGTAGCGCTCCTTGAGCCTGGGGCGCAGCAGTTTGTGGCTCTCGGAGAGCAGACCGTTCTCCGAGCTGAAGGGTTCGGCCTCGATCAGGAAGTCACGCGGGATCTCGTACGAGTTGAGCTCGGCCTCCCTGGCCATCTGCTGGAGCGCCTCGCTGAGCAGCGCCTTGAGTGGGTCCGGCTCCTCGCCGCCGCCGGCCGGCGCGTCGGGCGCGGGCACCACCACCGCGAGCAGGTAGGCGCGTTCGCTGTTGCCGTGCACGTAGATCTGCCGGATGAGGGGGCTGCCGGCGAAGACGGTCTCCAGGCGGGAGACGGCCACGAATTCGCCCTGGGACAGCTTCAGGGTGTCCTTGGTGCGGTCGACGTAGACCAGCCGGTCGGGTCCGACCTCGGCCATGACATCGCCGGTCCGGTAGTAGCCGTCCTGGTCGAAGATCTCGGCGGTGACCTCGGGCCGCTTGTAGTACCCGGGAATGATGCTCTCCGTCCTGAGCAGCAGTTCCCCGCGCGGATGCGGTAGGTCGGTGCGGAAATAGCCCAGTTCGGGGACGTCGGCCAGCTTGTAGTCGATCACCGGCGGGCGTTGCACCACCGTGTCGAGCAGTACTCCGCCGGCCTCTGTGGACCCGTATCCGGTGTACAGGTGGAGGTTCAGGCAGGACTCGACGAAGGCCGCCACCTCTGCGGACAGCGGGGCGGTCCCGCAGAACGCCTTGGCGACGCGCCCGCCCAGGAAGTTCTCGCGCAGGTCCGTCCTGACCGCCGTCTCGACGTCACCCGGTTCGCCGGCTCTGCGGCCCAGTTCGCTCCGGTACTGCTGGAAGAGCATGTCGCACAGGCGCGGGACCATGGTCAGTTCGGTGGGCCGGATCAGCGCGATGTCCTCGAACAGGGTGGACAGGTCGCTCCTGGCGGTGAAGTAGCCGACACCGCCCCGGACGAGCGAGCCCATCAGGGCGTAGCGGCCCGCGAGATGGCTCTGCGGCATGTAGAGGATGCTGACCGGGGGCCCGTCCGCCGAACCGTAGTCGAACCCGTACCACGCGGTGCCGACCAGCCGCTGGGTGTACATGGCCCCTTTCGGGGTCCCGGTGCTGCCGGATGTGTAGATGAGCAGGGCCAGCGGATCGTCTCCCGCGTCGGCGGTGAACAGGGGCGCGGGCGGCAGTTCGGCTCCGCGTTCGATCAGCGTGGCCAGTGAGTCGACGGCCACCGACCGCCCGGCTTCGGCCAGGCGGCGCCGTGCGGACTCGAAGGCGGTGCGCTGGTCGGCGACTTCGGGACGGTAGTCGAACACGATCATGTGCTGGATCGAGATTCCCTCGGTCACGGCTTCGACCGCGGTATCCAGACGCTCGATGCTGGTGGCGAGGGCGCGCGGCTCGGTCTCCGCGATGATCGGCGTCAGCTGGGACAGTGGCGCACTGGACTGCAGGGGCACGGACACGACGCCGGAGTGGATGCAGGCGAGGTCGAGCGTCGCGTAGTCGGTGCTGGCGAAGCCGAGGATGCAGATCCGGTCGCCCGCGCTCAACGCATACTGCGGATCGTGGTGCCAGGTGCCGGCGACCGCGCGGACACGTGCCCACAGTTCGCGGTAGCTGATGGTGTCGAACCTCGGGAGGAGCCGCGCTGTCGAAGCTTCCGCTGCGCGTTCGCCGAGGGCCGGCCGGTCCCCGTAGCCCTCCAGTACCGCGGCCATGACCTCGGCGAGTCCCTTGTCCGGGTCATGCACCGCCGCAGTGACCGCCTCCAGTGGTTCGGTCATGATCAGGCCTCCCGTAGCGTCCCGGTGATGTCGGCGCGTCCTGGATGTGGACGTCGCCGGGCACTTGTCTGCGTGCGTCGGCCGGCCATGGAGTCCGTACGTCGCTCCTCACAGCGGCCCGCGGTGCGGCACGCCCGGTGTGCCGCCCGGCCGTGACCGTGTTCGTGGAACGCTCACCCGTGGGCGCGTGCGGACCTCACCAGCTGACCGGCAGCGCGTCCACCCCGCGGATCAGGCGGTTGGTACGCCAGGAGATCTGGTCGACCGGCACGGCGAGGCGCAGACCCGGCAGGCGGCGGAGCAGCGATTCGAGCACGACTCGCAGCTCCGTTCTGGCCAGTTGGGCGCCGAGGCAGTGGTGTACGCCGTGCCCGAAGGTGACGTGCGGAACGTTCCCCCGGTGGAAGTCGATCTCTGCCGGGTGGTCGAACACCGCGGGGTCCCGGTTGGCGATCCCCAACTCGGCGACCACCGCGTCGCCCGCTCGAATGGTCTGCCCGCCCAGTTCCACGTCCTCGACGGCGATGCGGGTGAAGCCGGCGGACGCGCTGATCGGGATGATCCGGGAGAGTTCCTCGACCGCGTCGGGCACCAGACCGGGGTCAGCGACGAGCTTCTGCCAGAGATCAGGCCTGGTCAGCAGGGTGTAGACGAAGTTGCCGAGCTGGTTGGCCGTGGCTTCCTGGCCTGCGGACAGCAAGCTGACGCCGAGGCTGACCAGTTCCTCGTCGAGGAGCCGGTCCGCCTCGTCCTCCACATGGACGAGTTCGCCGAGCAAGTCGTCGGTGGGGGTGGTGCGGCGGAGTGCGACCAGGCCGGCGAGGTAGTCGTTGAGGTGTTCGCGGGCCTGCGTGGACTGCACCGGATCGGACAGCATCAGCAAGCCGTCCACCCAGGCGTTGAACCGGTCGCGGTCGGCGACGGGCACGCCGAGCAGTTCGCAGATGACTGTGATCGGCAGCGGCCAGGTCAGTGTCCGGGTCAGGTCAGCGGGCCCACCTGCGGCGGTCATGGTGTCGAGCAGGCCGTCGACGATCTGCTGGACGCGCGGGCGGAGCGCCTCGACACGGCGAACGGTGAACGAATTGGCCACCCGGCGCCGCAGCCGGCTGTGCTCCGGCGGGTCCATGCTCAGCATGGAGGTGCTGGGCAGCCCGGTGGCGACCGTGCGGGGGATGTCCTCGCCCACGGCGGCAGCGCGGCTGAACCGGGGATCGGCCAGTACCGCCTTGACGTCCGCGTGCCGGGTGACCAGCCAGGCGTCGCCGCCGTAGGGCAGAGTCACGCGCAGCACCGGCTGTTCGCCGCACATCTCGGCCAGTTTCGGGTCCACTTCGAGCCGGTCGACGGGACCGAACGGGTAGGCCCGCACCCCTTCCCCTGTGGCGGTCATCGTGTCGGTCCTTTCAGTCCTGGCAGACGGATACCTGCGCATACGTGGGTTCGCCGACGGAGGAGGTTCAGGTCAGGGCCGCGCTGCGCCCGCCGTCGATGACGAGAGTGCTGCCGGTGATCCACGCGGCGCGTTCCGAGACCAGGAAACCGACCGCCCCCGCGATGTCGTCCGACTGGCCGATACGTCCGAGCGGGATTTCGTCGGCCCACTCCGCGGAATCATTGCCGAGGTAGTCCACGATCTTTTCGCGTGCCTCGTCCGCCCCTGGTGTCATGACGTTCCCGAGTGACACAGCGACGACGCGGATTCCTTGCGGCGCCAGCTCGGCCGCAAGTCCCTTGTTGTAAGTCTCCAGTGCGGATTTGGCGGCTGCGTAGTGCAGGATCATCGGGTAGGACGCGATGGTGGCAATGGAGGAGACGTGTACGACAACTCCGCCTCCGCTCTCGCGCATGGACGGCACAAGTGCAGAATTGAGGCGGACCGCGGCCAGGAAGTTGATGTCCACGGTGTACTGCCAGTCGTTCTCGATGTCCAGCGCACTCTGAAAGGCCCGGCAGCCACCCGCGTTGTTGACGATGATGTCCACTCCGCCGAGATTCTCCAGAGCGATGTCCGCGAACTCCCGCACGCCGTCAGGCGTACTGAGGTCGGCTCTGACGAACTTGGCTGCGGACGGGGTCTGCTCGGTCGCGTTGCGGGCGGAGGTCACGACGGTGGCGCCGGCGTCGAGCAGGTTCTGCACGATCGCGGCGCCGATACCGCGGCTGCCGCCGGTCACCACGGCCCGCTTTCCTTCCAACTCGTCGGCGAACTTCTCCGTCTTTTCGGTAAGGCGACCTCGGCTCACTCCGGGTTCCGCCCCCTTCCTGCCTCAACAGGCCTGTCCGCGCAACGGATCGGTAAGGAACATCAGCTCTCCGGATACTTCTCGGAACAGGAGCTTCACTCCGGCCGACCGCGGTGACGCGGAATCACGAGGACCACTATCAACGGCCTTCTCCCATACGGTCAAGCTGAAAATTTCGATGCACCGGATCGCATCATGCGATGCAATTCGGAATGACCTGTGCGAGCTGGACATCGCTATGGGCAAGGTCGATAATCATGCGCTACCGGTGTGCCGCAGCAACAATTTCCGCACAACCGGGGAATACCTCGTCAAGGGCGGACCCACGCTGCCCGATGGACCAGCGCGGGGCAGTGGGACGCGTGGGGGAATCAGGTGCACACGGGACGTCCGTGTAAGCAGTGCCGACACATCTGGAGGAACAATGGCCAGCCTGGACGAGCCGTTCACCGTGGGAGACCTCACGGTCCCCAACCGGATCGTGATGGCCCCGATGACCAGGATGCAGTCCCCCGGCGGCGTGCCGGGCCCGGACGTGGCGGAGTACTACGCCCGCCGGGCGGCCCACCAGGTCGGACTGATCATCACGGAGGGCACCTACATCAACCGGGCGGCCGCCGGCGCGTACGAGAACGTGCCCCACTTCTACGGCGAGCAGCCCCTGGCCGGCTGGGCCCATGTGGTGCGGCGGGTGCACCAGGCCGGTGGCAGGATCATTCCTCAGCTGTGGCACACGGGGGTCGTGCGCTTCGGGACAGAGCCATCCGCGGAAGGCCCGTCCGGGCTCGGACTGGACGGCGCCGCGGCCGGGCATGCCATGACCCAGCGGGACATCGACGACACGGTGGCCGCCTTCGCGGAGGCCGCCGCAGCCGCAGAGCGGCTCGGGTTCGACGGCGTGGAGCTGCACGGCGCGCACGGCTACCTGATCGACGACTTCCTGTGGAGCGCCACCAACCGGCGTACCGACCGCTACGGCGGAGACCCGGCCTCCCGCGCCCGTTTCGGTGCCGAGATCGTGCAGGCGATCCGCGCGGCCGTCAGCCCGGGGTTCCCGGTCCTCTTCCGGCTCTCCCAGTGGAAGGTCAACCAGTACGGGGCCCGCATCGCGGAGAGCCCGGACGAACTGGCGCAGTTGCTGGCGCCGCTGACCGAGGCCGGTGTCGACGCGTTCCACGCCTCCACCCGCCGCTACTGGCTGCCCGAGTTCGACGGCAGCCCGCTCAATCTGGCCGGCTGGGTGCGCAAGCTCAGTGGCAAGGCCACGGTGACGGTCGGCTCCGTCGGCCTGGACCAGCAGTACGGTGTGGGCGACTTCGCCCAGGGCTTCACCGAGCAGGCCGGCCTGACCGGCATCGAGGAGCTGGTGGCCCGCCTGAAGCGCGACGAGTTCGACCTCGTCGCCGTGGGCAGGACGCTGCTGGCCAACCCGGACTGGGCGGCGAAGGCGCTGCGCGGTGAGTTGGGCCGGACCGTCCCCTACGACCCGGCCGTGCTCAAGACCCTGGCCTGACGGCCACCCGTCCGCTCCCCCTGTGCGGGGGGTCGCCAGGAGGGAGCCGGCAGTTCATGAACTGCCGGCCGCATCCGCGGAACGCCCGTATCACGCAATCGAATGCACTTCGCCGCTGATCGAAACCGCGGAGCCCAGCACTTCCAGGAAAGCTCTGCCCCGGCTGCTGAGGTTCAGATCGGGCATCATCGCCACGCCGAGGGACGAAGGAGGCACTTCTCCCGCGATCTCGACCGGTCGGACTTTCCCGCCGTCCAAAGTCCTGGCATGGGCGGCGCGTTGATACATCAACGCGAACCCGGAACCCGCGGCCACCAGTCCGCGCATCGTCTCCGGACTCGTCGTCGTGATCACTTGTGGCATACGGACGCCCGCAGTGGCGAACATCGTCTCGAAATGGTGGAGAACAGCTGGAACGTTCAGGGTGACGAGCGGTCGAGCGGCCAGCTCGTCCAGACCGATCGAGCCGGTCATGCCGATCGGGTCGTCATCCGCCAGCAGGGCATGAACAGGGAGCTGGACCAGAGGGTGGAACCTGGCTCCGCCCGACAGGAAGTCGTACGTCACAGCCAATTCGCACCGGCCGTCCCGCAGCAGCTCCAACAGCCGTTCCGATGCCTCATGAACGTTCAACTGCAGGGCCGTGTACCGCTCGGCGGCGATCCGGCAGACCAGGGGCAGCAGGAAGGGGGCGATCGAGAAGAAGATGCCGACGTCCAGCCGGCCGGCCGTGTGGCCTGCCAGGGCGTCGCCCTGGGCCTTGAGGTTTCTGGCCTGCCCCAGCAGCGCGCGCGCCTCCCTCAGCAGGTGACGGCCGCTCGGGGTCAGGGTGACACCGCGGGCGTGATGACGGAGAAGCAGTTGCACACCGAGTTGGCGTTCCAGCCTCATCACAGCGGAGGAGACCGTCGACTGCGAGGCGCACAGCTTCTCTGCCGCCTCCGATATGTTGCCGAGCTCGGCGGATACCACGAAGTACCGCAATTGCGTCAGGCTGAAGCCCAGTCGATCGCTCATCGCGCCCACCCGGAGAGCTTCTGATGCGTGGCCCGTTCCGGCCGGGTACGCGATTTCGCCTGGGCGTCGGGACGCACGCACGGGCCGGCCGAATGATTCATGATGCCTCTTCTGCGTTTCGTGGTGGTCAGGGCGTGGGGAGCCGGATTCCTGCCGAGCGGGTCGCATCTCGTTCTCAGAACTGCTGCCGGGAGGCGCAGTGTTCGCGGAGCCACCCGTGAACGGCGAGTGCGGTCGGCTCCGCGTACTCCTCAAGCATGGAGAAGTGGTCCCCCGCCACCTCCGTCCGTCGGTGATCCAGCGGCCAGCCGGCGCGCGCGTCGTCGCCGAGCAGTTCGAGCAGGGTCTTGTCCTCCGCGGCGCTCACCAGGAGGGTCGGGGTGGTCACGGGCAGCGGGCGCCAGCCTTCGAGCAACTGCGCATACCACGCCATCGCCGTGAGCTGATCGTCGAGGACGGGCAGTTGGGGGAACCGGTCGATCAGCCGTCGCGTGAGCACCGACATTCCCTGGATCATGGCGGTTCCGGCCGACTGGAGGGTATCGAGCAGCACCAGAGCGGCGGGCGGAGCACCGGCCTTCTCCAGGTGTCGTACCAGCTCGTGGGCGGGCCACCCTCCGGAGGAGTAGGCGGCGAGCGCGAACGGCCGGCCATCGAACCGTCGGAGCAGCGTCCCGGCCAGCCGGTCCGCAGCCGCTTCCAGGCTCACCGGAAGCGGCTCACCGGCGCCGTAACCGGGGACGGAGACCGTCCACACCTCGCGGCGGCCACGGAGTGCGGCTGCGAACTTCACGTACTGGTGGGCCCCGGTGGGGGCGATGAGGGAAGGCAGGCAGACCAGGGCCGGTTCCTGATCGCCGTCCGACAACCGCAGGGTTTCCGGCTCCGGCCCCGCTCCGGTCGCGGAGGACGGCCGGAGCCGGGCGGCGATCGACAGCAGGTCACCGGCCTGCTCCGGGGTGCCCGTCCGCACCGCCGCGCGGAAGAGCGCGGCGATGGGCTGTGCCGGCGCCGTGGCGGGATGCGCGGACGACTCCGGCGGCCCGAACGCGGTGCCGGGGGCAGGTGTTTCCGCTGCCGCGGGGTTCAGGCGTGCCAGGAGGGCGTCCACCCGGGGGCCGCCGGCCGCCATGAAGTGGTCGGTGAGTTCCTCGACGGACTCGGCGTCGAAGAGCAGGGTGGACGGAACCTCTCCGAGGTCCTCACGCAGCGCGGTGGTGAGCTGGAGGACGAGGATGGAGTCCATCCCGTAGTCGCTGAGCGGCGCGGAGAGCGCGATCCTGTCCGGCGGAATACCGAGGGTCTGCGCGGCCTGGTCCCTGAGGTATCCGGCCATGGCGCCGGCCCGGTTCTCCGCGTCGGCGCCGGAGGCACCGGCTGTCCCGCCGCCGGCCGGGGGCCGTGCCGGGGCGGGGCGGGGGCGCGGGGGTGCGGTGGCCTCCGCCGGGGGCTCCGGGAGCGCTCGCGGAGCAGCGGTTTCGCGGTGCGACGGCGGGGCCACTGCCTGCCGGACGATCCCGTCGCTCTCCGCGGCGATGATCTGCTGCCCGAGCTCAAGTGTCCGGGGCAGCACGGGGACGACGGAGGAGAAGCCTTCGCTGACCAGCACCTCCCGCCAGTTCGCGGCCGACAGCGCGGGCGAACCGGGTACCCGCAGCGCGTGGTCCTCGAAGAGCCACCAGCCCTCCAGGAGTCCGAACGTGAGGTGGCTGGAGACGTCGAACGCCGCCAGTTCGTTCAGCAGGAGCCACCCCCCGTCGCGCAGCGCCGCCTTCGCGTTGCGGATGGTGTTCCGGGTGTCGCGCGTCGCGTGCAGCACGTTGGCGGCGATGACCAGGTCGTAGCTCCCGCTCTCCACCCCCTGCCCGGCGAGCGGCTGTTCCGCGTCGAAGCGGGCGTAGGCGAGGTACGGAACCTCCGGTCCGTACTCGGTCCTGGCGTGGTTCAGGAACGCCTTCGAGAGGTCGGTGTACGTGTAGGTCTCGATGTGGTCCTGGAACGGGCGCAGCGCGGCGAACATCCCGGCGCTCGTGCCGCCGGTACCCGCGCCGATCTCCAGGATGCGCAGGCGCGCGGACGGATCCAGGCGCAGCCGCTCCGCGACGATGGCGGCTGCGGTGTCCGTCATGGCGCGGTTGTACATGTCGGCCACGCGGTTGTTGCGGTACGTGCCTTCGACGAGCGCGACGGAACCGCGCGGGAACAGGATGTCGGTGGGCCTGGTCCTGCCGGTGAGGATGTCCGGCAGCTTCCTGAGTGTGGCATCGAGCAGAGCGAGTTCTGCTGCCTTGTCCGGATCCGTGGACCACTGGGCGCGGCGCTCGTCCCACTCTCTGTCGAGGACGTCCAGCGGCGGGGCCGACGGCGGCACGATGCGGAGCGCGTGGTCGAGCCAGATGTCGTACCGCTCCAGGATTCCGGCACGCCGGCGCAGCCGGGCGATGTCGCCGTGGGTCGGCGGAGTGCCGGGGTCGCGCAGGGCGCCGAGCGCTGCCAGGTGTCCGTGGACCATGCGCGCGAGGAGCGGATCGCGTTCGCTCCGGCGCCATGCTGCGATCGCGCGCATCGCCTCCCATGCGGACGGCTCCCTGGTGGCTGCCACGACGGCGGCGGGCGTGATGCGGGACCGCGCCCTTCCGTGGACCGTGAGCCGCGTCGCCACGTCGATGCCCGCGATGGCTTCGGGCTTCTGCACCTTGATGAAGCTCAGTTGAGGCTGCGGCCCGCTGAGCAGCGTGTCGAGTGCCTCCATCGCCTCGGGCGGCTCGATCGAGAGGAGGCCCCAGCGTGCCATGCGTTCCCGGTGGAGTGCGGTCGAGGCGCTGCCGACGCTCCCCCACCACCCCCAGTTCATCACCTTCACCGGGCAGTCCCGGTGCCGGGCGAGGAATGGGGCGTAGGCGTCGCTGAAGGTGCATCCGGCTGCGTAGTTGCTCTGCCCCGCAGCGGTCGTGAACGACTGGACGGACGAGAAGAAGAGGACGAAGTCCAGGGTCTCGTCCGCGAAGACCTCTGCCATGGCCACGCTGACGTCGATCTTGGCGGTCAGGCAGGAGCGCAGCGTCGCTTCGTCCATGCGCGCCAGGCTCTGGTCCCGCAGGACGAGCGCCGCCTGGACGACGCCGTGGATCCGCGGATGGTGCCGCCCGACCTCCTCGTAGGCGGCACGCAGCGACGCGGGGTCCGCAGCGTCGGCGGAGAGGTAGCGCACACTGCCGCGTCCGGTGCAGGTGCTGAGTTTCGCTTCGATCGACGCGTCCTGCGGGCGCCGCCCGATCCAGATCACGTGGGCGCCGTAGCGCTGGACGACATGCCGGGTCCATACGGTGCCGAGCCCGCCGGCACCTCCGATCACGACATAGACGCCGCCTTCCCGGTACGCGTCCCGCTGTACGGTCCCGGGCCGGCACGGAGCCCAGCGCCGGACCAGCCACTGGCCCGCGCGGCGCACCAGGGTGTCGCTCTCCGGGCGGTCCGGGAGTGCCGCCAGGTCCTCGGGCAGGTCGGCAGTGTCGAGGTCCGTGCGGCGGACCGACCAGTTCGCGTACTCCTGCCCGAGCGACCCGAAGAGGCCGTGCAGCCCGGCGTGGGCAGGTGCCGTCGGCTCGGTGTCGTAGGTGGCCAGGGCGCTGCGCGTCACCAGGGTCACGGTGAGCGGACGTGCGTCGTGTCCGGTGCGGACGAGGGCCTTGATCATGCGGAAGGCCGCGATGACGCCGTCCTCCTGGGCCGCGGTGAAGCCGGCGGCGTCGGTCGGCAGGAGCGCCCCCTGGTCCTCCGGCGCCGCACCGGGCGCGATCCAGAGAAGGTGGCCGACCGGCGTCAGGTCCCGGAGCCGGGACGTGATCTCGTCCGTCGACGCACCCGGCGCGAGGTCCCACATCGTGGCCCGCGGGTACTGGCGGGCGAGTGCGGACCGCTGCCCGCTGCTCCCTCCCACCACGAGGACCTGCTCCGTGGGCGGCAGGGCGGCGGCGCCGGAGGTGCGCTCGGACACGGGCTCCCAGACCGGTGCGAACAGTGCGGGTGCCGTTTCCTTCGCCCGGCGCGAGGTGTAGCCGGTCATCCGGACACAGACCTCCCCGTCGCCGTCGACGAGATCCACGTCGAGCCGGCTCAGCGCGGTCGCCGGCTCCGCGCCGTCCGCGACACGGACGACGGCCCACATCGAGGCCGTGCAGGGGGCGAAGAGTTCGAACCGGTCGAGCGCGAACGGCACCACGGTCTCCACGGAGGCCCCGCCGTCGGCGAGTTGCAGCGCGATCGAGGACTGGATGGCCGAATCCAGCAGCGCCGGGGGCAGGACGTACCCGGCCTCTGCGGGGTCGGTCTCCGCCGGCAGGTCGAGCCGTGCCAGGACGGTGCCGGTACCGACGTGTGCCTCGCGGACAGCGCGGAGAGAAGGCCCGTGGACGATGCCCATCGCCGCGAGCGCCGCACGGACGCGTTCCGCGGATACGGCTGTCACGCACCTCGCACGGAGCGACGCAAGGTCGACGCGGTCGGGACGGGTCGTGCCGGAGGGCGCGATGCGCCCGGTGGAGAACACGACCGGAGCGGTGTCCCGACCGGTCTTCGAGGCGATCTCGAAGGTGAGTTCTTCGCCCTCCGCCGGCCGTACCAGGACATCGACGCTCAGGGGCGCGCCGTCGAAGGCGACCGGCCGTACCCAGGTCATGTCGCGTATCAGCAGGGGCGTTTTCGCCCCGGTGCCCCACACGCGCGCCGCCGCCTCCCGTGCCATTTCGAGGTGGGCGGCGCCCGGCAGGACCCGCTGCCCGCGCACCGTGTGATCGCGGAGGACGGCTTCGTCGCCCTTGAACACCGTCGAGGCCCGCAGTGTGCCGGGAGCGCCCTCCACCACCGACGACCGGTGGATCAGCGGATGGTCCGGGACCGGCCGGCTCAGGGTGGTGACAGGCAGAGGTGACAAGGGCGGCGGCCCGGCCCAGTGGCTCTCTCCGGCGAACGGGTAGGTCGGCAGCGGGACCCGGAGATGGGCCTCTCCTGCGAACGCTGCCCCGTAGTCCAGGTCGACCCCCTGTGCGAAGTACCCGGCGAGGGCGGTGAGGTTCGCGCGGTACGTGGCGGTATCCGTGTCGGAACCCGTCGGGTGTGCGCAGCGGTGCAGGCATGCCTCGCCATGGCTCTTCTCCGTGCCCGCACCCGTGGCGCCCTTGCGCGCCGGCACCGCACGGCCGGTGAACGCCCTTGCTCCGTCGAGCCCTTCGCCGAGGATCCGGAGCAGCTCCGTGCGGTCCGCCGCCACGCAGGCGAACCTGTGGGCGAACCGGTCCCTGCCGACGGCGAGCGTGTAGGCGAGGTCGCCCAGGTCCGGGAGGTCCGCGCGACGGCAGTGCTCCGCCAGCCGGGCCATCTGCTGAACCAGCTGTTCACGTGAGTGCGCGGAGAGGACCACGAGATACGCGGGACGTGGTGTACGAGCGCGGGCACGGGCAGTGGGAGGCGCCTCCTCGATGACGAGGTGCGCGTTGGTGCCGCTCGCGCCGAAGGAGCTGACCGCGCCGCGGCGCGGTCCGCCGTCGGCCGGTGCCTCCCAACAGTGGCTGCGCGTACTCAGGTAGAAGGGGCTGTCTTCGAGACCGACGGCGGGGTTCGGCTTCTCGAAGTGGAGTGAGGCCGGGATCTGCTGGTGCCGCATCGAGAGGAGGATCTTGAACACCCCCGCGACTCCTGCTGCGAACTGGGTGTGCCCGAGGTTCGTCTTGACCGAACCCAGCGCGCAGTAGCCGGTCTTCTCCGTCCCGGCCCGGAACGCGCGGCTGAGCGCCGAGAATTCGATGGGATCGCCGAGCGGGGTGCCCGTGCCGTGCGCCTCCACGAGGCGGATGGACTCGACGTCGATGCCGAAGGACTCGTAGGTGTCGCGGAGCAGACGCTCCTGCGAGACGGAACTGGGCGCCGTGATGCCGTTGGTCGCCCCGTCGTGGTTACTGCCGGTGGCACGGATCACGCCGTGGATGTGGTCCCCGTCGGCGACGGCGTCGTCGAGCCGCTTGAGGACCAGGACACCGACGCCCTCGCCCGGTACGAAGCCGTCGGCGCGGTGGTCGAAGGTGTGGCAGCGTCCCGTGGCGGAGAGCATTCCGGCGCCGCCGGCCAACTCGTAGAGGCGGGGCGTCGACTGGACGAAGACACCGCCCGCCAGCGCCATCTCCGTCTCGCCCGACCAGAGTCCCCGGCACGCCAGGTCGATCGCGACGAGCGAGCTGGAGCAGGAGGTGTCGACCGCCAGCGCGGGACCCTTCAGATCGAGGAAGTAGGAGACGCGGGCCGGGATGAGGGACGCCATGTTCCCCCAGAACGCCTGGGCGGGCGCGTCGTCCCCGACGACCTCCTGGTAGTCGCCCTTGTAGCAGCCCACGTACACGCCACAGCGGGTCTCGCCCAGCTGCCGGCCGGCGTACCCCGCGTCCTCCAGCGCCTTCCACGCCTCCTCCAGGAGCAGGCGCTGCTGGGGATCCATGGCGGCGGCCTCGACACCCGAGATGCCGAAGAACAGCGGGTCGAACCGGTCGATCCCGTGGAGGAATCCGCCCTGTGTGCAGCGCGCGGAGCCGTCGGCGCCGGTGTCCGCGAGATCCCAGCGGGTCGCTTCCGTGATGAGGTCGTCGCCGTTCGCGAGATGCGTCCAGAGGTCGTCCAGGCTGTCGGATCCGGGGAACCGTCCGCTCATCCCGACGATGGCGATCGGCGCGTGGGCCGCGGGCCGGTCCGCGCGAAGGGTGTCGGGCGTGGTCCGCGGACGTGTCTCGGTGGCGGCCGGCTCCGGGGCGGCGGCGTCGATGTCGGCGTACTCCGCGAGCAGGTGCGCGACGAGACGGTCGGCGGAGCTGTGGTCGAAGACGACTCCGGTCGACAGGTCGAGCCGGAGGGTCTCGTTCAGCAGATGGACGAGACGGACCGCGAGGATGGAGTCGAGCCCGTAGTCGGCGAACGCGAGCCCGCCGTCGACCTCGTCCGGCGGCATGACCAGTACGTCCGCGATCGTCGCGCGTACGGTGCGGGCGACCCGTTCCTCACGTGTGACATCGAGTGCGGCGTCGGACGTGAAGTCGTGCGCGGGGTCCGACGCGGCGTCGGGCGTGACGTGCGGCCCGGCCTTTTCGGACTGCGGCGCGGCCTTTTCGGGCTGCGGTGCGGCGGTGGCCGGAGCCGCACCGGGCGCCGTCTCCCGGACCGGCTCCAGGTCCCCGATCCAGAAGCGGTCCCGCGCGAACGGGTACGTCGGCAGGGATATCCGGCGGGGCGACGCAGCTCGGTGCGTCCGCCGCCAGTCCAGCTCCACTCCGTCCACCCAGAGCGCGGCCAGCTTGTCGAGCTTCCCCTTCCGGACCCAGCGGTCGACCAGGAGTTCCCGGAGGTCGTCGTCGGCCGAGATCTCGGCGACGACGCCCAGGCCTTGCCCGGCGCTGCCCCGATGGAGACCAGGGGTACCCGCCCCGTCCCCGCTCTCCGCGTAACCGCGCAGTACCCGCAGGAGCTCGGGCAGTGAGGCGACGGTCACCGCCAGGCGCTCCTTCATCGCCTCACGTCCGACCTGGAGGGTGAAGGCGAGATCCGCCAGGCCGACCGCTCCCCGCGCCGTCTCCGCGCGTTCGAGGAACGCCACCAGACGCGCGGCGGAGTGCCGCAACCGCTCCGGTGTCCGCGCGGAGAGGACGACGAGCTGCTCGCCCTCACCGGACGCCGGCCGGTCCGGGACGGGGTCCGGCACGTACTCCTCAAGGATCACATGGGCGTTCGAGCCGCCTGCCCCGAAGGAGGAGACCGCCGCGATCCGTGGTGTCTGCGACTCCCACGGTGCGAGCGTCCGCTGGACGAAGAACGGCGTCTCCTCGAACCTGATGCCGGGGTTCAACTCCTCCGCGTGCAGGCTCGGTACGAGCGTGCGGTGCCGGAGCTGCAGTACGGCCTTGGTCACCCCGGCGATCCCCGCGGCGGCCTCCAGATGTCCGATCGCCGACTTCACGGAGCCGATCGCGCAGAACTGCCGCTCGTCCGTGGACCCTTCGAAGGCGAGCGAGAGACCCTGCACCTCGATCGGGTCGCCCAGTTCCGTGCCCGTGCCGTGCGCCTCGACGTAGCTCACCTCCCGCGCCGGAACCCCGGCCCGGGTCAGCGCGTCGCGGATCAGTTCCGCCTGGGCGGTCGGGCTCGGCACCGTATAGCCGTGGGACCGCCCGCCGTGGTTGATGCTCGTCCCGCGGACCACCGCGAGGACCTGGTCACCGTCCGCGAGAGCGCGCGCAAGGGGTTTCAGCAGTACGGCGCCCACACCCTCGCCGGGCACGAACCCGTCACCACCGCTGCCGAAGCTCCGCACCCGGGCCTGCGAGGACAGCATGGTGGAGCGGCACAACTCGACGTAGTCGGAAGGGTGCAGATACAGGTTCACCCCGCCCGCGACGGCCAGCTCGCAGGAGCCCCGGCGCAGGTGCTCGCAGGCTTCGTGGATCGCCGTGAGCGAGGAGGAGCACATCGTGTCGATCGTCAGGCTGGGGCCACGGAGGTCGAGGGCGTACGAGGTACGGGCGCTGAGCGAGGCGAAGGAGAGCGAGGGCACGACCGTTTCACCGGTCGGCAGCCGGGCCGCGCCGTGCCGTGCGTGGCCGGACTTGGTCACACCGGCGAAGACACCCACGCGCCGCTGATGGCGTCGGGCCAGCTCCTCGCGGGTGTAACCCGCGTCTTCGATCACCTCCCAGGAGGCCTGGAGGAAGAGGCGTTCCTGCGGGTCCATCGCGTAGGCGTCACGCGGTGCGATCCGGAAGAAGTGCGGATCGAACGCGTCGAAGTCCCGCAGGAATCCTCCCCACTTGCTGTAGCTGCGCCCGGTGGCGACGGCTGTGGCGCGGTCCGGCTCGTAGAAGCCGTCCAGCGGCCACCGGTCGGGCGGGATCTCCGTGATGGAGTCGCGTCCCGCGGTGAGGTTCGCCCAGAACTCGTCGGTGTTCTCGGCCTGCGGATAGCGCCCGCTCATCCCGATGATCGCGATGGCGTCGTCCGGCGGGGTCGGGCCGGGAGCAGCGGCGGTCCGGGGTGTGTGGCGCGCCGCCGGTACCTGGACCGCGGCGCGCTCGCCGGGAGTGGGTGGGGTGGGTGTCCCGGCGAGTTTTCCGGCGACGGCGCGCAGCGTGGGGAATTCGTAGAAGAGCGTCGTCGGGACCTCGCCGTACACGGAGGACAGCTCCCTGTTGAGTTGCACGACCATGACCGAGTCGAGGGCCAGGTCATCGAGCGGCCGGTCGGCGTCGATGTCGTGGAGGGGGACCTTCGTGACCCGGGCGAAGATTTCCACGACCGACCGGAGTGTCTCCCGGTCCGGCCGCCCGTCGGCCGTCTCCGATGCAGCCGTCTCCGATGCGGGTGGGGCAGCGGCGGGAGGGGCAGCGGCGGGCGGGGGCACGGATGCGGGCTCGGCCGTCTCGCCGTGGTGCACCCAGATCTGGTCCTCGCCGGCCTCGCCCGACCGCCAGGCGTTCAGGAGGGCTTCGAGTCCTTCGTCCGACTCCATCGGCACGAGACCGCGGGTGCGCCGGAGGTACGCGCGGGTCGCGTCGTCGACCGCCATTCCGCCGTCCTTCCAGAGCGGCCACGCGATGGCGACCGTACGCCCGGACCGCTCGCCCGCCGCGACGCGCGTGTTGCGGCGGGCGGCGTACTCGCCGAGAAAGCCGTTGGCCGTGGCGTAGTCGGACTGACCGGGATTTCCGGTGACTGCCGCTCCGGACGAGAAGACGAGGAAGGACTCGATGGGCATGTGCGCCGTGGCCCGGTCCAGGTGCACCACGCCGTCGACCTTCGGGGCGAGGACCTTGTCCCACTCCTCTGCCGTCTTGTTCGTGAGGTACGCGTCGTGGATCACGCCTGCGGCGTGCACGATCCCGTGGATCGGGCCGGACTCCTCACCGACGCGCGCGACGAGGTGGCGTACCTCCTCCCAGCGGGAGACGTCCGCGACGGCGTACCGGGCCACCGCACCGGCTTCCCGCAGCTCGGCGAGCAGTTGGGCGGTCCGGGCATCCGGTGCCGAGCGTCCGACGAGGACGAGCGTCGGGCGTACGGCGTCCCGTGCGATCCGGCGGGCGATGACGGCGCCGATGCCGCCGGCGCCTCCGGTGATCAGGTACACACCTCCCGAGCGCCAGGGCGTGCCCGTACTGTCGGCAGCCACGGGCACCCAGGTCCGCACCGCGCGCTCCGTGCCCCGGTGGAGAACGAGAGCGTCGTCCGCGTGTCCGGCGTTCTCCTGGACGATCGCCGCGATGCCGGCCGCGTCGCGCTCGCCGTCCAGAGCGAGGACCTGCCCGGCGATGTGCGGGGATTCGAGCGCCGTCGTGCGCAGAAGTCCCGCGAGCGCCGGCCCGGCCGCATCGTCACCGTCCGCCGGTGTCACGACCTGTACGAGGGTGGCGCCGTCGTGCGCCTGCCCGGCGAGCACCCGGACGATCTCGAAGACCTGACGTGAGAGGTCGGTGAAGCGGGTCTCCGGGCGCCGCTTGTCGGTCGTGACGGTGTGGCAGTGCACACCCGGCAGGCGGCGTTCCACGCTGTCCCGCACGGCCGCCGGCACCCCGCAGAGGATCACGACATGACGTGTGTACGGGGTCCGGCCGGCCAGGTCCCGCGACGCGGGCTTCGGCGTCCAGCGGGGCGCGAACAGCGTCGTACCGACCGAAGGGCGTTGCGCAGCAGCGCTGTTGGCCTTCTCAGCACTGCCGGGGAGCCAGTACCTGTCGCGTGCGAACGGGTACGTGGGCAGGTGCGCGCGCCTCGGCAGAGCCGAACCGGTAGCCCCGTACAGCCGCCGCCAGTCGACCTCCTCCCCTCCGCTCCAACGCGCGACCGCGTCGGCGAGGCCGTCCTGCGCCGGCCGGGCGCCGCGCTGCGGGCCGCTCGCCGGGCCGCTCGCCGGGCCGCTCGCCGGGCCGCTCGCCGGGCCGCTCGCCGGGCCGCTGATGAACTCCCTTAGTTTCTCGCCGAGTTCCCGGTGGGAGGAGACGACCCAGCCGACCCGTTCAGCCATGGCTTCGCGTCCGGTCTGGAGCGTCCACCCGATGGAACGGAGCGGGGCGGGACGGGGTGTGTCCTCCAGGTAGGCGAGCAGGTTCTGCGCCCGCTCGCGCAGTTGCTGCGCCGTACGCGCGGAGAGGGGTACGGCGACCGGGCTCCCGGGGTCGTCCGCGTCCTGTGCCGGACCCGTGTCCGCGCCCTGCTCCGGGTACTCCTCGATGACGACGTGGCAGTTGGCGCCGCCGAATCCGAAGCTGCTGACGCCCGCCCGCCGCGGCGCGAGGTCACCGTCACGGTCGCGGGGCCGCTCCCACGGTTCGTTGGCGCGCACGATGCGGAACGGGCTGCCATCGAGCTGGATGTAGGGGTTGATCCGGTCGCAGTGCAGGCTCTGCGGGAGGGTGCCGTGTTCCATCGCGAGGACCATCTTGAGCAGCCCGGCGATACCTGCGGCGGCTTCCAGATGACCGATGTTGGTCTTCACGGAGCCGAGACCGCAGGTGGCAGGGGTGTCGCTGCCCAACTTCCGGAACGCGGTCTGCAGCGCCCGCACCTCGACGGGGTCGCCCAGGGCCGTGCCGGTTCCGTGGGCCTCCACATAGCCGATCGTGCGGGGGTCGATGCCGCCCATCGCCCGCACCACGAGGTCCGCCTGCGCGGTACCGTTCGGCGCCGTGAGGGAGTTCGCCCGTCCGCCGTGGTTCTCCGCGGTCCCGACGATCACGGCGAGGATCGCGTCGCCGTCGCGCTCCGCGTCGGCGAGGGGCTTCAGTACGACGGCGCCGACGCCCTCGCCGCGTACGTATCCGTTCGCGTCGCTCGCGAAGGTCTTGCAGCGTCCGTCCGGACTCAGCATGCCGGCCCGCCCGGCGCTGACGAAGGTGTCGACACTGAGCAGGAGGTTCACCCCGCCCGCTACCGCGGCGTCGCACGCCCCGGAGCGGATGGCCTCCACGGCCCGGTGGACGGCGACGAGCGAGCTGGAGCAGGCCGTGTCGACGGGCTGGCTCGGGCCGTGGATGTCGAGTACGTACGAGATGCGGTTGGCGAGCATGGAGTGGGCGTTGCCCGTGGAGGTGAAAGCGTCCGGCGGGGCGCCGTGGGCGGCGAGCAGGGTCGCGTAGTCGGTCCCGGAGACACCGAAGAACAGCCCGGTGTCCGCCGGCAGGCCGGACGGGGCGTAGCCGCTGTGCTCGATCGCGTTCCAGACCGTCTGGAGCGCCAGCCGGTGCTGGGGGTCCATCAGCTCGGCCTCGCGCGGCAGGATGCGGAAGAAGGCGGCGTCGAACGCGTCGACGTCGTCGAGGACGCCCGCATGGTGCGGGAACTCGGCTGCTTCCGCGATTCGCGCGTAGGCCGCGTCGTAGCGGTCGAGGGGGAAGGCCGTGACGTTGTCGGTCCCGGCGGCCAGGTTCGCCCAGTACGCGTCCAGGTCGGGTGAGCCGGGGAATCGGCCCGCGGCTCCGATGACGGCCACCGGCAGGGGCGAGTCCGCCGGCGCCGGGCGGTGTGCGCCGGCCGGCACGGTGTCAGGAGCCCCGGTCGTCGCTCCAGCGTTTCCAGTCGTCTCTCCGGGGGACCGGTTCCCAGGAATCGGGGCGGGCTCCCCGGCGGGGTCCGGCGGGAGGGAGCGTTCGTACGCCGCGCGCAGCGGGCCTTCGTGCTCTGCGAACAGGTGCCTGCCCAGCGAGTCGAACGTATTGCGATCGAAGAAGACCGCAGGGGTCAGATCGATACCGAACCGCTCGCGCACCTGCTTCGAGAGGGCGACGAGCGAGATCGAGTCGAAGCCGAAGGCGTCGAAGCCGGTACGGGCGTCGAGTTCGCTCCGCTCGAACTTGAGAATGCCGCCCGCCATCTCACGCAGCTCGTCCACGGCGAAGGAGATGACGCCGTCGCTGTCCTCCCCCGGTGTCCCCCGGTCCGCTGCTTCGGCTCCGTCCACCGCTCGTGCGCTCACATCCGGGTCCTTTCGCGGTCCTTCGTCGTCGCCGCACCACATGTCGGAGAGCACACCGACCACCTGGCCGTGCCGGTCCAGCAGGCCGACGGACCCGCCGAGGCCTTCTCCGTCGGCAGTCACGTCGAGGACGACGTACGCGACCGGGAGGCCCCCACCGCTCCCGGCGGTGAAGAGCCGGATCTCGTCGATCCGGTGGGGCGCGGTCCGTGCCCAGTCCGGTGAGCCCTGCCGCTTCGCTTCGGACTGGAGGCCCTGAGCGATGGCGGCGAGGACGTGCGGAGCGAGGGTGACATGCGGCTTCACATGGTCCCGCTGGAGTTCGGGGGTGCCGACCTTGAGCACCAATCGCCCGTCGCGCAGCCGGAATGCGCTCTCTGTGCCGCTGAATTCCGGCACGTATCCGATTCCGCCCTCCGCGAGTCCCGCGAGGAATTCCGCCGGGGCGAGCAGCTCTGCCCGGTCGGGCGCCAGCACATCGGCCGCGATTCCCGCGAAGTCGGCCGAGCGGAGGTGGCCGGACAGCGGCGTACGGTCGTCCTCGCCAGCAGGCACGTCGAACGACGCTACGGGCGTCCGGGTCCCCGCCGCGTCCTGAGCGAACACGAGTCCGGAGGCCCGCTTCCCGTCGGAGGCGTCGAAGACCGTCACCAGGCGGGCGGCGGTCGTCCAGCTGACCGGGCCCAGGAGGCGGAGCCGGCGCACGACCGACCCGTCGGCGAATCCGGAGACCTTCGTGGCGGCGATCGCCAGGTCGATGGCGAACGTCGGGACCACACCGCGCTTCTTGTCCTGCCGCTCCCCCGAGGTGCAGCCGTAGTCGAGGAGATCGTCCAGGTGCACGTCGAGCACGTACCGCAGCCCGTCTGCGTCCGACTCGTTCCGGCCGAGGAACGGGTGGAGCTTGTCGCGCAGCGCGAGCGGCGCGATCACGGACGGCGCGCCCTCCTCCGGGGTGACCCAGCAGCGCACGCGCTCGAAGGGGTACGCGGGGAGAGGGACCCGCCGGGGCGTGCGTGCTCCCCCGTCGGCGCCGCGCCAGTCGACGCTCCGGCCGCCCACCCAGGTGGTCGCGAGCTTCCGTACGCCCTCGGTCCGCGGGCCACCGGGCGCGAGCGCCGCACCGAGGTCCCGGTCCCCCGCCAGATAGCGGTCGACGGCGGCGACGGCTTCCCCCGTGGTCCTGGCGAGGAACGCCCAGCGGTGCGGGAGTTCGTTCTTGCCGACGCGGAGTGTGAACGCGATCGCCGCGGGGTCCGGCTCTGCTCCGGCGGCCAGGTAGTCGCGGAATCGGGTGAGCCATGTTTCCAGGACCGATTCGTTCATCGCGGAGAACACGAAGAGTTCCTCGCGCCCGTCCTGTGCGCCGTACGGATCGCGGTCGGGTTGCGGGTACTCCTCCAGGATGATGTGCGAGTTCATCCCGCCCGCGCCGATCGAAGTGATTCCCGCCCGGCGGGGATGGGTGATCCGGCGTCCCTCCACCGTGGTCACCGCGGGTTCCCATGAGGCGAGCTGCCGCTGAAGCCGGAACGGTGTACGGGAGAAGTCGATGTCCGGATTGGTCACCGAACTGTGCAGCGAGGGTGCGAGTTTCCCCTTCTGGAACTGGAGGACGACCTTGGCGATACCGATCATTCCGGCAGCGTGCAGCAGGTGTCCCAGGTTCGACTTGACGGAGCCGATCGCGCAGAACTCGGTGTCCTGCGTGTACTTCTGAAAGGCCGTGGTCAGGGCCTTCACTTCGATCGGGTCGCCCAGCGACGTCCCGGAGCCGTGTGCTTCCACGTAGCTGATGGTCCGCGGATCGACTCCCGCGTCGTCGATCGCCTTCTCGATCGCCCGCGCCTGCATACGGGGGCTGGGGACGGTGAACCCGTTGCGCACCCCCGCGTTGGCGAGGGCCGTTCCCTTGATGACGGCGTACACGTGGTCGCCGTCGCGCTCGGCCTCGACGAGCGGCTTGAGGACGAGGGCGCCGACACCCTCCCCGAGAATGGTCCCGTCCGCGCCCAGGCCGAAGCTCCGGATCACATCGGAGGTCGCCGTCGTGAAGTGCTCCTGTGACGAGCTGATGAGGTTGTACGGGTGGAGGAGCAGGTTCACCCCGCCCGCGACCGCCATCCGGCATTCCCCGGCCCGGAGCATCTGCACGGCCTGGTGCACGCAGGTCGAGGAGCCGGAGCACATCGTGTCCACGAAGATCGAGGGACCGGTGAATCCGTAGAAGTACGAGAGCATGTTGGGCAGCGTCGCCGTGTAGCTGCCGCTTGCCGGGGAACCGCGCGTCAGACCGTTCTGGAATCCGTACAGGCCGTAGTGGTTGCTCATGGAACCGGCGAGTACGCCGACATCTCCGTCGTACTGCCGCTGGATCGTCTCGCGCGAGTATCCGGCGTCTTCGAGCGCCTCTACGCCCGTCTGCAGGAACAGGCGGACCTCGGGCGACATGTTCTCCGCATCGCGTTTGGAGATGCGGAAGTAGCGGGGGTCGAACGTCTCGATGTCCCGGAGGAAGGTTCCGGTGCGGATGGAGCTCTTGCCGAGGACGCTGCGGTCGCGGCTGTAGACCGCGTCGTGGTCCCAGCGCTCGCGGGGTACTTCACGGAACTCGTGACGGCCTTCGCCGAGCACGGCCCAGAGTTCGCCGAGGGTGTCGGCTCCGGGGTAGGTCCCGGAGATGCCGATGATCGCGATGTCGTGGTGGTCGTCGCGCGGCCCGGGTGCGGCGGACCGGTCATGGGCGGCGGGCGTGCTGCGGGTGTCAGGAGCCGACGGTGCGGGTGCGACGGGGGCAGGCGCGTCGTCCTTGCCGGCCGCGTCGTTCTTCCCGGCTGCGTCGTTCTTGCCGGCCGGAACGACTGCGGCCGGAACGGCTGCGGGCGGCGGGTCTCCGGCGCTGGTGATCGCGCGCAGCTTGTCACGGTGTTCCGCGACGAGGTGACCTGCGACACCCTCGATGGTCGTGTACTCGAAGAAGATCGTCTTGGACAGCGGGCCGAGGAACACTTCGAGCGACGCGGTCGTCTCCAGGATGGCGAGCGAGTCGATCCCGTAATCGACGAGGTTGACCGTCTCGTCCAGCGTCAGCGGGTCGCGGTGCAGCACCCCGCCCACGATGCGGCGCAGCAGAGCCGTCGTACGCTCCGTCAGGTCTTCCTCCGTGATGGAGGCGACGGGCTCCACGGGTGTGGTGTCCACGGGTACGGCACGGGGTGCTACCGGGGGCGGGGCGGCGGCCGTGAGCGTCGCGGCGGCGCCGTACGCCACCACGGTGTGGGCGGGGCCGTCGCGCAGTACGCCGCCGAGTACCCGGAGACCGTCCTCCGTCGGGAGGGGCTCCCAGCCCCGGTCCCGGAGCATCGCCTCCCGCGTCACGGCGTCCATGGACATCCCGCCGTCGGCCCACAGCGGCCAGCTGACGGCCGACGTCCTGCCGCTCCGCTCGCCGATGTCCACCAGCGCGCGGCGATGGTGGACGAAGGCGTCCAGGAAGGCGTTGGCCGCCGCGTAGTCGGACTGCCCGGAGCTGCCGAACACGCCCGCCACCGAGGAGAAGGCTACGAAGAAGTCGAGCGCGAGGCCTCGCGTGGCGGCGTCGAGGTTGAGTACGCCGTCGACCTTCGGCTCCAGCACCGCCAGGACGTCCGAGGGGTCCTTGGTGTAGAGGTACGCGTCGCGGAGGACGCCCGCCGCGTGGACGATGCCGTCGATCGCTCCGTGGTCCCGTGTGATGGTGCGTACCGCACGGTCCACGTCGTCCTTCGCACCCACGTCGACGGGGAGGTAGTGGGCCGCGACCCCCGCTTCCCGCAGCACGCGCAGGGCCGTCCCGCTCGCGGCTCCGGGCGCCGACCGGCCGCTCAGGACGACGACGACGCCCGCACACCGCCCGAAGTACCGTGCGACATGCAGCCCCAGGCCGCCGAGGCCGCCCGTGATCCAGTAGACCCCGCCCTCCTTCAGCGGCGGGATCTCCGCTCCTTCGCCCAGGCGCAATTCCACGGGCCGTGCCGCGTGACGGGTGCCGTCGGCCCCGTAACGGATCTCGCAGTCGGCCGACCGGTCGGCCGCCTCGGCCCGCAGGATGTCCGCGATCCGCTCCGGTGATGCGGTGTCGAGTTCCGCGACGCGTACGACACGGCCCGTGACGCGGGGGTTCTCCAGGACGACGGTCCTGAACAGACCGGTGAGCGGCGCGTGGTAGTGCCGTGGCAACCGGTCGTCCGCCAGGACGACGAACCGGTGCGGCCCCTGGGGCTTCGACCTCACCAGCTCCGCGGCGTGCCGGAAGGCCAGGTCCACCACGGCCTCGACACCGTCGGCGACACGACCGGGCGCGACATCGGGAAGGGGGGTGACGGTGAAGCCGGTCGTGTCTTCCACGACGGTGGCGTGTACGGCGGCTCGTCCGCCGAGGTACCCGCGCACGGACGGGAAGGCCGTTGCCCGGTCCTCCGGTACGTCGAGGGGCGTCCGCACCCAGGGAACGGCGGCGGTGACGATGTCCGCGCCGGTCCCGCGTCCGGACTTCGCCCCGTGCGTCCGCTGGACCAGCCCGCGCAGGCTGACACGCACCACGCCCGCGGAGTCGCAGAGATCGATGTCGAACACGTCGAGCGTGCTGTGTCCTTCGCGGCGCCGTACCCACGCCCATGTCTCCGACACACAGGCGCCGTAGACCGTGAGTTCCTCGAACGCGAAGGGCAGTGCCGGGCCGTCGGCCGGCTCACGCGATGTCTCCGCCAGGAGCACGAGCGAGGACTGGAGCGCGGCGTCGAGCACGCTCGGGGGCAGGACGTATCCGGCGTCCGCCGCCTCACCGGCAGCGGGCTTCCCGATACGGGCGATCAGCTCCCGTGTCCCCAGCCGGAGCTCCTCGATCCCGCGCATGGCCGGTCCGTACTCCAGCCCTCGGTCGCGGAACGCCGCGTACACGTCCACCGGGCTGCGCTCCCCGGGGCAGGCCGCCAGCAGCGCGGCGAGATCGACTCGGTCCGGCTCCCGCGACCCGTCGGCCTCGACAACTCCCGAGCTGTGGACGACGGCCGGGTCCGTGCCGGTGGAGACCTCGAAGGCGAGGGCGCCGCCGTCCTGCGGGGTGAGCCGGACACTGGCCTCGACCGGCGCGTCCCGTACGACGAGCGGACGCGGCCATGCGACGTTGCGGAGCCGGACGACCGCCGGCTCCGCCGCGTCGGGCCCCATCGCACGCACGGCCGCGGCACGGACCATCTCGACGTGAGCCGCCGCCGGCAGCACGCGGGCACCGCCCACCACGTGCGAGGCGAGAAACGGCTCCTCTCCGGTGAACGTCGAGCTGTACCGGTGACCGGCGGGACCAGAGGTATCAGAGTGAACGAGTGGGTGTGCGGCGGTAGTTGCGTGCACTACCGACGGCGTCGTGCCTGCCTCGACGCCCTGCTGCGGAACGCTGAACCAGTGCCGTTCGCGGGCGAAGGGATACCCGGGCAGCCGCACCCGCCGTGGGCGTGGCCGGGGTGCGCCGTGACCGGGCTGATCCGCCCAGTCCAGCGCCCCGCCCTGTACCCAGCGTGTCCCTGCCGCCCTCAGCGCCGCGATCTCCTCCGTTGCGCCCCGTGCTGTCCCGCCCAGGTGGAGTTCGCCCTCCGCGCGGGCGCCGTCCATGAACTCCCTTAGCAACAGTTCGAGTTCGGCTCGGTCCGCGACAGCGAACACGACCCGGACGGGCATGGGCTCACGGCCGACCCGCAGGGTGTACGCGATGTCGGCGAGCGCCTGCGAGGGGTGCTCGCGCAGGTGGGTGAGCAGGTTGCCCGCGACTGCGCGCAGCCGGTCCGGCGTCTTCGCGGAGAGCGGCAGGAACTGCGGGCCCCGGACCGGCGCGTCCTGCGCCCCTGCACCGGCTTCACCGGCTTCATCGGTGAGATGTTCCTCAAGCACGACATGCGCGTTCGTGCCACCGAATCCGAACGAACTCACCCCGGCCCGCCGTGGCCGGATCCTTCCGTCCGTTCCCGGGGTCGGCGCGGGCCAGGGCTGGGTGTCGCGGATGACGTGGAACGGGCTGTCCTCGAGCTTGATGAGCCTGTTCTGATTCTGGAAGTTGACGTTCGCGGGCAGCATCCGGAGTGCCAGCGAGCTGATCACCTTGGCGATGCCGGCAACCCCGGCGGCACCTTCGAGATGTCCGATATTGGTTTTGACGGAGCCGATTCCGCAGCTCGCCGGTTGGGCGACGGTGCCCTGTGCCGCGTGCAGGTTCCGGAAGGCTCCCTTCAGAGCCATGATCTCGATCGGGTCGCCGACGGGTGTTCCGGGGCCGTGCGCTTCGATATAGGTAACGGATTCCGGCCGGATTCCGGCGCGGGTGTAAAGTCCCTCGATCAGATTCGCCTGTGCTGTCGGATTGGTGACGGTGAGGGAATTCGTCCGGCCACCGTGGTTCGTGGCGGCTCCCTTGATGACCGCGTGAATGGGATCGCCGTCCGCGACGGCCCGTGCGAGGGGCTTCAGGAGGAGCACTGCTCCGCCTTCACCGCGGACGTAGCCGTCGGCACTCTGGTCGAAGGCGCTCGCACGACCGGTGCGGGACAACATGCTCGCCTGGCTGAACGCGACGAAGTGCTTCGGCGACCAGATCAGGTTGACTCCGCCGGCCAGGGCGACACCGCACTCGCCGTTGCACAGCGCGCGTACCGCTTCGTGCACCGACACGAGCGAACTCGAACATGCCGTGTCATTGGTGATACTCGGGCCCTGCAAGTCGAAATAGTAGGAGATCCGGTTCGCAATGATCGAGTAGGCCGTTCCGGTGGGGAAATAGACGTCCGTCCTTGCTCCTTCACGTTCCATCATTTCCGCGTAGTCCGCATGGCAGACGCCCATGAAGACACCCGTTTCCGTACCGGCGAGAGCGCTCGCCGCATAGCCGGCGTTCTCGATCGCCCGCCAGGCGAGTTCGAGTGCCATGCGCTGCTGGGGGTCCATGGTCTCGGCCTCGCGCGGCGATATGTTGAAGAACTCGGCATCGAAGCAGTCGGCATGTTCGACGAAGCCTCCCCAGATGCTGTTCGTCTTCTGGGCCCCGCGCCTCGGATCGCCGAAATAGCGGTCCTTCGACCAGCGTTCCGGCGGAACTTCCGAGATGAGCGACCGGCCCGCGACGAGATGTCCGCCGAGCTCTTCCAGTGTTTCCGCGCCGGGGAACCGCAGAGCGAGCCCGATGATCGCGACATCATCCGTCGCGGGCGCCGGTTCGAACGTACTCATCGGGTTCCTCCTGCAGAGGGGACGTCGTGACCGGGCTGCTTCGATCCCCGTGCTTTCCGCTGATCAATGATGGTGTCCACCTTGAAGTCAGCCTGCTCGGCCGAGTGCTCGGGCATTCCCTGTCCGAGCACGAACTGCTGGTTGAGGACCGCGGTCGAGAGCAGGTAGACGAAGGCCTGGTCCTCCTTCGTACTGATCTCACCGGTAGGCGTGGCCATGATCTTCTTGACGAGCTTCCGGGCGAACACCGGATCGACGCATCCGATCTTCTCCAACTCCGCTTCTGAGAGGAGGAGTTCCAGGTAGTCGGGCCGCTGTTCCTTGAAGACGGCCGCTCCCGGCGCACGGTACGGCTGCTTCCGCCGAGTGAGACTCGATTCAGGCAGCTCACCCCAGAACGCTTTCTTGAGGATGGCCTTCTCGTCGAAACCGTCGTCGAAGCGCAGATTGACGGACGCCGCCGTGCGAACGACCGCGGGGTCGAGGAACGGGCACCGGTTCTCGACCCCGTGGGCGAGGCTCATGCGCTCCCCCTGGGTGGAGAGGAGATAGCCGGGCAGCAGCGTCTTGAATTCGAGCCACTGTGCCTTACGGACCGGGCTCAGCGCCGCGTAGCCGGGCGTCGCGTCCGTCAAGGCTATGAGGTCCGCGAACGGTTCATCACGTCGCCTCAGCAGACGTGCGGCGAAACGGCCGTTCTGGTAGCGGAGTTCGTGGGAGAAGAGACCAGGCAGCCGTTCTACGGCGAACTGCTCGAAGAGGCCCTTCAGCCGCGCCCGGTTCGCGGGGCCGAAGTGGCTCAGCTCCGGGTGGAGGCTGCCGAGCCTGCCCATCCGCTCGTCGTCCGACAGTTCGCTCCATGAAGCGCGCAGTAGCGTCTCGCGGAAGAGTGAGTACCCGAGGAACGCCTCATCGGCACCCTCACCGCTGAGAATCACTTTGATTCCGGCGTCCCGCGCGTGGCGGGACAGGAGAAACATGGGGACGAACGCGGCGCGGAACGAGGGCACTTCCGCGTGATACACGGCAGACGGAAAGTTCGCGGCGATATCGGCACTCGACACGGCAATGGACGAGTGACGGGTCCCGAGGTGCGAGGCAACGATCTGCTGACTGCTCGACTCGTCGAATACCGCGTCGTCGAACTCCACGGAGAACGTGCGGACCTCGTGCGAGGAGAGGTCGGTCGTCAGCTTGGTCACGATGGAGGAGTCGAGGCCGCCGCTCAGATAGACACCGACCTCGACGTCACTCCTCAGCCGCATCTCGACGCTCTCACGGAGGGCGTCACGGACCAGTGCGGCGGCTTCCCGTTCAGAACCGGTGAACGGCGGTACGTCGAGTTCGAGCTCCGCGTAGTCGTTCAGGACCGCCCGCCCGCCTCGGACGGTCAGGTAACTCCCCATCGGGAGCTGGCGGATGTGCTGGAAGGGGGTCCGGTCGGGCAACGGCGTCCATACCGCGAAGGTGGAGGCGAGTTCGCGGGGGTCGAGCTCGAAACGGAACCCCGGGAACGCACGGAACGCCTTCATCTCGGAGGCGAAGAGGAATTCTCCGTTCCTGCCCCCCTGGGCTCCGCAGCCCTCACGGTCGACGTAGAAGAGCGGCCTCTTGCCGTATCTGTCACGTGCCAGGAACAGGTCTCCCGACCTCACGTCCCGGATCGCGACCGCGAACGCGCCGTTGAATCGGGGCAGACACGCGGGCCCCCATTGGGCCCATGCCTGCAGGAATACCTCTGTGTCGGAGCGAGTACGGAACCGGCGGCCGAGCCCTCGCAGTTCCTCGCGCAGTTCGATGTGGTTGTACAACTCGCCGTTGAAGCAGATCCAGTAGCGTTCCGTCGGGTCGGCCATCGGCTGGGCGCCCATGGCGAGGTCGACCACAGACAGCCGTGCTGTGCCCATGGCGATGCCGTCGTCCAGGTAGTAGCCCGCCTCGTCCGGCCCACGGTGACGGATGAGCGACAGCATCGAGGTCATGACCTCCGGCGTGGCCCCGGCGTGGAGCGAGGGCGCGACGAAGCCTGCGATTCCGCACATGCGGGGTCTCCTTGCTCAGTGATCGTCGCGGTCTCGGTGGCCGTCGTGCTCAGCGAGCTTCTTCGCCACGAAGGCATCGATGGCCTCCAGCGAAGAGAAGATGTTCTTCAGGAATTCCTCGTCCGTCAGCTGAAGCGAGAAATCCCTTTCAAGAGCGCTCAGGAGCTGAATGTATCCGAAAGAATCCATCACCCCCGCCTTGAAAAGATCGGTCTCAGCGGTCAGTTCACCGTCGAACTCCACGAGGAACTGGTCCTCGATGAGCCTCTGTATGTGCTGCTTCCTGTCCATGTCTCACACCCCGCTCTTACTGAGGGCGTTCCGGGCGCCGGCCTTCGCGATGCTGTTCACCATACGGAGAAGGGAGTTGCCACCTATCTCCTCGTACTCAAGACCGGGATCGAGGGCAAGGAGGTACCGGACACTGTCGACCCATCGCACCGGCTCCACGAGCTGTCTGCTCAGCATCTCCGGTATCGCACCCCGCTCGTAAGGCCGCCCCGTCACATTGGAGATCACGGTCGTTCTGGGCTCCGCGAACGTGAACTCCCGGAGGAAACTTTCGAATTCGGAGCGGACAGGCTGCATATGGCGGGAGTGGAAGGCGGCGCTGACCCGCAGCGAGGCGAAGCGGATGCCCCGCGCCTTCAGGGAGGCGTGGGCGGCACGCAGTGCGCTGTCGCTGCCGGCGATCACGACCTGGGCGTCGGTGTTGTAGGCCGCCACGTCCACCCCCTCGACGCCGTCCTCCCGCAACACGTCCAGCAGGCGCGGAGCGGGGGTGTTCATGACCGCGCTCATCCCGCCGCCCGACGCCGCCGCCATGAGTTCGCCGCGCTTCTTGACGAGCCGCAGACCTGTCTCGAAGTCGAAGACCCCGGCCGCCAGGAGCGCGTTGTACTCCCCCAGACTGTGCCCGAGGCAGTAGTCGGCAAGCGGGCCCTCGCGGCGCTCACGCTCGAAAGTGGACAACGCGTTGACGGTGAACAGGGCAGGCTGTGTGCACTCCGTCCGCGAGAGCACGTCGTCCTGATTGTCACGGCAGCGGGATACGAGGTCGTACCCCAGGAGGTCGCAGGCGAATCGCGTCATGCCCGGATAGCGGCCGAAAACATCTGCACCCATCCCCCGGAACTGCGCTCCTTGCCCAGGGAAGAAAATCGCGAACACCGTGATGCCTCCATGGTCTGCGCCGGTGGTTGGCCCACGCCACGCGGCGATGTCGGTTCCGCACATGCTGTGTCACCCCCCTTGCGGTCCACTGGCCGGAATACTGATGACCCGACTCGATCTCTTGTCCGGATCCTTGCCTGTCGGCTGCCGTTCGCTTGCCGGTTCCATCGGCATACAAAGAGAAGCGCATTGCCAATTCCGTGATCGTTTATTGGCCATTCATCAGCCGAATCACCTGACAGAACACCCATTGTTCTAGGATCAATTCGCCGGAGAAGTCTCCAGCGTGAGAACGAATGGGGCCGAAGATGTCTGCACGTCAGGCTCAGAGCGCACCACTGCCTCAACCGTCGGCCGTCCACTCCGGACCGGCGCTGCAGGTCCTGGGGCCCATGTCGGCCCAGTACGGAGGGCACGACGTCCCACTCGGCCCGCCACGTCGCAGGGCGCTGCTCGCCCTCCTGCTGATCAGGCTGGGCCGGGTCGTCCCCACCACCGTGCTCGTCGAGGAGTTGTGGCGGGAAGAACCGCCCCGGCGGGCCGTCGCCACCCTGCAGAGCCATATCTCCCACCTGCGCCGGGCACTGGCGCCCGCGGCCGGCCCCGACCGGTCGGCGGTCCTCCGCTACCGGGCCCCCGGGTACGTCCTCGATCTGCCTCCGGAGCAGGTGGACGTCCACCAGTTCGAGCAACTCTTCTCCGCAGGACGCCGTTTCCTCGCCCGCCAGGATCCCGTTGCCGCCCGCGACCGGCTCACCCGGGCGCTCGAACTGTGGCGCGGCTCCCCGTATGCGGAGTTTGTCACTCACCAGCCGCTCGCCGACGAGAGCACCCGGCTGGAACAGGTCCGGCTCACCGCACTGGAGGCCTCCGCGGAGGCCGGTCTCGTCCTGGGCAGGACCGCGGAGGTGGTCACGGAACTGGAACGCGAGGTGCGTCAACACCCCTCCCGGGAGCGCCTGGTGGGCCATCTGATGACCGCGCTGTTCCGGTCGGGCCGTCAGGCCGAGGCGCTGGAGGTGTACGAATGGACCCGCAGCTATCTGGTCGAGGAGTACGGCGTGGACACGACGGCCGAACTCCAGCGGCTGCACACCGCTCTGCTCCGTCAGGAACTCGGTGAGCAGCGGTCACACACCGTGCTGAGTGACGATTTGCTGACCAGGGCCACCGAATTCCCCAGGCCCGTCCGGACCGTGCTGTCCGGCGGAGCGGAGCGGGTGGCAGAGGCGTCTCCCGTGGCCGGGAAGACCGCCATGCGCAGTGTGGGGAAGCCGCAGGAGCCGGGCCGTACGGCACCGGCCACGTCCATGGCCCCCGGGCTCCCGCCCTTCGAACCCGTGCTGCCCCCGCCGTTGACAGGCCGGGAGCGGGAGTTGCGGCGCCTGGTCGCCGCAACGGCCGGTGCGGCGACGGGTCGTGGACGTCTTGCCTGCGTGTTCGGCTCGTCCGGGCTGGGCAAGTCCCATCTCATGATGGAGCTCGTCCAGCGCCTCCAGAGTATCGACGAGGGCATCGAGACGATCCGGAGCAGCTGCTTCTCCGGTGAGGGAGTCCCGCCGTACTGGCTGTGGACCCAGGTGCTGCGCCGGCTCTCGGCGGCGCGCCCCGACGCCTTCGAGGCCGCTGCAGCGCCGTTCGGCTCACTGCTCGCCTCTCTGCTGCCCGGACCGCAGGCCGGGACGGGTGCCAGGAGCGGCCTGGACCCCGACGGCTCGCAGAGCCCCTTCCGCACGCACGACGCGCTCTGCGAAGTACTGCTCGCGCTGGCCGCGCAGCGTCCGCTGGTGCTGCTGCTGGAGGACGTGCACTGGGCGGATGCCGTCTCCCTGGATCTGCTCCGGCTGCTGGCCGCCCGCCGCCAGGGGCATCCCCTCAGCATCGTGCTGACGGGCTGGGACCTGGAGGCCTGGCCCGATGCCTCGCGGTTCCGGGTGATGACCGAGATACTCAAGGGCCCGGACGCAGAGATCCTGCGGCTCGCCGGTCTGGCCCGCACGGACGTCGCCACGCTGGTCGACGCGCACGCGGGACCGGGCGTCGACGAGCGGGTCATCGACGCACTGCACCGCCAGAGCACGGGCAGTCCGTACTTCGTCCTGCAGATGCTCTCCCTTCTCTGCGACGCCAGGGACCTGCGCGAGCCCGGCGCCACGGACGAAATCCTCACCCTGATAGTGACGTGCACGCGCAAGGTACTGCGCCAGGAGTTCGCCATGCTGCCGGAACCGCTCCTGCGGCTCCTCCGGCTGTGCGCGGTCGTCGCACCCGATATCGACCTGGATACGGTCTGCCGTGCTACCGGCTGCAATTCGGCCATCGCCATCGTGGAGTCGGCCATCCGGTACGGCCTGCTCGCCCCTGACCGGCAGCGCGCCGGACGGCTCCGCCTCGTCCCTCTGCAGGCTCAGGAGGTACTCATCGGCGAGCTGAAGGACGAGGAGCGCCAACGACTGCACGCCCGGTACGCCGATGCCCTGTCCCCGCACGGCCAGGTCGGCAGCGATCCGGAGGACATCGATCGTGTCGCTCACCACGCCTGGCTCGCCAGGGACGTCATGCCCGCGGAGCGGGTGCTGCCCTGGCTTCTGCGCGCGGCCGAGAACGCGGAACTGCGCCTGGCCTCCGAGGACCGCGAGATGTGGCTGCGCCGCGCGGTCGGCACGGCCGGTTCACTGCCCGACGGCACGACCGCCCGCGATCTGGAGCAGCGGCTCCACCTGGAGCTGGGCCATGTGCTGGGCCAGGTACGCGGATTCGGTGACGTGGAGGCAGAGGAGGAGATCGCCCGGGGACACGCCCCGCGTACGACGCCTCATACGCCGGACGACCCGGCGGTCCTGTCGATGCTGGCCATGTCGCTTCTCGTCCGCGGCTGTTACGACGAGTCACGGCAGCTGTCCGGCCTGCTGAGGAACATCGCGGAGCGTACCGACGGCCCGACGGCCCGGCTCGGCGCGGCGTACGGCGAGGGTATGACGCTGTTCGTCCACGGGCACCTGCCCGATGCGCTCGAAGAACTGGAACGCGGCGCGGAACTGGCGGAGCGCCTCGCCTGTGAGGGCCGATTACCGGACGCGATCTACCGGTCCGACCCACGTGTCTACTTCCGCTGCTACTGCGTCTTCGCCCGCTGGTTGCTGAACGACCGCGCGGCGGCGGCGGAACAGCGCCGGCGCCTGCTGCGGCTGACGAGGTACGACAGCAGGCCGTGGGACCGGGCGCAGGCTCTCTACGTCGACGCGGTCGTGGCCGCTTGGGAAGGCGACGTGGAGACAGCGCTGACGTCCGGGACCGAGGGCGTCGGGCTGGCCGCCGAGCACGGGCTGTACTACTGGAAGGCGATGCTCCATCTGCCGCTGGGCTGGGCCCTCACGTACACCGGCCACCTGGAGGGGATCTCCGACATGCGCAACTCGCTGGCCGAACTGCGGCGGTCCAGAACGAACATACGTCTTCCGCTGCATCTGGGGCTGCTGGCCCAGGCCCAGCACCACGCCGGACAGCGGGAGGACGCCGTGGACACCCTGCGCACCATGGTCGCGGTGGTCGAGCACCGGCGCGAGTACGTGTACCTCAACTCCGCGCTGCCTGCCACGCACCTGCTGCACGAGCTTCTGGGCCCGGAGCCGGCAGAACCGGTACTGCCGGACTGAGCGGTGCTCCGCGCCACTGCCCGGTCCGGCTCGAAGAGGAGCCCGGCCGCGGGCCCGCTGCACCACTCGGAGAGGCAGCCGCCCGCTGCGGCCCGGCCAGTCGGCCACCCCGCCGGCCGGATCGAGTACGCGCGTCCCCACGGAGGCCCGAGCGCCGGCTACGCGTCGCGCCTCTGCAGCAGCAGGCCGCCGGCCAGCAGCGCGGCCGTGGCCCACGCGGCGAGCACGCCCAGGCCGTCCCACGGGCCGATGGGCATACCGGGCAGATCTACGGTGGCCTGGACCGCGAGTCCGGCGGTCATGGGCGCGATACACGGTCACGGTGACCATCAGCCGTCTGCGCCGCAAACTTGGCGACCCTCCGGTCATCGCCACCACACCCGGCGTGGGGTATCGGATCATCGACCCGGCTGCCCCACCCGGCTGAGCGGCTAACGGTCACTTGCCGAATCGCCGTTCACGGTTCGCGTACGAGCGAAGTGCGCGCAGGAAGTCCACATGGCGGAACGCCGGCCAGAAGCAGTCCACCCAGTGCATCTCGGCGTACGCGGACTGCCAGAGCAGGAAACCGGACAGCCGCTGTTCCCCGGAGGTTCGGATGATGAAGTCGGTGTGGTCGGCCGTTGGCGAGTACAGATGCCTGGAGATGTCCTCGATCTCGAACCGTTCGACCAGCTCGGCAGGGTCCCCACCGGCAGCGATGTGTTCCTCGAAGGCGCTCTTCACCGCATCGACGATCTCCCGTCGGCCGCCGTAACCGACCGCGACATCCACCTTGAGTCCGCCGCGCCCCACAGTCGCGGCGGTGGCCTCCTTGAGTACTCGGGCACTTTCACCAGGAAGCATGTCGAGCGAGCCGATCACCTGGACCTCCCAGGGACGACCTGCGGCCGTGATGTCCCGGACGGTCTCTTCGATGATCTCCAACAGCGGGCCGAGTTGTTCGGCAGGGCGCCCGAGGTTGTCGTCGGAAAGCATGAAGAGGGTCACGTGCTCGATTCCGTCGGCAGTGCACCACCCCAGGAACTCGGTCGTCTTGGCGCCGCCCGCCCGGTACCCCTCCCGCACGTCCGCGTGGCCCGCCTTCCGAGCCCAGCGCCGATTGCCGTCGAGCATGATTCCGACGTGCTGCGGGCGTGGCAGCCCAGCCAGAGTGGCGGCCAGTCGGCGCTCGTACACCGCCTCTATCGGCCGTCGGAGAAATAGCGGGAGCAGCCTCATGAACGATCTCCATCGCGTTGTGGTTACGCTCCGCGGACCTTACCAGGGGCTCTTCGGTGAGGTCCGCGAGCATCCTGAACAGCACTGCCACACGGGATACTTGGCCAGGAGAAAGCGCCGCGGTGGGCCTGTTCCGCAGGGAGATACATCAGTTCGGGGAAGAAGCCGACGACTCGGGGAAGTGCCGGACGCTCCGGGCCCGGGAGCACTCAGAATTGGCGAATCGTCAGGAAAGTGCCTCGGTCCGCGTGTTCGCACCCGCCCGCACGTTCTGCCGCGAATCCCTCGCCCCAGCTCCCGGCTTCGGCAGCGCGAGAGCGAGGAAGAGCGCAATCACCGAGGCTCCGCAGGCGATGAGGAAGGCGATCCGCATGCCCCCGTCGCTGTAGAAGTCGTAACCCCCCTCCACGGCCGCGATATGCCCGTTCAGTACGGCGAAGGCGACAGCCGGCAGAAGGGCGGCCAGGGTGCTCTGGAACACCTGGACCATGCTCGACATCGACGCCTGGAGCTCGGAGGGCACCGCATCGATGACGAGGTTCGGTGCGGCGGCGTACGAGACTCCGAGGCCGAGCCCCTCGATCAGTGCCCACACCATCAAGGGCCCCTGGGCGTCGTGCCGGAGAGCGGTGAGCGCGGTGCCCACGACCAGCAGGGCATGACCGGTGATCATCAGGTTGCGCGGAGCGGTCCTGCGCATGGCCCGCCCCACGAGATACCCGCCGACCACGGCTCCGGCCGCGACCGGCACCTGGAACAGGGCGTACCCCTTGGCATCGACACCGAAGCCGTACCCCAGGCCGAGGGCGAGCGGCGACATGCACATCGTCGGCAGCAAGGCATTGAACACACCGGTGTTCGCCGACGCCAGACCGGCGGTGAGCGCGGTGAGGACCATCGGCCGACGCTTGAAGAATCGGATATCGATGAGCGGGTTCCGGCTGCGGAGGGCGGAGACGATCCACACACCGATCAGCACCGCTCCACCCGCCAGGACCCAGACTGTCGGTGCCGCACCCCATCCCCATTCGGGGCCGAAGCTGACGCCGATCAGCAGACACGCCAGGCCCGCGCCGAGCTGCAACGCACCGCGGAGATCCAGCCGGGAGCGGTTGCGTACGGGACTCTCGTCCGTGGTCAGCGCCAGCGGCGCGAGCAGCACGGCGGGCACGAGGGCGAAGAACCAGAACACGCCGCGGAAACCCCAGTTGCCCATCAGCCAGCCGGTGATCCAGGGCGCGGGGATGTTGATGAGGCCCATCCCCGCCGTCATGAGTGAGACCGCCATCGGCAGGATCCTGGACGGATACACGTCACGCATCAGGGAGTACCCGAGGAAGGTGCAGGGCACGAGCAGCCCCTGCAGCGCCCGGCCGGCGATGACGACCCCGAAGTTCGGCGCCAGCGCCGTCAGCAACGCCCCGAGTGTGGCTCCGGCGACGGCGAGCACCAGCACCAGGCGCTTGCCGTACGTGTCGGCGAGCTTCCCGGCGATCGGACTGACCACCGCGCCGACCAGGAGGAACGCGGTGAGCAGCCAAGCGCTCTGGTGGGTCGCGTAGTGCGCGCTGATCTCTGACCGCGCCGTCGACGTCATCTGGTAGTTGGCGGCTATGAGCTCCTGGACGCCGACGATCGAGGCGAAGGAGAGAACGAGGCGGGGCGTCCAGCCACCACCGGTTGCTGGAGGACGTGCGGCGCCATTCTTCACCATGCGGACGGTTCCTCTCGAACGCACCAAACAATCGTTTGTTTGAGTCGAGGGTCAGCTAACATCCTCACGCCGGGCAGGGTCAACGGAAATGATCGTCAGTCGGACGAGGAGTTCGCGTCGTCCGTGCCTCACGAACCCGGCGACCGGCGGCGCTCACGCCGAAGACGGTGCCGCTCGGCGCACCGGGCGGCCCAACGGGCACATTCGGTGCCGAGTCCCAGCAGCAGAACGAGCAGGACTGCCGCGGCCATCACCATCCGGGTGGTCGCGGTCACCAGCAGATCCGCCCAGTAGAACCCGACACCGATTGCGCCGAAACCGGCAGTCGCGACAGCCAGGACCAGGCAGAAGCGGGCCGTTGGAGCGGCGGTGCGCTGCTCCGCGGCCCACTGTTTGAGGCTCTCCGCGAACCAGTACCCGGCAAGGAGCAGCACATCGAGCATCGTGATCCAGGCCGCCACGAAGATGTCCAGGACCCAAGAGAGCATGAGCGCATCGTCCTGCGGCGCCCTCTCCCCAGCTTGAGTACAACTACTCAGAAATGAAGGGCACTTGGTTCTTCCGTAGAACGGGGACGCGCGGGGAAGGCGATTCCGAGGGCGTCGAGGACGGCCAGCGGGTCGAGGTAGTCCCGCCAGTGCGTGATCCTGCGGTCCCGGATGGTGATCACGGAAACGAAGTGGTTGTCGTACGCCCGGCCCGTGCCGACAGCGCGACCGTGCACCACGTATTCGAGGACGACGACGGAGGTCTCGCGGTCATGATGGACGGCGAGCCCGTCGGCGCTCTCCGCGACCATGGTGTCCCCGTACCCGCGGTACAGCTCGGCCAGGGCGTCCCGGCCGTCGATCCTCCTCGGGTAGCCGGGCACGGTGACCACGTACTCGGTGACGGCGTCCTCGGTGAACCAGTCGAAGAAGTGGTCCCCGTCGACCAATCCGTCGAGCCCTTCCCCGACAACGCGGAAGAACGGATCCAGCGCTTTGAAGTCGTCCAGATCCTTGGCGGTCATGACGATCCCTCGATTCCTGAGGTGAGTGGGGGCACGGGGAAGCCCGGACCGGAACCGGCATCTTCCTCGTCAATCGACGTTACGACGGGATCAGGACAGCTCCGGTCCTGATGAGGCTCCGCCAGCACCTCGACACGCCTGCTCCGCGGTGACCCGCATCAGGCGGCGGCCCGGTGCCGGAGATATATGAGAGGGCGGTGTACGTGGCCTGATGTCCGGTTCGGTTTCGCCGTGTCGTGTGACTGTGGGAACTCTCAGCCGGTCGACGGGCTCGGCCGTGCTGGAGTGGCGGGGTGAGCGACCGCAAGCCCTGCAAGAGCGACCTATCCGAGGAACGCTGGGTGCTGATCGAGCCGGTGACCACTGCATGGAGGGCGAAGCACCCGTCCGTCAGCGGCCGTCAGGGCAGCTACGAGATGTGAGAAATCGTCAACGCGCTCCTGTACCCAGTCCGGACCGGCTACCAATGGGACTACCTGCCCCGCGACCTGCCACCGCCCGGCGCGGTGACGTACTACTTCTGCAAATGGCGCGACGACGGCACCGACGAGGTCATCCATGACCTGCTGCGCTGGCAGGTACGTGAGAGCCGGGGACGATTAGCCGACCCGAGCCTGGTGGCGCTCGACACCCAGAGTCTGCATGCCGCCGCGGGGGTACCCGCGCCCACGACCGGGCGGGACGCGGCCAAGAAGGTGCCGGGTCGCAAGCGGGGGCTGGCCGTTGACGTGCTGGGCCTGGTGGTCGCCGTGGTGGCGCTGGCCGCTTCCGTGCACGACAACGCCTTCGGTACCGCGTTGCTGGACAAGGTCGCCGCGGGGACCTCTGACCGCGCTGCTGGACGGACTCGCCCAGGCCGTCGAGCACATCACTATCACCCGCAAGACGCTCCTGGAACTGCCCGACGAAACGCCCTTGGCACCGGCCACACCGACTCCGGCCCTGCCGGACGGCCCCGCCTACCAGCAGATCATGGCCGTTTCGCCGAAGCCGACGCTCCGCTACGGGCGAGGAACATGTGCGAGGCGATGGACCTGAATCTCGTGCCGAACAACATCAACAACGTCCGCATCAAACTGAAGCGCCTGACCGGGGGCAGAATCCTCGATGCGACCGGGCCGGGACTGTTTACCAGCCCGCGACCGTAACCGCCCGGCAAACCCATCACCGGCCCCCTCATCGTTCTGCCAGCCCGCCGAGGAAGCCCGTTGCGAGTGAGCCGCATCGGATGTCTGATTGATCGGCCACCGATCACGGGATGGAACATGAATATGTCGCTGCCCGCCCCCTCGTTGCACACTGCTCGCCTGCGACTGCGTGCCTTCGAAGACGCGGACGCGAACGACCTGTTCGCGCTGCAGAGCAACGCCTACGTGTTGCGCTACTGGGACGATCCACCGTGGACCGAACGCGCGCGCGCCGAGAAATTCATCACCCGTTGCCGAGAGATGGAAAAGGAAGGCACCGGGGCGCGGCTGGCCGTGGATCGTGTCTCCGACGGGGCGTTCATCGGCTGGTGCACCCTGAACAGGTGGAATCCGGACTTCCGCAGTGCGTCGCTGGGCTACTGCTTCGACGATGCAGCGTGGGGCCACGGTTATGCGACCGAGGCCACGCACGCTTTGCTGCGGTGGGCATTCGACACGCTGGACCTGAATCGCGTCCAGGCTGAGGCCGATACGCGCAACGTGGCTTCTGCCCGCGTGCTGGAGAAGCTCGGCTTCGTGCGTGAGGGGACGTTGCGGGAAGACTGCGTTGTCAACGGCGAGGTCTCTGATTCGTGGGTCTACGGGCTGATCAGGCGGGAGTGGCGGCCGTCGTCCGAGTCGGCTCCCGCCCGCTGAGTCCCCTTGCCCGGTACCTGGTACCGACCACGCCCCGAACCACTGATCACTGCGCCTCATCCAAACTCAACCACGAACCGGGAAAAGGCTCCCATCTCGCCCCCTCAGAGGCCCTGAAGGCAATCACCGAAGACTTCGAGCAACCGCACGGCTATCCTCCGGGCGCCAACGAGGTCCGGCCGACCGGTCACGACGATCAGGCCGCGGTTCGCCTGCTTGCCCAAGTGAGTCTCGCTCCTGCCGACCCGGTCACCTTCTACGACAGCATCGGTGATGTCACCTGGGCGGACGTCGGCAACGGCTACTTCGTTGCCCCGGCAGAGGAGGTCCTTCTGCAGCTGGAGGAGTACGGCGCTGTCGATGGGCGCGGGCCAGAAGGCCCGCGGCCTGGTCATCGGCTCGAACGGAGGAGGCCAGTCGTACGTCGTCGTCCCTGGTGGGGCGATCTACCGGACGCGAACAGCATCGCTGGACGAGCCTGAGCTCGACCGCGTGGTCGATGACCTGCGGCAGTTTCTGGAGCTGCTGGAGCATGTCCTGACCCAGTTCGTCGACAGCGGCAAGCCGGGATACCTCTAGGGACGGACCTCAGCGCGTCAATGTGTTAGCCGTTGTTACTTGGCCGGGGAACTCATTGGTCAGACCCCGGTATCCCTCGTCCACCTCGGCTTTCACCGTCGGGTGCTGATGGAACTGCTCGGCGATGCCTTCGCTGCGCACGCACGTCTGGTCGTGTATCCGGCCCGGGCGGATGGCCCCGTAGAACAGCACACGGCCCTGGTGGTCGCTGAGCGTGGTGGACTTCATGGTGTTCTGCCTCTTCTTGCCGGAGACGAATGGCTTGCGGCCCGGGCGTCCCGCTTGCGGTCGGCGGACCTGGACTTCGGTGCCTTCGATGCACACCGTGACGTCCTCGGCCTCGGCGTAGGCGTAGGCGTAGGCGAACAGGTCTTCCAGGGTGCGGATGCGTACTCCCGGCCGGTCGGGGACGGCGAACCCGCGGTCCGCGAGCATGGCCCTGACCTGGCGGACGGCACTGGAGACGGTGGAGCGGTCGACGCGGTACAGGACGGCCAGCGCCTGGTGCGGCAGACCGAGCCGCAGATGGACCAAGGTGACCAGCAACCGGTCGATGAAGACCAGCTTCGGCTTGCGCCCGGCACCCTCAGCCCGCTTGCGCGGACCGCCCCGCAGGGCCTCCAGTGCGGACTCGCGCGCCAACTCCCTGCGTGGCGCAAGTTCTTCGAGCAACTCGGCGAAGTGTTGGCGCCGCACACCAGTAAGGGCAGGATGGGACATGGCCGTGCGGAGTACCTCGTGATTCACACCCTGAAAACCAGCGTGGCCACCGCCATGTCACGGCTCGTGGCCATCGGTCACAGAACCCACTTCGCAAGATCATGACCCCAGTTCGGGTGATCCGGTCAGACTGCGGGTCAGCTCCATGAGGCGCTGGCGGGCCTCGATGTCGTACGCCTGCTGGTGCGCGCGAGCGTCCGTGAACTGGTCGAAGTAGCGGCCGGTAGTGGATTCCAGTTCCGGGTCGGTGATCAACCGTACGGTCGGCCGTACACCCTCGTCGATGCTTGTCGCCGGGGTGAGGCCGTATTCGCGTACGCCGTCGGTATCCATCAGATGGGCCGGGTGGAGGGTGTTCACGGTGACGCCGGTGCCGTCGAGTTCGGCGGCCAGCTCGAAACTCGCCATGATCAGCGCGAGCTTGCTCCTGCAGTAGGCGCGCAGTCCCTCGTAGTCCTGCTCCAGCATGACGTCGTCGAAGTCGATGGCGTCCTGCCCGATCGAGGCCACATTCACCACGCGGGCGGGCGCGGATGCGGTGAGCAGCGGCAGCAGATCGCGGGTGAGGGCGTGCGGGGCGAGGTGATTCACTGCGAACCGCAGCTCGTACCCCTGCCTGCTCAACTCCCGCCGCAGGGGCTCAGAGCCGCCACCGGCAACCGCGTTGTTGACCAGCGCGTCGAGCCGGGGCTCCGCCGCACGTACTTGGGCGGCCATCGCGTGCACCTGATCGAGGTCGGCCAGATCCGCGAGGTAGGTGCGGACTGCGGCGGCAGGCGCGGTGGCGCGGACCTCAGCTGCAACTGCATCGAGGCGGGTGCTGTCGCGGCCGTGGAGTAGGACGGTGCCGCCGCGTGCGGCAAGGCCGAGTGCGATACCGCGGCCCAGCCCTTGGGTCGCACCAGTGATCAAGGTGGTGTGCCTGTTCATGGTCGCGATCCTGGCATGTCTGGTGCAGCGCTCGGGAGTGTGTGCTGATCCTGGTGTTGCCACCACCAGCCGGGGATTCCCCAACGTCGTTCGCGACAGGCACCCTGCCGAACTGCCCGCCGGACCACCCGCCAACGTCACAGCACCGAACTCGTGCTCGCCCGGCACACCCCAGCCCCAATTTCACCCAAGGTCGTTAGCGCGCTGCTGGGAGTCCAGAGCGTGTGAGGCCGAGGAGACAGAACACCCTGGCCACGGGAACAAGGAGTCAGCACGGCTCAGAGGAACTCACGGGATGTCGCACAGAAGGGCCGCACACGTGGGCCGGTGTTCGTCACCCACCGCCGCCCGGGGCCGGGCAAGGTCGTCAGCCCGCGTGACGTGTGCCCGGACACCGGGCTGGCCCGGCTGTCGTACGGGCAGGCCCGCGTCCTTCTCGACGAGTACCCAGCCCGTGCGCGGACCGGGCACGGGTGGGACGTGCACGAATATCGTCACCCCGGCCTCACCCACCTGGGCGAGGCCGGGGCCAGCCTGCTGATGCTGATGGCCAAGTCGAGACACAAGAAGCCGGAGAACGACCGCCGCTACTTCACGCCCTCGCCCGACGCCATTGCGGAGATCACCAGTCTCCTCGCGCCGGGCGACAGCAGGCGCTGATCGCGACGCCTGCTATGAGGCGGGGTCGGCCCACAGGTCGGTGCTGTGGGCCCCGATGAGAGCGCTGATGTGGGTGAGTGCATCACTGACCGGCTGCGGGTCGAGTCGGCGTCCATCACGCAAGCGCAGCGCGGCGTGATCGTCAGCGGCCTCCTTGGCACCGATGACGGCTTGGTAGGGAACCAGGCGGGCCTCTCGGATACGAGCGCCCAGGCTGCCGCGGTCCGGTCCCGCGATCTGGGCACGCAGTCCGAGACGAGTGCAGCGTTGGGCAAGGGCTGCGGCGTTCGGCAGTTCGGTGTCGGAGATCGGGAGGATCACCAGCTGAGTGGGGGCGAGCCAGGCAGGGAAAGCGCCGCCGTGCTGTTCGATGAGATGGGCGACGGCTCGCTCCACACTGCCGATGATGCTGCGGTGGACCATGACCGGGCGGTGCTTGGCGCCGTCCGCGCCGATGTAGTGCAGGTCGAACTGCTCGGGCTGGTGGAAGTCGACCTGGACGGTGGACAGGGTGGACTCCCGGCCGGCGGCATCGGTGACCTGGACGTCGATCTTGGGACCGTAGAACGCGGCCTCTCCCTCGGCCGCTTCGTAAGGCAGGCCGGAGCGGTCGAGGGCGTCGGTCAGCAGCGCGGTGGAACGTTGCCACTTCTCGGGTGCGGCAACGTACTTGCCGCCGGGGCCCGGGAGGGAGAGCCGGTAACGGGTCGGGGTGATGCCGAGCGCCTCGTACGCCCGGCGAATCATCTCCAGCGCCGCCTGCGCCTCCTCGGCGACCTGGTCCAGGGTGCAGAAGATGTGCGCGTCATTGAGCTGGATGGCCCGCACCCGGGTCAGTCCGCCGAGCACGCCCGAGTGCTCGGAGCGGTACATGCCGCCCAGTTCGGCCATCCGCAGGGGCAGTTCGCGGTAGCTGTGGGAGCGGGAGCGGTAGATCACCGCGTGATGGGGGCACAGGCTCGGCCGCAGGACGACCTGCTCCCCGCCGAGGTCCATCGGGGGGAACATGTCGTCGCTGTAGTGCGCCCAGTGCCCCGAGATTTCGTACAGCTCCCGCTTGCCGAGTACCGGTGAGTACACATGCTGGTAGCCCGACCGCCGCTCGGCGTCACGGATGTACTCCTCCAGGGTGTGCCTCACGGCCGCGCCGTCGGGCAGCCAGTACGGCAGGCCGGCGCCGATCAGCGGATCGGTGTCGAACAGGCCCAGTTCACGGCCCAGTTTGCGGTGGTCGTGCTTGGTGGTCATCGCGGTCTCCTTGCTGGTTGCGGAGCAAGTGACCGGGCCTACGACAAAGCCCCGGGGCACTTGCCCCGGGGCTTCGGATCAGATCGTCTGTCAGCGCGCCGGGACACTCTCCGGCGTCGTCGTCATAGCAGCGCGCTTCATGGCGCAGACGTTAGCAGGATGTAGCGATGTCCACACGGTCATTCCTCATCAGGAGTGCCCGGGTCACTCAGGGGTCGCAGGCCGCCGGGCAGGTCAGGCAGTTGGAAGGAGTACCGGCCGAGCATGTTGATGTGGTGCCGTACAAACGGTGAGAGGCGGGCCACGTCCTCGTCACGCCGTACGCCCCCGCACCCGGGGCTCCGGCCGGACTCCTCGCCCAGCGGCGCGCCGCGCAGTGGGTGCCGGACTTCGAGCGGGATGTGCGACATCCCGTCCGTTCGCGGGTCAGGCCGATCGCGTGTCTGAACAGGGTCAACTTCCATCCCGCCGTACGGGCCGCATGGAGCACAGCAGGAAGCTGGGAGTTGTGGCATCGTCATGCTGACGCGCGAGCGGAAGCAGTGGCTCACGGCCTTCCGTAGCGCCCAGTCTGTCCTTTGTCCGATCCTCGCGAGAAGGGACAGCTCTCTTGGCATCGGCCGGTCCCGGGCGTCAGCGCGTGACCTTGATGACCGCAGGGGGACGCCAGGTGCCGTCGAGGGCTGCCGGTTCGGGCCAGTAGGCACGCAGGTAGAGCGCGAACGGTCCGGTGGGGGCGGGCAGCCAATTGGGCAGGTCTTCGTCGGCGGGCGGGCGGGGGGGCCGAAGTGGAGTGCCAGGGAGCCGTCGGCGCCCGTGCGCAGGCCGGTGTTCTTGGTGCCGAGCGAGTAGCGGTGCAGCTCGTTGCGGTGGAAGAAGTGGTGCTCGTTGTAGAGCGTCACCGACCAGAAGCCCTTCACCGGAGGGAGAGCGCCGACGGGGAAGACCAGCGTATAGCTGTGCTCGCCGGTGAGCCGGTCTTCTTGAACCCCTGGTCCACCAGCGCCTCCGTCACCGTGGAGGTCCCCGCGGCGACCTTGTCCAGCAACGCGGTACCGAAGGCGTTGTCGTGCACGGAAGCGGCCAGCACCACCACGGCGACCACCAGGCCCAGCACGTCAACGGCCAGCCCCCGCTTGCGACCCGGCACCTTCTTGGCCGCGTCCCGCCCGGTCGTGGGCGCGGGTACCCCCGCTGCGGCATGCAGACTCTGGGTGTCTTGCAGGGCTTGCGGTCGCTCACCCCGCCACTCCAGCACGGCCGAGCCCGTCGACCGGCTGAGAGTTCCCACAGTCGCACGGCGAAACCGAACCGGACATCAGGTCACGTACCGCCCTCTGAGGCTTGACTCTCGCAATATGTGAGAGGAACCTCTCACATCATGGACTCTGGTAATCGTCTGGGCGATATCGAGATCACTGATCCGCAGGCGATGCGGGCGCTGGCGCACCCGGTGCGGCTGGCGATCCTCGAACGCCTTCAGCGGCACGGGCCGGCGACGGCGACGCAACTCGCGCCCGACGTGGGAGCGACCCCGTCAGTGACCAGCTGGCATCTGCGGCACCTGGCGGGCTTCGGCCTGGTCCGCGATGCCGAGCCCGCCCCGGACCGTCGCCAGCGGCGCTGGGAGGCGGTGGCGCGCGGCTTCCGGTTCGAGGTACCGGAGGACCCGGACGACGAGGAGGGCAGGTCGGCCGCGCGGGTGCTGTCCCGGGAGATGTTCCTGCGTTCCGGAGACCTGCCGAACCGGTGGGCTGCCGAGGTCGAGCCCGAGCTCGAACCGGCGTGGCAGCGGCTTGCGGGGCTGGCCAACACCCGCGTCGTCGTGTCCGCCGACGAACTCGCCGCCATCGAGGACGCGATCCAGTGCATTCTCGCGCCCTACGTGACACGCGACGAGGCCGCGCGTCCGGCCGACGGACGTGGCGTCCGGCTGCTGCGGTACGCCCTGCCCGAGGGTGCGGAGGATCGGACGGGCGGGACGTCATGAACGCTGCAGACCAGCCCGTAGTCATATCGCTCTGGCGCGATCAGCGGTTCCGCCGTTTCTGGGCCGGCCAGTCGATCTCGCAGTTCGGCGACCGGATCACCGAACTGGCCCTGCCACTGATCGCGGTGGGGGCGCTGCGCGCTTCGGCCAACCAGGTGGCGTGGCTGACCGCACTCATCTGGACTCCGAACCTGCTCGCGATCGTCCTCGGCGCCTGGGTCGACCACCGCGTCCACAAACGGCGCCTGATGGTTCTCGCCGACCTGGTGCGCGCCGCAGTACTGCTCTCCCTCCCCGCCGCCTATCTGCTGGGGGCGGTGAGCCTGAGCCAGCTGTACGCCGTGGCGTTGCTGACCGGCGCCGCAGGGGTGCTGTTCAACACCGCCTACCCGCCGTTCTTCACCCACCTGGTGCCCCGGTCGTCCTACGTCGACGCGAACAGCAAGCTCAGTGCCAGCCGTTCCGCGTCATACGTCGTCGGCCCGGCGATCGGTGGCGTGCTGGTCCAGGCGTTGACCGCTCCCGTCGCCGTCGTCGTCGACGCCCTGACGTTCCTGGCGTCCGCGATTCTGGTCGGCCGGGTTTCGACCCACGAATCGCCGGCCGCCCCCGCCCAGGCGACACCACCACTGCTGCGGCGTGCCAGGGAGGGACTGGTGTTCGTCGTCCGTCACCCGGTACTGCGGGCGAGCCTCGGGTGCGCGGCGACCGTCAACTTCTTCACCTTCATCGGGGGCAGCGGACTGATCGTGCTGTTCGCCAGCCGGAACCTCGGACTGACCGCGGGAGCCATCGGCACGGCATTCGGGATCGGCGCCACCGGCTCGCTCCTCGGCGCGGTGATCGCCCCGAGGATCTCGCGAACGCTCGGCTTGGGCCGCAGCATCGTCGTGGGCGCGGTGTTGTTCCCGGCGCCGATCGCCATCGCCGCTCTTGCCGGTGGCCCCCTCTGGACCCGCGCCGGAGCCCTTGCCGTGACCGAGTTCCTCTCCGGCGTCGGCGTCATGCTGTTCGACGTCAACCTCAACTCCCTTCAGGCGGACGTGATCCCCGACGGCATGCGCAGCCGTGTCGCCGGCGCGTACAGCACGATCAATTACGGCTCACGCCCGGCGGGCGCCGTCCTCGGCGGCCTCCTCGCCACCCTCGTCGGCCTCCGGGCGACCCTCCTCATCGCTGCCGTCGGCGGAGCACTGTCGCTGCTCTGGCTGCTGCCCTCGCCGATACCACGCATCCATTCCCTGACTCCCGACGATCCGGCAGCTCCGGACAGCGCGGCGGACTCGGACGCGCGACCATTGCCCTGCTGACCGCCGCGGAACTGTCCGGGTCCGACGGACCGTCAGGCTGAATTGGGAAGTACTGGGGGTTCTTCGCCCTCACCCACAGGGGCTTCGGAGTGCTCGGCGATCCAGGCCAGCGTCTCCGGCGAAATCACGCCATGCTCCTGCTCGTTGTTCCGCTTGGCCAGTCTCCGCAACAACTCGTCGTGATCAGCCTGGAAGTGGACGAGCCGCCACCTGGCGCCGTGCTCCGTGACCAACTGCTTGTAGTCGTCCCGGACCGCGCGGGTGCCCAGGCCGTGATCCAGCACTACCGAACGCCCCTCCCGCAGGAGTGCGACGAGTTGTCGCCGGACGTCCTCGATCACGGGAGCCTGAAGCGCGAGGTGTTCGCGCTCGGGGTGGTCCTTGCCGATCCGTCCGTGCCGGGCCGTCATCTGGTCATCCACCGACAGACGGACGACACCGCCTCGCGCCAACGCCTTCGCGAAGGTGGTCTTTCCCGAGCCGGGCATGCCGGTAAGTAGCCATACGACGGGCTGAAGATCACTCATCCGCCTGACCCTAATGGTCCCGACGTCCTGGCCCCCGGTCGGCGCCGTCCACCAGGATCGTCAGGAGGCCGGCCCGCTCAGGACGGCACGGCCGGGCAGCTGGTGCCGCGTGGTGGCACCGCCAGGTCGGTCAGGTAGTCGTCGACGGCGTGCTCCATGCAGGGGCCGCTGGTGACGCTGCCGTGCCCCTGGCCCTCGTAGGTGAGGAGGGCGCCGCTGCGGCCGAGTTGCCGGGCCACCGAGACCGCCCACGGGTAGCCGGTGGCAGGGTCGTGGAGTGCGTTGGACACCAGGATCGGCGGGGCGCCGTGGGCATCCAGCTGGTGCTGCGGGTTGGCGGTCGGTGCGCCCAGGCACGCCGCTGTCATCCGGATCGGCAGCAGGGAGGGCAGGTCGGGTGCGGTCCTGTTCATCACGCCGACGAGTGAGGAGTATTCCTGGTAGTCGTGCACCGGCAGGTGCCAGTCCGCGCAGAAGACGGGGGTCGCCGGCGGCAGCGGCGACATCGAGGGGTGCGAGGCGGGGAGCGGGCTGCTCGATGCCATTCCGGCGATGGTCCTTGCCAGGCCTGCGTAGTCGGCGTCGTAGAACTTCTTGAAGGCTTCCCTGTTGACCAGGTCCGCTGACGAGAGAGGGGTTCCCGGCTTGTCGGGGTTCTCCAGCTCACCGCGTCGGGCCCAGGTCAACAGCCCCTGCCAGACCGCGCGGACGTCGCGACCGTGCAGTGCGCAGGTGGACTCGCGGGTGCACCATTTCACGAACTCGTCGAAGGAGTCCTGGGCGGCGGTCGCCTCGGACCGCAGGAACTCACGGGTGGTGGAGACGCTGTGGTCCATCACGCTCTCCAGCACCATCGCCCGGACCCGGTGCGGATAGGTCTCGGCGTACTCCGCTCCGAGCAGTGTGCCGTACGAGCTGCCGTGGAAGGTCAGTGCGGCCTCGCCGAGGGCGGCCCGCAGGGCGTCCAGATCCTGGACCGTCTGGGCGGTGTCCAGGTGGTCGAACACCGGGCCGGTGCGTGCCCGGCAGTCGGCGCGGAGCTGCTTGTTGTAGACGAGGGTGGCGTCGAAGTCCGCTTGGCTCGCCCACTCTGATGACGGCCGTCGGGCGAGCAGGTCGCCGGAGCAGGTCACCGGGTTGCTGCGGCCCACGCCGCGCGGGTCGAAGCTGACGATGTCGAACCTGCGCCGGATCCCGGAACTGAAATGGCTGATGCCGGTCACCACCCGCTCCACGCCGGAGTCGCCCGGGCCCCCGGGACCGAACACCATCGAGCCGACGCGTGCACCGGGGTCGGTGGCCTGACGGCGGGCCACGGCCAGGCCGAACGTCGGCCCGTCCGGGCGGGCCCAGTCGATCGGCACCGTGAGGGTGGCGCACTCGGCGCCCGGGTGGTCCGGGTCGTCGCACGGAGCCCACTGCAGGGCCTTCGCGGTCACCGGGGCCGCGTTCACGAGGGGTGCGGCGGCGAAACCGGCGACGGCGGCAATGGCGGTTCCCGCAGCCATCGCCGTGCCGCGCACAGCGGCGCGCCGTAACACGGACCTGCCTTTGAACAGCATGAATCGTCCTCCTGACGAGACGGGGAGCGAGAGACGTGCTTCAAGAAATGCGCAGACCCGGCCGGGACTCCTTGAGCACCCTAGGTGCGCTGTCGGCCGCCCGGTGCCGTTGTCAGGGGCCGTTCCGGGGCGAGTCAGGGACGCACCAGGGGTGCCCCTGGTGCGTCCCTGCCGGACAGAACACCTGGCGCACCACGCGGTAGGCGGAGGTAGACGGCTCGCGAACTGAAGGTGCGGGTCTCGGCACGGCGACCCGAGGGCGGCCCCATGGGCACACTCAGTGGCGCTGACCTCGCATCGGCGCGCAACACGAGTCCGGGGCCGGGCCGTCCGTCACGCCGACTCCCTCGGCATCAAGCGGTGCGCCAGCACGATTTCCCTGGCCGTGCCGGGCGAGGTCTCGTCCAGCCGGTCAAGGAGCAGCCGGGCAGCCGAACTGCCGATCTCACGGGCCGGGTTGAGCACGGTGGTCAGCGCGGGTGAGACGAGTGACGCCGCCTCGATGTCGTCGTACCCGGTGATCGCCACATCGTCGGGCACCCGGTATCCCGCGGCCCGTGCGGTGTCGAGTGCGCCGATGGCGATCAGATCGTTGGCGCACACCACGGCGTCGGGGGGCGTGCGGGCGTTCAGGACGGTCCGTGCGCCGAGGCGCCCACCCTCGCGCGTGAAGCCGGTCCAGGCGACGAGTTCGTCGGCCACGGGCAGCCCCGCCGTCTCCAGCGCCTGCCGGTAGCCGAGGAAGCGTTCCTGACCCGGTTCCACCCCGGGAGCACCGCCGATGAAGGCGATACGGCCGTATCCGCGCCCCACCAGATGGTTCACCAGGTCGCACATGCCCTCGGTCTCGGCGGCCCGCACCACATCGCCGAGGCCCGGTTCGAGGTGGCCGCCAAGGCGTACGAGTTTCGATCCTGACGTCACGATGCGTTCGAGGTCGCTATGGGTGGCGCCGTATCGTCCGACCACGATGCCGTCGATGCGGCGTGCGACGAGTTGACGGATCACCGCGGGCAGATGCGGGCCGTCCATCGGCGCCTCGCAGACGACGGTGAGGTAGTCGTGGGCCAGTGCGATCTCCTGCATACCCGCGGCGATGGCCGTGTTGAACGGGTTCGTGATGTCGGGGACGACCAGGCCCAGGGTGTGCGTGCGCTGGGTGCGCAGTCCGCGTGCCGAAGGGTCCGCCTGGTAGCCCAGCCGTTCTATGACGTCCTCGACACGGGCACGGGTCGCGGCCGACACCGGGCGGCGACCGCTGAGCACATGGGAGACCGTCGTGACACTGACGCCCGCCGCGGACGCCACGTCGTTGATCTTGATCCGGCCGCCGCCGCTCACATCGACCTCCCGCTGTTCCCCTGGTGTTCGACGTCACTCTATCCATAATGCAAAACGTTTTGTATCGTGCTTCCTGTTGCGCCGCACCGGGGCGGAGCCAGGTTGTGCAAAACGATTTGGAGATCGCGTTGTCTATCGTACGCAAGAGGGCCGCATGACGCGCCCTCTCAGCCGCAGAAGCCTGCTCGGCGCGGCACTCGGAACGGTCTCGGCCGCCGCGCTGGCCGGGTGCTCGGGCGGCCGGCCGCCCGACGGCGCGACGACCGTACAGTTCCTCGGGCCGGAGGCCGCCGAGACCTTCGCACCGGTGATCCGCGGCTTCGAACTCGCCCGTCCCGGGCTGCGGATCGCGTACACCCCGGTCCCGCCCGACCAGCTCAACGATTCGCTCCAGCTGCGGCTCTCCGCGAAGGACAACGCGATCGACGTGTACTGCGTCGACCAGCCGCGGGTCCCCGCGCTGACCGCCCGCGGCTTCCTCACCGACCTCACGGACATCGCGGACCGCGCCAGGCCGCTCGTCACGCCGGAGCAGTACGACGTCAGCTCCTGGGAGGGCCGGCTGCGCTCACTGCCGGTCTGGACGTCCACGCAGTACCTCTTCTACAACGCGGACCTGCTGGACAAGGCCGGGATCGCCCGCCCCGGATCTGTGCCGAAGGACCGATGGAGCTGGGAGCAGACCAAGGCCGCGGGCCGCCGGGCGATGACGCGGGCGGGCGCCGACTACGCCCTGCTGCTGGAACAGACCGATCTCTATTACGGGTTGCAGCCGCTGGTGGAGTCGCTCCACGGCGGATCCGGCATCACCGGCGGCGACATGCTCACGCCCGCGGTCACCACCCAGGGCTGGATCGACGCCCTCACCTGGTACCGCACACTCTTCGCCGACGGTTCGTCCCCGCGTGGCATGCCGTCGACCCAGCTCTCCTCGCTCTTCACCTCGGGCCGGGTGCCGTTCTTCGTCGGCGGCCCCTGGAACCTCGGCGCGTTCGCCTCGCTCAAGGACTTCACCTGGGGCACCGCACCGCAGCCGATGTTCGCCCACGGCCGTGCCGTCACGCCGACCGACTCCTGGTCCTGGGGCGTGAGCCCGTACGCGCAACACCCTGACGCAGCACGGCAGTTCATCGAGTACGCCGCCCTGACCACCGAGGGCAGCCTCGCAACCGTCGCGGCGTCCCCCCTCATCCCGTCCAACCGCGCGGCCTTCGGACGCTATGCGGCGCAGCTGGCGGACGACTCCACCAGGAGCACCGAGGGAGTGGCCGAGATCATGCGGTACGAACTCGCGCACACGGCCGTCAGCAGGCCGCGCAGTATCGGCTACACCCAGTTCGAGTCCGTCATGGGCTCCGCGTTCTCCGACATCCGCAACGGTTCCGACGTGGAACCCCGGCTGGCGAAGGCCTCCGGTGAACTGGTGCGTACCTGGGAGCGCCTGCGATGACCACACCCACACCACCCCTGCGTACCAGGACCGCCTCGCGCAGGAACCGTTCCTCGCAGGGCAGGACCGCCTTCTGGTTCCTCGCGCCCGCGCTGCTCGCCCTGCTCGTGCTGCGTCTGCTGCCCGCCGCGATGGCGATCGTCAGCAGCCTGCGCCACCACAGCCTGCTCGACGGCCGCACCACCTTCGTCGGCCTCGGTAACTACGCCGATCTGTTCTCCGACACCCAGTTCTGGCACAGCGTCCGGGTGACGCTGCTGTTCAGCCTGATCATCAATCCGCTCCAGGTACTGGTGGCACTCGGCCTCGCGGTCCTGCTCAACCGCAAGTTCGCGGGCGTCCGGTTCTGGCGTTCGCTGGTCTTCGTACCGATCGCGGTGCCACCCGCGGTGTCCGCCGTCATCTGGGGCATCCTGTACCGCCCCGAGGGACCGGTCAACGCGATCCTGGGCACGATGGGAATCGGGCCGCAGCCCTTCCTCACCAGCTCGCAGCAGGCCCTCTTCGCCCTGATCGTGGTGATGTCCTGGGTCGGCGTCGGCTACTGGATGATGTTCCTCATCGCCGGTCTCCAGGACATCCCTCAGGAGTGCTACGACGCCGCGGCGGTCGACGGCGCCTCCTCCTGGCAACGCTTCGTCCACGTCACTCTGCCCCTGCTGCGCCGCCCGCTCGCGTTCGTCCTGGTCGCCGACACCGTCTCCAACTTCCTGGTGTTCGCGCCCGTGCAACTGCTCACCGGCGGCGGCCCCGAAGGCTCCACCAATCTCATGATGTACGACGTGTTCCGCCGCGCCTACAGCGTCGGCGACATCAACTACGCCCAGGCCGAGGTGGTGGTGCTGGTCGCCATCACGCTCGCGGTCGTCGCCGTCCAGTTCCGGATGATGCAGGGCAAGGGCGAGGAGTGACCCAGTGAAGACCACGAACTCGCCGTCCGGGGAAGCCCCGGCGCCACCCACCGCTCCCCCGCACCGCCTCTCACCGCTCCGGCACATGCCGCTGCTCACCGCTGTCGTCATCGGTGTGCTGTTCGCGCTGCCTCTGCTGTGGGTGCTCACCGGATCGCTGCGCCCCGGCGACAAGGTACTGGCCGGGCTCGACCAGGTCTCCTGGCGCACACTGATCCCGACCGATGCCACCCTGCACAACTACGTGGTGCTGTTCCAGGGCGACTTCGGGCGCTCCGTCCTCAACTCGGTCGGCGTCGCCGTGGCCACCGTGCTGCTCGGCCTGCTGCTCTCCGCGATGGCCGCCTTCGGCCTCTCGGTGTTCCAGTTCCGCGGGCGCGGTGTGGTCTTCGGCGTGATCCTGCTCAGCTTCATGATCCCGTTCGATGCCATCGCCATTCCGCTCTCGGACGTCTTCCGCGACTGGGGTCTGCAGAACACCTACACGGGGTTGATCCTGCCCGGCATCGGCAACGGTCTGGCCATCTTCCTGCTGCGCCAGTTCTTCCTGGCTGTCCCGCGTGAACTCGTGGAAGCCGCCAAGATGGACGGCCTCAGCTGGTGGGGGATCTTCTGGAAGATCTATCTGCCGCTGTCCAGGCCCGCTCTCATCGGCGCCGGACTGACCCTGTTCACCTTCCAGTGGCAGTCCTACATGTGGCCGCTGCTCGTCGGCACCGAACCCTCCAAGCAGCTCGGGCCGATCGCGCTGGGCACCCTCCAGGGCCAGATGGTCGTCGACTACGGCCAGGTCTTCGCCGCAGCCGTCGTACTGACCGCCATCCCGCTCGTCGTCCTGCTGCGCCTGCAGCGGTACTTCACGCAGTCCATCGCGGGCAGCGGTCTGAAGTGACCAGCCGGTGAGGGGCCCAGGCCTTCTCTCCCTATCCGCAACCACCCGAGGAACACCGTGAATCATCCCCTTGCCGCAGTACCCGAGGGCATCACCGCCGACGTCCTCCTCGACACCGACATCGGCAGCGACGTGGACGACGCACTGGCACTCGGCGTTCTCCTCGGCTCGCCCGAGGCCCGTATCACCGGTGTCACCACCGTCTACGGCGACACCCTGCTCAGGGCCAGGCTCACCCACCGGCTCGGCACCCTCGCCGGACGTGACCTCACCGTCGTACCCGGCGCGAAGGACACCCTGTCGGGCAAGGACGTGTGGTGGGCCGGGCACGAGGGCAAGGCCTTCACCGACCTGGAGCGCGAACCGGTGCGCGAGGACACCGCCGCCGACCGCTTCCTGGTCGACTCGGTACTCGCCAGGCCCGGCGAGATCGACGTCATCGGCATCGCGCCGCTCGCCAACATCGCCCGCGCGATCCGTCTCGACGACCGCTTCGCTGCAGGCGTACGCGGCCTCTACCTGATGGGCGGCAGCTTCGGCCCCGATGCCCGGCCCGAGCACAACATCGTCAGTGACATCACTGCGGCCCGCGTCGTCTTCGGCTCCGGGATCCGCACCGTGGTGACCGGCCTCGAGATCACCACTCGGCTGCGTATCGAGTCGGCAGGCATCGAAACGATCCGCGGAGCCGGCGCGTACGGCGAAGCGCTCGCCCGCGAGATCGACGGCTGGACGGGCTTCACCGGCGAGCCGTGGAGCGTTCCGCACGACCCGATCACCGCACTCTCCCTGCTGCGCCCGGACCTGTACACCACCGAGCGCGGCACGGTGGAGATCACCGACGACGGCCTGACCGTCTTCACCGCCGACCCGAACGGCAACGTCGACCTCGTGGTCGACGCCGACGTCGAGGCAATCGCCGAGGAGATCGTCGCCCGGATCGTCCGGGCCTCCGGTCCCCTCGACTGAGCACGGTGTTCGCGCACACCAGGTGCGCGAACACCGGTGCCCCGGACCCGAATCGACGGGTCCGGGGCACCGCCACGATCAGACGGAGAGGCTGCCGCCGCGCTCGAAGAGAGCGCTCTTGCCCGGCCGGAGGACCGGCAGCAAGCGACCTCGGTCAAAGTTACCTCCGTTCTTCTGCGGGACCTGGCGAGCGCTTCGTACGGTCGGCCCTCCCGGAGGGGCGCGCCGGGTGCGGCCTTCAGCGTTCTGCCGCTCACGGCTGCTGCGGATATACCCGGCTTCGGGCGTTCGGTCGACCGGTTCCATCGAGGGGTTCCGCGTGCTGGAGGCCATCGACGCCGCGACGGATCCGACTAGTGCAGCGATAATCGCTGGGGAACCGCTGACCGCTGAAGGCTGTCTGGCACGTGCTCGCGGTACTCGGTCTCATGCCGCGGTCCCGGCTGCAAGCTGCGGGGCCACACAGGTCGAGCCGTCTTCCAGGATCGAGGTACAGAAATGACGTACACCGCCCAGGATCACCCGCGCATCGGCTGGATCGGTACCGGTCGCATGGGCTTCCAGCTCGCCGCCCGTCTGCTGGACGCGGGGCACGACGTAGCCGTCTACAACAGGACCCGCACCAAGGCCGAACCGCTGGCTGAACGGGGAGCCGCGATCGTCGACCGGCCCGCCGATCTGGCCGACCGTGACGTCGTCTTCACCATGGTCTCGGCCTCGCCCGACCTGCAGGCGGTCACCACGAGCCCTGGCGGCGTGCTGACCTCACCGGACGCCGCGCCGAAGGCGCTGGTCGACAGCTCCACGGTATCCACCCAGACATCCGCGCTGATCCGCGCCGCAGCCGCCGAGCGTGGTACCGACTTCCTGGCCGCCCCGGTAAGTGGGAATCCGCAGGTGATCGCCGCAGGCAAGTTGACCATCGCGGTCTCCGGCTCGCACGAGGTATTCGACCAGGTCGAGCCGTTGCTGGCGCTACTGGGGCGTGGGGTGACCTACGTCGGCGAGGACGAAGTCGCCCGTCTCGTCAAGATCGCGCACAACGTCTTCCTCGGTGTCGTCACCCAGTCGCTCGCCGAGATCACCGTCCTCGCGGAGAAGGGCGGTGTCAGCCGTGCCGCTTTCCTGGAGTTCCTCAACGGCTCCGTGCTGGGCTCGACGTACACCCGCTACAAGTCGCCGGCGATGGTCAACCTGGACTTCACGCCGACATTCACCATGCCACTGCTGCGCAAGGACTTCGATCTGGGGCTGTCCGCAGCTCGCGACCTGGAGGTCCCGATGCCGCTCGCCGCCGCCACCGCTCAGCTCGTCGCGAGTGCCATCGGGGCAGGGCATGTGGAGGAGGACTTCGCGGCCCTGATCCTTGAGCAGGCCAGGAACTCCGGCATCACGCTGGAAGCCCAGAATGTCCCCGTGGACGACGGCCTGTCGCCGCACGCCTGACCGGCTACAGCTCGACCGGTTCGGATGAGACAGCAGGCGACGAACCGGAGCAGCAGACGGTGGCAGGGCGGGCCCGATCGGCCCCGGTTCGCTCCTGCCGGGCTGCACCGGTCAATGTCCGGTGCTCATCCCGGATGTCCGAATCGCCTCGGCCGGTGGCACGGGACGACGGGGCGCCCCCGCACGCGCGGTACGGGGGCGCCGATTGATCAGGCCGTGGTGACGTCCTGGGTGGTGATGGTGGCCGGGGCCTGGAGGTCCGGCAGCGCGGCGCGTATCGCAGCGATGGCGGCTTCGAGGACGGCCTGGCGCTCGGCCGGGCTCAGGTCGCCGTAGATCGGCTGCCCCTGCTCGATGACGACCGTGATCGCGGCCTTGTACTTGTCCGGGTCGGACCCGGAGTACGGACGGAGTTCAGCGCTGACAGGAGTGGACATACGGATCTCCTTCGGTGCACCTCGCCGGGGTGGCGAGGAAGTCTGAGTAACGCCCCGTGCGTCGATGCGACGGAGCGACCGGCGGGGAGCCCCTGTTCGAGGCATGGCAGGGCCGCGCAGGACCACGGGTGACATACGGTTCACGGCGTAGGCCGCCTCACGCAGGGCAGAGCGTCTTCCGCAGAACAGCGTTCAGCTTCTTACCCTGAGCGATCGTGACCGGGTGCGCGTCGGTCCCGAACCGGGCAGCGGCACATTCGTCCGGGCTCTTCCGGCCACCGCTGAGCGATGAGCACCGATTGCGACCCGCATCGATGACCGTCTCCTCGTCCGTGACGAGTGCCGGGTCAACGGCTCCTGTCGCCTTGAGACAGGCGTCCCGGTCGGCGCCGGTCGGCTTCGGCGGTATCCCGTCGTCAGCCGCGGGGGCGCTGCTGCTCGCTGCCGGTTCGGCGTCGCCCGTCGTGTCTTCGGACGAGCAGCCGGTCAACGACACCACGGCAACGGCGGCGAGGCAGGCGACGGCGGCAGACCTTCTTCAACAGGGACTCCGGAAGGGGTGGTTGTGTGTCTCTGATGTGACGATCCTGTGCGGTGAATGGTTGCAGGCGGAGCGGCGCCAAGTAGGTTTCCTCTGCTGAAGGTTGGCATCCGGCCAGACGGTGCGTTCCGCCGCGGAGTAGGCGGGGTGTCGGCGTACGCCCCCCGACTCCCCGCGGCCGAGGTCGAGGGATACATCAACGCTCAACTCACCCGCGCTGCTATCGGGAAGCTGGCCCCGTACGCGCAGGTGGACCGAGCATCGGGGCGAGCAGTCGGGGCCACGCCACGGCCTACTGGGACCCACGACTGTGGCCGACCCAAGACGGTCTGTGCGCGATCGAGATCGGTTTCACTGGCTCGCGGCGCCCGCCCAGCGCACGGGGACGAAAACCGAGGCCAAGTACTTGTTGTTCAAGCACGCGTTCGGCTGGCCGGCGGACTGCGGATGTGCGAGCGACGGACTGCGGATGTAACGCTTTCCCGCGCCGCGGACTAGTACGGGGTGTAAGGCATCGCACCTTTGACCTGTCCTGAGGAGACGTCCGTGCCAGCGGAGCATCCGACATCACCACCCGCGCGGGATCCAGCCGGGTTCGCCGCGTTCTACGAGCAACAGTTCGACACCGTGCTCGGCTTCGTCACCAGGCGCGTCGACAACGCGCACCTGGCCGCCGACCTGACCGCGGACATCTTCGTGGCCGCCCTGGAAGGCGCGCACACCTACGACGCCCGGCGCGGCGCACCCATCGCCTGGCTCTACGGCATATCCCGCAACGTCATCCACGCCCACTTCCACGGCACCGCACGTGAACAGCAGGCGGTCGCCCGGATCAGCGGGCGGCGGCTGCTGGACGACCAGGACGTCACCGCCATCGAGGCGCGGATCGACGCCGACCGTGCCGCCCGGCAACTCGCCTCCGCCCATGCCGCGCTCTCCGACCCGCTGCGTCAGGTGCTCGACCTGGTCGCCCTGGACGGACTCACGACCCGCGAGGCGGCACAGGCGCTGGGCATCAGCTCGACCACCGCCCGCGTACGGCTGCACCGCGCCCGCAAGGCCCTGCACACCGCCGGCCAGTCCCACGCCGCCACCTACGACACTCTTCTGGAGGCTGCCCAGTGAACGCCCCCACGCACTTCAAGCAGCAGCTCGCCGACGAGCTGAACGCCCGTGCCACTTCCCTGTCCGCCCCAGCGGGCCACCGGGCCCTGCTCCGGCTCCGCACGCCCCGCCGCCGGGTGGCTCTGACTGTGGGCGTAGCCGCAGCGACCGCCGCTGTGGCCGTCGCTCTGCCGCAGGTGTCCGGCTCGCACAGCGCGGAGCGCGCTGCGTCGGCTCCGCGCAGCACCGCGAGCCCCGGCCTCGGCGCGTCGGCCGCGCCGACCCCGCAGGACACCTTGCGCACTGACGGCCTGAACATCGTCAACGCCGACTACGCCGTGCAGTCCAAGCCGGGCGGCGTGGTCTCCGTGCACCTGTTCAACCTGCGGGGCGCCCCCGGCCTGCAGGCCGCGCTGGACAAGGCCGGCGTCCCCGCGAAGGTGATGACGCCCTCAGCCTCCTGCCCCGCCACCGGCCACACTGCCAACAGCCCGCACGGCAGCCTCCTGAAGGTGGCGCCGCTGTCGGGATTCCACCGCAACGGGGCCCGCGACATCAAGCCCCGTGCCATCGTCCCGGGAGACCACCTGCTGTTCATCCCGGACTCGAAGAGCGGCCCCGTGACATTGCTGGCCATCACACTGGTACGCCAACTGCCCAGCTGCATTCCGGCGAACTAGTAGGACCCGTCCGGCCGATCTTGGCCCCGCGAGCAGATCAGCCGTCACGCCGAGCTCCGGCGGGGGCGTCGAATCGCGGGGCCTGTCAGAGTGGGAACCGCTCCGGGCGGAAGTCCGCGAGCATCTCGTCCCTCTTCCCGCTGAGGATCTCCGAGGCAAGCAGCCGCCCGATCACCGGCCCGAGCGTGATGCCGCTGTGGGAAACGGCCTCGTAGTAGCCCGGCACGGAGGGCACTGCTCCCACCGAGGGGAATCCGTCGGCCGGGATGGGCCGGTCAGCTACCCGTGTCTGTGCGATGCGGGAGTTTCCGAGCTCGGGAACGACGTGTCGCGCAGATGCGTGGAGCAGCCGTGCGAGTTCCGCCGGGTCTTCGCCCGTGTCGATGAGTGCGTCGATCTCGCGGCTGTGAAGGACCACCGAAGCGTCTCCGTCAGGACGGATCTCGATGTGAGGAGCGTGCATGGCCCGGTGAACCGGGACCTGATCACAGCCGATCCGCGTGACGACGCCGGGTTCCCGGCGCATCGGCAGGTGCCGTCCGATGAGCCCGGCGACGTGGGAGGCGCTGGGGCCTGCCGCGTTCACGACGATGTCGACGTCGAGACAGCTCCCATCGGATAGAGCAACTGTCCGGATGCTCCCATCGGCATCGGTACCGATGCCGCGGACCTCGGTGCCGGACCGGAGGTCGGCGCCGGATGCAACGGCCTGGCCGACCAGGCGGCCGACGAGATGACGTCCGTGCACCCAGGCTTCGTCGGGGTAGAACACGACTGGCGCCTCGCCGGGCAACGTGAGAGCTGGTTCGAAGCGGCGGCGTACCTCGGCCCCCGTGTACTCCTCGACCCGGTAGTCCCAGTCAGCCAGCAGTTCAGCTGTTTCGAGGAGCTTCGCCTCCGCTGCGGGATCGTCCGCCCAGCGCAGGTGGCCGTGGGGATACCACCATGAGTCCGGCCCGATGGTCCGGGCAAGCTCACGGTACGCTGCCATGCTGGCGACGTTCAGGTCGAAGTAGGATTTGCGCGCGGTCTTGTTGCTGGCGTTGACCCATGAGAAAGACCAGTTGGTGACGCCTTCGCCTGGCCGGCCTGCGTCGATGAAGACCACCTTGGCACCGTGCCGGGACAGGTTCCAGCCCACGCCGGCTCCGAGGACGCCCGCTCCGATCACAGCAACACGTTCAGGCCGCTTCACGGATCCGATCCTCACGAACGCCCCCTTCCTCGGTCACGGGAGAGTCCCGTTTCCAGCATGCAAGCACGCGTTATCCGTTCAAGCCAGACACCGCCCGCGGAGGCCTCGGTGCCCAAAGCACCGCTGGAGTGGAGTCAGGGGCCGCAGCCACACGCGGGTGACCGGCCCCTGACTTCTCCCGTGAGTGAGTGTGTGAGCCAGTCAGTTCCAGTTGCACTTGGCGTTGGTGAGTGGGTCCATGGCCTTCAGAGGCGGCTTCTCCCCACCCATCTCCTGGTACTTCACCAGGATCGCGCCCTGAACGTGGTGTCCACAGATCACGGCGTCATCAGCGGCGGCACGCGGAACCTGGACGACCAGGGCGAGAAGCACACAGACGACGCCCGAGACCGGTGCCACGGACGTCGTCCCGCGTGGCGATCAGATGCACGTACCTTGTGCCGTCCGGGTGACGAACCCGAGGACGTACCCATGGATTCCGTCCTCGGCTCGGGCGACCAAGCAGGTCGGTCCAACTCCTGCACCAGTGCCAGAAGGTGCAGCGACCGGAGATCGCGTTCGCCCCGGTAACGGGCGTGATCCGTCAGGACCTGATGCAAATCGTCCACCGCGGCCGGTGCGGTGTGTATCCCCATGATGACGATCATGGCAGGCACTCTGGCCGCGGCAGAACGAAGGTCCGTACGAGTCGGGCAAGTTGTGACGCAAGCCTGGACCCGTGCGGCCGGTTCCCACGCTGCTCCGTCCAGGTCTCCCGCACACGTTCCGGCGAGCCGATCGAATTCCTCGCCTGTCAGGGGGAAGGCCGCCCGTGAGTTGGCCTTGCGTGAGCTGAGCCGGAAGGCTGCGCCGAAGGATTGGGCGCGTCGTCGTTCGACGGCACCGTGCCGACCGGGGCTGCTCAGGCATCGCCATTGGTTCGTTCAGGATCCAGGGGTGTTCCCGCTGCCGAACGCCCATGCCTCGATGTCGCGATAGTGGATCGGTCCGCGGCTACGGCCGAGGTTGCTGCCGACCAGGTGCAGACGTTCGGCAGACCATCGGCTGCCGGAGAATTCAGCAAACCCTTCCGCGATTTCCCCTGCTGACGATCGATCCCCTCGGCGGGCACGAGCCAGCGTCAGATGGGGCCGCAGCGGTCGGTCCTCAAAGCTGACTCCGCAGTTCTTGACAGCCGTGCGTACATCGGCGGCGAGCATGCGCAACTCATCGAGGTCTCCGTCGATTCCGCTCCACAGCACGCGGTCGTCAAAGCTTCCGCTGCCGTGCAGTGCCAAACGGAGTGGTCGGTGGTCGGCTGCGAGAGCGGCAAGGGGCGGTCGCAGAAGCGGAACCGTCTCGGCCGGCAGCTCGCCGAGGAACGCCAGGGTGATGTGCCAGTCTTCGATGCGGTTCCATCGCATGTGAGGGTGTGTGTCGTAAGCGGGGCGCAGCTCCCTGGCTAGTTCTTCCTTCGCGTGATCAGGCGGGGCGAGGGCGATGAACACGCGAACGGTCGGTCGGTCAGTCTGATTGTTCACACCGGACTTCCTACCGCACCGGATGGTGAGTGCAATGGCCAGGTACCGCAGCAGAACCGCTCAGGGATGATCCCGAAGAGGCGGACGAGATCGACCGGGCCGGCAAGATACCCGGTCTCGTCCAGGATGTGGTCGGCTCACACCTGTCACGACAGGAATTCCGATCCGGTCGGACTCGGCTCGCACGGCGCAGTTACTGATCACTGACAGGGTGATCGTCCTCCAGAGCAGATTCGCCATCTGGATCAAGGACCGGCTCCGGCGCCCGAGGCAATTCCAGTACACGTCCTGTGGGTGCGGCACGACGGCAACCGAGGGCGACCGCGGCGTAGACGCCCGACAACACGCAACGGGCCTTGGCTCAGGGCGAGTTCGACCAGTCCAGTCCAGTCCGGTCCGGTCCCGGTCGTGACCGTCGGCCGCACTCCCGGTATCGGCTGGTCTTCTCAACGCTCCACCCCCCGAAGCCCGCAACGAAGGGTCACGGATCGGCAATGTCAGCGCATGGTCTCCGTCACACTGGCACATTTGGTTGACCGACCAGTGAATGGGGCCTGAATGTCTCCGAATCCACCTCAGCCGCCTCGAGGTACTCCGATATCCCTCGACAGCAACGGAACCCTGACAGTCGGCCAGTGGCATACTCCCGCGAGCGGCGCAACAGTCCAGACCATCGACGGCACAGGTAAACGGATCACCGTGACGCGGCTGTTCGCGACCGGCCTGTTCGCCTTCGCGCTCAAGAAGAAGACCGGTGCACTGTCTGTCGTGATCTGCGGAAGGGACGGAGACAGCACAACGGTGAAGGTCTCAGCCAAGAAGGCGCAGGATGTCATGGCCTGGGCTGTCGCGTTCAACGGCTGGTCCGAAGCCAACAGCTGACAGGCGTCCGCCTTTTGGGCAGTGCGGATCATCGGGAACGGATGGTTGGGACGGTCGACGTGGTTGGTCGGCCCCGCACTCGCGTGGCGCGGCCACTCCGCGAGATGGCCGCGCGCTCGACGCTCGGGCCTTGCCCGACGAGGGACAGACCTTCTGATTCCACGGCTGTGTCCGTAGGCCGGTGGGACATCGCCCTGCGCCGGCGACGCGTACCCGTACGCGGCGCGCCGCCGCATCACGAGAAGATTGCCAGTTCCATCGGAACGGCGCTGTGCCGAGCGGCTGCCGTCCGGCCGACCCGTCTGCGGCAAACGTTGGACGACTCAAGGCAAAGGCAAGGAGAGCCCTCTCCTTGCCACTTTCAACTTATAGCGCACCGGGGGGCTTGCCACAAGACCCGGGTCACGGCGCAGAATCGTCTGCCGATGCCACAACCAGCAGAAATGAGAGCGCGGCGTGCGTGTGTTGTTGTCGACGTACAGGGGTCGCGGTGATGTCGAACCAGCGGTGGGACCAGCGGTGGGACCAGCCGTGCAGTTGCGGGTGATCGGCGAGGTGCAGGAGTGCGCGCCGCCCGGCTGGGCGGAGCAGTCGGCCGACTCGTCAGAGGGAAGGCAGCCAGGGATGAGGACGTGCTCGACATGAAGTTCGACAGAGTCGGAGGCGCCGGTGATTCGATCGGCCACCCCGGTACAACGGAGCACGGCTGCCTCGGAGGTAGCGCAATGATTGAGCAGTACGTGTGGGATCTTCAAGCGGTCGACGAGACGCAGGTCGCAGTCGTTGGCGGCAAGGGCGCGCACCTGGGCGGGCTGTCGCGGATCGAAGAGATCCGCGTGCCGAGTGGCTTCTGCGTTACGACGGACGCCTTCCGGCGGATCATGGCGGAAGCGCCGTCGATCGAGGAGCGGCTCGACCAGTTGTCGCGCTTGAACCCGGACGACCGGCAGGCGATCCGCACGCTCAGCGCGCAGATTCGTCGGACCATCGAAGACATTCCCGTCCCGGACGATGTCGCGGCGGCGATCACCGGCGCGCTCGCCCAGCTCGGCGAGCAAGCCACCTACGCCGTCCGATCCAGCGCGACGGCAGAGGACCTCCCGACGGCCTCCTTTGCCGGCCAGCAGGACACATACCTGAACGTCGTGGGGCCGACGGCGATCCTCCAGCACGTCAGCCGGTGCTGGGCCTCGCTGTTCACCGAGCGGGCCGTGACCTACCGCCAGCGGAACGGCATCGACCACCGTACGGTCCATATGGCCGTGGTCGTGCAGCAGATGATCTTCCCGCATGCGGCCGGCATCCTGTTCACGGCCGACCCCGTCACGGGCAACCGGAAGGTGGCCACCGTGGACGCCGGCTTCGGCCTCGGCGAGGCCCTGGTCTCCGGCCTGGTGAACCCGGACGTCTTCAAGGTGCGGCACGGCGAAGTCGTCGCCAAGACGATCACCGCCAAAAAGCGTGCCGTTCATGCCCTGCCGACCGGCGGTACCCAGGAAGTGGCGATCGACGCGCAGCAGCAGGAGCAGCCGGCGCTGACAGATGCCCAGGTCGTACGGCTCGTGCACCTCGGGCGTCGGATCGAAGCGCACTTCGGCCGCCCGCAGGACATCGAATGGTGTCTGGTCGACGATGACTTCCAGATCGTTCAGAGCCGGCCGATCACGACGCTGTTCCCCATCCCCGAGGTCGGCGACCAGGAGAATCACGTCTACGTCTCCGTCGGTCACCAGCAGATGATGACCGACCCCATGAAGCCCCTGGGGTTCTCCATGTGGCAGCTGACTGCCATGGTGCCGATGCACGAGGCCGGCGGGCGGCTGTTCGTCGACACCACCCGGCGCCTGGCCTCGCCCGCGAGCCGCGCCGCCCTCCTGGACGTCATGGGGAGAGGGGATCCGCTGGTCAGGGACGCGCTGGAGACCGTCCTCGACCACGACGATTTCGTCCCGTCGCTCCCGGACGCCCCGGACGCGCGTCCCGGCGGGCCGCCGGTCGGCGGTGCGCCCGCCCCGATCGAGGCCGATCCTGCCATCGTCACCGAGCTGATCGAGCGCAGCCAGGTGTCCATCGCCGCCCTGGAGCGGGACATCCGGACGAAGACCGGAGCGGCGCTGTTCGACTTCCTGCTGGAGGCCTTCGAAGAGCACAAGCGAGTCCTCGGTGATCGGCAGAACATGCAGGCGATCATGGCGGGGATGGACGCCACGTGGTGGCTCAACGACAAGCTCCAGGAGTGGCTGGGCGAGAAGAACGTGGCTGACACGCTCACGTTGTCCGCCCCCGACAACATCACGTCGGAGATGGGACTGGCGCTGCTCGACGTCGCGGACGTGATCCGCCCGCATCCGGAGGTGGTGACGTTCCTGCAGGGTGTCGAGGACGAGGGCTTCCTGGACGAGCTGGCGAAGGTCGCGGGTGGGAGCGCGGCGCGCGACGCCATCGAGGCCTACCTCGACCGGTACGGCATGCGCTGCGTCGGTGAGATCGACATCACGAGGCCACGCTGGCGCGAGCGCCCCACCACGCTCGTGCCCGTGATCCTCGACAACGTCAGGAACTTCGAGCCGGGCGCCGCCGAGCGGCGCTTCGAGCAAGGGCGCCAGAAGGCGCAGAAGAAGGAACAGGACGTGCTGTCACGCTTGCGGGCCCTGCCGGACGGGGACCGGAAAGCCGACGAGGCCAAGCGGATGATCGACCAGGTCAGAACTTTCATCGGGTACCGGGAGTACCCGAAGTACGGCATCGTCAGCCGCTACTTCGTCTACAAGCAGGCCCTGTTGGCGGAGGCCGAGCGGCTCGTACAGGCCGACGTGCTTACTGAGAAGGAGGACATCTTCTACCTCACGTTCCAGGAACTCCACGACGTCGTGCGCACGAACCAGGTGGATGACCGGCTCATCCAGCAGCGCAAGGATGCGTTCCGCTCGTACCACGCGCTCACACCGCCCCGGGTGCTCACATCGGATGGTGAGGCCGTCACCGGGGCGTACCGGCGCGACGACGTGCCGGCCGGCGCTCTGATCGGCCTGCCGGTTTCCACCGGAACCATCGAGGGACGGGCCCGCGTCGTCCTTGACATGGCGGAAGCCGACCTCGAAGCGGGCGACATCCTGGTCACCACTTTCACGGACCCCAGCTGGTCGCCGCTGTTCGTCGGAATCGCGGGCCTGGTGACGGAGGTGGGCGGCCTGATGACCCATGGCGCAGTGATCGCCAGGGAGTACGGCTTGCCGGCCGTCGTCGGCGTGGAGCAGGCCACCCGGCTGATCCGGGACGGGCAGCGGATCCGTGTGCACGGAACCGATGGGTACGTCGAGATCCTGCCTTGACCCATGGCCCTTGGCCCTTGACCCTGGCCCTTGACCTGGGCCGACCACGCCGAGAAGCCTCGTCCGGCGAGTGATGCCCGAACCCAACGGCACATGCTTTCGCTTGAGATCTGCGCAGGCCCGCAGCGGATCCTGAAGGCGCGATGGAGGCCGGCCGACAGGCAGGAGGCGAAGGCGGTCGGTGCCGCCTGTCGCGCGGGACGTCCCTCTGCTGCGGGTTGGGCTGGGGCTTGGGCTGCTCAGCAAACGTAAAACTAAAACTACACAAGTAACTTGGCAAAGTTACTTGTGTAGTTTTACGCTGGGGGCATGACCGAGAACCCTGGGCCGCAAGAATCCATCGCAACCGCGCAACGCCTCAATGACGCCATGAAGCGGCTTCGGGCGCGGATGCGCGCGGAATCAGGTCAGCATGCGACCGGGCTGAGTGCCACGCAGCTCGGCGTTCTGGCGAGCGTCGTTCGCGAGGGTCCGATCACTGCGGCCCGGCTGGCCGCCGTCGAACACGTCAGCGGCCAGGCCATCGCCCAGAGCCTGGCCGTACTGAAGGCCGCAGGGCTGGTGCACAGCGAGCCTGATCCGAAGGACGGCCGCAAGAAGCTGATGAGCGCAGACCCGTCCGCAACCGAGTTGATCGACAAACTACTCACGGGACGCGCCACCTTCTTGGCGCACGCCATCGCTCAGGTCATCGCTCCGCACGAACGCGCGGACATGGACAAGGCGGTCGAGCTGCTGGAGCGGCTCGCCGACGCCGACCTGAACGAGGCCGCCATATGACAACGGACGCCGTCGAGACCGAATCCGCACCTCACGGCCTCGCCCGCAAGCCCTTCGCCTGGACCTTCACCGCGCCGCTGTACGTGGGCTCCAGCCTCAACCCGATCAACAGCTCCATCATCGCGACCGCGCTGGTTCCCATCGCGACCGAACTGAACGTCACCGTGGGTGCCACCGCCGTCCTGGTCTCCTCCCTCTATCTCGCCAGCGCCATCGCCCAGCCGACGGCCGGCAAACTCGCCGAGGCCCTCGGCGCCCGCCGCACCTTCCTCGCAGGCATTGTGCTGGTGCTGCTCGGCGGTGTGGTCGGTGGCCTGGGCCAGAACCTCACGATGCTCACCGTCGCCCGGGTCCTGATCGGGCTCGGCACGTCGGCCGCGTTCCCCTGCGCGATGGTCATGATCCGACGCCGTGCCGAGCAGGCCGGACTGGACGAACCGCCAGGCGGAGTGCTCGGCGGACTCGCCATCGCAGGTATGGCCACTGCCGCGATCGGCCCGCCCATCGGAGGTCTTCTGGTGGGCGCGGCGGGCTGGCGCTGGTCCTTCTTCATCAACATCCCGGTCACCGCGATCGCGCTGCTGATGGCTCTGCGGCTGCCCAAGGACCCGCCACTCACGTCCACGGACAGCGGGTTCCGCCGCATCGCACAGCGGATCGACCTGCTCGGCATCCTGGGCTTCGCCACCTCGATGACCTCCCTGGTCGTCTTCCTCATGGCTCTGCCCCACATCCGGTGGACCGCCCTCGCCGTCTTCGTCGTGGCTTCGGTCCCGACCGTCTGGTGGGAGCTGCGACGGCCCGCGCCGTTCTTCGACCTCCGTGGCCTGGCCTCGAACGGCGCCCTGAGCCGCACCTACCTGCGCCAGGCGCTCACCCTGCTCGGCGTCTACTCGATGATGTACGGCTTGACCCAATGGATGGAGGCCGCCTACGGCCTGTCCACGGTCCAGACGGGCCTGATGCTCCTGCCGATGGGCGCCGTCTCCGCACTGCTCTCGCGGCCACTCGCACGGCGCAACCTGGTACGCGGGCCGTTGATCGCCTCCGCGCTGAGCATGCTGCTCGGTTCGATCGGCATCATGGTGCTCGATTCCGACAGCCCGGTGATCGCGCTCGTGCTCGTCTCGCTGGTCTTCGGCGTCACGACCGCCACGACCACCGTCGGCAATCAGACCGCCCTCTACAAGATGGCGCCCGCCGAGCAGATCGGCACGGCCTCCGGCCTGTTCCGGACCTTCGGCTACCTCGGCACCATCACCTCATCCGTGATCGGGGGCATTGTCTTCCGCGACGGCGCCAGCGACCACGGACTGCACAGTCTCGGCATCGTGCTCGTCGCGGCGGGGCTCCTGGTCCTGCTGCTGACCGTCCTGGACCGCAGCCTGATGCGCCACCGCGACGCAGCCGCCTGAACCGCGCCGCGTCACCATCCCCTCCCAAGGAGAGACACCGCATGGCCACCCCCGTCCCCACCGTTCCCGCCCTCGCTCCCGAGCGGACCGCACTGCTGGCGATGGACTTCCAGAACGGCATCCTCCCGCTCGCCCCCGAACCCGACTCGCTCCTCGTGCGGGTGAAGGATGCGATCGCCGGCGTCCGAGCCGCCGGCGGCACCATCGGTCACGTCCGCGTGGCCTTCACGCAGGACGACTGGGAGGCCGTCCCGGACCGCAACAAGTCCTTCAGCGCCATCGCGGCCGCGAAGGCCATGCACCACGAGCTCGATGCCACGCAGATACACGAGGAGATCGCCCCGCAGGACGGCGACATCATCGTCCGCAAGATCCGTTACGGCGCCATGTCGACCACAGACCTGCACGAACAGCTGGCCAACCGCGGCATCGACACCCTGATCCTCGCCGGAATCAGCACCAGCGGCGTCGTCCTGTCGACCCTCATGGAGGCCGCCGACCGCGACTACCGCGTCTACGTCCTGTCCGACTGCGTCGCAGACCGCGACCCCGAAATCCACCGGGTCCTGGTCGACAAGGTGTTCCCGACCCGGGCGCACGTCATCGACACCGCCGTGCTGCACGAACTGCTGCGCACGCCCTGACAACGGCCTGGCCTGCTACCGAGCCACGCACACCAGCCGCGGGGCAGGACCCGCACGCACGAACTGCCCGGTTGCTCCTCAAGAATCCGTCACGGATCAGTGACGCAGGGCAGCTGGCGGGCGCAGGACAACTACGTTCCGTCTCGCAAGGTGCCTCGATCCGGGCCGCCGGCTCCGGCCTTCGCCGGATGCCGAGGAGGCCTCTGTCCGGTCAGGTGCGCCGACCACGGTGCACCTGACCGGACGAACGCCGTGATGGCGCGTATCACGGGGCCCGACGGGACAGCTGATCAACGCTTCCCGGCTCGGTACGGGCCTGGGCAGGCCTTGACTCGGTGATGCAGAGCGGTGCGGCTCGGTGAACCGGCCGCTGCTCCGGTGTGCGTCACAGCGGCAGCCAAGGGCGAGGTGCCGCGCGCACAACCGATCGCCACCGGCACGGGGAACACCCCGATCACGCTCCAGCCGCTTCGCCACGACGGGCGGGCTTGTGGTCGAGACGGCCTCGGCGGCGGGCGGGAGCGGGGCGGGGTTTTGCTGTGTACGGACTGTGACGCCGAGTAGGAAATCGGGGCGCCGGGGCCGGTGGTCTGTGAGCTCGGGCATAGGGCGCCCGTCACATAGGACGCCGCCTAGTAGACCCGCGGCGGGGCTTCCCCCTCTATCACGGGCCCCCATCCACCCCTGTCCGTTTTGTCACTATTTGCGGTCGTAGGTCACATGATTGCCAACGGCCGGGGCTGTCTCGCAAGGTGTTTGACGTACCGGGGAGCCGAGCGCCGGACCGGGCAGAGCACACCGCCCGCCATCCAGACACCGGCCCCACGACACGAACCACGGCCTCCACGCCTGACCCGTGTCGCCGACCCCCCAGTCGGCCTCCCCACGACGTCCCCGAATGGAGAGGTACACCCATGACTGCCACCACCCGCCGCATCCTGAACTTCCGCAAGACCTCCGTGGTCGGCATCGCCGCCGTCGGCGCCGCCGCTTGCGCACTGACCCTGGCCCCGCACCCGGCCCAGGCCGCCGAGCCCGCCCAGGCCGCGCCCGCGTCGGTCTCCACCGTCATCGCCGCCCAGGTCGCCCAGCAGGCCGACCACGCCGAGAAGGCCGCCCAGCACACCGCCGCGGCGAAGAAGGCCCCGAGCGCCAAGCACGCCGACGCCGTCGCCGAGATCGTCAAGAGCACGAAGTACAGCAACAACCTCGACGGCTGGATCCGCGAGTCGCTGGCCATCATGAAGGTCAAGCACATCCCCGGCAGCTACGAGGGCCTGCACCGCAACATCATGCGCGAGTCCAGCGGCGACCCCCACGCCCAGAACAACTGGGACATCAACGCCCGCAACGGCATCCCCTCCAAGGGTCTGCTCCAGGTCATCCAGCCCACCTTCGACACCTACCACGTCAAGGGCACCAAGGACAGCCTCACCGACCCCGTCGCCAACATCGTCGCCGCGGCCAACTACGCCGCCGACAGGTACGGCTCGATGGACAACGTCAACTCCGCCTACTGATCAAGCGGATTGACCGCACACCCCCACGACCACCTGAGTCCGTGGGACGGCTGGCTCCTTCGGGAGCGGCAGGACTCAGGTCCTGACGAGGGCTGGAACAGGTTCACCCATGAACCCGTTCCAGCCCTCGCTGCGTACGGGGCCCGGCCTCCGTACAACTGAGACGCGCACTGCTGCCCCGGGCCGCGAACAACCCAGCGCTACCCAACAGCCCTACCACGGAGCCGAAGTGGGACGGCTGCCGGACCTCGGTGGCCCGCTACGCGGACCGCCGACCAGCGATCCGCTCCATGCACGTCACGGATATCGAAACCATTCCTTGGTATGCAGGTTGCGGTCGTCACGATTGCCCGAAAAAACCACATCCCGAATTTCGCGTCTCCCATAGAGATACCGTTGATAATGTCAGGATCATGACACCGGCAATGACGCAGTACTTCCGCACCCCGGACGACGTACGCCTCGCCTACCTCGACCTGGGCGGCGCAGGCCGCCCCGTCCTCGCACTGCGCTGTCGGCCATGGAGCGAATTCCGGCGCGTAGTCGCCAGCGGCTGATGAAGCTCGCCGCCGCTCGGGGGCCCGGTATCCCAGCACGACTACCCGGTGACACCTCACCGTTCCCCGCGAGAACTCAAGACCAGCACGGGTTCAACCACTCGGCGCCGAGCGCCCCATGAACCACGGCCGACGCCGCCACGGTGGCGTACGCGGCGGTGCACGCGGCGGACAGTCCCGCACCGGGCCGCACCGCTCCCTCCTTGACAGCGCGATGAAGAAATTTACTAAGGCAGGCTGATAAAGTAACCTTAGCATGTGAACAATGACCTGGACCCTGATGGAGTCGCCTCAGCCCTGCTGGCGAGTATCAGCGTGCTGGTGCGACAGGTACGCCAAGTACCGACCGAGGGCGGACTCACGATGCCCGAGCGGACCGCCCTGTCGCACCTGAACCGCTCGGGCCCCACCACCTCCTCGGCGCTGGCCCGGGAGGTACAGATCACCGCACAGGCCATGGGGGCAACTCTCAGCACGCTACGGGCCCGTGGCATGGTCGAACGCCGCCCGGATCCGAACGACGGCAGGCGCGTGGTACTGACGGTGACCGACGCCGGTCTGCAGGCACTGAAGGACAAGCGCAACGCGCGGACCGAACTCATCGCGCGGGCCCTGACCGGCGGCACGTTCACCCCGAGGGAGCTTGAGCAACTCGCAGCGGCCGCGCCGCTGCTGGAGCGGCTGGCCCAGAACATCTGACGCCGACAGAGCCACGAGGAAGCAAGGTGATGACGGATCCTCCCACGGCGCGTGCCTCACGCCGCTCAGCCGATGACGACCGGTACAAGTGGACGGCGCTGACGAACACCACCGCTGCGGTCTTCATGTCCGCACTGGACGGCTCCATCGTGCTGATCGCCCTGCCGGCGATCTTCCGTGGCGTGCACCTGGACCCCCTGGCTCCGGGCAACATCGCCTATCTGCTCTGGATGATCATGGGGTACCGGCTGGTCCAGGCCGTCCTGGTGGTCACGGTGGGCCGCCTGGGCGACATGTACGGCCGGGTCCGGATCTACAACTCCGGGTTCGCGGTCTTCACCTTCGCGTCGATCCTGCTGTCCTTCGACCCCTTCGACGGCGGCCACGGCGCGATGTGGCTGATCGCGTGGCGAGTGGTGCAGGCCGTCGGCGGATCGATGCTGACCGCGAACTCGGCTGCGATCCTGACCGATGCCTTTCCCGATGAGCAGCGCGGCTTCGCCCTGGGAATCAACCAGGTCGCAGGACTGGCCGGGATGTTCATCGGCCTGGTCGCCGGCGGTCTGCTGTCGGCCTGGGACTGGCGGGCGGTGTTCTGGGTGAGCGTGCCTGTCGGCGTGTTCTTCACGCTGTGGGCGTACCGCACCCTGCGCGAGACCGGTAAGCGGGGCGGCGGCCGGATCGACTGGTGGGGCAACATCACCTTCGCGGTGGGCCTCAGCGCGGTCCTGATCGCGGTCACCTTCGGCCTGCAGCCCTACGGCGGGCACACCATGGGCTGGACCAACCCACTGGTCGACGGACTGATTGCCGGCGGACTGGTCCTTCTGGCCGCATTCGTCGCCATCGAGAACCGCGTCTCCGCACCGATGATCCAACTGAGCCTCTTTCGCCTTCGGGCCTTCACCTTCGGCAACCTCGCAGGCCTGGCCATCTCGATCGGCCGCGGCGGGATGCAGTTCGTGCTGATCATCTGGCTGCAGGGCATCTGGCTTCCGTTGCACGGCTACGACTACAGCGCTACACCGCTGTGGGCGGGCATCTTCATGCTGCCACTGACCGCAGGTTTCCTCGCCGCGGGCCCGGTGTCCGGCTACCTGTCCGACCGGCTCGGCTCCCGCGGCCTGGCCACCGGCGGCGCGCTGCTCTTCGGCGCCAGCTTCCTGGGCCTGATGCTCCTGCCGATCAACTTCAGTTACTGGATCTTCGCGGTGCTCATCGCGCTCAACGGGATCGCCAGCGGCATGTTCGCCTCCCCCAACTCCTCCTCGATCATGGGCAGCGTGCCCGCGCAGTTGCGCGGCGTGGCCTCCGGCATGCGCGCCACCTTCCAGAACTCCGGGACCGCCGTCTCCATCGGTGTGTTCTTCTCCCTCATGATCGCCGGGCTGGCCGGCACCCTCCCGCACACCCTCACCAGCGGACTGCAACAGCAGGGTGTCCCGGCCCACATCGCCACCCAGCTCGGAAGCCTGCCCCCGGTCTCATCCCTGTTCGCCGCCCAACTCGGCGTCAATCCGGTCCAGCACCTGCTCCAACCCAGCGGCACCCTGACCCACCTGACGGCAGCGCAGCAACAGACACTGACCGGAAGCGAGTTCTTCCCGACGCTGATCGCCGGCCCCTTCCACTCCGGCCTGGTCATCGTGTTCGCCTTCGGCGCCACCCTCGCCTTCCTCGCCGCGATCGCCTCCCTCCTACGCGGTACCAGCGCCGCCGCCAAAGCCACAGGAACGCAAGAGACCACCGCCGGCGCCCCCGCGCTCGAACCGGACAGGCGCACCAGCCTGTGAGACCACCGCGCCCCTCCGAACCCGGCAACCAGCCCACCTGCACAGGAGAAACAACCACCATGGCATTGACAACGATCGACCCCGACGCCGACTCCCACCGCCACAGCATCGAGCGCGTCTTCCCCAAGCTCGGCGAAACAGCCACCACCGCCGAGGTCATCGACCGGGTCGGGGCAACACGATGACCCTGCTCGGCCGACTCCTGAAGAACCGCAGAGCAGGCGAGACCCACGTGGCGTGGAATCTGCCCAACCTGCAAGGCCCCGAGCTGCTGGCCCTCACCAGCCAGCACTTCGGCGACGGCGACACCATGCCACTGGAGCACTGCGCGAAGAACATCGGTGGCGACGACCTGTCCCCTCACCTGGCCTGGACCCCGCCGCCACCCGGCACCGCCCAACTCCTCCTGGTCGTCGAAGACATCGATGTGCCCCTGGCCAAGCCCGCCGTGCACTGTGCCGCACTGATCGACCCGGAAGTCGGTCACCTGGAACCCGGCGCCCTGGCCGGGCGGCGGCCCGCTGCCGGGGTGCGGATACTCCGTTCCACCATCGGACGGGGATACCACGGCCCTGCGCCCATCAAGGGCCACGGACCTCACCGGTACACCTTCCAGTTGTTCGCTCTCGCAACTCCGGTGGGCACCGACCCGAACGCAACGCCCCCGGACCGGGCACGGCCCCGCGCCCTCCTGCCCGCCATCACGGCACCCGTTCTCGGCCGCGCCCGACTGACCGGCGTCTTCGAACGCTGACCCGAGGCGCAGGCCCGGGGCACAGATAGCGTGCCGCAGCTGCCGCCGCACGCTCTGCCGAGGCCCGCGGTGAGGGAGTCCAGACCTTCTCCCTCTCTGGATGAGCGTGGAAGCGTTCCAGAACGCCCGCACCCCGAAGGAGCTCCACTGGATCGACGGCGCCGGCCACGTCGACCTCTACGACAAGGAGCAGCACGTGGGGCCCGCGGTCGAGAAGCTGACCGACTTCTTCCGGGCCCAGCTGGCCGACGCAGAGTAGACGCCATCGCGGCCCGCCGCTCGGCCCCCCTCTTCGCCTTCCACTTGGCGAATGGCACCATCGACGTCGGTTCGCCCGCCGGTGTCGACCACCGTCCGACTCTCTTGCCGTCCGGTTCGCCCTTGGTCGGGCAGGCCGGGCCACATCGCTATGACCCGGCCACATCAACCGTCGAGAGTTCCTGCACCCCCACCGACGAACGTCCGCGGAAAGACGTCGACCAGGCTGCTGCCTGAGCTTCCATAGCCACGAGCCGGTTTCAGGGCCGACCGGATCAGCAGGAAATGTTGCCGCCGCCCACGTCGGTACCGAGAACGCCGACGAAATTCGTGTACAGGTTGATCCGGTCCTGGCGCTCGTCCGGGTTCTGGCCGTTGCACTCCAGGGCACCGTTGATGCTACGGATGGTCTCCCCGAAGCCCTTGCCGTTGACCATCGCGTCGTGCGGGGTCATCGTCCCGGCGCCGCTCTGGGTGTCCCAGAACCACAGGCCGGTCTTCCACGAGACGGCGGAGTCCCGCTCGACCTGGTACGGGTCGTTCAGCAGGTCGATGTGCAGGGCGTCACCAGCCGCCTTGTAATTGAAGTTCCAGCTGAGCTGCAGCGGCCCACGCCCGTAGTAGGCACTCTGCCCGGCCGGACAGCCGTACGGCTGTGAGGCGTCGCAGTAGTGGCTGTAGTTGGCCGTGTTCTGCTCGACGACGTACTTCAGGCCGCCGGTCTCATGGCTCACGTTGGCCAGGAAGGCCGCCGCCTCCCGCTTCTGCGTCGCATCGTCGCCGGTAGTGGCGAAGCCCGGGTAGGCGCTCAGCGCGTTGACCAGACCGTCGTAGGTGTAGAAGGGATTCCGGTTCGGAAACATCTGATTGAACTGCGCCTCGCTGACCACGAACGACCCGGCGGCTGAGGCGGGCACTGCCGGAACGGCGGCGGCCAACCCGCTCGCGACTGCTGCGGCGCTCAGCACGGCCAGAACACGGGACCGGGTTCGGGGCATGACGGATACGGACATCTGTACTCCTTCGATGGTACGTACCGAGCCGCTTGAGTCTCCTGACCAGCGGACTCGGCTATCCAGAGATTCGAGGACGAAGTAACGGCCGCAGCGTTCCCCGGGTTCGGCTCCAACAAGCGGAAAGCGACGGGAGATCACCCGTTGGAAGAATCTTCCGATCTGTGAGTTGACGATCCGGCGGTCTTCGTCCCACGGCCCGGACGCCGAGCCCGGCCCAACTGATCGCGGCTGCGGTGACGTCGGCCGCGGAGACGCCCAATGCCCCGGACCACACGTGTGCCGAACCGTCGATTGTCCCTGCGGTATGACGGTTGTCACCGTCCGGTCACAGCCGACAGTTGATCGAAACCCCTACCTGTTGTCCGGTATCTCCCACGGTGTCAACCGACCTTCGTCACAGGGGAAGTTCATGAACCACCGTTACGTTTCCACCGCGGTCGTCCTCGGCTCCGCCGCCGCACTCCTCGCCACCATGTGCGGGTCCTCCAGCGCCAGCCCGCGCCCGGCAACGAGCGCTCCAGCCGTAACCTCCGGAAAGGCGGGCGGCAGCTGGCAGCCGTGCCACCTGCCCGCGGGGTACAAGCACTTCTTCAAGCTGGACTCCGCCAAGAACGTCAAGGGCAACACCGTCGTCCGCGTCACCCCGGAGACCTGCCGGGTGAACACGAAGAACGACGAGGACGTCATCTACACCCCGAGCGGAGCGGCCCAGTCACTCGTCTTCGCCTCAGGCGCCTCCGTCAAGGTCCTCAGCGACACCACAACCCGGAAGGTCACACCGAAGTGGTTGGTGAACCACAAGCTTGCCAACACCCCGTACTTCTACTACCGCGTCAACGGCCAGAGCCAGATCAGCGCCATGGAGGAGATCTACCACCCGTAGCGGTTGCGCCGTGCCGGTGCCGAAGGCTCCATCTCCCGAGCAGTCCAAGGCTACGGCCTGCGCAGATCCCGCTGTCGTGGTCTGCTGCGGCTTGCCGGGACCAGCTCACCGGCTCCTAGCCGCACCGGTCCCCCGGTAGTGCTTCGCCCCGCCGCACATCAGCGGGGCGAAGCGATCTGCCCGGATCAACCAGCAGGCATCCCCCGCCGGATTCCACGGCCCCGTGGGCGCCGACGGGCCCGACAGCCTGCGCCGCCTCCTCTCCGGGTTCACCGCCCAGGTCCACCTCGGCAACGCCGAGACCGACCTGACACCCGAGGCCCTCGGCGCGCTCGACCGGGCCCTGGACGCCTCGGGTGTCCGCTACACCTCCGAGATCTACCCCGGCACCGTCCACGGCTTCACGAAGTCCGACACCGACGCGTTCAACCCCTCGGCACTGCAGCTCCACTGGGACCGCCTGCTGCCCCTCCTCGACCGCACCCTGCCCAGCAGTTGAGGCTCCGGGCCCGATCGAGGTAGTCGTAGCGCGCTCCACTGATGCTCTGATGGGCTGATGCGGGCGGGCACGCTGGTTCAGGCTACGAGCAGGCGGAGGCCGAGCTCTGCCGCGTCGAGGGCGACGAGGTCGCGGTTGCGCTCGGCCCACCGGCCTGAGGAGAGGTCGTCGCGCAGCCTGTTCACTGCCCGTTGCTCGGCCTCCGGCCCGACTCTGGTCCATACCGATACCGCGCGGCGTACATGTTCGTCCAGGTATGCCTCGGGCCGGCGCCAGTGTGCCTCGAAGAAGCCGTCCGCGCAGTCCCACGGGATCAGCACCGGCTCCGCCCTGCCCCCGATCGCGTGGGTCAGGTCGGCCAGCGAAGGCCAGTCGACGAGAAGGTCAGCGAATTCAGGCAGGTAGTCGCGCGTGAGCCAGAACCGCTGAAGCCACCCGGTGCTACTGGCGTCGTATGTGAACACCACCACGCGGCGGGCCACGCGCCGCATCTCGCGCAGGCCCGCGATCGGGTCCTGCCAGTGATGCACCGTACTGAAGGCCATCGCGGCGTCGAAGGACCGGTCCTCGAACGGGAGACTCTCCGCAGCGGCGGCCACGCACGGCGCCGCGCCCGCAGGACGCTGTGCCCGCATGACCGCCGACGGCTCCACCGCGGTGACATCGCGGTCGGTGGGCTCGTAGGAGCCGGTTCCGGCTCCGACGTTCAACACCGTCCGTGCGTCCCCGAGCGCGTCCCAGACCCTTGCGGCGATCCGCGGCTCGGTACGCCGCGTCGCCGGGTAAGCGGACCCGATGGTGTCGTACAACTGCGTGCCCAGCACTTTCAATTGTTCCTCCGGCGTCGTCCTGATTCCCATGGCCCGTGTCTCCAGTTCTGTGTCGATGGCCGTCACCATGGCAGCAGCACGGTCGCGCTGTTCCAGCAGCAGACCGCGCAGTCGGCGCAGGTGCGCGACCGTATCGGTGGCCGGGTCGTCGACCAGATCCGCGATCTCGCGCAATCCGAAGCCCAGCCGGCGGTAGGTGAGCACCTCCCGCAGCCGCTCCACGTCGACCGCCGAGTAGGCCCGGTACCCGGCCGAGGTCCGCGCGGACGGCCGCATGAGGCCGATCTCGTCATAGTGATGCAGCGTGCGGACGCTCACTCCGGCCAGTTCGGCCACGCGCCCCACGGTCAGGTGTTCCTCCACACGACCGACAATGCGGTATGACGCGGCGTGAGGGTCAAGCGCCTCGCTCCTGGGCTCGCCCAGCGCGGGGGCGGAAGTCGCGAACCGCTGCTGGGGCAGCAGGTCGCACCGGCGAAGCCGACCTGGAGGCTTGAGACACCACCGAGCCGGCCTCCCACTCGGCCTGGCCATTGCGCCCGGGGGCACGCTCCGGCTGCCGGGGAGCCTGTCGGCTGTGCGTCAGTGCTCGGTGGTGCGTGCCTCCTCGCGCAGCCTGCGCCAGGTGCGAGTCACGGACGTCAGCCCGGCACGCCTGGCGCCGGGTCCACCGGTCTCCCAGTTCCGGGCCGTCTCGGCGAACGTCTCCGCCCGCGTCATCGTGACCGGCCGCCGCGCCTGCGCGGCCCGTGCGGCGAGCCGCAGGTCGTCTGGTTCGATCGTGTCGAGCTTCGCCCGGACGTGACTGAGCAGCGTGGCGCAGGCGTCGACGATCGCGGCCTCGCCCAGGGGGCGCGGCGGGAGGTCCAGCCCTTCGGACAGCCGCTGCTCCAGGGCCGTCCGCAGGTCCTGCAGGGAGATGTCGCGGATCGTCAGCGACAGGTGGGCGGACAGTCCGGTGGCGCCCACCGCACGGTGCGCGAAGCCGCGCGGAACGTAGAGCACGCTGCCGGGTTCGAGGACGCTGCGCAGGAGCCGCGGGGAGCGCTCGTCGTCCGGGAGTTCTCCCGGCGCCCAGTCCGCCACCGTCGGTGCGTCGTGGACGTACCAGGTCTTGCGTCCGGACACCTGGAGTACGAACACGTCGGCGTCGTCCCGGTGCACCGCGAGGCCCTGACCGCCGGCGGGCGTGACGAAGAAGAAGGCCTCCACACGCCGGTCGATCTCCTCGGACAGTCGCGCCACCAGTTCGCCGGTAGGGCGGTGCCACTGGTCGACGTGTCGCAGAAGGAGCGTCGCCCTGGCGCGCAGGAGAGCGAGGACTTTCGCGCGGTCGGCGAAGTCATGGTGCGTTGTGCCGTTGACCACCCGTGCCGTGGTGTAGGCATCGGACGGGATGACGACCTTGTTGGAGCGGACCATCTCCAGGTAGGGGGTACGCAGCAGCCCTCCGTCGAAGGCGGCGTCCAGCTCACCGAGGTCGAACGGTGGGGCGAGTGTCGCCGGCCTGAAGACCGCGGGTTCGCGCTGCCACTGGCGGTCGGAGAAGCTCTTGATGTCGCCGACCCAGTCGGCCAGCGTGGGCGATTCCATGGCGTCTTCCCGTGGTGTCAGGGTGTTCGGTGCTCGTGGTCGGCAGCGCCCACCCGGTACGAGGGTGTGTGCGGGCTCCGTGGCGGGAGGGGGGTGGTGGCCACACTGTCCTCGTCGGGAACTGCGGGTGGCACGAGGGAACGACGCCGTGTCATGCCCCGGCTTCCGCGTCGAACCGCACGGAGAGCAGGGAGCGCAGGGGGACGGGTGCCTCCTGCTGCGGGCTGCGAATGACGAGTCGGTTGTCGAAGGCGACGGTCAACAGGCGCTCGGCCAGGGGCACGACCAGGTGCTTGGCCCAGCAGCGGGCACCCTCGAACCCGAACGGCATGAATGCGGGCGTCTTCTCCGGGTCCGCCACCCCGGCCCACCGCTCGGGCCGGAACTCCAGCGGGTCGGGCCAGTAGTCCGGATGACGGTGCATCAGGAGCGGGAAGAGCGCGACCCTGTCCTCGGGCCGGATCTCAGGGTGCAGTCCGGTGTACGCGTCCCCGCCCTTGCGGAACAGCATCCACGCGGGCGGGAGCAGCCGCAGCGTCTCCCACAGGACCGCGGTGAGGTCGGCGCGGGCCGCCTCCGGTTCGCGCTCCTGCCCCATGAGCCACAGGGCGTTGCCGGCCAGTGCGGCCACGCCGTCGCAGAGGGTGGCCGTCGCTCTCCGGTACAGCGCGATGGCCTGCCTTCTCTCCTGGGTGCCGGAAGCATCACGGATCTGTTCGGCCAGCGCGGTGCCGCCCTCGGTGTCGGATCCCGGCCAGACGGTGACGGCGCGGTCGACGATCCGGGAGAGCGTGTCCGAGCGTGTGACACCGCGTTTCGACAACAGGGAGACCGGCAGGGGGTCGGACGAGAAGAGCCACCGGCGCAGGTAGGAGGTGGGCGCGTAGGGCCAGGAGCCGGACAGCCCGCGCGTCGGGGGCGGCGGGGTCCGGATGCCCTCCATGACGTCCTGCCCCAGCGCGCGGATCGTCCGTGTCGCGCTGTCGTGGGGGATGTCGGCTCCTGCGGCGGGCTTGTAGACCGAGCGCTCCATCGCCGACACAGGGCGTTCCGCGACGATTTCGGCGATCAGGTGGCAGTCGGAGACACCTACCGTGGTCGCGTCGATCCGGAATACTTTCTCGCCCCTGGCCAGCAGGTCCTGAATCCGCGGGGCGTACACGACGGAGTGGCCGCGCACCGCTGCCGACGCCATTTCTTCCACGAGAATCCCGCCTCCATTGGAATGGCAACGAAATGCGTTCCCCACGGCAGGCGGAGAACTCCGGGCATGGAACGGGCAGGACCGTCGCTCCGCGCCGCGCCGCGGCCCGGTCTGCGGCGGACTCCGGCCCGGTCGTGGCCGCCGCGGGCCGCGGCAGACAGGGGCGCCTTGCAACGTCGGCGGAGGCAGTGGCATGGCCGCGTCCTCCGCCGACGGGCGGTGCATGAGATCGGACGGCCCGTCAGACCAGACAGTGCGTCAGATCAGACATCGCGTCAGATCAGATGGTGCGTCAGATTACGTGCAGCACCCACGCGTGGCTGGCGAGGTCCTCATCCTTCTTGAACTTGCTCACAAGTGCCTTGATCATCTTCATGGCTACTCCGTTTCAAGGGATTGCGGGAGTCGATCACGCGGAGCCGCAGTACTGGCCGACCTGCGGCTGCCCAAGCCATTCTGGCCGCCTCCCCTTGCGTTCGACTAACGTTTCACTGACGTCCACCAGCTGTGCAGTTCGTGAGCGACAAGCCGAACTCCCTCTGTTCACAAGCGATTTGAAGCAGCAGCCAGGTGCGCGGGCGAAGCCGCCTCACCAGGCGGGTGAGGCGGCTTCGCACATCACCAGGGCACTACGCCGGCGTCTTCGAAGAACTTGCCGGTCGGGCCGCCGTCGGGGAGGGTCGCGAGTTTGATGGCGATCGCCGCGCCCTGTTCAGGGGTACGCACACCGCGGAAGCCGTTGAGATCGGTCGCGACGTAGCCGGGGCAGCCTGCGTTGATCAGGATGTTCGTGCCACTCAACTCCCGGGCGTACTGGAGGGTGACGGCGTTCAGGAACGTCTTCGACGGTGCGTACGCCACGGCCACCGGACCCGTCGACTGCTCAGCGGCGATTCCTGACTGCCGGGTGAGGGAGCCGACGCTGCTGGACATGTTCACGATCCGGGGTGACGCCGAGCGGCGCAGCAGCGGCATCATCGCGTTGGTGACGCGGATGACGCCGATCACGTTGGTCTCCACGACCGCCCGGATGACGGCGGGATCGACCCGGGTGGGCTCCTGCGGCATGCCGCCGGTGATCCCGGCGTTGTTGACGAGCACGTCGAGACGCCCGGACTGCTCCTCGATCAGCCGTGCAGCGGCTGTTGCGCTCGCGTCGTCGGTCACGTCCAGCGGTACGCCGAACGCATCGACGCCGGACGCGCGCAGTCTCTCCACCGCGTCCTTGCGGCGCCGGTCGTCGCGAGCGCCGATGCCGACGCTCCAGCCCAGGGCCCCCAGGCCTGCGGCGATCTCGTAGCCAATTCCCTTGTTCGCGCCGGTGACCAGCGCAATCGTCCGTTCGCTCATGGGTTCCATGCTGCCGCGGCCACCGGCGAAGGGTCCAACACCGATAGGGTGGGCGGCGATACCGTCCAGGTATGGATCTGGGGTGTGGCTGCGTGGAGACCCGGGAACTGCGCTATTTCGTCGCTGTCGCCGAAGAGTTGCACTTCGGGCGTGCCGCGCAGCGGCTCGGGATCGCACAACCGCCGTTGTCACGGGCGATCCAGCAGCTCGAACGCCGACTCGGGGCAGTGCTGCTGAATCGGACCAGTCGCGCTGTCACGCTGACCGAGGCCGGTTCTGTGCTGTTGACCGAGGGCCGGACGGCCCTCGCCGCGGTAGAGGCCGCCGAGCGCCGGACCCGCCGCGCCGCACATTCCACGACCGGCCGTCCCGGCCTGGTCCTGGTCACGAAAGCCAGCGCGTCCCGCGAACTGCTGGCGAAACTCCTCGACACATACGCCGCCGAACCCGGCGCGGTCCCCGTCGACGTCATCCTGTGCGGCCCGGCCGAGCAGGCACGATTCCTGCGCGAGGGCCGGGCCGACGTGGCGCTGCTGCACCTGCCGTTCGACTCGACCTCCGGGTTCCACACCGAAGAGCTGAGCACGGAGAGCCAGGTCGTGGTCCTACCGACCGGGCACCCGCTGACCTCCAGGGCCCATGTCCACATGGCCGACATCACGGGGCTGCCGGGCCTGCCCATGCCACGTTGGCCCGATCCTGACGGCACCTACCCGCCCGGCCCCGGTCCGCAGGTCCGCGACCACGCGCAGTTGTTGCAACTCGTCGCGCTCGGGCGGGCTTGCGCGGTCTCACCGGAGTCGTGCCGAGCCCAACTGCATGGTGACGTCGCCGCCGTGCCCGTGCTGGACGCGCCAAAGGTCACCACGGTGATCGCCTGGCCACCGCACAGCCGGTCCAGAGCCGTCGCTGACCTCGTACGGACTGCGACACGTCTCCAGGCCGTGTTCTGACCACGAACGTTGCCGGGATCGAACAGGCAACTGCGGGGCGCGAGCCGCCCCGATCGGCTGTCAATGACACCGGGGCTGTGGTCGGCGCCTTCGTGACGGCGGACGCGACCTCCAACCCATCGGATGAGCTCCAGCCCACCGGATGAGCTCTGGCCCACCGGGTGAGCTCTGGCTCCCTCGATCGGGATCGGCCCCAACTGCTGTCCAGGGAACCCTGGTTGAACCCGCCGAGGTGATGTCGCCCGGTCAGCAGGACCCCGTTCAGGTGCGCTACGACCTGGAGCGGCCGGCGAACCAGCTGGAGCCACATTTCAGGTACGAGGAGGCGGCGATCGTCACGGATCTCAACGCCACGGCCTCCGCTCCCCGACGTCGGCTGATCCCCCACCAGCGTCCCGGGTCCGGACCGGTCCCCGGTGCCGGAAGTCCGGCGGCGCCGGGGAGCGGCGATCGGCCCCGTGGTGTCAGTGCCAGTTCCAGTCGATGAGGGTGCGCAGCGTGTCCGAGTGGAAGTCCGGGAAGTCCAGCGGGACGACGCCGAGGTGCGTTCGGTCCGACAGTCTGCCGTTCAGGTAGCTCTGTACCCCGGGCATGATCGCGTCCGCGTTGGTCTTGGGCCAGCCGCCGCCCGCGTAGCTGGTGAAGTTGATGTACATCAGCGCCGAGTTCTGGTCCCCGGCGGCGTTGTCGAACTGCTGGGTGACCTTGGCGGTCTTCTGGGACGGCCAGGACAGTCCCTGGTAGATGTCCTGCAGCGAGAACCACTGGTTGGACAGGAAGCCGTTGTCGCCGCCCGGCCATTGCAGGACCGGCCAGTCGTTGTCGAACTGGGCGATCAGAACGATCCGTCCGCGCGCCTCGCCGAGCGACGGCACCTGGTCCGCGAGGAGGAACCAGGGGCGCCAGCCCTTGGTGTCGAGGTAGACGTTCAGGACGTCCTTGAAGCGCGCGCCGACGTCGTTGTTGGTGCCGTTCTCCTTCTTCAGCCGCATCACGATCGTCTCGTGCGGATGCTGCAGGAGGAAGTCGCGGCACTGCGCGAGCACCCCGTCGAAGGTGATGCCCTGGTAGTACCCGGCATGGTAGATCCCGAACGAGTCGTCGAGATGGTCCTGGAGGCCGTTGGCCCGGATGTCCAGGAACCGTACGCCGCGCTGGAGTTGTTCGGTGATCCCCCAATTCTGGGTGTGCGACCACTCGGTGCCGTTGGCGGGGTCGGTGCAGCCGGAATCGTGGGTGCCGGGGATTGTCATCCGGAGCAGGGACAGCGCGTCGGGCAGCGCGCCCATCCAGTCGGCTGGAAACTCGCTGCCGGTGGATGCGGCGGTGCGCGGGGCGGTCGCGGCGCGCGCGGGCGTCATGCCGCCGCCGACCACGAGGGCGGTGGTGGTAACGGCGGCGGAGCGTATGAGGGATCGACGGCTCATTGTCATGAAGCGGTTATTGCCCCACCGGAGGGTGTTCTCAACATCCTTTCCCGGCAAGACTGTGAGCGGGTGGACGGGTGGACGGATCCGAACGCCACCCCCGGGGGCCGCTCGGCGGGCCGCAACGCGTGGATCGCCGCGAGTTGAGGAGCGGGCACCTGGACCCGCGCCCGCCGTGGACGACACGCTCCGGCTCTACCGACGCGTTGCCGACGGCGAAGGTCAGCGGCGAGCCCACGGCCCGGGTCGCGCGTCACGCGTAGGTGCGCAGTTCGGGCCATATCTCGCCCCAGGGACGACGGGGACCGGTGCAGACGTAGACGTGGCCGCCCCATTCGATGTTGTGCACGCCCTGGGGATTGGAGAGGGTGGCGGCTACGCGGACATGCCGGAAGTACCGGCCCAGGTGGGCAGCGTACTCGGGGGCGTGGTCGGGGCCGGGGGCGACAGCCACCACGGTCGAGGCGTGCGGGTTGCCGGGGCCCCACCACCAGTCGGTGTTGTGGACGCTCACAGCGGTGGGCAGCCCGGTACCGCGGCCGAGTTCGTTGATGGCACCGGCCTCGCCGTAGTCCGCCGCAACGATCACCGCGTTCGCACGCTGCTCGGACGGGAGCCCGGTCCACACCTGCCGTACGGTGCCGACCAGTTGGGGCCAGCCCAGGGATTCCCCCGAATTCGAGCTGATGCCGTACGTCCAGCCCACGTCGGAGGGCGGCAGCACCGGCAGCACGATCACGGCGGACAGCGCGGCCGATACGGCGGTTCCGATCGTCAGGCTGCGCAGCCGGTCCGGGCGGGAGTACAGCCACCCGTCGAGCCCTACCGCCCCGGCCGCGAGCAGACACACGTACAACCCGCCCAGGTAGTACACCTGCGCTCCGGTCGTCACGGCGAACAGCACGAACAGCACGGCGTACGCGGTCACCAGGCACCGCCACAACGGCCGGCCGGATCGCCACAGGAACCGCAGTCCCGCCACCCAGAACACCGCCATCGCGAGGCAGGACATGCCGATCTGCCCCACGATCCAGGTGGGGATGTTCCCCGGGCCGCCGTGTTCCCCGTTCAGTGCCCGCGTCATCGCGAACATGGCCCAGCCGTGGTGCGCCTGCCACCACAGGTCGGGAAGCACGAGCAGCACGGCGATCGTGGCGCCCGCGAGCAGTCGACGGTCGGCCACGGTCCGGCGGGCCGGGCCGAGCAGCACCGCGGCCAGCAGGACGATCCCGAAAAAGGCCGCGAGGTGGTTGAATTCCGCGCCGATGCCGACCAGCGCTCCCACGGCGAGCCACCACCGCGTGTCGCCGGTGCGGCCCATCCGTACGACCACGAGCGCGATCGCCGCCCACGCCAGCGCTTCGTACGACGACGTGTTGGCTACGTGCGCGCCGCCCAACACCACGGGCATGGTGCCCGTCGCGATCGCCGCGAGCAGCTGTGCCCGCCGTGCTGCGCCGAACTCCCGCGCAGTCAGCGCGCCGACGACCACCGTGCCTGCGGCGGCGAGCGCGGGCCACAGCCGAAGGCCCGCCTCCGAGACCCCGAACAGCGACAGCGAGACCCGGGCCAACAGCGGTGCCAGCACCGGCTGGTCCACATAGCTCGCCTGAAGGTGCCGAGCGCAGTCGAGGAAATACAGCTCGTCGATGTGGAAGCCGTAGCGCGAGGACAGCGCCATCAGCACGGCGAAGACCACCCCCGCGACGGCGAACACCCGCCGGTCCAGCGGTGCTGTTCGTCCGCCGTCCTCCCCGGCCCGGCCCGCACGCCCCAAGTCCGCTAATTCTGCCGCGTCCGCCATCCCCGACACCCCCCGGTACCAGGCCCCTCCGTCGCTTCGTCCGCACGGCCGGGGCAGCCCGGCGCGCACAGCTCCCGGGCCGCTCGTACCTTACGCACGCCGGAGCTGGAGGGGCGAGGGGGTGGGAGCCGGTTCTCACACTCCGGGTCCCGCACCCCGCTTCCCGTCTCACCGCCTCACCGTCTCGGATGCTCGGCGGCTGATCCGGTGCTGTTGCCTTCCTGTCGACCCTCCCGGGGGCACCGGACCGGCGCCACTACTGGCATCCCGCAGCACCGGACAGCGCGTGACCGTGGACGAGCCGCATCCACACTGGACGCGCGAGTCACTGGAGCCCAAGAGCCCGATGTCGGCTCCGGGCCTGCGTGATCACGCCTGCGCTTCCATGCCCTCCAGCAGGTTGTCGTGCGGAGCGTCCGGGTCGGCGTCCGCGCCCGGTAGCGGCCGGTGGCCCTCCGACCAGTGGTTGGACCACCCGCACACCCCGCACGAGTACCGACCGTCCAGGCCTGCGATGGTCGCTTCGCAGATCCGGCATTCGGATTCGGTGATCTCAGGGGTGATCGCGATGTCGGGAGCGGGGAGCGGGTCGAGTTCCGGTTGCCACTGGGGTCGCTTCGCGGTCATGGGTGGGAGGGTACCCAGCGCCGGGGCAGTGAGAGCAGTGATACGTGCCGTCCGGGCCCTGAATCATGACGGCCCCGCATCTTGAGCAATTCATGCTTGCCCCCCTCCGTCGCCGTACGGACAGGGTGCTGCGCGGCGGATGCCCGTACAAGGCTCGGGCACCATCAGCCCTCCTGCGGTGGGGAGTCCTCGACGTAAGGTGGCCGGTCCGCCGGATCAACACCGCACACACCGACGGTCACGATCGGTGCGGTGGACAAGTCAGCCCGTCGCGGGCCTTCCAGCCGTCCGGAACATCTCGCCCGCCAGGGCCCGGAACGTCTCTTCGGGGTCCCGTCCGTCCAGCGGGCCGTCAAGGTTGTGGGAGAGCAGCAGCGTCGCGAAGCCGTGAGCCATGGACCAGGCCGCCATGAAGCCGATGGCCGGATCGTCACTGCGGCCTTCCACAGCCGTACCGAGACGACTCCGCGTCCGCTCGCGGGCCGCGAGGAGCTCCGGGTCGTCGGGGCGCAGGAGTTCCGGGCGGAACATGACCTGGAAGTGCGCCGGGTGCGCGGCGGCGAAGCGCACGTATCGGATACCCAGGTCGCGCAGGTCCTCCGCCTCCGCCAGGGCGGCGGACAGGAGGTCGTACCCCTCGATGGCGATGGCGGTGAGAAGGCCCGCACGGTCCTTGAAGTGGTGTGCTGGTGCGGCATGGGAGACCTGCGCGCGGCGGGCGAGGTCACGCAGGGACAGGGCCGACGGCCCTTCAGAGGCAATCACGTGAAGGGCTGCGGTGAGTACGGCCCGCCGCAAGTCACCGTGGTGGTACGCGCGTTCGGTGGTCATGACGAGCAGGCTAGCGCAATCTAGGCATTGACTAAATCCCCTGTCGGATGCAATCTGGTCAGCGTCAAGATGAAGGTGTCGCGGAGAGCGGAACGAGGAGCCGGTATGGGTGATGACGAAGGACGCGTGCGGCAGATGTGGCACCTCCTGGAGCCCCTGCACGCCGTCGTCTACTACGCGCCGCAGGTCTTCGAGGAGGCCGAGTCACTCGGTTACGACACCGGCGAGCGCTGGCCGAGCTACTTCGCCTTACGGGCGGCGCCACTCGGGGCCGTCGGCTCCCGCCAGGTGGCCTCCGCGTTCTACAGCTTCAGCCCGCGCATGGTCGCCGAGCACGCCCCGGCCGCCTGGGACATTGCCGCACCGCGCGAGGTGATCGCGGCCCGGACGCGCGGCGTCGACCGGGCGTACCGCGCACTCCTCGGCGAGCGGACGGACAGTCCCGATCTCGCCGAGGCCGCCGCGCTCGCCCGCCGGGCAGCGGAGGCCGCGCGCACCGAGGGCCGCCCGCTCGCCGCCGCCAACGCCGAACTGCCCTGGCCCGGGGAGCCGCACCTCGTGCTGTGGCAGGCCGCGACCATCCTGCGCGAACACCGCGGCGACGGCCATCTCGCCGCCCTCCTGACCGCAGGCCTCGATTCCGTGGAAGCGCTGGTGTCCTTCGCCTCGATCGGCGCCGCGCCGGTCGGCGTTTTCGCCAGCCGCGGCTGGAACGAGCACGAATGGGCTGCCGCCGGTGAGCGGCTCCTCGCCCGCGGTCTGCTGAACGCCGACGGCGCCGCGACCGACGCGGGCCGCGCCCTGCGCGCCGAGGTCGAGCGCCTTACCGACGAACTCGCCGCTCACCCCTGGCAGGAACTCGGCGCCGAGAACACCGCACGGCTCGCCGAACTCCTCGGCCCCCTCTGGCTGGAGGTCCTCGGCTCAGGACTGCTGCCCCGTGAGACCACGCTCGGTATCGGGAAGGTCTGAGATCTCCTGCCGTGCGGTGATCTCGTCGCGGCCGGCCGGCCCTCCGGAGGATTCGAAGCACCTGTGTGTCGGCCGCCCGGGCGGTTCACGAGCGCTACGGACGGACGGGTGAACACTCACGACCGCGAGCGTCCGGTCGCCACGCACGGCGGGTGGAATGCGCCGCCGGACCAAGCGGGCGACGCCGGGCGGGCCCCGCCAGGAGTAACGGGGCCCGCGGGAACGGCGCCTCAGCCGTCGTTCTGCATGGAGTCCTTCATGCCCTTGGCTCGGTCCCTGGCCTCGTCAACAGCGCCCTTGACCTTGCCCTTCGCCTGATCGGTCTTGCCCTCGGCCTCTTGACGGCGGTCGCCGGTGACCTTCCCGGTCATCTCCTTGGCTTTTCCTTTGGCCTTGTCCATCGGGCTGTCGCTCACTGGAGCTCCTCGGTGGGGCGAATAGAGACGACCCCAAACTAAGACATGTACGACATGCGCGCCTGGCGGGCGAACCGCCTCCGACGGGCAGCGATTCCTCCTCGCCCCTGCGGCAGGCAACGCCACGGCCGCGAGGCCGCCGCCCCATGTCTCTCCTTCGGCCGTACCTGCCCCGACGGCGGCGTGAGAGCGCTGGGGCGCGGTGGCCGAGGTTCACCCACTGGACATGGTCCTGCCGTGCGCCGGGGAACTCGCCGAGGACATGGCCGCGGCCGACCTCGCCTACCAGAGCTGAGCTCACCTCGCCCAGCGCCCCGTCGGCACCGATCCGCACACCCGAGGAGGTGCGTACGTCGGTGCCGGTGGGCGAAACAACGCGTACGTCGTACCGGGCGCCATAGGTGTTGGCGGTCGTGAACACCTCCGCGGGGCCGGTGACGTCCAGCAGTTGCACGCCGTCGAAAGCCACCACGACGACCACCACCCGGTCCGACGGTGAGCGGGTGGCTAGTCGGCCCACGGGGAGTCCAGGATGGTGCGTACGAAGTCACCACGCCGGAATCCGGGTACGTAGTGGGCGAGCACGTCGGCCTTGACGTTGCCGAACGTGGTCTGCGGCTTGGACCGGATCCCGTCGGTGAAGGCCTCCAGGATGCGTCCCTTGAAGCCTGGGCGCGGGTGCAGGGCGATGACCGCGGCGCGGTCCGTCTCGTCGAGGTCGTCGTAGCCGATCCCGAGGACGTCGTACTCCACACCCGCCGTCAACAGCGCCACCTCCGGCTCCATGAACTCGGGGATGCCCGGGGTGGTGTGCAGGGCAATGGCGGTCCATACCCGTCGGATGCTGGCCTCCGGCAACCGGTGGCCCTGCAGGAAGCGGCGGGCTTCATCGGCGCTGTCCACCTCGAAGCGTCGCCCGCTCTCGTGGAAGGGTTCGCTCAGGCCCAGGTCGTGGAACATGGCCACGATGTACAGGAGTTCCGGGTCGTGGCTGAGGTCCCGGTTGCGCCCCTGGAGGCTGCCGAAGAAGTAGACACGGCGTGAGTGGTGGTAGATCAGTTCGCTGGTGCTGTCCCGTACGAGTTCGGTCGCCTCCCGCGCGAGCTTCGTGTCCGGCACACGCACCCCTGCCAGTACGGACGAGTTGTCCATCACCGCAATCACCCGGTCCTTCGGTGTGCCGGTCCCTCCGGCAACAGCTCCAGTCTCGGATTCGCCGGATCGCCGCGCCATCGCTGTGAGGCCAGAGATCCCACAGATACGGACACTCCTGGGCGAGGCCGCAGATGCCCGTACGGGTTCCACCTGCGAGGGGGGCCAGCGGCCGTCACACCGCCCCCGGTGGGGCCGCCGCGGGCCGTCCACGGTCCGGCACCCGTCCAGCGCGGCGACGCTGCGGGCCGGGCCCGGACAGCCCCGGCCCGGCGGAATCGGCGCCACCGCACCCGCCGTCGCACAACGGCACCCGCACCGCGCCGAGAGCGTCCATGACATCGACAGCCCAACAGCCTTGAGACGACCGGCCTGTTGCCCCTGCCGCCCGACGGCCCGCCCGTGGCCGCCGCACCCGCTGGCGACGACCGGGCAGGCCTGGGCCGGTTCCTCGCGGCGGAGCCCGTCCGGGCAGGCCGGGCTCCGCGTGCGTCCATGCGGCTCTGCGCCAGGTGTCAGAGAGTGGTGGGGTGGGGCCACGGGATGTCGGTCTCGATCGGTGCGGTGTAGTCGATGCCGGGCACCGCGAAGCCGTACAGCTGATGGACCTGCTCGCGGAACCAGTCGAGGTCCGCGAGCCCGGCGATGTCCGTGGTGGTGGCTGCCTGCCAGCGTTCGGCGACCTCGGCCTGCACGTCGGGGGCCAGTTCCCAGGTGTCCAGACGTACGCGCCCCTCGTCGTCCAGGTCGAGGGCAGCGGCGCCCGTGAGCTGGTCCCACAGGGCGGTCAGCTGGCCGATCGGGGGCACCATGCGGTCTCCGAGAACACCGCGCAGCAGCCCGGCGTAGAGGGCGATTCCGGGGATCGCCGTGGACGACTGGGTGACGGCGGCCCCGTTCACGGATGTCACAGCGCGGCCCCCGCACTCCTCTGCCAGCAGTTCGTCGAGGTCGCGGGCGGTCTGTTCCAGATCGGCCTTGGCCGCGCCGATGGTGCCCTGCCGGTACAACCCGGCGGTGAGAGGCGAGCCGATGTACGACAGCGCGGCCGTGGTGAAGCCGTCGGCAAGGAGGCCGCGGCCGGTGAGGTGGTCGATCCACCGGCGCCAGTCGGCTCCGCCCATCACGGCGACCGTCTGCTCGATGTCGTCGCCGTCGGCGGCTGCGGTCTCGACGATCGCCACCTCGGCTGTCCCGTTGTCGTCGAACGACAGCGACTTGGTGCGGTACGCCTCACCTATCGGCTTGAGGACCGAGGCGTACTTCCTGCCGGTGTCGGGATCGGTCCGGCGCGGGGCAGCGACGGAGTAGATCAGGTAGTCGATCTTCCCACCGAACCGTTCGGTGACGAGGTCTGCGACGGTGTCCTTCATCCCGTCGGAGAAGGCATCACCGTTGAGGAACACGAAGTCGCGGTCGTGCTTCGCCGCCAGTTCGGCGGTGGCCGCGGTTCGGTACCAGCCCGCGGTACCCGTACGCCGGTCGGGGCCCTTCTCGAAACACACCCCGATACCCCGGACACCGGTATGCGCGAGCCCGGCGACAGTGGCCGCCAGCCCGTACCCGGCCGAGGACCCGATGACCAGCGCCACCGGCGCCACCGCGCCGAGACTCGGCACAGTGGCCGGCACGGCGTCCCACATGTCTCCGACGAGGCGCGCACAGCCCGACGGGTGGGAGTCGAGGAACAGGAATCCGCGGTTGCGAGGGGCGATGACTCGTTCACTCATGAGGCTTCCTTGCAGGCCGAAGTGTCCGCCGCGGAAGGCGACGGGAGACCACTGATTCCTGCAAGTCTCCGACGGTCCGTACCCGGGCAGTCAGCTCATCGGGGACAGTAATGCCCAGGCGCACTTGGAGGGTTTCCACGACTGCGGAGACCGAACCGGGCCGACTGGCCGCGAAGTTCCCGCTGGTCCACGGTGGTCGTCCAGCAGGCCGGGCGTACGCCCGTCGCGTCCCTCTTCGCGCTCCGCCGAATGCCGTAACGGTCGCTGGGAAGCGCTCGCCATGATCAATAACCTGACGCCCGGACCGACACGGGGACACGGCACATCTCCGACATCTCGGTGACCAACTCCGGCCGGATCCTTGCGAGTTCGGCAGCCGATGCCGGTGACGACGGCCCGTTCGACTCCGCGGTGAGCGATGCCGGGCGGGTGACCGTGTCGGCTGCCGGCCGGGTCCGGGTGACGCTCGCGGCGCACCCGACCGTGCTCGGGACTTTCCCGCAGTACAAGATCGAAGGAGTGGAGTGCCTGCCCGGGTCCACCGACGCCGTCCTGGGCACCGACGACGAGAACCTCGGCGGATTCCTGCGGACCATGCCGTTCTGCGAAGCCTGACCCGGGTCGCCGTAGGCAGCCCGCACCGAAACGGTGGAGGTCGGCCGGCTGATTCGGGGGCCGCGTGACGTGGCGTCGGTCTCCAAGGGCCCGATGGGGGTAGTGGAGACCGGCGTTGCGCGCCAGAACAGTGCCATGTCAGGCCCCCGCCGTCCGCTCGGCGGGCACGACCGGGGCCTGACGTGGCTGTCGCGGCTTGCCTTGTCCGTCCCCGGGATCGCGTCGAAGCATGGCATCCGGCGCACCGGAACAACCTGAAGCCGCCTGGGCGGACAGCGGTGGTGCCTGACCGGGCGGAGCGACACAATGCCGGGTCACCGCGGGGTACACCTGCCGGAACCTCACAGGTCCAGGCCGTCGGCGCCGGCGGAAACGGGCTGCTTGCTGATCCCGAAACGGGCGAGGCCGGATGCGGCCGCCATCGAAGCAGCCGCGACGACGAGCACCGTCCCTGAGCCGAACGCCCGGGAGACCAGGCCGGTGACCGCGGCGCCCACGGCTCCCCCGAGCGACATGAACGAACTGATCCAGGACTGCGTCTCAGCTGCCATGTTCGCCGGGGACAGATCGCCCGCGGTGGCGAAGAGGGCTACGAACGTCGGGCCGAGGGCGAGGCCCATGACCGCTGCTGCCGCCACGAGCAGACCCCCACCACCTTGACTGGCCGCGGCGACAAGGAGCGTCCCGAAGCACAGAGCGGTCAGGGTCACCGGCAGTCCGGCCCGGCCGGCCCAGACAGGCGGCAGCGCGCCCAGGACCAGGCCGCCTACGACGCTCCCGACCGCCATGCCGCTCAGCAGTACGCCGCTCATCATGGGCGAGCTGTGTTCCTGGGCCCAGGCCGGGAAGGCCAGTTCGACCGCTCGGACCGCGAGAAAGAACAGCACTGCCGCGGTCATCGTGTGCCTGAGCGGGACGCTGCGCAGCGGTCCCATCCAGTCACGCGCGGCGGGCTGCTGATTCCGTTGCTGAGGAACGTGGCGCGAGAGCAGCAGAAGCGTCGCACTCGTGCTCAGCAGGGCCGAGGCTGCCAGGCCCGCCCACGGGGCGACGGCGGTCACCAGGAACGCCGCGAGCGTAGGACCGGCGACGAAGCCGACGTCGGTCAGGACTGCATCGAGTGACAGGACGGTGGTCCGCAGATCACCTGTTGCCAGCGAGCGCCACATGAGCCGGGTGACGATCTGGACGGGCGGGGCCGAGATCCCTGCGACCGTGGCGCAGGCCGCCGTCGCGGAGAACGAACCGCGAGCTCCTTCGTTCAGCACGAGACCGGTCAGCGCCGTCAGATAGAGCAGCAGTGCGGGACACATGACCCGGGCGTAGCCGTACTTGTCCATGAGTCTGCCGCGCAACGGCAAGGTCGCACTGGCCAAGGCGGACATGGAGACGACGGCAGCTGCCCGCCCCATGCCGCGGTAGTGACTGACCTCCAGCAGGAGAGCGAGTGCAAAGATTCCGGGCTGGAGCTTTCCCGCGACCGCGGCGAACAGGGACGGGCCGAATCCCGGTAACGAGAACAGGCGCCGGTAAGCGGAAAGCAGTCTCATACGTCCCCCATGGGCCTTGCACGATTTCGTACGTCGGGCAGTCGGCTCTTTCATACCGCCCTGGATCAGTCGCCGTGAGCGAACCGGCCAGGAGGACAGCAGCAAGCCCGCAACCGTCGCAGGTCCGGAGCGCCCGTTCCGCCGTTGATCCCGGATGGGAATGAATCTTTCGCGCCGATGTCGAGACCGGCGCGCTGACGGAAGAGGAGCGCAACGCCGTGATGCAGGGGCACGGCGATCAGCGTGTACTTCACACCTGCGCTCCTGACCTCGCGGACGCCCTCCCGCAGACGTCACTCGCCTACAAGTCGGTTCCGGTGGACGGGATTCGACGTCGTTCCGCCGCCGCTCTCGTTGTCCGTGACGAGCTCCCGGGTACGGCGCAGCAATGCCTCCCGTACGTCGTCCGGGGACAGCACCCGTAGCGGGGTGGCCAGGCTGAGCAGGTATCCGGCGAGCCCTTCCGCATCGGGGCCACCGATCTCGACGACGGTGGCGTCGGGGCTCTCCGGGCGATGGGTGCCGACCGTCGGCGGGACCAGCCGCAGCGCCTCGTCCATGGGCAACGGGAACCGGACGGTCGCACAGAGCGTGTAGACGCCGCTCGCGATGGACCGGGAGACGAGCAGGACCGGATCGGGCGGGTCCCGGAGTTCCACCCGGTGCCCGGTCGGCCGTATCCGAGTCACCCGGTCGGCGCGGAACGTACGCCACTCGCACCGTGCCACGTCCTGGGCGACGAAGTACCAGCGGCGCCCTGTGTGTACGAGGCGGTACGGATCGACCTCACGGGTGGTGGCCTTCCCCTCCCGGTCGCGGTACGAGAGGGAGGCGCGCTCGCTCCGGCGGCACGCGGTGGCCAGTTCCAGCAGCATGCCGGGCGCGACCTGCGGCTCGTCGGGCCTTGGGGTGTGCACGAAGGCGGCGTCCATCTCACCCAGTCGGTCCGCGATCCGCGGTGGAAGGACCTGCCGCAGTTTCAGCAGCGCCGACAGCGCGGCCTGGTCACCACCGAGCACGCCGCTGAGCGCGGCCTCGCGCAGCCCGACTGCCACAGCGAGCGCCTCTTCATCATCGAGGATCAATGGCGGTACCCGGGCCCCGGCTCTGAGGCGGTAGCCACCCCACGGCCCGGGGTCGGACTCGACTCCGTAGCCGAGTTCCCGGAGTCTCGCGATGTCCCGCCGTACCGTGCGCTCGGTGACCGCCGTCCGGTCGGCCAGTTCGCCGCAGGTCCACGACGGCCGCGCGGACAGCAGGGAGACCAGTCGCAGCAGGCGGACGGAAGTGCTGTTCACACTCCGAAGTCTCCCGCATGACCAGGACCGGACCTGTCCTGGTCACGTCGTAGCTTCTCTTCCATGAGCACTGGAAACACATCCGCACCCGCGATCCGCTACTCGGCCGTCACCTTCGACTGCCCGGACCCCGCCGAACTGGCCCGCTTCTACGGCGAAGCCCTTGGCCTGCCCATCGCCTTATCCACCGACGACTTCGTCCTGCTCGGCCAGGAGGGATCAGCCGGACTGGGATTCAACCGGCTGGCCGACTACCGGCGTCCCACCTGGCCGGACCCTTCGCAGGAGAAGCAGGCTCACCTGGAGATGGGCGTCGACGACTTGGATGCCGCCCAGGCCCGGCTGCTCGCGCTGGGGGCCGTCGAACCTGCGGCCCAGCCGGAGCCCGACCGGTGGCGGGTCCTGCTGGACCCCGCAGGGCACCCGTTCTGCATCTCCACCCTGGTTTGAGGAATCCCCCACCTGTCCCGGCCGGTCGCCACTTCACCAAGCCGTCAGCTACTGCTCGTGGTTTCCGTGAGGTGGTTTCCGTACGGACGGGTGATGATCTCCATCCCGTGCCCGGCCGGGTCCATGAAGTACAGGCCGCGCCCGCCGTGGTGGTGGTTGATCTCTCCCGGCTGCTTCCGACGGGGATCGGCGTAGTACGTGATCCCGGCCTGCTCGATACGGGCGAAGGCCGCGTCGAACTCCTCGTCGGAGATGAGGAAGGCGTAGTGCTGCATGGTGATCGACTCCGCCGGGACGGTGGCGAAGTCCAGGGTGACGCCGTTACTGGTGGCGACGGGAATGAACGGGCCCCACTCGGCCCCGACCTCAAGTCCCAGTACATGCGCCAGGAACGCGGCCGACTCCCGGTTGTCCCGGGCATGGATGATGGTGTGATTCAGCTCGACTGACATGCGTGGAATGCCTCCGTAAGGCAGTCTCACGGGCACCTCCATGCCTCACCCGGTCGGTGACCGACACGCGATGCCGTGCCCGTGATCCTAGGCAACGCTGTCAAGGGTGTCGAGAGCGTAATTGAGTGCTCGCCGATGGCGACGGCACAAGGTCACCAACACGCCGGAGCGGAACGAGAAATGGTGACGGGCGGATACGAGCGAGGGGCGTTGGTGGAACCAGCGTGGCCGGGCTCGGCGAGAGGCCAGAACGTGCATGCCGCTCTGGCCGGTGCCATGTGCGGCTGAGCTGAGCCCGGACACGCGACCACCGACGGCGCGTGGCAGGCTCATGGCCCATGATCGATGAATTCGCGAAGGAATACCTGCACGGCGACCTGCGGGAAGCCCGCGAGGCGATACTGCGGAAGCTCGACGGGTTGCCCGAATATGACATCCGTCGCCCCCTGACCGTGACGGGAACGAACCTTCTCGGCCTGGTCAAGCACCTGTCGGTCTGGGAGTCCAGGTACTTCGGCGAGGTCTTCGGCCGCCCGTTCCCCGAGCCCCTGCCCCGATGGGACGACGTCGCCCAGCGCGGCGCCGACCTGTGGGCGACCAAGGACGAGACGCGCGAGGAGATCATCGGCCGTTACCGCCGCGTGTGGGAGCACTCGGACGTGACGATCACTGCGCTCGCCATCGACTCCCCCGGTCACGTGCCCTGGTGGCCACGCCCTGACGTGAAGCTGTTCAACATCCTGGTCCACGTGCTCACCGAGACCAGTCGGCACGCAGGACACGCCGACATCCTGCGCGAGCAGCTCGACGGCACCACGGAGGCAGCAGCGGAACACTCAGATCCGCAGCGTGAGGCGGCATTCCGGGAAGAACGGCGCGCGACGATCGAGCGGGCCGCCGAAGCGGCCTCCCAGGCCTGACCGGCCAACGACCCGGCCCGGCCGGTGCGTCACGAGAAGCAGTCGCTCATCGGCCCGCTGCGGGGCGATACCCCCTGGCAATGACCGTCTCGATCACGGCGTGTTGGGCACGGTGTTCACCCGGCCGCCACGGGCGCCCGTCCCCGTACCGGGCCGGCGTCCTCCGCCTGCCGTCCCTCTCTCACCAGGGAAGAAGTCCCGCGACGTCGAAGTAGCCACCGGTGGGACCGTCGGGGCGCACCTGCGCCATGCGGACGATGATCTCGGCGCCCTGACCGACGGTCTGCATGCCGGTGTTCCCGTTCAGGTCGGTCTTGGTGAAACCGGGCTCGATGCCTGCTGCGTTGTTGACCAGTACGTCCAGCCCTCCGTCGGCCGCCACGGCCTCGGCCGCCGCCTGCACGGAGGCGTCGTCGGTGACATCGAGCCGGACCACCCGCGCACCCAGCTGCTCGGCGGCCCGGCGCCCGCGTCCGGCATCCCGGCTTCCCGGCTTCCGATGTAGACGGTGTGGCCCGCGGCGACGAGCCGACGGGCGGTCTCGTAGCCGAGGCCCTTGTTCGCTCCGGTGATCAGTGTTGTTGTCATGCCTCCACGATGCGGCGCAGCCGCGCGGTCAGCCATCGGTGTGCGGCCGGGCTGCGCCGGGAGGAGCCGGCGCTGCCTGGCCGGCATCCCGGCCGGGGCGCAGCCCAAGACCATCGGCCATCCGCAGGTGGGCGCCTTGACGCTGGACGGCGACGTACTGGGTCGCGGGCAGCGGCCTGCGCGTCGTGGTCCACAGGGCCGAGCCCGGCACCGAGGACGCCGAGCGCCTCGCGCTCCTCGCCGGGCCCGGCGCCCAGGGTCTCGCCCGTTGTCGCTCCGCTCGGCGGCAAGTCGGGTCGCCGGTGGTGGAATGCCTCACTTGGGCAGCCGAGTCCCGAAATCGTTGCAGCCGCACCAGGCTCTCTCCAGCACGGCCCGAGACGATTGATCTCCACTGTCCGACGAACGTGCAGGACGCACTCAAGGCGGACGCGATTGCCATCGGCTTCAGTGGTGGCGCGGGTTTCACCTGGTCGTGCCCGGTTGTCCAGCGGGTCACCGACCGAGCGCGCGGAAATCGAGGGAGTGTCATGATGGACCGTCAACTCGTTGTACTGCTGGGGCCCGACTATGCCGGGAAGTCCTCCGTCATGGCGGAACTCTCGGCCGCCCTGCCTGGCTGGCAGACGCTGTCGACCGACAGTGAACGCGTCGGTGCCGAACACCAGTTGATCGCCCGGCTGCGCCGCAATGTGGTCGAGGACGTCCTGCCGGAACTCGGAAAGGCCTACTCGGCCGAGTTCCTCGCAAGTCTGCTGCAGACAGCGGTCGTGCACCTGCGGGACCAGGTGGAGCGCGCGGATCCCGGCACACCGCTGCTGGTGGACTCCTACTACTACAAGATCCTCGCGAAGTGCCGGCTGGCCGGCCTCAAGGACCACCCCCTGTACGGCTGGTGGCGTGCCTTCCCCCGACCGAGCGCCGTGATCTATCTGGACGTTTCCCCGGAGTCCGCCTGGCGCCGCTCGGACGGCGGACGGCGTCTCAACTCTCTGGAGCACTACGGCGAGAGCCCCGAGTGGTTCGCCTTCGAGAACTACCAGACGGACCTCCGCAAACTGATGCTGGAGGAGATACGGGGGCTACCGGTCACCATGATCGGGGAACAGCCGGACGCGGCCGGGACCGCCGACGCCGTGCGGGAGGTGCTTGCCGCATGAACGCCCTCCAGGGCTGGGCCTCCCCGGACCACGCCGACCGGTACCGCCGCCGGGTGTTCGCCGAGCGCAGCCGGCTCGCCGCGGAACACACCGACATGCGCGGCATGCAGCAGCGGGTCCTCGCCGATCTTCTCGAATTCAACGCGGACACCGAGTTCGGCAGGCAACACGGCTTCCGGAACATCCGCACGATCGACGACTACCGCAAGGCCGTCCCCGTGCAGGACTACGCCGCGCACGGCCCGCTGATCGAGCGCATGGCCGCCGGGGAGGAGAACCTGCTGAGCGCTGATGCTCCGGTCGTGTACTTCACCAGCAGCGGCACCACGGGCGCACACAAGAAGATCCCGGTCACCCGACGGTTCATGCAGACGACGTTCTTCCCCTTCTACTACGCGGCGTGGGCGCCGCTGATAGAGCACTACCCGGACGTGATGCGTCGGCCGGACGCCGTACTCAACCTCAAGCACGACCCGCTGAGCGCGCCGACCACCACCGTCAGCGGGCACCCGCACGTCGGCGCGAGCCAGGTAGATCTCGGCACCCGGTTCGGCGAACCGCTCTCGGCCGAGCTGGGCACGGCGGCGCCGTGGGCGACCCTGCCGGTGGACGTCGCTCCCGACGACCATGTGCAGAAGATGTATCTGCGCCTGCGGCTTGCGGTCCAGAGCGATCTGCGGGGTCTCATCGGTATCAACCCGGCGATGATCGCTGCTGTTCCGCACCAGTTGAACCTGTGGTGGCCGCGGATCGTGAAGGAGGTACGCGACGGCACCGTGGGCGGGGCGCCGCACGGCTCCCCGGATCCGGAGCGCGCCGCCGAACTCGAACGTCTCGCCGAGTACTTCGGTGTGGTCCGGCCGGCCCACGTGTGGCCCCGTGTGCGTGCGCTGTTCTGCTGGACCACCGGGGTGGCCTCGCTCTATCTGCCGGCTCTGCGCGAGCAGTTCGGTACCGGTGTTTCCGCGCTGCCCGCCCCGGTGGCCGCTTCCGAGGGTCCGGTCGGCGTGCCGTTGGACCGGAACGGCTCAGCGGGCAGCCTCGTCCTGTCCGCGTCCGTCTACGAGTTCGTGGATGCCGAGGCCGACCTCGGCCCCGACGCCGAGACACTGCTGCCGCACGAACTCCAGGAAGGCCGCGACTACCACGTGCTCTTCAGCCACGTCGGCGGGCTCTACCGCTACGCGGGCGGCGATGTCGTACGCGTCGTGGACCGTGTCCGCGGCGTCCCCCGTGTGGAGTACGCGGGGCGCGGGACGCGGTCCGACGCGGTGGGCGAGCGGCTGCGTGAGGCACAGGTGATCCGGGCCCTGCAGGCCGCGTCGTCGAGTACGGGGCTGCCCCTGCGGAATGCGGCATGCCGGGTGGAGCAGGATCCCCGCGACGCCGCCGCGGCCGTGCAGGCACGGCCGGGTACCGCGGCTGCGCGGTATGTGTTCGCCGTCGCTCCCGAGACTCCCTGGGACGCGGCCGAGACCGAGCGGTTCACCTCTCTGGTCGACTCCGCCCTGTCGGCGGAATCCGCCGGATACGCGCGGGCACGGTCGGACGCCGCACTCGCACCCGCACGGCTGCGGCTGCTGGACTCCGATTCCTTCGCCCGTGACTGGCACACCTCGGTCGGCCGGGGCATCCGTCCCACACAGGTCAAGGACCGCCTGTTCCGGCAGAGCGACGCCCAGTGGCAGCAGCTGACGGGCACCGACACCACGACACGGCCCGCCGGGCGGGGACACGACGAGCGAGGACAGCAGGCATGACGGACACTCTGAATCCGGTCGAGAAGACCGCCCTGCTCACCGCCGCACTGCGGGCCGCCGAGACGGCGCGGGACGACCGGCTCTACGACGACCCGTACGCCGCCCGGCTGGTGGGCGAGACGGGCCCCGAGCTGCTGGCGGAGGTACGCAGGGCGACCTTCCCGGCGGACCGGCCGGGGGATCTGCCCAGTACCCCCGACTACAACGCGATCAGGACCCGGTTCTTCGACGACTACCTCCAGCGGGCAGCCGCGGAACCGGGCATGACCCAGATCGTGCTGGCCCCCGCCGGTATGGACTCCCGGGCCCACCGGCTCGCGTGGCCCGGTCACATCCGCTACTTCGAGGTCGACCGTCCCGCCGTACTGGAGTTCAAGGCCGGCCGGCTGCGGGGCGCGGTCCCGCAGGTCACCCACACCACCGTCGCGGTCGACCTCACGGCGGACGACTGGGAGGATCAGCTTCTCGCGGCCGGTTACGACCCGGCTCTGCCGTCCACCTGGCTCCTCGAAGGCCTGCTCTACTACATCCCCGAACGCGACACACGGCGCCTCCTCCAGCGCGTCGCCGCGCTCATGGCCCCCGGGAGCCGCATCGCCGCGGATCTTGTCAACACCGCGGCCCTCACCCTTCCCGACATGCGCGGACTGCTGGACGTGTTCGACGGCTGGGGCTGTCCTTGGGTGTTCGGCAGCGACGAGCCGGAAGCGCTGTTCGACGGCTACGGATTCGACACCTGCGCCGTCCAGCCGGGCGAGCCCGGGGCCGACTTCGGACGCTGGCCCGACCCCGTCCCCGAACGGCAGGTCAAGGATGTGAGCAGGGTGTTCCTCGTGCACGGACAGCGGCGATGACCGCCGCCTCGGCCGTTGGGCGAACCAGCCCGACCGGGCCAGCCACGGCGTCGGCGCCCTCCGGGGCCGACGGGCCGCCCCCACCGGTCCGACGGGCGCTGCCGCACCCCACCGCCCCGGCTGCGGAGGCGTGAACCGTGCTCAGCCGTCACCGTGTCCTGCTCGCCCCCATCACCGTCACGCCCTCCAAGCCATTGACGCCCAGTCACCTCAAGGGGCTGCTGTGGACGGACGTGATGTTCCGGGCCACCGCACACCTGGCAGATGTGACCTACCGGTACAGCCACACCACCTACCATCCCACCGAACAGACCCTCGGATTCTGGGAGTACCTCGACCGGACCCGGGGTGACATCGACTACTCCGCACTCTCGGAGGAGGAGATCGGCGAGTTCTACGTGCAGTACCGGGGCGAGACGACCCGCCCCGGCGCCGATGCCCTGCGTCCGTACGCCGAAGCCGTCGAGATGAACGGCTGGGTGCACGCCGCCGGCGCCCGCGTACTGAGCCTCTGGGCAGACCATTACGCCCGGCTGGGCATGCACGACCCGGGCCTGACGAGGCATCAGCCTCCCGGGCTCGGAACGGAGGACATGCTGAAGCAACTGGCCTCCCTCGACATGGGGCTGGACCAGCGGGACAGCGGCGGGCCCGTGTATCTCGACGCGACCCGGTACGGCCTGCCGCTGCGCCAGATCATCGCCGCGGACGGGCGTCCGAACTATCTCGCCTGCGCCCTGCGGGAATTGCTGCCGCTCGCCGCCGACCACGACGAGGTGGTTCTCCTGTACGACCGGGAACTCGATCCGGACTACCAGTTGCTGGAACGCGTACTGGCCGCCACCGGGGCATCGGTGCACCGGATCCAGATCGGCCGGGTGCCCATCGACGGGCGCGTCACCTCCGCACGGCACGGTGGCTGGCACGACCACACCGTGGGCGCCCTCCTCCGCTCGACCGGTCCGGACTGCGACCCGTCGGTGCTCCGGCTCGGCATGCGACTGTACTTCGTCGCCGTGCTCGGACCGGGCCAACAGCAGTCGTTCCGGAAGGACTTGCTGATGAAAAGTCTCAGACGGGCCGAACAACTCCTCGACCGGGCCACCACCGGGGGCGACGCGGAGGACAACCGCGACACACTGCGGCGGCACCGGGGGGACCACACCTACGTCGACCCCTACCGGCTGACGTCGTCCCTCCTCGGCAAGGGGCGCCAGGCACCCGACCACACCCTGCTCTCCGGGGTGTTCGTATGACTCTCACACCCGAACTGCTCCTGTCCACAGCCGCTCGGCGGCTCCGGGACGTGCGCCCCGACCTGGCGGATCTGGACCTGTCGAGCCCGGAGTGTCTGCAGGCCGCGAAGAAGCAGATCGCGGACCGCAGCGCTGCCGAGCACCGCGACGAGGCGAGCGTCGTGGCGGTCATCAACCGATTCCGGCTCGACGACTGGGTACGCGAGACCTGCCGATTCGCCCTGTCCCTGCCGTCCGAGCAGGCAGAACGCTGGCGACGCTCCTTCACCCGAACCATCTACCTCGCGGGTCGCCCGGACAACCTTCAGGAGCGGTTCTCGTTCGCCCACATCGCCGCCGACGGATCAGCGGCCTGGACCGGCCCGGCCGTCGACGGGGACACGGCAGCACTGCGCAGACTGCTCAAGACGTTCAACGGGCCGCGCCCCCTGGCCATGTGGTCCCCGATGACCGTCGAGGTCCCCGGGCCGGACACGGTGGACGGCACGGATCCGACCCACGAGACGCAGAATCGCGGCCCGAAGCGCCCCGAGCGCCGTTCCGTGCACCGCGACCTCTACGTCGCCACGGCGGGGCTGACGGTCGCCGACGTGCTGGTCCAGCTGAACCACCACCTCGCCGAAGCGGTCCTGGACTCACTCGTCGCCCCGGGAGACCACCTGACCCTGCACTCCGTACCGCGCCTGCCGGGCCCTCCCACCGCCTACGCCGCACTGCGTGTCGACACCGACATACGCCGCCCACACGCACTCCAGGCGTACGCAGGGCTGACCGAGGAGACCTGACCTGGCGGGTTCTCCTGCCGGACGTCAGGGAGTTGTCGGGTCCTCCACCAGAGCAGGACGGACGCCGTGACCGTCACATACCGTCCGCTGAGCGCGCTGCTGGACTTGCGCCCGGCGGACGGCGAGTGGTGACGCCGGTCCCGTCGGGCGAACAGCGCTCCGAGACATACCAGCAGCGGCCCACACGGTTATGCCCGCGGACGACGAGGGTGATCGCGTAAGTGGCGCGCGAGTTGCAGCGGGTGTGGCGTGTGCACCTCCCGGGCAACCCACACCATGTCTGTTCGGACGATCCGAAGCTGCCGCAGCCGCCACGGTCGAAATACGACTCGAACTTGGTTGCTCCGGATTTCGAGGTGGCGTTCCCCGTCGTCACACGGACGGCGCCGCCCACCGGGACCAGCACCTGGAGCCGTACCCGCCGGGTCCCTGCCCGACCACCTGCAACCTCGTGGCACGGCAGGTAAGACTTTGAATACTCGTGCAACGTGATCGAACAGAAATGGTCCCGCCCGCATTCAATCGGGTACCGCTGAAGAATTGTCTTCGATGGTGTGAGTAGCATCCCCACCACACCCATTCGACACACAGCGAAAGACGAGGACCTCATGTCTACGGTCAACACTGCCTCCGGTGTGAAGGCTGAGTACACACAGAAGGTTGCCAGTGATCTGGCAGCCAATCAGAGCGAGCAGGACCGCGTCCGGGCGGAACTGTCCCGGCTTCAGGAGGAATTGGTTCAGCTGGAGGACAGCGGACAGGTTCTCGTGAAGATGCAGAACCTCCTTGAGACCTCTGCCGGGACGGTGACTGCCGCCGGCAAGAAGTCGGCCAAGGTGCCCGGAGCGCGCAGCCCCAAGAGCAAGGACGCGGGCAAGAAGGCGGGGCGCTCGTCGAAGACCGCAGCGGAACCCGCACGCCGCGGGGCGGCCCGCGCCAAGAAGGCTGCCCCCGCACAGGGTGCGAACCAGCCGACGTGGATCGAGCTGATCAACACGTACCTCGCCGGGCAGAACGAGCCCAAGTCCTCCACCGAGATCGCCGCCGGGGTGGCCGAGGCACACCCCCAGCGAGGTATTCAGGTGACCGTCGTGCGCAACACGCTGGAGCAGGGCGTCGCACGCGGTCTCATCGAGCGCTCCAAGCAGGGCCGGAACGTGTACTACCAGGCCGCACCCACCGGCGCCGGGACCGCGGACAGCGACAAGGCAGCCACGGCGTAGGGGGAGCCCGCGCCAGGCGCCGGGTGAATCGTTCCTGCCTGTGGGGTACGGACTCGGGCTGCCGCCCGGGTCAGCGTGCTCGATCCGGCAGGGCCCACCACTTCGGCGCACGGCGCGTCCCACCCACCGGGCCGACACCCCCCGGGCGTACCACCAGCCGCGCTGACAGACCGGTTCGGACCGATCGGCGCAGACGAGCGGTCAGCTGCGCCCGGCAGTGACTGCCGACACAGATCAAGAAACACGCCGCCGGTGCGGTGCGAACGGAAGCGTCCAGGACGCCGGCGGCACGAAGGCGCGCACAGCCTCCCGGACGCACCGGGAGGCGTCGGGGGGGGGCGTTACCGCTCCGAACGCTGAACCGCCCGTCGCAGCAAGCTCAGGAACTGGTCGCGTTCCTCGGCGGTGAACGGCGCCAGCAACTGCTCGTTCACCTCGGCGACCGCGGGAGCGAGACGGACGGCCAGCTCCCGGCCGGTTCCGGTGATGCGTACGAGCTTGCGCCTCCTGTCGCTCTCGTCCCTGCCGATCTCCACCAGACCCCGTCGGCGCAGTCGGTCAAGGAGCGGCGCCGCGGTCGACTTGTCCAGATGAGCCAGCGCGGCGAGCGTGCCCTGGTCCATGTCACCGCGGGTACGCAGCAGGCTCAGGACGGTGAACTGGGGCCCCGTCAGGTCCTGGTGCACCTGCTCGTACCAGAGCCTCGTATGCGCCTGGTTCAGCTGACGCGCCAGGGGGCCGAGCCCGGCAATCGCGGCAGTCAGAACTCCGGCCTCGGAGTCCGCTCTCTCCTGTGACATCACTCGCCGCCGTTCCCCCGAATTGATTAGGACGTACACGTACTATACCGTGCATCAAATAGGACGTGTACGTAATAACTGTTCGTGACGAAACCGAGAGGAAGGTGACGGCGTGAGACTCGTCGTCGCAATGACAGGGGCCACCGGCGCGCCCATCGGGGTGCGCCTGCTCGAAGCCCTGGGAGAACTCGACGTGGAGACCCACCTGATCGTCAGCCGCTGGGCGCGGGTCACGCTCGCGCAGGAGACCGGGCACTCGCTGCGGGACGTGGAAGCTCTGGCGTCGGTGCATCACAGCCCAGAAGACCAGGGAGCCTCGATTTCCAGCGGATCGTTCCGGACCGACGGCATGGTGGTCGTGCCGTGCAGCATGAAGACGCTGGCCTCCATTCGCACCGGTTACGGAGAGGGCCTGATCGGCCGGGCGGCGGACGTGATGCTCAAGGAGCGGCGTCAACTCGTCCTGGTGGCCCGGGAGACCCCGTTGTCGTCCGTGCACCTGGAGAACATGCTGGAACTCACGCGGATGGGCGCCACCGTGATGCCACCGGTCCCCGCGTTCTACAACCAGCCTTCCAGCATCGCCGATCTCATCGATCACACCGTCGCGCGCATCCTCGACCAGTTCGGCCTCGACCTGCCCACGGCCCGGCGGTGGCACGGCATCAAGGCGACCGCGCGCCGTGACCCGGTTCCGCCGGCGCGGACCTCAGACGCCCCCTGATCCCTTCCCCCGGCCGCACGCGGCGCCGCGTGCGTCGCACGGCCCCTTCACACCCCTTACCGAAAGAAAGGTCCTGTCATGACACAACGCGGCAGCGCGCTCAACTTCCGTGACTTCGTCGCGGAGTTGCTTGCCTCCGGCGACGCGGTCGCCGTCAGCGCTCCGGTCAGCCCCACACTCGAAGTCGGCGCTGTCACCCGGCGCGTCTACGAGACCCGAAGCCCCGCCCCGCTGTTCGGCAACCTCACCGAAGGCGCCGCCGGGTTCCGGATCCTCGGGGCGCCTGCCGGCCTCAGCGGTCCCGGTGGAGGGACGTACGGCCGGCTCGCGGCGCACTTCGGCCTGGAGCGTAAGGCCACACCGCGCGCACTGCTGGAGAAGCTCATCTCCGCCATGCACGCCGATCCCGTCGCCCCGCGGGTGGTGGAGACCGGTCCCTGCAAGGAGAACGTGCTGACCGGCGACGAGGTCGACCTGGAACGGTTCCCCGTGCCGTTGCTGCACGCCGAGGACGGCGGCCGGTACTTCGGGACGTACGGCTTCCATGTGGTGCGCTCCCCCGACGGGCAGTGGACGAGCTGGTCGGTGAGCCGCACCATGCTGCACGGGCGCACCACCCTGGTCGGCCCCGCGATGCCGCAGCAGCACCTCGGCAGGATTCACCGGATGTGGCGCGAGAGGGGTGAGCCCACGCCGTGGGCCATGGTGCTCGGCGCCCCGCCGGCAGCGCTGGCCGCGGCGGGGATGCCGCTGCCCGCCGAGGTGAACGAGGACGGCTATGTCGGCGCGCTGACCGGCACCCCCGTCGAGGTGGTCCGCACCGAGATGCACGACCTGTACGTTCCGGCCAACTCCGAGATCGTGCTGGAGGGATACATCAGCCCCGACGGGACCGCTCCCGAAGGTCCGATGGGCGAGTACCACGGATACTCCTTCGCGGAGAGCAAGCCACAGCCCGTCTTTCACGTCGAGACGGTGACTTACCGCGACGATCCCATCCTGCCGGTCTGCGTGGCGGGCCTCCCGCCGGAGGAGAACCACACCATCTGGGGCACGATGATCTCGGCTGCCAGTCTCGATCTGCTGCGCTCCAGCGGGCTGCCGGTCGACCTGGCCTGGTGTTCCTACGAAGCCGCGACCTGTTGGATCGTCGTGTCCGTCGACATCCGGCGGCTGGCGGCGATGCGCATGACCGAACGGGAACTGGCCGACGCCGTGGCCGATGTCCTCTTCAACTCGCACACCGGGTGGCTGGTGCCCAAGGTCCTTCTGGTGGCCGACGACATAGACATCACCGACATCGACCAGGTGGTGTGGGCCATGGCCACCCGGTACCACCCCGGCACCGGCGAGTACGTCTACCCGCAGGCACCGGGCATCCCCATGGTCCCGTACCTCACTCCCGACGAGGTGCACAGCGGACGGGGCGGCAAGTCCGTGCTGAGCTGCCTGCTCCCCGAACAGTTCGACGGTGTCACCAGGGGCGTCACCGCGTCGTTCCGGCATTCGTTCCCCGACGAGATGCAGAAGCGGGTCGTCGAGGGCTGGACCGATTACGGGTTCCCGGCGCCGGGGCTTCCGACCCGCTGAGCGTCGTCCATGACAACCCCTCCCCACCATCGGCCGATTGCACTCTGGCAGGATCGTGTGCTCAAGCACGGCGGCCGTGCGGGTTGCGCCGCCCGGCCGGGCAACGGAAACGTTTTTACGGGGACATGCGATATGGATATGCGCACATGGACGCGTGCTGTTCCGGCGGCGGCGGGTGCTCTGGCACTCGCGGTGGCGCTGACCGGCTGCAACAACTCGGATTCCGGGAAGGACAAGCGCAGTTCCGACTCGGCGGGCCACAAGAAGGCCTACCGGCTGGGCGAAGCCAGCCCGCCGCAGGAAAGCACCATGCAGAGCTCGAAGGGCAGCAAGTTCACGGTTACCCCCACGAAGGCGCAGACCGGGACCAAGGCCGACATGGACAAATCCGGTCTGGACACGAGCAAGGAAAAGAGGCCGGAAGTCCCGGTGTACGTATGGGCCACCCTCACCCACCAGAGCGGAAAGGCCATGGAAGTCGGCGACATGGACGAGGACCTGGTCGTCAGGACGGACATGGGCGTGCGCACCAGGGCACTCGTCGTCGTCATGGGTGAGGCCGAGTGGCCGAACTGTCCCGCCCCCGACACCGGGAAGAAGCTGAGCCCGGGGCAGTCGGAGAAGATCTGCACCGCGTTCCTCATCCCCGAGGGGCAGAAGGCCGCCGCGGTCGAACTCAGCCAGGGCTTCTCCAGCGACCCGCTGGAGTGGCCGGTCACCGGCTGAACGCCGATCGGGGCCTCGTGGACTCCCACAACGGGCCGGCATCCAGGCGCGATTGAGCACGGATGGCTCAATCACTCCGGGTGCCGGCCCGTTCGTGCGCGACGGGTCGGACGGACGGATCCCCTTGACGCGAACACGTCGGCCTGTATGGTCTAGTCCAAGGTGGTAGAGACCACTGAAGCTCCACTCCGCCCGGCCCGGGACACACCCAGGTTCAGGCGGAGTTCGCACCGCCGCCCTTCGCGTCTCTCGCCCACACGAGAGGCCAGCCTGCCGCAGTTGTGTCCCCCCACGGGCCTTGCGTGCAGGAAGACTTGATGTGAAGGAGTTCTCATGCATGCGAAAAGGAAGACAGCTGCTGCCATCGGCGCCGTTCTCGCGCCGGTACTCGCACTGAGCCTCCCCGCGAGTTCCGCGAGTGCTCACGGATATGTCTCATCGCCTCCCAGCAGGCAGGCACAGTGCGCGGCAGGCACGGTCAGTTGCGGCGCCATCACCTATGAGCCGCAGAGCGTCGAAGGACCCAAGGGCCTCCAGAGCTGCAGCGGTGGCAACGCGCGGTTCTCGGAGCTCGACAACGACGCCAAGGGCTGGAAGGTCACCCCCGTCGCCAGCACCACGCAGTTCAAGTGGACGCTGACCGCCCGGCACGCGACCAGCACGTGGCAGTACTTCGCCGGTGGGCGGAAGATCGCCGAATTCGACGACCACGGCGCGCAGCCCGGTGCGACCGTCACCCACTCGGTGAACTTCGGCGGCCTCAAGGGCAAGCAGAAGGTCCTGGCCGTGTGGAACATCGCGGACACGGCCAACGCGTTCTACACCTGCATCGACGTGAACGTCGGCTGACGCAGCACCTCACCACCGCACATCCGCTCCCACGCGCGAGGGGAGCCCCTGAACCACCCGTCCAGGGGCTCCCCTCGCAGGTACGCTCGCGCGAACTCCCTTCACCCCCTGGCCACTTCCTTCCTTTCGGCTCGCGCCCAAGGGGTGGCCCGGCGCGCACATCAGCGCTTCCTCGGGCTGCTCGCGTCCGGTCCGCCCGGGACCGGCCGGGCCCATCTGCCCGGGAACCCGCCTCACGAATCCACCAGTTGACGGAGGCTCGACGTCATGCAGGAGAAGCTCTGGCCACGCACCCTGTCCCTCTTCCGTGTCATCGTCGGGGCGCTGTTCGTGTGCCACGGCACGGCGACCGTCTTCGGCATTCTCGGCGGAACTCCGGGCACCGGCGCTGCCACCCCGGTGGGAACGTGGCCCGGATGGTGGGCCGCCCTCATCCAGCTCGCCGGCGGCGCCTTCGTCGTCCTGGGCCTGGCCACGCGCCCGGCGGCCCTGCTGTGCTCGGGCTCCATGGCCTATGCGTACTTCACCATCCATCAGCACAAGGCGCTCCTCCCGATCCAGAACGGGGGTGAGCCGTCCGTGATGTTCTGCTGGACCTTCCTGCTGATCGCCGTCGCCGGTCCCGGCGTCTGGGCCCTGGACACGCTGCTCCTGCGCAGCCGTCGAGCGTCCGCCCGCCCGGCTCGAAGTGCCGGGTCCGACGCCGGCAAGGTGGCGGTCTGACTGCTCTCGTGCGGCGCGCCGGTGGCGCCGCGCGGCCACGGGCGGCGCCCGCCACCCGCCAGGCGGACACGGGCCGTGATGCCATCCGTACGGTTCGAAGTCTTGTGCGTTGAGTGCTTCCGTCTGATGCTGGTGGTTCTTGTTGCCTTCCGTTCGGAGTCGCCGCATGAGCCCAAACCGTCCGAGCCGCCGATCCGTTCTGTCGACCGGTGCAGCCCTCGCGGGCTGGTCCGTCTTCGCGGCACAGAAGCAGGCCTTCGCCTCGACCAGTTCCACAGCGACCAGTTCCACAGTGGGCAGTTCCGCGACGGCCGGTACTGCGGACAGTGCCGTATGGGACGGGCAGCCGCGTGTCTTCCAGATCAACAGAGAGGCTGCGCGAGCCCGGCTCGTGCCGTACGCGAGTGCCTCCGACGCGCTGCGCGGAGACATGGAGAAGTCCCCCTACTTCCGCTCGCTGAACGGGAGTTGGCGCTTCCATTGGTCCAAGAACCCGGACGCCCGGCCGACCGGCTTCGAAGCGCCCGGCTACGACGACAGCAGTTGGGACCACATACCCGTACCGTCCAACTGGGAGATCGAGGGCTACCCGGAGCCGATCTACCTCAACATCCGCTATCCGTGGACCGGCTACGAAATCCCCGTACCCCCCAACGTCCCGCACGACTTCAACCCGGTGGGCTCCTACCGCCGTAGCTTCACCGTCCCCCGCGACTGGTCGGGGCGGCGCACCCTGATCTCGTTCCAAGGCGTGAAGTCGGCGTTCTTCCTCTGGGTCAACGGCGAGAAGGTCGGCTACAGCGAGGACAGCTACACCCCCGCCGAGTTCGACATCACCGACCATGTACGGCCGGGCGCCAACACCCTCGCCGTCGAGGTGTACCGCTGGTCCGACGGCAGTTGGCTGGAAGACCAGGACATGATCGACCTGTCCGGGATCTTCCGCGACGTGTACGTCTACGCGATCCCGACCGTCCATGTGCAGGACCTGTTCGTGAGGACCGCGCTGGACGATTCCTACCGTGACGCGGTCCTCACGGTCACCGCGACGGTGCGCAACCGGGGCACCGCCGAGGCCACCGGCCACCGGATCGAGGCGGTGCTCCACGACGGCCGGGGGCGCCGCGTGGGCCGGCCGCTCGCCGGGGACGTCCCGCTGGGATCCGGGGACGCGGAAGTGGTGCTGAAGGCCGACGTCGAGGCGCCCGCACTGTGGTCGGCCGAGGACCCGAACCTGTACACCCTGATCGTCACACTCACCGACGGTTCGGGAAAGGCTGTCGACATCCAGCGGGTCCGTACCGGCTTCCGCCAAGTCGACTTCGGACCGGGCACGTTCACCGTGAACGGCAAGCCGATCATGTTCCGTGGCACCGACCGCCACGAGAGCGACCCCGACCACGGCCAGGCGATCCGTGAGCCGCGGATGGTCGAGGACATCCGGCTGATGAAGCAGCACAACATCAACGCGGTGCGCACCTCGCACTACCCGAACCATCCGCGCTGGCTGGAGCTGTGCGACGAGTACGGCCTGTACGTCATCGGCGAGACGAACCTGGAATCGCACGGGGTGCGCGACATCGTGCCGACCTGGTTGCCCGAGTGGACCGACGCCTGTGTGGACCGGCTCCGCTCCATGGTCGAACGCGACAAGAACCACCCGAGCATCGTCGTCTGGTCGCTGGGCAACGAAGCCGGTCAGGGTTCCAACTTCCAGACCATGGCCGACTGGGCACACGCCAGGGACACCTCGCGGCCCGTGCACTACGAGGGCATGAACGCGGTCGCCGACCTGCACAGCGAGATGTACACGAAACCGGCGGACGTGGAAGCGTACGGCAAGTCGGGCAACCCGACGCCGTTCATGCTCTGCGAGTACGCGCACGCCATGGGCAACAGCAGTGGCAATCTCAAGGAGTACTGGGACGTCTTCGAGCGCTACCCGAATCTGCACGGGGCGTTCGTGTGGGACTGGGTGGACCAGGCCATCCGCCTCCCGGTGCCGGGCGACGCCAAGCACACCTACCTGTCGTACGGCGGGGACTGGCACGCCGGATACCCGACGGACGCCAACTTCTGCTGCAACGGTCTGGTCTCGGCGGACCGCATCCCGCACCCCGGTCTGCTGGAGCTCAAGAAGGTCTACCAACCGGTCGGGGTCGCCGCCGCGGATCTCTCGGCGGGCACGGTCACGGTGCGGAACAAGCACCTGTTCAGCACCCTGGGCGCGTACGAGCTGCGGTGGGACGTGACCTGCGACGGCCGGAGCGTGCAGCACGGCACACTCGCCGCGCCGGACGTGCGGCCGGGCAGCGAGGGGATCGTACACATCCCGTACCGGAAGCCGTCATCGCCCGAGCCAGGGGCCGAGTACTGGCTGAACGTGTCCTTCGTACTGAAGTCCTCGGCCAGTTGGGCCGAGGCCGGGCACACCGTGGCCGCCGAACAGCTCGCGCTGGACTGGCACACCCCGGCCCCCGCCGACCCGCCCCCGGACACGCTGCCCACCCTCACCGTCGACGAGACCGACGCGCGCGTGCTGATCAGCGGGCGCGACATGGAGGTGGTACTGGACAAGTCCACCGGAACGCTCGCGTCGTACCGGGTGAAGGGGCAACTGCTCCTGGCCGGCGGCCCCGTGCCGAACTTCTGGCGCGGTCCCACCGACAACGACATCGGCCGCGGCGCCCAGACCTCGCTGCGGACCTGGCGGTCCGCCGGTACCGACCGCAAGGTGACATCCGTGAAGACCGGCCGTCCGTCGCCGGGAGTGGTCACCGTCGAGGTGGGCTGCTCCCTGCCCACCTCCCCCGCGGCGTCCACCTGGACCACCGTGTTCACGGTGCGCGGCGACGGCGAGATCCGGGTCCGGCACACCTTGGACGCACCCGTCGGACTGCCCGATCTGCCCCTGGTGGGCGCCCTGCTGACGGTTCCCGAAGGCTTCGAGCAGATCGACTGGTACGGGCGCGGACCGCAGGAGAACTACTGGGACCGGCACACCGGCGCGTTCGTGGGGCGCTACCGCTCCACGGTCGATCAGCAGGTCGCGGCGTACGTCCGGCCCGAACAGACCGGCAACATGACCGACGTACGCCGGCTCACGGTGACGGACCGTGCGGGCACCGGGCTGCTGGTGCAGGCCGATCCGGGCGAGGGTGAGCCGATGCTGGAGACGAGCGTTCTGCACTACTCGCCGTTCGATCTGGAGGGGCCGAAGCATCCCTACGAACTGAAGCGGCGCGACGAGACGATCCTGGGGGTCAACCACCGGCAGATGGGAGTCGGCGGCAACGACTCGTGGGGAGCCCCACCGCTCGCGCAGTACCTGCTGCACGCGGGGCGCACCTACACGTACGCGTACCGGCTGCGGGCCGCCTGATCGGAGCCCCGGTCCGTCTGCTCCTCACGGCAGGCGGACCGGGGGGCCGGTCCCGGTGATCCGCCCTCCGGTCAGTGGGGCTTCGTCTTCTGCCGGGTGCATGCCTCCAGCCTCTCGCCCGGAGGGCGCCCGCGACAATTCAGTTGCGGGCACGGGGTCCCCGTTCGAAGCGGTGCACGCCCTGTACGACGTGCCCGGCCGTAGAGCCGTGGTGTCGACGTGCCACGGCCGTACAGCCGTGGTGCCATGGAGTGGACGCCCCCACGAAGGGACCCGTCCACATGACCGCCGAACTGGTGCCGATGCCGCGACTGCGGTCCCTGCGCGCCGTGGTCTTCGATACCGACGGAGTCATCACCGATACCGCCCGGCTGCACGCGGCGGCCTGGAAGCAGGCATTCGACAGCCTCCTTTCGGCACGGGCCGGGCAGCGCCCGTTCGACTCCGGTCAGGACTATCTCCGGTACGTCGACGGCCGGTCGCGGCTGGACGGGGCGGTGGCGTTCCTGGAGTCGAGGGGGCTGGAGCTGCCCCTGGGTGACCCTGACGATCCTCCGGGCGCCTCGTCGGTGTGGGCAGTGGCGGCGCACAAGGACGAACTCTTCACGAACGGTCTGCGTGCCCACCCGGTCAGGACCTATCAGGGCACGGTGCGTCTGCTGCACGCTCTTCAGGACGCCGGAACAGCGGTGGCGGCTGTTTCCGCGTCCCGGCACGCGACGGAGTTGCTGTCGAGGGCCGGCCTGCTGAGCCTCTTCGATGCCGTGGTGGACGGCAACGAGGCCCTCAGGCTGCGGCTGCCGGGAAAGCCGGACCCCGCGCTGTTCCTGGCGGCTGCCGACCGTCTGAGCTGTCCCCCGGACGCGGCAGCGGTGGTGGAGGACGCGCTGGCCGGGGTGGAGGCGGGCAGGCAGGGCGGCTTCGCCCTGGTGGTCGGGGTGGACCGTACCGGGGGTCCGGACAGCGCCGAGAACCTTCGTCGGCACGGGGCGGATCTGGTGGTGCCGGACCCCGGCGATCTGCTCGTGCCGGGGACCGGTGCGTCTGCGCCGCCGGGGGCCCGCCGATGACGGCGCCCGCCTGGGTCTGGTCGTACGAGGGCTACCGTCCCGAGGAGGAACGGCTGCGCGAGGCGCTGTGCACGCTCGGCAACGGGTACTTCGCCACCCGGGGAGCCGGGACGGAATCCGGCGCGTCCGGGGTGCACTACCCGGGGACGTACGCGGCGGGGTGCTACAACCGGCTGACGTCCACGGTGGACGGCCGTCAGGTCGGCAACGAGGACATGGTCAACCTGCCGAACTGGCTGCCACTGCGCTACCGCATCCGGCCCGCCGGCCGCGGAGCGGGTCCGTGGCTCACGCCTGATGACAGCCGGTTGGTGGAGCACGGGCAGGACCTGGATCTGCGTGGCGGCACGCTGACCCGCCGGTCGGTCTACGAGGACGGCGCGGGCAGACGGCTGACAGTGGAGGAGTGCCGCCTGGTTCACATGGGCGATCCGCATCTGGCCGCGCTGCGCGCCCGGTTCACGGTCGACGGGTGGACCGGCGAGGTGGAGGTGGAGACCGGGCTCGACGGAGATGTCCGGAACAGCGGTGTGGCACGGTACCGGGACCTGGCGAGCCACCATCTGACCGGCTGGACGACGGGCTCCGAGCGGGCGGACCTGCTGTGGCTGCAGTGCCGCACCAGGACCTCGGACATCGGCGTGGCGCTGGCCGCGCGGACTGCGGTGGCCTCTCCCGCCGGGGACCACGATGCCGCCCGCCCGACCCTCACGGCCCGGACCGCCGTGCAGCGGCTGGCCCTGCCGGTCGCACCCGGAGAGGACGCGGTCGTCGAGAAGACAGTGGCGCTCTACACCTCCCGCGATCCGGCGATCGGCAACCCCCTGGCCGCGGCCCGCGCAGCCGTGCGCGACGCCCCCGCCTTCGACAGGCTGCTGGCCGGCCACCACCGGGCCTGGGACGCCCTGTGGAGCCAGGTCCGGATCGAGGTACCGGGTGAGGCGGGCCGCATTCTCCGGCTGCATCTCTTCCATCTTCTGCAGACCCTGTCCCCGCACACGGTCGAGCTCGATGTGGGGGTACCGGCGCGGGGCCTGCACGGGGAGGCGTACCGGGGCCATGTCTTCTGGGACGAACTGTTCGTCCTGCCCTTCCTGAATCTGCATCTCCCGGAGGTGTCCAGGTCGTTGCTCGACTACCGCCACCGGCGGCTGCCCGCGGCGTGCCGGGCGGCGCGCGCTGTCGGCCGCCGGGGCGCGATGTACCCGTGGCAGAGTGCCGGCGACGGACGGGAGGAGACCCAGGAGCTGCACCTCAACCCGCGCTCGGGCCGGTGGCTTCCGGACCGTTCACGGCTGCAGCACCATGTGGGGTCGGCCGTGGCCTACAACGTGTGGCAGTACGCCCAGGCGACCGCCGATACCGAGTACTTGTACACCAAGGGTGCGGACATGCTCGTGGAGATCTCCCGGTTCTGGGCCGACACCGCGGCCTGGGACCCCTCGCTCTCCCGCTACCGGATCACGGGCGTGGTCGGCCCGGACGAGTACCACGACGCCTACCCGGGGGCCGGGGCGGGCGGGCTCGACGACAACACGTACACCAACGTGACCGCGGCCTGGGTGCTGGCACGGACGACGGAGCTGTGCCGCGCTCTTCCCGCCGTCCAGCAGGGGCAGTTGTTCGACCGCCTGCAGGTGAGTGCGGATGAAGTGACTCGCTGGGAGGATGTCTCCCGCCATCTGTACGTACCGCATCACGACGGCGTCATCAGCCAGTTCGCCGGTTACGGGGAGCTGGCCGAGCTGGACTGGGCGGACTACCGCCGCAGGTACGGGGACATCAGGCGCCTGGACCGGATCCTGGAGTCCGAGGGGGACAGCGTCAACCACTACCAGGCGTCCAAGCAGGCCGATGTGCTGATGCTGGGCTACCTCTTCTCCCCCGGCGAACTCGCCACCACGTTCCAGCAGCTCGGATACGACCTGGACGACGATCTGTGGCGCGGCACGGTCGACTACTACCTGGCGCGCACCAGCCACGGCTCCACGCTGAGTTCGCTGGTGCACGCGTGGGTCCTGGCGCGGTTCCGGCCCGCTGACGCCTGGGCGTTCTGCGAGGAGGCCCTCACCGGTGACGTGGCCGATGTCCAGGGCGGCACCACCGAGGAGGGCATCCATCTGGGGGCCATGGCCGGCACCCTGGATCTGGTGCAGCGGGGCATGACCGGGCTGGAGACCCGCGAGGACACCTTGTGGCTCGCTCCGGCCGCGCTGCCCCAGCTCTCGAAATTCGATGTCCGTATCCGCTTCCGCCGGCACTGGAACGTCGAGCTGCGCCTTCGCGCCCAGCGTCTGCGTATCGCCGTGCCGGACGAGGACGCGGCTCCCGTGCATGTCGCCCTGGACGGCAGCTCGTTCACGATCCCTCCGGGCGCGTCGCGGTGGCTGGACCTGCCCGAATCGTGAAGACCTGCACCCACTACGCTCCCCGAACGGATACGTTGACGGTTATTTTCGTACGTACGCCCGGGACTTGGAGCCCTCACGTCCACGGACTCCGGCCAACTCACCTGAAGGCGAAGGGCGCAGGAGGCGGATCACCGTGTCCGTCGGGGCGGACACCGGCAGGAATCGACAGACGGATCAGGCGGTAGAGGATGAACAACCAACAGGCCGAACGGGTCGGCAGCCGAGCCCACTCGGCGCGGGTGTACGACTGCATCCTGGGTGGCAAGGACCACTACGAAGTGGACCGCCTCGCGGCCGAGGCGTCGCTGGCGGCCTGGCCCGGCCTCCGGTCGAGCATGCTGGCGAACCGGGCAGCCATGCGGCGCATGGCGCACTGGCTGGCGGCGGAAGCCGGGATCCGGCAGTTCCTGGACATCGGCACCGGGATACCCACCGAACCGAATCTGCACCAGGTCGTGCAGCAGGTGGCCCCCGAGACCCGGATCGTCTACGTCGACAACGACCCGGTCGTCCTGGCCCACGCCGATGCTCTGATGCGCAGCACGCCCGAGGGCCGGACCGACTACATCCAGAGCGACATGAACGCGCCGGAAACCCTGCTGGCCGATCCCGCCCTCGGCCGGACCCTGGATCTGGCGGAGCCCGTCGCCCTGACGGTCATCGCCATGCTGCAGTTCGTCGCGGACGCGCAGAACCTGATCGAGACCCTGATGGAGCCGTTGGCGCCCGGCAGTTACCTCGCGGTGACCCTCGCCACGGCCGATCTCGCTCCGGGGTCGGAGGCCCTGGCCCGCGAGTACACGCAGCGGGGCATCCCCATGTATCTGCGTGACCGGGCCGAGGTGGAGGGGCTGTTCGCCGGGCTGGACCTGGTGGAGCCGGGCGTCGTACCGATGACCTCCTGGCGGCCCGCCCCCGGCGACGAAGTGCCCGACACCACGACCAACATGTATGCCGGAGTGGCACGGAAGCCCTGACGGTCTTCTCGGCGCCTCCTCGCAACTACCGTCGGCGGAGCACCGGTCCGGCCGCCCTCAGGGGTGTCCGGCCGGTGCTCGGCCGTTTTCCGTTCCTTCCCGCGGTCCCGGCGACACGTGCGAAATACCCGAAGCCGTAGACCCGGTTCGGTCAAATGACCGTCAAATGACAGGTACGAAAGGTTCAACCCCTGACCAAGGATTCCCCGAATCGGGTCTGAACTCCCCCATGGGGAACCGAAGGAACCCGCCCCCGAGCAGCGGTGATGCCCGATCGCGCCCACCTGATCACGCTGCGCGTCCGGCTTCCTGCGCCGCTGTCCCGCTTTCGCCGGGCGTACCGTCTCAACAGAATGTTGATCAAGATCCATAGCCCCCGAAAGCGGGAGTTCTGGTGAATTCGCCATGTCCTCGAAGGAGAAGACATGCCTGTAGCGGAACAGGTGGTGCAGGCAGAGAGCTGGGCCCCTGCCGACACCGGGCGGGCGGGGCTGCGCGGCGTCGCACAGGTCGCACTCAGCTCGAACGCGTGGTCCGGACTGCTGTTCACCGTCGCGCTGTTCGTCGACGGGTGGCAGCTCGGTCTGTACGGTCTGCTCGGCGCGGCGTCGTCCACCGTCGCCGCAGCGCTGCTCGGCGCCGACCGGAAGGGGCTGACCGAAGGGCTGCAGGGCTACTGCGGTTGCCTGACCGGGATCGCTCTCATGGTCCGGCTGGGAGGCTCGTGGCAGACCGCGGTACTGACCGTTCTCGCCGCAGCGGTGTGCTCGGTGCTGAGCGGCGCGGCAGGTCGCTTCCTCGGCCCCCGCGGGCTGCCCGTACTGACGGCCCCCTACTGCCTGGTCGCCGGAGCACTGGTGGTCGCGCTATCGAAGGCCCCGGTGACCGCCGGTGCGACCACTCGTATCTCCGGGTTCACGAACTTGACGGTCACGGAGACCGGGCGGGCGCTCTGCAACAACATCGGCCAGGTCTTCTACCTGGACAAGTGGTACGCGAGCCTGCTCGTGCTCGTGGGGCTCTTCGTCGCCTCGCGGATCGCCGGCCTCGCGGCGATCGGCGCGAGCGCCCTGACACTCCTGACCTCCTGTGTGGCGGGGCTGCCGGCCGACCGGATCGTCGAGGGGCTGTACGGCTACAACGGCGTGCTCTGCGCTGTCGCGCTGGCAGCCACCTTCCTGACTCTCACCCCGTGGACCGCCGGGTACGCGGCGCTCGCCGCCGTGGCCTCGGTCCCCTTCACCGCCGCCTGGGAGGTCTTTGCCCAGCCGTCCGGTGGATACCCCTTCACCTGGCCGTTCACCGTGACGACCTGGCTCTTCCTGGCGGCCGGTCCAGCTCTGGGCCGGCCCGGCATCTCGTTCGAGAAAGCAATGTGACGCCATGAACCTCGCACCGCGGGAAATCGACAAACTCCACGTCTACGTGGTGGCGGACCTGGCCCGCCGCCGCCGAGCCCGGGGAACCAAACTCAACTACAGCGAGGCCGCCGCGCTGATCACCGAGGCCGTACTGGAGGCCGCGCGCGACGGCCACACCGTCGCCGAGTGCATGGAACTGGGCCGCAAGGTCGTCTCGGGCGACGACGTGATGCCCGGCGTACGGGAGATGCTCACCGTCCTGCAGGTCGAGACGGCCTTCATCGACGGCACGAAACTCGTCACCTGCCACGACCCGATCAGCGCCTGAACACCCGAGGCAAGAGGAGACACAGATGTCGGGCGGAGCCCACTACCTCTACGGGGACGATCCCGTGGAGATCAACGCCAACCGGGCCAGGACCAGGCTCTCCGTCGCCAACACCGGCGACCGGGCCGTCCAGATCGGATCCCACTACCACTTCTTCGAGACCAACCGCGCGCTGCGCTTCGACCGTGAGGCCGCCTACGGCATGCGCCTCGACATCCCCTCCGGCACCGCTGTGCGCTTCGAGCCCGGCGACACCCGCGAGGTGGACCTGTGTGCCTTCGCGGGCACCGGGCGGCTCACCGGCTTCGCCGGACTCGTCAACGGGGGCCTGTCGGCCCCGGACACCAAGCGCACCGCGCTCCGCCGCGCCGAGGAGCTGGGTTTCATCCACCCCGACAGCGCGGACGACACCGACAACGAGGGGGACCGGAACTGATGGCCATCATCCCGCGCAAGCAGTACACGGACCTGTTCGGTCCCACCGTGGGCGACCGGTTCCACCTGGCGGACACCAACCTGGTCGTCGAGGTCGAGTACGACCACAACGCCGGTTCCTACGGGGAAGAGGCCGTATACGGCGGCGGCAAGGCCATCCGGGACGGAATGGCGCAGGACCCGTCCGCGCTGAACCGCGAGGGCGCCCTGGACCTCGTCATCACCAATGTCGTGGTCATGGACCCGGTCCTGGGCGTCGTCAAGGGCGACATCGGCGTCCGCGGCGGCCTGATCGTCGGCGTCGGCAAGGCGGGCAACCCGCACCTCCAGACCGGTGTGGACCCCAAGCTCGTCATCGGCCCCGGCACCGAAGTGATATCCGGTGAGCACCTCATCGCCACCGCCGGCGGCGTCGACACGCACATCCACTTCATCTCGCCGCAGCAGGCCCAGGAGGGCCTGTCCAACGGCATCACCACCTTCTTCGGCGGTGGCACCGGTCCGACCGACGGCAGCAACGGCACGACCTGTACGCCCGGTCCGTGGAACATCCACCGGATGCTGGAGGCCGTGGAGGATCTGCCGGTCAACGTGGGACTGCTCGGCAAGGGCAACGGCAGCCTGCCCGAGGCCCTGCGCGAGCAGGTCGAGGCAGGTGCGGCCGGGCTGAAGGTGCACGAGGACTGGGGCGCCACCCCCGCCACCATCGACACCGCGCTGCGGGTCGCCGACGAGTACGACGTCCAGATGGCCATTCACACCGACACCCTCAACGAGGGTGGCTTCTACGAGGACACCCTGTCGGCGATCGACGGCCGGACCATCCACACCTTCCACACCGAGGGCGCGGGCGGCGGGCACGCCCCGGACATCATCCGGGTGTCGGGCGAGGCCAACGTGCTCCCGGCCTCCACCAACCCCACGCTGCCGTACACGGTCAACGCGGTGGACGAGCTGCTGGACATGGTGATGGTCTGTCACCACCTGTCCCGCGACATCCCCGAGGATGTCTCGTTCGCCGACAGCCGGGTGCGTGCCGAGACGATCGCGGCCGAGACCGTGCTGCACGACCTCGGCGTGATCAGCATCTTCTCGTCGGACTCGCAGGCGATGGGGCGGGTCGGTGAGTCCTTCATCCGCGCCTTCCAGACCGCGCACCACTGCAAGGCGCTGCGCGGCCCGCTGGCGGAGGACAGCTCCCGCAACGACAACGCGCGTGTCCTGCGGTACCTGGCCAAGCTGACGATCAACCCCGCGACAGCGGTCGGCGCCGCGGACGTGATCGGTTCCCTGGAGCCCGGCAAACTCGCCGACATCGTGCTCTGGCCGATCCACTCCTTCGCGGCCAAGCCCAAGATGATCATCAAGGGCGGCATGGTCAACTGGGCCCTGATGGGCGACCCCAACGCTTCCCTGCCGACGCCCCAACCGGTGTACTACCGGCCGATGTTCGGCACCTACGGCCGCGCCAAGCAGCGTACGTCGGTGACGTTCATGTCGCAGGCGTCGATCGCCGCGGGCGTCCCCGGCGAGCTGGGGCTCCAGCGGCGGATCGAGCCGGTTCAGCGCTGCCGGACCATCGGCAAGGAGCACATGGTGCGCAACGACGCGCTACCGCGCATCGAGGTGGACCCGGAGACGTACAAGGTCACCGTCGACGGCGAGCCCGCCACCATCGAGCCTGCCGAGCGGCTCCCGCTCAACCACCTCTTCTACATCGTCTGACCGTCCCCTTCGACGGCCCGCAACGGCCGGACGACATCGGACGGCCAGCTGGCACGAACGGAAACCCCGGCGTGAACGACCCGATGCCGATCCCGGCGCTGCTGACCGGACTTCAGCTCACCGACTCGGCCTTCCCCAGCGGCTACTACACCCTCTCCCACGGTCTGGAGGGCTTCCAGCAGGCCCGCGCGGTCACCCCGCGCGGCCTGCCGGACCTCCTCCACGACCTGCTGCGTCACAGCGCGGGGCCGGCCGACGCGACCGCCCTCGCCCTCGCCCACCGTGCGGTCACCACCGACGCGTGGGACGAGGTGGTGGCCGTGGAACAGCGGCTGCACGCCACCAAGCTGGGCCGTGAGGCGAGGCAGGCCACCGTCCGCACCGGGCGGCAGTTGCTGGACCTGGCCGACGAGGTCTACGCCACTCCCCCGATCGAGCGGTACCGGGCCCTCTACCGGGACGGCGCCGTACGCGGCTGCCAGCCGGTCGTCGCCGCCGTCGTCCACGCGGGCAACGGAGTACCCGCCCGCCAGGCGGTCACCTGCGAACTGTTCGCCTTCGCGGCCAGCTTCGTGGGGGCCGCCCTGCGGCTCCGGCTGACCGACCACCGCCGGGCGCAGGTCGTCCTGCACGGGGCCGCCGCAGTGATCGAGGAGACCGTCGACGCCGCCCTGCGGCGAGAACTGGCCGACCTCGGAGGCTGCGTCCCGGTGGCGGACATCATGTCGGGCCGTCACGAGCGGGCCGAGGCCCGGCTGTTCGCCAGTTAGACCCGCGTCCCCGTCCCCTTCCGTGTCCCCTCCCCCGCGAAGACACCACACCAGACAGGATCACCATGCACGACCCCATGCAGGCCAGGCACCACCACAGCCACGACGAGCTCATCCGGCGGCCCAAGGACGGCGTGCTGCGCGTCGGCATCGCCGGACCGGTCGGCTCCGGCAAGACCGCCCTGATCGAGGCGCTCGTCCCGGTGCTGATCGAGCGCGGCCGGATCCCTGCCGTCATCACCAACGACATCTACACCACCGAGGACGCCGCCCATGTGCGCCGTACTCTGGCCGGGCTCCTGGACGCGGAGCGGATCGTCGGCGTGGAGACCGGGGCCTGTCCGCACACCGCCGTTCGGGACGACCCGACGATGAACCAGGCGGCGGCGGACGAACTCCTGGAACGTTTCCCCGAGGTGGACACCCTGCTCTTCGAGAGCGGCGGCGACAATCTGACGCTCACCTTCAGCCCGGCGCTGGTCGACCTCTTCCTGTTCGTGCTGGACACCGCCGAGGGCGACAAGATGCCGCGCAAGCGGGGCCCCGGCATCACCGAGTGCGAGCTCCTGGTGATCAACAAGGTCGACATCGCCCAGTACGTGCGGTGCGATCTGGGCGTCATGGAGTCGGACGCGCGCCGGGTCAGGGAAGGCCGGCCGGTGGTGCTGACCAACTCGCTCACCGGGGAGGGGCTCGGCACCATCGCCGACTTCCTCCTGTCCCACGAGGCCGCCGGGGCGGCGGCTTCCGCGTGACCGAGGCGCCCGCGCGGCTGGACCCCGCGCACTACGAACCCCGGCGGGTACCGGCCCGGATGCTCGACCTGGCCGGCCCACCGGACACCCTGGCCGCCGGGCGCCCCGGCAAGGTCGGGCTGCTCGAACTGCGCTACGCGCGGGTGGGCGACCGGACCGAACTCGTCGACCGCTACCAGAAGTCACCGCTGCAGATCATGCGCCCGCTGTACATCGACCCGCAGCGGCCCGACCTGCCGGTGACCTATCTGATGTCGACCGGGGGCGGCATCATCCAGGCCGACCGCAACCGGATGGACATCGACTGCGGCCCCGGCACCGCGGTTCACCTGACCACGCAGGCCGCCACCAAAGTGCACCGGATGGAATTCGACCACGCGACCCAGGTCGTCAACCTCACTGCGGGGGAGGGCAGTTACGTCGAGTACCTGCCGGACGCCCTGATCCCGTACCGGGACGCACGCTTCTACCAGCAGACCCGGGTGACCGTCGACCCGACCGCCACCGTGCTGCTGAGCGAGACGATCGCGGCCGGGCGGCTGGCCCGCGGTGAACGGCACGCCTACCGCCTGCTCTTCAGCGACCTGGAGATCCAGCGCCCGGACGGGACACTTCTGGCGCTGGACACGGTCCGCCTCGATCCGCACGGCTCGGGGCCGGTCACCGGGCCCGCCGTCTTCGCGGACCACGACCTGATGGCCACGCTGTACGCGGTCACTCCGCTCGCCCCCGCGGCCGAGGTGGCCGACATCCTCCACGAGGCCCTGCTGACCACCGGCCTGGCCTTCGGGGTGAGCACCCTGCCCGACGACTGCGGGGCGTGGGTACGCGTCGTCAGCAGTGACTCGCCGGCCCTGACGCGGGCGATGCGCGTCGCGTGGGACGCCCTGCGGCGGTTGCTCATCGGCGTCCCGGCCCCGGACCTGCGCAAGACCTGACAGCGGTTCACCACAGGGCTGTTGAGCCACCGGGCCGTCGAGCGGGCCCGCGCGCACAGTCACGATGCCGGGCGGGCTTGCGCGGGCCCCGAACTCACCCTCGCCCGGCACGGAACGTACACGCCTCCACACGTCGCGTCACGAACACCATTGAGGCCGACAGCCCTGCGGTGTAGGGTGATCATGCATGAAATGGTGGCTTATGGGGCCGGGGTGCAAGGGCTCGCGTCTCCGCGTCCGAGTGCCGACCACGACACCGAACTCCGCATCCCGGTGCGGTGGTTGAAGCGCGACAGGTCGTGCGGGGAGGGGCGGATGACCTTGACCGGGCTGACCGGCCGTGGCACCGAAATGGCGCGACTGCGTGCCGCGATCGACAAGGCCCGTACGGGGCGTCCGGTCACCCTGCTGGTGCGCGGCGAACCGGGGATCGGGAAGTCGGCGGTGCTGGAAGCACTCTCCGTGCTCGCCGCCGACACCGGCTTCGAGGTGGCCGTCGCCCGCACCCGGGCCTACCCCGACAGCCCGTTCGCGGCAGCTGATCACCTCCTCGGCCGTCTGCTGAGTGCGGGCGCCCCGGCCACGCCGTCCACGGACCGGCCGGCCCTCCTGGAACATCTGCGGCACCTCGTCGATCTGGTGCGGACACACGCACACCGTTCCCCGGTCGTCCTCTGCCTGGACGACGTGGCCGACGCGGACCCCTGGTCGTTGCGCTGGCTTCTCGCCCTGGCGGGCTCCGCGTATCCCACCCAGGTGGTCATCGCGTTGTCCGCCGACGACTTCGGCGTGGGCCACGAACCTCCGGGCGGAGCCCGGCTCACCGCCCTCGCCGAGCACATCGACCTCACCGGTCTGCCGGCGGCAGCACTCAGCGACTTCGCGGCGGCCCGTTGCGGGGTCGCACTCGACGAGAACTCCGCTTCCGTCTGTCACGAGTTGACCGGGGGCAACCCCAGCCTGGTAGTGGCTCTGCTGTCGGCCCACACCGGCCGCGCCCCGACCGCTGGAGAGCTGCGCGCCACGGTGGGTTCCGCGGTGCTCCCGGGGACCGAACGCTGGCTGGGAGAGCTGAGCCGACCCGCACTCGCACTGGCGAGGGCGGTCGCCGTGCTCGGCACCGACGCGGAGATCGCCCAGGCCGCCGACCTCGCCCGGCTGACCGTCAGCGACACGCTGTCCGCGCTGGACGAACTGTCCGACCGCTGCCTGTTGGCCAACCGCACGCCGCCGGCCTTCCGTCACCCGCTACTGGCCGCGATGGTCATCGGCAGGATCCCGGTCGGCACCCGCGCCGCCCTGCACCTGCGGGCGGCCGAGATTCTGCGCGACGGGCACTTCGGCGCGACCTCCGTCGCCCGGCAGTTGGTCGCGGCCGGGCCGCTCGGCCTGAGCTGGACCGTCCGGCCGCTGCGGACCGCGGCCCGCAGACTGGCGCAGGAGGGCCGGGCCGACGACGCCGCCCAGCACCTCCGCGGAGTGCTGCGGGACCGGTTACGGCCGCGTGTGCGGTCGGCCGTGCGGCGCGAGCTGGCCCGGCTGGACGCGTTCGTCGACCCGGACCTCACCGCACATCAGCTGGACGCGGCCCGTCAGGAGGCGGCTGATCCGGTGATCGCGACCGACTACGCCGTGGCCCTGGCCGGTCTGCTGACCGAGTGCGGGCGACCCGCGGACGCGGTGACGGTCCTCGACGACACCACGGTCCGGCTGGGCACAGCGGCACCGGAACAGTGCTGGCGGCTGCGGCTGCACAAGGCGTACATCTGTCTGGACGGTCCTGGCCGGCTGGTGGGGACCGCCGACCCGCTGGACGAACTGATCGCCCGGAGCCCGCAACACGCCGCCGCCCGCCGGGAACTGGCCGGGCTGCGGGCCGCCGACGCGGTCCGCACGGGCAAGGACCGCGCAGCGGCTGTGCGATTCGCCGGACAGGCGCTGGCCGAGAACCAGGACGGTCCGGGAAGGTCCTGGTGGCACGGGTGTATCGCCCTGATCCGGGCCGACGAGCTGACCGAGGCGTGGACACACTGCAGCCGGATCCGGCCGGCCGACGGGGCCCGGCCCGGACACTGGGACCATGTCACCGCGGAACTGCTGCGCGCCACGATCCACCGTGTCCGCGGCGACCTGACCCGTGCGGCGGACGCACTGGCGCCCATGACGGAGCTGTTGAGCGTGGCGGCGTCCACGTCCCGGCTGCCGGCGGCGCTCGCCGTGTCGGTCCTGGCCGAGGCGCGGGCCCTGATGGGCGACACGAGCACCGCTCTCGCGCTGCTCACCGGCTGCGGGCTGGACCAGGAGCTGCCGTTGCGGCAGGACACCCCGGCCGTACTGGCCGCGCGTGCGGTGGTGCGGGAGTGCACCGGAGAGCTGTCACGTGCGGTCGAGGACCACCTCGCCGTGGGCCGGCTGCTGTCCGGTCGCCGGGTGCGCAATCCGGCGGTGGTGCCATGGCGGTCGCGCGCCGCGCAGTTGCTCGCCGCGGCGGGTGAGCCCGCCGAGGCCGCCCATCTCGCTGTCGCCGAGTTGGAGGACGCGCGGCAGTGGGGCACCGCCCGTGCGATCGGGACCGCCCAGCACGCGGTCGCCATGGCCGCGACCGGCCCACAGCGCATCGGCCTGCTCGCAGCCGCCGTCGGCACCCTGGCACGCTCACCGGCCAGACTGGAGCTGGCCGCCGCCCGGTTCGACCTGGGTGCGGCACTGGGCGCGGCGGGCAGGCTGAGCGAAGCGCGGACCGAGCTGACCGCCGCCCTGTCGACCGCCACGTCGTGCGGCGCACAACCGCTGGTGCACCGGATCGAGACCGTACAGCAGGAGGTCTTCCCCGAGGGCCCGGACGAACCGCTGCATCCGACGCTGCGGAACCTCACCCCGCAGGAGCTGCGGATCCTGCGCCTCGCGCGGAACGGCCACACCAACCGGGCCATCGCCGGAAAGCTGTTCGTCACCGTACGCACCGTGGAGTTCCACCTGTCCGGCGCCTACCGCAAACTCGGCATCTCCGGACGCCGGCAGCTCGCCGAGATCATCCCGGCGACGCTGACGGCACAACCCGGAGGCCGCTGAGGCCCGTCCGCCCTCCCGGAAGGGGCGGACGGACCGTCGGACCGGGACGGCCGGTACGGCTCACGTCGTCCCCTCCGCCCCCTGTGTGCCTGTCCGCACCCACTCGGGTGTACCGGCCGCGGGCGTCCCGACCACGTACCGCTGGAAGTTGCCGACGGCGGAGACACCGTGCACCGTTTCGACGGTGTTCGCCGCCAGGTGGCAGAGCAGCCCACGGTCCACCGGCTTCAGCCCGAGGCGGTTGAGGTGGATGTACAGGTAGTTCACCACCAGCCGGAAGGACGCGAACCAGTGGTCGGCCCGGATGAAGTCCTCGTGTCCGTGGTCCGTCTGCAGCAACTGGTGGAACTCACTGACCTGTTGGGTCGGCATCCGGGGCGCGAGGGCGGCCCCGCCCATCGACACCTCGCCCGACGCCAGCAGCGGGTGCGCCGTCCGCTGATGGCGGCGGACCGCCTCGGCCCAGTCCACGACGAACGGTGGTTCCGTACCGTTGCCGGCCAGTGCCGACTCCACCGCGCGCAGCCGCTCGGACAACGCGTCCGCCTGCCGCAGGTAGCGCTCGTCGAACGCCGCCCGGTACCCGGCCGGGTCCTGGGTCCGGGACAGGAAGGCGTCCGCGTGGGAACGCAGCGACATGAATCCGCGCTCGATCGGCGCTCCGCCCGCGTCGAAGGGAATGGCCGCCACCGACACGGTGGTCCACATCAGGTCCAGGGCCAGCAGCGGCAGCGCTCCCCCGCGGTCGACGTGGTCGTACATCCGGAACGCCAGCTCGTTGGTGTCACTGAGGAATCCGGCCAGCAGGTCACTGGCCCGCATCGAACCCAGTACCGGAAGCCGGTGGTCATAGGGCTGTTCGAGAACGGTGTTGTCCGCCACCCAGGGGTGCCGCGGTCCGGTCTCCATCTCCAGCTCCGCCAGCCTCGCGTGCACCGGAGCCAGCGCGGACTCGTCCGACCGGGCAGTGGAGGGGTGGGCGTCCAGGTACTCGCCGATCACCGAGATGACCGTCGGTCGCACCCGGGCGGCCCACAGCTCCCCGGAGGTGAGGAAGTTGAGCCGCAGATGCGGGCCGCGCAGCCAGTGACGGCCGAACCAGGCGCCGTCGACCCAGGTGCGCACGGCGTCGAACGCCGGTCGGACGGCGTGCAGTACGAGGGCGGGCTCCGCGTTCTCGGCGTGGTGGTGGACGTGGATGCTGTGCCACTGGACGGGCGCTCCGTTCACGAGGCGGCCAACGCCTCGGGCAGCTCCGCGAGGACCCGTCCCACCAGGAAGCGCAGCTGGTTCTCCTGCCACAGGGTGAGTCCGAGCCGGTTGTTGACCAGGTGTGCGCAGCGCAGCAGCACCAGACTCGTGGCCGGGTGGTCGGTGGCTGCCAGGTCGAGGGGGCCGGCCAGCGGAGAGTCGGCCCACTCGGAGACGAAACCGCCGGCCTCCTCCAGGCTGTGCAGTTCGTCCCGGAGCCGGCGCACCGAAGCCAGCCAGTAGGCCCGCTGGTCCCCGACGGCCGTCGGCCGGGTGGCCAGGTGCCAGGTACGCAGGGCCCGTTCGCGGAGCTTCGCACGCTGGGCCCGGTATCGCGGCTCGACGTCGGCGGCCTCCGGGCCACTGCCGAACGGCAGGGGTGGGCCGCCGTGCCGGGCCCACCGGTCGCGCACCTCGTCGCACAGCGCGAACACCCCGATGACGAGGTCGAACGCCAGCAGCGCGCGTTGTTCCACGGTCGTACCGGCGGCCACCACGGACTGGGCCAGTTCGCTGGACTCGAAGAAGTGCTGCTCCACGGCGCCGATGGCCGCGCCGTATCCGTAGTCCGCGTGTTCCCGCTCGTAGGGCCGCAACTCCACTGTGTTGTTGGCCCGGACCACCTGGTCGTGGCCGGACCGACCCTCCAGACCGGCCAGTCCCTCGGCCACCTGGGCGAAGTGTGAGCGGTCCACCACGTCCGGGGCGGGACTGCGTGCCAGGAACGCCTCGATCCGTTCGACCGCCCGCCGCTCCACCTCGGCCCGGTCGGCGGTGCGGGCGGGCAGCAGCCGCAGCCGGACGTGCGGGCCGCCCTCCCAGTACCGCAGGTAGAAGTACCGCTGCACCAGGCCGTCGTCCGTCAGTGTCCCGACGAGCGGTCGGACGCAGTCGGTCAGCAGCAGGTCCTGGTCGGTGTCGTAGAAGATGTGTGCGCACACCCAGTCCGAGCCCTCGGCCGTACTGGGGTCCAGCCGGTCGCTAACGGTCAGCATCGCGTCCTCCGTTGATCTCGACGAGGTATTCGGTCACCCGGGATCCGTTGTCCCCGTAGCTCGGCGCGTCCGCCGGTCCCGGCAGAGCTTCCTGAAGGAACAGGAGGTGTCGCGGGTCGGTCAGCATCCGTTCGAAGACGCCGACCAGCAGCAGGCTGGCGAAGTCGACGTACAGCGGCTTGCGTGACTTGATCCGCCATACGCTGCCGCCGACCACCGAGTCCGGGTCGAGGCCGCGGACGAAACAGCGCTGCGGCATTCCGTGCGTGTGCAGCCATGCCGCCAGCCTCACCAGACGGGCCCGGTCGCTCTCGCCCTTCTGCCGCGAGGGCACGGCACTCACCGGGAACACCCACTGGCGGCGGCTGACCGTGGTCCTGCCGATGACCACCCTGGGCTGGGCCAGCACGCCGTCGACCCGGTCCAGCGAGGTGTCGCCGAACATCCGGCGGCCCGGGATGAGCAGGTTGGCTGTCGCACCGAACGCCTGCATCAGCAGCCGGATCGCGGGCGGAAGCCACAGCTCGGCGATGAGGTTGGGGTGCACCGGGCGCACCACGGCATCGCGGCTGCGCGACCGCAGGGTGAGCAGCTCCAGGTCCGGATCGTGTCGTACGACGAGGTCCCCGACCGGGATGCGCTCGGCGGCGCTCCGTCGGCTGAGTCCCCCCGGATAGTCGATCTCGCAGGCCAGGGCCGAGGTGCGCAGCCCGACGTTGCTCCCGTAGTGGCGGCAGGTGTCCGCGAGGATCTCGTCGGCGGGCGGCGGCGCCGTGGCCACCTCCGCGGCGGTCCCCGCCTGGGCCAGCAGACGCCGTACCCGGTCGCGTCCCCGGCCGTGTCCGGAGTTGACGGCGTTGATCACGAACTGTGGTTCGCCGGCGCCGCCGACGGGCTGTCCGTAGAAGGCCACCGAGTCCGGCGGGCGCATCCAGGCCGGCCACTGTCCGGCCGCCGCGGACAGCTGTTGCGGGTCCAGGCGCAGCACACCTCGCTCGTCCGCCTGCCCTTCGAGTACGGTGGCGCACAACTCCGCCCGGATCCGGGACAGTTCACGGATCCGGGGCAGGCGGTGGTGCGCCAGGGCCTGGTAGCCATGGGTGGCGATGGACAACACGCCCGGCAGATCGGGGTCCTCGCGCAGCCACTGCTGCACCGCCCGGTGGAACACCAGGAACGGCACGGTGGCGCCCGGTCCGATCCGTTCGGCGAACGCCTCGGTGAGTGCGACCCGGCCGGGCAGCGCCGGGTCGAGCACGGCGTAGCAGCGGCGTACGGCATCCAGGTCCCTCAGCACCGGCGTCCAGCGCTGCCGGTCGGGTCCGTCGGCGGGCGCGGTCAGCAGGGCGTTCTCGATGATGCTGTTCTTGGCCGGCAGGTCGATGCGGTCCGGTCCGGCCAGCGTTCTGATGCGGAGCAGCGCGGCATCGATCTCCCTGGAGCGCCGCAGCCGGTCCGAGGGGCGCGCGAGCACCGGGTAATCGGCGAGGTGACCGGCCAGTTCGGCCAGGGCACTGCTCAGCTCTTCCAGGGCCGGTCCCGCGCTCGCCACCCAGGTGCGGAGTTCGCCGAGTGGGTCGAGCGCCTGATCGGCGAAGGGGCGCTCGGCTTCCAGAAGTCCGAGCTCCACCAGCCTGCCCAGGTAGGCATCGGCTGCGGCGGGGGTGCTCCCGGTCCGGGCCGCCGTCTCGTCGACGGCGTCCTCACGGACCCGTCCCGCTCCCGTCACCGCGTCCACGCACGCCTGGACCGGTGCGGTGGCCGCCAGGCTGCGCAGCGGCTCGTCGGATCCGGGGCCGAGGAACTCCCAGCGGTCTCCGGCCAGCAGCGCGCTCGGGTTGAGCCGTAGCCGCAGGCGCCCCGCGAGGGCCGGATGCCCGCTGAGTTGCCTGACCAGTTGCTGCACCACCCAGACGTTGATCTCCACGACGCTCCGCACGGCCGGGCCGGTCGCGGGGGCAGCGGTGTTCCGTCCGTGCCAGTGGCCGATGCCGCTGATGGTGAAGGTGCTGAACGGGCTGGTCTTCGTGGTGATCCGGGCGAGGTACTTGGTCAGCCGGAGCGCCAGGCCGCGGTCCGGTGCGGTGTCGTCCGGCCGGGCCAGCCACTTGCGCAGTTGGCCGTAGCACACCGGGCTGCTCAGGATCAGTCCGTGCTGGAAGGCCGGATCGGCGACCGCCTTCCTCAGCAGGATGTGCTGGTTCCTGGTGTGGTGGCCGACCAGTTCGTCCAGGTGCGCCACGTCGTGCCGGTGTGCGGCCACCAGTTCCAGCCAGGCTCGTACGCCGTCGGCCACGTGGGCCGGCAGGAGCGCGCGAATCCCGTCGTTCCAGCAACGGGCCGCCAGTGGCCTCCCGTTGTGGATGGAACGACGCAGCGCGACCAGTTCCGGTTTTCCTGCCGGGCCTCGTCCGATCAGCTCGAACAGCGCGTCGGACAGCTCGTCCGCGGTGGCCGCCAGTCTTCGTTCACCGGCCAGCACCGTTTCGACCTGGTCCCACAGTTCCGGCGACCGCATGTCGTCCAGCATCGGTACGGGCAGCCCGCCGATCCGGATGCCGAACGTGTCCGGGGTCGAGAAGTCCTCTGTCATGACCGGCTCCAGTCACGGGAACGGGTGCGGATGCGGGTTGATGTCCGCCAGGGGCATGGGTCCGGCGCGGTAGCCGAGGTCGCCGGGCAGCTGGCTCAGCCGGGGCAGACCGTGGGTGCGGCGCATCCGGTGTCCGAACGTCATCGGCAGCAGTCCCGGGATGATCACCTTCGCGCAGGCGAGGCCGCCCGCGCGGTGCTCGTCCGTGGTCTGGTCCACCACGATGACGTCCTGGCCCCGGTCGGTGAACCGTGCCACCACCTCGGCCAGGTCGGCGCGGATGTCGTCGCCGCGCGGCCGACAGGTGGCCCGTCCGAACGCCTCGGCCACCGGCCGTCCCACGTCGTCCTCCAGCAGGAATCCGAACCGGTCGAACGCGGCGGGGTGGCAGTACAGCAGGGCGTGGTCGCGCATCTCCCGCACCAGGGACGGGTCGGCGACCATCGCCTCGATCCTGGCCAGTTCGTCGCGGTACGCGAACCGGTTCCAGCCCAGATTCGCCGCGAGCTCCAAGACCCCGTTGAGCAGGGCCTGTTCGGGATCGAAGTGCGCACCGGCAGCGCAGATCGCCGCGGGCTCCAGGCCGGGAGAAGGGTGCACCGCCATGACCCAGGCCGTGGGGATGCCGTGCTCCGGGGTGGTGGCGAAGGCCAGGACGTGGTGACCGCTGTCCTGGCGGATCCGTTCGGCCAGCATGCCGATGCGCGGGTCGGACACGGTGTTCAGGTCCACCCTGGGTGCGGGCAGCCGGGCGTACCAGGTCAGCAGGAAGGCGTCCCGTTCCGCCAGCTCCGCCACCCCGTGCAGTGCCGCCTCCTCCAGACAGCCGCCCAGAGCACACCCGTTGGACACCTCGTACGCCAGCGGCCGGGCGAGCGGGTTGTCGTGCCGGGTGCGGTAGTAGGCGTAGTCCTCGGGCACCAGTACCGGGGCGTCGCGGGCGAAGGAGTGGCCCCACACCCAGTTCAGTTCCAGATCCGGATCGAACGGCGGGTAGGGGAATCCGGGCTCGGCGTACCGGTCCGGTGGGTACAGTCCCAGCGTGGTCGGGCAGACGGCCCATTCGCCCAGATCCCCGTAGCCGGCCCGCACCGCCGTGCGGTGGCCTCCCGGCCGGGCGCCGCCGAGCCGCTCCAGCGCCTCCGCCAGTGCGGTGCGCCCGCAGCCGGCGTAGTCGAGGTCACGGCCGAAGCCCGCCTCCTGCTCCTGCCCGGGGAGGTGCACGGGGGCGGACACCATGGGATAGCGGTAGTCGGTCCGTACGTCGAGTTGGCGGACCACCCCGGTGTGACCGTCCACGTAGGTCTTCACCAGCGTGTCCCAGTCAGCCTTGAGATCGCGGACCCGGTAAGTGTCCCTGGAGAGCTTCGTGCGGGGCTTCGCCATGAGGGTGGGCGGCCGGTCGGCGGGCAGAGCGCCGCACCGGGGGCAGCACGGATCGGCGAGGAACGGGTGCGCGTCGACCGCCATGTCGGTCAGCGACAGGAGTACGACGGCGTTCGTCGTCCACCGGCCGGGTGGATCGTCGAATTCCGCCGCCACCAGGTCACCGACCGCATCGCACGCCCAGGAGGACAGCAACGGGGCCGGGCGTTCGGCCAGTTGACCGCTGAACCGGCGTACCAGTTCGGTCCTGGGGCTACCGGGGCCGAGCGCGCGGTCCCGCCGGGTCCGGGCGCACTGCGCGCAGCCGGCCCGGCCCGGGACGACGGAGGGCCCGATGACGACGTTGCCCAACTCGACCCGTACCGGCAGCCACCTGGTGTCGGTACGGTCCGGCGCGGTGCCGGTGCGCCAGCCGTCGTACGCGGTGACGATCCCGGCGCAGTCGGCGTCCGGACGGGCGACCAGCCGGTGCGTCCGGGAGACGGAGGTCCGGATCGCGGCGGCGAGTCTGCCCCGGCCGAGCACGGCGACACCGGGGGCTGGGGGCGCTCCTGCGGCCTCGGTCAACGTCTCATTCCTCGTCGGTCGGTACGGCGCCGTGCCCGGCGGACGGACTGTCCGCCAGGCACGGCCGTGCGGAACGCGTCAGCAGCAGCAACAGGAGCAGCAGCTCGCGGGTGTGCCGGTCGAGGTGCAGTTGGACGCGCCGATCTCGACCATGGCGTGGCCGACGTTGATCGACTCCAGGCTTGCGCCCGGCGAGGTCGGCAGGATGTCGAGCTCGTTCACGCTGAGGTCAGCGAGGTCCAGGACGAGGTCCGTTGGCATCGATGTCCCCTCTCTCAGTTGTCGGTTCTGGCTCGGACCAAGGGATGGTCCACTCCGATCGTGGGACGAGGGACGGGAGTTGGTCTTCACGGTGCGACCGAAGCCGGGCCGTAGGATCGGCGTGCCGCCGACCCGTGGTCCGGGTCACCAGGTCAGCGGTGGCTCGTACTGAGCGCTGTCCCGGCGGCGGCCCAGGACCAGGGTGAAGACGGGCACGTGGGCCTCGTCCGCGCCGATCAGGGACCGGACCATGCCCTCGTGGTACCCGTTGGTGACACGTGCGGACAGGCCGGTGGCAGCGGCGAGCACGCTGATCCGCTGGGCGACGATCCCGGCCTCGTGGTGCAGGATCCGGTACCCGCGGTCGCCGAACCAGCGGTCGCCCTCGGCCCGATTCACGCTCAGGAACACGATCGCGTGGGCCTTCGCGGAGTTGACCGCGGGGGTCCGGTCGCAGAGCATCGCCAGCACGGCGCGCCAGTCCCGCCCCGGCAGTGCGGTGAGTGCGGGCGTGGTGTCCAGCCGGTAGAGGCCGGCATCGGCACCGGCGGCGTTGAGTACCAGTACATGGCAGTCCGCCAGGGGGCGGCAGGGCGTCTCGGCGTGGTCGGACGGCACGGGCTCCAGCGCGTGCCTGAGCAGGGAGCCCAGTTGGGGAAGGGGCAGGGCAGCGGAGTCGGGCAGGAACATCCGGCCGCCCGAGTCCCGTGCGCGGATCGCCTCGGCCAGTTCCACCTGGCCGGGTGAGGGTTCCCCGAGAGGGACCGGCGTCGGACCGGGGCCGTCGGGCGGAAGGTGGAACGCGGCCTGGTCCACCGGTGTGTTCCAGCCGGTGCCGGTGAGCCGGGCGGCGCGGTTCAGCGCGGTCAGTCCGGACCATGCGGCCGGGTCCGCCGCGTCGGTACGGAGCTGATGCGGCCGGATGACCGGCTGCGGCTCCTCGGGCTCCGCACGGAGTGGCGCCTGCCCGGTCCCGGCCGGCTGCCAGGGAAACAGGTCGAGCACCGCGAAGGCGGTCTCCTCGTCCCCGTCCAGGCCCAGTACGCGGTTGACGACAGCATCGTCGAACCGGTGGTGCACCCGCCCGCGCAGGCCCAGCGCCCCCGCCACCAGCAGCATGTTCCCCACGGTCAGGCCGACTTCCTGCGCGCAGAGCCGGTAGGCGTAGTCCCGGTAGCGGAACGCCGTCTTACGGAAGCACACGGCCGCCACCATCAGGGCCAGCGTGCCGTCCCGGCCTGTTCCGGTGGCGGTCCGCAGCTCGTCGGGGACGCCCCCCGTACGCAGCCGGGTCAGCGCGTGGTGTGCCGGGTCGTAGTGGTAGCACCCGGCCGGCCGGTTCCCTGCCGGGCGGGCGAGCCACAGGTACAGCTCCACCGGGTAGAAGCACCGGGCGGATGCCACGGCCCGGTGGTAGGGCCAGGCGGCATGGGGTCCCAGCTCCATCCGTTCCAGACCGTAGCTGTGGTGGAGCAAAGCCGACAGGGCTGTCCCGTCCAGGACTTCGCGGTTAGGACCGTCTTCGGACCGGGTCCGGCGGAACCCCGCGAAGGACCAGCGCGCGTCACCGATCCGTCGGGAGGGCTCGCTCAGGACGTGCCGTGGCAGTCCCCGGTAGGTCTTGGTCGGCAGCGGGTCGTCCGGGCCGCCCTCCTCGCCGTGCCCCTCGGCGAACAGTTCCTGAACTCCTTCGAAGGTCCGCCACCAGAACCGGAGACCGACGGAGCCGGCGGCCCCGGACGCCGGCTCACCCATCGGCCAGCACGACGCGCAGTACGCCGGGCAGCACCTCGTGCACCGCCGGATCGTGGTCGAGCGGTACCACGACCGGACACAGCCGGCGGAGCCGCAGGGCGCGCATCATCTGTTGCCGGCCGGGTTCGCCGGGCCGTCGCGCACCGGAGGCCGGGTCCGGCACTCCGTGCAGTCCGGTGACCGGGGCAGGCGCGTAGTCGGGCTGGTCGGCCAGGACCGCCTGCCGGTCCAGGACGGCCCGCTCCAGACCTTCGGCCACCGCGTCCGGGCCGCAGGTCACCGCGACCGGCCGGCCGTCCTGCCACCAGGCCAGCACCGGCACCCCGAGCGCACCACCGATGTCGGCGACCCGGACGGAGCCCCGGGCCGAACGCAGCAGGCCGAGAAGGCGCGCCGCCCTCCCGGTCAGGGCCGCGCCCGCGAGATCCAGGGCCACCGGGTGCGAACGGCGGGCCCGTACGTCGGCCACGGCCAACCGGGCCAGCTGCTGCCCGATTCCATCGGTCACTGCGTCGTGCCAGCCCAGCCGCGCCGCCAGGCCCGCACCCGTACCGAAGGCCTCGGCCGCCGGTACCGCTCTGGCGCGCCGGGTCGCGAGGTCCCAGCCCCACACGGTGGAGCCGGGGCCGAACCTGCGCGGGTCGGGTGCGCCCGCCGCGTACACCGCGAGACCGCGCAGCGCGGCACGGTGTCGTGCCTCGGCGAAACTCGTTCCCGCGCCGAAGACGCGGCCCCCTCGGGCGGTACGGGTGACGGCCTCGGTGACGTGCAGCGGCAGCTGGGTGAAGTCCTGTTCGTCCAGCTTCCGCATGAGGCCCACGTGCGGGTCGAAGCAGCGGGCGGCCCGAGCGGAGAAGTCCTGCTCGGTGACCGGCTCGGCCGTGCCCAGCCGGTCGATCCGGTCGGTGAACTCCTGCTCGGTCTCCGGCCGGGCCGGCCGGGTGGCCGGGTGCGGCAGGAATCCGTGGACCGATGTCCGCAGGGTCTCCAGGTCGATCCTGGTGAGGTCGGTGCCGTCGGCAGGGGTGACGCCCGTCAGCAGCTGGAACGCGGCGAGCCCGAGATGTCCGGCCACCACCGCGGCGGCCGGACCGGTGAGGAACTCGCCGGGTCCGGCCGGACCGGGCGCCCCCAGGACGTGTCCCAGCCGAAGCCAGGCCGACTCCCAGGCCGGGCCGACGGGACCCAGCCACGCGACATCGTCGAGCACGAGGCCCTGCACCAATGGCGTGTCCGAGTCCCTGCACAGTCGGTCCAGGCGCAGCGCACGGTCCACCCCGGGCTCCGACGAGGCCACGTGCAGCACCAGGTCCGCGTGGGCCAGCCCGGCCTCCTCCTCGTCGGACAGCGGTACCTGGACGAGTGTCTGCTCCGGGTCCCGGCACGCGGCCTCGGCTGCCAGCTCGGCCAGCCGGTCCGTGTTCGTCGCGGTCTCGGCCGTCCGGACGGCGCGGAGCCGGCGGACCCCCGAGTGCAGCGCCGAGCAGACCAGCGCGGTGAACGCGGGGCCCGCGCCCACGACGACCACCGCGCTGTTGCGGTAGGACTCGAAGCGCCGGGCGGCCGAGTCGCGGTGGTACTCGACGAAGGCGATCTCCGCCGCGTAGGTGGCCAGTTCCCGTTCGGTGAGACCGTGCGGCCGGTCCTCGGCGGCGTCCCGCACGCAGCCGGCCGCGTGCAGCCGTCGTACCAACGCGTCCACCGCCGCGCGTTTGTCGTCCGGCAGGTTGCGCACGAGGTCGTCGAGTTCGGTCGAGCCGTCGAGGTGCGGAGCGAGCCGGTCGAGCCACTGGTAGGCGGTCCGGCCGCCCAGCGCGACGTCAGCTCCCGCACCGAACACGTGCACTCCGTCGGCGGTCGGCACGTACAGCACGTCGGACTTCAGTTTTGGTCGCATCGCCAGCCTTCGGATCGGTGATCAGCCGAGTATCACGGCCGTGCACCCCACCGTCTTGACGGCTGTACCGCAGGCCGACCGCAGGATTACCTTGGCGGCCCATCGGTACCTCAACTCGCTTGACGTCGCTGCAGATTGATCCTGGCGCCGACGGCGCGACCGGCACGGGTCGCACCGCCCGGACCGTCGCGGCGGAGTTCCCCGTCAGGCGTCGGACCCCGGGGCCAGGCGCTCCCTGATGCCGTCGAAGTGCGTGCGCATCGCAGCGGACGCACGGGGGCCGTCCGCCGCGGCGATCGCGTCGACGATCTCCCGGTGGTGGGCAAGGGTCACGGCCGTCTCCTGGTGACTGTCGCCGACTTCGCCGCGCACCTGGTCCATGGCGGCCCAGAAGGCGTCGAGCACCTCACTGAGCAGGTGGTTGCCGAAGGAACGGTAGAGCGCGAGGTGGAAGGCCCGGTCGGTGGAGCGGGCGATCCGCCCGCCCGCCGCCTCGCGTTCCATGACCGCCACGATCCCGCGCAGGTCCATGAGGTCCTCCTGCGGCACCGCCGCCGCCGCGACACTGTCGATCAGGCCCACTTCCAACGCCTCACGTACCCGCATGAGTTCGTACAGGCTCGCTTCCCCGCTGCGGTGACGTACGGCCGCCCGGAACGCGAGACCCTCCACCAGGGGTGCCAGGGACAGCGAGCCGACATAGGTGCCGGACCCGCGACGGATCTCCACGACCTGCAGTGCCTGCAGCGCCTTGAGCGCCTCACGGACCGACACCCGGCTCACACCGAAGAGCTCCGTCAGTTCACTCTCGGCGGGCAGGAGGCCGCCGGGCGACAGCTCACGGTCCAGGATCAGCTGCCGGATCCGGGCCTGGATGTCTTCGGACACCGTACTGCGGACCATTTCGGGGGCTCCTTCCGGGCGCTGGGCGGTGTGTGACCCAAGACGCTCTTGACGATTCGTGCCGGGCCGGGACTATTCTAGCTCCAGACATAGGACATCTGACGTCTCATGTTATGGATGGTTCCACGCCCTCGCAGTACCAGTTCCACGCCCTCGCAGTACCAGTTCCACGCCCTCGCAGCACCAGGAGTACCGAAATGCCGCTGACCGCCCCCCTCCGCGGGGTCGTACCGCCCGTCTGTACCCCGCTCGACGCCACCGGGGAGGTCGACACCGCGTCGCTCTCCCGTCTGGTCGAGCACCTGATCGGCGGAGGTGTGCACGGTCTGTTCGCCCTGGGATCGACCAGCGAGGTCGCCTACCTCACCGACACACAGCGCAGGACGGCCCTGGACACCGTGGTCCGCACGGCGGCCGGCCGCGTTCCGGTGCTCGCCGGTGTCATCGACACGACGACGCCGCGCGTGATCGACCACGCCCGCGTCGCCGCCGAGGCCGGCGCGGACGCGATCGTCGCCACCGCGCCCTTCTACACGCGCACCCACCCCAAGGAGATCGCCGGGCACTTCCGGCGCATCCGGTCGAGTGTCGACCTGCCGCTGTTCGCGTACGACCTTCCGGTGTCCGTGCACACCAAGCTCTCCGCATCCCTCGTCCACGCGCTCGCCGAGGACGGCACCCTGGCGGGTCTCAAGGACAGCAGCGGCGACGAGGGCGGCCTGCGCCGCCTCATCGTCGAATTCGGTGGCCGCGACGGGCGCGCCGAAGGACCCGCGCCCCGCTTCAGCATCCTCACCGGCTCCGAACTCACCGTGGACGCCGCGCTGCTGGCCGGTGCGGACGGTGTCGTGCCCGGCATCGGCAACGTCGACCCCGCCGCGTACGTGCGCCTGTACGAGGCCGCCCGCGCGGGTGACTGGGCGCTGGCCGCCAAGGAGCAGGAGCGCCTCGTCGAGCTGTTCGCCCTCGTCGACGCGGGTCCGGACGCGGACATGGGACGCAGTTCCTCGGCGCTCGGGGCGTTCAAGGGCGCTCTGAAGCTGCTCGGCGTCATCGACTGCGGCGACACCGCGTTCCCGCAGATCCAGCTCGACACCCGGTCCCTCGCACTCGTCGACCAGCGGCTGCGCGCCGCCGGGCTGACGCCGGTCCGATGAGTACCCGCCCACTGCCCCTGCCGGGCCCGGTGATCGGGCTCGACCTGGGCGGCACGAAGATCGCCGCGGCGCTGGTGGGCCCGGGTGGCACGGTGCTCGCCCGGCACACCCGGCCGACGCCCGCGACCGAGGGCGCCGAAGCCGTGCTCGACGCCTTGCGTGACGCCGCCCGCACCGTCGACGACGGTGCGACGGCGATCGGGGTCGCGGCGGCCGGTGTCATCGATCCGCGTTCGGGCATGGTCACCAGCGCGACGGACTCGATCCGCGGCTGGGCGGGCACCGCCCTGGGCACCGGCCTGGCGGACCGCACGGGCCTTCCGGTCGCCTGCGACAACGACGTCCGCGCCACCGCCGGACCGGAACTCGCGGCTGTCGACGGTGACCGTGCTTCCCTGCTGTTCGCCGCCATCGGCACCGGGGTCGGCGGAGCGCTCGCCTGTGACGGGCGCATGCTGCACGGAGCGGCGGGTATCGCCGGGCACATCGGGCATCTGCCGAGCCCGGAGGCCGCTGGCCTCGACTGCACCTGCGGCGGCGCGGGGCACCTGGAGGTCATCGCCTCCGGACCCGGCATCACCGCCCTGTACGAGCGTCTCGCGGGCCGCACCGCCGACCGGCTGCAGACCGTCGCCGAGCGGGCCGCACAAGGCGAGGACAGCGCGGTCCGCGCCGTCGTCACCGGCGCGCGGGCCGCGGGCCGCGCCCTCGGCGGGCTCGCCAACGCCTTCGGCCCGGACCGGGTCGTGGTCGGTGGTGGTGTCCCGCAGATCGGCCCGCTGTACTGGGACGCGCTGACGGACGCCTTCACGCACGAACTCATGCCGCCGCTGCGGCGGCTGCGCCCCACCGCACCGCTGTACGGCCACGACGCCGCCGTGATCGGCGCCGCTGTCCTCACCACCACCGTTCCTCTCCACCGACCGGGAGTACCGCAATGAGCACACCGTCCTCAGCACTGGTCCAGGCATTCGAAGGCCGGCTGATCGTGTCCTGCCAGGCCCCGCCCGGCGACCCGATGCGGGAGACCGCCACCCTCGCCCGCCTGGCGGAGGCCGCCGCAGCCGGCGGGGCAGCGGCGATCCGCGCCAATGAGCCCGAGGTCCTGGCCGCCATCCGGAAGTCCGTCGACCTCCCCCTGATCGGGCTGTGGAAGGACGGCGACACCGGCGTGTACATCACACCGACCGTCCGGCACGCCCTGGCCGTCGCCGAGGCGGGTGCCGACGTGGTCGCCGCCGACGCCACCGCTCGGCCGCGCCCCGACGGCAGTACCTTCGCCGAGCTGGTCGTGGCGGTCCACGCGGCGGGCGCACTGGTGATGGCCGACGTCGCGACCCTGGCCGAAGGCATCACCGCCGCCGCCGAGGGCGCCGACATCGTGTCCACCACCCTGTCCGGCTACGTCCCTGGTTCACCCCAGCAGGACGGACCGGACCTCGATCTCGTCGCCGAGCTCGCCGCGGTACTGGACGTGCCGGTGGTGGCCGAGGGCCGCATCCGTACTCCCCAGGAGGCTGCCGAAGCCCTGGCACGCGGCGCCCACAGTGTCGTCGTCGGCACGGCCATCACCGCTCCCACCGCACTGACCAGCAAGTTCGTTGCAGAGCTGGCTCAGCGCTGACGCCGGCCCGCCGGGTTCGTCGACGACCGGATCGGCACCAGGAAGGCGGGTACGGCATCGACTCCGAACGCGCCCTCAAATACGCCGTCCAGCAAACGCGTTCACGTTGCCGGCCTCGCTGGTCTTCGTGTTCCCGGTGAGCCCGGCGACAGGTACTCCCGCCGACACAGCGCCGTGTCGGCGGGAGTACCTGTCGCGGCTCCGGAACCTGACCGTCGTCGCAGGTCAGGGACGTACGGCCGAAGGCCGATCTCCATAGGCTTGAGCCATGCGCATCCCGCCCGCCCCTGCCATCGTCGCCACCGATCTGGACGGCACCCTGCTACGCCGCGGTGACACGGTGAGCCCCCGGTCCCGTGCCGCACTCGCAAGGGCCGTCTCGGCCGGAGCCAGACACCTGATCGTCACCGGCCGGCCCGTGCCGGGCGTGCGGGACGTGCTCGCCGGTATCGGTTACCGCGGCCCGGTCGTCTGCGGCCAGGGGACGCAGCTGTACGACTCCGACACGGCCCGGCTGCTGCGTTCGGTGACCCTGGACCGGGAGCTGGCCGACACCGCGCTCGGCAAGATCGAGGCGGAGGTCGGTCCGGTCTTCGCCGCCGTCGACCAGGACGGGACCGACGGCCGGACACTCATCGAGCCGGGCTACCGCATGGCCCACGTGGGACTTCCCGCCGTGCGCGTCAGGCTCCGCGCCGAGCTGTGGGCAGCGCCGGTCATCAAGGTCCTGGTGCGCCATCCGGAGCTCTCGGACGACGAACTGACCGCCGCCGCCCGTGCGGCGACCGGGGATCTGGCCACCGTCACGATGGCGGGTCCGGGCACGGTGGAACTGGCGCCGCACGGAGTGGACAAGGGCACCGGGCTCGCGCTGGCCGCCGACGTGTGGGGGCTGGACCCGATGCACACGATCGCGTTCGGCGACATGCCCAACGATCTGCCCATGTTCCAGCGTTCCGGACACGGGGTGGCCATGGCCAACGCCCACCCCGAGCTCAGGGCGGCTGCGGACGAGGTGACGCTGTCGAACGAGGAGGACGGCATAGCGGTGGTGCTGGAGCGGCTGTTCGCCTGAGCGGGAGCACGCGTTCCGGGCGCTCCCCCTGCGCAGCGGTCATTCCCGCTGGACAGGCATGGGCCGGGGGGCGCGCACCGGCTCGCCCGTGTCCTGCGGACCCGGCTCACCCCACCGTGCGTCGCGGGCCGCGGCGAGTGCGGTGCGGTAGGCGGCGTAGCCGTCCTCGTACACCGCACGTGAGCCCCGGCGCGGCTGCACGGCGCGGAACGCCTGGGGCGCCGTCCCGGCCGGTTCGCCGAGGAACCGGCGAGCCACCCGGACCGCGCCCAGCGCGCCCACCTCGTTCTCGACCGGTACCCGGATCTCGCGCCCCAGCACATCGGCGAAGAGCTGCACCCACGGGCCCGAGCGGGTGCCGCCCCCGCAGGCGGCGAGAGTCCCGGTGAGACCGGCGGCCTCCAGACAGTGGCGGGCGGCATAGCCGATGGCCTCGCACATGGCGCGTACCGCGTCGGCGCGGGTGTGCGCCAGGGTGAGCCCGTCGAGGCGACCGGTGGCGCGCGGGTCCACGAAGGGCGCGCGCTCCCCCGCGTCGGAGAGGAACGGCAGTGAGGTGACCCCGTTCGCGCCCGGCGGGCTGTCGGCGAGCAGACGGTCGAGGTCGGCCATGGCCGATCCGGTGAGGGCGAGCACCCACTCCAGGGCGGCCGTGCCGACCATGGCGGGCATGGAACGCAGCCAGCGGCCCGGATCCGGGGTGCACAGCCACATGCCGGCCGGCTCGGCGGAGCGGTCGGGACGGACCTGGTCGGTGAGGACCTGGCAGGCGAGGGTGGTGCCGACGATCAGCAGCCCGTCCCCGACGTCGCGCACGCCGCTGCCGATGGCGCAGGCAGGAAGGTCGTACGGGCCTGCGGTGAGCGGAGTTCCGGCGGGGAGGCCCAGCAGGTCGGCGCCGTGCGCGTCCAGGGTGAGGACGGTTCCCGGCTCGGCCGGAGCGGGCAGCAGACGGGCCTGGTCCTCGATTCCGCAGGCGGCCAGCGCCTCGTGGGAGTAGGTGCGGGTCACCGGGTCGAGGAAGGGCAGGGTGGCGTCGGAGGCGTCCACGCTGATCCGGCCGGTGAGGCGCTGGGCCACGGCGTCCACGCAGTAACCCGCGGTGGCCGCGCGCCGCAGGGTCTGCGGCTCGTGTTCCTGGAGGTGCGCGAGGAGCGGGGCGTGGCAGCCGGGAAACATGCCGGAGCCTGTCCTTCCGTACACCTGCTGGACGGTGCCGTCCGCCAGCCACCGCGCGACACGGTCGGAGGCGCGCCCGTCCATCCAGGAGATCGCCGGGCGGACCGCGCGGCCGTCGGCGTCGCGCAGCCACAACCCGTCGCCCTGACCGGTGAGGGCGAGCGCGGTCGGCGGCTCGGGCAGCGCGGCGGCGGTCTCCCGCACGACTTCGGCGACCGTACGGACCACGTCGTCGAGGTCCTGTTCGACGCGGCTGCCGGACAGCCGGTGCAGGTGGCTGCGGCGGTCCGCCGAGCCGAGCGGGGCCCCCGAACTGTCGAAGGCGACGGCTTTGGTGACGGAGGTGCCGATGTCGACGCCGATGATCACGCTCATGGCCGTGGGACCTCCTGGACCTCGGGGTTGGCGGGGTGGGCGAGCTTCTCGCCGCGTACGAAGCGGCCCGCCTCGGACGCGGTGATGGCGGCGGCCCGGTGCGCGGTCTGCCGGGTGGCACCGGCCAGATGCGGCGCGGCGACGACGTTCGGAGCATCGTGCAACGGCCAGTCGGCGGGCGGCGGTTCGATGTCGTACACGTCGAGGGCGAGGGCGCCGAGGCGACCGCTCCTCAGCAGTCCGGGCAGCGGGGCGTAGTCGAGGAGGCCGCCCCGGGCGGTGTTGACCAGTACCGCTCCCGGGGGGAGCAGTGCCAGTTTCCCGGCGTCGATGAGCAGGCGGGTCTCCGGGGTGAGCCGGGCGTGCAGGCTCACCACGCTGCTGCGGCGCAGGAGTTCGTCGAGCGCGACCGGTTCGACGCCGTCGGCGCGGGCGGCCGTGGGGTCGGTGTAGGGGTCCGCGACCAGGACGTGGGCGCCGAAGGCGCGCAGGACACGGGCGACGATGCGGCCGACCGCCCCGTATCCGACCAGTCCGACGGTCGCGCCGTCGAGTTCGATGCCGCCCTCGTCGTAGGCGTAGAAGTCGCCGCGCCACCTTCCGCGTTTGAGTTCGGCGTCGGCGGTGGTGATGCGCCGCATGGCGGTGAGCATCAGTCCGACGGCGAACTCGGCGGCGGCCGGGGCGTTGCGGCCCGGGGCGAACGACACGGCGACGCCGTACCGGGTGGCGGCGGCGAGGTCGACGTTGACCGGGCCCCCGCGGGAGACGGCGACCATGCGCAGGTCCGGGCTGGCCGCGAACACCTTCTCCGTGAAGGGAGCCATCTGGGTCACGCAGATCTCGGCGCCGGCCAGCGCCTCGATGATGTCGTCCTCCGTACCGCTGGCCTCGTGGACGTCGCCGACCGGGCCGAAGGGCTCGTGCGGCCAGGGCAGGGTGAGTTCGGTGATCTCATGAGCGGCGCCGAGTTCCCCGATCAGGGCGGCGCGGAGGAGGTCGGGGCGGACGAAGTGGTCACCGGCGGCAAGGATGCGCATGGAGCAGGGCCCTTCTTCGGGTCACGGCGTCGCTGTGATCGGTGCTGCCGCAGCATCACCATCATTGGCGCTGTTAGATCTAACAGCATTATGTTGAGGAATCAATGCGCTGACACGGTCGCCGGTCGGCGCGGACCGGCTGTGAGGGAGAACGTCCGATGGAGTCCCGGCTGTTGCTCGTACGGCACGGCGAGACCCGGTGGCATGCGGAGAACCGGTACGCCGGGGTCTCCGACGTACCCCTGACCGCGAAGGGCCTGCGACAGGCGGAGGAGCTGGGGAACTGGGCGCGGCAGCGCGGCGTCGACGTGGTGGCGTGCTCGCCGGTGAGCCGCGCCCTGCTCACCGCGCGGCCCGCCGCACGGGCGCTCGGCGGCGAACCGGAGGTCGTCGAGGCGCTGCGCGAGGTGGACTTCGGCTGGGGGGAGGGCCGCACCGTCGCGGAGATGGCGGCCGAGGACCCCGAAGCCGTACGGCGTTTCCGCGAGGACGCCGAGACGGGCGCCTTCCCGGGCTCCGAGCTGCCGTCCGCCGCCGCTGCCCGCGCCACGGCGGCGCTGCGCGGGTTGGCCGCGGAACACCCGGGAGGCACGGTGCTCGTGGTGGCGCACAACACACTGCTGCGCATGGCCCTGTGCGCGATGCTCGGCATCCCGGTGGGCCGTTACCGGCTGGTGTTCCCGCGGTTGGACAACGCGGCCGTGACGGAGATCGGGGTACGGGGCGCCCGCACCGCTCTTCGTTCGCTCAACGTCCCCACCTGGGCGCCCTCCCCCGGGGGTACGCGAGACTTGGACGCATGACGACGACCGGCGCGGAAGCCCGCAGGCAGATCATCACCGAGCATGTCCTCGAACACGGGACGGCGAGCGGGGCCGACCTCGCCGAGCTGACCGGGGTGAGCCTGATGACCGTCCACCGCGACCTGGACGAGCTGGCCAGGCGCGGGGTGCTGCGCCGCTTCCGAGGCGGGGTCTCCGCGCTGCCGTCCACCGTCTTCGAGTCCAACCTCGAATACCGGCTCGGCGTCAACACCGCCGAGAAGGAGGCCATCGCCGAAGCGGCGGCCGAGCTGATCGAGCCGGGCATATCAGTGATGCTGGACGACTCCACGACGGCGCTCGCACTGGCCCGGCTGCTGGTGGACCAGGGGCCACTGACCGTGGTGACCAACGCGCGACGGGTCATCGACCTGTTCGTGGGCCGGGACGACATCCGGCTCATCTCGCTGGGCGGGGAGTACTCGCAGCCCCACGACTCCTTTCTCGGCGTCCCCTGCCTGGAGGCCATCGAGGCCCTGTCGGTGGACATGGTGCTGGTCTCGACCTCCGCGATGGACGCCCGGATGACGTACCACCAGGAGCAGGACGTGGTCCTGGTGAAGCGGGCGATGCTGGCCTCCGGCACCCGCAAGGTGCTGCTGATGGACCGTACGAAGCTGGCCAGGACGGCGCTGCACCGGCTCGGCCCCGTCCGGGATTTCGATCACCTGGTGGTGGACGACCAGGTGGACGGCGAACTGCTCGCCGCGCTCAAGGAACACACGGACGTCCGGGTCGCGGCCACCGGCTGACAACGAGGCATCCTAAAGTCTTGCGTGTTAATTTCACAGAGGTCATGATGCGTTCTCGTTGCGGCGTAGGTCCGCAGGCCCATGGCACCTCACTGTGGAGGCACGAGCATGAGCAGCACCGCCGCGCGCACCGCGAGCACGGGAACGGTCTGGAACCGCGTCGGCATCCCCCGGCCGCTGCTGTTCGGCTTCATCGGTGTGCTGATCTTCATGATCGGAGACGGCGTCGAGTCCGGCTTCATCGCCCCGTTCATCGAGGGCCACGGGGCCGGCAGTGAGGTGCGGGCCAGCTATGTGATCACGGCGTACGGCGTCGCTGTCATGCTCGCCTCCTGGCTGTCGGGCGCACTGTCCGAACTCTGGGGCCCACGGCGGGTGATGCAGCTCGGGCTCACCGTGTGGATCGTCTTCGACGTCCTCTTCCTCTCGCTCGGCGCCGCCCAGCACAACTTCGCGCTGATGCTGGTCTTCTACGGCCTGCGCGGCTTCGGCTACCCGCTCTTCGCCTTCTCCTTCCTGGTGTGGATCACCGCCACCGCCCCGGTGGCCAGGCTCGGCGCGGCCGTCGGGTGGTTCTACTTCGCCTTCACCGGGGGCCTGCCCACCCTCGGCTCGCTCACGGCGTCCGTCACCAACCCGCTCCTCGGAAAGTTCGGCACGCTCTGGATCGCGCTCGCGGTGATCGCGATCGGCGGGGCCTTCTGTCTGCTCGGCGTGCGCGAACGCACCGGGTACGCACGGCTCGCACCGCCCGGGGTCAAGCCGGTCCAGTCCCTGGCCCGCAGCCTCTCCATCGCCTGGACGAACCCCAGGGTCGCCGTGGGCTGCGTCGTACGCATCATCAACACCGCCCCGCAGTTCGGCCTCTGGGTGATCCTCCCGGCGTTCTTCACCGACGAGATGGGCTTCACCGACGGCGACTGGCTGCGGTTGTTGTCGATCATGTTCGCCACCAACATCTTCTTCAACCTGCTCTTCGGTCTGGTCAGCGACCGGATCGGATGGCGAACCACCATCAGGTGGTTCGGCGCCGTCGGCTGTGCGCTGAGCGTCCTCGCCCTGTACTTCGTGCCCAAGTTGCTGACCGGCAACTACTGGATCGCGGTCGGTGTCGGCATGGTCTACGGTGCGACCCTTGCCGGGTTCGTTCCGATCTCCGCGCTGATGCCGTCGCTGGCGCCCGGGAACAAGGGCGGTGCGATGGCGCTGCTCAATCTCGGTGCGGGCGGCGCGGCCTTCGTGGGTCCCGCCATCGTCTCGGTCTTCCTCGGCCCGCTGGGCCGGGACGGCGTCGTACTGATCTTCGCCGGGCTGTACGTCGTCGCTGCCGGGCTCACGCTCTTCCTGAAGCTGCCCAAGGAGTCGGAGGAGGCCATCGCGCAGGGCAAGACCCTGCACGAGACGACCGAACCGCTCGCCGCCCCCGCCACCTGAACGCCGCCCGTCCGGGCATCCGTGCACGAAAGGACCCACCCCGCACATGAGCTCCACGGCCGACGCCCCGCGTGCTCCCGTCCCCGTCGTGGCCGGTATCGATGTGGCCACCGCCGCGGTGAGGGTGCTGTGTGCCGACGCCCGCGGACGGGTCGTCGCCGAGGGCCGGGCGGCGCTCCCCCAGCCGGTACGCGGCGCGGGCGGCAGCAGTGAGCAGGATGCCCGCAGCTGGTGGCCCGCCACGGCCGCAGCCCTGCGGGAGGCCACGGCGAAGCTGCCGGGCGGCGGCCGGGAGGTGATCGCGGTCGCCGTCTCCGCCACCTCCGGAACGCTGGTGCCGACAGGCCCGGACGGCGAACCGGTGGGCCCGGCCCTGATGTACGACGACCGGCGCGCCGCCGCTGTCAACGCGCGGGCACAAGAACTGGGCGAGCCCCGCTGGCGGGCGCTGGGACTGTCCGTCGGTCCGACAGCCGCCCTGGGGAGGCTCGTCCAGTGCGTCGAGCGGGCCCTTCCCGGGCAACTCGTCCTGCACACACCTGAGTTGATCGGCCGCAGACTGACCGGCCACCCGGTCGCCGTCGATTGGAGCCACGCGCTGAAGAGCGGCTACGACCCGCGCGCCGGCGAGTGGGCCACCGAGGTCCTGGACGCCCTCGGCGTGCCTTCCGACCTGCTCCCCGCGGTGCAGGCCCCGGCCACCCCGGCCGGTTCGGTCTCGGTTTCCGCCGCGGCGGAGACGGGGCTGCCTGCGGGCTGCCAGGTCCGGCTCGGCATGACGGACGGATGCGCGGGCCAGATCGCGACCGGCGCCGTGGAGCCGGGCCGTTTCGTGGGCGTGCTCGGGACGACGTACGTCCTCAAGGGGGTCACCCGGGAGCTGGTCACCGATCCGGCGGGGGCCCTCTACAGCCATCGCCACCCGGACGGTTACTGGCTGCCCGGCGGCGCGTCCAACACCGGTGGCGAGGCGCTGGCCGCGGTGGATCCGGCCCGGCTTCCAGGACTGGACGCCGCGGCGGACGCCCGTGGTCCCGCTTCGTGCCTGAGCTACCCGCTGCGCCGCGAGGGCGAGCGGTTCCCTTTCGTCTCCGGCGACGCGCGCGGCTTCTCCACCGGTACGCCGCTGGACGAGGCGGACGAGCACCGGGCAGCGCTGGAGGGCGTCGCCTTCCTGGAGCGCCTCGCACTGGAGCGCGTACAGGAACTGGGTGTCGAGGTGCTGGGTCCGCTGTACACGGCGGGCGGCGGCAGTCGCAGTGCCCTGTGGACCCGTGTCCGCGCCACGGTTCTCGGCCGGCCGCTGTGCGTGGCCGAGCGGGCCGAGACCGCGTTCGGCGCAGCGCTGCTGGCCGCCGCCGGCACACTGCACCCGGACCTCTCGGCGAGCGCGGCGGCCATGGCAGGAACGGGAATCCTGGTCGATCCGGTGGAGCGGGAGCAGGCCGCGCTGGAGGAGTCGTACCAGGGTTTCGTCACGGAACTGAGCACGCGTGGCTGGCTGAACACCGGCTGAAACGGCTCCGTTCCCGGGCGTCGCACGAGGGCGGGAATTCAATCAGCCCGTTCAGGAATTCAGCCGAACCGTTCGCCCGCCATTCGGCACGGCAGGACACCTCGCTCTGTTCATTGCCGGGATAATCGGTGCACGGACGCACGGTCCCGCCGTACACGTACGCGTCGATGTGACCGATCCTGCCGAAGCCGCCATGAACAGAGCCGGAGAACCGCATGTTCCCTCAGGAGAAAGACGCTTTCAGCGATACCGCTGGGGCGCCGGTGGAGGAGTCGGAAAAGACGACGCGTGAACACTGGAAGTGCTCCGCCCTCGCCGGTATGGCGGCATACATGGACGCGGGTTCGATCGTCGCGTTAGGTGCGGGACTCGTCCTGTTCCAGTCGTACCTGCACCTGAGCGACAGCGCGGTGGGACTTCTTGCCGCGCTGGGACCGAATGCCATCGGCTGCGCGATCGGCGCGTTCATCGGCGGTCGACTGGGCGACAAGCTGGGTCGCAAGCGCATTTTCAAGTACGACCTGCTGGTGTATGCGGCGGGAATCCTGTGCATCGCCCTGGCCGTCAATTCACCCATGCTTTTCGGAGGCACTTTCGTCGTCGGCCTCGCCGTGGGAGCCGACGTGCCGACCTCGCTGGCCCTGGTCGGCGAATTCGCGCCGGCCACGGCACGCGGCAAACTCCTCGGCTTCACCCAGGTGGCGTGGTGCCTGGGCCCGGTGATCGTCCTCCTGCTCGCCCTCGTCCTGACCCCGCTGGGCCTGCTCGGCATCCGGATCGTGTTCCTGCAGTTGTTCGTCGTGTCACTGGTGACCTGGGCCCTGCGAAGGGGATTGTCCGAATCAGTGCGCTGGCAATCGGCTGCCGCCTCCCCGGCCCTGGTCAAGCGCTCCCTCGGCGCACTGTTCCGGGGCGCCAATCGCAGAGCTCTGATCTGGACGGGGACGATCTACCTCTTCTGGGGGCTGGCCGCCGCGACCAACGGAATCTTCACCCCTTACATGATCAAGACACTTCATGCCGGAAGTCAGTCCGCCGGTGTGGGCCTCTCCTGTGCGGGATTCGCGGTGACCATCGGCTCGGCGTTCTTTTTCATGAGATACGCCGACCGAAGCCATCTGACCAGGAAATGGATGTGGGGCGTGGGCGGGGCGATGCAGGTGATCGCCTACCTGATCTATCTGGTCCTTCCCTTCACCATCCCGGTGATCATCCTCAATATTCTGCTCTTCTCCGTGGGTGGGACCTTCGCAGGAGAGCCGCTCTACAAAATCTTCAGCCAGGAACTGTTCCCGACGATGCTGCGGGGCACCGCGCAGGGCCTCACCTTCGGCCTCTCGCGCACGTTCGTCGGTATCTGGAGCCTCTTCGTCCCCACTCTCGCGAGCACCGGAATCCGGCCCGTAGCCGGATTGCTGACCGTTTTCCTGCTGATCAGCGCCGTTGTCGGATTCGCCTTCATGCCCGATACGGCGGGCAAGCCGCTGGAGGAGATCCAAGCGGAGCGCGCCTTCGCCTGAGTACTCAGCCCCTGGCCGACGGCGCCCGGACCGGCGCCGCACCTTCGTGGTGCCGACCGTGCCGGCCGTTCCGGTGGCGGGCACACCGCCCGATGCGGTGACAGGCCCGGGAAGCCGACCGCGTAGGAGGCGTGCGAACATTTCACATGCCTCCTACGCGTCCCGCTCGCCGTAACAGCGCTCTCCGCCGCACCGCCTTGTCCGGCGCAACTCTCTTGGCCTGCACGCTCGTTCTGTCGGCCTGTGATTCCGGGACCGGAGCGGGCAGTTCCAAGGACACCGGTCGGGTGACCGACGCCGACGGCATCGTCTCCGTCCGGAAGAGCGACCGCACGTCCGCACCCGAGCTCTCGGGCAAGGACCTCCGGGGCAGTGCGCTCGATGTGCGTGCCGCCTACCGCGGGAAGGTCGTGGTGGTGAATTTCTGGGGTTCGTGGTGTCCGCCCTGTCGCGAGGAAGCCAAGAACCTGGTGAGGGTATCCGGGCAACTGGCGCCCAAGGGCGTGGAGTTCGTCGGGATCAATACCCGTGACAGGCCAGGACCCGCCAGGGCCTTCGAGAAGGACCACGGCGTTCCGTACCGGAGCCTGGACGACCCGACCGGCAAGCTGCTCCTCCGCTTCCCTCCGGGCACCCTGAATCCGCAGACCCTCCCCTCCACCGTGGTCCTCGACCGGAACGGGAAGATCGCCGCGCGGAGGGCGGGTGCCATCAGCGAGGCGCAGCTGCACAAGATGATCGATCCGGTGATCGCGGAGAAGTAGTTCCGCGTGCGTGGGCCCCTCGACAGCCGGGCCGGCGCGAGGTCCGCACGGCCGGTGCGAGGTCCGCACGGCTGCAGGGTCCGCACGGCTGCAGGGTGCGCCGTATCGCCGACCTCACGTTCCGTAGCGAGTCCGTCCCCCACCATCGGGTTCCGGGCCGGGAGCCCCTCGGCGGCACGGATCCGGCCCGTACTCCCCTCTCTGTACAGGGGAGACCGGATCCTGAGAGGCACCCGCTCGCCCAGGGCCCTGGCGGCAACGGCCCGCCCCTCCACCGGCAGAGCGGCCGAACTGTGACGGCCGTCTCGCCCAACTGCGGTCCCCCCAGCCGGATTCCCCCACCCGCGCACCCGTATTTCCGTGTGACCCACACAACTTCGGAACGCCTTCGAGGCGCCCTGCCCGGTGACGCCAGACACAGGACCTAGGTCACGTACGAAGGCGGATAGTCGACCCTCTCCCCGGGCACACACGGAAAAAACGGCCACAATTTCGGGCATTTCACACGATCTCACGATGAGGGGTAGTACAAGGGGGCATTGCCTCCACTGATGGGGCGCGCTAACCATGGATCTCGGCAAGCACCGAGAACGAGCCAGCGACCAACGCCAACCGGCGAACGCGGCCAAGCCACTCGGTCCCGCCAGATACGCGCCGCCGAAGGCCACCCCCCGTTGCCCCCGTATGGAAGAGGCCCGCATGCCCCGCTTCACCCTGCCCCGCGTCACCCTGCCCCGCACCACCCGCAAGCACAAGATCGCCACCGCTGTCCTCGTCGCGGCAGGCGCCAGCACCGCTGTGGTGGCCACCGTCGTGCCGAGCAGCGCGCAGCCCCCGGCGTCGCACGCTTCCGCAGCGGTCAAGCCGGTCTCCACCAACGGTCTCCCGGCGAAGAGCACGACCAAGGACGCGGCCAAGGACACCAAGGCGGACGCGAAGAAGACGGACACGGCGAAGCAGGCTGCGAAGAGCAAGCCCTCCACTTCCGCCGCCGACCACGCCAAGGCCGCCGCTGCCGCGAAGAAGAAGCACGTCGCGAAGGAAGCCGCCAACCGCTCCACGGTGCGCAAGGCCCCCGTGGTCTACAAGAACAACCTCGACGGCTGGATCAAGCAGTCGCTCGCCATCATGAAGGCCAAGGGCATTCCCGGTACCTACGAGGGTCTGCACCGCAACATCATGCGTGAGTCGAGCGGCAACCCGAACGCCGTCAACAACTGGGACATCAACGCCCGGAACGGCATCCCCTCCAAGGGACTCCTCCAGGTGATCCAGCCCACGTTCGACAGGTACCACGTCAAGGGCACGGCCAACAAGCTGACCGACCCCGTCGCGAACCTGACCGCTGCGGCCAACTACGCGGCCCACCGCTACGGCTCGATCGACAACGTCAACTCCGCCTACTGAGACGGGTGAAGAGAGCCACGCCACTCGACGCGTCGGCACTTCACCGCCCCGGCAGCGCGGCTCGTCGGCCGGACCGACGAGCCGCCGGCACCACGGGCGACTTCGCTTCGCCCGGCCCCGGTCAACCGCACCCGTAAGAACCGGCTCACCCGGCCCGTCCGCCGGCTGACGCCCGCGGCCCCCGGCCCGCCCGCCAACGGGGGCCCGCCCCGCACACCCGAATTCCCGCTCAAGCGAACGGCCCGGCCACGCGCCGGGCTTTCCGCTGTCCCGGCCCGGCCTGCTCGGCACCGGACCGCTGCGGCGGTACGAGCGCCGAAAGGAACGAGGTCCGGCGACGGAGCCGGAACCCCAGCGATTCGTACAACCGGATCGCGTCGGTGTTGGCCGCCGACGCATGCAGGAACGGTGTCTCGTCCCGCTCCCTGATCTCATGGGCGACAGCCCGTACGAGCCTGCTGCCCAGTCCTTGTCCGCGCACGGCCTCATCGGTGCAGACGCCGCTGATCTCACTCCAGCCCGGCGGGTGCAGCCGCTCCCCGGCCATGGCGACGAGAACACCTTCGCGCCGGACACCCAGATACGTTCCGAGCTCGACCGTACGCGGCAGAAACGGTCCCGGCCGGGTGCGGGCCACCAGTTCGAGCATCTCCGGCACATCGTCGGCACCGAGCCGTACGGCTTCCGGGTCGGGGGCCGCCTCCACCCCGTCGTCGACGAGCTGGACGCCCTCGGCGTGGAAGGTGCGCTCCCAGCTGTCCGGTGGCGGCCGGCGGAACGCGGTGAGGGTGACAGCCCCACCGGGCCCGGCGAGCGCGGCCGCATCGGCCCAGTCCGACGCGTCCGGGGTGTCGGGCAGCGCGAACCAGGGCGACACCCCGGCCGGGTAGCGCAGTACGCGGCCCCTGCGCTCGGCGAACCGGGCGTGCGGGCCGGTCAGCGAGGCACGGACCGGATTGTCCAGCGGATGGGTCGCGTGAGCGGCCTGGTCCGGGATGGTCATCCGGCCACCCCGATCACGATCTTGCCCCGGGTGTGCCCGCCCTCCACGGCCCGCAACGCTTCGGCGGCCTCGGCCAGCGGGAAGGTCCGCGTGACATACGTGCGCAGGACGCCGCTGACGGCGAGGCGCGCCACTTCGTCGAGGACTGCGGCGTTACGGGCCCGTTCGACGGCAGCCCCGCCGAGTTCCACGGCCAGCGGCTTGCCTCCGGCGCTGATCAGCCGCGTACGGTCGGTGACCAGCCCGGCCACGGCCCGCAGCGCGTCACCGCCGACCAGGTCGAAGACCGCGTCGACGCCGTTCGGGGCTACCGTCCGTACCCGCTCGGTGACGCCGGGTCCGGAGGTGATGTGCACCGCGCCGAGCGATTCGACGAAGTTCTTCTTGTCCGCGCTCGCGGTGCCGACGACGCGTACACCGAGATGGCGGGCGATCTGGACGGCGGCCACGCCGACCCCGCCACCCGCGCCGTTGACCAGCAGGGTCGAGCCGGGCGCGGGACCGAGCTGGCGCACGCCGTCGTAGGCGGTGGCTGCCGCGACCGGCAGCACAGCGGCGTCGGTGAACGACAGAGCGTCCGGCTTGTGCGCGGTGACGGCGACGGGCATCAGCGTGTACTCGGCGTAACCGCCGGTCAGCGGGTTTCCGAAGACGGCCTGACCGGGTTCGAACCCTTCGACGCCCGGACCGGTCCGCTCCACGATTCCGGCGGCCTCGCTGCCGAAGACGACGGGAAACGTCGGTGGCTCGCTGCCGGGCCTGCGGTATCCGGTCCGCAGTTTCCAGTCGACCGGGTTCACCCCGGCCGCCCGGACGGCGACGAGCAGTTCACCGGGTCCGGGGACCGGTACCTCCTGCTCGACGAAGGCCTCTGCTTCCGGCCCGCCACTGCGGGTGAATACGTATGCCCTGGGCATGAGCTCCCTCACTCCGGTTCAGCACATCGGCCCCCTGCGCGGCCTCCGTCGGATCAGCAGCGAAAAGCCGGTTCCCCCTGCACGTATTCCCGGGGGCCGGAACGTTCACCGGGCTGCAACAAGCGGCGCCGCCGGATTCTCGTCGCGTCCGTACCGTCTACAGGCCCTGCTCCGGCGCGCCCTTGAGGACCTGCCGGAGCTCTTCGGTCTGCTGCTCCACGAGTTCCGGACGGCCGTGGTGGGCCGCCGGAGTGTTCTGGAACAGCGCCACCGACCAGGTTCCGTCCCGGAATTCGGCGACCAGGGTCTGTACGGCGTTCACCGCGGGCTCCAGATCCGTCTGCCCGGGTGGCACCATCCCGACGATCGCGTGGAGCACGACCGCGTCCCTGCCCAGCGGCCGTACGTCCCGCACCTTCGACACGAAGGTGGCCGTCGGATGGTTGGCGAAGATCGGCGTCAGGTGGTCCTCGACCTCCGAGCCGCGTACCTGGCTGCCGTCGAAGCCGACCAGGAGCCCGTCAGGGACGAACAGTGCCGCGAAGCCCCGCGCGTCCCGGCGGTTCCAGGCGCCCAGCACTTCCTCGTAGCGGCGGCGCGCCGCGTCCTGCGCGGAACCGCGCTCAGGTGTCCCGTCCATAACGGCATCCTGGCACAGAGGCCTGCTCGCGGCCTTCCGGTCGCGAGCAGGCCTCCTCGGAATGCTGGACGGGCTACTTCTTGAAGCCGTAGTCCATCAGCTTCTTCACGTCCGCGGTACGGGTCGTCTCCGAGGTGGAGGCGAGCACCGTGCCGATGACCGTCTTGCTGCCCCGGGTGGCGGCGAAGACCAGGCAGTACTTGGCCTCCGGGCCGGACCCGGTCTTGACCCCGATGGTCCCCGAGTAACTGCTGAGCAGTTTGTTGGTGTTGGTCCACGACATGTAGCGGTAGCCGCCACTCTTCGTCGTGACCTTCTGCTTCGTGGACTTCGTCTTCACGACCGTGCGGAACGTGGAGTACTTCATCGCGTTGCTGGCGAGCTTCGTCAGGTCGCGCGGCGTCGAGTAGTTCGAGCCGCCCCCTATGCCGTCGAACGAATCGAAGTGGGTGTTCTTCAATCCGAGGCTCTTGGCGGTGGAGTTCATCTGGCCGATGAACGACTTGACGCGTGCGGCGCGCGTGGAACCGCTGCCGTACTTGTCGGCCAGCGCGTACGCCGCGTCACAGCCGGACGGAAGCATCAGACCGTACAGCAGCTGCCGGACGGTGACCTTGTCGCCCACGATCAGGTGGGCGGACGAGGCGTTCTTCGACACGATGTAGTCGCTGTACGCCTTCTGGATCGTGACCTTCGAATCCAGATTGAGGTTCTTCTTGGCCAGCACCACCCGGATCGTCATGATCTTCGTGGTGGAGCCGGTGGAACGACGGGTGTCCGCGGCCTTGGTGAAGAGGGTCTTCCCCGAGCCGTTGTTCATCACGAAGCCGCCCTTGGCGACGATCGTGGGCGTCTTGGGCGTGGCCGCCTGCGCCGAGGCGCCGAACGCCCCAGCGGCCGTCACCGCACCAGCGGTGACAGCGACGACCGAAACGCGACGCATGCCCTTAATGCCAATTTTCAAGGTGGATGCTCCAAATGCCGCTACAGCGCGGCCCCATGGGAGGGCCGCTCGCACATGAGACGAACGAAAGGGCCCAATGGATGTGGGCTCCGGGAAGATTTCTCAGATTTCCGGACGCACCCACTTCGGACGGCTCCGCGGGTGGACGTGGCGCGCGGGCCCCGACGGCCCGCTCACACTCGCGCACGCCCCCCGACCACACCCGGTACACCCACCGGCCAGCCCATTCGCTTTTAATAATGCCCAGCATTAGAATTGCCGCATGGCGAGAACATCAGGGCCCGAGACCCGGGAGAAACTGATCCGCGCGGCCGAGGAGATCTTCGCGGCGCAGGGCGTCGACGGCGCTCAACTGCGCGACATCATCCGGCTGGCCGGGCAGAGCAACCCGTCAGCCGTGCAGTACCACTTCGGTTCGCGCAACGGCCTGCTGAACGCCGTGATGGCCGGGCGCCAGCAGCGTACGGAGCAGGTGCTGCGCACTCTGATCGGCGAGGACGATCACGACCTGCGCGGGCTGCTCACCGCACTCGTCACCGCCGAGGCGAGCGAGCTGCGTACCGAGCGCGGGCAGCGGTGCCTCCAGATCTCGGCGCAGCTCAGCCATGAGAGCGGGGTCCGCAGCCGCACCCCGCACCCCACCCTTGAGGGGACCGTCTACTGGCTGCTCATCGGACGGCTCGACGAGTGCCTGGACACCCTGCCCGAACCGGTCCGGCTGGAACGGCTGGACCTGGCGCTGACCCTGGTCGGCGCGGCGATGGCGGACCGCGCCCGCCAGTACCTCACCGGCGCGACGCCCCTCACCGGCGAGCCGCTCTTCGCCGCCGACCTGGTGGCGATGACAGCCGCCCTGCTGACGGCGCCCGTACCGGACGAATCCCCCGCACCTGAAGAACGAAGGAAAGAATCATGAACGACCTCACCGACAAGACCGTCATCATCACCGGCGGCGCACGCGGCCTGGGCGCAGAAGCCGCACGGCAGGCGGTCGCGGCCGGCGCCAACGTGGTGATCACGGACGTCCTGGACGAGGAGGGCAACGCGACCGCCGCCGAACTCGGCGCGCGCGCCCGCTTCCTGCGGCACGACGTCACGTCCGAGGAGGACTGGGCCCGGGTCACCGCGTTCGCGACCGCCGAGTTCGGCGGGATCCACGGGCTCGTCAACAATGCCGGTATCTCGACCGGCCAGCTCCTGGAGGCCGAGTCCGTCGAGCACTTCCGCAAGGTTCTCGACATCAACCTCACCGGCGTCTTCATCGGTATGAAGTCCGTCATCCCCGCGATGAAGGAGAACGGCAGCGGTTCCATCGTCAACATCTCCTCGGCCGCGGGCCTGATGGGTCTGGCGCTGACCGCCGGTTACGGCGCGTCCAAGTGGGGCGTGCGCGGCCTGACCAAGATCGGCGCCGTGGAGCTGGGTACCGCGCGGATCCGTGTCAACTCGGTCCACCCCGGCATGACGTACACGCCGATGACCGCCTCGGTCGGCATCCAGCAGGGCGAGGGGAACTACCCGAACACCCCCATGGGCCGGGTCGGCGAGCCGCACGAGATCGCGGGCGCCGTGGTGTTCCTGCTCTCCGACGCCGCGTCGTACGTCACCGGGGCCGAGCTCGCCGTCGACGGCGGCTGGACCACCGGACCGACGGTGAAGTACGTCATGGGTCAGTGAGGTGACGACGGCACGGGTGCTGGTTCCGGCGACCGAGCGTCAGCCACTCCCCCGCCGGGCAGCTCTCCCGGCTCCGCACCCGTACCGTTCCGCTGCGCCCGGTACGCGGGCACTCGTACACGCTCCGCCGCTCCGGCCGGGGCGCATGTTCCACTCTGTTCCGTGTGGATACCAACTAAGAACTGATGTCGCCACATAACGCCAACACGTGGCGCTTCTTGAACACTTGACATTCACTATCAGCCAATTCTGGCCGTTCCTCGCCGCGGGTATCGGCCTTCGATCGCGACGGGTCCAAGATGTACGCGTGGTGGGCAATCTTCCCGTCGTGACGACCAGTTTCGTCGGCCGAATCAGCGAACTGGGCGATGCGGCACGGGCACTTGAGAAACACCGGCTGGTCACGCTCACGGGCAGTGGCGGAGTCGGCAAGAGCAGGCTGGCTCTTCGCGCCGCCGACCGGGCGAGCGAGCGGTACGCCGACGGCGTGTGGTGGGCCGACCTGTCCCATCTCTACGACGACCGATTGCTCATCGGCACCGTCTCCGATGCCGTCGGGCTCCTGGACCACGACCTGGCGCGCCCCGTGGAGGCGCTCTGCGAGCGGCTCGCCGACAGGAATCTGCTGCTCGTCCTGGACTGCTGCGAGCGGATCATCGACTCGTGCAGCCACCTGGTGCGCGAACTCCTGGCTGCCGCACCGGGACTGGCCGTCCTCGCCACCAGCCGAAAGCCTCTCGGCGTGCGCGGCGAATACCGCCTGGACGTACCCCCGCTGGCTGCGGGCGGTGACGGCGAGGAGGCCATGCGGCTCTTCCGCGACCGCGCCGCTACCGCCGCGCCGCATGTCTCGCTCGACACCCCCGGCACCACCGCGGCAGCCGTCCGGATCTGCCGCCGGCTGGAGGGAATTCCGCTCGCCCTCGAACTGGCCTGCGCCCGGCTCGCGGAGAACAGCGTCGAGCAGATCGCCGACCGGCTCGGGTCCCGGCTCGATTTCCTCACCGACCGGACCGTATGGCCCGAGCGCCACCGGGCCCTGCGCACCGCCATCGGCTGGAGCCACGAGCTCTGCACCCCCACCGAGCGCCTGCTCTGGGCCAGGCTCTCCGTCTTTCCCGGCGCCATCGAGGAAGCGGACGCCCAGGCGGTCTGTTCCGGCGGCCCGCTCCGCGCCGACGCCATTCCCGCGCTCATGGCGAGGCTCGCCACCCAGTCCGTGCTGCAGCACAACGGCTCCCGGTACCGGATGCTCGACACCCTGCGCGAATACGGAGCCATGTGGCTCGACGAACTGGACGAGCGGAAACCCCTCGCGCAACGGCACGCCGAACACTTCGCCGATGTCGCACGCCAGGCACACACCTGCTGGCTCGGCCCGCAGCAGGTCGCCTGGTACCGCAGGATCGCCGAGACCGACGCGGATCTGTGCGCCGCCCTGGACCATCTCCTCGCGGAAGGTTCCGAGAAGGCCGTGGAGATGGCGGGCTGCACCGGGCTCTTCTGGAGCTGCTGCGGCCACCTTCAACGGGCCCGCGTCTATCTCGAACGGGCCCTGCGGCTCGACTCCGGCCGGAGCAAGCACCACACCCGCGCCCTGTGGGCACTGGGCATCACCCTCACGCTGCAGGGCGACCACGAGTCCGCACGGGAGTTCGGCGAGCGGTGCAGCGTCGCCGCATGGCACGACCACGACGCGGAATCCATGCTCTCCGCAGCCCATCTCGTCAGTTTCAACTACCTGATGATGGGCCGGCCGCAGACCGCTCACGACGTCAGCGACCACGCCCTGCGCAGCCTGCCCGGCGACCCGCTGGCCGCCCCCTCACAACTGCGGTGCCGGGTGATAAGAGTCTTCGCCCTGTCCGCTCTCGGCCGTCTCGACGACGCGTACGAGGACGCCACGAACCTCCAGCAACTCAGCCTGCGCTACGGCGAGTACTGGGCCCGCGCGTACGCCGACCACCAACTCGCCCTGATACACCTCCTGCAGGGTCGGCCCCGTGAGGCGGAGGACCACGCACGCTCGATGCTCGCGGGCAAGTACCAGCTGCGGGACAGCCTGGGCATCGCCCTCGGTCTCGATCTGCTGGCCGGTGCGATCGCGGCGCAGGGCGACGGCGTGGAGGCCGCCCGCACCTCAGGAACGGGCCATGTCTACTGGCGCATGATCGGCCACCCGCACCGCGGCACACCGGAACTCGGTGTGATCCGCGACGCGTGGGAGCGGCAGGCGCGTGAGGCGGCGGGAGATCCGGCGTACGACAGTGCCTACCACCGGAGTCTCACCGCCGATGCGGAAAGCGGGCTCGTGCGCGCCCTGCAGGGCCACCTGCCCTCGTAGCCCGTACCCGCCCGGCCGGGCGAACGGGCAGGCAGTCGGCCGGTGACCGGACGTCAGCACCGGTCACCGGCGACTGCTCACCGCTCGCGTACCGCGAACGCACTCACCCCGCGGTGACGCACGCGCCCGGTCGGCGCACCATGTGCACGTCGACCGGGTCCTCGTCCTCCACGGTGAATCCGTGCCGCTCGTAGAGCCGTCGGGCGGCGCTGCCCTGCAGCACGTGGAGACGGACAGGCACGCCTTCCGTATCGGTCCGCTCCAGCAGCGTGCGCAGGACAGCGGAGCCGAGCCCCCGCCCCTGGACCCCGGGGTCGAGGTAGAAGCTCTCCAGCCATTGCCCCTGCGGCGCCGGGCGGAGCGTGACGCAGCCTGCGAGAGATCCATCGACCACGATGACCGAGGTGTACTGCGCGGAGAAGGAATCGCGCAGCCGCTGCCGGACCCGGTGCTCGTCGAACCGGCCGAGCCGTTCCAGATCCGGCCGCATCACCGTCGCCCGCAGCTCCGCGATCGTCTCCACATCGGCGGAACTCGCGGAACGCAGTGACCAGGGGGGCGTCCGGACCGCGGCGAGTTCGGCCTCCCGGGTATTCGCTTCCATGATCGACATTGTCTCAGGAGCCGTGCGGGCCCGGGTCACTGGTGCTGGGGCGGCCGTTCTCCAGATGTCCCGACCAGCGGCGCCGGTACGGCGTGCCGCTCTCCCCGGCCCCGGATTCGGTGACCGTGATGTCGTACCAGCCGGAGTGGGCGCGCACCGACACCGTGACCTCCGTGGAGGCGCCGGCGTGCAGGCGGTGGGTCTTGCCGCTGCCCTTCGTTCCGTAGGCGTCAGCGACCAGCACCGTACGTGTGGTCCGCCCGTGGTTGGTGATCCGGATCCGGATCCGGTCACCCCCGTCGTGGCTGAACCGCGCCCGCAGCCCGTCCGCGGCGGAACCGGCGAACTCGCAGAGGGTGCCGTTGGGACCGTACGCGGCGAGCTGGTAGGCACCACCGGTCGCCGCGGTCTGCCAGTAGTCGCTCAGGGTGTCCCGGGCGGAGACGGTGTAGCGGCGCGGGGCCGACTGGGGGTGCTTGCGGTCGTAGACGTAGAAGGCGGCGCCGGCCCGACCCCGGTTGGCGAGGTCCAGCTGGAACCGCCCCTTGTGCTCGTCGCCCTCGTTGACCAGCACGTCGTACGGCAGGGCGCGGGCCCGCCGGACGCCCGGCTCCTGGGACGGCATGCTCTGGGGCAGCGGCACCTGGTACGGCTTGCCCTCGGAAGTGATCGGCGCGGGAACCTGGATGGAGACCGGAGCGGGGTTCGCCCCGGAGAAGTCGAGTGCCGAGGTGAGGTCACCGCAGACGGAACGGCGCCAGGCGCTGATGTTCGGCTCGTGGATACCGAACCTGGCCTCCAGGAACTGCAGCACCGAAGTGTGGTCGAAGGTCTCCGAGCACACCCAGCCACCGCGCGACCAGGGCGAGACGACCAACAGCGGGACCCGCGGCCCGAGTCCGATGGGCTGGAGGCCGCCCGGATCCGCGCCGGGAACCAGCGGGCTCATCTCGCCCGGGTACTTGCCGAGGTCGAGGATCTCGTCGCCGAGGCTCCTCACCAGATCGCGGGAGACCATGCCCTGGGCGTCGGGCCCGCTGGTGACCGGCGGCATGGGCGGTACGACATGGTCGAAGAGGCCGTCGTTCTCGTCGTAGTTGACGATGAAGACGGTACGGCCCCAGACCTCGGGGTTGGAGGTGAGCGCCTCCAGCACCAGGTTGATGTACGTGGCCCCGTCGGTCGGCGATGCGGACGGGTGCTCGGAGTACTTGTACGGCGGGACGATCCAGGAGACCTGCGGGAGCGTGCCGTGTTCGACGTCGGCGCGGAACTCCTTGAGGGTGTGGTCCGAAGCACCCTTCTCCACGAGCGGCCCGCTCGCCCCCTCGGCCACCTGGTACTTCTCGAAGAACATCAGGGAGTTGTCGGTGTAGTTGTCCGTGGGGCTGCCCGGTTCACCGGTGCCCCCCTGGTACAGCTTCCAGCTGACCTTCGCGGCCTCCAGCCGTTCCGGATACGTGGTCCAGGTGTACCCGTTGGTGTTGTTGCGCTCGCTCAGACCGGGGCCGTTGGGCCGCCGTCCGTACACATTGCGCGGGTCGCTGGTGCCGGTCCACAGATGGATCCGATTGGGCGCCGTGTCGGCGTGCACCGAGCAGAAATAGGAGTCGCAGATGGTGAACGCCTCGGCCAGGGCGTAGTGGTAGAGCAGGTCCTGGCGCTTGAGGTAGCCCATCGTGAGGGCGTCCTGCTTCTGGTTCACCCACTGGTCGTGGCGCCCCTGGTTCCAGGCCAGGTGGCCGCTGCTCCAGCCGTGGTCGGTGCCCGCCAGGTACTCGGAGGTGTTCTTGGGGTCGATGTACCACGGCAGCACCTCGGTCGCGCTGTCCGGCAGGCCGCGGGAGTTGTACCGTCCGGTGTGCGTCGCGGCGGCCGGCTGGTGCCAGACCGGTTTGCCGTCGGGCAGCAGTGCCGGACGCGGGTCGCCGAAGCCCCGTACCCCGCGGAGGCCACCGAAGTAGTGGTCGAAGGAACGGTTCTCCTGCATGAGGATCACCACGTGCTGGACGTCCTTGAGCGACCGGCTGCGGGAGAGCGCGGGCAGGGCCATGGCCTTGCCGATCGCCGGCGGGAACATGGAGAGGGCGGCGGCAGATGCGGCTGTCGCGCCGCCTGCCTGGAGGAAGCGCCGACGATCAAACGTGGCCATGTGTATGCAACTTTCTGCTGTTGACAAGGGAGTTCCGAGCACTCCCGATCATTCAGAGCAGCAGTGCTTTTCGAGTGGACCTCTGGCGGACACTGGGTGATCGACCGGACAATTTTGCGTTTCCGCAGCTCGGACCGGGTCGAGGAATCACCTGTGCGGGACGGGCACCCGATGGACCGGAGCGGTTCACGGTTCACCACTGCCGCCCGGGGGCGACGAGTCACCGGAGAAACGGGACGCGACCGGCTGATCGGCATCGTGGCGCGTTCTCGATCGTGAAGAAAAGCTGGTTTCACTAGGACTTTTTCGATATCGGTCCATCCGCCGTGAAACACCCGGTCCGTACCGTCGAATTTTGCCCAAGCTGTGTCTCAAAACATTCGTTCTGCTTGCTCAGGACCGTGAGGATCTCGACAACGGCACATCCGCGCCCATAACGTCGCGCCATGACAACCCCACCGGATGACCGGCGGTTCCGGCGCGAGATGGCCGTGGCGCACAGGTCTGGATGGCATCTCATCGACTTGCTCAGCGCATTGCCGGAGCCCGGCGATTCGCTGATGGTGACTGTCTTTGGTGAGCCCGTCGTAGTCAGCCGCAATGCTGTCGACGGTGAGCTGGAGGCATTTCGGTGCGTGCGACGGCCACGTGGCGCGCCACAGCCCGTCAGGTGTGTCATCCGCTACGGAATGATCTTTGTGAACCTGCAGCCCGACGATCACGAGCACATCTCGTCCGACACCCTACGAACAGCCACCCCCCGGAGCGCCTGAGGCGATTCCCCCCGTCACACCGGATCGCCCAGGCGCTCACCTCACACAGCGGCGCCACCGTGACCTGAACACGGTGGCGCCGCTGTGCTTTCTGCCCGCGCCTCGGCAGAGAGCCGGGCCGGAACGCCGATGCCGCTCAACAGTCGGCACAGCGCTGGGCAGGACGTCAGGAGACCATGAGCAAACGGCTTTCCACCCCGATGTATTCGCCATTAACTCCGTCGGCATCAGGCGACGCCAGCAGCTTGACGTTCTTGGCCGCCGCTGCCAGCAGCGCGGAATCGACGGACGGATGCCAGGCCGACGCCGTACGGGCGGCGCTGCGTGCGGACACGCGACGGCCCAGCGGCGAATTCAGGGTGACGACATTGCAGGTGATGCCGTGAAGTGCCTCGTCCCGGGACATCTGGCTGACGAAGCCCCGGAGCGCCGCCTCGGAGGTGCTGCCGAACTGCCTTGCGGAAAGGCCGTCCTGGCCGGAGGCGCGGAGAAAGATGATCCGCCCCTGTCCACTCGCCCGCAGGCCCGGCATGGCCCTGCGGATCAGACGGAAGGTACCGATGATCCCGTTGTCGGCGACCGAGACGAACCGGTCATCCCTGAGCATCAGATCGCAGGACAGGTCGATGGACGCGATAATGATGTCGACCGGGCCGTGACACTGTTCGACAAGTGCCAGCGCGCCGTCGATCTGGGATTCGTCCGTCACGTCGCACGGCACGGACAGATCGGGGCCCACGGGCGCATCCGGGCCGGAGTACGTCACGGCGACCCTGTCACCGCACTCTTGCAGCGCCTTCGTGATCCCCAGGCTTACCTCGCTGTGACCATCAACGATGAGCACGGACCGGTGGGATGGCATTGCAAGTCTCCTACCTTTCGCGACTGCAGCAGACACTCTGCACTGTTCACCTACGACACGGCAGAGTCTTGCGGCCGTCGCCTAGTCTTTCCACGCAAAAGACCTGCTGATAATTGCAGGCCCGCTACTCAGCGGGCAGTTACGGGGGAAATGTGACGCTCTCCGCCCAAGATGCGGCTGCGTTGAGATCCTTGCTGGAGAGCCGTCGGGCCGCCATCGCGCCCGAGACGGTGGGATACGCCGAGCGCAGCGGAGCGGGCCGCCCGGTGAACGGGCTCAGCCAGGAACAGATCGACACCCTGACCCAGCGGGCCCGGGGCACCTACGGACGGCTGATCAACGGACCCGAGCACCGGCCCAATCCGGCCTATCTCGCGAGTCTGGCGAGGCTGTTGAGGATGACGGAGCAGGAATGGACGGCGCTGTACTGGCTGACGCGCCGTGAAGTGCCCGCGCCCCTGCACAACACCTCCGGAATGGAGGTCCCCGGAGCCTGGGGGGCCGTGGAGCTGATTCACGGGGTGATCGCCTACCTGGTCGACTCGGCCTGGAATCTCATCACGTGCAATCAGGAGTACCGGGATCTCTTCCCCGGGGCCGTCCCGCCGGAGAACGCCCTGCTGTTCATGGCCGCGCATCCGGAGCGCCATACCCTGCTGCTGGACTGGGAACGCAGTTGGGCGCCCTTCGTGCTGGGCCAGTTGCGCCGGGCCGCCCAGGAGAGGCCGGACAACAAGGATCTCGCCCGGATCGAGGAGTACGTGCAGCGCGACCCGGTGGCCGGCCCTCTCTACGCGGACATCCCATTTCTGGCCCTGCCGTTCCCCGATGGGGCGCAACGCCCCTTGCGTCATCCCCAGTTGGGCGAGGGCATGGTGAGTGTCTGCGCGGCGGAACCGGTGAGTTCGACGGGGGCCAGGCTCATTCTGCTGGCCTTTCGGCCGGGCCCGCCGAGCGAACACCGCAGAGACCCCGATCTACGGGCCGACCGGTCCGCCTATGCCCGATCGCCTTTCTGGAAAGGAGAATTGACGGACCAGCAGGTGATTCACGACGGCGGGACCGACCGCGAAGGAAGCGCATCCCGGGCCTGACCACGGCAGACGGTTCCCCTTCGGGCGTAGCCGGAAGCACGACCGGCCGCAGCAACTCCCATGAACGAACGGTCGTACTGACGTACGTTGTTGGCACGGAATCTCGAATACATGTGTGGGAGCTGCCCAATGCCCGTCTACGTCAGCCGTCCTGCGATCGCCCTGCCTCGATTCAGGGTGGACACGCGTGCGATCATCGATGACATCGCACGCCATCATCCGGACGATCCGCGGCTGAAAGTGTACGAGCGGGTGATCGGCAATCTCCAGGTGGACAACCGCCATTTCGTGGCCCCCCTGGATTCCCCGGCCATCGCGGGGGACGCCGACATCACGGAACGGGTCCGGTCAGGTTTCGGGCACGCCGTCCGGATGGGCGAGGAAGCCGCGCGCGGGGCCCTGGAGCGCGCGGCCGTCCAGCCGTCGGAGATCGACGCGATCGTCACCTCGCACTCCACGACCTGGGGCATACCCGGTCTCGACGTTCAACTCGCCAATGCTCTGGGACTCCCGGTCCGGGCCCGGCGCATCGCGATGACCACGCTCGCCTGCGCAGGCGGCATCCAGGCGCTGGTACGTGCCGCGGAGTTCGCCGCCGCCCGGCCGGGTTCCAAGGTCCTGGTCGTGGTCTCGGAAGTCATCAGCTCCGTCTACAACCACCGCGACACGAACATCCAGAGCATGATCTACAAGGCACTCTTCGGGGACTCGGCCGGTGCCTGCGTCGTCTCCACGGAGCCGCCGCCCGAGCCCGGCCTGCGCATCGAGGACCCGGTGGCCGCGCACACCTTCGAACTGCTCCTGCACCACACGGAGGACTTCTACAGCGGAAGCCTGGACACCAGCGGGCTCCACTTCGACAGCACCAAGGCGGGACAGAAGGGGGCAGCGGAGTCGATGCCGTACGTTCTTGACTGGCTGGACCACAAGGTTCCCGACTGGGCCGTCATCCACCCGGGAAGCCCCGGCATCATCACCGATGTGGCCAAGAGCCTGGGACTCGGCGAGGAACACACCCGGCATTCCCGTGCCGTACTGGCCGAGACGGGAAGCCTGGGCGGCGTCAGCGTGCTGGCCATCCTGGACAAGCTGCACGGCACGCCGCCCTCCGCCGGTGAATCCGGTGTCGCTCTGGCCTTCGGCCCGGGGTTCGTCACCGCCGCCCTGCGCTGCTCCTGGGCGGGGCCGGACCCCAGCTGACACACGCCCCCGCCCGGAGCGTGCGCCGCCCCGGACGCCGTCGCGGGTCATTCCGGTTTGCGTGCCGTGACGCCCATGACCACGGGAGTGGGAGCGCCGTGCTCGGCGAAGCCTTCGAGTATCAGCCCGGCGTCCAGGAACGCGTTCAGCAGACCGGGCAGCGAAAGGTGTCCGGCCCCGACCTTGTCCCGTATCCCACGGTCCGTCCAGGACTCCTTCGTCCGCCGCCCGTCGAGATAGCCGGGCCGGACCACCACGGCGTCGGGGTCACCGCGGTCGACGAACCCTCCGCAGAAGCACGGGTGAACGCCGATGTGCACGAACACGCCGCCGGGGCGCAGCACTCTGGCAGCCTCGCGGAGCACGTCCGGATAACTGGGCATGTCCGTGTGCACCATGACCGCGAGGACCGCCGGAACGGAGGCGTCGCGGACGGGGAGACACGCGGCGTCGCCCCGCACGACCGCCATACGGTCACGGGCGTGCCGCAGCATCCCGCCGGATATGTCCACACCGACCGGCGTGCGGCCGAGGCGGCGCACCCGGTCGGCGTGGATGCCGGTACCGCAGCCGATCTCCAGGCAGGTCCCGGTTCCCGCGCCGAGGAGCTGACCGAGCAATCCGCCGAGGGCGCGGGGATTGCCGTCGGAGTTCTCGGCGTCCCGGCCGCCGAGAAACTCCTGTTCGTACCAGTCCGCGATCTCGTCGTAAGCCGCCGTCGATGTCATTCGCCCGCCCGTTCCGCCGTCGCCACCGCCCTGGTCCTCCCCAGGGCCCGACCGGCCGGCTGCTGCGGCCGGTCTTCCCTCAACTGCCCCCGGCCGAGCCGCTCCATCCGGCTTCCGCTCCGGGCAGAACCTCCGGACCGGACCCCGGGGCGCGATCTTGTTTCTCCGTACGCCCTCTTGACCGGGCGGGGCCGGTACCTGAGTGTGTGGTGGGCTCGACCCTCGACCCTCAGCAGGAGGCACACGTGAGACGTTGGAAGACTCGTGGCGCAGTCGCCGCAGTCGCGGCGCTGTTGTTCGCCGGAACGGCGACACCGGCTTCATTTGCTCTGACAACGTTGTCACACGGAACGCAGGCCGGTGCGCGCCTCGTGGACGACCCGTCCGACTACGTCGACCCGCTCATCGGTACCGGAAGCGGCGGCTCGACCGTCGGCGAGATCAACAACTTCCCCGGCCCCGCAGCCCCTTTCGGGATGATGCAGTTCTCGCCCGACACGGCCGGTTCGTACGCCGGGTACCAGTACCACAGCGACTCCATCCGGGGCTTCAGCATCGATCACGCCTCGGTCGGCTGCACCGCGTTCGGTGACGTACCGATCCTCCCGGTGACCGGCGATGTCGGTGCCGCTCCGTGGGACCGGACCGAGCACTTCTCGCACACCGGCGAGAAGGCGGAGCCCGGCTACTACGCGGTCACCCTCGACGACTCGAAGGTGCGCGCCGAGCTGACCGCCACGACCCGCACCGGGCTGGCCGCGTTCACCTTTCCCGAGGGCGGGGACGCGGCACAGGTCCTGGTCAAGGGCGGCGCCAGCCTCGCGGGGGACAAGCACGCCGATATGCACGTGGTAGGCGACCGGCAGGTCACCGGGTCCGCGACCACGGGGAACTTCTGCGGCAAGGGGAACGAGTACACGGTTCACTACGCGATCACCTTCGACCGCCCCTTCACCGCACACGGCACCTGGGACGGCAAGTCCGTGTCGAAGGGCAGCGACGCGGTGGACGCGCCCAAGGCAGGCGCGTATCTGACGTTCGACACCGCCGGGACGCGCACCGTGCGCGCCAAGATCGCCATGTCGTACGTCTCCGTGGACGGAGCCAGGGCCAACATGGCCTCCGAGGTGCCGGGTTGGAGCCTCGACAAGCTGCACCAGCAGACCCGGGACCAGTGGACGGCGGCGCTGCGCAAGGCCCGGGTCGCGGGCAGGGACACCGACCAGCTGAAGACGTTCTACACCGCGCTGTACCACTCGCTGATGCATCCGAACACGTTCAACGACACGGACGGGCGCTACATCGGGTTCGACAACAAGGTCCGCACACTGCCCGAGGGGCGTACGCAGTACGCCAACTTCTCGGACTGGGACACCTACCGCTCGCTCGCGCCGCTGCAGGCCATGCTGTGGCCGAAGGAGGCGAGCGACATGGCCCAGTCGCTGGTCAACGACGCGGTGCAGGGCGGGTGGTGGCCTCGCTGGCCTTTCGCCAACGGGTACACGGGGCAGATGACCGGCGACAACTCCGTCGCTCTCATCGCCAACCTGTACGCCTACGGCGCCCGGGACTTCGACCTCAAGACCGCCCTGAAGTACCTGGTCAAGGGCGCCACCACGGTTGACTCCACGCCGGGCGCGTACAAGGAGCGGCCCGACATCGCCAACTACGTCGAGCGCGGCTACGCGCCCAACAACGACGCCTCACGCGGTGACCACCAGCGCGTCGGCGCCTCGGTCACGCTGGAGTGGGCGATCGACGACTTCGCCATCGCCCGGCTCGCGACCGCCGCCGGGGACCACAGCACCGCACGTACCTTCACGCTCCGCAGCCAGAACTGGCAGAACATCCTCAATCCGGCCACGGACTATCTCCAGCCGCGCGGTGAGGACGGCCGCTTCCCCGACGGTCCGGGGTTCCAGCCGCCGCCGGAGGGCAAGTTCGGCCAGGACGGCTTCGACGAGGGCAACGCCGCCCAGTACAACTGGCTGGTCCCGCAGAACACCGCGGGGCTGATCACCGCCATGGGCGGCCGTGCCGCCGCGTCCCAGCGGCTCGACACCTTCTTCGGCCAGCTCAACGCCGGTCCCAACGAGCCCTACATGTGGGCCGGTAACGAGATCGACTTCGGGGTGCCGTGGGTGTACGACTACCTCGGTCAGCCGTGGAAGACGCAGAAGGCGGTACGGGACGTCGCCACCACGCTCTTCAGTCCCACCCCGGACGGCGAGCCCGGCAACGACGATCTGGGTGCCCAGTCCTCCTGGTACGTCTGGGCCGCCCTCGGTGTCTATCCCTCGACCCCCGGCACATCCGATCTGGCCGTGCACAGCCCGCTGTTCGAGCGCGCCGTGCTCGACCTGCCGGGCAAGGGCCACGACCTGGACATCCGGGCCCCGAAGGCTTCGACGGGCACTCCGTACGTCCACGAGCTGAAGCTCGACGGCCGCTCCTACGAACGCACCTACCTGCCGAAGTCCGCGGTCACGAAGGGCGGGCAGCTGGACTTCGCCCTGTCCGACAGCCCCGACACGCACTGGGCGACCTCTCCCGCGGCGGCTCCGCCGTCGTACCGCACGGGTGAGCGTTCCTTCCTGGCGAATGCGACGCCCAACCAGGTCACCGCCGCACCGGGCGGTGCCGGGGTGAAGGTCACGGTCGACGCGCAGCGGCTCGCCGGGCGGGACCGCGACCTGACGGTGAAGGCGACCGCGCCGAAGGGGCTGTCCGTGTCCGCGGGCAGGAAGCGGCTCGCGCTCGACTCCGCGACGGGTTCGGGAAGCGTCGAGCTGACGGTCGAGGCCGGTTCCGGAACGGCCGACGGCTACTACGAGGTCCCGCTCACCGTGAGCGGAGCCGCGCCGGGCGACTCCGTGCGGCTCTCCGCGATCGTTCTGGTCGCCGCGCACGGCAGCCTGGCCGCCGCCTACGACAACACGGGCCTGTCCGACGACGCCGACCACGGGCAGGGCGACTACGACCGTGCCGGGAACACCTACTCCCGGCAGGCTCTGGCCGCGGCCGGCCTGAAGGGAGGAGCGCGGGTGGAGGCGTCGGGCACGTCGTTCGTATGGCCCGCGGCCCCGCAGGGGCGTCCCGACAATCTGGTCGCGGGCGGCCAGACGCTGGCTCTGGACGCCGAGGACGCCCGGCGGTTGTTGTTCGTGGGGTCGGCCACCAACGGGGATCACCAGGACAGCGCGACGGTGACCTTCACGGACGGCACGACCGGAAAGGCGGATCTGTCGTTCGGTGACTGGTCCCTGCCGGGCGGCGGCACGGACCCGGTCCTCGGGAACACCCTGGTGGCGCGGGCCGCCCGGCGGAACCAGTCGGGTGGCACCGGTGGTGCGGTGAGCGTCTTCGCCACCACGCCCTTCCAGGTGCCCGGGGGGAAGCACATCAAGAGCGTGACCCTGCCGAAGAACCCGGAGCTGCATGTGTTCGCCGTCGGCCTCGGCTGACGGACGACGCGGTGCGGTGTGCGGGCCGGTGATCCCTTCCAGGGTCACCGGCCCGTACGGCTGCTGCTGCGCCGCAACGGCCCGCCCAGGAGGGCGGTTTCCCCCCGTCAGGGGGTGTCGCCCTCCCAGTCCCACAGCAGCGAGCCGGCTGTACGCGGGCCGTACAGTGCGTGCCCGCCGGGGCCGTGGGAGCCGATCTCGGTGGCCAGCGCGGCGGCCTCCGCCAGCCGCGGTCCGGGCCACCCGGTCACGTCCAGCAGCAGACCGTCGAGCGGTCCGCCCACCAGCTCCCGGTAGACGCGGCCCGGCCGCGGGCCCGGATCCGGGTCGTCGTGGTCGGCGCCGTACACCCGGCGCCAGGTCCGTTCATCCATGTCCGACAGCATCCCAGCCACCACTGACACTCCCCCGCTGAGCGGTCACGAACGGTCCGGTCGCGACGGATCCGCTTCCGTCGCGACCGGACCGGTGTCACCCTGCCGTGCGTGTCATGTGGTGCGGGGCGGTGCTGTGTTGTCACTCCACGGTCACTCCACGGTGAGATCCACGTACGCGGGTGTCAGCCGGGTGCCGTCGACCAGCCGGAACTCCAGCGTGATCCGGTGGTCGCCGGCCGCGGCGGACGCATCGGCGCGGGCGTCCACCCGGTGCGAGGCGCTCCTGGTACCGCGGACCCGCAGGCTGCCACGGGCCGGGGTCAGCGTGATGCCGTCCGGGCCGGACGCGGTCCAGTGCACGGTGTGCCCGGTGAAGTCCACGTCCTGCGCCACGACCGTCAGTGCCACCCCGGCTCCACCGCGCGCCAGTGTCAGCTCACCGGGATCGCCGAACCCGGCTGCCGGACAGGAGTAGTTGTCCACGGCTTCCTGCCGGACCGTCGTGTCGCTGTACGGCACCGCGTCGTCCTCGCTGTGCCCGCGCCACCAGGCCTGGGTGTTCGGCAGGGCGACGCCGTTGAACCGGTTGCTCATCAGCTGGGTCCGGTAGGCCGCACGGGCCGCGGCCAGTTCGGGGCTGCCGGCCGGCTGCAGCCCGATGCTCATGTCGGCGAGGTTGACCTCGATCCCTCTGCGCAGCCGGTCGATCACTGTTCGCGCGGAGTCGTCCCCGGCCTGTGCGGCTGCCGTCTTCAGCGCGGCGGAGGCCTGGCTGTAGTTGTCGTGCAGCTTGGTGACCGTGTGGGTGTCGGGGTCGAAGCGGGTGAGGTCGTAGTACTCCCCCATGGATCCCGCGGCCGAGGCGCCGAAGCGCGCCTGGAGGTAACCGTCCCGGTAGGCGTCGGCTTCCAGGCTGTTGTCCCAGGCCAGTGCGGCGACCAGGCTCTGGACGTGCTCGTACGTGATCCAGTCGCCCGGTTCGCTGTACATGCCGATGCCGTTGACACCGAGCTGCGACTCGAAGGCGACATCGGCCGCGATGGTGTCGACGGGCCGTACCGGCTGGCTGCGCCAGCGGTAGCGGCGGTAGTACTCGTACATCACGAGGGAGCCGCGGAAGCTGGTGCGCCAGGCCCCCAGGGCCTTGGCCAGCCCGGTGTTGGCACTCACGGCCGGATCGCCGAGGGATCCGTCGTAATTGCGGCCGTACGGCGCGAAGTCGACGACGACCTGGGGGTCGCACGCGTAGTCGGGGTCGGGCGGCTGGATGGTGGAGTTGTAGGCGATGCGCTCCACACGGACACCGGGCAGCTCGTCGCGGAGCACCTGGGCGAGCTTGTTGACGACCACCGACTCGGCGTTCGCGGCCTTGCCGTACCGGTCGAGGATCGCCTTCTGGAACTTGGGGACGTCGGGCGGCCAGCAGTCGAAGACCGTGATCTCCGGACGGGCCCGCAGGAACGCGACCACCTTGGCTATGTAGGCGTCCAGGGCCTCGGGGTTGTAGATGTCGAAGAGCGGCCCGCCGGATGCGTAGAACTGCGGGTAGTCCGCCGGGGGCAGGAAGCTGTCGTAGCCGTGGCCGCCGGTCTCGATCCTGATGCCGCGCTTGGCGGCCTCGCGGGCGAGCACGGTCCGTACGCCGTCGTACGTGGTGACGCCGAGGCCCAGGTAGTTCGTCGGGTAGACGAAGGTGTTGAGCCGGTTCTTGGCCATCCAGTCGAGCAGCGGGGGCAGGCTCTGCGCGGTGTGGCTGAAGCCCTCCTCGGCGTACTGACGGCGGAATTCCCAGTCGGGCCGGTCGGTGAGGTGCACGGCGGGCAGCGCGAGGGTGCGGACCCGGGGAACGTGCTCGCTGTGGCCTTCGTACGCGGGGAAGGCGGGGGCGAAGAAGCGGACGCCCAGCCGTTCGAGCAGGGCGTACACCGCGTAGAGCGGGGCCCGGTCGCCGAGGCCGGTCAGCAGGATGTCCTGGTCGTCGCCGAGCAGGGTGAAGGTGTCCTCGGGCGCGCCGGAGAGTTCCTGGCCGGCTTCGGTGAGCCGGTTCCCGGACACGGTGTTCCCGGTACCGGTGCCCGCGCGCAGCACGACCAGGCCGGTGACACCCGCGGGCACCGCGCCTTCGGTGCTGCCAGCGGCGGCGCGCAGCGGCAGCGTGGCTCCAGTGATCCGCTGTACATAGTCGCGGAGTTCGGTGGCGGCGAACCGGGCGCTGTCGCCGCCCCACCACAGAACGGTGGCCGCGGGGCGTCCTCCCGAGGCCACCGGCAGGGTGCGGGCGGCGCCTGCGGGAGCCGTGGTGGCGGTGGCAGCCGTCGCGGGGGCAGCCGCGGACAGCGGCAGTACCGTCGCGCCCGCGAGCCCGGCGGCTCCCACCAGGAACCCTCGCCGTCTCACCTCACTCGTGCCGTTCACCCGGTCCCCCTGGTTCCGGGGTGCCCCGGGGTCCGTACCTCTGCTGGTGCTCATGTGTGGTCCGCCTTTCCGGCCGATGCATACAGGTCACTGAGGTAGTAGTCCTTGGCCTTGCCTGCCTCGGGCAGCTTCTTCATCTGGACGAAGAGGTCCGAGAGATGGTCGAACCAGCCGCCGACCGTGCCGTCCTTGCTGAGCTTCGTCAGCTCCGCGGAGGGAAGGATCTTCACGTAGTCGGTGGAGCCCTTCAGCTGTCCGGCGGGCAGCTTGAGGAACTCGGCTGCCACGGTCTCCGACTCCTGCGGGTGCGCGGCGATCCAGTCGTCGGCCTGCTTGAGGACCCCGGTCACCTTCTTGACGAGTTCCGGGTTGCCCGAGGCGAGCTTGGGCTGGGTGACGAAGACATTCGGGAAGGTCGTCTTCGGGTAGTAGTCCTGGGTCCGGCTGATCTCCTTCAGACCGGGGACCTTCTTCTTCATGGTGTCGATGAGCGGGTACCAGGTGGCGGCGGCGTCGACCTTCCCGGACGAGAAGGCCGTGACGACGGTGGAGGCGTCCATGGTGACCTTCTTGACGTCGCTCTCCTTCAGCCCGGCGTCGCGGAGCGCCAGATTGAGGATCATGTCGCCCGATGTGCCCTCGGCCACGGCGATCTTCTTGCCCTTGAGGTCGGCGGGCTTCTCGATGCCTGAACCCGGCTGGGCGATGACGCGGTCGGCGAGACCCAGCATGTTGACCGAGATGATCGACGCGCGGCCGGACGCGGGCAGCCACAGGGCGCCGGGACCGAGGTAGCCGAAGTCCAGGCTGCCCGATCCGAGAGCCTGTACCTGGAGCGGACCGTTGGTGAAGACCTTCAGTTCGGGGGTGATTCCCGCCTTCTTCCACAGGCCCTGCTTCTGGGCGACCGCGAGCGCCGCGGAGCCGCTGTAGTCGGCGATGTAGCCGAAAGTCACCTTCTTCTTGCCACCGTCCGAGGCGGCGGAGGATCCGCTGGAGCAGCTGGTGGCCGCGGGGACGAGCAGCAGGGCGAGGAGCAGACCCATGGAGCGGCGGCCGATGGCGCGTTCTGTTTTCACGACGTGCTTCCTTCGAGGGGAGCTGGCTGGTGGTGGACGGCGTGCCACACCTGGGCGCGCAGTTCGGCGAATTCGGGTGACAGGCGCTGCTCCTCGGTACGGGGATAGGGCAGCGAGACGGGGATGACGGTGTGGATGCGGCCGGGGCGGGCGGCCATGACGACGACGCGGTTGCCGAGGAAGACCGCCTCGTCGACGTCGTGGGTGATGAACATGACGGTGCGCCGGTCCCGGCTCCAGGTGTCCAGCAGGGATTCCTGCATCCGGACGCGGGTCAGGGAGTCGAGGGCGCCGAAGGGCTCGTCCATGAGGAGGATCTTCGGGTCGACCGCGTAGGCGCGGGCGATGGCGCAGCGCTGTTTCATGCCGCCGGAGAGCGTTTTGGGCAGGGCGTCGGCGAAGTCGGTGAGCCCGACGAGTTCGATGACCTCGCGGGCCCGGCGCCTGCGTTCGGCCTTTTTCACCCCGGCCACCTTCAGGCCGTACTCGACGTTGCCGGTCACGGTCATCCAGGGGAAGAGCGCGTACTGCTGGAAGATGACACCGCGTTCGGGGGCGGGGCCGTGGACGGGGACGCCGTCGACGGTGACTTCGCCGTCGGAGGCGTCGAGGAGCCCGGCCGCGATGTTCATCAGGGTGGACTTGCCGCAGCCGGACGGGCCGACGACGGTGACGAACTCGCCGTCCTCGATGTCGAGGCTGACCCGGTCCAGGGCCAGGAAGTCGCCGTCCTTCACCGGGAAGTCCCGTGTGACGTCGGAGAAGTTGATGGTGGGCATGACTACCTCCGCTCCTGCCAGTGGGTCAGCCGGCGCTCGGCGAGGAGCAGCAGCCGGTCCATGACGAGTCCGATCGCTCCGATGGCGATCACCTGGACGAAAATGGTGGGCAGGTCGTAGTAGAGCTGCGCCTGCTGCATCCGGTGGCCCAGTCCGTCCTGGGCCGCGATGAGTTCGGCGGCGACCACGGTCGCCCAGGAGGCCCCGAGCCCGATCCGCATGCCGACCAGGATGAACGGGGTCGAAGCGGGGACGACGACGCCGATGAAGACCTGCGGGTCGCGGGCACCGAGTACCCGTGCGGCGTTGACGAGGGTGACGTCGACGGCGACGACGCCCTGGAAGGTGGAGACGACGGAGGAGAGGAACGACGCCAGGAAGATCACGAAGATCTTCGGGGTCTCGTCGATGCCCATCAGGACGATGGCCAGCGGGATGATCGCGAGCGGCGGCACCATCCGGAAGAACTGGAGCCAGGGCTCGATGAGCCTGCGGACGACCGGGTACCAGCCCATCAGGAAACCGACGGGGATCGCGAGGACGACACCGAGGACGTAGCCGATGAGGACCCGCTCAAGGCTGGCGCCCGCGTCGGAGAACAGGGTTCCGTCGGCGATGAGCTGCCCGGCGCGGCGGGCCACGGAGACGGGCCCGGGAAAACCGTCGATGCCGCTGTTGGCGAGGACGACCCAGGTGAGCAGTCCCAGCGCGGCGGAGGCGAAGCCGAGCAGTACGGCCGTGAGGCGGCCGGTGCCGCCCGCCTTCTTCTGCGCTTTCTTCTTCTGCGCGTTCTTCTGCGCGTTCTGCCTCTTCGCGGTCGCGGGGTCCGTGCTCACGGCGCCCGTGTTCTCCGTGCGCCGGTCGGCAGGCCCGGTGTCCGTGGCCGTGCGGTCGGACGCGGCGGGTCCGGACAGCAATTCGTCCTTCATGCCACTTCCTCCGCGACCCCGTCGACGTCCGGCGCGCGGTCGCCGCCGATGTCGGCCATGTAGCTCATCCAGGTGTATGCCGGGTCGCCACGGCGCAGGAGCTCCCGGTAGAGCCGGACGGTGAGGTCGCGCCGGATCTCCGCGTAGGCGGGCGCCTCGTACACGTTGTGCAGTTCGTGCGGGTCGGTCCGCAGGTCGTACAGCTCGTGCGTGCTCTCCGGGTTGTGGACCAGCTTGTGGCGCCGGTCGCGGATCATGCGCTGGGAGTACGGGAAGTGATGGCCGTGGAACTCGGCGAAGATCTCGTCCCGGCCGTCCCCGGCCGGTTCACCGTGCAGCAGGGGCAACAGGCTTTCCCCGTCGCACAGTTCGGGGACAGGTGCTCCGGCCAGTTCGAGGATGGTCGGGTTCAGATCGATGAGGTTGGCGAAGTCGTCGCGGACCTGGGCGGGTGCGCCCGGCACCCGGGCGAGGGCGGGGATCCGGTAGATGTCCTCGTACATCGCCGGGCCCTTGTCGTTGAGCCGGTGGGCGCCGGTGAACTCGCCGTGGTCAGCGGTGAAGAAGACGGCCGTCTCGTCCCACAGGCCATGCGCCTTGAGCGCTTCGAGGAGCCTGCCGACCTGCTGGTCGATCATGGTGACATAGCCCCAGTACACGGCGATGAGCTTGCGCCAGGCAGCCGCGTCGAAGCCGTCGGACGACCAGTAGGCGCTGTACTGGCGCTGCACTTCGGGCTTGCCCGCGAAGGTCTCCGCCATGGACGCGGGGAGCGGGACGTCCGCCGGGTCGTACATGTCGTAGTACTGGTCGGGGATCAGGTAGGGCAGATGCGGCCCGTACCAGTGGCAGGAGAGCATGAACGGCTTGCCGGTCGCCTTCCAGTCGGCGGCGTAGCGGTCCAGCAGGCCGAGGGTGCGGTCGGTGAGGAACGCTTCCATGGTGGCCTCGGCGGGCTGCTGGAGGCGGCCTGCGATGAGGTGGCCGCGGCCGGTGCCGTTGGCGGCGGCGCCGAAGACGGGTTCGCGTACGGCGAAGGGCGGGAAGCCGTTGTCCTCCAGCCACTTCTCGTACGAGGGGTGGTGTACGGGGTTCAGCGCACCGGGCAGGTGCTCACCGTCGAGGCCGTAGAACTCGGGGCCGCGCTCCCGGCCGATGTGCCATTTGCCCGCGTGGCCGACCTGGTAGCCGTGGTCCATCAACTGGCTCCACAGCATCGGGTTGTCGTCGTCCAGCTCGTCCTTGCTGCCGCCGTTGCGCTCGGGGTTGTTGAGCAGTCCGTGGCGGAAGGGGTGCAGGCCGGTGGCGAGCGAGGCACGCGCCGGGGTGCAGATCGCGGTCGGCGTGTAGAAGCGGTCGAAACGGGTTCCCTCCGCCGCCAGGGCGTCCAGGGCCGGGGTCTCCACCAGGGGGTTGCCGTAACACCCCAGGGTGTCGACCCGGTGTTGGTCGGTCATCAGGAACAGGACGTTGCGCGGAGCCATGGACTGGCCGCCCTTTCGGTGGGGTTGTGCCTGGTGCTGTGTGCCAAGTGCCGTGCTGGGTGCGTCCGTCGGTGCGCGCACCGAGCGCCTGCCGGTGCCATTTCAGGCAAGTGCCGGGAACTGTATGGACGTCGGTTTTTTACGTCAACCCTCGGGAATTAATTCGGTGTGAATTCGTCCGGGCGGTTGACATAAACCGCGGGCCCGGCAGACCATGCGTCCATGACCGAACCCACCGACGCCTTGCAACGCCTGCGCAGGGCCAATGAAGCCGCCGTTCTCGGCGAACTGCGCCGCTCCGGCGCGCTCAGCCGCGGCGAGCTGAAGGCGAGGATCGGGCTCTCCCGTACCACCCTGTTCGCGATCGTCTCCGACCTGCTGGAGCGCAAGGCGGTCGTGGAGCAGCCGGCCGCCGAATCCGAGCAGCCGCGCGGCCGGGGCAGGCCTGCCCTGGAGATCTCGCTGAACGCACGCGGCGCCGAGCTGATCGGCATCGATCTCCAGCGCAACCGGATCCATGTGATCGTCGCGAACTGCGCCCATCAGGTGATCGGCAGGTCCAGCGCCCCGGTACCGGCGGACAGCGGCCCGGCCGAACGTGCCGCACAGGCCGTCGAGGCGGTCGAGGAGCTGGTACGCCGCGAGGGCATCAGCCTCGCACCGGTCGAAGGCATCGGCCTCGGCCTGCCGGGCTTCGTACAGAACCCGGCTTCCGGGGACCCCCGCACCATGACGCCGTTCGCCACCCATGTCGCGGCGGAGCTCGGCGAGCACTTCGGTGTCCCGGTCCTCACCGACAACAACTCACGGCTGGCGGCGCTCGCCGAAGTCACCTGGGGCGCGGCCCGCGGCCACGACAACACCGTTTTCCTGGCGTGGTCGGAAGGCGTCGGCGGCGGACTCGTCGTGAACGGAACGCTGGTGCGCGGCGCCCACGGCGCGGCGGGCGAGATCGGCCACACCAGCGTCGATCCCCAGGGGCCGGTCTGCCATTGCGGGGGCCGCGGCTGTCTGGAGGGTGTCATCAGCCTTCCGGCACTGCTGGCTGCCTGCGCCGACCGCGGCGTCAGGGCCCATGACGCGGCCGAGTTCATCGCGCTGGCCGCCGACGGACAGCCGGACAGCGCTGACGTGCTGCGCGGGGCCGCTGTCACCGCGGGCCGTGTGCTGGCCGCACTCGCCGCCCATGTCGACCCCGAGTGCATCGTGGTCTACGGCGAGCCCGCCGCCCTGGACGAGCTGGTACTGACCCCCATCCGGGAGCAACTGGCGGCCCTGTCCCTGCCGTCCGCTCCTCGCACGATCACCGTCTGCGGCTCCGCCCTGGGCGCGGACGCGGCAGCGCTCGGGGGTGTCGCCCTGCTGCTGCACACCACCGGCCAGGACCTGGCGGAACTGCTCGACCGGCCGGTCCCCGGAGCCGGCGGACCGGGCGCGGACCAGGACTCCGGCGCTCCCGGCGGCGGATCCGGCCCCACACTCCGGGCGCTCACCACCGGCGCCGGACAGTGAACGCGTGCTGCGGGCCCGCGCGGGCGACGGCCACCGAGGCTCCCGCCGGACCGGAGACGCCGGCCGCTCCCCCGGCGGACTTCGCCGTCCCCGACCGGCGGCCGGCCGAACTGCTGCGCGGCATGGTGAGCGTGCCGGGTGGCCCCTTCCTGATGGGGGGTGACGACGAGGACGCGTTCCCCGCGGACGGCGAGGGGCCGGTACGGGAGGTGACCGTCGGCCCCTTCCACATCGACGCGGCCTGCGTGACGAACGCCCGGTTCGCCACCTTCGTCAAGGCGACCGGATACCGGACCGAGGCCGAACTCATCGGCTGGTCCTACGTGTTCGGGGCTTTCGTACCGCAGTCCGCGCGCGGGGCGGTGCTTCCGGGCGGCGTCCCGGGCGCGCCCTGGTGGCGGGCGGTGACCGGCGCGTACTGGCGTGCACCCGAGGGCCCCGGTTCCTCGGTGGGCGACCGCCGGGACCATCCGGTGGTGCACATGTCCTGGAACGACGCGAACGCCTACGCCCGCTGGGCGGGCAAGCGGCTGCCCACCGAGGCCGAGTGGGAGAAGGCGGCCCGCGGCGGGCTCGTCCGGGCCCGCTTCCCGTGGGGCGACGAGCTGACCCCGCGCGGCAGGCACCGCTGCAACATCTGGCAGGGCGACTTCCCCGTACGCAACACCCGTGAGGACGGCTTCCTCGGGACCGCCCCGGTCAAGGCGTTCTCCCCCAACGGCTACGGCCTGTACAACACTTCGGGCAATGTGTGGGAGTGGTGCGCCGACCGCTTCAGCCCCGACTGGCACCGGGACGAACGTACGGAGACCCGTATCGACCCGGTGGGCCCGCCGACCGGTGCGAACCGTGTCCTGCGCGGCGGCTCCCACCTCTGCCACAGCTCCTACTGCAACCGCTACCGGGTGGCCGCGCGTACCTCCAACACCCCCGACAGCACCACGGGGCACGGCGGGTTCCGCTGCGCGCTGTGACCAGACAGGTCCTACGCGGCCTTGCGCTCCTCGCGCCCGGTGACCGGTACGTCGAGGGTGCGCGCCAGGCCGACCACACCCTCGTCGAGGCGCTGGAGATGCCGCAGTACCCGGTAGGTGACCGACCCGGACCGGAGCGTCTCGGAGTTGCTGCCCTCCAGCATCGCGGCGATGCTGGCACCGGACTCGACCTCGTCGCCGGTGTCGGCGCTTTCGTCCCGCACGTGCGCGACGATCACATCGATGTTGTGCGCGATGCGTCGGCCGGACCGGGCCAGGCGGGGGTCGGCTGCGACGGTCCTGCTGTACGGCACCAGTTCGGCCGTCGCCGCCAGTGAACGGGCGTGGTAGGCGCTGGTCTCCAGCAGCGCCACCAGGTAGCGGGCGGTCTGCCGCCGCACCCGCAGCGGGGTGATCGGGTGGATCAGCGGCTGGGTGGAACGGCGCAGATCGTCCAGTGCGGTGTCCAGGTCGCGCGCCATGTCGAGGAGATCCACGGCGGGCCCGCCGCTGAGCTGGGTCACCGCGGCCGACGCGACGTCCCGCAGCCGGGCGAGCACCGTGGCCAGGTGCTCGTCGGTACGGCGGTCGGTGTGCACCGGAAGCACCAGCACGGCGGCGATGATCCCGCAGGCGGCGCCCAGCGCCGTCTCCTCGATCCGCAGCACCAGCACGGAGAGGCTGTAGGTGTTGAGCAGGGTGTAGAGCAGTCCCAGCATCGCCGTGACGAAGAAGGACATCAGGGCGTACGAGAGCGGCGCGGTGAAGAACATCCCGAAGATGAAGAGCAGGACCAGCGCGAAGGCGGTCCAGGTGTGGTTGCCGACGAGACCGGCAAGAGCGACACCGGCGACCACGCCCAGCACCGTGCCCAGTAGCCTGCGGTAGCCCTTGACCAGGATCTCGCCCGTGGACGCGGTGTTGAGGAAGACGACCCAGCAGGTGAGCACCGCCCAGTACCAGCGCTGGCTGGAGAGGAACTCACCGCCGATGATGGCCAGGGTCGAGCCGACCGCGACCTGGAAGGCGGCCCGGGTGGTGCGCCGTTGCAGCCCGGTGCGGTCCTCCTCCGTGTCCTCGGACCCGACGATCGCCACGTCCTCGGCCTCGAACTCCTCGCGTGAACGGGTCGTCTCCGGTGTGTCGTCCGACTCGTCCTGGGGTCCGTCCAGCGCGAGCCGCAGACCCAGCACGGAACGGGCGGCCTCACCGATTCCGCGGAACACGTCCTGCACGGCGTGCGAGGCGGGCGGCAGGTTCTCCTCGTCCCGGTAGCCGAGCAGCCTGTTGCGCAGATGTGCCAGCGTGGTGCCCCGCTGGTCGGGCGTCAGCCGCGACACCACCAGATGCAGGGTGTTCAGGTCCCGGCGCAGCGTCGCGGTCGTGGCGTCCTCGGCCCGCGTGCGGTTCGCCGCTGCCGGGACCGGAGCGTTCGGCAGATGCAGGGTGAGGGTGTCGGCCCGTTCCGCGCTGCGGGCGTTGAGCAGCAGGACGCCGAGCCGCTCCGCCGCGATCTCCGCGTCCGCGATCCTGCGCTGCACCAGCGCGGCCGTGGCCGCGTCACGCGTGCCCGACTCCAGCTGGCCCTGGATCATCAGCGCCGTCTCGTGAAGCCGGGCGGTGCCCTTGCGCAGATCGTCGAGGACCTTGTCCAACTGCTCGGGAGTGGCGTCCAGCAGCGCCGCCTGGGTGGCCACCAACTGCGCGAACCGGGCCCGGAATGCCTCCCGCAACCGGCCCAGGGTGCGCTCGGGAGTCTCCGGTACGACGGCGAACCGGACAACCGCGCTGCATGCGAAGGCGATCGCCAGCGTCAGATAGAGCCCCGGCAGGGCGGAGACGGTGGCGTGCACGAAGAGCGAGATGAAGTAGACCTGAAAGCCGATCAGGCCGAGTGCGGTACCGCGGTCGCCGAACCGGCGCGAGTAGACGGCGCCGAAGATCAGCAGGACGAAGAACGCGTCACCGGCGACGACCCGGCTGTTGAGGAGCGCCCCCAGGGACATCGCCGTGAGGGCGACGGGCAGCGCGAACCCGAGCGTGATCGCCTGGCCGCGTACGTCCTTCTCCCTGATGGCGAAGGTGAAGACCATCGCGGCCATGGCACCGGCGACCAGCTGGGTGACGGCGGTGTGGAACAGTGCCAGGACGAGCAGCGCGAGCCCGATCGCACCGACCGTCCGCAGCCCCGCCATCAGTCGCAGAAGCCCGGGATCGGATGCCGCGAAGCGGTCCCAGGTACTGGTCCGTGTCCGCCGTGTTGCTGCCATCGCGCTGCCGTACTCTCCTGACTCCGACCATGATCCGGGTACGCCCCAGCATCGCACGGGCGGGTTCAGCGGGACCCGAGCAGGTCGGTCCCGGTCTGCTCCGGGCGGCCGGACCCGTCGGACGCCCCCGGGGGCCGGCGTCACGACCGCACGTTCTCCGGCTGCCCCGTCGACCCCGGACACCGCCGCTGTCAGCCGGTACGGCCTTCCCGGCCGCCGGGCGCGAAATTCTGGACCGCGAACTCGACGACCGTGGCGATGTCTTCGTCGCTGGTGCCCCAGAAGGCCTGGGATGCGGCTCCCCAGGCGTGGCTGCTCCGGCTGAACAGCTCTCGCGCTTCGGGAGTGGTCCGCCACGACGCCATGTCCCGTCCCTCGCTTCCCCCCCTTCCCTCACCCTCGCGCCGGAGGAACAGGTCCAGGCTCAGCAGTGCGAGGTCCCAGCCCGCTCCGATTCCGACCGGGCCGACGGGTCCGTACGCCCGCACCAGCTCGTCGACGACCTCGGCGGGGGAAACGTGCTCCAGCTCCAGCACGGTATTGCCGTCCGCGTCCGCCGAGAGCCGGATCTCGACCTCGGTGGCCCTGTTCTCCCCAAGTGACCAGGTGAGCTTGAGCAGATGAGGCCCGTCGCAGCGCAGGATCTCACCGGCCGCGTTTCCTTCGAGCTGAAAGGTGCCGCCCGGACGGAGCTCGCCCGAGACCGGCGCCAGCCAGCGAGCGATCCTGGAGGGGTCGGTGCACGCATTCCAGACGTCCTCGGTCGAGGCAGCGTAGGCCCGGCGGAGCAGGAGCGAGCGCCCCTCCCCGCCGGTGACCGGCCGGTCCCGGATCTCCCGGTGGACGGCGTTGATCTGCTTGAGGACGTCGGTCACGGATCTCTCCCTTGTTCTCCTGGGCGGCTTCCCGGTTCCCGGGCCGTACCGGCCGGATCTCACTGGACCACGCCGCGCCGACGTTCGCACCGACCCCCGGCGCTGCCCCGTCACCTCGTGTCGCACCCGGTCCGGGCCGGGAGGCCGCGGCGCGGCTCGTCCGTCGGCGCATTCCCTGATCCACCCGGGGCCCACCGGACGGCCGACCGCGTGGCGGATCGGAGAGCCCGTCCCGCATCACCCCAGGTCCGAGCATCACCGCAGGTCACAGCAGGTGGCGTAACAAGGGCGCAATGTTCGGTACGTAGCTTGGGCGGTCGGTGGTGAGCGTCGCTGCCGGGCGCCGCGAGCCCGGCGTGATCCGAACGAAAGGCCCTCGGGAGGTCAGGAGTGGTGCAGAGCACGGGGTACTCCCCCGGCCCGTCCGACGGCAGCCCGGCCAGACGTGCCGACCGGGCCCGCAACGTCGCTGATGTGCTGCGCCAGCAGGCAGCGTCCGGTCTCTATCCGACCGGCTTCCTGCCGGACGAGCGCCTGTTGGCGGCGGACTTCGCCGTGTCCCGGAACACCGTCCGCCAGGCGCTGTTCATCCTTCGGGACGAGGGTCTCGTCGAACGTCGGCGTGGTGTGGGAACCGTCCTGCTCAACCGTAAGCACGCCCACCCGCTGGGGCGGCTCGCCGGGCTGGCCGAGACGCTGCACGCACACGGCACCGTGGACAACCAGGTCCGTGCGCGTGGCCCCGTCGTACCGCCCGTGCAGGTCGCCCGCCGGCTGTCGGTGCCCGAGGGCGAAGCGGTGGTCCGTCTCGAACGCCTGCGGCGGCTCGACGGCGTACCGCTGTCATTGGATCTGACCTATCTCCCCACGGACATCGGCCTGCCGTTGCTGGACCTCGATCTGGAGAACCAGGATGTCTTCGCGCTGATCGAGCAGTCCACCGGACAGCGGCTCGGCGCCGCGGAAGTGACGGTCCAGGCCGTGAACGCCGATCCGCACACCGCCGGCATCCTCGCAGCCCCCGCGGGGACGGCGCTCTTCGCGGTGGAACGTCTCAGCCGGCTCTCGGACGGCCGGCCCGTCGACCTGGAATTCCTGTCCATTCGCGGAGACCGGCTCACCCTCCGGGCGGACCTGGACCGCGCCGGACGCGGTTCCGGCTGAGCGCCTGCTTTCTCATCTGCCGTCTTCTCCGGTCCGAGCTGCCGGTGCGCTTCCGCGCGCCCGCCGACAAGGAGTTCTCCGTGTGCCCTCGCCCGTCCGTCGTCGACGGTCCGCTCGGCAAACGCCCCCGCCCGCCCCGGTCCCGGTCCGACCGGTCCGCCGTCCGCCGCCCGGCAGGCGCACGCGCGACGGTCGTCGTCATGTGCCTGTGCGTCACCCTGGTGGTCGGCATGGTGTCCGCCGTCAACCTCGCCATCCCTTCCCTCTCGGCCGGGTCCCTGCATCCGTCCGCCTCGGCGGTGCTCTGGGTGGTGGACGGCTATGTGGCCGTCTTCGCCTGCCTGGTCGTCCCGGCGGGTGCGGTGGCCGACCGCCTGGGCCGCAAAGGGGTGCTCCTCACCGGCCTGGGCGTGTTCACCCTGGGCTGCGCACTCGCCGCAGCCGCACCCGGTGTGGGCGTGCTGATCGCCGGAAGGATGCTCAGTGGTGTGGGCGCGGCAGCAGTCCTGCCGACCACTCTGGCCCTCATGGTCACCGGCGCCGCGCAGGAACAGCGGTCCCGGCTGATCGCGCTCTGGGCCTCCATGACCGGACTGGCCGCCGTACTGGGCAACGTCGGAGGCGGCGCGGCGATCGAGAGCGGATCCTGGCGCTCCCTCTTCGTCTACGCGGCGCCGCTGGGCCTCGTCGCGCTGGTCCTGGCTGCCGTAGTGGCCCCCACCTCGGCCCGTCTCGCCCGTCCGGTCGCCCCGCTCAGCGCGCTGCTGCTGACCACCGGCTTCCTTGGGCTGCTGTTCGGTGTCGTTTCCGGGCCGGAGCAGGGTTGGGGCAGCGCCACGGTGCTGGGCGCGTTCGGCTCCGCGGCCGTCCTGCTGGCGCTCTGGAGCAGGCGCGAACTGCGCCAGGAACGCCCGGTCCTCGACCCCCGTCTGCTGGCCGTCCCGGCCGTGCGGGCCGGGGCCCTCGGGATGGTGACGGTGTTCCTCGGCATGTTCGGCCTGTTCTACGTCAACGGCCAGTACCTCCAGTACGTGAAGGGCTACTCCGCTCTCGGCGCGGGTGTCAGGCTGCTCCCGATGGCTGCCGCCCTGCTGCTGGCCCCGCGTGGTGCGGTCCTCCTCCGGCGTCGACTGAGCGGCCGGACCGTCGTCGGCCTCGGTCTGCTCACGCTGGCCTGCGGACTGTGCACCGTCTCACGCGTCGCCACGCACACTCCGTACGCGGTGTACGCCCTCGGAGCGGGGCTGACCGCCACCGGGTGCGGGCTCGCCACGCCGTTGCTCTCCGAGACGTTGATGTCCGCTCTCCCGCCGAACCGCGCGGGTATCGGTTCAGGGCTGCAGAGCCTGACCAGAGAGCTGGGCAGCGCCCTCGGCGTGGCCCTGACCGGGACCCTGATCACCTCGGGCTTCACCTCCCGGCTGCCGGACGCGTTGCGCGGCCCCCACGCGCCGACCACGGTGGCCGGTGCGCAGAGTCCGACCGTCGGTCCAGCGCTGCACCGGGCCGTCATCACTGCCTTCACCGACGCGCTCAGCACCAGCATGCTGGTCCTGGCGGGCACGGTGCTGGCGGCCGGTGCCGTCGTCCTCGCCCAGCTCCCGGCGGAGCACCGTGGCCGGGTGTGACCAGCAGCCCGGAGGCGGCCCGGTTCCGCCTCAGGCACCTGCCTGGCTCCGCGCACCCGGGGTGACGGTCCGCCTCGGCAGGGCCTTCACACGGGCCAGGACGAGAGCCACCCGGGCGAGCACCATGGCCAGACCGTGGCGACCGGCATGACCACCGGGTGCAGGCCGGATCCCGCCTCCACCCACGGTGGCAGGCACGTCCCGGAGAGTGTTCCGGCCGCGCCCCGCCCGTTCCGCCTGCCCTCTCGCCCGTCCGGTGAGCCGGGCTTCCGATAGCGATGACTTTCATCCGGCGCGAGAGTCGGTAGAGGTACCGGGAGCCGGTACAGGTACAGAGGAAACGGAAGACGACAGCAGGAGAGTCCCATGCCCCGAATCACACCCAACCTCTGGTTCGACACGAACGGCGAGGAGGCCGCCAACTTCTACGTGTCGGTGTTCCCGAACTCGGAGATCAAGAGCATCACGCGCTACGGAGAGGCAGGTCCCCGTCCGGCCGGCACCGTGCTGACCGTTCAGTTCTCCCTTGACGGCCAGGAGTACATCGCGATCAACGGGGGCCCCGAGTTCACCTTCGACGAGGCGATCTCGTTCCTGGTCAACTGCGCCGACCAGGAAGAGGTCGACTACTACTGGGACAAGCTGTCCGAGGGCGGTGAGGAGGGCCCGTGCGGATGGCTGAAGGACAAGTACGGTCTGTCCTGGCAGATCGCCCCCGGTGGGATGGAAGAGCTGCTCAACGACCCGGACCCGGCGCGGGGCCAGCGGGCGATGAAGGCCATGCTCGGTATGAAGAAGATCGATCTGGCCGCGATCCGCGCTGCCGCCGACGGGGTGTAGACACCGACAGGCCGGTCACCGTACTCCGTGGACCAGGGGGCGCGGTCGCGTCGTGCACGTCCTACCGGAAGTGCCCCGCATACCGGAAGTGCCCCGCATACCGGAAGTGCCCCGCCCGGCGTCGTCGCCGGGCGGGGCACTCCTCGTTCACGTCAGGCCATGGGCACCCTGCGGGAGGGGCCGGGGCCGCGCGACAGTCGGTATCCGGCGACGGCCGCGAGCGCGCCGAGGACACCGCCGCCCACGGTCCAGAGCCAGCGGTCGGACCACCAGCCGGACGACCAGCCGTCCTCCGGCTCGATACGGGAAGCCACCGGAGTCTGAGCCGCGGTACCGGTGGAGTCCGTCGGCTGCGCCGCACTCGCGGACGACGCATCGGATGTCAACGGCACGGAGAGCGCGCCGTCCACGGCGTGGGACCCGCCGCTGTCCTTCGCGGTGGCCACGACGTCTGCCTGTACCGGCAGGCCCAGGTCCTCCTGCGGAAGGTCGAGGACCGTCAGCCGGATGTAGTAGCTCCCCGGCAGCGGATCGTTCGCCCAGGGTTCCGCCCAGGACCTGACCGTCCGCAGGTGACAGGTGAGCGTGACGGACTCGGCGTCCGCGGCGGCCACTCGGGTCTGGCTGCCGTACATGCAGGACTGGCGTCGGCGCAGCCCGTCGTAGACATCGACCTGCCAGGTGGACGCGCCGTGGCGGCTAGCCGCCTCCGGCAGCTTCACCGTGGCGGTCACCGTCGCGGCCTGGCCCGAGTCTGCGGGGAAGACCCAGTAGAGGTAGTCACCGGTGGAGGCGCTCGCGGTGGCGTGCTGCCCCTGTGCGACGACCGTCGCCGTACGGAACGCGGTGCCCGCCTCCGACGGCGCGCCGTTGCTGTCCGACGACGAGGAGGGACTCGGGGACGGGGTGTCGGCCGCGGCCGTCCCCGCCGTGGCGAAGAGCGCCAGACCGGCCAACGCGGCCTGAGGAAGTATCCGGGTGATCCGCATCAGTTGGTCCTCCCGGCGAGACGCCAGCGTGAAATCCAGCCGAACAGGACACCCGAGACCAGGCCGGTGAGTACCAGGACGCCGAGCAGCCACCAGCCGCGGCCGAGCCCGAAGGCTGCCACGTCGGACGCCGCGTCGGGTGCGTCCACCACGGCGATGTTCAGCTCGACCGGCAGACCGGGCGCGGTCTTGACCGAAGCCGGAGCCGAGAAGGAGTTGCTGACCTGGAGACAGACCGTCTCCGCCGGGGGCTGCGAATCGTCCGAGTCCGCCGGGGGTTTGGGGTAGCGCAGACCGGACGAGATCACATCGGTACGGCCGGTGCCGGATTCCTGCCCCCGTACGATCTCCCGTCCGTGGAGCGTCACCGCCCGCAGCAGAACGCCGTAGTCGTTGTTGACGGCCCGGTCGGCGGCGACGCTGACCGAGGCACGCAGTTCCTGGCCGGGCCGGACATCCACCCGGTACCAGCGGTGTTCGGCGAACTTCTCCCGGTCGCTGTACAGACCGGCCTTCAGCTGCGGAGCTCCGGTGCAGCTGTCCGCGCCTTCGGTGGCCACCGGGGTGGCCACCGGATCGGCCGCGCGGTCGACCAACTGCGTCACGCGTCCTGAGAGTTCATCGGTGTGCCGCACGGAGGTGTACGTACCTCCGGTGGCCTCCGCGATGCAGGTCAGTTGCTTGCGGGTCTTGGCGTCGGGCACCAGGCCCAGTGTGTCGACGACCAGATGGATCCCCTGGGCCGCGATGTCCCGGGCGACCTCGCACGGGTCGAGCGGCGCGCAGGTGTCCTCGCCGTCGGAGATGAGCACGATGCGGCGGGTCGCTTCACCGCCCTTGAGGTCTCCGGCGGCCTGCTGCAGGGCCGGCCCGATCGGTGTCCAGCCGGTGGGGGCGAGGGTGGCCACCGCCGTCTTCGCCTCGGTCCGGTCGAGTTGTCCCACCGGGTAGAGCTGGCGGGTGTCCTTGCACCCGGTCTTCCTGTCGTTGCCGGGGTAGTCGGCACCCAACGTGCGTATGCCCAGTTGCACTTGCTCGGGCACCGCGTCGAGTACTTCGTTGAACGCCTGCTTCGCCGCCGCCATCCGTGATCCGCCGTCGATGTCACGTGTGCGCATCGAGCCACTGACGTCGAGCACCAGCTCGACCTTCGGTGACGGCTTGTCGGACGGTTCGCCGGCGGCGGCGCCGGTGGGGAAGGCTCCGGCTGCCAGGGCCGCCAGGAGCAGACACGCCCCGGCTGCCAGCCGTTTTCTCATGATCATCACCGGATCGTACGGAGCTACCCCCCGGATCTCCAAAACGGTTCCGGGAAAGGGGAGTTCGCCCCGTCAGGACACGTCCGCCATTTCCACCGACGGGCCCGGAGGCAGCTCGGCGGGCCCGGCCGGACGAGACTCAACCGAGGGCGAACGCGGCAGCCGTGACCGCGCCGAGCGAGGCACCGGCAACCGTCTGCGCCACGGAATGGTAGACCAGTGCGACACGTGACCAGCACACGGCGAGCACCAGCGCGTACCCGCCGATCCACCACACCGAGTGGACGGCGCCGAGCATCGCGACCACCGCGGAGACCACCGCCGAGTCGACGCTGATCTTCCAGACGGTGTTGACGGCCAGCAGCACAACGGTCATGGCCCACAGGGCCAGCATCGCCACGAGGACACCCCGGGGTGCCCCACCGGCGAGCATCAACGCCGAGCCGGTGCCGATCGAACCGAGAATGACGAAGAAGATCGGAGCGCGCTGCCTGCGGTCGACCACGTGCCGGTCGCCCCACGTGCCGCGCCGGCGCTCCCACTCGATGAACGCGGCAGGGACGATACCCGCGCAGAGAGCCCCGAGAAGCCCCCAGGGGATGCCGGTCCAGTCGCCCGCGGCGGCGATGCCGATGCCGGGCATGCCCACGAGGAGGACGTTGCGGGGCTGGAGCACGTCGGTGACGGTGCGGGCCACAGTGCTGCTCATACGGCGGCCCGCGCCGGCTCCGCGAGGGGAAGGTCCCTGGGACCCCGAACGGTGTTGATCTTCATGACCCCGCAGGATACCGGCCCGTGGGCGGCGCCGGTCCGCCCGCTCCCCGGCACGGCTCGGTGGCCCTACCAGCGGTCGCGGTGGATCACCTGTCGCACCGGACGTCGGCGCACAGGGCCGAAGTTACCTATCGGCAGACCCACCGGGACAGCGGCGAAGGTGCGCATTCGAAGCCCCGCCCCGGTTACGTACTGCCGAGGCGGGGCGCATCTCAGCCGGGGCGGTGCGCGATGACGCCGAACATCGTCACGGACATGTGCAGAGCGCTGCGCTTGGCGGCTGCCGTGAGGTCGGCGTACAGACGGTCCCGCTGTCGCCCGGTGATCAGCTCTTCCTGCACGGCCTTCTCCGCGAGCGCCCGGATGAGCGGCCAGCTGACCTTCCGGGGGTCCTGGATGAGGGCTTGCGAGCCGAGGTCGTCGATCTCCAGTCCCGTCGCGGCGAGTTGGCCCATCAGCTTCCGCCCGGCGTGCGGATTCGCTGCCGCGGCGAGGGCGCCGCCCGTCAGGACGGCGACGACCTCGGCCTCGCCCGGGTAGAGGATCGTGGTCGCCCAGTCCGTGTCGAGAAGGGCAACACGTCCTCCCGGCCGCAGTACACGGGCGATCTCGGCCGCTGCCCTGTCGGGCTCCGAGAGGTGCTGGAACACCCGCTCGCACCAGACCACATCGACGGCGGCATCATCCACGGGGAGCGCCGACGCGTCGCCGTGCACGAATCGGGCCGTGCTGTCCGCCGCTGCCGCGCGCTGTCCGGCGACCGTCCGCAGGCCGGGGTTCGGCTCCACTCCGGTCGCCTCTCCGCTCCGGCCCACCGCCTCGGCGAGCGCCCTGGTCTCCGACCCGGTCCCTGACCCGATGTCGAGCGCCCGCTCGCCGGGCCGCACGGCGAGTCCGGCGTGTGCCCATTCACGCAACCGGCGCACGCCCGCGCTTGCCGCCTGGACGTCCAGTGCCCCGACCAGCCGGTCGGTCATGGAGTCGGTGATGTTGTCCGTGTGGAACGCCGATGTCGGCCGTGCGTTCCTGCTGTCCTCTGCCGCGGGGCCCGGCGCCGCGCCCCGGCCGCCGGAGTGTGTCCCGTGCTGGTGCTGGTCGTCCATCAGCCGAAACTCACCCGCTCCAGCCAGAAGTCGAGCAAGTGACCGTCGCCGAGCACGTCGACGCTGCCGCCCCGGGCCGGGCGTCGCCGGTAGACGGTCAGCAGCAGGTCGGTCAGCGGTCCGCGGACCGCGACGGCCGCCTTCTCATGAGCCCGGCGCCAGGTGACGGTGTCCCCGGTGAGGTCGACCACCCACTCGGCTTCGGCTTCCGGGGCGGTGTCGGTGGCGTGGAGGTGCAAGGTCCGCCCGGGGCCGAGGAGTTCGCGCTGTTCCGGGTGGATCTCGAAGAGCTGGGGCAGGGACCCGAGTTCCATCCACTCGTCGAGGGCGTCGACGGCCACGTCCGCCTCGACGGTGAACTCCGCGCCGAGGGCCAGTGCGGCGTCCGCCCGGTGGATCAGCGTCTCGTGGGCCATGCGGCGGGCGAAGAACGCGCTGCTTCCCCCGGGGCCGGACACCGGCGTCCACAACTGCGCGTCCGGGCCCGTTTCGCGCAGCGTCTCGACCAGCCGCTTCGCGCCCTCCACGAGCCAGGCGCCGAGGTCGGCGGGCTGCTCGTCGCCGGGACCGGCGGGCTCTTCCCGGAGCGCGGTGTCGGGGAGTGGCTGCTGCGCCCTGGTCCGTACGATCTCCTCGACCCAGCGGTGGGCCTCACCGAGATGCCGTACCAGTCGGCCGAGGTGCCAGCCGGGGCAGGACGGCACCGGAACCGTGAGGTCCGCCCCCTCGATACAGGCTCTCAGCAGATCGCTCTGCACGGTGATCTCGGCGCAGTGCCGCTCGTAACTCGGAGACGTCATGGCACCAACGTAGAGCCCCACGGACGACCCGCGCCGATCGACACGGGAGGGGCGGTCGGCCGCCGGTCCCGGAGCCGCGGCCCACGACAACGGTGCGGCGTGCCGCCTCTGAACTACTCCTGCGCCGAGGCCAGTTCGCGCACCGTGGCCATGTCGCTGAACGGGATCAGCTGTTCCCCGACGATCTGGTACGGCTCGCTGCCCTTCCCCGCGACCAGCACGATGTCGCCCTGTCCGGCCCCGGACAGGGCGAAGGCGATCGCCTTGCGGCGGTCGGCGATCCGCTCGAATCGGGTTCCGGTGGCCAGCAGACCGGGGGCGATCTGGTCCATGATCGCCTCGGGGTCCTCGTTCCGCGGGTTGTCCGAGGTGAGGACACACAGGTCGGAGCGGGTTCCGGCGATCGCCCCCATCTCCGCGCGCTTGGTGACGTCCCGGTCGCCACCGCAGCCGAAGACGGTGATCACGCGGCCCGTCGCGAAGTCCTGGATCGCGGAGAGCACCTTGTCCAGGGAGTCCGGCGAGTGCGCGTAGTCCACGATGACCGCCGCGCCACGGGCGGTCTCGAAGCGTTCCAGCCGCCCCGGCACCGGAGGCATCCGGTCGAGTGCGGCGATCAGCCCGGCCAGGTCATGGCCCAGCGCATGACAGGCAGCCACGGTCGCCAGGGCGTTGGACACCGAGAAGCGCCCCGGCACCGGGACACCCGCGGGGTACTTGCTGCCCGCGTGGTGGAGGGTGAACCGGGTGCCGAACGCGTCCATGCTCAGATCGGTGGCCCGGTAGTCGGCCTCGGTGTCCAGGGCGTACGTGGTGACCGCACCGGGCATCATCGCCAGGATCGAGGCACCCACCGGGTCGTCGGCGTTGACCACCGCCCGCCGGCACAGCCCCTGGAACAGCTTCAGTTTGGCGTCCCGGTAGTTCTCCATGGTGCCGTGGTCGTCCAGGTGGTCCTGCGTCAGGTTGGTGAAGATCCCCACGTCGATGAACGCCTGGTCCACCCGGTGCTGGAGCAGGCCCATCGAGGTCGCTTCCAGGACCACGGTCCCCACCTCGTGGTCACGCATGTGCCCCAGCAGGTACTGGAAGTCGGGCGACTCCGGTGTGGTCAGCACCGAGCGCGGCATCGGGATCAGTTCGTCCCCGATTCTGCTGCCCGCGGTCCCGATCACCCCGGCCCGTACGCCCTCGGCGCCCCGCAGCACGGACTCCACCATGGAGGAGACGGAGGTCTTCCCGTTGGTACCGGTGACGGCCACCATGTCCATGTCCCGACCCGGTTCGCCGTAATAGCGGGAGGTGACGACCGCCGCCGCCGTGCGGGTGTCCGCGACCCGTACGACACACGCGTCGCCGGCGGACGCCCAGGACACCGCGGGGAGATCCGGAGCCGCGTCCTCCACCAGTACCGCCACGGCTCCGCGTGCCAGTGCCGAGCCGACGGCCTCGGGGCCCCCTTCGCGGTGACCGGGCACCGCGATGTACAGCGAACCGGGTGAGGCGCGGTGGGCGTCGAAGCAGGCTCCCGCGGTGATGTCCGTCCCGGGATCGCCGAGAAGAACCTCGTGGTCGTGCCCGGCCAGCAACTCGCTCAACTTCACGGGGGGTCCTTTCGAGAGTGCGGCAGCCCGGCCCGGCGACCGTCGCCAGGAGCGATGCCGCCGATACGTCGAGTAGCCGCGTGAGTGGTGCGGGATGCTGCGGGTTGCTGCCGAGCGGGCAGCCTGGCGGTGCGGAAGCCCCCGTGCGCGGGGCGGAGGAGGAAGAGGAGAAAGGGCGAACGGCGGCGGAGAGCCGGCTAGCCGTGGCCGTGCAACGCGCGGCACCGCGCCCTGGGCGCGCTGGGGCCGAGCGGGCGGGGAGCCTGTCGCAGGCACTCCCTCACCGCACATGTGTGACCCATGTCTGGAGTGTACGTCCCACGGACAAGCCCGGATTCCGCTCCGGACGCGCCCGGCCACGGAACCCTTCCGCCGTGCCCAGCAGGCGGACTGCCGTCCGGCCCGCGAAGATGGGCTGTGCCAGGCAGCGGTTGAGGGGGCAGGCGGGGAGGGGACGACCGTGCAGACCTGAGAAGGGACGAACACCGTGGGACGACCCAGGATTCTCGTAGTGGGCGCAGGTTTCGCCGGAGTGGAGTGCGTACGCCGTCTGGAGCGCAGGCTCTCCGTGGGAGAGGCGCAGATCGCACTGGTGGCGCCCTTCTCGTACCAGCTGTACCTGCCGTTGCTCCCCCAGGTCGCGTCGGGTGTTCTCACTCCGCAGTCGGTCGCCGTGTCGCTGCGCCGCAGCCAGAAGCACCGCACCAGGATCATCCCCGGCGGCGCCATCGGGGTGGACACCGACGCGAAGGTCTGCGTGGTCCGCAAGATCACCGGCGAGATCGTCAACGAGCCGTACGACTACATCGTGCTGTCCCCCGGCAGCGTCACCCGCACCTTCGACATCCCCGGGCTGGCCGACAACGCCCGCGGGATGAAGACGCTCGCGGAAGCCGCGTACATCCGCGACCACGTGATCGCCCAGCTGGACCTGGCGGACGCCAGCCACGACGAGGCCGAGCGCGCCTCCCGGCTGCAGTTCGTGGTGGTCGGCGGCGGCTACGCCGGTACCGAGACGGCTGCTTGTCTGCAGCGGCTCACCACCAACGCCGTCAAGCACTATCCGCGCATCGATCCGAAGCTGATCAAGTGGCATCTGATCGACATCGCCCCGAAGCTGATGCCCGAACTGGGCGACAAACTGGGGCTCAGCGCGCTCGAAGTGTTGCGCGGGCGCGGCATCGAGGTCTCCCTCGGCGTGTCGGTCGCCGAGGCCCGGGAGGACCAGGTGACCTTCACCGACGGCCGGGTCCTGCCGTGCCGCACCCTGATCTGGACCGCGGGTGTCACCGCCAGCCCGCTGATCGCCACCCTCGGCGCGGAGACGGTACGCGGACGCCTCGCGGTCACGCCGGAGATGAACCTGCCGGGATTCGACGGTGTCTTCTCGCTCGGCGACGCGGCTGCGGTCCCGGACCTCACCAAGGGGGACGGGGCCATCTGCCCGCCCACCGCGCAGCACTCGATGCGCCAGGGCCGCAGGCTCGCGGAAAACCTCGTGGCCACCCTGCGGCACCAGCCGCTGCAGCCCTACGTCCACAAGGACATGGGGCTCGTCGTCGACCTGGGCGGCACGGACGCGGTGTCCAAGCCGCTCGGTATCGAACTGCACGGGCTGTCGGCGCAGGCCGTGGCCCGCGGCTACCACTGGACAGCGCTGCGGACGAACGTCGCCAAGACCCGGGTGATGACCAACTGGCTGATCAACGCCATCGCCGGGGACGACTTCGTACGCACCGGATTCCAGTCCCAGAAGCCCGCCACGCTGCGCGACTTCGAGTACACGGACTCGTATCTCACGCGGGAACAGATCCGCGAGCACACGGCGTCGCTCCACGCCCGCGGCTGACGGATCCCCCGGAGCGCACAGCCGCGGACCCCGGCCGGGGTCCGCGGCTGTGCGCTACTCCTCGTGGTGCTTGGCGCGGCTGGGCTGGACGCGTTTGGGCTCGCCCGGCATCTTCGGGTACTCCGGCGGATACGGCAGGTCGCCGAGCCCCCGGTCCTGTTCGTCCTTGTCGGCGAGTTCGAGCAGGGCGTCCAGCCGGAAGGCGTGGTCGTCCATGTCCGCGTGCACATCGCCGAGTTCGGCGTAACGCTCGGGCAGGGTGGCGATGTCGAAATCAGCGGGGCGCACATCGTCCACCTCCTCCCAGCGCAGCGGGGCCGAGACCTGCGCACGGGGGTGGGGGCGGACCGAGTAGGCGGAGGCGATCGTGCGGTCACGGGCCGTCTGGTTGAAGTCCACGAAGATGCGCTCGCCCCGTTCCTCCTTCCACCAGGCCGTGGTCACCCGCTCCGGCATGCGCCGCTCCAGTTCCCGGCCGCAGGCGATGACGGCCCGCCGCACCTCGGTGAAGGTCCACCGCGGCTCGATGGGCACGAACAGATGGAGCCCGCGCCCGCCGGACGTCTTGGGCCAGCCACGCAGTCCGCCGAATTCGTCGAGCACGGACCGGAGCTCGTGCGCCGCGCGCACGGCGTCGGTGAAGTCGGTGCCCGGTTGCGGGTCGAGGTCGATACGGAGTTCGTCGGGATGGTCCGGGTCCTGCCTGCGCACCGGCCAGGGGTGGAAGGTGAAGGTCGCGAACTGCGCGGCCCACAGCACGGCGGCCGGTTCGGTGGGGCAGATCTCGTCCGCCGTGCGTCCGCTGGGGAAGGTGACCGTGCCGGTCGGGATCCAGTCAGGAAGGTTCTTCGGCGCGCGCTTCTGGTAGAACGATTCGCCGGACAGCCCGTCCGGGTAGCGCTGGAGCGTGGTGGGGCGGTCCCGCAGGGCGCGGGTGATGCCCGCGCCGACGGTGAGGTAGTAGCGGGCGAGATCGAGCTTCGTGAAGCCCCGCTCAGGAAAGTAGATCTTGTCGGGGCTGGACAGACGTACGGTCCGCTCCCCCGCTTCGAGCTCCACTGCTGCACCCATGCGCGTCACGCTAGGCGCAGGACACCTGGTGCGCATATCGGGCGCGACGCCCGGTGCGACCGCAGAATCGACGTATGGATCTGCCGGTGATGCCGCCCGTCAAGCCGATGCTCGCCAAGTCCGTGAAGAAGATCCCACCCGGTATGCAGTACGAGGGGAAATGGGACGGCTTCCGGGCGATCGTCTTCCGGGACGGTCCGGAGATCGAGCTGGGCAGCCGCACGGGCAAACCGCTCACCAGGTACTTCCCCGAGCTGGCCGACGCGCTGCTGCGGAATCTTCCGCCGCGGTGCGTGCTGGACGGCGAGATCGTCATCGTCCGGGACGGGCAGCTGAACTTCGACGCCCTCACGGAACGGATCCACCCCGCGGAGTCCCGGGTGAAGCTCCTCGCAGAGCGGACCCCGGCCTCCTTCATGGCCTTCGACCTGCTGGCCCTGGGGGACGAGTCCCTGATGGGAACCGCCCAGGCCGACCGTCGGCGCCGGCTGGTGACGGCGCTCTCCCCGGCCGGGGCTCCGGTCCATGTCGCCCCGGCCACCACCGATGCCGCCGTGGCCGAGGAGTGGTTCCGCACCTTCGAGGGCGCCGGGCTCGACGGGGTGGTCGCCAAACCGCTGGATCTGCCGTACCGGCCGAACGAACGGCTGATGTACAAGATCAAGCACGAGCGCACGGCGGACGTCGTCGTGGCCGGATACCGCCTTCACAAGAGCGGCCCGGTCGTCGGTTCGCTGCTGCTCGGTCTGTACGACGCCGACGGCATTCTCCAGCACGTCGGTGTCTGCGCGGCCTTCTCGATGAAGCGCCGCGAGGAACTGGTCACCGAACTGGAGCCGTTGCGGATGGACTCCGCCGACGCCCACCCCTGGGCCGCCTGGGCCGAGGAGTCCGCACACGAGAGCGCCCGGCTGCCCGGGGCCCCGAGCCGCTGGAGCGGGAAGAAGGATCTCTCCTGGGTTCCGCTGCGCCCCGAGCGGGTGCTGGAGGTGGCCTACGACCACATGGAGAACGGGGTGCGGTTCCGGCACACCACCCAGTGGCGCCGGTGGCGGCCCGACCGGGCCCCGGAAAGCTGTACGTACACGCAGCTGGACGAGCCGGCCGGCTATCGCCTGCCGGACATCCTCACCGGGTGAACCCCTGCCCAACAGCGGCCGAATATCTATTTCTGCCGGTGCAGAATTTGAAGTGCTGTGTGTTGAGGTTTGGCCAGTCGGAGGCCGTGCCGAGAAAGCCCGCCCCACCTCACGACGCACAACGTGCTACTGTCGTTACCAGTTGCAGTTGTGGTTCCCAAAGACTTCAAGTGCTCTCACTGGCTTTCTGTGCCGGTGAGCGCACTTTTGTATTTCCGGATATTTCCGGACGTGGTAATCATCGCGGCGACGTGGGGTTCGCACAGTGCGGGCCTCCGGGCATTTTTGCCCCGAAGGAGAGTTTGACATGGCTACTGGCACCGTTAAGTGGTTCAACGCGGAAAAGGGTTTCGGTTTCATCGAGCAGGAGGGTGGCGGCGCTGACGTCTTCGCCCACTACTCGAACATCGCCGCCCAGGGCTTCCGCGAGCTCCAGGAAGGCCAGAAGGTGACCTTCGACGTCACGCAGGGCCAGAAGGGCCCCCAGGCCGAGAACATCGTTCCCGCCTGACGCACGACACGCAGCTGGGCCCGCACCTTGGGGTGCGGGCCCAGCTCGTTGCTTTGTCCAGGCCGCACCCGGTTCGCTGTTACGGTTCCGGAGTCGGCCCGGCACCAGGCGTGCACCGTGGTCCTGTACGGGCCCGGGTGCACCGCCCGTCGCTCCCACAGAACGGACGAAGGCCCGCCTGAGCCTTACGAGCCAGCATTCCAGCCGCCTGTTCGGCAGGTGCTGGCTATTTCGATCTCTCCGCCCCGGCTCTTCACCGAACCGGCCGGCTTGGATTTCGTTATTTTCTTCGGCTCGTTCTTGCGATTCTTCGGCCCTGTATTCTCCGCTGAGAATTCCTCGATACGTGCCACATCGAGGGAGGATCCCTATGGACCGCACAGCGCGCACGAACGACCGTTATTCCCGTACCCGCACCGGTGGTGGCTCCGGCCGGGGCGGCTTCCGCTCCCAGGCCCCGAGCCGCTCGGGGGGGTCCGGCCGGTCCGGTGCACCCAACCGTTCCGGTGGCCGGGGCCGTCGGCCCGCCGCTCAGCAGGGCGAGTTCGCCCTGCCTGTCACCCTCACCCCGGCGCTGCCGCCGGCCGCGTCGTTCGCCGACATGGAGATGCCGTCCGAGCTGCTGAAGACGCTCGCCGGTCTGGGGATGACCGAACCGTTCCCCATCCAGTCCGCCACGCTGCCGAACTCGCTGGCCGGCCGGGACGTCCTGGGCCGCGGGCGCACCGGATCGGGCAAGACCCTCGCCTTCGGCCTGGGCATGCTCGCCCGTACCGCCGGACAGCGGGCCCAGCCCCGCCAGCCGCTGGCCCTGGTCCTGGTACCCACCCGTGAGCTGGCTCAGCAGGTCACCGACGCTCTGACGCCCTACGCCCGCTCGCTGAGGCTGCGCCTCGCCACCGTGGTGGGCGGTATGTCGATCGGCAGGCAGGCGAGCGCCCTGCGCGGTGGGGCCGAGATCGTCGTCGCGACCCCCGGCCGGCTCAAGGACCTCATCGAGCGTGGGGACTGCCGCCTCGACCGGGTCGGCATCACCGTGCTGGACGAGGCCGACCAGATGGCCGACATGGGCTTCATGCCGCAGGTCACCGAACTGCTCGACCAGGTACGTCCCGAAGGCCAGCGGATGCTGTTCTCGGCCACCCTGGACCGCAACGTCGACCTTCTGGTCCGCCGCTACCTGCACGACCCGGTGGTGCACTCGGTCGACCCGTCGGCCGGCGCGGTGACCACGATGGAGCACCATGTGCTGCACATCCACGGCACCGACAAGTACGCGACCACTACCGAGATCGCTGCCCGGGACGGCCGGGTGCTGATGTTCCTCGACACCAAGCACGCCGTGGACCAGCTCACCAAGCACCTCCTGAACAGCGGCGTACGGGCCGCGGCGCTGCACGGCGGCAAGTCCCAGCCGCAGCGCACCCGTACCCTCGCCCAGTTCAAGACCGGCCATGTCACCGTGCTGGTGGCCACCAACGTCGCGGCCCGCGGCATCCACATCGACAATCTGGACCTGGTCGTCAACGTCGACCCGCCCAGCGACCACAAGGACTACCTGCACCGTGGCGGGCGTACCGCCCGTGCCGGGGAGTCCGGCAGTGTCGTCACTCTGGTGCTGCCCAACCAGCGCCGTGAGATGAGCCGTCTGATGGCGGACGCCGGGATCACCCCGCACATCGCGCAGGTGCGGTCCGGGGAGGCCGAGCTGAGCCGGATCACCGGCGCACAGGCTCCCTCGGGTGTGCCTGTCACCATCTCCTCGCCGGTCGCGGAACGCGCGAAGGGCGGCTCGTCGTCGGCCCGCGGACGGCGCAGTCGGCCCGCTCAGGCCCGGCGCTCGTCCGGCTCGCCCCGTGGTCGCTCGGGCAATCCGCCGCAGCCGTTCAAGAACGCCGCCTGAGCCAGAACCCGCGGTAGCCGAACAGCCACGTGTCGCCGCTCCGGATTCCACGGAGCGGCGACACAGCTGTCTGCGGACTACCCGCGGTGCGCCTCCAGTGGATCCGGAGCGGCGAAGGCACCCTCGTGGTGGACCAGCCCCGCCTCCTCGCTGCGGCTGCCGCCGGTCTCGACCTCTCCCACGACGAAGAGATGGTCACCGATGCGCTCCCGCAGCGTCACCCGTGCGGTGAGCCAGGCCGGAACGGTGTCGAGCAGCGGCAGCCCGTCGGGCTCCGCCGTCCATTCGGCGCCGGTGAAACGGTCGATGCCGCTGCGGGCGAACTGCCGCGCCAGCGTGGTGTTCTGCGGGCCGAGGACATGGACGGCGAAGCGCTCGGCACTCCGTACAGCGGCACTGGTGGATGCCGAGAGGCCCAGGCAGAAGGAGACCAGGGCCGGTTCCAGCGAGACCGAGGTGAAGGAGGTCGCGGTGAAACCGGCCGGGCCCGGCACCGTGATCACCGTGACTCCCGCCGCGTGCCTCCGGAGGGTGCGGCGGAGTATCTCGTCGGGGGCCGGGCTCCCGGCGGACTGTGCGGATCGTTCAGCGAAGACGGTCATACCGCGTCCCTCTCGGGGTGTCGATGGTGGGGGTGCTGTTCCACGGGCCGGATCCGGAGTTCGGTGCGGGCAGGCCGGCGCCGACGCAGGCACGGCACAGCGGCCACGCCGGGCAGCGGTCACGCCGGGCAGCGGGCGCTCGAAAAGCGGGAGTGACAGGAAGGCCGACGCCGGATGCGTACGGCTGCCGTCGGCGTCGGGTGACCCGCGTGGTGGGCTGACGCACTGCGGTGGACGTCAACGAGGGGGCCGGTGAACGGCCGCACGCCATCTCCGCGACGGCGGAGCGGGCCGGGGCGCCGTAGGGCCAAGAGGCCCGCTACGGCGGTGGGTTCAGCGACAGAGGGCGCTGGAGGTGCGCCGGTAGTCCACGTAGCGGCAGACCACGCCGGGGTGCATCACATGCATGCCCCGTATCCTGCTGGGCCCGCCTGCCCCTGTCAACGGACACCTTCAGGTGTCTCATCGTCCGAGTCCTGGGGCTGTACGTCCGGGCGGGCCGGATGCCTGAGCTCCGCCCCACCGGCACGGCCCGCTCGCGCGAACCCGGACGCGCGAACGGGCGGGGAGCCGACTCCGCCCCGCCCGTCCGGTCGCTGCACGCAGGTCAGCAGCTCAGGTTGGATCCCGCGGTGGTGCCCAGAATCCCGACGAACCGCTGGTAGGCGTCGATCCGGCTCTGCACCTGGGCCGGGTTGCCGCCATTGCACTCGATGCTGCCGTTGATGCTGCGGATGGTCTCACCGAATCCGGCGCCGTTGACCATCGCGTTGTGCGGGGTCATCGTGCCGGGGCCGGTCTGGGTGTTCCAGTACCAGAGGCCGGTCTGCCAGGCCACGGACGCGTCGGTCTGCACCAGGCCGGGATTGTCCAGCAGGTCGATCCCCAGAGCGTCGCCCGCCGCCTTGTAGTTGAAGTTCCAGCTGAGCTGGATCGGTCCGCGCCCGTAGTAGGCCGCCTGGCCCGCCGGGCAGCCGTAGGGCTGCGAAGTGTCGCAGTAGTGGGGGTAGTTGTCGGTGTTCTGCTCGACGACGTAGACGAGGCCGCCGGTCTCGTGGCTGACATTGGCGAGGAAGGCAGCCGCTTCCTGCTTCTTGACCGTGTCGCTGCCGGTGTTCGCGAAGGCCGGGTAGGAGCTGAGGGCGGCCGTCAGCCCGCTGTAGGTGTAGAAGGAATTCCGGTTCGGGAACATCTGGTTGAACTGGTCCTCGCTGACGACGAAGCCGGAGTTCGTGGGCGGCTCGGTACCGCCGTCACCGCAGACACCCTGGTCCGACCAGACGTCGGAGGTGCCCGGGGTCTCGTTCTGGGTCCACCATTTCGCCGACCAGTTGTGGCCGTTGTACGAGGCGACCAGTCCGCCGGTGTACACGGACGAGGAATTCCACGCCGTGGCACACGTCGCTGCCGACGCCGATGTCATCGGCAGGAAGACCGCGAATCCGATGGCCGCCACCAGGGCGGTGAGCAGAGCCGTGATGCGTCGTGACACGTGATCACTCCTTCGTGCGGCACATCGCGACAACGATGTCCGCTTGTGGGGGTGAGGGAACTCAAACGCCTTGGTCTGGACCTGTCAAGGGTCTAGACCAAGACTGGTGCACGACAGCAAGCCCGGTGGCGGCGGGAGTCTTCGGCGAGCCAGGCCTTAGGGTCGGACCCAGTCGTTCCGACACGGTATGGAGGGTCTGTTGCAAGCCGTAGCCCTGCCCCTGTTCGATCCCGGCGCAGGTCAGGGAGCTCGTCAGTTCGCCGAACTGGGCCTGGCTCTCCTGCTGTCGACGCTCATCGGCGCCGAACGAGCCACCAGACAGAAGAGCGCGGGACTGCGTACCCACACCCTGGTCGGAGTGGGAAGCGCCCTGTTCATGGAGGTGTCGCAGCACGGCTTCAACGCGGTTCTCGCCCTGAACAACGTCTCCTTCGACCCGTCACGGGTCGCGGCCCAGGTGGTCTCCGGGATCGGCTTCATCGGCGGCGGCCTGATCTTCGTACGCCGGGACGCCGTACGGGGGCTGACCACGGCTGCCACGGTCTGGCTCACCTGCGCCATCGGGATGGCCTGCGGCGGGGGGCTCGCCCTGCTGGCTGTCGGCGCGACCGTGGTCCACTTCCTCGTCGCCCAGGGCTACCCGTGGCTGACCCGGCGCATCCCCTCCATCGCGACCTCGGAGCAGACCCGGCTGCATCTGGCGTACACGATCGGCACCAGCGTGCTGACCCGAATCCTGGAACGCGCAACTGCCCAGGGATTCCAGGTCGTTCAGGTACGCGTGGACCGCAGCGACGAAAAAGCACCGCAGGACACGGAACTGCGGCACGACGAGGCCGGGACCGCGTTCGTGCACATGGACGTCGAGGGGACCGGCAGTGTGCACCAGCTGGTGGCGGAGCTGTCCGAGTTCGAAGGGGTGCTGAGCGTCTCGTCCGTCAAGGGCGAACTCGCCGAGTGAGCCCGGCGTACAGCGGCCCCGGGCGGCGGAACCCGGATGTACCGGATCCCACCGCCCGGGGCCGAGGTCGCCGTGGGCAGCGAACGAGGCGGGCGCGGAGCGGCGCGGTCAGGTCTTCGGCGGATCGCTCTGGTCACCCTTGGCGCCGAACTGGTTCTTGACCTGGTCCTGGGCCTTGTCGACCTGGCTGGTGTACTTGCCGTCGGTCTTCTTGTCGACGGCGTCTCCCGCCTTGTCGACCCCCTTCCCTGCCTGGTCCTCATGGCCCTTCATCATCTGCTTGAGCTTGTCCAACATGGACATGAGTTGTCCTCCTCGCTGCGTTTCCCCCGCCACTCCAGGGTGTGCGCACTTGGCCCAGGGCGCATCCGGACCGGGCGCGGGGAGCGGAAGTCCGCTCTCAACGGGTACGGAGCCCACCGGCTGCGGGGTTCCGGGGGCCGCGCCGGACCCAGCCGAGCACGATCACGGCGGACACCGCGGCGAAGGCACACCAGGTGGAGACGAATTCCAGCTTCCAGAGCAGGAAACAGACCGCTGCCCCGGCCGCGACGACAGCGCCGAACAACCGCAGCAGCGGATCACCCGCGAGCAGCAGAGATCCGACGGTGGCCAGCAGGTAGCCGACGACGATCAGCCACGGAAGCGGCAGATCGACGACGTATCCGAGGGTGTGGCCACGGACCTCGGCCGTGACGGGCCGGACCGCGACGCAGAACGCGAGGGTGATGCCGGTGGCGAGCCCGGCCGCGGCGGGCACCAGGAGACGGCGCCGCGCGGGTGGCGGTGCGGCGAGCAGTACGCCCGCCGGCACCCACAACGCGAGCAGTGGCAGCGCGATGACCGCCCAGGCCGCGGTGGCCGGGCCCGCGCCACCACCGGAGTTCCAGACGGCCGCCTCGATGATCTGGTGGATCCCCAACAGCAACGGCAGGGCCGCCAGTGGCAGATCCTGGATCCGGCGCACCTGTGTCAGACAGGCCACTCCGACCGCGGCGATACAGGAGCCCGCCACCACATCGGCCGTCGGACTCCAGCACATGGCGCCTCCCCGTGATCAGGAACGTGATCGGGAACGTGATCGGGAACGTGATCGGGAACGTGACCGGAATCCGGCACCGGAAGCCGGCACCGTCCGTCCCGTACCCCGGTCCGGCGGCCGGGCACCATCGGGGACCGTGACAGGTGGCGCCCCGCCGGACGGCCGCTCACAGCAGCCGTTCGTTCGGGCGGACCGGCAGTGCGAGCGACAGCGCCGCCACAGCCAGCAGGGGTGGCGGCAGCGCCGCCCAGGCCGGGGCCCAGGTACGGAGCGCTGCTGCGCACACCGCGCCGGCCACCAGAGCGGCGAGCCGGGCCCCGGCCCGGCCGCCGCCCGCCGGATGCGTCAGAAGGGAGCTGAGCGTGCCGGTGAAGTACGTGGTCGGAGCCCCCGCCGGACCTGCGGCGAGCATCGCGGCGGTCTGGAGGCCCATCGCCACGGACAGTACGGCGATCAGCGCACCACGTCCGGCACCGTCCGGGTGTCCGCCGACAGCCGCCCAGACAACGCCCACGGAGGCGAGCAGGACGACTTCGACGGCGAGGCAGGCATACACCCTGAGCGTCCAGCCGCTTCGCGCTGCTCCCGTGCCGGGGCCGAGGCCGGGGCCGGGACGAGAGGCAGGGCTCAGGCCGGGGGCGCCCTCGATCCGGCGGCCCCGGCGGCCTTCGCTCCGGCAGAACCAGCCGCCGCCCCTCACGGCCAGTGAGAAGCCCGCCAGCGCGGCCAGCGGAAAGGCCGCGTCCCCCGGAGAACCACTGCCGAAACCGATCGCCATCAGGATCAGATTTCCGGTCATCACTCCTGCGAAGACATGCCCCAGAGCGATGAAGGCCAGTGCGTCCACGGCTCCCGACGCCGCCGCGAGAAGGGGCAGCACCACGGCGTCCGACCGTCGGCCGGTACCTGACTTCTGCAAGATCGACCTCCGAGCCCATGCTCGCCGCTTTCGGCAGCGGGCACAACGCCAGACGTCCGGAGCGCCTTGGCACGACAGTGCAAACCAGAAACCCTCCGCGCTTCACTCGGATGGCCTAACGCGGCGCCATCTTCGCAAGAGGGGCCCGAGAGTGCGCCAACCGCGCCTCCCGCCCCCGGCGGCAGTCGTACAGGCCCGTTCGTGGTTGCCGGGAGGCGGAAATGAGGACCCGATGGAAGAACGCGTGCATCCGCGGGCGGGGCCGTCCGAGCCTCTGCCGGACCACGTACAAGGGAGTGATCACAGATGGCAGCCGACTTCCGCAGCCCCGATGAACTGACCGGCCTGATGGTCTACGACATCACCGGGGACAAGATCGGCGGCGTCGAGCAGGTCTACCTCGACGACCAGAGCGGTCGTCCCGAGTGGGCGACCGTGAAGACCGGCCTGTTCGGCACCAAGGAAACCTTCATCCCCCTCGAAGGTGCCCGGCGTGAGGAGAACGCCCTGCACATCCCCCACGCGAAGGAACTCGTCAAGGGCGCCCCGCGCCTGGACGCCGAGCAGCACCTCGATCTCGCCCAGGAGCAGGAGCTGTACGAGCACTACGGGCTCACCCATCCGGGAGTGGCCGGCGGCGTCGCGGGCGTGAGCAACAAGCGGGCCACCAGCCCCATGCACGGGGAGGCCGCGGACACCGCGGGCACTCGCGGGACGGCGAAGGCCACCGAGGGCACGGACACCCGTGCGGCGAAGCCGGCCCAGAGCGCCGGCGGCATGTACGGCGGGCTCAACTCCCCCACCAGCACCACCACCGGCGCGCGAGGCGGCCAGAGCAGCGCAGCCGCGATGAGCGCGCGCGCGGGCGCGGACGCGGACGCCGACATGGAGAAGGCCGGCGCCAACGAGGAGCTCATCCGCTCCGAGGAGCAGCTGCGGGTCGCCACCGAAGAGCATGTGTCGGGGCGGGCGCGGCTGCGCAAGGTGGTGGTCACGGAGAACGTGACGACCACCGTCCCGGTCAGCCACGAAGAGGTCCATGTGGTGCGTGAACCGATCAAGGAAAGCGACCGCACCGCCGCCGAACGGGCTCGCATCGGTGAGGCCGAATCCGAAGTGATCCTGCACGCGGAACGGCCGGTCATCCGCAAGGAGGCCGTGGCCGTCGAACGGGTCCGGATGGAGACGGAGAAGGTCACGGAGCAGAAGGAAGTCTCCGCGGAGGTCCGCAAGGAGCAGATCCAGTACGACGACGGTCAGGGCACGCAGGAACACGGCGACATGAAGGGCACCGGCCACTGAGCCGTCGGCCCGACGCGTTCCGGACCGGCCCCGGCGGCACGGTCGGCCCCGCACGACGGAGGGTGGTGCGGCTCCCCTGCGGAGCCGCACCACCCTCCGTCGTGCGGTTGGCTGTGACCCCGCCTCCTCACCCGGCAGTACACCTGGCGTGGGGCGGGCCCATCGAGCTCGAACGACCACGGAGTGACTGCGCCCATGCCCCAGTTCCGGCCCGCCCCGGGCCCGCGCGTGACCGGCTTCCGCATCGAACGGTTCAGTGCGCTGTCCCCGGACGAGGCCTGGCACAGGCTCACCCGGTGGGAGCTGCACGCGGCACATGTACCGCTGACCAGGATCAGAGTCGTCACCCCGGGTCCGGCCGGAACCGGGACCGGATTCGTGGCGCGTACCGGACTGGGCCGGGTCGGGTTCGACGATCCGATGGAGGTGGTGCGCTGGGAGCCGCCGGTCCCCGGCCGCGCGGGGGTCTGCCGTCTGGAGAAGCGCGGCAGGGTCGTGCTGGGCCGGGCCGAGATCGAGGTGATTCCCACGGATACCGGGTGCCGGGTCGTGTGGCGCGAGGAACTCCGTATCGCCGGGCTGCCGAGGATGTTCGACGGGCTCACCGCGTGGTCGGGCCGGTTGCTCTTCGGCCGTGCGGTGGCCGGGCTGCTCCGCGAACAGGACGCCGCCGAGGGGTGATCCACCCTCCAGGGCCGTCGTGAACGGGCCGCCCGGCACCACACGTGCCCTGCGCGGCTGAACTGCCTACGCAGGGCACGGTGGGAATCAGCACGGCCCCCGCGGTGCGGTGAGCACCACGGAGGCCGTCGACCGGCTAGGAGGTGGTGTCCACGAGCTCCGCGAACCGCACGTCCTCGACCCGCCGTTGCGGCAGCTCGGGGCTGTCGGCCGTCAGACTCTGGAGCGCCGCCGCGGAGACGGCCGGGGTGGGCGTACGGGGGCCACAGGGATGCCCGACGGCCGCTTCGGTACGGACCGTGAACCACACGACCTTGCCGTCCTCGGTGGCGTGCGTGCCCCAGCTGTCGCTGAGGGTGGCGACCATCGGCAGCCCCGTGCCGAGTGTGACCAGCGGGCTGGCGCAGCGCAGCTGCGGCAGCTGCGGGCTGGCGTCCAGCACGGCAGCGGTCAGGTTCCGGCCGGTCCAGCGCAGTTCCAGGGTGCAGTGCTTGTCCTCACCCGCGTGCCGATGGACGTTGGTGAGCAGTTCACACACGCCCAGACTGACCGGCTGGATCAGCTCTTCGAGCTGCCAGTGGCGAAGATGCGCTGCGACGATACGCCGGACCTGCGGCACCCGGGCGGGTGTTGCTTCCAGGTCCAGTACGTACTCGCGAGGTGCTTCAGTGATCACGACTGCGTCTCCTCATCAGGGTGAGCGGCGATGGGCCGACCTCACCTCGTCTGACATGACAGCCCCGAGGACACCGAAAGTAATGGGATGAACACACTCTGACTTCCACCAGGGTCACCCCATCCGGGTGAATTCGCAACGCGCAGCCACCACACCGCCCTGACCTGGGTCTTTCACCTCCCCCACGAGGACCGGATCAACCGGGAACAGCGCTGGAGCGCCATCTGTGGGCGGCCATTCGACCCGGCCGCCCACAGGTGCGGCTCAGGAGAGCGTCAGCTCCGGGTTGTACAGGTCGAGCCAGAGCGCGAGATCGAGAGTCCGCTCCAGACCTCGCCGGGACGCCTGGGTGATCTGCGGGACCTCGCGGCCCGCGGCGCGGCGTACCCGCTCCGCGTCGACGAGCTCGAAGACCCGGTGGGACGGGTTGGACAGCAGTTCCTTGGCATGCTCCTGGAGAGCGATGGCGTACTTGGGGTCCTGGGTGGAGGGGTACGGGCTCTTCACCCGGTCGTAGACCGACTTCGGCAGGACGTCCGCCGTCGCCTCCCGCAGCAGGCTCTTCTCCCTGCCGTCGAAGGACTTGAGGGACCAGGGGGCGTTGTACACGTACTCCACCAGGCGGTGGTCACAGAACGGAACCCGGACCTCCAGGCCGACCGCCATGCTCGCCCGGTCCTTGCGGTCGAGCAGGATCCGTACGAACCGGGTGAGGTGCAGATGGCAGATCTTGCGCATCCGGTACTCGAAGTCGCTCTCGCCGCCGAGCCGTTCGATGCCCGACACCGCACCCGCGTAGCTCTCACGGATGAACGACGGAAGGTCGAGCGCGGCTGTCACATCCGGGCGCAGCACACCGGCGTCGTCCCCGAAGTGCTGGGCGAAGCGCACCAGCCAGGGGAACATGTCGGCGTTCCTGGCCTCTTCGTCGAAGAACTGGAGGTAACCGCCGAAGACTTCGTCGGCCGACTCCCCCGAGAGTGCGACGGTCGACTGCTCCCGGATGGCGCGGAAGAGCAGGTACAGGGAGGCGTCCATGTCGCCGAAGCCCATAGGCATGTCGCGGGCCCGGATCATGTGGGAGCGCACATCCGGGTCGGCCAGCGCGTTCGAGTCGAGCACGATGTCGCTGTGGTCCGTACGGGAAGCACGTGCCACATCGTGGACGAAGGGGGTGTCGGGGGTGCCACGCAGTTCGTCGGCGACGAAGTTCTCCGCCTGTCCGACGAAGTCGACGGCGAAACTGCGGACCGTCTCGCCGGTCTCGGCGAGCTGGCGGGCCGCGATGGCGGTCATCGCGGAGGAGTCGAGACCGCCGGAGAGCAGCGTGCAGCGCGGCACGTCGGACACGAGCTGACGGCGGACGATGTCGTCGAGGAGTTCACGCACCTTGGCGATCGACGCGTCCTTGTCGTCGGTGTGCGGCCGGGTCTCCAGGGACCAGTACACATGGCGGCGCAGGCCGCCGTGGTCAACGGTCACCACGGTGCCCGGTTCGACCTCGTGCATGCCCTCCCAGAAGCCGTGACCAGGAGTCTTGACCATGGCGAAGAGCTCACGCATACCGTCGAGTCCGACCTTGGCCCGCGCCAGCGGGTTGGCGAGTATCGCCTTCGGCTCGGAGCCGAACAGCACTCCGTCCGGGGTCGGGTAGTAGTAGAACGGCTTGATGCCCATACGGTCGCGGATCATCACGAGCTTCTGGTGACGGCTGTCCCAGACGGCGAAGGCGTACATGCCGTTGAGCCGTTCCGCGACACCTTCGCCCCACTCCAGATAGCCGTGGAGTACGACCTCCGTGTCGGATTCGGTGGTGAACCGATGGCCGCGTCCGGTGAGTTCACGGCGCAGCTCGGTGAAGTTGTACGCCTCTCCCGAGTAGACGATCGCGACGTCGCCCTGCGGTGTCTCCACGGTCATCGGCTGACGTCCGCCCGGCAGGTCGATAATGGCCAGGCGGCGGTGTCCGAGGCCCGCCGGGCCGCTGATCCAGGTGCCGCGGTCGTCCGGGCCACGGCAGGACATCGTCTCCGTCATCGCGTCCAACGTCCCGGACTCGGCGCGCAGATCGCGGTCGAAGGAGACCCAGCCGGTGATGCCACACATGTGATTCCTCCTGCTTCCGATCCCGGGCCGGAGCACCGGACCCCCGCGATGAGCAGCGGATCCACGAGTGAGAGGTGCCCCGGACCGGGTCAGTTGTAATCAGCACCTATGTGACGAGCGTGTGTCACACGACTGCATGCAGTCAACGCGCCGTTAACACGGCTGCCGTCGGCTACCCGGGCATTTCAGCCGTCCGGGGCAACCGACGGCGGCACCGGCCGGAAGCGGAATCCGTGTTGTTCCCGGCGGGTGGCCGTACGTCCGCACGACGGAAGGGCATGTTCAAGCCACGGGCAAAGACTTCCTCAATCCCGCGGGATCAGGCCCCGACCGTCCCGTCGACCCCTTCGCGGAGGAAGTCGGCGTGACCGTTGTGCCGGGCGTACTCGTGAATCATGTGCAGCATGACCAGCCGCAGGGAGACGTCCTCGGCCCATCTGGCGTTGTGCGCCGTCACATCGAGCGACTCGGCGTCCCGCTCGATGCGCCGGGCGTGCTCCACCTCCGACTGCCAGGCGCCGAACGCCTCGGCACGGGTGGACCCGGTCGCGTCGTACGCCACCTGGAAGTCCTCGTCGTCCGACCACACGAGCGGAATGTCCTCGCCGTTCACCACCCGGCGGAACCAGGTGCGCTCCACCTCGGCCATGTGCCTCACGAGGCCGAGAAGTGAAAGCGCCGACGGCGGCATCGACTTGAGGCGCAGCTCGTCGTCGGTGAGACCGTCGCACTTCATCGCCAGAGTCGCGCGGTGGAAGTCGAGAAAAGCGCGCAGCATCTCCCGCTCCCCCGCGATGAGAGGCGGCCCTGTTCGTTCGGTCGTCACTTTCGGAATCCCTTCGGGGGGCAACACTTCAGGACTTCGGGAGGCGCCCCCCGAAGAAGACCTGTGTCTCGACGAGTTGCCCGTCCCGTACCGTGCTCAACTCCACGTTGCGATGGCGTTCGCCGGTCTTGAGCTCGTATTCGTACATGATGAAGACGCCGTCGCCACCGGCGGGTACGACCGTGCGGATCTCCTGCCACCGCAGACGGTCCGCCGTGGGGAAACAACGCTCGAAGAACGCCGCCCTGTCGATGCGGTCGTCCTGCGGGCTGGTGAAGACGAAACTCTCCGCGATCAGCTTCTCGGCCGCTGCGCGGTCCTGAGCGATATAGCTCTCCAGGCACTTGCGCACGACATCTGCATTCGGCTGCTGTGACATGGTGACTCCCTCGTCGCACGGATTCGGGTCATACCGATTCGGGGCGTACGGATTCTGGGCGTACGGATTCTGGGCGTACGGATTCGGGTCTTCTGGTTGTACGAAACCCGGCCCCGAGAAGGTACGTGTTCCCCCATGAGTCGGGCCCGCAGGTGTTTTCTACTTCTGCCGGGAGGCCCCGGTGCTGCGGATCTGCAGCTGCTCCAGACGGCTCTCCAGCAGCTGAAGGGCCCCACGCTGACGTCCGGGAACCCGGCGGCGCAGCTCGACGAGGTCCGCGGCGAGCTCATGGGCCCGCCCCGCCTCCGTTATCTGGCCCCATTCGTGGTGCGCCCGGTCCACGGCCGCCTCGACCTCGGGGTCGTTCTCGGCCTGTCCACCGGAGAGACGCGCGCCGGCGGCCATCATCCACAACTCGCAGCTGCGGGCGGCGTCCTGGGCGAGGTGGGCGAGGTCGGCCCGCACCTCCAGCCAGTGGAGTGCCTGCCCGGAGCCCGGTCCGTATGTGCGCAGCGCCTCGCTCTCCCAGGCGGCGGCTGCGGCGGCGGCCTCGGTGTGCCGCCCCGCGTGGGCCGCCGAGAGGATCGCCGGGTGCGGATCGGGCGTGGCAGCTGCGGCGGGGGGCGGTGGCGTCCCTGCGGCGGCGTCCCTGCTGGCCTGCGGCGGGACGGCCGCTCGTACGCTCGGCTGCTCCACAGCGAACGCTGGGGCCGACGGGGCGCCCGGTGCCGGGCCGAACAGCAGGGCGCCTTCGGATCCGCTCTGTGCCACGGCCAGTTCATGGAGTTGGTCCATCGGCGGTCTGGCCCCGCTGCGCCAGATCTCGGCCATGGCCTTCAGATAGCCGGGGGCGCCGGTCGTACGGCGTCCGGGCGGCGGCGCGACACGCCCGTACATCCGGACCCCGGGGCCCAGACCGATACCGCCACCGGTGAGCTGCTGCCAGGCTTCGGCGTCGGCCACCAGGTCCACGACCACCGTCGTGCTGCCTGGCGGCCGGATTCCGAGTTCGGTCGCCAGCCAGTGCCATGGCAGACCGGTGTAACGCACGGTCGTCGGCGTCGTACGGGCGAGCGCCAGGTGAATCAGGCGTTGTTTACGGTCGAGTTGCAGTTGTCCCGCGATGTACAGGAAAAGCGGGCCGGGGGTCGCCGCGACGGCGCGCACCCTGGTCAGCACGGTCTGCGGCTCCCTCGGATCCGCCAGTTCGACGACGGTCGCGACCTCGGTGCCGGTGAGCACGCTCGGGGGCACCACGGCGAGCGTCGCCAGCACCGATGTCGCGTCTGTCAGACGGCCTTTGCCCTCCGGAGCGGCTGCGAGCAGCAGCGCGGTTCCCGGTGTCCTGTCGTCCCCGTTGATCACCACACCAGAACCGTAGCCGGTGGGAGGCGACATCAGAACCGCAGGCTTTGGCTCCGGTTTACGGACGGGTGGTTCATAAACCCCGAGCGGCTCCGGGAACGGCTCATGGAACGGCTCGGGGAACAACAGCCGTCCGCAGCCGATCGGGGCGGCCCACCGGGCCGCTCGACGGCCCGACAGCCGGGCAGCCCGGCTTTCGCGCCGTGAGAGCACCGTGGGCACCGCTCGGACCGAGTGGTGCCCACATGCCGCTCTGACCCGGCACTCAGCCCGTCGGCGAAGAACGCCTGGCCCGATCATCACGAATGACGCCTGGTTCGGATGTCTTCATGCAGCACGCCGACCGTAGCGGCTGAGCGAGAGCCCACGCACTCGGGCGACTCGACCGAAACCGAGCCGACTCACTTCTTCTCGTGGGCGACCGCCAAGGACGCCAGCCAGCTGGCCACCTGAACCTCGGTGGCGGCCTTGTCGACACCCGTATCGGCGAGCACCCCGTTACCGTCCTCGAATTCGAGGAGCGCGAGCAGGACGTGCTCGGTACCGATGAAGTTGTGCCCGAGCCGCAAGGCTTCCCGGAAGGTCAGCTCCAGCACCTTCCGCGCGCCCGCGTCGTAAGGAACGAGATCGGGCACCTCGTCGACCGCAGGCGGCAAGGTGGCGGTCACGGCCTGGCGCAGGTCGTCCAACCGCACGCCCTGCGCCACGATCGCCTGGGCACCGAGGGCCTCCGGCTGGGTCAGGAGCCCCAGCACCAGATGCGCCGGACCGATTTCGGCGTGGCCGGCCGCTCGGGCCTCGTTCTGCGCCGCCATCACGACGTTCTTCGCCCGGTCCGTGAATCGGCCGAACCCCTGGCTGAGGTCGAGAGGTGGCGCCTCGCCGCCCGCCTTGGGGACGAACCGCTTCTGAGCCGCCTGCCTGGTCACACCCATGCTCTTGCCGATGTCCGTCCAGGAGGCGCCCGAGCGCCTCGCCTGATCCACGAAGTGGCCGATCAGGTGGTCGGCCACATCGCCCAGGTGGTCGGCGGCGATGACTGCGTCGGTCAGCTGTTCCAGTGCGTCGGAGTGAGCCTTCTTGATGGCCTCGATCAGGTCGTCGAGCCGGACCGGATTCGCCATGGGAGTTGGATTCACCATGTGTCAACCTCAGGTTGACAGTAGGCGGGTGTCAACCTGGGGTTGTCACTGATTCCGGTGTCGAAGCGGGAAGTGGTGACGGGAAGTGGTGATCATCCAACAGGGACGGACGCCGCCCGCCGCGGGCTTCGGGCCTGCCCGTCAGGCCACGGTGCGACGCACCGGGTCGGCGGCCGTTCCGGGGCCCGGGGCCACATCTCGCCGGGAGGCCCCTCGCCCGCCCTTCCTCGGCGGATCGAGGCATCGCCGCCGTTCCACGACCACTCCCCTCCGGACGGGGAGCCGGCCGGTCCGCGCGGGCTTCGTCCAGCGCGAGAATCAGGCTCCCGCGATGCCACAAGATCTCGTCCGGGTCGTCCGCCGACAGCAGCCGCTCCACCACCTCCCGCGCCACCGGAGAGTCCGGCAGCTCCCGAACGGGCTCCGGCGGCCGGAGCCTGCTCAGGTACGCGCGCTCGTACGGATCGTCCACCACCTCAGCGAGCTCCACCGGATCGAGGGCACCGGCCGCCACCGCCGCCCGAGCCCAAGGATCCTCGGCAAGTCGCAGCAACAGCCCCAGACGGCGCCCACGCCAGTTGCGCGCTCGCCAGTCCTCCCCAGCGGCAAGCCTTTCCCGCAGCACCTCCGGGGTACGGCCCGTGAGCAGTTCCGGCTCGCGGGCCGCGAACTCCCTTACTTCTTCGGCGAGATACATCCAGACCACCGCGCGGTAGCGGTTCAGCCAGAACCTGACCGGCGTGAAGCAGCCGGCCCTGGCCAGCCTGGTGAAGCGGGCCGGGCCGACACCGATGAGCCCGGCCGCATCGGCCGTACCCACCGTCCTCACCCGCTCCCGCAGCGCATCGGGGAAACCCTTGAGCGACTGGAGCCGGCCGATCTCGTCACGCGCGACGCGGCGCCGCCCCCCACCCACGCCCGGCGTGGACCGGATGTGCCCGAGATGCACGGCCAGATCGAACTCGCCTCGCCTCAGCCCGAGTTGCTGAGCCGCGTGCCCCAAAGACAATGACGCGGCCGACGTGGCGAGCGCCGCGGTCACGGCACCACGATCCGCTTCGGTTACCGACATGAAGCCCTCCCCCATGAGGTACGAATACTCTCTGTAATCACCGTAACTCAGGGGAGCCGCTGCCCGCCCGGCCTGTGGACAACTCTCCGGACCGGGCGAACAGCGCAGGTCAGCCGCTTCTCACCAACGCGCGGTGGGGGTGTCGTCGGGCTGCCGGGCAGCAACAGCGAGGTGCTCGCCGACCCGGTTGACGAGCAGAGTCATCTCGTATGCGATCTGTCCGATGTCCGCGTCGGCGGTGCCCAGAATGCAGAGGCAACTTCCTTCACCCGCCGCCGTGACGAAAAGGACTCCTTCGTCGAATTCGACCATCGTCTGCCGGACTCTGCCGGTCCGGAAATGCCGCCCCGACCCCTTGGCGAGGCTGTGCATGCCTGAAGCAACAGCTGCGAGATGTTCCGCGTCCTCCTGGGCGAGCTCCTTGCTCGCTCCGGTCACCAGCCCGTCGTTGGACAGCACCAGTGCGTACCGCACGTGATCGACCCGGTTCGTCAGGTCGTCCAGAAGCCAGTCAAGTCCCTTGCTCAGCGCCATGTCCCGCCCCTCCCCGTTCAATTCGTTCCCCGTGTCCATGTATGACGGCCAGCCTTCACCACTGCCGCGCTCCGGGCAAGAAGACACATTCCCGGAGCGTTCGGTTCGCGATGCCGTCCAGGACGGCCGATGATGTCGCCATGGCACAGCAGATGAGTGAAGACCAGTGGCGTGCGTTCGTCTCGGAGTCCACGCGCACGGCCAAGCTGTCGACCGTACGGGCGGACGGCAGCCCGCACATCGCGCCTGTCTGGTTCGTCCTCGACGGCGCGGATCTCGTGTTCAACACGGGCAGGGGAACAGTCAAGGGGCACAACCTCGCACGCGACGGACGCGTCGCGCTGTGTGTGGACGACGACCGGCCGCCGTTCGCGTTCGTGGTGATCCAGGGGCGCGCGACGCTGAGTGAGGACCTGGACGAGGTGGGTCTCTGGGCCGGTCGCATCGGAGCCCGGTACATGGGCGCGGAGCGCGCCGCGGAGTTCGCTGCCCGCAACGGCGTACCGGGCGAGCTCCTCGTACGCGTGACGATCGAGAAGGTCCTCGCCCAGGCCCGGGTAGCGGATTGAGGACCGGCCCGCCGGCCCCTCGTCGCTGAGCCGAATGCCCCTGGGATCACTCATCCGCGTGAGGAAACCAATCCGGCGGGCCATCGGTTCCGAAGACCAGAGCGTGACGAAAACACCCAGCAAGTGGATCCGCCTGCCACTGGCAGCGCTCTCCGGGCTGCTCGCCGGCTACGCGGCGCTCGCCGTCGCGGAACTGGTGTCGGCGGCGGTCCGCCCCGAGTCGGAGCCGATCGTCGCGGTGGGCGCCGCGGCCATCGACCGCACTCCCCCGGGGCTGAAGGACTGGGCGATCCGCCATTTCGGCACCAACGACAAGCTGGTGCTCCAGCTCGGCATCCTCGCCGTTCTTGCCGTCATCGCCGCGCTCCTCGGACTCCTGGCGCTGTACAACCGCCGGGTCGGCGCGAGCGGCGTGCTGGTGTTCGGTGTCGTCGGGGCCTCCGCGGCGACCACCCGCCCCGACTCGACCGGTCTGGTGGACGCGGTGCCCTCGGTGGTCGGCGCGGTGGCCGGGGCCCTGCTGCTGTACTGGCTCGCCGGACGGCTCACCTCGGCCTTCCCCTTCCGGAGGTCCGGGCACCCGGCGCCCTCGGAGGCCGGCTGGGACCGCCGGGGCTTCGTCGTCGCGGCGACCGCCGCAGCCGCCGCGTCCACCGGCGCCGGGATCCTGGGCAGGGCGCTCAACGACGCCAAGGGGAACAACGCCGTCGCGTCACGGAACGCCGTACGGCTGCCCAGGCCGACGTCCCCGGCGGCTCCCGTGCCGAAGGGAGCCCAGGTCCGGGTCCCGGGCGTCAGTTCCTTCATCACTCCCGACTCCACGTTCTACCGGGTCGACACCGCACTGGTCGTGCCCAAGGTCGATGCGAACAGCTGGAAGCTGCGCATTCACGGCAAGGGCGTCACCCGCCCGCTCACGCTCGACTTCAGGGACCTCCTGCACCGGGACCTGATCGAGCGGACGATCACTCTGACCTGCGTGTCGAACGAGGTCGGCGGGCCGTACGTGGGCAACGCCCGCTGGATCGGTGTCAGGCTGGCCGATGTCCTCAAGGAGGCGGGTGTGAAGCCGCCTTCCCGGGGCGGCCCGGCGAACCAGCTGGTGGCCCGCTCCGTGGACGGAATGACGATCGGGAGTCCGGTCGAGGACCTGATGGACGGCCGCGACGCGATGCTCGCCCTCGGCATGAACGGTGAGCCGCTCCCCTTCGCGCACGGCTTCCCGGTCCGGATGGTCGTCCCCGGCCTGTACGGATATGTCTCCGCGTGCAAGTGGATCCAGGACATCGAACTCACCACGTTCGACGCCTACGACCCGTACTGGGTGAACCACGGCTGGTCCAAGCAGGCACCCATCAAGACGGAGTCACGGATCGACACGCCCAAGTCCTTCGCCCGCCTCAAGGCGGGCACCACCGTCATGATCGCCGGAGTCGCCTGGGCACAGCACCGTGGCATCGAACGCGTCGAGGTACGCATCGACGACGGACCCTGGAGCAAGGCCCATCTGGCCGCTCAGGACACCACGGACACCTGGCGCCAGTGGTCCTTCCCCTGGAAGCCCACTTCGTCCGGAACCCACACACTGACCGTCCGCGCGACCGACCGTACGGGCGCGACCCAGACCGGCAAACGCGTCGGCACCATCCCGAACGGCGCGACCGGCTGGCACTCGGTGGTGGTGACAGTGGAATGACCGGGCGCGTCAGCGTTGCGCGTGCCGGGCGCGCCAGTACGGGTTGTCGTGAGGAAGGCCGCCGGACACCCGCCCGTACATGCCGAACGTCATCAGCAGAAGGCCGACGACAAAGCTGAACAGGACGTTCTGCATGTGGAAGGCCAGGAAGTTGAAACGGGTACCGATCAGGGCGAGGTTGACGAAGCCGCTGACGATGAAGGCCACGCCGATCACCATGTTCATCATCGATGCGACGTTCCCGCCGATGGCGGCGCCCACGAGCAGCAGTCCCCCGATCACGATCGACAGGACACTGAGCGCTCCGTTGGTGTTGAGGCCGGCCACCATGTCGCCGCCGGTGTTGAAGAAGCCGATCTTGTCGATCAGGCCCAGTATGCCGAAGGCCACCAGGACCAGACCCATGAGTCCGGCGCCGAAACGGTAGACACGGCTGAGTTTGTGGTCGACGGGCAGATGCTCGTCCAGCACGAAGTGGCGTCGGGGCGCGCGCACTGCATGGCTCGTAGCCATCTCGTTCCTCCTCCGCTCCGGAGGCATCCCACCCGATCGGCCGTTCAGGAAAAACGAAGGGCCAACATGCCCCATTTGCTGCTCTTTATGGTAAGCGAAACCACGTACTGAAGAGAGACTGAAGAGAGGGGACGCCCAGGCACCGGCTGCGGGATCATCGCTCCATGGCCGATGACCACCACACACATGTCCAGCAGTTCTTCGGCGTGCGGGCTGCCGGCTGGGACGCACGCTTCCCCGACGACGCGCCCGCCTTCGCCACTGCTGTCGCCGCACTGGGGCTGCGCCCCGGTGACGCCGTCCTCGACGCGGGCTGCGGTACCGGAAGGGCCCTGCCCGCACTGCGCGAGGCCGTGGGGCCGGCCGGTCTCGTCATCGGGGCCGACCTGACCCCCGAGATGCTGGCGTCCGCCGCACGTGCGGGACGGCAGCGCGAGGCACAGCTCCTGCTCGCGGACGTCGCACAACTTCCGCTGCTCACACAGTCGCTGGATGCCGTGTTCGCCGCCGGGCTGATCGCCCATCTGCCGCGGCCGGAAGCAAATCTGCGCGAGTTGGCGCGAGTTGTCCGACCGGGAGGCCTACTGGCGCTCTTCCACCCGATCGGCAGGGCCGCCCTCGCGGCCCGGCAGGGGCGGCAGCTCGGCGCGAACGACCTGCGCGCGGAGTCGATGCTGCGTCCGCAGCTCGCCTCCGCGGGCTGGCAGTTGACCTCGTACAGCGACGAACCCGGCCGGTTCCTCGCGGTGGCTGTGCACCAGGGCTGAACGCACCTGCCGGGCGGAGCCGGTTCGTCCGCTCCTCTCGACGGCGGGGTTACCCACTGGTTAAGGTGCGCCGACGACTGATCGACCAGGAGGCCGCCGTGACCGGGAAGGGCGCTGCCGAGGAGGACGCACTGTATGTGCTGACCGCGGTACTGCTGACACCAGCGCAGTTTCCGGGTGTGCTCGGCGACGACTTCCCGGCGGCGTGCGGGTCACTCGGTCTCGATCCGCATCCGGGCGGATACGGGCTGGTACTGGGGCAGGACGGACTCGGTGCACGCTGGACCGTGGTGATCGACGACGTGCCGCTGGTCGCGGTGGCCATCGCGTCCTGGGACTGCGGTATGGAGTACGGCCTCTCGCCGGAGGACCGGTCCATCGTCGTGTCCCTACCCGGCTGGCCCCTCGACGTCGCGGTCGCCGCGCCGGATGTGCCCGCGCCGCACGACCCCGCAGGACTGACGGAGGGCAGCCGCCCGCCGCTCGCCCCGCCCGGCGCCGACACCTGGGGGCCCGCCCAACGACGGCTCGGGGCCGACGAGATCGCCCTGCGGTGGGCGGACTGGCGGGCGCAGATCGGCGACGGGATCTCGTTCGTCGCCGCGGAGGGTTCCGGGGGCAGGCCGTCGGGCCCGGCCCGGCGGGTCATCGAGGAGTTGCACGGCTATGTGGACTCCCCGCCGCCGCTGGGACGTATCCGGTCGGCCTTCGCACCGGGCGGGGCGCGCACGCTGCGGGCCGACGGCCCCGGCTGGTCCCTGGTCGCCAGGACCGACGACATCGCCTTCGTTCTCCTCGACGACCGCCCCGGCGACGTGGTGCCGGTCGGGCGCGGGCCCGAGCTGCCCGGTCTGCTCGCGGCGCTGGACGAAATGGCGGCACGGCCCGCCTGACGGGGACCGTGCCGCTTCGACAGCCACGCGACCAGAAACTGTCTGTCCGGGCCGCACTCCGCCCTTCCGCGTCGGCTGCGCTTCCGGCATTCACCGACGCGGCCGACGCGGCCGGGCGAGCCGACCGGTCAGCGGCCTATCTCCTTGCGGGTGATCCTGCGCAGCCGCCTGCGCTGGCTCGGGTCGAGCAGCAGATACGCCGCCACAGGCACCCCGACCAGGACCAGCAGTGCAGGCAGGAATCCGATCAGTGGGATCAGAATGACGCCGAGGACCACACCACCGACAGCGATCATTGCGGGTTTGGACATCGCACGCCTCCTCAGCGGCCAATGCCGCTCTCTGTACATGAAACGCACAGGAGCTCCCAACAGTTCCGCTACGCGGAGCGCAACGGTGCGCCGACCTCGTACATGTGGGTCAGAGCCTGCCGGTACGAATCGGTCAGCGACGTCTGCGCGTACGGAATTCCCAGCGAGCGGCAGTGCTCGCTCACCAGCGACTGGGCGAGCCGGAGATGCGGTCGCGGCATGCTCGGGAAGAGATGGTGCTCGATCTGGTAGTTCAGCCCGCCGAGGAACCAGTCGGTGAGGACTCCCCCGCGTACGTTGCGCGAGGTCAGCACCTGACGCTGCAGGTGTCCCCAGCGGTCGCCGTCCGGGTCGGGCATCTCCATGCCCTTGTGGTTCGGTGCGAAGGTCATGCCGAGGTGCAGCCCGAACAGCGCGTGGTGCGCCAGGGCGAAGACGACCGCCTTGCCGGGTGACATCACCGTCAGTAGCAGCGCGGCGTACGCGGCGAGATGGGTGAGCAGCAGAAGTCCCTCGACGACCCGCTCGCGGGTGGGCTGGCGGCACTCGTCCTTCGAGAGCACGGTCTGGAATCCGTAGATCTTCAGAGCTATGCCTTCGAGCAGCAGCAGCGGGAAGAAGAGCTGTGCCTGGTTGCGGGTGAGCCAGCGGGAGAAGCCCTCGCGGTCCGCCGCCTGCTTCTGCGTCCACACCATGACACCGACACCGACGTCGGGATCCTTGTCCACGTGGTTGGGGTTGGCGTGATGGCGGTTGTGCTTGTCGTTCCACCAGCCGTAACTCATACCGAGCAGCAGATTGCTGTGGAAGAGCCCGACCGCCCGGCTCACCCGGCGGTCGCCGGAGATCTGCGCGTGTCCGGCGTCGTGCCCGAAGAAGGCGGTGCGCGACCAGAAGACCGCCAGCGGGAGCGCGAGCAGGAGCGTCCACCACGAGTCCCCGACGAGGACCATGCCGGCGACCGTCGCGGCGAGCGCCAGCAGATTGGTACTCATGCTGAGGACGTACCAGCCGGTACGGCGCGCCAGGAGTCCATGTGCCTTCACCGTCCTCAACAGGGGGGCGAAGTCACTGCCCGTCTTCTGCTCGGGCTCGGCGAGCATCGAGGCGGTCTCTGGCATGTCGGTCTCCGGTCTGTTGGCCCATGCGCTGACCTCATGAAACGTATGGTTTCGAGACTCCGGGGACCATGGCGTCACCACCCGGCACAGCAGGGGTGCCAGCCCCCCGTCGCAGGGGTGGGCTGCCTGCACCGTGAACCGGGGAGGGACGTGCCGCACGGTGGCGGCGTCACCGGCAGCACCTCTGGTGAGGTACCCTCGGCGATCCCGGCCCACAGTAGTCAAATTTGAGGAATGCGCTATCGCTGTGCACGGACTCCCCACGGCAACGCTCTCCGAGATCGCCCAACTGTCCCGCTGCTCCGCGGTCTTCCTGCCTGCGGACCCTGCCCGTACCGGACGGGTCGCCTTCTGGCACCCCGATAGCAACGAGCCGCCCACGAGCCCCGGCTCCATGGAGGAACTGCTCGTCGTCGGCGGCGACACACGCCCGTACTCCGTACGAACGATGGTGCTGACCGTACAGGAAGCCCTGCCCGTTCTCACCCGGGGTCGCGCTGCCGGACACTCCTCACCGGCTGTCGCCTTCTGGGGCTCGGCCGCCGTGCTCGCGCTCCAACTCGCCGCCCGTGGGCGGCTGCTGCCCGGACTGAGCGCCACCGGCCACGACGCATGGCGGGCCGGCCCCCTCGACGCCGATGACCTGCGGCGCGTCCGGGAACTCGCCGCCGCCATGCCGCCGACCGCCCACGCGGTGCCGCTGGACCCCGAGGAGGAGCCCGTACGCCTGCCCGCGCCCGAGGAGTTGGTACGCGCCTTCCTCGATGCCGTGGCCGACGCACTGCCACGCACACCCGCCGCTCCCTTCGCCGCGGGCGGCGCCGCCTTCGCCACCGCCGCACCGCAGTACCTGCCCGAACAGCAGGCCTGGGCGGCCGATGTCGCGGCAGGCCAGGACGCGGGCGTACGCATCTCCCTGCGGGTGGAGGTGTCGGGCCTCACCGCGTCAGGTGGCGAGGGGGCTGTGGGGCCCGCCTTCCGGGCGGTGTTGCAGATGCACAGCGTCAGCGACCCGTCCCTGATGGCCGATGCCGCGGACGTCTGGTCGGGTACCGCGACCGGATTCGCCCCACGGGCCCGGATGGACGCCCTGCTCGCACTGCGCCGGGCCGCGCGCGCCTGGACGCCCCTCGCCCCTCTGCTGTCGGCCGCCGTGCCCGACACGGTCGAACTCGCCGACGAGGAAGTCACCGAGCTGCTCGGTGAGGCAGCTCGGGCGCTCGCCGCCGGAGGCGTGCAGGTGCACTGGCCCAGGGAGCTGTCGCGCAAGCTCACCGCGCGCGCCGTCATCGGCCCGGCCGACAGTCCGCCGGGCGAGGACTCCGCCGCGCCCGACGCCGCACAGCGCTCCACGTCGGACCTGCCCCCTCTTCTGTCGGCCGACGCGCTGCTCGCCTTCAACTGGCGGTTCGCGCTGGGCGGTCAGCAGCTGAGCCGTGCCGAGCTGGACCTCGTCGCCGAGGCGAGCAGGCCCGTGGTGCGGCTGCGCGACCAGTGGGTGCTGATCGACCCCGAAGAGGCCCGGCGCGCTCGCGGTACCCAGGACCGCAAGGTCACTGCGATCGACGCGCTGGGGGCCGCGCTGACCGGTACGGCCGAGGTCGACGGCGCGCGGGTGGAGGTCACCGCGACGGGCTGGCTGGCCCGGTTGCGCGACCGGCTCGCCGACCCCGAGGGGCGGGAGGACACCGGACAGCTGACGATCCCTCAGCCCGCCGCGCTGGCCGCGGTCCTGCGCGACTACCAGGTGCGCGGGCTGAACTGGCTGCACCGGATGACGTCGCTCGGCCTCGGTGCCTGCCTCGCCGACGACATGGGCCTCGGCAAGACCGTCACCTTGATCGCACTGCATCTGCACCGCCAGAGCGACGAGGCTTCCGCGGGCCCCACCCTGGTGGTCTGCCCTGCCTCCCTGATGGGCAACTGGCAGCGCGAGATCGAGAAGTTCGCGCCGGGTACCGCCGTACGCCGCTTCCACGGTTCCGCACGGAGCCTGGAGGCCCTTGAGGACGGCGAGTTCGTCCTCACCACGTACGGCACCATGCGGCTGGACACCGCGAAGCTGGCCGACGTGGGGTGGGGGCTCGTCGTCGCCGACGAAGCGCAGCACGTCAAGAACCCGTACTCCGCCACGGCCCGGCAGCTGCGGACCATCGGCGCTCATGCACGCGTGGCGCTCACCGGCACTCCGGTGGAGAACAACCTCTCCGAGCTGTGGGCGATCCTGGACTGGACCACCCCGGGACTGCTGGGCAAGCTGGGCAGTTTCCGTACCCGGTACGCCCAGGCCGTCGAAGGCGGCAAGGACCCCGGGGCGGCCGAGCGGCTGTCCCGGCTGGTCGCCCCCTTCCTGCTGCGGCGGCGCAAGTCCGATCCGGGCATCGCGCCCGAGCTGCCGCCGAAGACCGAGACCGATCTGGCGGTCTCGCTCACCAGGGAACAGACCGGCCTGTACGAGGCGGTGGTACGGGAGACCCTCGCGGAGATCTCGGGCACCGACGGCTTCGCCCGCCGCGGCCTCGTGGTGAAACTGCTGACGGCGCTGAAGCAGATCTGCAACCATCCCGCGCAGTACCTCAAGGAGAACGAGCCCCGGATCGAGGGGCGTTCGGGCAAGCTGGAGCTGCTGGACGAGCTGCTCGACACGATCCTCGCCGAAGGCGCGGGCGTGCTGGTCTTCACGCAGTACGTGCAGATGGCGCGGCTGATCGAGCAGCATCTGGCGGCTCGTGGGGTGGCCACCCTGTTCCTGCACGGAGGCACGCCGATCCCGCGCCGTCAGGAGATGGTGGACCGCTTCCAGGACGGTGAAGTGCCGGTGTTCCTGCTGTCGTTGAAGGCTGCGGGTACCGGGCTCAACCTCACCCGTGCGGGGCACGTGGTGCACTTCGACCGCTGGTGGAACCCGGCCGTCGAAGCGCAGGCCACCGACCGGGCGTACCGGATCGGGCAGACCCAGCCGGTCCAGGTGCACCGGCTGATCGCCGAGGGCACCGTCGAGGACCGGATCGCCGCCATGCTCCATCGCAAACGCGAACTGGCGGATGCGGTGCTCGGCTCGGGCGAGGCCGCACTGACCGAACTGACCGACGCCGAACTGGCGGACCTGGTCGAGCTGCGAGGGAGCCGACGATGAGTACGGACACACCCGGGCGCACCTTCGCCGCCCTGGCGCCCGCAGGTGGCCGGGGGTTCGCACAGACCTGGTGGGGCCACGCCTGGCTGAAGGCCCTTGAGGAGACGGCGCTCGACGGCGCGCAGCTGAAGAAGGGCCGCAGATACGCGCGCGAGGGCGCGGTCGGAGCGGTGTCCGTACGGCCCGGCCGGATCACCGCTGTCGTACGGGGATCCGACTCCACTCCGTACCGCAGTGATGTGCTGTTGCAACAGCTGACGGAGCAGGAGTGGGACCGCTTCCTGGACATGGCGGTCGACAGCGCGGGCCACATCGCGGCGCTGCTGGACCGGGAGATGCCGCCCCATCTGGTGGAGGACGCGGCGGCGGCCGGGGTGGAACTTCTGCCCGGCATCGGCGATCTGGAGCCGGAGTGTTCCTGTGAGGCCTGGGACCACTGCTCGCACACGGCGGCGCTCTGCTATCAGCTGGCACGGCTTCTGGACCAGGATCCGTTCGTACTGCTGCTGATGCGCGGCAAGGACGAGCGCGAGCTGCTCGACGAGTTGCAGGTGCGGAGCGTCGCCCGTGCGGCGCAGCCGGCGGACGGCGGGGCGCACGAGGAGCCGCGCGCGCCCGAGGGCGTGCGGGCCGACGAGGCGTTCGCCGCCTGGGACACGCTGCCTCCGCTGCCCTCTCCGCCGCCGGTGCCCGACGAGCCCGGACAGCCACCGTCCCTCGACACGGAGTCGGGCCCGGCCCCGGGGATCGACCCCGACGCCCTGGAGTTCCTGGCGGCGGACGCAGCCGCACGCGCGGCGACCCTGCTGGCCGACGCCCTGGCACCGGAGCACGAACACCAGCCCGTCGAGGGCGAGTTGACTTCGCGGCAGGACGCTGTACGGATGGCTGCCGGCACGTCGGACATACGGATCACAGCCCGCCTCGCCACGGGCTCGGGGCGGGAGCGCGCCGAACTGGCTCTCGCCGTTCGGGCCTGGCGCTGCGGCGGTTCGACAGCGCTGTCGGTGCTGGAGGAGCGGTGGGCCCCCGGACCCACAGAGCTGACGCGGGCCCTCGCCCAGCTCGACCACGCCTGGGAGGGGGGTTCGCGCCCGAGGCTCCGGGCCGACGGCAACCGCTGGACGGTGGTGGGGACCGATGCGCAGCTCCGCTACGGGCAGGACGGCCGCTGGTGGCCGTACCGCAAGGAGCGCGGACGATGGACGCCCGCGGGACCGGCCGATCACGACCCGGCGGCGGCGCTGGCCGCGGTGGCCGACGCGTAGGGGTGGGACCGCGAAGGCCGGACGGGTGCGGCTCCGGTCCCCGGTGAACACGCCGGGGGCAGAGCGGCGGACGCCGGGGCGCGGGGGGCCGGTCCGCACGCGCCTCGAACACAGTTCCGCGCACCCACCCGCGCGGGCGATTGATCACACATCTGACCTGCGGCAACGTTATCCAAGCCGGTTCGGGGGGATCGACTCGAGGACAACGACAAAGAGCAACGTGCCCCACCACTGCTGACCATCCTCGATCTCCGTACAGGAGATGACGGCGGCGTCTCCCGTTCCTCCCGGGAGGCGCCGCCGTTCTGTTCGACGGCTCGGGGGCGTCGGCGTCGACGGGCTCCCACGACTGTTTCGTCACGGCTGTGAACAAATTAGTATCCAGAGGCATCACGATGCCCCCGTAGCAGCGCCCGCGCGAACGGCCCTCAGAGCGGAGAACGACCGATGGCAGCACCCGAAGGCCCCCTTGTCGTCGGCGTGGACTCCTCCACCCAGTCCACCAAGGTGCTGGTCGTCGACTCCGGGACCGGGCAGGTCGTCGCGAGCGGGCAGGCGCCGCACTCCGTCTCGGGGTCCGGCGGCGCGCGGGAGAGTGATCCCGAGCAGTGGTGGCAGGCGCTCATGTCCGCGCTCCAGCAGTGCGGACCCGCTGTCGGCCGGGCCGCCGCCGTCGCGATCGGCGGGCAGCAGCACGGACTCGTCACACTCGACGGACAAGGCCGTCCGGTCCGCCCCGCGCTGCTGTGGAACGACGTCCGCTCCGCGCCGCAGAGCGAGCGCCTCATCGAAGAGCTCGGCGGCCCGGACACCTGGGCCGAGCGGACCGGGGGGCTGCCGGGACCGGCCACGACCGTCACCAAGTGGGCCTGGCTGCTGGAGAACGAGCCGGAGGCGGCCCGCGCCGCCGCAGCGGTCCGCCTGCCGCACGACTACCTCACCGAACGGCTCACCGGGCACGGGACGACCGATCGCGGCGACGCGTCGGGCACCGGCTGGTGGGCCACGGCGACGGAGGCGTACGACGAGGAGATCCTCTCGCTGGCCCGCCTCTCCCCCGCCCTGCTACCGACCGTCGTACGCCCCACGGAACCCGCGGGCAGCGTACGCCGGCTGACCGGCCTCCCGCTCGCTCCGGGCACCCTGGTGGCCCCCGGGACCGGTGACAACGCAGCCGCGGCGCTCGGGCTGGGGCTGCGCCCCGGACAGCCGGTACTCAGCCTCGGCACCTCGGGCACGGTGTACGCGGTCTCCCGGCGACGGCCCGTCGACCCCTCGGGCACGGTGTCCGGCTTCGCCGACGCGCGCGGCGACTGGCTGCCGCTCGCCTGCACACTCAACTGCACCCTGGCCGTCGACCGGATCGCCGCACTGCTCCAGCTGGACCGGGAAGCGGTCGAGGCGGGCGGCAGCCCGGTGGTGCTGCCCTTCCTGGACGGCGAGCGCACGCCTCATCTGCCGCGTGCGGCAGGCCTGTTGTACGGGCTGCGCCACGACACCACGGGCGGTCAGCTGCTCCAGGCGGCCTACGACGGCGCGGTCTTCGCCCTGCTGGCCGCGCTGGACCAGGTACTCGACGCGGACGCCGACCCTGCCGCAGCGCTGCTGCTGATAGGCGGCGGCGCGCAGGGCACGGCGTGGCGGGAGACCGTACGGCGGCTGTCGGGCCGGTCCGTCCGGGTGCCCGACGCGAAGGAGCTGGTCGCGCTGGGCGCGGCGGCGCAGGCCGCCGGTGTGCTGCTCGGCGAGGATCCGGCCGAGGTCGCACGCCGGTGGGACACCGCGCGCGGGCCCGTGTTCGCCCCGCTCGCGGTGGACGAGGCAGCTCTGCACCGGATCGGGTCCACCCTCTCGGAGGCCGGCCCACTGCTACGTCAGGAATCACTCAACTCGCCCTCCTGACAAGGGAGATGGAGGATTCATTGCAACCTGGGGATCCGCCTCGTCACACGCCCTGGCCTCTTCCACCCCGCCTGGTTCTGCCCGTACGGTATGGCCCGCGGGACTCGTGCCGGCCGACGGACACAGGGAGTCGAAGAATGCCGGGGGAACCGAACCCAGGGCTACGGCGCGATGCCGTCGGGCTGCGTGAGGTCCTCTTCCAGAGCATCACGGCGATGGCCCCCGCCGCGGCCATCGCCGCCTCCATCCCGTCGGGTGCCGCTTTCGCGGGCGGGAGTCTGCCGCTGTCCGTACTGGTCGCGCTGGTCGCCTGTCTGTTCACGGCCTCCGGCGTCGCCGAGCTGGCACGGGAGTTACCCGCGGCGGGCTCGGTGGCGACCTACTCCGCGCGGGGACTGCACCCGGCGGTCGGGTTCCTGGTCGGATGGGGATACGTCTTCGTCGAGGCGCTGGTACCAGCCCTCCTGCTGCTCCAGCTCGGCTTCACCACGGCCGGCACCCTGCACCAGGAGTGGGCGTCCTTCCCGACGGACCTGTGGTGGCCGTGGTCGCTGGCAGGGGCCGTGATCATCGCGCTGGCGGGCTTCTTCGGCGTACGGGCGTCCGCCCGCCTCGGCACGGTCCTCGGCATTTTCGAGGTGCTCGTCTTCCTCGTCTTCGCCGTGCTGTTGATCGCGAAGGCCGGTGACGCCAACACCCTCTCGGTCTTCGGCAGTTCGCACACGGCGAGCGGATACAGCGGGATCAGCGGCGTCTTCGCCGGTTCGGTCTACACGGTGCTGGCCTTCTCCGGATTCGAGGCGGCGGCGCCCCTCGCCGAGGAGGCCAGGGACCCGCGACGGACCACGCGGCGGGCGGTGCTCGGAGCGGCGCTGGCGATCGGTCTGGTCTACGTCCTGACGACGTACGCCATGTCGGTGTACTTCGGCCCGGACCGTTTCGCCGGGTTCGGCGTGTCCGGGGCGGCCTCCTGGGAGGGGGTGGCCCGCGCGTCGTTCGGACTGTTCTGGGTGGTGCTCTTCCTCGCCGTGGTCAACTCGACCATCGCCAACGCCAACGCGTGCTCCAACGTCTCGACCCGGACCGCCTTCGCACTCGGCCGCATCGGGGTGTTCCCGCGCCCCTTCGCCCGCGTCCATCCGCGACACCGGTCCCCGGTGGTCGGTGTCGCCGTGCAGTTCGTCGTCGCGGTGGCCACGGTGCTGGGGCTCGGCCTCGCCTACGACCCGGTGACGGCGTTCGCCCTGCTCGCCACGGTCATCGTGACGGTGGTCATCGGGGTGTACATCGTGGTGAACCTGGCCTGCGCCGGGTACTTCCTGCGGCGCAGACGCGAGGCGTTCCGTCCGGTGCTGCATCTGCTCTTCCCGCTGCTGGGCATCGCCGCTTTCGTCCCGGCACTGCTGACGGCCGCCGGGATACCCGCCTTCGACTTCGTCTCGGAGCTGAAACCGCCCGTCTCGTACGCGGGTCCGGTCGTCGGTGGCTGGATGCTGATCGGCGTCGTGGTCCTCGCCGTACTGGCACGCAGGCATCCGGAACGGCTGGCGGAGACCGGACGGGTCCACCTGGACGAACCGCAGGACCCCGAGGAGATCACAGGAGAGGCAAACCGATGACCGATCCGCGCATCCTGAAGGTACGGCCCCAGGAGGGCGACTACGCCTGGACGTTCGGCGGGGCGGCCCCGGTGGCGCGCATCGCGCCCGGCACCGTCCTCGACCTGTTCACCGAGGACTGCTTCGCGGGACGGGTCCGCTCCACGAAGGACCTGGTGTCCGAGGTCTGCGAGTTCCCCTTCCTCAATCCGCAGACCGGCCCCTTCCACGTCGAGGGGGCGGAGCCCGGTGACACCGTGGCCGTGCACTTCGTGTCCGTCGAACCGGCCCGTGACTGGGCGGCGTCGACGACCGTCCCGCTCTTCGGGGCGCTGACCTCCACGCATACGACGGCCACCTTGCAGCCGCCGCTGCCCGAGGTCGTATGGATGTGGGAGCTCGACAGGGAGCGGCGTACCTGCCTCTTCCGGGCGCGGGACAGCGACATCGAGATCGCCCTGCCGATGGACCCGATGCACGGCACGGTCGGCGTGGCGCCCGCGAATCTGGAGGTACGGTCCGCGCTGGTGCCCGACGCGCACGGAGGGAACATGGACACCCCGGAGATGCGCGCGGGCGTCACGTGTTACCTCGGGGTGAATGTCGAGGGAGCGCTGCTCAGTCTCGGCGACGGTCATGCCCGTCAGGGGGAGGGCGAGACCTGCGGGGTAGCTGTGGAGTGCGCCATGAACACGGTCGTGGTGGTGGAACTGCTCAAGGGTGTGGCAACCCCCTGGCCCCGGCTGGAGTCCGACACCCATCTCCTCTCGACCGGCTCCGCGCGGCCCCTCGAAGACGCCTTCCGCATCTCGCAGTTGGACCTGGTGCAGTGGCTGTCCCGTGATTACGGACTGTCCGAACTGGACGCGTACCAACTGATCTCGCAGGCGGGCGAGGCCCCGCTCGCCAATGTCTGCGACACCAACTACACCTGCGTGGCCAAGATCCGCAAGGAGTGGCTGCCCGCGGGCGAACCCCACCGCGGCCTGCACCGGCACCTGAGGGAGGTCGCCGCCGTACTGCCCCGTCCGTGACCTGCGCGGACGTCGCAAACCCAGGTGCGCGCACCGGTCCTCCGGCCTCTGCGTTCCCCGACACAACGCGTTCCCCCCACACAAGGAGAGAGACACATGGCACGCAACGGATCAGGTCCCAGCCGCAGACGACTCCTCCAGAGCGCGGCGCTCGCGGTGACGGCCGGCGTGGTGCTGCCCGCCACCCACGCCGAAGCGGGTTCCACGGACGGCACCGACTACCCCCTCGCCCACTGGACACCCGCGTCGACCGCCAACTACACGGCCTCCAACCGCCCTTCGGCCTATGCCATCGACCGGGTGGTCATCCATGTCACGCAGGAGACCTTCGCCAATACACTGACGATCTTCCAGGACCCGGCGAAAGCGGTCACCGCCCACTACGTGGTGCGCTCCGCCGACGGATACGTCGCGCAGTGCGTCCGTGAGCACGACATCGCCTGGCACGCCGGGAACTGGGACTACAACACCCGCAGCGTCGGGATCGAGCACGAGGGCTGGGTCGACCAGCCCGCGTACTTCACCGACGCCCTGTACGCGAAGTCGGCGGCCCTGACCGCCTCCGTCTGCGACCGGTACGGCATTCCGAAGGACCGTACCCACATCATCGGGCACGTCGAGGTCCCCGGGACGGATCACACCGACCCCGGACCCCACTGGGACTGGGTCCGTTACATCCGACTGGTCAACCTCGCCTGACAGGAAGCTTGCCCGGCCCCGCCGCCGGGGTGACGATGGGCCGTGTCCGGAGCACCCGGGGGCCGGGGAGGCCGAGTTGACCGACACATGGGTGGCTCTCGAAGCGGGTGCCGACCCCGCACGCCGCCGCAGAGCGCTGCGCGGGGCGTACGAATCGTTCGCGGCGGCGGGACGGGTCGAGCACCCGGTACGGAAGGTGGTGGCCGACTCCTGGCAGCGCTCCGCCCGCGCGCACGTCAGCCGGGAGGGCACCGCGAGCGTCGAGCTGTCCGGTGACGGGCTCGCGGCCTACCGGGACGGGCATCCGCTGGCCCGTGTGATGCCGCTGTTCCGGGAGCTGATGGGCGCCTACGCCATGGACGGAGAACACCTGCTCGCGGTGTGCGACGCCCACGGCCGGCTGCTGTGGGTGGAGGGCCACGCCACGCCCCGGCGGCAGGCGGGCCGGATGAATTTCGTCCCGGGGGCCCGCTGGGCGGAGTCGGCAACCGGGACCAACGCACCCGGTACGGCGATCGCCGTGGACCGTCCCGTGCAGGTCTTCGCCGCCGAGCACTTCCAGCGCCCCGTCCACCCCTGGACCTGCGCGGCGGCACCGGTCCACGACCCGGTCACCGGCCGGCTGCTGGGGGCGGTGGACATCACGGGCGGCGACCGGCTCGCCCATCCGCACAGCCTGGCCTTCGTGGGAGCGGTGGCGCGGGCCGCGGAGTCGCAACTCGCGCTGCTGGCGCCGCCGCCCGCCACGGGCTCCGTACAGCTGTCCGTACTGGGACGGGACGAGGCACTGCTCGTGGCGGACGGCCGCAAGACCGCGCTCAGCCGCCGGCACAGCGAGATCCTCACCCTCCTCGCCCGGCGTCCGGAGGGCGTCACCGGTGACGAGCTGCTGGTGCAGCTGTACGAGGACGAGTCGGTGACCCCGGTCACCCTGCGCGCGGAGCTCTTCCGGCTGCGCGGGGTGCTCGGCCCCGAGCTGCTGCGCTCGCGCCCGTACCGGCTGACCGCGCCCGTCGACACGGACTTCGACGGTGTGGCACGCCGACTGGCCTCCGGCGCGGTCACCTCGGCGATGAGCGCCTACACCGGTCCGTTGTTACCCGGGTCCCGGGCACCCGGGGTGGTCCGGCTGCGCGAGCGGCTGGCGGCCGAGCTGCGTTCGGCACTGATCGCGCGGGGCGATCCGGGGCTGCTGGCGGACTGGGCGTACAGCCCGTGGGGCGAGGACGACCTGTCCGTCTGGCGCGCCCTCGCCGTCTCGCTGCCCGTGTCCCAGCGCTCGTCCGCGCTCGCCCGGGTGCACGAGCTCGACTCCTGGCAGCGTTCCTGACCGGGTGCCCCCGGCCTGGCCGCTCTCCCGAGCGCCGCCGCAACCAGGTTGCAACCTCGCGCTCCCTAACGTCGGCCCCGGGCGCCGTCCGACGGCGGGCGGCGCGGAATCCGGGAGGCCACTGAGATGACCCGTTACGCAGCGCCGGGTACCGAGGGCGCGATCGTCACGTACGAGTCGCGCTACGACCACTGGATCGGCGGGGAGTTCGTCCCGCCCGCCCGCGGCCAGTACTTCGAGAACCCGAGCCCGGTCAACGGCCGGCCCTTCACCGAGATCGCCCGAGGCACCGCCGAGGACGTCGAACGCGCCCTGGACGCCGCCCACGCCGCGGCCCCGGCCTGGGGCCGGACGTCGGCGGGTGACCGCGCGAACATCCTCAACAAGATCGCCGACCGGATGGAGGCGCATCTGGAGGAACTCGCGGTCGCCGAGAGCTGGGAGAACGGCAAGCCGGTACGCGAGACCCTCGCGGCCGACATCCCGCTCGCCGTCGACCACTTCCGTTACTTCGCGGGGGCGCTGCGGGCCCAGGAGGGAACGCTCAGCGAGGTCGACGACGACACCGTCGCATACCACTTCCACGAGCCGCTGGGCGTGGTCGGTCAGATCATCCCGTGGAACTTCCCGATCCTGATGGCCGTCTGGAAGCTGGCGCCCGCGCTGGCCGCCGGCAACGCGGTGGTGCTCAAGCCGGCCGAACAGACCCCGGCCTCCGTCCACTTCTGGATGAGCCTGGTCTCCGATCTGCTGCCGGCCGGGGTCGTCAACATCGTCAACGGTTTCGGCTCGGAGGCGGGCAAGCCTCTGGCGTCGAGCCCGCGCGTCGCGAAGATCGCGTTCACCGGCGAGACCACCACGGGGCGGCTGATCATGCAGTACGCCTCCGAGAACATCAAGCCGGTCACCCTCGAACTCGGTGGCAAGTCCCCGAACATCTTCTTCGACGACGTGTGGTCGGCGGACGACGACTTCCGGGACAAGGCGCTCGAAGGCTTCACGATGTTCGCGCTCAACCAGGGCGAGGTGTGCACCTGCCCTTCGCGTGCGCTGATCCAGCGTGGCCATTACAGCGAGTTCCTGGAGGCGGGCATCGCCCGCACCCAGCAGATCGTGCCCGGCCACCCGCTGGACACGGACACGATGATCGGCGCGCAGGCCTCCAACGACCAGTTGCAGAAGATCCTCTCGTACCTCGACATCGGCCAGCAGGAAGGCGCCAAGATCCTGACCGGCGGGCAGCGCATCGAGTACGACGGTGAGCTGGCGGGCGGTTACTACGTCCAGCCGACGATCTTCGAGGGCGACAACCGGATGCGGGTCTTCCAGGAGGAGATCTTCGGCCCGGTCGTCGCGGTGACGTCCTTCTCGGACTTCGACGACGCGATCAGCACGGCGAACGACACGCTGTACGGCCTCGGCGCGGGCGTCTGGACCCGGGACATGAACACCGCCTACCGGGCGGGCCGTGCCATCCAGGCGGGCCGGGTCTGGACGAACTGCTACCACGCGTATCCGGCGCACGCGGCGTTCGGCGGCTACAAGCAGTCGGGCATCGGCCGGGAGAACCACCGGATGATGCTCGACCACTACCAGCAGACGAAGAACATTCTGGTGTCGTACTCGCCGAAGAAGCTGGGCTTCTTCTAGACGCAGAAGAGGGGCGCCTGACCAGGGCAGATGCCCGGCAGGCGCTCTCCACGTCGTCATCGTCCGTGACCTCCCCCTATCGCCGCACGGAGCCTTCGATCAGGGTGCCGGCGTGGTTCCGCGCATCAGCCAGGGCCTGGCATCACCGGACGTCGCAGCCCTGTGACGACAAGGGCGCCCAGGTGTACCGGACGCGCACGCCCTGGCCGTGGAGCCAGTCGGCCTCACGGTGCCGGAGTTCGCGCGCGGACTCCGGGGCGATGGCGCAGGGCCAGCGGACGAGTACCGCGGTGACGTGGCCCGTCTGTACCAGCTGTCTCACCCGCCGCCATCCTCTGCGCCGGGCCGGATCGGGCTCACCGTACGTGTCGGTGACGACCTCGGCGATCGTCAGTCCGCGCTCCTGGGCGAACGCGTGACCCTCCGCCTGCGCGCGCTGCGCGGCTCCCCCGACCGCGCCCCGGGCGCGGTCGGCGCACACGTACAGAACGACGGGAGAAGCGGTTTCACCGTGGGGAGTCATGGGCGCCCTCTGCAGACGGATCGGGGTGGAGAGGTTCCGCCCCGCGAAGGGGACGTAGCAGGCCGTACGTTCGCTGTCGTCGGACGGAGCGGCCGGCCCTGTGCGCGGCCGACCGGTTCTGGTCACGCTCCATCCGGGCTGTCGCCGACGGGACCGGCGCCATGTGCGGCGTCGTCCGGTTTGCCACCGCATCAGGGGTGGGTCGCCAACTCGGCCCAGACGAACTTCCCTTCGGCCCGTGTCGAGCGTGCGGAGCCCCAGCTGTCCGCGAGCTGCTGGACGATGAGCAGCCCTCGCCCGCTCTCCCCACCGGGACCGATGTGGTGCTCGGGCGGGCGGACCGGGGTGCTGCCCTCGTCGTGAAGTTCGATGCGCAGACGCCGCTCGTCGCTGGTCAGCGTGAGGCCGCACAGGACATGACCGCTGCCGGTGTGGAGTACGGCGTTCGTGGTCAGCTCGGAGACCAGCAGCACCGCGTCGCAACATGTGTCGCCGGGCAGCTTCCAAGCACGGAGCCGGTCGCGCACGGTGTCGCGGGCGGATCTCGCACTGGTACGCAGGGCGGGCAGGCCGAACCAGTACTCCCGGCGCGGCACGGTCCCGGCTAAGGCAGGGGTCGAGGCCGGGGCCGAGGGCGTGGACAGAGTCACGAATGTCCTTCCAGCGCCTTCCAGAGGGCGCGGTGAGGGGATGCGGGACCGAATCGAGCGGTGAGAGGCGTATGCCGGGGCAGGCACCCGGCAGCGGGGTGCTGATGCCGGCATCGACATCACACGCCCTCTCCGGACCGGATCCCGTGCCATTGCTGTGACTTGACCGCTCACCCGTCCACTATGCGCGTGACGGAGCTCATGCTGCAACCGACTCCCTGATAATTTCAGCAGCACTGTTATCAGCCTGGCGTCAACATCAAATCGCTGTAACAATGGCGCTGTTGACGGTTTCCCAGGAGGTTGGGCGTGAGCGAAGCCCGTTCCAGCACCAGTGCGCCGACAGTTCTGCGCATGATCCTCGGCCGTCGGCTGCAGGAAATGCGGCTAGGCGCCGGTGCCTCGCTGGAGGACGCGGCAAAGGCTCTGCGCGTGACGACCCTGACGGTCCGCCGGCTGGAAAAGGCCGAGGTCGCGCTGAAGCCTCTCTACGCGGAGAAGCTCCTGGAGACCTTCGGCGCGGGCCGCCAGGAGATCGACGAGTTCGTCGACCTGGCCGAGCAGGCCAACAAGCCCGGCTGGTGGCACTCCTATCGCGATGCCGTCCCCAGCTGGTTCACGGCGTACATCAGCCTGGAGACGAGCGCCAAGATCCTCCGCACGTATGAACCCCAGTACGTCACCGGTCTTCTGCAGACCCCCGACTACGCGCACGCCGTACTGCGCGGCGGGATGCCGAACGGCAGCGACGAGGAGCTCGCACGCCGTGTGGAGCTGCGGCTGCGCCGCCAGAGCCTGCTGGAGCGGGAGGACGCCCCCACGTTGTGGGTGGTCATGGAGGAAGCCGTTCTGCACCGGGTGGTGGACGGCCCTCACGTCATGCGCGAGCAGCTCGAACGACTTCTGGACGTCTCCGATCTCGCGCACGTCAGCCTCGACATCGTGCCCTTCACCGCGGGCGCGCATGTCGGAGCGTGCGCACCGTTCACATACTTCCGGTTCGAAGAACCCGAATTGCCCGACATTGTCTACAGCGAACTCCTGTCCGCCTCGGTCTACCTGGACCAGCGCGCGGACGTCGTCTCCCATCTGGAGGCACATTCCCGCATGGCGCTGCTGACATCGTCCGAGGACAGCAAGGCGCTCTTGAACCGCATGCGCAAGGAGTACTCATGACGATCACCGACGAGGGCGTCTACAACGGCATGCCGGCCCGCAATCTCGGGGAACAGGGCTGGGAGCACCCCTGGAGCGGGCCGAACGGCGGTCAGTGCGTCGAGGCGAAACAACTCGCCGACGGCCGCGTGGCCGTACGCCAGTCCACCGACCCGGCCGGACCGGCGCTGATCTACACGCCGGAGGAGATCGCGGCGTTCGTCCGCGGGGTCAAAGAGGGCCTGGCCGATCACTTGGCCACCGGATGATCCGACGGCGGGCAGAAGGAACGGCGGCACCGGTCCCGTACCCGGTCTGCGAACCGACCGACACACACATGAAGGGGGCAACATGACCACCAGTCAGGCCGGCCGCGATCTCGACACGAGCAAGGCACACTCGGCCCGGATGTACGACTACTTCCTCGGCGGCAAGGACCACTTCGAGATCGACAAGGAGGCGGCCCTGGTCGCCGCCCGGGCCCACCCCGGCATCTACCTGACCGCGCGCGAGAACCGGGCGTTCATGCACCGGGCCACCCGGGTCCTGGCGCAGGAGCACGGCATCCGCCAGTGGCTCGACATCGGTACGGGCATCCCGACCGAGCCCAACCTGCACCAGGTCGCCCAGTCCGTCGCGCGCGACGCCCGCATCGTGTACGCGGACAACGACCCGCTCGTCCTCAAGTACGCCGAACGCCTCATGCGCAGCACGACACAGGGACGCACGGCCTACGTCGAGGCCGACATCACCGACCCCGATGCGCTGATGAGCGCCGTGGAGGACGCGGGGGTCCTGGACTTCGACCAGCCCATCGCCCTCTCCCTCAACGCGCTCATGCACTTCATCACCGACCCGCACGACCCGTACGCCATCGTCCGCCGGCTGCTCGACCCGCTCCCGGCGGGCAGCGCCCTCGCCATGAACCACTGCACGCCCGACTTCGACCCCGTCACCTGGAACAAGGTCGCGGAGGTCTACACGAAGTCCGGGTCTCCGGTGCAGTTCCGTTCGCACAGCGACGTCCGTCGCTTCTTCGAGGGACTCGACCTGGTCGCCCCCGGCATATGCTGCTGCCACCGCTGGCGGTCCGCCGGGCCCGCCACCCAGGGGGCGGAGGTCACGGACGCGCAGATCAGCCTGCTGGCAGGCGTAGGCATCAAACGCTAGCCGGAGCCGGCCCCAAGCATCCGCCCCGCAGAGCACCATCAGGAGCGGCGTTGGGCCAGTGGCATCGGGCCAAGGTCGGTTCAGCCTGGTCGGCAGGAACGGTCGGACAGAAGCTGAGGGGCGTCGGCGAGGACGAGACCGGCGGCGCCGCGGACTTCGGCGCCGTCGCCGAGACCGCCGGTGACGATCTCGACGCTCTCCGCGGCGGAGGGCAGTGTGTGGTTGCACACGCCGGCGCGCATCGGTTCGAGGATGTCCTTGCCCGCGCGCGCGAGGTCGCCGCCGACCACGATGAGCCGAGGGTTGAGGAGGGTGACCAGGTTGGACAGGGCGCGGCCGACCGCGTCGCCGGCGTCGCGAACGGCTCGCAGGGCGCCCGGGTTGCGCTGTTCGATGAGTCCGGGCAGGTCGCGGGCGGCGACCGGATGGCCCCAACTGTCCGCCAGCAGGCGGGCGATGGCGACGGGGCTGGCCACCGTCTCCAGGCAACCGCGGTTGCCGCAGCGGCAGATGAGGCCATCGGCGATGAGCGGGATGTGCCCGATCTCGCCCGCGAGTCCGCGGGCGCCGAGCAGCAGCCGCCCATTGCTGACGATGCCCGCGCCGATGCCCGCCGACAGCCGGACGTAGACCATGTCGCCGGTCTGCCGGCCGGCGCCGTACATCCGCTCGGCGAGGGCGCCGGCGTTGGCGTCGTTGGTGACGCGGACCGGCAGCGCGGTACGGCGCTCGAGCTCTTCGGTCAGCCGCATGCCGACCCAGCCGGACATGATGCCCTCGGCACCGAGGGCGCCGCTGTCCTTCTCCACCGGCGAGGCGATACCGACCCCTGCCCCCAGCACCCGGGAGCGCTCGATCCCGCTCTCCTGGAGGGCGCGCGCGACCAGTGCGGCGACCAGGTCGAGGGTCTCCTCGGGCGCCCGGTCCACTTCCTTGGCCACGCAGTGCTCCCACTGGACCGACCCGAACAGGTCGCAAAGGATCACCCGGACGTGTTGGTGACCGATGTCCGCGCCGATCGCATAGCCCGCGGTCGGCACCAACGACAGGGACTGTGCGGGTCTGCCGGTGCGGCGCGGTTCCGGGCCCTCCGGTCCCTCGTCCTCGATGACCAGACCGACGGAGATCAGGTCGGCGATCAGAGAGGAGACGGTAGCCCGGGACAGCCCGGTGGCCCGGAGCAGCTCGGGACGGCTGCTGTGCGTGGTGGAGTGCAGGGCCTCAAGGACCCGCAGCCGTCCTACCTCACGCAGGTTGACTGGCGTTTCGATCGTGGCCCCCGGGGTGTTGCGAATGGTCAGCCGCAGGCTGCCTTCTCGGTGTTCCCGCCGTCAAGAACCTTGTCCGTGAAGCTCAGGCAGAGAGTTCGTCGGCCGCCGCCGTTCGCCGTGCTGCCGTCGGCGGCGGCACAGCCCGGCAGGAGGCAGTACCTGCTCCCCTGATCCTGGTGGGACAACCAGGCACCGTGCACCCCACGGTGCCTGACCTACGTCTGCTGCGGCTGCCGGCCCCTTCCAGCGACAGGGGTCAGCCGCCGACGGCCACGGAGAAGAGGTGCATGGCGAGTACCTTGTCGGTCGCGCTGCTGCTGACGTTCGGCAGGGTGACGGCCTGCACGGTCTTGCCGGGCAGCAGGTCGACCGTCGCGGCATAGATGTTCACGGGCTGCTGCGACTGCCCGCCGCTGTTGTTGAGGTACGGCAGGCCGGCTGCGATGTCACTGCCCGGGGAAGCGGTCTTCGACCACCAGTCGGCGAGAGTCAGCGCGTACCTCTGGGTGGTGCCGTCGGTATAGGTGATGGTGCCGCTGCCGGACGCGCTGCCGAAGGCACTCGCGCCGACGAAACCCAGCTTGGTACCGGTGCCGGTGATCTCGATCGCCTGGCCACCGGCCACCACGTTGTCGGGCCTTCCGGTACCGGCGGTGGCCGGCCACGGGAAGGAGATCCCGTCATGGGCGGTGCTCTTGCCGGGAGTCCAGCCGACGGCCTGTAGCGCCTGGCTGGAGAGGCTGGCGCCCCCGCCGTCGAAGTTGCCGGCCCCGGTGTTGTCGTCGCTGCTGATTCCAGGGTTGGTGGAGGCGGCGGTCAGTGAGGCGTACGGCACGGTGACCGCCGCATCCGCGGTGTGGTCGCCGCCAGGTGTGCTGACGGTGGCGCCCAGCGTGAAGGAGGCCGGGTCGGCGGCGGCCGGGACGGTCACCGACCAGGTGGTGCTGACGGCCTCTCCTGCGCCGACCTGGTGGAAGGTGGCCGGGGTGTCGGCGGTGGCGGTCCAGCCGTCGGGCGCCGTCAGCCCAACCCTGATGTTGTTCACTGCGGCGGCCGAGCCGTTGGTGTAGGTGGTGGTCGCGGTGAGTGTGGAACCGGCCTCGGCGACCGTCGGCGCGCCGAGCTTCAGGGAGTTGCGCACCACGACGGGGGTCGAGCCGGACACCCCACTGACCGTGACGGAGATGGTGGCGACACCGTCGGCGACCGCGTGCACGGTGCCGTTCTTGTCGACGGTGGCGACCTTGGTGTCACTACTCCTGTAGGTGGGCCTGGTGGTGTTCAGGTTCACGAAGGACTGGTCGTTGTTGACCGCCTCCACGACGTTGTCCGCGGTGATCGACGTGTCGCGCTGCTCCTTGGAGTGGTCGGTGTCGTCCTTGATCCACTGGTTCTTGCCGGTGAGGCTGAATGTGTCGCCCGCGTTGTGGACGACGCTCTCCGGCTGCACCGTGACGGTCCGCACCTTCGGGGTGAGGCGACCGCTGATGCGTACGGTCGCGGTGCCCGCGGGGTGCGCGGAGTCCGGGCCGACCTGGAACTGGTAGGGACCGTTGTAGACCGTCTGCCGGGATTTCGCGGCGTCCCAGCTCGACAGGTCGGAGGCTTTGACGGTGATGTTCAGGTGCTGGGTCCGGCCGGGTTCGAGTACGTCGGTCTTCGCGAAGCCGGCCAGCCGCTTCTGCGGCAACTGGACACCCTGGACCTTGAACGGCGTGGCCGCGTAGAGCTGCGCGACGGTCGCGCCGGCAGCCTTGCCGGTGTTCTTGACGTCGACGCCGATCTTCACCGAGCCGTCCGGAGTGATCTGCGTGTGGTCGGCGTCGATGTGCGAGTAGGAGAAGGAGCTGTAGCTCAGGCCGTAGCCGAACGGGTAGGTGGGGGTGCCGGTGAAGTACTGGTAGGTGCGGCCGAGGCCACCGGTCTCACCGGGGGTCAGCCCGTAGTCGGACTTGTCCGGAAGCTGCGACTCGTCCTTGTACCAGGTGAAGTTGAGGCGCCCGGACGGGTTCTGCTTGCCGAAGAGCACGTCGGCGAGCGCGGTGCCCTGGGCCTGGCCGTTGAAGCCGCTGAAGACGATCGAGGAGACCTTCGCCTGCTGGTCGTCGATCTTCACCGGGCCGTCGGACTGGATGACCAGCGCCAGCTTCCTGTTGCCCAGAGCGGAGGTCTGGTCGATCAGCGAGTCGTAGTTGCCGGGCATGGCGAGGTTGGTGCGGTCCTTGCCCTCGTCGGCGTTGCCCGTGTTGGTACCGGCGAATATCACGACCAGGTCGGCGGCCTTGATGTCGGCCTTCGTCCGGTCGCTGAGCGTCGCCGCGGTGGTGGAGGTCGAGGAGGTGCCGGCGGCGTCGAAGACCACATCGGCGCCCGGGTCGGCGGCCTTCACCTCGTCGGTGATGCCCTGCACCGGGCTCGTGGTGTGATCCGGTTCGCCCGAATACAGTCCGAGGGAAGTGGTGTTCGCCATGTCGCCCAGGATGACGACCTTCTTCGTCTTCGACGGGTCGACCGGGAGCAACGGGCTCGCGGCGGCCGGTGCGGAGTTCTTCAGCAGCACCAGCGAGTTGTCGGCGACCTTCGCCGCCAACTGCTGGTGAGCCGGGCTTTCGATCTGGTCCTTGGTGATCGAGGTGTACTTCACGCTCCCGGCCGGGTCGAACTCACCGGTCTCCATGCGGATGGTGAAGACCTTCACCAACGCGGTGTCGATGACGCCCTCGCTGAGCGCGCCGGCGTCGATGGCCTGCTCGATGTTCGCGGTAGTGGCCTCGTCGCCGGTGCAGTTGAGGTCGGTGCCCGCCCGCAGCGAGTACGCCTGGCCGCCCGCCTGGCCCGACATGGTCCTGCCGGTGGCGGTCCGGGTCCAGGTCGGGCTGTCGGCGTCGTGGTCGGTGGTCCAGCCGGGCGGTGCCCAGTCGTGGCCACCGGGGAACTGCCTCCAGTTGGTACCGACCGCGCCGCAGTCCGAGGTGATGTAGCCGTTGAAACCGTAGGTGCGCTGGGCGAGTTCGTTGGTGGTGTAGGTGTCCGAGGTGGACGGGGTGCCGTTGATCGCGTTGTACGAGGTCATCAGGCCGGACACGTGCGCGTTCTCGATGAGGTCGCGGAACTGGGCGGTGTAGTAGTCGCGCAGGTCGGTGTCGTTGACGTCGGAGCTGATGCCGGTGCGGTCGTCCTCGACGTTGTTGAGCGCGTAGTGCTTGGCGGTCGCGGCGACCTTGAGGTAGCCGGTCTGCGAGCTGCCGTCCTGGTTGTTGCCCTCGTAGCCGTCGATGAACTGGCCGGCCATCTGGCCGACGAGGTACGGGTCCTCGCCGAACGCCTCGTCCGTGCGACCCCACCGCGGGTCGCGGTCCAGGTTGACCGTCGGGGCCCAGTAGGTCAGATCGCCGTAGTCGTCGGCGGAGGGACCCAGATTGTTCTGCCCGGTGCCGAACAGGGACTTGTCCAGGAAGCCGCGCGCCTCATCCGAAATCGCGGTGCTCTCCTGGTACATCAGGTCCTTGTCCCAGGACATGGACGCGGCGAAGTTGGTCGGGAAGCTGGTGGAGTGCACGCCTCCCTTCACCCCGCCGTTGTTCTGGTCGGCACCCAGGCTGTTGACGCCGTGCTGCCCCTCGCTCCAGTACGTGTACTGCTGGACGCCCAGCCGTGGGATGGCGGGCCCGCTGTTCGTGCTGAGCTGTTGCGCCTTCTCCTGGAGCGTCATTCTCGACACCAGGTCCGCGGCACGCTCCTGGAACGAGTAGTGCGTGTCCAGGTAGGCCGGGGTACTTGGCGCCATGTGCGAGGTCTGCGCCACGGCGGGACTGCCGTAGGTGGCGCTCAGCCCCACCGCGCATGCGATCGCGCAGACCGCGGCCACGCTCGGCCGCCGAAGCCTGCGTCGCTTCCGCTCGTCCATCCTGTCCTCCGTCGTCCGTCGTCCGTCGTGCGTCGTCCGGGACGTGTCATCAGGCTTGGCCATGAAGGGCAGCCCAGGGCCTGTGCCGGACCTGAACCAGCGATGACGTCATTCGGTGCAACTCCGACACAACTCAGGCCTCACGCCCCGCAGTTCGGCAGTTTGTTGTCCGAATTGACGCATAGTCAAGTACCTGACAACACCAATGACCATCATTTTGACCAGTGGCGGAAGAAGCCTGTTGCGGCGATGCCGACCGGCGCAGGCGTCGCGCCTGCCGCCGTTCGACCCCGGCGGCAGGCTTGACGGTGGCGACAGGCCCGATGGTGGCGTCGGCCGCCTCGGTGATCGACGAACCGGCCGCACGGACCGGCACTGCGGGGAACATCTGCGGTCACAGCATCGCGGCAGGAATCAGCAGTGCCGGTGTTCCGGACGCCCGGTCCTACGGTCGGATGTCCGCCGGTTCAGGGCTTGGGCTCGTCGCCGGGTACGACGCGGCGCCAGATCTCCTGCTGGAACTGCTGGGCGGTCATGTCGATGTGCTCGGCCATCAGCGCTTCGGCGCGGCTGGTCTCTCCGGAAGCGATGGCCTCGGCGATGGCCTCGTGCTGTTCGGCGGCCACCCGCAGGGATCCTCCCGCGATGCCGGCCAGCCCTATGGTCGTGACCTGCCGCTGCAGACGCCGCATCGCCTCCACCGTCGACGCGAAGAACATATTGGCAGCAGCGGCCGCGATACCGGTATGGAAGGCCTCGTCGGCAAGGGTGAAAGCATCGATGTCACCCTGCCCCGCCGCCTCCACGGACTGGCGCGCAGCTTCGCGCACGGCCCTGACCTGCGCGGGAGTGGCACGCTGCGAAGCCAGGTTCGTGGTGGTGGTCTCCAGATGGCGGCGGAACTCGAAGAGCTCGTCCACCTGCCGCAGATCCGCGGGCAAGAAGTTGACGAGCGACTGCTGCCAGGAGGACTGCTCCGGCTCGGCCACATAGATGCCGCGCCCCTTCTGCACGGACAGCCGCCCCAACGCCGAAAGGATCTTCACCGCCTCCCGCACCACGGTCCGGCTCATCTGCACCTCATCGGCCAGATCCTTCTCCGTGGGCAGCCGGTCACCCGGCTGCAACCCCTCCCGGACGATGAACTCAAGGACACGCTCAGCTGCAACCTCGTACCCGGGACGGTAGCCGCCTCCCGCGCCCGCAGGCACAGGGGCCGGCGCGGTGGCCTTCTCTGAGTGGGTCAACGGCTTTGCCTCGCTTCCCTCTTGAGGCCGCCGGTCCGGCAGACCTTGGTCTCGACGCCGGCCAAATGTTTCAGATACATCATGCGACACTGGCTCAGTGAATCATATTCAAACCCTTGACGCCAGAATCCGATGACCCCAGACTTTCCTCCGTCCCGGTCGCGCCGTCTCCTCCACGTCGTTCCATCCCTACCCGGCCGTTATACCGCTCCTGGGCGACCACTCTCGATTCTCCGCAGCACATCGTCGACGCGAGTAGAACCCCCGATGTCACCGCGCCGGCGCCGGGAGTCCAGCGGACGGCGGCGGTCGGTCCGCCGTCTCATCCACGCCGCCTCGCCAAAAGGACATCAGCCTTCATCACCCCCCGGGGGGGGGAACTGCGGACATCCGTATCCCACCGTTCCCCCCAGGGCCCTCCCCCGCTGCCCCTCTGCGACGGCCCGGCCGGCCTGCAGGACGAACCCATCACCGGCCACTGGTTCCGCCGGGGCGCCGGTGGCCTCCGCATCGGAGCCGGCCCTCGTGCCGCACCACGGCATTCCCTCCAGGGCGTCGCCCTCACAACAGCAACCATAACTTGTCGAAATCCCTTGAAAGGGGAGCACGTTGGACGACATGAAGCTCGGCGCCATCGGACTGGGCATGCGCAGCGATCTGGTCGAGCTGGCCCATCGGCCGGGCTCAGGAAGCGTGGTGGCCGCGGCCTGCGACCGCGATCCACGGATGCTCGCACAGGCCGGGAATCGCTTCGGCGAACAGGTGCGGACCACTGCGGACCACCACGAGCTGCTCGATGCCGGGCTCGACGGCGTGTTCGTCCTGACGCCCGACCACACGCACGAGGAGATCGGCCTGGACTTCCTCGCGGCCGGTGTTCCGGTGTTCCTGGACAAGCCGATGGCGATCAGCATCGAGGGCTGCGACCGGCTCCTCGCGGCGGCCCGCTCGTACCGGACCCCGCTGTACATCGGCCACAACATGCGGCACATGCCGGTCGTGGTGGCCATGCGCGAGCTGATCGACAGCGGGGCCATCGGCGAGGTGAAGGCCATCTGGTGCCGCCACTTCGTCGGCCACGGCGGAGATTTCTACTTCAAGGACTGGCACGCCGACCGGCGCAACACCACTGGCCTGCTCCTGCAGAAGGGGGCCCACGACATCGACGTCATCCACTGGCTGGCCGGTGGATACACCCGGCGCGTGAACGCCATGGGAGGGCTGACCGTCTACGGCGACATCACCTCGCGCCAGGACCGCGGCGGGCAGCTGATGATCGACTGGTTGTCGAAGGACAACTGGCCGCCCCTCGGCCTGACCGGTCTGAACCCGGTGGTGGACGTGGAGGACCTGAGCATGATGCAGATGCAGCTGGACAACGGCGTCCTCGCCAGCTACCAGCAGTGCCACTACACACCGGACTACTGGCGCAACTACACGGTGATCGGCACCGAGGGGCGAATCGAGAACTTCGGCGACTCCGAGGGAGCGGAGGTCCGGGTGTGGAACCGCCGCTCCGAATACCGCGCCGAAGCCGACCTGGTGGTCCCCGTCCACACTCCGACCGGCACCCACGGCGGTGCCGATCCGCTGCTGGTAGCGGAGTTCCTGCGGTTCGTCCGGGAGGGCGGGAGCACCGTCACCTCACCGGTGGCGGCCCGGGAAGCGGTGGCCGCCGGCTACGCGGCCACCATGTCACTGCGGGACGGAGGAAAGGCCGTCGACATCGCTCCCGTACCGGCGGACCTGGCCGCCTACTTCGCACACGGTCAGCAGTGATCCCACTCCCGGTGAATCAATCTGTGACTGAGCGCCTCGGCATGCCCAGGTGAACGCACCGCCTGGAGAAGCCAGTTGAGCCGAACAGCGCCGCATGAGCCGGAGGGCCCGGGACGGTGACGGCCTCCGATTCCGGTGGGGGATGCGTGGACCGTCGTCCGGCCAAGCCCCTTCCTGGACGTCCTGCTCATGCTGCTCGGGGCACTGTTGGGCATGGCGGCCAACCAGGCCACCAGTCAGACGGATCATGTCCCGTGGCCACTGCGCCTGTTGCGGGAATGGTCGGTACCTCTGGTGGCGGTCGCGCTCTTGCTTCTCGTCGCGGGACAGGTGTGGCTGTACTTCCTGGAACGGCCCGCGGCGATCACGCGGACGTGGAACTCCTCGCTGGTGCGGGGCGGAAGTGCTGACCGCCCCGGGAGCCGCGGTACCGCCCGATACGACCGTCGAGCAGGCCCCGGAGGAAACCGGCCCTGGGGGCCGCGGGCGTACGGCGGTGCCGGGACCGGCTGCGGACCGGATACCTGCCCATGAGCGAAGGTACGGCCGCACGATAGATCTGACACATGGCCAGGCCTTTACGAGCCTGAACGGCGCGAGGCCCTGGAAACCCCGACGCGGCGACAGCGGGTTCAACGGCATTGACCGGCGACGGAGCCGCTCGGGGCGGCGCGATCGAACAACTCAGCCGAGACGGGAAGAGCCTGGAGCTACTGGACCCTGGTATCGCGAGTTTGAGTGTGATTCACTAACTCGGATCGCATCATGTATCTGAAACATACGAATGGTGCCGAGGCCGGAATGTGACGACCAGCGGCCTCGTCCTCTCCTGAACTCCGGACCTCCAGCCGTGAAGGACATCCATGCGAATCACCGATGTGACCGTGGAAATGGTCGACCTGCCCGCCCAGCCGCCCTTCCGGTGGCGGGCCGGGCTGCCCGGTTCAGAGCCTGCGGTAGTGGGCGGGATCCTGCGCGTCCACACCGACGAGGGCCTGGTGGGTGAAGCACACACACGGCGCGGAGTGATCGTCTCCGACCTGGTGAACCGTCGCATCCGTGCGGACCTGACCGGCCGCGACCCGCTGATGCGCGAACTGCTCTGGCACCGGCTGTGGGAACTCGACCGCATCGAAGAACTTCCGATCTACGCGCTCGGCCTCGTCGACGTAGCCCTGTGGGACCTGGCGGGCAAAGCAACTGGACAGCCGGTCCACCGGCTCCTCGGCCCGTACCGCGAAGCCATACCCGCCTACGCGAGCACAGTCACCTTCAACAGCACCGAGGAGTACCTCGACGTAGCCGACCAGTGCCTGGAACTGGGCTACGCAGCCATCAAACTCCACGGCTGGGGCGACCCGAAAGCAGATGCAGCACTCTGCCAGAGGCTACGCGCACACGTCGGCGACGACGTCCCGCTCATGTACGACGGATCAGCCGGATTCGATCTCGCCGACTCGATCCACCTCGGCCACGCCCTCTCCGAATCCGGGTACCTCTGGTACGAGGAACCCATGCGCGAATTCAGCGTCACCTCCTACCGCTGGCTGGCCGAACAAGTCGACATCCCCCTCCTCGTCGCAGAAACCTCCGACGGCGCACACCTGAACGCCGGCGACTTCATCGCCGCAGGCACCGCGGGCCGCATCAGGACCAGCGCACAGTACAAGGGCGGCATCACCGGAGCACTCCGCATCGCCCACCTCGCCGACAGCTACCAACTGCGTGCCGAAGTGCACGGCACCGGAATCGTCAACGCCCATCTCTGCATGGCCATACCCAACACCACCTACTACGAGTCCCTCGTCTACACCAACCCCGTCATACGCGAACCCGCAGTGGGTGCCGACGGTCTGGTCCGAGCCCCCACAGCCCCCGGCATCGGATTCGACCAGCCGGGCTGGTAACGACCGTCGGCCTGCGGTCCGTTACCGGCCCTTGGTCTGCCGCAGGCCGGTGGTCTGCCGTTGGGCCGGCTGGGGCGAGCGCCCTTATAGACGTACAGCCGGAGGATTTCGACGGGCAGAGTCTCGAACTCTGCTGCGGACAAGGAAGCGTCCACCGCGACAGCGTGGGCAGCCGAGGCCGCGAAGACCTCGATGAGTCGTTCCCCCACCGCCGTGCAGATGCCCCAGGACCGCAGCCGCTCTCGGCGCGATCCTGACGCCACACTCCTGGTCCAGTAGTGGCGGCAGGACGCGACCCAGGTACGCGCAGCGACGCCACAGCATGTCGTCGTCCGAGGTCATGTTCGATCCTCTCCGCAGCAGTTGGAGAGCTCGCAGCCCGAGCGCCGCAGGCCCTGGTCCTCGTGGGCTCCTTGCTGTTGCGGAGCAGGTGACCCGGCCTGCGCCGAAGCCCCGGGGCACTTGCCCCGGGCTTCGGATCAGATTGTCTGTCAGCACGCCGGGTCCGGTAGCAGCCGGAGCACACTGGCCCGAGCGGCCAGGCCGCCTTCGTGCGCCGGTCGCCCGACGTCGTCCTGCGGCCGATCAGCCCTTCGTCGCTCCACCCGTGAGGCCCTTGACGAATTGCTTCTGGAAGGCCAGGTAGAACACGAGGATGGGCAGTGTCGCCAGGAACATGAGGGCGAAGACCGTGCCGAAGTCCGCCTGGTGTTCGCCGATGGCGCGATAGATCCCGACGGTCACCGTGGTGCCGGTGGCCGGACCCAGGATGATCAGCGGGTTGAGGAAGTCGTTCCAGATCCAGACGCCGAGGAAGATCAGCACACTGGCCGATGCCGGTCGCATCAAGGGGAAGACCACCTGCCAGAAGGCACGAAATGCGCTTGCGCCGTCGATGGCCGCTGCCTCTTCCACTTCGCGTGGGATCGTCTTGGCGAAGCCGGCGAAGACGAAGACGCCGAACGGCATGTAGTAGCCGACGTACGCCAGGATCAGGCCGGGCACGGTACTCATGAGGCCAAGAGCCCTGAGCACCTCGGTGATCGGGGTGAGGATGACCGCCGGCGGCACCATCAGGCCGCACAGCAGCGCCACCATGGCGACCTTGGCGAGGACCCCGGTCGCCCGCGCCAGGTAGTGGCCGAGCATGGCGGAGATCGCGGTGATGACGAGGATGGAGATCACGGTGACCTCCGTGCTGTTGACCAGGCCGTACCAGAAGAGGTGGTCCGGTCGGGACAGCACACTGTGGATGTTGTCCAAGGTCGGCGGGATCGGCAGACCCATCGGGTTCGAAACGATCTCCGAACCGTTCTTGAACACATTGACCAGCACGAGGTAGATCGGCACGATGAACAGGATGCCTGCGAGCAGTGCGGCAACCGGACGGAGCCAAGTCCTGGGTTCGTTCATGATCAGGAAGAAACCTCGCGTTTCTGCAACAGCCCGAGCGCGATCACCGAAATAGCCGCTACCAGGACCAGCATCGCCACAGCCATGGCGGAGGCATAGCCGACGTGGTTCCCGTTGAACGCGGTCTGGATCACCTGAAAGGCCAGGGTGGATGTGGTGCCGGGGCCGGGGCCGCCGTTGGTGAGGACCTGGATCTGGTCGTATGCCTTGAATCCGCCGATCAGCGACATCACCGTGTTGATGGTGACGGCGGGCGCCAGCATCGGCCAGGTGACATGGCGGAACCGCATGAATGGTCCACAGCCGTCGATCGCCGCCGCTTCCTGCAACTCCTGTGGGATTCCCTGCAGTCCGGCCAGGTAGATGACCACGCAGAAGCCGAGGCTCTGCCAGGCGATGACCCACGAGACCGTGTAGAGGGCCAGGCTCGGATCGGAGAGCCATCCCGGCGGGTTGCTCACCCCCAGCTGACGCAGCATCGAATTGAGCAGGCCGTCGTCGACGAGGATCGCCTGCCAGATGACGCTGACCACCACGGCGCTGAGAACGACCGGGACGAAGAACACGCTGCGGAGTGCGTTGTACAGCCAGCCCCGCCGGTCGAGGAGCATGGCCAGAGCCAGTCCGCCCGCGTTGGTGACGACGGTCACGATTGCCGTGACCAGGGCGGTGTTCCCGAGTGCCTTGAGGAATTCGTCGTCGGAGAAGAGGCTGGTCAGATTGGACAGGCCTACCCACTGGGTCGGCGGGTTGAAGGGGTTCTTGTTGGTGAAGCTGTAGCCGACCGTGATGCCGATGGGCACGAGCACAAGGGCCAGGTAGACCAGGAGACCCGGCACCGCGAAGAGGGCGAAGCGGCTCAGTCCGTCTCTCGAACGTGCCTGCCGGGGCCGTCGTGGCGACCGCTTCAGGGCAATGGTCGGCTGCGGTCCTCCTGGAGCGCCCGGTTTCCCGGGCGTGGCAGGCGAACCTTCCGGTCGGGTGAGGGTGCGGATTCGCATTACCGGGTGGCCTTGTCCCACTGCTCGTCCATGTAGGCGCCGAACTGTGCGGCTGTCATACGGCCGCTGAGGAGTTTCTGGACTCCTGCTGCTGCCTTGTCGGACAGGCCGGGCGGCATGGAGCCGTCGCCGGTCTCCTGGGAGAACGAGTTGACGATCCCGTCAGCCTTCTGGGCCTGCCGGTACGCCGCGACGGTCGCTTTGTAGACCGGTCCCATGTTGTCCGGCGGTGTGTAGCCCTTGATGTCGATGATGAGCCCGTCGGCCTTGACGGCGGCGTCGAGGTTCTTGTGGTCCTCCATGAAGGCCTTCGCCCATTTCTTGGCGAGTTTCACATCTGACGCCTTGGAACTCACCGTCATCCCGCCGCCGGTGACGCCAGGGAGCGCAGGCGCTCCCTGGTCGGTGGGCCATGCGAAGACACCCGTGTCGAAGCTCGGCTTCTTGGCGTCGGCCGAGGCGGAGAACCAACTGCCCATCGGGTACATGGCGCCCTTGCCGTCGCGGAATGCCTGCTCGGTGTCCGCGTAGGAACGCGACAGCCCCGCCCGGTCCACGTAACCCTTGTGGGCCAGGTCGGCGACCTTCCCGGCAGCGGTGACGAACGCCCGGTCGGTGAACTTGACTTTGCCCGCCGTGCGTTGGGACAGCCAGTCCGGGGTCTTCTTGTACACGTCGGTGGCCACCGTGCAGATCAGCGGGAACATATCCGCCCAGGAGTCCTTGCCGCCACCGCCGACCACCATCGGATTGATCCCCTTCGCCTTCAACTTGGCGTTGTCGGCCAGCAGTTCGGCGTAGGTACGTGGCGGAGCGCCGATGCCGGCCTTGGTGAAGTCGCCCTTGTTGTAGTAGACCAGCGTCGTCTGGGCGGCATAGGGCAGCTGGTAGACCTTTCCGTCGTACGTGTTGGCGTGGGGCTCGGCGTACGTGGCGAGCTCGCTGTCCGACCATGCCGCCAGCTTGTGCGCCTCGGCGAACCCGGCGGGGTTCAAGCCGATCATGATGTCCGGGAACTGGCCCGTACTGTCCAGTTGCTTCGCGTATCCGGTGCGGTCCGCGCTGGGTGACACGAGCTTCTTGATGGTCACCCCGGGCACCTTCGCCGAGGCCCTGGCGATCGCCGCGTCCCAGTACTTCGCATCGAGGTTCGGCGTTTCGAAGGTGAGGAAGGTCAGGGTGACTTTGTCGCCCGAGGACGCACTCCCGCCGGCGCCGCCGGCCGTGCATCCGGTCAGGACCAGTGCACCTGCGAGGGCGGCTGCCCCCAGGAGTGTCGGTTTGCGTGTCATGCGTCTCTTCCCTTACCCGTCGCTTTCGGAGGCGGCGGCGTGTCGCTGCCCTGTCGTTCCATGACGAGGTGGGGAAATCCCGCTCCCGGCCGTCCGCCGATCCCGCCACATGCTTCGGACTCCCCGGAGAGTCCTACTGCGTTCGAGGGTGGCCGCTCCCCCGAGCGTTCCTCCATCGAAAGCGCTCTGAGTATCGAAGTCCGTCCACAACAGTGTCAAGGGATAAAGCGCAACTATCTGTCGCGGATTGACACGATAGATGTGATGCATTGAATGGCCGGCTGCGGGACGAACACTCCTGCGCCTGCCCGGGAAGCCCGTACGCGAGTGATCGAACTCCAGATAGATCCTAACTAAGCCTTGACTCGCCCCGCGGTCAGCTGCACGCTAGGTCGCACTTGTGCTGGGCGTCCGCCCGGGAGAGGCAAGGGATCTCGACCCAGGCACAGCCGCAGGGATGCACGTTCGTCGTCCCCCTTGCTGTTCGTATCCCACGGAAATGCCCGAACCGTGCGGGTGCCGCCGGTCGATACCCCTTTCCGGCACGAAATTCGCTTCGGCCTCGGAGGAAATATGGACAGACGTCGCTTTCTGGCTGTCAGCGGCCTGAGTTCGATCACGGCGATGGGGACGCTGGTGCCTGCCGCCGCCACCGCTCAGGCGGTGCAGACAGGCACCGGTGGGACGTCTCAGGCGCAGCGGATCATCGCGGGCTTCCTGTCGGTGGGGCTCAGCAACTCCGGCCGGGTGAACAGCCTGGTGGATCTGCGCAGTGACACCGACTATCTGGCGGCAGGCACATCGGTGCCGCTGGTCAGCGTGGTGGCCGACGGCACGCAGGAGGTTCCTGTCGAGGTGAAGGCCTCACCGCGCGACCGGCGAGTCCTGGTTTTCCGCAGCGCGAGGACGACGATCGAGGTAAAGGTCGTCAGGTTCGCCACCCACTCCACACTCGAAGTGGTCGGCCTGACGGCAGCACCCGGTGTGGACGTGCAGACACTGCTGTGGGGCCCGCTGCCGACGAAGATCGCCCAGACGATCGGTGAGACCGCCGGAGTGGTCGGTAACAGCGAAGTCGTCCTCGGGGTTCGCCCGCTCAACGACAAGACCGTGGGCGGGTGGCCGAACGAGCACCTGGCCTACGGGTTCGGCCCGGATCTCATCTGGAACCCGTACGGACTGCAGACCGGCGCGAAGGACGAGTGGCTGGCGAGCAACGTCGCGGCGAAGACCACCTGGGGCAGCGTTCTGCGTGCCACGACCTACGACTACAGCCGTGTGCGTCTCCGTCAGCGCACCAACGGATACGAGATCCCGCTCGGGCCGCTTCCCGCGCCGGAAGGCCGCATCGTCGGGTCGAAGATCGCGCTGTTCGGCAGTGCACCGGAGCTCGCGCTCACCGTGCTGAGTCAGATCGCCGAGGAGCACGGCCAGGCGTACCCGACCATCGGAGGCCAGTGGCAGAAGGCGGCCCAGCGCACGTCTCAGTCCCACTTCTGGATCCACGACCTCGACACGAGCAATGCCGCCGCCGCCGGGCGCTACGCCGTGCAGGCCGGGGTCAGGAACATCTACGCCATCACCGGTGACGGCCCCTGGGTGTCGCACGGGCACTACCAGTTCAACAGCTCGTTCGGCGGATCCGACGCCGCTGCGGCCCAGTTGGTGGCCACGGCGGCCAAGGAGGGAGCCGAGGTCGGCGTGCACACCCTGTCCGACTTCATCGACGCCGACGACCCGTACGTGAAGGCGCCTGCCGATCCGCGGCTCGCGGAGGGAGGGAGCTTCACACTGACCCGCCCGCTCGGCGGTTCGGACACCACCCTGTACGTGGACGCCGACCGCCCGCTGGGGCCCGGCGTCGATGGCACCCGGCTGCGGATCGGGGACGAGATCCTCACCTACGGCACGGTCACGAAGGTCGGTACGTCCGAGTGGCGGGTCGACGGACTGGCGCGGGCGCAGTGGGGATCGGCCGCCCGGCCCTGTCCGGCCGGCACCCGTGGCGCCCGGCTCATCCAGAACGGCTACGGCGGCGCGATAGGCGGGCTGCCGATCATCGACGAGATGGCGACCCGGCTGGCCACCGCGTACAACGACACCGGCGTCCGGGCCACGTCCTACGACGGACTGGAGTCGGCGGGCTACAACGGCTGGGGCGGTTACGGATTCGCCCGCCTGGTCAACGGCGTCTACCGGCAGCTCGGCTCCAAGGAGTTCATCACCGAGTGCAGCAACCTCTCTTCCAACACCTGGGATGCCCAGTCCCGGGCCAGCTGGGGCGAGATCGGCAGCACGAGCTACGAACAGCTCATCCGCAGCAACACGTTCTACCGCGCCAACTACCTGCCCGGGATGATGGGCCAGCAGGGATTCTCCGGCGACGACAGCCTTCAGACGATCGAAGTCACCATGGCGCGCGCGGCGTCCCTGAACGCCGGAATCAACTTCGAAACCAGCGTGCAGAGCCTCGCTTCCGGATCGAACACGGCCGCGTTGCTACAGGCGGTCAAGACCTGGGAGTCCGCGCGCAGGAGCGGCGCGTTCACCGCCGATCAGAAGCAGAAGTTGGGCGACCCGAGCACGTACTGGCACTTGAGCGAGGTGACGCCCGATCAGGAATGGTCGCTGCGCCCGGTGGACTCGTCCGGCCGGCCGATCGGCGAGCCGCAGCAGGTCAAGGCCCCGACGCCGGGGTTCACGACGCCGGAGCCGCCGGATGCCCGCGCCGGTGAGTTGTACGCGTTCAAGGTGACCTCGAGCACTCCGCAGACCACCCGGTACGAGGTCACGTCCGGTGGCCTTCCGGCCGGTCTCACCCTCAACAAGGACACCGGCGGTATCACCGGCGTTCCGACCCGCACCGGCGCGAGCAGGTTCACCATCACCGCCCGCAACGGTGGCACCACCGCCGACGCCGAAATCGCCTACCGGGTGACGACCAGGCCCTGAGTACCACGGCACCGACGGGTCTGCCCGGCATGCGCAGGGACGCTGCCTCCTCCGGGAGGGAGCAACCCTGCACCTACTGAGGGGAGTCGAGCGATGGTACCGCCACCGTTCGTTGAGGGAGCGTTCCAGGAGGATGGCGCGGTGCAGGAGCGGGATCCGCATGTGTATGACGCCGAGCCGTGCTACCCGCCCGTGGGCGGCAGCATCGGAGCGGGCTGGGCTGCGGCCGTCGCGACCTTGCCGACCGGCGGAGTCGTACTGGCCGTGGACGGCCCCGCATTCGCCGGATGGGACGCAGTCGCGACCGGTCTGTCCACTGCGCTGAGCTCGCTGGGCAGACCGGTGGATCTGCTGGATCTGCGCGCATGGTTCGCGCCCTGGGAGAAGATCGCGGCAGGAACCGCCCGCGACACCCTGGCCGACGACCCGGACTTCGCCGCCCTGGAGACCAGGATGCTGGCCGACTTCTTCGACGCGCTGCCCCAGCCGGAGCAGCGGCCCGGATCGGTGCTGGTCGTCTTCGGGCCGGGCGCAGCCCTCGTACAGCACGACGTGTTGTGGTACGCGGATCTCCCCAAGCGCTACGCCGAGGAAGCCGTCTCCGCTGGAAGAGGGTCGAATCTGGGCCGGCCCGAAGGTGGTGGCCCGGCGACGAAGCGACGGTTGTTCTACATCGACTGGCCGGTCCTGGACCGGCACCGCGATGCCATCGCCGCGGACATCGCCCTGTGGGCCGACGTCCAGGCTCCCGACCGGCCCCAGTGGCTGGACGGCCCGACCCTGCGGCGCAGTCTGGCCGCATTGGCTGGGCGCCCGTTCCGTACCCGACCGACCTTCAACTCAACTCCGTGGGGAGGACATTGGGCGCAGAGCGCACTCGGCTTCCATCGGCAGCAACCCAACACCGCTCTCGGCTACGAGCTGATCGCACCCGAGAGCGGTGTTCTGCTCGGGGCACGCGGCGGCGGCCAGGTCGAGGTCCCCTTCCAACTGCTGGTGGCCCGGCATCCCGAGAGCGTCATGGGCGAGCAGGTGCATGCCGTGTTCGGCACCTCGTTCCCGATCCGCTTCGACTACCTGGACACTCTCGGCGGCGGCAATCTGTCGGTGCACTGCCACCCGCAGCAGGACTACATGAGGGAGGTCTTCGGCTGGCCCTACACCCAGCACGAGACCTACTACATGATGGTGAGCGAGCCCGGCAGCCGGGTTTTCCTGGGCCTCAACGCCCACACCGACGTCGAGGAGTTCCGGCGCGACGCGCACGGTGCCCACGACCACGGTCGCGCCATCACGATGGACGATCACGTGCAGAGCTTCCCGGCCGACCTCCATCAGCTGTATCTGATACCGGCCGGCACTCCGCACGGAAGCGGCGAGGGCAACGTCGTACTGGAGATCAGCGCCACTCCCTACCTGTACAGCCTGCGCTTCTACGACTGGCTGCGGCGCGGCCAGGACGGCACCCGACGGCCGGTGCATGTCGAGCACGCGTTCAACAACCTCGACACGGAGCGCACCGGGGAGCGGATCGCCGAGGACCTGGTCCAACAGCCGCGCACGCTGCGCCAGGGGTCCGGTTGGCGCGAGGAGACCATCGGGAGTCTCCCGGAGATGTTCTTCGATGTGCGGCGTATCGCCCTGGAGGCGGACGAGGCAGCCGACGACGACACCGCAGGCAGGTTCCATGTGATCAATGTGGTGGAAGGCGAGGGCGTGCTGCTGGAGACCGAGGACGGCCACCGTCACACCCTCGCCTACGCGGAGACCTTGACCGTCCCTGCGGCAGTGGGCCGCTACACCCTCCGCCGGCTGGGCTCCGGTCGGGTCCGCGTCGTCAAAGCACTGGTCCGGTGACGTCCCGGCGCCCAGCCCGGCCGGTCGGCCTCAGCGCCTCCTGGATCCCCGCACTGGACGTCGGGGGTACGCATGTGACGGCGGGGATGGTCGACCTCACGACGGGGCAGGTCCGCACCACGGACACGTCGCGCCGTCCGGTGCCCCCGAACGGCTCCGCGGAGCAGATCGTGGGCGCCATCGCGGAGGGCGCCCTCGGCCTCGGCGCCGGTCCGGGCAGGAGCTGGGCGATCGCGATGCCCGGCCCCTTCGACTACGAGCGGGGCATCGCCCATTTCCACGGGGTGGGCAAGTTCCAGTCCCTGTACGGGCTGGACCTGCGCGCGGAGTTGATGGCGGCGCTGCCCCGGCCCTCGGCCATCACGTTCGTCAACGACGCCGACGCCTTCCTGCTCGGAGAGCACTGGGTGGGCGCGGCCCGGGGCCATGAACGCGCGGTCGGGATCACACTCGGAAGCGGTGTCGGCTCGTCCTTCCTGGCGGAGGGCGCAGTCGTCGACCAGGGGCCCACCGTGCCCCCGCAGGGACGCGTGGATCTCCTGACGTACCGGGGCCGGCCGCTGGAGGACGCTGTCTCCCGGCGAGCGATCCGCGCCGCTTACGCGCGGGCGAGCGGGCTCGCGGACGTGCCCCTCGCCGATGTCAAGGAGATCGCCGACAGGGCGCGCGCCGGGGACCTGGTGGCCCGTCGGGTACTGACCCGCTCCATGAGTGTCCTGGGCCGGGCGATCGCGCCCTGGCTCGCCCGGTTCCGGGCGACCGTCCTGGTGGTGGGCGGATCCGTCACCGGCTCCTGGGACCTGATCGCCCCGCCGCTGCGCACCGTGATCGGCGTGCCACGACCGCTCCGGTCCACCGGCTTCGTCCTGCTCCCCGCTGCCCGTCCCGTCCAGGCGCCGCTGCTGGGAGCCGCCCTGTGTCTGGCTGCCGAGGCGACTCCCCCGCACTTGGCCCGTCGTCTCCGCAGGTGACTGGGAGAGCGGGCCGGCGCGTGCACCGCGGACACAGCCAGAACCCGATGGCCGTGGTCAGGGAAGGCGCCCGAGCCGGGCTTCCGCCCGTCAGGCGCCTTCCCTCGTACGGCTACTGAGTCCTGGTGCAGCCGGCGGAGGCCGCTCCGACCTTGAGCGTGACCGGTGTGCCACGGACGTCGCCGAGCCGGCTGCTCGTGACGGGCGTGATGGTGACGGTGCCTGCGGCCTTGGCGGTGACCTTGCCGTTGCGGTCGACGACAGCGACGTGCCGGTCGCTGCTGGTGTAGGTGACCGACGGCACGAGCGGCAGGATGCGGTCGGTGCCGTTCTTGGTCACCTCGTCGGTGCTGACCTGGTCGGCGTCGGTGGCGTCGAGGTCGGCACGCAGGTTCAGTCCGTTGTCGAAGTTGTTGTCCTTGATCAGGACTCCGGAGGAACCGCGGTAGGAGAACAACGAGGTGGTGTACGGCGCGGCGGAGGCGACGGCGCTCACCTCCGTGGTGGTGCCCGGTGCGGGGCAGAGGTTCCCGGCCTGAGCGGTGACCGCCGTCCTGCGGTCGAGCCGGAAGACGTCATTGCGCTCGAAGGTGATGCCGCCGACGCTCTTGGCGTCGAGGAGCCGTACGTCGCCGATCCTGAAGTCGTTGTCCTGGATCCGGATGTTGCGGTGCACCGGATTCGCCGCGTCGACGACCTGGTTGGTGGGTTCGACGAAGATGACCGGGTCGGCCGGGCGCAGGAAGGTGTTGTTCTTGATCAGGACATCGCGGACAGGTCCGGACTCGTACCACTGGTAGGCGTCCGAGGAGATGAAGATGCCGGCCATCTGCGTGCCGTCGAACACGTTGTCCTGGATCACGACCGGCCGCCTGGTGGTGACCAGCACACCGCGGGTGGGGATGTTCCGGAACGTGTTGCCGGCGATGTCGACGGTCGGCGTGTATGTGGTGTTCTCCACCACGAAGTTGCCCGCGGTCACCGCGGCCGGGACGGCCTGGTCGAAGGTGACCGTCATGGTGGTCAGGGGCTTGCTGTGGTCCTGCCCCGAAGGGCCGTCGACCGACACGACCTCGGCCGAGGCGCCCGGAACGGCCGCCATGGTCCGCTTGTCCACGATCTCGACCTGGTCGCCGGGGTGGAACTGCGGGAAGCCCGCGGTCTGGGGGTGCTCGTACGCGAGGGTGAGGGTGTTCGGCGCGGGGTGGCCGGTGACCTCGACGTAGGTGCCGTGGATGTTGATCGCGTCGTCGTGCGCGCCGTCGAAGAGGTTGTTGGTGACGCGCACGGTGCCCTTGACGCCGGACATCTGCACGAAGTCGGCGAAGCCGGCCGTGCTGCGCCCGGTGGCGGGGTCGGTTCGGAATTCGTTGCCGTCGATGGTGATGTTCTCGCTCATCTGCCCGAGGAACCCGAACCCGTGCAGATAGCGCGCCTTCAGACCGCGCACGGTGACGTCCTTCGACTCCCAGAAGAACGCGGACGCGGTGTCCCGGGTGTCCTCACGCATCTGGTAGACGAGCCCGCGGTCGGCGGGGACCTTCGTGTCTGCATACTCGATACGGAGCTTGTGGCCGCCCAGATCCGTCATCGAGGTCACGCCGGAGAACAGCGGATTGGCGCCGCGCCAGGTGCGGTCGGCCGCCGGGTCGTGGATCTGCGTGTAGCTCATGCCGTTGACGCCCGACCAGTACGGCTGACCGGTGGCCGGGCTGTTCTCGCCGCGCCAGGTGACCTGGTTGCCGGCGACCGAGAACGGGCTGCCCGGCGGGATGCTCAGCACCCGGTACGCGTGACCGTCGGCGACGCCCGTCTCGCTGACGGTCGCGTCGACGACTTTGGGCGCGGTCACGTCGAAGCTGAAGTTCCGGACGGAGACGTTCTGTGACCGGATGGCCGCGAACGTGGTCATCAGCCCGTGGAACTGCAGATGCGAGCCGCCGCCGTCGATGGTGACATCGTGCATGTCCTCGACAAGGATGCCGATCCGCTTGTCCCGGTACCTCTGGTCGGCGCCCACGGTGTTGGACAGGTACACCTCCCGTACTTCCGCCTGTTCGGGATAGATCTGGTACGTACCGTGCGGGAACAGCACCCGTACCGGCCCTCGGACCGTCCTGGCCCGGCGCATGGCCTTCGCCACGGCTGCGGCGCTGTCCCGTTTGCCCGTGGGGTCGGCGCCGTACCGCGTCACATCGACAACGGTCTCGGCGGTCGTTGCCGCGGTCGCGGCCGACAGCGGCGCGACCAGGGAGGCGACCACGGCGCCGACGAGCATCGCTGCCCACAATCTGGTGCGACCGCCCTTGCGTGGCGGTCGCCGCTCGGCACCTGTCGGTGCCGGCGGAGGGTCGACGCTCCGTCGCACGCGTGGAGACCGGACTGGTTCCTTCTGAGACCTACGGAAGATCACGAGCGTCACATCCAAACGGAAGCAAACATCACTCGACAGTTCCGCACATTTGAGCGTCGCGTTCCCCGCGCGTCAAGACCTGTTGCGGGATTGGGGAAACAGGAATGGCCGGGCCGGCGCCGAAGGGCGCCGACCCGGCCATTCCGGTGGGGCCGGTCAGTCCGTGCCGAACTCCATCGCGGCACGGTCCAGCAGCTCGTCGTCGTCACGGGAGACCTCGCCGCGGGACGCGATGGCCTCGGCGCCGCCCTCCGGCAGGGCGCCGATCAGCCCGGTCGCGGCTGCCTGCGCTGCACCGATGGCGGGGTTGGCGGTACCGATCAGGCCGAGCCCGGCGTACTGCTCCAGCTTGGCGCGCGAATCGGCGATGTCGAGGTTACGCATGGTGAGCTGGCCGATCCGGTCCACCGGGCCGAACGCCGAGTCCTCGGTGCGCTCCATGGACAGCTTGTCCGGGTGGTAGCTGAACGCCGGGCCCGTGGTGTCGAGGATCGAGTAGTCCTCACCACGCCGCAGCCGCAGGGTCACCTCGCCCGTGACGGCCGTGCCGACCCAGCGCTGGATCGACTCGCGGACCATCAGTGCCTGCGGGTCCAGCCAGCGGCCCTCGTACATCAGCCGGCCGAGGCGCCGTCCTTCGTTGTGGTACTGGGCGAGGGTGTCCTCGTTGTGGATCGCGTTGACCAGGCGCTCGTACGCGGCGTGCAGCAGCGCCATGCCGGGCGCCTCGTAGATGCCGCGGCTCTTGGCCTCGATGATCCGGTTCTCGATCTGGTCCGACATGCCCATGCCGTGCCGGCCGCCGATGGCGTTGGCCTTCATCACCAGGTCGACGGCCGAGTCGAACTTCTCACCGTTGATCGTGACCGGGCGGCCCTGGTCGAAGCCGATCGTCACGTCCTCGGTGGCGATCTCGACCGAGGGGTCCCAGAACCGCACGCCCATGATCGGGTCGACGGTCTCCACGCCGGTGTTCAGGTGCTCCAGGGTCTTGGCCTCGTGGGTGGCGCCCCAGATGTTGGCGTCGGTGGAGTACGCCTTCTCCGTGCTGTCGCGGTAGGGCAGCTCATGGGCGAGCAGCCACTCCGACATCTCCTTACGGCCGCCGAGCTCGGTGACGAAGTCCGCGTCCAGCCAGGGCTTGTAGATCCGCAGGTGCGGGTTGGCGAGCAGACCGTAGCGGTAGAACCGCTCGATGTCGTTCCCCTTGAAGGTGGAGCCGTCGCCCCAGATCTGTACGTCGTCCTCCAGCATCGCCCGGACCAGGAGAGTGCCGGTGACGGCGCGGCCGAGCGGTGTGGTGTTGAAGTAGGCACGCCCGCCCGAGCGGATGTGGAACGCCCCGCAGGTGAGTGCGGCCAGGCCCTCCTCGACCAGCGCCGCGCGGCAGTCGACCAGGCGGGCGATCTCGGCTCCGTAGGCCTTCGCGCGGCCGGGAACGGAGGCGATGTCGGGCTCGTCGTACTGGCCGATGTCGGCGGTGTAGGTGCACGGGACGGCACCCTTGTCGCGCATCCACGCGACCGCGACCGAGGTGTCGAGGCCGCCCGAGAAGGCGATACCGACGCGCTCGCCGGTGGGCAGGGAGGTGAGGACCTTAGACATGGGAAGAGTATGCATCATCTCGCATGACCATGCAAAGCCGGTCGGTGGCGGTGCCCGGACGGGCCCCCGACGCGGGGACCGGCCGGCCTTCGCCGCCGCTACTGCCGCGGCTTCTCGACGTCCGCGCGGATCGCCCGCATGATCGGGGCGACGTCAGCGGCCGTGAAGCCGACCTTGGTATTGGTGCCGTCGCCCTTGATGATGAGGCTGACACTCGCGGCGGTCGTCGCGGTGAACCAGGAGCAGCTGGTGACCGCCGTGGTGAGCATGGTGTTCCGGACCAGGATGGTGTTGCAGATCGCGCGGCCACCGTGCGGCCCGGGACCGGTGTCGATGGCGCTGGTGGTGATCCGGTCACCGGCACCGTCCACCTTGACGGCCGGGGCCTTGTCGAGGGCGTCGTGCAGACGGCCGGGGTCGAATCCGGTCCCGGTGACACCGTTGTAGAAGATCCACGCGCCGTCCGCGCGGTCGTCGTAGTACGCGTGGACCGGTGTGCCGGAGATGCCGAGCCGTTGGGCGGTCTGATGGAGATCGCCGTTCACCTTCTGCACCAGGTCGGCCGACGGCTGCCCCTGCGCGTACCCGGCCGCGGACTGCGGGGCGCCGAGCACGTACGAGGTGCCGCCCGCCGCGCTGCCGCCCGTTCCGCCTGCCGCGCTGCCACCTGCCGTCGCGCCGGCGGGGGTGGCTCCCGTGGTGGCGCCACTCCGGGAGGCCGGGCCGGCCGGGGCGGCGGCCGAGTGCCCGGAAGGGCCGCAGGCCGACATGAGGGCGCAGGTCGCGGTCAGTACGGCCACGGCCGATGTACGCGTGTGCGGAGAGATGGGACGGGCCATGTGCGGCCTCCTCGGGAAACGGGACGGACCCATGTACGGCATGCGGAACCAGGGCCGACACCAGCCGGAACCCTGGGGCGCCGACAAGTCTGGCAGTGGTGGCGCCGCGAAGCAGTACCGCCGTACAGCGGTACTTGCCATCCCCGACAGCAGAACTGGTGCCGGGCGGTGCGTCCGTGGCACGATGACGTCCGGGCCGAGAGGGGCGGTGGGCATGGACCTCGATCCCAGACGCCTGCTGGTCCTGCACGCGATCGCGAAGAGCGGCGGACTGGCGTCGGCGGCGCGGACGCTCGGCCATACGCGGTCAGCGGTGTCCCAGCAACTGGCCGCCCTGGAGCGGGAGGTCGGCCTCCCACTGGCGGACCGCTCGGGCGGGCAGCTGGAACTCACCGCGGCCGGACGGCTGCTCGCCGTCACCGGCGAACGCATCGCCCAGGAACTCACGCTTGCCGCACAGCAGTTGATCACCGCGAACCATCAGGTGGTACGGGGTCCGGTGGCCATCGGGGCGACGTCCTGGGTACTCGCCCGGATCGCAGTACCGGCGCTGCGGCTGCTCGCCCGGTGGTTCCCGCAGGTCGAGCCGGCGTTCGTGGAGACCGGGCCGCAGGACGGGCTGCGGCAGCTGCGCCTCGGCGAGCTGGACGTCCTGATCATCACCGACGACCGGGACACGGCGTTGCCGCTGCCACCCGCGGTCCATGCGCAGGCGCTGAGCGAGGACGAGTACCGGGTGGTCGTCCCGGCCACCTGGGAGACACCGGCCGACGCCTCAGAACTCTCCGGACGCCCCTGGATCAGTGCTCCCGCCCACTCCGCGCGCGGCCGTGCCTTCGCCCGGTTCGCGAGCGCCCACGGGGTCACGCCGTCGGTGGAACACCTGGCCGACCACCTGATCACCGTCCGGGCGCTGCTGGCCGGGCAGCTCGGCGCCGCGGTCCTGCCCGCGTATCTCGCCGCCCAGCTCGACCAGGTGACGGTGACCACGCTGCCCGTGACCGGCAGCCAGATCACACGGACGCTCTACCGCACGGGCCACGGTGACACCGCCGCGGCGGCCAGGGCGGCGGTCGACGCGCTGCAGCAGGCGGCCCGTGACCACGCCGAGGCGATCACCGTCGCCGGGCTCGGCAGGGGCGACATCATCGTCCGCCCCCTGCACGACCCCGCGGACCCTGCTCCGGCGGCGCCCCGCCGGCCCCCGGCCGCCCCCGCGCCACGGGACGGGCAGCAACCGAGGGCGGCCCGTCGGCCGGACCGGGCCTGAGGCCATCGGCAGTGACCGGCACCGGTCCGGCGGCGGACGGCTCACGAACAGCCCCTGACCGAAAGGCCGTTCGCGAGCCCCCGTGCCGCGCGGATCAGCCGCTGATGCTCGGCGCGCCCGTCTCGATGTGGCCGGTGTACCGGCGGGACCAGCTGCTGTCGCCGTCGGCTGTGACGGTGAAGTCGTACCAGCCGTTCGCGAGAGACACCGCGTTGAAGTAGTCCTCGGCGGAGCCGCCCGCCGCGACCGTGTACGTCCAGGGGCCGTCCGACCGGTAGTTGGCCGAGGTGACCGTGAACTTCACCGTCGCCGAGGACGTGTTGGTGAACGTGAACCAGATGGCCTGCTTGCCGGTGTTCGGAGCGACGGCGTACCTGGCCGCCACCTCCACGTACTTCCCCGCCGTCGACGCGTCCCCGGTGAAGCGGCGCTGGAAGCGGTTCGGGCCCATCAGCGTGAAGTCGTACTTCCCCGACCCGTATCCCAGACCGATGTTGAAGTAGTCGGTCGCCGTACCTCCCGCGTCCACGGTGTACTGCCAGGGTTCCGTGGACCGGTAGGCGTTGGGATGGATGGAGAAGTGCGCGGCACTCTTCGCGGGGGCGCCCTGGTTCGACATGCCGAACCAGGCGAGGATCTTCCCGGCCGCACCGAATTCCAGCCGGTCGAGATTGGCGTTCGGCTGGTAGGGAATCGCGCGGGCCGGGCGGGTGCCGCTCTCCTGCACGGGCAGTGCGTTGGTCTGCGGGGCCGGGTTGGGCAGCGGCGCACAGGTGCCGATCCCGATGACCTTCGCCGTCGACGGGAGGCCGGAGGGCACTCCGTACACCGGTTTGGTGAAGTCGAAGACCCCCGTGAGGTCGCCGGTGACCCTGCGGCGCCAGGCGCTGATGTTGGGGCAGGTGGCCGGGGTACCGAGGGCCGCGGTCCAGGTCTCCAGGAAACGGAGCACCGAGGTGTGGTCGAAGACCTCCGAGGACACCCAGCCACCACGGGTCCAGGGCGACATCACCAGCATGGGGACACGGAAACCGAGTCCGTACGGGACCCCGTTCAGGAACTCGCCCGCCTCGTCGGCGGGCGGCGACGGCGGGGGCACGTGGTCGAAGAAGCCGTCGTTCTCGTCGTAGTTGAGGAAGAGCACCGTCGAGTCGAACACGTCGGGGTCGGCCGTGAGCGCCCGGTAGACGAGGTCGACGAAGTGCGCGCCGTCCCCGGGCGGGGCGTACGGGTGCTCGGAGAATGCCTGGTTCGCGACGACCCACGAGACCTGCGGAAGCGTGCCCGCCAGGACATCGGCCCTGATGGCCGCCGCGATGTCGTCCGGGGTGGATCCGGTGGCGGCCGGTACGGAGGCCATGCCCCGGTCGTGGAGCGGGTCGCCGGGAGCTGCGTCGGTGAACTTCGTGAAGTACGCGAGGCCGTTGTCGCCGTAGTTGTCCTGGGCGTTCTGGTAGAGCTTCCAGCTGACCCCCGCGCGCTGCAGCGCCTCCGCGTAGGTCTCCCAGCCCAGCCCGGACTCGTCACCGCCGTCACTGCTGGAGGAGTCGACCTTGCCGCTCCAGAGGTAGGTGCGGTTGGGGCCGGTGGCGCTGAGCGTGGAGGAGAAGTACCCGTCGCAGATGGTGTAGTTGTCCGCCAGGGCGTAGTGGAACGGCATGTCGTCGCGGTCGAGATAGCCGAGCGTCCGGACGTTGCCGACACCGGACACCCAGTTGTCGAGCCGGCCCTTGTTCCAGGCGGAGTGCTGGGAGGACCAGCTGTGCGGCAGGTCTCCGTTGCACTGGGCGAGTGTCTCGCCGTCGACCCCGCCGGCCGCGGGGGTCGAGCTGAGCTTCCAGGGGTACTGACGGCCGAGTATGTTCGGCTGGTTGAACACGGACTGCCCGCCGGACAGCGAGATGCCGCTCCGGTCGCTGAAGCCCCGGACACCCTTGAGCCGCCCGAAGTAGTGGTCGAAGCTGCGGTTCTCCTGCATGAGGATCACCACGTGCTTGACGTCCTTGACCGTCCCGGTCGCGGCGTGAGCCGCCCGGCTCGCGGCCTCGGCGCGGCTTCCCGCACCCACGGGGACGACGGCGCCGGCCACCGCCCCCGCACCGAGCGCCACGAAGCCTCTTCGACTGATCGGTGTCATCCGCCTGCCCTCGCATAGGAATAAGTTGCGTACAAGTGATCGCCGTTACGGCATGTCGCGCACAAGAGTGCAGGCTCCGGAGGGACGCCAGCTAGACCCGTGCCACGAGAGCTCCGGAAAACCCGCTGAACGCCCCCGTCCGGACTTCCACCTGCCTGCCGTCCCCGACCATTCACGCACGACGTGGTTACCGAAAGGTAGCCGCGCGTGGTCATGCGGTCTACCATTCCCCTCCGACCGACCTGATGTGTAGTCAGCAACCTCACGGACAAGCCGATTTGTCACTCACTCCTGAAGGGCAGCACGCCGCACCGGTGTCCGGCCCCGGTTCTTTCCCCCCACCAGCAGGAGACACATATGCGACGCGGATCCACCGTACTGCTGTCCGTACTCGGCGCTCTGGCGCTGATCTTCGGCACGGCCCCCGCTTCCCTCGCCGCGAAGGGCGCCACGGCGCAGCCACCGCACAATCCGGTGATCTTCGTGCACGGTTACAACGCCGACCCGGGGGTGTGGGGCGCAATGATCGGCGACTTCAAGGCCGACGGTTACACCGACGACGAACTGTTCAGCTGGGGCTACGACACGCACCAGTCCGTCAACGAAGTCCTCGCCGGGCAGTTCACCGATTACGTGAACCAGGTACTGCGCACGACCGGAGCATCGAAGGTCGATCTCGTCGCGCACTCCTTCGGCAGCCTGACCACGCGCTGGTACGTCAAGTTCGACGGCGGCACCGACACGGTGGACCACTGGGTCTCCCTGGGCGGCCCCAACCACGGCACCTACCTCACCTGGGCGTGCGTGATCTGGGACCAGGCGTGCCGGGACATGTCGCCGGGCTCGTACGTACAGAACCAGTTGGCCGCCGGGGACGGGACACCGGGCGCCGTGAAGTACGCGACCTTCTGGTCGGAGTGCGACGAGGTCATCCTCCCGAACAGCAGCGTCGCGCTGGACGGCGCGGTCAATACGGATGCGGGGTGCCTGAAACACAATGACCTGCTGGGGGACGACGGAGTGTCGCGAGGAGTACGGGACTTCATCGCGGGGTGACCGCCGTCCCTGCGTGCGGCAACAGCGCGCTCCTACGCCTGGAGTTCCAGCACGTCGGCGACCACGCAGCTGATGTTGTCGGGGCCGCCGGAGCGGTTGGCCAGCGTGATCAGTTCGCGTACTGCCACGTCCGGGTCACCGACAGCGGCGAGCACCTCCCCGATCTCCTCGCTCGGCACCACCGCGGACAGGCCGTCGGAGCAGAGCAGGTAGCGGTCTCCGGGCCGGGCGTCGTGCAGGCGCATGTCCGGGTTCGCTCCCGGCTCGCCGGACAAGGCCCTTACCAGCAGCGAACGTTGAGGATGCGAACTGGCCTCCTCGGGGCTGATGCGTCCCTCGTCGAGCATCGACTGCACCAGGGTGTGGTCATGGGTGATCTGGAAGAACTCGCCGTCGCGCAGGAGGTAGGCACGTGAGTCGCCGATGTGGACGAGTGCCAGCTGCGATCCGGTCCAGAGCATCGCGGTGAGCGTGGTGCCCACTTCATCGGACGCCGGGCCGGCCGTGGCGATGCCGCGGACGGCCTGACGGGCCCGCTCGACGGCTTCTTCGAGAGTGTTGAGGAGAGCGCCCGCCGGGACCGTGTCGGTTTCGAGGCTCTTGAGTACGTCAACGACGGCCTCGGCGGCATGCGCTCCCCCGCCGCCGAAGCCGTCAGCGACTGCGAGCAGGCGGGACCCGGCGTAGGCCGTGTCCTGGTTGCTCGCGCGGACTCGGCCGGTGTCGGAAAGGGCGGCGTACCGGATACCCAGGGGCTGGGTGAGGTCAGACATGGCTGGTTCCTTCCAGGACAGATGGTCGACGAGGAAGGTGGCGAGATCCCGCCGGGCAGCGATATCAGCCTCGGTCTGGGCCCAGAACGCACGGACCGCTCCGGCGGCCTCCGGTGCCTCCAGTTCGCAGACGTCCCGGATGCGGGCCAGCGGCATCCCGAGACGGCGGAGCCAGGCGACCAGCCGGGCCCGTTCCAACTGCTCCGGGGCGTAGAAGCGGTAGCCGGTCATCTCGTCCACCCGGACCGGGGTCAGTAGTCCGAGCCCGTCGTAGAGGCGCAGCGCCTTCGGCGACAGACGGGACGCCCTCGCGAACGCCCCGATGGTCAGCAGCTCCATGCTCGTCCCTCCCTCGTGCCGGGCCCTCGGCCCGGCCCCACCGATGCTGCTGCTTCCCCCAAGGTGAAGGTCAACCTGCCCGTTCCACGTGCGCCACGGGACGGTCCGGCCCCGAGTCCGCAGCTCTTCTCGCCTCAGTCTGACCCGGTGGGCTCGACCGACGAGTGGTGCAGCAGCCAGCCGCCGACCACGGCGGCGAATACCACCACACAAGCGGTGAAGACCAGTCCGGCGTCGCGGAGACCGATCGCGAGAGCGAGCGCGCCCACCCCGATCACAGGCAGCGAGATGCCCAGGTAGGCGACCACGAAGAAGGCCGAGGTGGTCTCCCCGCGCCGGTCCTTCGGCGTCCGGCCGGTCACCGCGGCCATCCCGGCCCGGAAGGACAGTCCCTGGCCGAGCCCCGACACCACCGCGCCCACCGCCAGCAGGGGCAGCGAGGCGGAGAGGAGGGAGCAGCCGATGAGCACCATGCCCACCACGAGTACGAAACATCCCGCGGGCAGTGCCCGCCGCACACCGACCCGGTTCACCGCCAGTTGCCCCACGGTGGAGGCGGCGAACGCCGCGAAGACCACCGCGCCCGAAACCGCCAGGTCGTGCACGCCCAGCGTCTGCGCCATGAAACTGGGCGCCACCGAGGTGAACAGGCCGAACATGGAGAACCCGGCGAACCCGGCCAGCGCGGCGGGCACGAACACTGCACGGACCTCCCGCGGCACGTGCGGCAGCCGAGGTCTCAGCGCCGGGCGGGACTCCCGGCGGGGAACGGTCTCGGGCAGCGGCAGGGTCAGGGCGATCGCCACCGCCAGCAGCCCCAGGTCGGCGAGGTACGGCAACCGCAGTGGCCAGGGTGCGTAGGCCGCCAGGATCCCGGCGAGCAGCGGCCCGCACCCCAGGCCGCCCATGTTCGCCGCGGTCGCCGCGAACCCGGCCCGCCCCCGCCGGTCCTCCGGTGCCAGTTCCATCACGGCGACGGTGGCCGTCCCGGTGAACAGACCAGCAGAGAGCCCGGAGAGCACCCGGCCGGTGAACAGCAGCGGCAGGCCGTCCTCGAAGACGAAGCACAGCGCGCTCGCCACGGAGAATCCGAGCGCCGCCAGGAGCATCGGCCGACGGCCGAGGAGATCGGAGAAGTTGCTCGCCAGGGTGAGCACGGCGATGACTCCGGCCGCATACGTCGCGAAGATCACCGTCACCATCAGCGACGAGAACCCGATGCGCTCCTGGTACAGCCCGTACAGCGGGGTGGGGAGGGTGGTACCGGCCATGCCCACCGCGAAAGTGAAGGCGGCGGCCTTGTAGTGCCAGGGGCGTCCCGGCAGCGTGCCCGTGGGTCCTCTATGCATATCGGTCACGCTAATCACCGGGGTGGCATCCCGCCCTGTCGGTGACGCATCGGGGCATCCCCTGGCCCTTCTCCGTCCCGCTGCCGTTGAGCTGAGTGTCTCTCCGACATCGGATTCGCCCTGCCGGTGGGGCAGGTCACCCCGCTGGTGATCTGAGGTGCAGCCACCGGATCGAGGGTGGGTTCCGGACCGTTGGTCCCCGACCCGGGAGGCCGCCGGGCTCGCCACCGCGCTGGGTCGTAAGGTCTCGTGCATGCAAGCAGACAGTTCTCCGGAACCCCGTTCTCTCCTGATCAACGGCACTGTCGGCGTCGGCAAGACGTCGGTGGCTGAGAGCGTGGGCGGGCTTCTCGCCGAGGCTGGGATACCGAATGCCGTCATCGACCTCGACTGGCTGCGCCGGTCCTGGCCGGCGCCTCCGGGAGATCGCTTCAACTTCGGCATGATGGTGCGGAACCTGCGCAGCATGGCCGGCAACTACCTCGCTGGTGGAGCGGCTCGGCTGGTCCTCGCCGGTGTGATCGAGGAGTTGGATGAGCGAAAGCTGCTCGGAGATGCGGTCGGCACTGAGCTCTCGGTGTGTCGGCTCCAGGTCGATTTGCCTGTCAACCACCAGCGACTCGTGCGGCGCCACGAGAACGAGCCCGAAGCGTTGCGATGGCACCTGGCCAGATCCAGCGAGCTGGCTGGGATCCTCGACCGAGCAGCAGTCGATGACTTCAGCGTCGACGCCACCACGCGCTCGATCGGCGAGGTCGCAGCCGATGTGGTCAAGAAGGTCGGCTGGCTGTGACGCCGTTGCCATGCCTGCGTCGGATCGACGGCGAAGGCAGTCAGAGCGCACGTGCGGCGGGCAGCCCGACCAGGGTGTACTCGAAGGCACGGTGATGGGGCATCAGCGGGCGCCAGGGGCGCGGCGGCAGCGGGTAGTCGTCACGCAGGACGCCCTCCGGGAGCACCCCGGTCGCGGGCGTCGGTGAGGTCTCGCCCGGATGGGCGAGGTAGGCCCAGACCCCGCTGTCCAGCGGCGCCACGGCCCCCTCGTCGCCAGGCCCGCGCCAGGGCGCGCCGGTGAGGGGATGGCGGGGCACGAGAAGGACGTCGGCGCGGGGTCGGGGCATGCGGATCCCCGGGCCGGCCAGCCCCACGGACCGGGCACCGGGCCCGCCCGGGAGGTACCGGCCGACGGCGTGGCCGAGCAGTTCGGCGACGGGGCCGGCCGGGAGGGTCACCGGGCGGTCCTCGGTGGCCGCCACGAGGTGGGCCAGTGCGACCCCGACCGCCGCCTCCCAGCGGCGGCTCCACGACCCGTCGGGTTCGACGGGTGGGACGCGGTGCTCGGCGCGCTCAAGGTCGTCCCGGTCGGCAGGCGGACCGGCGGGGAGCCCCGAGGGGCGGCGTACGACCGCGTCGGGCTCCAGCCACACCGCCAGAGGAGGATGGAGTTCCTCCCAGCCGCCGTGGTGGGTGTGGACGGGGAGGGCGACCCACGACACCGGCGCCGTCAACTCCGTGCCACACACGGTACATACGAACATGTCCAAAGAAATCTCCCTCGCCCTGATCCCCGCGAATTCTGCCTCGCCCCGGCGGAGGCGTGAGGTGGCTTCTGGCCATTTCTTTAGCCCGGCGGTCGATTCCGGCGGCGCAGCCTTCGTCGCGCACTGCCCGCATACCTGGCCGGGGCCCGCATCCGGTCGGGGCCGGCGGCGTGACTCCACGGACATGCGCGGGAGTTCGTCCGACCGGCAGGGCGTCGCTTCCGGGGTCCCGGCGGGGCCTGGCGCGCAGGAACCGGGCGCGGTGATCCCGGGTGGTTTGTTCCGTTTGCGAGGCTCGGTGGCCGCTGCCAGGCTGATGGGGCAGTCCGAATCGAGAAGGACGAGAAGGAGATGATCCCATGACTTCGGATCTCGCAACTCCCGTCGGAACAGCAGCCCTTGCTGCTGAGGTCGAGGGAATGTTGGACTCCACCGAGCCCGAAGGTGTGTACCGGGACACGCGCGAATGCGGCGGCGCCCTGCTGCTGGCCGCACTGCTGCTGATCTCGCCCCCCACTCCCCGTCCGAAGAAGGACGCCCGCTGAGGCAGAGGGGAAAACATTGGCCGAGCAGGTGCAGGGGAACAGTGTACTGAGCGCTGCCGTCGCCGATGTCGCACACGGAGTCGCGCTCGCCCTTGGCGAGGGCGGCTCCTATGCGCTGTCCGGTGTTCTGGTGGCGGACGAGGCAGTCGCGCTGGCGGCGATCCGCGTCCTGGGCGCCGACGTGCTGGCGCCCTACGCGGCGACCCGCCAGGCCGCCCGTGGCCGCGAGGACGAATCGATGGTCCGCGGGGCACTCGCCGCCTACCCCCCGGGCGCGGGCGCTTCCGACATCTCGGTATGGAACTACCAGGGGCTGGTGGAAGCCTCCCGGGTCTTTCTGCCCGGCGGCGCCTGGCCGCCCCCGCAGCCGGTCGGCGCGGAATGGGTCCGTCTCGCTCCCTGGCCGGCGCTGGCGCACCGCGCCTCGCAACTGGCGGCACTGTCCCTGCCCGGCCTGGCCCCCGCGCTCGCCGAGGCACTGGCCGCCCGTACGGATGACCTGGCCAGGGGATTCGTACGCGCCGTACGCCGGCGTGACTGGCTCCAGGCTGCGGGCGTGGGGCGCTGGCTGGCCCGTACGGACGTCCCGGCCTCTCTCGGCCTGGAGTCCGGGCTGGCGTTCGTCCGCCACATGAGCCGCGGCGACGCACGGGTGAGCCTGCACATCTCGGCCGCCCGGCGTTTCCGCGGACCCGGCTCGTGAGTGGCGCCGGACCGGCCCTCGACCACGTGGGCCGGGACCGCCCGAACCAGGGCCCTTCCCACGACCGCGTGGACCGGGAGCTGCTGGACCGGACGGCCGGGCGGGCGCTGCGCCGTATCGACGGCATGCGGCCGTCCTTCCGGCTGCCCGCGAACGTCACGACGGACGCCGATCCCAACACCACGATCAAACCGCTGGGTGAACTGGCCGAACTGACCCACCTGATCGGCGCGCTGCACCCGCTGCCGGAGATCCGTGGCCTGGCCGACGACCTGTTCGCCTTTGCCTGGCAGGAGTCCCGGCACGGCGATCTCTTCGCCGATCTCGTCCGTGCCGAGCCGCAGGCCACGTACCCCGTGGAGCTCTACGGCATCTTCGCCCGCGCCGGGCTGCGGAACGCGTCCGTCGAGGACCTGGTGTCGACCACGACGCGGCTGCGCTGCTGGCGGGTGGCCCGCGAGGATCACACCCGGACGCTCGCGGTGCTCAATGCCGAGCGGCGGATCGGTCTCCCGCCCCACACCGACTTCGACGCCGTGCTCGCCAAGACCGGACTCGGTTCCCGGCCCGAACCGTGGGCGCTGGACCGCCGGGCCGTGTACGGCATCACCCACGACGTCTTCCACCTCACCGACTGGGGACGGGCCTGCCATCGGATGCCCGCCGCGCTCGCCGACTACCTGCGGCTGTGGGTCCCGGCCTGGCTGGAGTGCTGGCTGGACGAACAACTGTGGGACCTGGCAGGCGAACTGCTCGCTGTATCGGCATGTCTACCCACCGCTCCGTACGACGCGTCGGCCTGGGAACGGCTGGCCACCGCGCAGGCACCGGACGGTGGTGTGCCCGAGTCGGGCACCGCACCACCGGCAGATGACTCCCCCGGCGACCCCGGCGACCCTGGCGAACCCGGCGACCCCGGCGAGGCCTTCAGGGCCTCCTACCACTCGACGCTGGTGACCGCCTTCGCTGCCACTCTGGCCCGCGCCGGAGCACAGCCGGCCCCCGCCCACCCGGGCCCCGGACCCCTCACGGAAAGCGAGGCGACACCGTGACCACCGCACCCCCCGCGCTCCTGCACGACGTCGGCGACCGGGCGCTGGCCTGGCTGGACGACAACCGCGATCTCTTCCGGCTGACCGAGGAGGACCGCACCACCGGCAGCTCCCTCGTCGAACGGCTCAAGCCGATCGGCGAGCTGGTGATCAACATGGGGGTGCTGTCCCGCGAGGGTGTGGCCGGGAGCCGGCAGCACGAACGGTCCACCAGCCTGCTCGACTTCGCATGGCGCGACCTCCTGGACGGCGGCAACGTGCTGGCCGGCCTCCAGTTCGACGAGCCCCTCTCGCCCGTGCCGCTGGAGATCTACGCGTGCTTCCACGAACTGGGATACCGGCACCCCGAGGTCGACAGCGGGATCGCCCTGTCCCGGCGCACCGAGAGCTGGCGGGCCCTGGAAATGCTGCCCAACCGACGGCTCGGGGTGCTCAACGCCGAACGCAAGCTCGGACTCCCGCCGAGCAGTGACTTCGGCCGGGCACTGGCCGACAGCTGGCTGGGCAGGACCCCCGAGCCGTGGACCGTGCAGCTGCACATCGCGTACGACATCACGCACACCGTCTTCCACCTCACGAACTGGGGCGAGTCTCCGGAAGGCATCCCGCCCGCCGTCGCCGACTACCTGGCGCTGTACCTGCCCGCCTGGCTGGAGGACTGGGCCGAACTCAGGCACTGGGACCTGCTCGGTGAACTGCTCGTCGTGGACGCCTGTCTGCCCCGTCCCACACTCGACGGCGAGTTGTGGGAACAGTACGCCGCGGCCCAGGCACCGGACGGAGCGATGCCGGTCCAGCAGGCCATGCCGGAGGGCGACCGCGCCGAGGTGTTCGACTTCGTGCACCATCCGACGCTGGTCGCGGCCTTCGCGTCCGCCATGGCCACCTCCCGGGCCCTGTCGGCCGGGACCGCCGCGTGAGCGACGACGACACCGCACTGCGTGAACGTCTGGAGCACGCGCTGACGGAGGTCCGAGCCCCGGATGTCGTCCTCGCCGTCACCCGGAACCGTCGCCGGACCGTCGTCAGCGGCGGCACCACCCCGGCTCCCGTGCTGCCGCGTGCGTCTCTGCGTTACGAACTCGGCTCGCTGTCCAAGACGTTCACCGGGTTGCTCCTCGCCGAACTGGACCGCTGCGGTGAACTGTCCGTCGACGACGCCGTCGCCGACCACCTGCCGCTGCCGCCCCGACTCCCCCGGTACGCGCGCCGCATCACCCTGCGGCACCTCGCCACCCACACCTCCGGACTGCCCCGCGTGCCCCGCGACATGATCGCCGGGGCGGTCCTGCGGCCGTACGCGAACGGCTACGCGCACTACGACACCGGCCGGCTGCTGCACGCCTTCACCCGGACCCGCACCCGGCACGCCCCCGGCAGCCGCTGGCACTACTCCAACTTCGGTCTGGCACTGCTCGGTTCGGCCCTGGAGCACGCCACCGGCACGCGATACGCCGCCCTGCTGGCGGACCGGGTGCTGGAGCCGCTGCGGCTGACCGGTGCCACCACGGACCCCGGCAGTGGTGACGGTGACGATTCCGCCTTCGGCGAGGCAACGGGCCATCGGAGCGACGGCCGCACCCCGCTGCCGCGTTCCGTGATGACCGGCTTCGCCCCGGCCGGAGCCGTCCGTGCCACCCCGGCGGACCTGCTCACGTACGCCGAGGCGCATCTGTACCCCGCTTCGACCCCGCTGGACGGTGCGCTGCGGAAGGTCCAGATCCCCCTGCTGCGGCGGGGGCTGGGGCACCGCCACACCCACACGCTCACCTGGTTCCGGCATCCGGCCCCGGGCGGCCCGATGTTCTTCCACGCCGGGGCCAGCTTCGGACAGCAGGTGTTCGCGGGGTACCACCCCGCTTCGGGCACCGGCATCGCCGGGACAGCGACCCGGCACGACCGCGCGTGCCGGATCGTCAAGACCGCGTACGCCCTGCTGTACGAACTGGGCTCCGTCACCCCGGCCGACGGCTGAGCCGCCTCTCCTTCCGGACGCCCCCGACCGGCCGGGGCAATCGGCTCAGGCAGTCACCCGTTCATGGCCGAAGACATGTTCGCGGCCCACTCCCAGGGGGCAGCTGTCCCGCCCGGGTCGGAATTGAAGTACTCCCATCCCGCTACGCCGCCGAAGTCCCCGTACTCCTTGGAGAGTTGGGAGACGGTCGATGTGAGCGTGTCCATGGGGACGTATCCGCTGCCGCAGTTGGCCGGGTTGGTCAGGGTGCCCGCCACCACCTTCGAGGCCGGGACGACCCCGTGTCCGACGATGCCCTCGTAGCCCGCGGGGCTGTCCAGCGATCCCCAGCCGCAGTAGAACTGCGCGTTGAACCAGCTGATGGATGATCCCTTGTCCCGGTAGAGGGCGTCGTAGCCGAACCCGGAGAGGTTCCCTCCCCCGTTCAGGGCCGTGGCGACGGGCGCCAGAGTGACGAGGAAGCCGTCACCGAAGTCGCTGTGCAACTGGTCGATGACCCGTTCGACGCCGGCCAGGGACATGCCCTCTTCGACATCGAGGTCCAGACCGTCCAGGTGGTGGGTGGACACGACGTTCTTGAGCTTCGGGTAGTAGGTGTCGAAGTCGCTGTCCAGCCGCTGGAAGCTGCCCACCGCGGCGCCACCCACCATGCCCAGTACGTGAACGCCCTTGCTCTGCACCGCCGCCAGATCGCTCCACATCTGGTCGAACTTGGCGTCGTCGGGTGAGTTGTCGTTGAGCGTGACGCTGCCGTCACCGTTGAGGTGGACGGCGCCGACGATCACGTCCGTGACACCCGTGTCGTGGTCGGTCAGTTCCTTGGGAGAGACGTACGAGCCGTTGTCGAACTGGGTCTGGTAGTAGACGACCACGCGGTGATCCGCCGCGGCCTGCGCCGATGCTGCCGTCGCCAGGGGGCCCGCCAAAGCGACGGCCACCGCCAATGACAACGTTGTCGACAATCTCCTCAAGCGCATGACCCGTCTCCTTGTGTGGGGGGAAAGTGCCATGAAAGCGTGTTTCGGCCCGGCTCACAAGCCCGCCCGGTCTCCCACGCCGTGACCGGAGTTGACGTCCGGTTCCGGCCATCTCCCGCATGGGCCGCCGGTCCCACGGCCGGCGGAGCTACCCTGCCGGCATGCCATCCGGGCAGGGCGGATTCACGATCCGCGGCAACCGTCGGTACGTAGAAGAGTCCCTGGTCATCGAGGCAGGCCTCGCCAGAGCCCTCGACGAGCACCCGGACGAGCCCCAGGGCGACACCCTCCGCGTGCAGGTCCAGCCGCTGCTCGATGCGGCAGATCGACTGTCCGCACGTGAAGGGCCGTACGCAGCCCGGGAGTTGCTGCTCCGCGAGGTACGGCAGTACACGCGCTGGCTGCGCGCGGTCGACCTCGGCCTCGCGGACACGGGCGCTGGGCGCGGTGCGGCGCCGCCGTACCGAACGGCACCGGTCCCGCGCGGAGGCGGGCTGGGACCGGGTCAGGACGCTGCGTGGTACGGGTCGTCCTCGATCTCCACCGGCACGTGCTGCTGCGCCATCTGGAGCTCGGCGTACCGCGCGACCCCGCGGCGGAACGCCGCCTCTGGGACGACCTCACGCAGTTCTATCTGCGCTACATGCCGTTCGTCCCCGCGCAGGTGGTGTCTCCCGGAGTTCCTTCCGGACCACCGACGCCGTAAGCCCCGGCCGGTGTGGTCACACTTCCGGCCGGGGCTGCGCTGCGGGTGGAGCGGGTCGATCAGTACGGGCCGTTCACGTTGTCGATCGAGCCGTACGTGGCGGCGGCGTAGTTGCACGCGGCCGTGATGTTGGCGACCGGGTCGTAGCTGTCCATCGACGTGCCGGCCACGTGGTACGTCTGGAACGTCGGAGCGATGACCTGGAGCAGACCCTTCGACGGGGTTCCGGCCACGGCGTTGGAGTCCCAGTTGTTGATGGCCTGCGGGTTGCCCGAGGACTCACGCATCACGTTGCGGTAGATGCCGTCGTAGGTGCCGGGGATGTTGTGCGCGCTCATGATGTCCAGCGACTGCTTGATCCAGCCGTCCAGGTTGTTGGCGTACGTCTTCGTGGTGGCCGGGGTCGCGGTGGTCGCACCGGTCGACGCGTTCCGGGCGTCGGCCTGGGTGGCGCTGTGACCCGCGGTGGATCCGGCCGTCGCCTCCGACGCGGCCTTCTCGCCGAGCGTCAGCTTGAGGCCGGGGAGAATCAGCGAGGGGTTGCCGCCGACGGCCTCACGGTTGTCCTGGTACAGCTTCTTCCAGCCGCCGCCCACGGAGTGGGCCTGTGCGATCTTGGAAAGGGAGTCGCCCGAGACCACGGTGTAGGTCGCGGAGCTTCCCTTCTGAGTGGCGCCGGTCGCTGCCGGAGCAGATTCGGCGGCGACATGCTGTGCCGACGGCGTCGCCGCCGAGGCGCTGGTCGCGGCCACCAGCGGGATCGCCAGTGCGGCGCTGCCGGTGCCCACCGCGATGAGGCGTCGGGCGAGGCGGCTGTTCATGGGACGACGGTTCTTACCCAGTACGGGCATGACGAATTTCCTCTCCGTCGCCTACGAGGTGAGCTGTCGGGTTCGGGCTGGAGATGCCCGGCCGCACGTGGAGTGCGACTTAACCCCAAGCCGGTCCGTGTTCCGGATCGGCGTCTTACCTGGGTTCCCCGCTCCTGCCATAGGTGAGTGGGTTGGGTTTTCCGGACAGCGGCAGGATTCGGCGGTCCGTCCGGATCGAACGAGAACGTAAGCGAGAAGGCCGAGACAAAACAAGTCCCGAATACGGAGCGCTATGGCATGTCTGAATCCGGGCGGAATGGATTCGCATTCCCTCCCTAGATCAAACAGCTCAACTTTCCTTCCCTGCGGGGGAGGTGGCCGCGAGGGCCTGATCGGCGGTCCGCCGACGCCGTGACGCAGATCATGACCGCGCGGAAATCATCGCCTCAATCAACCGCCACAAAGTGCAACAAACCATCATAGAACCGCAGATGCCACCCCTAGTAACAAACCAGACAAATGCCCCATAAGCATTCAGGGAGTCGAAGGCCTCTCGCCACCCATGAGGGCGGATCTGCGCGATTGCGCACCCCTGCCCCACCGGCACCCGACCGACACCCGACCGGACCCGACCTCACCGATACGGTCGAATTGACCGCGCGAGCCTCGTTCCTGACTACCTGTCGCGTCGCAACTCCCGCCCCGTACACACTTCAAAAGACAGAGAGGCGGCCCCGTATGAGACAGAGAGACGGCTCCGCATTCCCGTGTGCGGGGCGGAATTCCACCGCCGAGACCGCGAGTTCCGCACCGACCGACCAATGGACCTCTCATAGGTTCTGCCGTCATTCGATCGGGAGTCAGGAACGGTTTCCGCACTTCGCCTTAGCGGGCAAGTGATCAAATGCGAAGCCGATCCCCTTGCGATGCCGCTCGCGAATTGGAACCCAGGCCGGTGATCCGGCCGCTGCCGAGTGCGTCCGCCCGCAGTCGACGGCCACCACCGTCGCGGCCCTCTGCCGCACCCCGGCCGTCCGGCGGGCTCAGGCCTGTGGACTCGCACCGAGGCCACCGCGGGCGCGCCGTACGAGGGTCACGTAGACGGCCGAGGCCACGGCGATGCCGACCGGCAGGGCGAGGTCCACCCCGCCCAGGGCTCGGGCGAGCGGGCCCGTGTACAGGGTGTTCACGCTGAGGGCAGCCGCGGCCGTGCCCGTCGTGAGCGCCAGGGCGCCGGCCCGGTTGACGCCTCCGGTGAACCAGAAGGGGCTGCCCGGACTCTCGTCGGTCAGCGCGGGACCGTCGTAGCGGTTGCGGCGCAGCAGGATGTCCATGGCGTAGACGGCCATGCTGGGACCGAGCAGGACGACGGTGAGCTGGAGGACGTTGCTGACGGTGTCCAGGAAGTTGGACACCAGCAGCGCGTAGAGGGTCAGCGCGACGCCGAGGACTCCATCGGCGATGACGCTGAGGGAACGACGGACGCGCAGGCCCACGGCCTGGAGAGCCAGCCCGGAGCTGTAGGCGGTCATGGCGTTGATGGAGATCGTGCCGAGCACCAAGGCCAGCAGGAAGAACGGGGTGAACCAGTGGGGCAGGATCGTCTCCAGCGCGCTCCGCGGATCGGTCATGTCGACCGTGGTCGCGGCGAACGCACCCAGTGAGCAGACGACGACGCCGGGCAGGAATCCGCCGAGCGCGGTCCAGCCCACGATCGCCTTCGGGGATGTCGTACGGGGCAGGTAGCGGGAGAAGTCGGCGCTGTTGGTGTACGAGAGCGGGCCCGAGGCGATGAGGGTGACACCACCGGCGAGGGCCGCCCACAGCGCGCCGCCGGTCAGCGGCTTCGCGGGTTGGTAGCCGAAGTCGGCGTGCCCGAGCACGCTGAAGGCCACGACGGCGAAGGCGGCACCGAGGACGACGGTGATCGGGAGGTACAGCTTCACGATCATGGCGTGCCCGTAGACGCTGATGGTCAGGGTGAGCGCGGCGATGATCACCACGACGACGATCTTGACCCCCGTGTTCGGCGTGATCCCGGCCTTCTCGACGAGCGAGAAGGCTGCCAGCGCGGCGGCGGCCAGATTGAGGGCGATGTAGCAGATACAGATCATCCAGCCGACCACCGCGATGTTCACCCGGTTGCCGCGTACCCCGAACATCGCCCGCATGATCACCTCGCTCGGCGTGCCCGAGGCCGGGCCCGAGACGGCGAGCAGGCCGACCGGCACCCAGAACAGATTGCCCACGACGATCACGGCGAGCGCCTGCCCCAGGCTCAGGCCCAGCAGGATCAGCGCGCCGCCGACCACCAGGCTCAGATAGTTGACGTTCGCCGCCGCCCAGACGGCGAACAGGTCCCGGGCGCGGCCGTGGCGTTCCCGGTCGGGAATGTGGTCGATGCCGTGCACCTCGATGCGGCCCGCCCGGTCCGACGGCGCCGGTATGCCGTCTGCACCCGGCGTGCCGTGGACGGTCGGGGGCGGGTCGGGGATCGTGGACGCCATGGAGCCCTCCGGGTTCGGTCGTACCGCCTGCTTGCTTATTGGTCGCATACTCAATAGCGTTGCGGTCATGTCGTCAAGCGTTCAGCGCAAGCGAATTCGGAAATCTCCAGCCGCCCGACGTGCGGAAATCGTCGACGCAGCCGCCGCCATCGCCCTGACCGAAGGGTTGGAGTGCATCACTCTGCGGCGGATCGGCGAGGAACTCGACGTGCGGCCGGGGTTGATCAGCCACTACTTCCCGTCGGCCGAGGGCCTCGTGGCCGAGGCGTTCGGCAGCGCGGCGAGCGCGGAACTCGACGCCCTCCTGCCGGCCGAAAGACCCGCCGGCACCGTTACGCAGCACCTCGCGCGGTTCTTCGCACACGCGACGGGAGAGGCGTACGACGACATCAGCCGGCTCTGGATCAACGCCCGCCACCTCTGCCGCTACCGCCCGGTCCTGCGTGACTGGGTCGACGACCAGGAAGGAGCGTGGCGCGAGCGGCTGGAGGACCTCATCCGGGAGGGCGTCGCACGCGACGAATTCCGCACGGACGAACCGCATGTGACGGCGATTCAGATTCTGGTCGTGCTCGACGGCCTCAGCGCGCGCACCAACACGCGCGGCGGCGACCGCCCCCAGGCGGTGACACGTATGGCGATCGCCACGGCGGAGCGTGAACTCGGCCTGCCCGGCGGCGCTCTCGACCGGGCCGACGACGCGGACACCGCCTCCGAAGCCGGCGCGGACCGGCCCCCTGTTTCCCCTGCCGACCCCAACTGACCTTCCCCCGGACATCTTTCAAGGAGCTGCTGTGCGCACCCTCCCCCGAGCCCTCGACTCCGCCGGAACAGGGCGGTGCTCCCTCGTCCTGCTCTCCGCCCGGCTGCTCGACCCGGTGACCGGAGAATTCCTGCCGGACACCGCCCTGGCCGTATCAGGGGGGCAGATCTCCGCCCTGGGTGACGACCGCCGCATTCGCGCGCTGGCGGACCCGGCGACGACGGTGATCGACCTGAAGGGCGCCGTGGTGACCCCCGGCCTGGTCGACGGGCACCTCCATCCGGTCACGGGCGCGGAGCTGACCCATGGGCTGGACCTGTCGGCCTGCGCCGGTCTCGACGAGGTGCGTGAGGCGCTGGCCCGCGAGGTCCGGCGCCTCGCACCCGGAGCGTGGCTGCACGGCTGGGGGCTCGACCCGAACGTCTTCGGGGGCCGTCCCGTCGAGACCGCCGCCCTCGCCCCGGTGCTCGACGGCGTACCGGCCCTCCTCCAGCTCTTCGACGCCCATTCCATGCTGGCCAGCCCCCGCGCGCTCGAACTCGCCGGCGTCGACGGGCCGCGCACCTTCGACCAGGCCGCCGAGGTCGTCTGCGACGACACGGGGCGGCCCACCGGGCTGCTCCTGGAGGACGCCGCCGCCGAGCTCGTCGAGCGCGCCGCCCCCCAGCCCACGCACGCGGAGCGCCGCTCCCGCCTCGTCGCGGCACTGCGCGGCATGGCCGCCGCCGGGCTCACCGGCGGCCACGCCATGGACGCCAACGGCGACAGTCTCGCGCTCTACGCCGAGCTCGACGCGGCCGGCGAGCTGCCGCTACGGCTGCGGGTCGCTCCCTGGTGCCAGCCCGGCACCGGCACCGACGCCCTGCGCGCGCTCATCGGGCAACAGGGCACGGGCGGCAGGCTCTGGCGCACCGAAGGCGTCAAGCTCTTCATGGACGGCACCATCGACAACGGCACCGCCTGGCTGGAACACCCGGACTGTCACGGCGAGTCCACGCACGCCTTCTGGCCCGACCCCGATGCCTACACCCGGATCGTCGGCGAGCTCCACCGCGCCGGGGTTCCCACCGCCACCCACGCCATCGGTGACGCTGCCGTACGGCACGCCCTGGACTCCGTCGAGAAGGCACTCGCCACCGGGGGCCGCCCGGTCCGGCACCGGATCGAGCACATCGAGACGGTGCCCGGCGACACCCTGCACCGCTTCGCCGAGCTCGGCGTCATCGCGTCCATGCAGCCCACCCACTGCTGCGACTTCACCCGGGCCGACCACACCGACAACTGGTCGCGCCGGCTCGGCGAGGAGCGTGCCGCCCGCGCCTGGCGCTGCCGCGGCCTGTGGGACTCCGGCGCCACCGTCGTGCTCGGCTCCGACTGGCCGATCGCTCCTTACCCATCGCTGGGCGTCATGGCGGGCGCCCGCCACCGGAGGCCGAGCCGCGATCTCGCGCAGCCCCCGCACGGCCCGGAACAGGCGCTCACCGCGCTGGAAGCCCTGCAGGGCATGACGGTGAACGCCGCTCACGCGGCGGGCGAGGAGCACCTGGCCGGCCGGATCGCCGTGGGTCACCGGGCCGACCTCACGGTCCTCGCCGACAGTCCGCTCGTCACCGCCGCCACCGACCTGCCCGACCTGCCCGTGCTGCTCACCGTCCTGGACGGGAGCCCCACCCACCGCGACGCGAGTCTGTGACGGGTCCCGTCGGGGGGCCATGACGCACCGGCGGATTCCCCGTGTCGGACGGCCGTCCCGGTACGGCCGCCCGGCACCGTCCGCCCCGGTTGCGTGACCGGTACGCCACGGCGATGCTGGAACGGCTTCGACAGGCTCCGCGCCCCTCCCCCGGCCGGTCCGGCCCCTTCGCGCGACACGCCCGGACCCTCGCAGTCACCCACCGTCCGCGTCCGCACCCCGTCGTCCGCACGTACGACCGTGTCGGCGTTATGCCGGAAAGGCACCGGCAGCGCGGCACAAACACCGCCGAGGACGACATCACCCGTATGCGCGTACTCGCCGACGGCAGGTGCCCGAACGCAGGAGCCCGAGACTGGTTCAATCTCCTCGACATCACCTTCGACGAGCCGAAGGAGCTGACCCATGGATCCCGCACTCGTCCGCACCGGGCTCACCGCGGCAGTCCTCTGTGCCACCCTCGCCGCCGGTGCGGCCACGCCAGGGGTGACTCCCGACCACAAGTCCACCGGCGCCGCACCGCCCCGTGCCGCCGCCCCCCGTACCGAGGGCGACACCAACCCGCCCCCGCTCAACATCCGTACCTTCACCGAGCAGACCGTCGATCTCACCTGGGCCGGCACCACCGAGGCGGGCCGCGACCGGATCTGCGCCCACCCGCACGACTTCACCAGCCCCGCCCTCGACTCGCACTACGCCGCGAAGCTCATCGAGGCGAAGTGCCGGACGCACCGGTGATCACCGGGGAGCGCACCCCGGCGAGCGACGGCGGGGGCGGGGCAACGCCTTAGACTCGGCCAATGGCGAAGTATTTCGACGTGCACCCCGAGAATCCCCAGCGGCGCACGATCAGCACGGTGGCTGACAGCATCCGGTCCGGCGCGCTCGTGGCGTACCCGACGGACTCCTGTTACGCACTGGGGTGTCAGCTGGGCAGCCGGGACGGCATCGGCCGGATCCGGTCGATCCGGAACCTCGACGAGCGTCACCACTTCACCCTCGTGTGCCAGAACTTCGCGCAACTGGGACAGTTCGTGGTCATCGACAACGACGTGTTCCGCGCGATCAAGGCAGCGACGCCCGGCCGGTACACCTTCATCCTGCCCGCGACGAAGGAAGTGCCGCGCCAGTTGCTGCACCCGAAGAAGAAGACGGTCGGCGTGCGGATTCCCGACCACGCCGTCGCTCAGGCGTTGCTCGCGGAACTCGGTGAGCCGCTGCTCTCCAGCACCCTGCTCCTGCCCGACCAGGACGAGCCGATGACACAGGGCTGGGAGATCAAGGAACGCCTCGACCACGAAGTGGACGCGGTGATCGACTCGGGTGACTGCGGCACCGAGCCGACCACCGTCATCGACTTCTCCGGCGGCGAACTCGAAATCGTCCGCCGCGGGGCCGGCGACACCGCGCGATTCGAGTAGTCCGCAGCATCAGGGCCTCGCGTTCGGGTCAGGGGGGTGTCCGGACCCTCGCGGTGGGGGTTTAGCGTGGTCCGACGTGACAGAGACATCATTTTCTGCCCTGCCGGCCGAGTTGCCCCGATTGACCGCAGGCCACCTGGCCGGGAGCTGGCAGCTCGATCCGTACGCGCTGGTGCTGGTCGTGCTGCTCGGCGGGCTGTACGCAGCGGGCGTGGCGAAGCTGGCGCGCCGGGGCGAGCGGTGGCCCGTCGCCCGCACGCTGGCGTTCGCGGGGCTGGGACTCGGCGCGATCGTGGTGGCGACGATGTCCGGACTGGCGGTCTACGACCACGAGCTGTTCTGGCCCGCCGCCGTGCAGAACATCGTGCTCGATCTCATCGCCCCGCTGGGCCTGGCGCTCGGCGACCCGCTGTCGCTGGCGCTGTCCGCACTGGCGAAGGACGGGAAGGCGGCGCGTCGGCTGCGCGGCGCGGTCTCCGGGCGCGTGGTGCGATTTCTTACCTTCCCGCTGGTCAGTACGGTCGTCGTGCTGAGCTCCGAGCTGGGGATCTACTTCACCCCGTATTTCCCCGCGGCGCTGCGGCACGACTCGGTGCATGAGCTGCTGTATCTGCAACTCGTGGTCACGGGCAGCTTGTTCGTGCTGCCGATGCTGACCCGCGAGGACCTGTTGCCGTCGTGGTGCAGTCACCCCGTGCGGGCGCTGCTGGTCTTCCTGGACGGTCTGGTGGACGCGGTTCCCGGTCTGGTGGTGATGACGAGCGGCACGCTGGTGGCAGGGGGCTGGTACGCGGCCCGGCGCCAGCCGTGGGATCCGAGTGTGCAGCAGGACCAGATGATCGGCGGTGGGCTGATGCTGACGATCGCGGAACTGATCGGGCTGCCGTTCCTGATCGCCGTGTTCGCCGAGTGGGTGCGCGCCGAGCGGGTCAGGACGGCCGTGCTGGACGCCGGCCTGGACCGCGAACTGGCCGCCGCCGCTGCGGTCCCGGCGCCGGTGACCGGAACCGCGGCTGCCGACGCCCCGGCGGTCGCCGATCCGGACCGGATGCGTCCCTGGTGGGAGACGGACCGTGGAATCGTGGGCGAGCGCTACCGGAGCGGCGGCTGACCGGACCCGATGGGGGCCCGGTCGGCACTGTGCCTGCGTCCCTTCGGGGATCCGGTCATCGCCCCTGGTAGGCGCCCAGGTGGGGAGGGTCGGGGATGAGGTTGCCGAAGTAGTCGCGGGTCGTTCCGTCGTCGACCCGGGTGCCTGCTCCGCGCGCCGGGGAGCCGGGGAGCAGGCGCACGTCGAGCGGGGTGCTGGGGTGCGCGGAGCGCAGGAGCGGATTCGCGTCGACGGCGGCGGGGTCGCGGGGCTGGGCGGTGTTCCAGTAGAGGTTGCCGGTGTAGGTGCTGAGGGTGTCCGCGATCGCCGAGCCTCCCTGGGCGCCCACCAGGATGTTGTTCTCGAAGGTCACGCCGGTCTGGCCGTTGTTGGAGACCAGCGCGGTGTCCGCCTGGTCGGTGACGACGGTGTTGCGGTAGATCCGGGTGTCGGTGGTGCTGCCGCAGACGACCGAGATCACGCCGTACGGCAGTGAGGTGTTCCGGTCGTTGACGCTGATGTTGTCGTGGACGCGGTTCCCGTCGGAGGTGGTGGTCGCCCCGTTGCAGACCAGCAGGAAGCCGCCCTCGTTGTCGTGGCTGTAGTTGTAGCGGTACACGTTGCGCATGTTGCCGCCGTCGATGTCGTACGCCATGGAGTCCCGCGTCCCGTGCCCGCCGGTCACCTCGTTGTACTGGTAGAGGACGTCGTCGGAGTTCCAGGCCCACACACCGGCGTTGTAGGCCGCCGAGCGCATGTTGAAGCCGTTGACGTAGTTGTGCTCGACCAGCGCGCCCTTCGCGTTCTGTACGACGATTCCGTCACCGCCCGCGTCGCGGACCTCGTTCCGCTCGATCACCAGACCGGTGATCGCCTCCCAGCTGCTGCCGGTGCCGTCCGGGTTCTCGGCACGGTGGCTCCAGGTCGACGACGTCCCGATACCGGTACGGTCCACGTGGTCGACGGTCGAGTGCGCCACCCGTACGCCGTCGAAGCGGGTCGGCACGCCGGAGCCCTGCACCACGAAGAGGATCCCGCCGCTGGGGTCCGGGTCCTTGCTGTCGGAGCCGTTGACGTCGTGCACGTCCACGCCGTCGACGACGTAGTGGTGGCCGACGCCGAAGTCCTGCAGCAGGACGAGGAGTCCGGCCCGGCGGTCCGTGGTGGTGGCCGGTCCCGTGTTGGACAGGTCGAGGTTGCGCACCTCCCAGTCCTCGGCGTTGCGCAGCAGCACGGCGGCCCGCGCACCGGCGCCCTCGATGTGCGGCTTCGCTCCGCTGCCGTAGGCATCGAGCCGGACGGGCCGGGCGGCGGTGCCGGAGCCGGTGGGCGCGAGGGTTCCCGTACAACTGGTGCCGCGTCGCAGCAGCAGCCGGTCGCCGGGGCCGTACGCCCGCGAGGCTCGGGCGAGACTGCGCCAGGCGGTACCGCTGCTGGTACCGGGAGCGGTGTCGCTGCCACTGCGGCAGTCCACGTAGTAGGTGGTTCCTGCCCGGTCGTGAGCGACCGCCGCGGTGGGCAGCAGGGCCGCCACGGCTGCCGCTGCCGCGGTCAGCGCGGCCTTCGTACGCATGAGTTCTCTCGCCATGGCCGGACCGTAGGCGTGGCGAGGGCGCTCCGGCCATGGACATACAGCGCCGGTACTTGGACGTACGCGGGCGGCTCCTCCTGCCGACGTCCCGGACCCGGCCGGGAGCGCACCGGCTACGAGCTGCCGGGAAGTTTCTCCAGGATGGTGCGGGCGGCTTCGAGCATGAGGCGGCAGACGTCGTCCGGATCCGCGCTCGCCAGCGGCTCCCTGCCGATCACGTTGCGCGTGAGGCCGATACCGAGCAGCCAGGCGAGGATCAGGTCGGAGCGCAGTCCGGCGTCGTCGGCACCCGTGAGCGTGGCGAGCACGCTCGCGTACTCCTGGCTCAGCAGACGGCCGGTCTCGGCAGCCGCGTCCCCGTCGCTGCTGGAACGGAGGAACACCTCCAGGGACCGGTCGTGGTGCCCGCTGCCGCCCGGTGCGAGGAGGCCGCGGAGGGCGGCTTCCAGCAGGTGTTCGGGCGGGGTGTCGCGCACCTGTTTCCGGCCGTCGCGGGCCATCACTTCGCCGAACAGCGCTTTCTTGGAACCGAAGTACCGGAAGAGCAGGGCCTGGTTGAAACCGGCACGTGCGGCGATGTCGCGCACGGTGGTGCGTTCGTAGCCGCGCTCCGCGAACAGCGCCGCTGCCGCGTCGATAAGGGCCAGCCTGGTCGCCCCGGCGTCCCGTCTGCGCTCCGTTCCTTCAACCTTCATCCATCGGCCCCTCCCGTAAATGGCCGACAGCATAGCCCGGGACGGGGCGCACGCCCCGTTGACCGCCCTCCGACACCGCCCTACCGTATGTAAGCAGACGCTTACATACGGAAGGGGTACAGGTGACCGCCACCGAACTAGAGCCTGCGGCTTACCCGTTCAACGAAGCGACCGAACTGACGCTCTCCGGTCTGTACGAGGACGCCCGCAACCAGGACGGGCTGCTGCGGGTCCGGATGACGTACGGCGAGCCCGCCTGGCTGGTGACCCGCTACGCGGATGCCCGGCTGGTGCTCGGTGACCGCCGGTTCAGCCGGGCCGAGGGGGTGCGCCACGACGAGCCGCGGCAGTCCGAGGCGCAGCGCAACAGCGGCATCCTCAGCATGGATCCGCCGGATCACACCCGGCTCCGTACGCTGGTGGCCAAGGCGTTCACCGTGCACCGGGTCGAGAAACTGAGGCCGGAGATCCGTGCGCTGTCCGAGGGGCTGCTGGCCGACATGGTCGAGGCCGGGCCGCCCGCCGACCTCGTCGAGGACTTCGCACTGCCCATCCCCGTCGGCGTCATCTGCCGCCTGCTCGGAGTGCCCGCCGAGGACCGGCCGCTCTTCCGCGCCTGGAGCGACGACGCCCTGTCCACCAGCTCGCTGACCGCGGAGGAGTTCGAAGCCAGCAGGGAGGAACTGCGGGCCTATATGGGCGGTTTGATCGCCGAGCACCGGAAGCAGCCCGCGGACGACCTGATGACCGCGCTGATCGAGGCGCGCGATGTGGGTGACCGGCTGTCCGAGCTGGAGCTGGTCGACCTCTGTGTGGGGATCCTGGTCGCCGGGCACGAGACGACGGCGAGCCAGATCCCCAACTTCGTCTGCACCCTGCTCGATCACCCCGAGCAGTTGGCCCTGCTGCGCGAGGACCCGGAGCTGATCCCCGCCGCGGTCGAGGAGCTGCTGCGCTTCGTCCCGCTGGGCATCGGCGCCGGCCAGCCCCGGTACGCCACCGAGGACGTCGAGGTGGGCGGCACCCTGGTGCGCACCGGTGAGCCCGTGCTCGTGGCGGTCGGCGCGGCCAACCGGGACGCCCTGCGCTTCACCTCTGCCGGGACACTCGACCTCCAGCGGGAGAGCAACGGGCATCTGGGGTTCGGACACGGCGTGCACCACTGCCTGGGAGCGCCGCTCGCCCGGCTCGAACTGCAGGAGGCGTTGCGGGCGTTGGTCCTGACGTTGCCCGGTCTTCGGGTGACCGGGGACATCGTGTGGAAGACCGAGATGCTGGTGCGCGGACCGCGTTCCATGCCGGTGGGGTGGTGAGCATGACGTGGCGCATCGAGGTCGACCGGCATGTGTGCATCGGCTCGGGGATCTGCGCGGGCACCGCTCCCGGGCTGTTCCGGCTGGAGGGCGAGCGCTCCCAGGCGCTCCGGGAGGAGATCTCTCCGCAGGAGGTCGCCCTGGACGCGGCGGATTCCTGTCCGGCGCTGGCCATCACCGTCACCGAGGGTTCGGAGGTGGTCGGCCCCCGTCCGTAGACCGGGCCGGCCGGGCCTGCAACCCTCACGCAACGTCCCGGGGCGTTGGCTGGGACATGCCGTGACGGCGGTCCGGTGGGACCGGGGGCTTCCTGGTCGGCCGCTCGCCGGAGTGGCCCGGCTTCTTCCAGGAGCCGGCCGAGCGACGACGGGGAGAGCGCGATGTCCGACACTCCGCGCGTGGAACTGACTCCCGCGGCAGCCGATCTGGTGCGGCAGCTGCGGGAGACCCATGGCCCGCTGATGTTCCACCAGTCGGGAGGCTGCTGCGACGGCAGTGCGCCGATGTGTTTTCCGGCGGGTGAATTCCGTACCGGCGACTCCGACGTACTGCTGGAGTCACTTCTCGTCGACGGGGTGGCCGAACCCGTCCCGTTCTGGATCTCGGCGAGTCAGCAGCAGGTGTGGGCGCACACCCGGCTGATCGTCGATGTGGTGGCGGGACGGGGCAGCGGATTCTCCCTGGAGGCCCCGGAAGGCGTGCGCTTCCTGATCCGGTCGCGGCTGCTCCGACCGGGCGGCTCGGGCCTGTCAGGGATGGATGCGGGCGACCATGTCAGCGGTTCCGGTGACCCCTTGCTGGATGGTCGGCGCGATGCTGGTACTCGCCAGGCTGAAGCCGAGCAGGGCGCAGACGATCGCGTGTGAGAGTTTGAGCCCGCCGCCGCGCAGGAAGATCCCTGCGAGGACCACGAGAAACAGCACGAGCGAGATCGAGATGGCCATGGTCGTCCTCCTCCGCCGCACCGGATATGCGGCATTCGGCCGCCAGTGTGGCGGAGGAGGCACCCCTCAATGGCGCAAGAGCTGTACGCCGTACGGGTGTTGACTGACGGTGATGGTCACCCTGTGGCTACCGGGGGCCCGGCAGATCCACCAGTTCCGCCAGCGCCGCGCGGTGTGTGCCCGCCGACCCGAGGGCCACGGAGTCGGACTTGGCGCGCTTGAGGTAGAGGTGCGCGGGGTGCTCCCACGTCATGCCGATCCCGCCGTGCAGTTGGACGCACTCCTCGGCTGCGTGCACCGCGACACGTCCGCAGTACGCCTGGGCCACCGACACCGCGAGCGCGGCTTCGGGGCTGCCGGTCGCGAGCGCGTCGGCCGCGTTGCGGGCAGCGGCCCGTGCCGACACGACCTCCAGCCAGAGCTGGGCCATCCGGTGCTTGAGCGCCTGGAATCCGCCGACAGGACGGTTGAACTGGTGGCGCTCCTTCGTGTACCGGACCGTCTCCTCCAGGCACCATTCGGCGATTCCCAGCTGCTCCGAGGCGAGCAGCCCGGCGCCGGCGAGCAGGCCCCGGTCCACCGCCGCGCGCGAAGTCGGCGCGTCCGCGAGGAGCTTGCCCTGCGCCCCTTCGAAGGTGACGGCGGCGAGCGGGCGGGTGAGGTCGAGCGGGACCTGTGGCTCGACAATCACCCCGGGCGCCTCCGTCTCCACCGCGTACAGCCCTTCACCGGTGGGCACCAGCAGTACCTGAGCCGCGACGGCGTCCGCGACCCCGGTGACCGTGCCGGTCGGCCCGGGGCGCTCGTGCGACACGCCGGGGGCGGTGGGGAGCGGCACGGCGAGCACCGCGACACTCCGGCCGGAGGCGAGCGCGGTGAGCAGATCGGCGACCGGGCCACTCCGTGTGTCGAGCCCGAGGAGCACCTCGGTCGCCACCACCGAACTGGTCAGGTACGGCGCGGGTGTGACGCTGCGCCCCAGTTCCTCCAACACGACGGCAGCCTCGCGGTGCGAGGCGCCCTGGCCGCCGAGTTGCTCGGGGACGAGCAGCCCGGCCGTGCCCATCTCCGCGGCGAGTGCGGCCCACAGCTGCGGGTCGTACGGCGTGCCGGACTCCGCTCCGGCCAGCAGGGCCGGCGTGTCGCGGCGGCCGGCGAGCAGGGACCGGACGGCGGAGCGCAGGTCGTCCTCGGTCTGCGAGTAGAGCAGATCGGTCATCGGGCCAGGTCCTTCCAGGCGGCGTCCTTGTCGGTACGTGGCTCGGAAGGCAGTCCGAGCACCCGCTCGGCGACGATGTTCAGCAGCACTTCGCTGGTACCGCCCTCGATGGAATTGCCCTTGGAGCGCAGGTAGCGGTATCCGGCGTCGCGGCCGGTGAAGTCGACGAGTTCGGGACGGCGCATGGTCCAGTCGCCGTACAACAGCCCTTCCTCTCCCAGGAGTTCGACTTCGAGACCGCTGATCTCCTGGTTGAGCCGGGCGAAGGTGAGCTTCATGCCGGAGCCCTCGGGACCCGGCTGGCCGGCGACGAGTTGCTGGCGCAGCCGCTCACCGGTGAGCCGGGCGACCTCGGCCTCCACCCAGAGCGTCAGGAGCCGCTGGTGGAGGTCGTGGGTACGCAGTCCGGGCCGCTCGCGCCAGGTCCTGGCGACGGGCCCGATCATGCCGCCCTCGCGCGGGATGCGGGAGCCGCCGATCGAGACCCGCTCGTTCATGAGCGTGGTCCGGGCGACGTTCCAGCCGTCGCCGACCGGTCCGAGCCGGTGGGCGTCGGGGATCCGTACGTCCGTCAGGAAGACCTCGTTGAACTCGGCCTCGCCGGTGATCTGGCGCAGTGGCCGCACCTCGACGCCGGGGTCGGTCATGTCGCAGATGAAGTAGGTGATCCCGAGGTGCTTGGGGACGTCCGGGTCGGTGCGGGCGATGAGGATCGCCCAGCGGGCGAGATGCGCGCTGGACGTCCAGACCTTCTGCCCGTTGACGATCCAGTCTCCCCCGTCGTCGCGCACGGCCCGGGTGGCGAGCGCCGCGAGGTCGGAGCCCGCTCCGGGTTCGCTGAAGAGCTGGCACCACACCTCGTCGCCGACCCAGAGCGGGCGCAGGAAGCGCCGCTTCTGTTCGTCGGTGCCGTAGCGAAGGACGGTCGGGGCGGCCATGCCGAGTCCGATGCCGATGCGCCGCGGGTCGTTGTCGGGTGCGCCGGCCGCTTCGAGTGCGGAGTCCACGACGGGCTGGAGCGAGCGCGGCGCATCGAGGCCGCCGAGTCCGGCCGGGTAGTGCACCCAGGCGAGTCCTGCGTCGAACCGGGCCCTGAGGAAGTCGGTGCGACCGGTGGTCTCCGGCGGGTGCGCCGCCAGCAGCTCGCGGGTGCGAAGCCGGAGCGAGGCGGCGTCCACCGTCGGGCTGTCGTCCGTCATCGCGCGGCTCCTTCCGGGACGATCACGACCCGGCCGGTGGTGACGCCGTCGGCGACCCGCTGGACGGCGGCGGCTGCGTCCTTCAGCGCGACCCGCTCCGAGACCAGCGGTCTGACGGTGCCTTCGGCTGCCAGCGCGGTCAGTTCGGTGTGGCAGCGGCCGATCGAGGCCGGGTCCTTCTGGGCGTAGAGGCCCCAGTGCAGTCCCATGATCGTGTAGTTCTTGACGAGGGCGTGGTTGAGCGCCGGGTTCGGGATGACGCCGCTGGCGAAGCCCACCACCACGATCCGTCCCTCGAAGGCGACGCACTTCACCGACTTGGCGTACGCGTCACCGCCGACCGGGTCGTAGACGACGTCCGCGCCCTTGCCGCCGGTGAACCGCTTGACCTCGGCGACGAGGTCGTCCGAGCGCCGGTCGATGACCAGGTCACAGCCCAGCCCGGCCGCGGTACGGGCCTTGTCGGGACCGCCCACCACACCGATGACGGTGGCTCCCGCCGCCTTGCCCAACTGGACGGCCGCGCTGCCGACACCGCCCGCCGCGGCGTGCACCAGCAGCGTTTCACCGGCCCGCAGGTGCGCGCGGCGGTGCAGGCCGAACCAGCCCGTCTGGTAACCGATGTGCAGGGCTGCCGCTTCGGCGTCGTCCAGCGCGGGAGGCGCGGGCAGAACCGTCGCCTCGTCGACGACGACGTACTCGGCGAAACCGCCGTGCGGCAGGGCCGGATTGGCGATCACCCGGCGGCCGTCGGCCGTCTCACCGCAGATCTCCACGCCCGGCGTGAAGGGCAGCGGCGGGCGCACCTGGTACTGGCCCCGGCAGAGCAGCGCGTCGGGGAAGTTGATGTTCGCGGCCAGGACTCTCAGCTTGAGCTGCCCCGGTCCGGCCTGGGGCTCCGCCACCTCGTCGAGGCGCATCACCTCACCGGGCTCGCCGTTCTCGTGTACCTGCCATGCCTGCATCAGGGGCCTCCACACACCGTAGGCTGTACCGCGCTCAGCGCATACTAAGCGGTCGCTTGCCCCACTGTGAACCGTCTCCGCCCCTCGGTTGCCGCCCGCCCCTCCGGCACGGGCCTGGAGGTTTGCGGGCGTACGCGGTATCGATGCCCCATGACGGACGACGCGTACCCGGGACTGCCCGCCCCTCCCCCGCCAGGCGCCTGCGCACTCCCGCCGGGAACCTACGAGGGCCGCGTGGTGCTGGTCACCGGCGGTGGATCGGGGCTCGGCAGGGCGATCGCCGGCGAGTTCGCCCGGCTCGGTGCCACCCTGGTGATCGCCGGGAGGAACGCGGACCGGCTGAGCGGGGCGCGCGAGGAACTGGCCGCACTGGGCGGGCAGGTGGTGACCGCCGTCTGCGACATCCGTGAGCCGGAGCGGATCTCCGAGGTGTTCGACGCCGCCGAGGCGGCGGCCGGGCTGCCCGACGTGCTGGTCAACAACGCGGCGGCCAACTTCCCCGTCCCCGCCGAGGACATGTCACCGAACGCCTGGCGGGCGGTGGTGGACATCACGCTCACCGGCACCTGGTTCATGATCCGCGAGTTCGGCCGCAGACATCTGGCGGCACGCACCGCCGGATCGGTCATCAACGTCGGCGCGTCCTACGCCTGGACGGGCGGCCCCGGCTTCGCGCACTCGGCCGCCGCCAAGGCCGGGGTGAAGAATCTGGTCGAGACGCTGGCCGTCGAGTGGGGTCCGTACGGCATCCAGGTCAACGGGCTGGTACCCGGCCTCTTCCCGCACGAGGAGATGACCGGGCCGATCCGCGGCGCCCTGGACCCGGCCGCCGACAAGGCCGTACGCCAGCCCGCGCTGCGCGTGGGACAACCACGCGAACTGGGCTGGGCCGCGACCTTCCTGGCGTCGCCCTACGCACGGTTCGTCTCGGGCCACACGCTGGTCGTGGACGGTGCGAACTGGCAGCGTCGCGGGCTCGTCAACCCGCCGGTGGTGACCGTGCGCGAACAGCTGGGGCGCGAGCCGTTCACGGCATGACCCCTACCGCCCCTCGAACCCGGGGCGGCGACGTGCGGCTCCCGCCGCGTACCCTTCGCGCGCGTCCTCGGAGGTGAGGGTGAGGGCCGCCGCCATGGCCGTACGGTCGAGGGCCGCGGCGAGTCCGGCGTCCGCGAAGGCGTCGATGTTGCGCTTGACCGAGCGGACGGCGAGCGGGGCGTTGGCCGCGATCTCCGCCGCTACGGCGCTCGCCTCGCCGGCCAGCTCGCCGGGGGTCGTCACCTGCTGGACCAGCCCCAGCCGCTCGGCGGTGCGCGCGTCGATACGGCGCCCGGTGAGCGAGAGGAGTTTCGCCCAGCCCGCCCCCGCCTCCCGGGCGATCCGCAGGTCACCGCCCGCGTCGACGGCGACCCCGAGCTGCGCCTCGGGCAGGGCGAACACCGCGTCGTCGGCCGCGATCCGGATGTCCGCCATCAGCGCGAGCTCGAAGCCGAAGCCCAGGCAGTAGCCCTGCACAGCGGCGATCACCGGCTGCGGAAGCCGGGCGAAGACCGCGAAGCGTTCGTGCACCCAGCGGATGCCCTCGTAGTAGCGGTGGGTCCGCTCCGCCGGGGAGCGGCCGGTGATCGCGCCACCGGGGGCCTTGACATCGATCCCGGCACAGAAGGCGCGGCCCTCGGCGCGCAGCAGCACGGCCCTGATCGAGTCGTCGAACCGGATCCGGTCGGCCAGCAGGCCCAGCTGCCTGCTGGACTCCCAGCTCCAGCCGTTCAGTTGTTCCGGGCGGCAGAGGGTGAGGGTCCCGATGCCGTGCTCGACGTGGAGCGTGATGCGTTCCTCGCCGTCCGGGATGTCCGTGCTCAGTGTGTCGATCATCCGCCGCACCCCCTATTTCTGACGGCCCATCAGAATAGGTGGTGCGGTTCAGCGGGGGAAGAGCTCGAAGGTGACCGCGGGCCTGCCGCCGAACCGCCCGGCCGCCGACCTGGCATTCCCGGTGAGGAAGTCACGGCAGTACGTCTCGGGATCCTCGTCCGTCAACACCTCGATGTAACTGCGGTGTTCGAGCAGCGACCGGACCGAGCGCTCCAGCCCCTCGGTCGCGTCGACCGCGTGGGTGGGCGAGGAGGAGCCCGCGACGGCGACCCAGCGCACCCCGTTCCACGGCTGGAGACCCTGCTCGGCCAGTTCAGGGAAGATCCACCGGTTCCCGGCGTCCCCGGCGGCGTCGAGGACGGCCCGGCCGACCGCCACATGGTCGGGGGTGTTCCAGGCGACACCGCCCCAGGTGTCACGGTGGTTGAGCGTGACGACCAGCTCGGGGCGGTGCTTGCGGATGGCCGCCGCGATGTCTCTGCGCAGCCCGGTGCCGTACTCGATCACACCGTCCCGGTGGTCGAGGAACTCGACCGTGCTCACGCCGACGACCGCCGCGCTCGCCCGCTGTTCCTTCTCACGCAGCGGCCCGCAGCGGGCAGGCTCGATCGTGTCGATGCCCGCCTCGCCCCGGGTGGCAAGGACATAGCCGACCTCGCGTCCCGCGTCGGTCCAGGCCGCCACGGCGGCGGCGCAGCCGTATTCGAGATCGTCCGGATGGGCGACGACGGCGAGCGCGCGCTGCCAGTCCGTCGGCATGGGGTCCAGTTGGTCCGTCATGGCCGCAGGATAGGGCTCCGTGGCTCAGATTTCGCCCCGGACGAGTGCGAGCAGCCGGTCGAGGACGCGCGGTCCGCCCGCCCTGAGCCCGTCGTGCTCAAACTCGTCGGTCACCCAGGTGCGCAGCCCCCGAATGGCACGGGCGGTGCGCAGGGCCTGCTCCGTGTCGACGTACATGTCGTCGTGGTAGATGGCCGCCGCAACCGGTACCTCGTTCGCCGCGAGCCGGTCCGTGTCGTAAAGCCGGGGCCAGTCCGTACGGGCGGCCAGCAGGTCGGCGGCCTCGCGCAGCGGACGCAGCGCCGGGTCCACCTCGAAGTGCCAGGGATGCACCGACTCCCCGGTGAACGGCAGCGGCGCCTCGCCCGCGAGGGCGCGGTCCGCGTCGAAGGCGGGGAATTCGGCCCGCACCCGTTCGGCCGACCAGGCGGTGGGGCGGCTGTCCTGGCCGTAGATCGACTCGTGGACGAGTGCGTACAGCGGGTGCGCCGCGAAGGAGAGTGCGCTGTGCACCTGTTCCTGGAAGGCGTCGGAGAGCTGCGGCCCCTGCGGGGTGTCGACGAAGGCGTCCTCCAGGAGGTAGTGCAGCGTGTGGCTGCCGTCTCCGCCGCCGAGCGCGATGCCCAGCGACTGGAACGCCTCGACGGTGAGGGTGTAGCCGCTGTTCAGGACCGGCCGGTTGGCGTGCAGGTAGGCGGCGATCCGGCGGGCGTTGCCGACGTCCTGCGGATAGCGCGCGTAGTGCGCGGCCGTCTTGCGGGCGATTCGGGGATACGCGGCCCGGTACACGTCGTCGGCGTGCCCGTCGAGCGTCGGCAGCCCTCCGGTGATCAGCGCGGCGGCAAGGCCTTCGGGCGCCGCGGAGAGGTACCGGACGGCGCAGAAGCCGCCGAAGCTCTGGCCCAGCACGGTCCACGGCGCTCCGCCGGTGAGCTGCGGCCGGAGGAGTTCGCAGTCCCGGACGATGGAGTCGGCCCGGAAGTGCGCCAGGTAGTCGGCCTGCTCGGCGGGGCCGCCGCGCTGCGGCAGGGTCTGGCGGTTGACGGGGCTGGACGCGCCGGTGCCCCGCTGGTCGAGCAGCAGCACCCGGAACTCCTGCACGGCGCGGCCCAGCCAGGCCTGCTTGCCGTGGAACCGGTTGGCACCGAAGCCGGGACCGCCCTGGAGGTAGAGCAGCCAGGGCAGCTCGGCGTCCGCCTTGTCGGAGGCGACGACTTCACGGGCGTACAGCTCGATCTGCTCCCCGCCCGGTTCCGCGTGGTCCAGGGGTACCTGGAAGCGGTGGTCGGTGAGGACAAGGCCGGGCTGGTGGTAACGGGTCATCGGTACTCCTGATCGAACGTTCGGCACGGGCAATGATCCACCATGCCCACCGGCCCGGCTCAGGCGGTGACCCCCTCCGGGAACCGGGCGCACCGGAACCGGTCAGAAGTTGAACTGGCCGATGTCCTTCGCGTCGAAGACGGTGAGCGGGGTGCGGCACCCGCGGTTAGCGTGGATCCGTGATCGAGTTCGAGCAGGTGGGCAAGGTCTATCCGGACGGCACATCTGCCGTCGACGATCTGTCGTTCGAGGTCGCCGAAGGAGAACTCGTCACGCTCGTCGGCCCGTCGGGCTGCGGCAAGACAACGACCATGATGATGGTCAACCGGCTGATCGAGCCGACCTCGGGCCGGATCCGGGTGGCCGGAAAGGACATCGCCGGGATCGACCCGGTCCAGCTGCGCCGCGGCATCGGCTATGTCATCCAGCAGGTCGGTCTCTTCCCGCACCGTACGGTCCTCGACAACACCGCGACCGTCCCCGCACTGGTCGGCTGGAAGAAGGCGAGGGCCAGGGAACGCGCCGCGGAACTGCTCGACCTGGTCGGGCTCGATCCCGGTACGTACGGCTCCCGATACCCGGCGCAGCTCTCCGGCGGCCAGCGCCAGCGGGTCGGGGTGGCCAGGGCACTGGCGGCCGATCCCCCCGTGCTGCTGATGGACGAACCGTTCGGTGCGGTCGACCCGGTGGTACGCGAGCGGTTGCAGAACGAGTTCCTGAAGCTCCAGGCGACGGTGCGCAAGACCGTGCTGCTGGTCACGCACGACATCGAGGAAGCCGTGCGGATGGGCGACAGGATCGCGGTGTACGGGCAGGGGCGCATCGAGCAGTTCGACACCCCCGGAGCCGTACTCGGCACTCCCGCCACGCCCTACGTCGCCGAGTTCGTCGGAGCGGACCGCGGGCTGAAGCGGCTGTCGGTCACCCGGATCGAGTCGGACGACCTGGAACAGCCGCCGGTCGCGGGGCTCGACGAACCGGCCAAGGCCGTGGCCGCCCGCCTGCGCGCCGAGGGCGCGCGCTGGGCGGTGGTCCTGCGCGCCGACGGCGCCCTGCACGGCTGGGTGGCTGCCGACGCCCTGACGGGCGCGAGCACCCCGGTGGGCGCGCTGGCCCGCAGGATGGAGGCCTGGGTGCCGGTCGGGGCGCCGCTGAAGCAGGCGTTCAGCGAAATGCTGCAGCACGACGCGGGCTGGGTGGCGGTGCTCGACGGTGACCACTTCCTCGGGGTGCTGACCCCGGCGAAACTGCACGAGGCGCTGCGCCGCTCCGTGGACGCGGACGCACACGGCGTCGCACGGGACGCGGTGGACTTCACATCGATCGCCGACGCCTGAACTCGACGATCCCGGGGGACGACCGGTCAGAGCAGGTCCTTCGACTTCAGGTAGTTCCTGGCGACGTCCTCGGGCAGCCGCCGCCAGCTGTCCACCTGTGCGTCGAGCGAGGCCAGGTCCTCGGTGGTGAGTACCGTGTTGAGCTGGCCGAGTGCCTCGGTGACGCCCCGGCTGCCCGCCCTCGACCGGTTGACGACGGGCACGAGGTAGTCGGCATGCTGCACATGCTTGTCGTCGCGGAGGATGACGAGCCCGAAGGCGCCGAGGGTGGCGTCGGTGGTCGTGGTCAGCACCATCTGGTCCTGCCCGTTCTGTACCGCCTGCTTGGCGGGGGTGGTTCCGACGCCCTTGGGATCGATGCCGGTGATGTCGATGCCGTACGTCTTCCTCAACCCGGGAGCGCAGTACGGGCGCCGGACGCATTCGTCACCGGCGGCCAGCCGCACCGGAAGCCGGGATGCTCCCAGATCGCTCAGGGTCCGCAGGCGGTGCTCGGCCGCGTAGGCCGTGGTGACCGCGTAGGCGTTCTGGTCGAGCGCCCTGCCGGGGTCCAGCACGGTGAGACCACGCGGGGTCGCCAGCGAACGCAGTGCCGTCATGGTGGCCTTCCGGTCGGGTGACCCGGCCGGCCGCGCGCCGGAACCGTTGACCTTGGTGTTCAGCCAGTCGGCGAACGTGGCCGCGTACTCCGGTACGACATCGATCTGGCCGTTCTCCAGCGCGGGTTCGTAGAGCTCCCGGTTGGTGACGGACAGGATGTGGGTGCGGTATCCGGACCGGCGGAGCAGAAGCGCGTACATCTGGGCGAGCAGATCGCTCTCGGTGAAGCCCGCCGAGCCGATGGTCAGCTGTTTGCTGTCCCCCGGCGGCGCGGTGACCGCGCCGCGGTTCTCCAGTGCGGGCCCGGTGGTGCACGCGGTCGCCACGACCAGCAGCGCGGGAAGGCAGTGAAGAAGGCGGGGTCTCACCGATCTCCGTCTCACCGGGGTCCGCCCCTGCTCCACCGGGGCGCCAGGCGTCCGCCGATCTCGAACAGCACCTCCACCAGCAGGGCGAAGACAGCGACGAGCAGGGCTCCCGCGACGACCTGCGGGGTGGAGGCGAGGTTGAAGCCCGCAGTGATGATGCGCCCGAGACCGCCGCCGCCGGCGAGTGCGGCGAGTGTGGCGGTGGCGACGAGCTGTACGGCCGCGATCCGCACCCCGGTGAGGATCAAAGGCATCGCAAGGGGCAGTTCCACGTGAAACATCAGTTGTCGTCCCGTCATGCCCATTCCACGGGCCGCGCCGACCACGTCCCGGTCGACCTCACGCATCCCCACATAGGCGTTGGTGAGCAGCGGCGGCACGGCGAAGAGCACCAGCGCGATGACGGTCGGCCACTGTCCGTGCCTGCCGAGCGGGGTGAGCAGCAGCAGGACCAGTACGGCGAAGGTGGGCACGGCACGGCCGACGTTGGAGATGTTGACCGCGAGCGCTCCTCCCTTGCCGATGTGGCCGAGGACCAGGGCGACCGGGAGCGCGAGCAGACAGCTCAGGGCCAGACAGACCACCGTGAGGAAGAGATGCTGGACGAGCCGGTGCGTAATGCCGTTGTCACCGGACCAGTTGGCCGGGCTGGTGAGCCAGGACCAGGCGGAGGCGAGTGTGTTCACCGGCGCGTCCACGGGGTGAGCAGCCGCTGCACACCGAGGAGTACCAGGTCGGCGGCGACCGCGATGGCCACGCAGAGCACCGATGCGGTCAGCACCTGGGCCTTGAAGTAGGTGTTCATCCCGCTGTAGATGAGATTGCCGAGGCCGCCGTATCCCACGATGGCCCCTACCGTGACGAGAGAGACGGCGGAGACGGTCGCGATCCGCAGGCCGGCCATCGCGGCAGGGAGCGAGAGTGGGAGTTCGACGGCGAGCAGCAGCCGGATCGGCCCGTATCCCATGCCCCGTGCCGCCTGCCGGGTCTCCTCAGGCACGGACCGCAGTCCGGCGAGGATGTTCCGCACGAGCAGCGTGAGCGAGTACAGAACGAGACCCGCGACGACGAGGGAGGCGGAGAGCCCGTAGACCGGGAGCAGCAGCGAGAACATCGCGAGTGAGGGGATCGTGTACAGCACGGTGGTGATGCCGAGCACCGGCCCGGCGGCCCACCTCCAGCGTCGGGCCGCGACCGCGAGCGGAACCGCGAGCAGCAGTCCGGTGAACACGGACACCACGGTCAGTTCCAGATGCTGGACGGCCGCCTCCCAGAGAATGGCCTTACGGGTCGAGAGGTACTCGCCGCAGATCCATTCGTTGCGCGCGAGGCAGTCGTCCGGGGGCGCGGTCATCCGTCCATTCCAGCCCGCTGCCCCAGGCCACGCCCCCGCTGTTGGGCTGTTCGAGTACACGCCCGGCACGTGCCCCGGTCCTCCGTGCTGCGGGGGCGCACCACGGGGGCGCGCCGGTCAGGTGAAGCCTCCCCTGGGTGTCATTGGGTGTGCGGCACCCGGCTGCAGGTCTAGGTTGGGCGCCATGAGCAATCTTGATCGCCAGGCGGCGCTCTCCGTCTGCGGGGGCCGCGGATTCGTCGCGGCGGAGCCGGTACGCGAACTCCTCAGCCCGCGCCGGGTCAAGCTCGGCGAGTCGACCGAGGTACGCAGGCTCCTCCCCAACCTCGGCCGCCGTATGGTCGGCGCCTGGGCTTTCGTCGATCACTACGGGCCCGACGACATCGCCGACGAGCCGGGCATGCAGGTCCCGCCGCACCCGCACATGGGGCTCCAGACGGTGAGCTGGCTGCACGAGGGCGAGGTGCTGCACCGGGACAGCCTCGGAAGTCTCGCCACGGTGCGCCCTCGCGAGCTGGGGCTGATGACCTCGGGCCGGGCGATCAGCCACTCGGAGGAGAGCCCGGCGCCGCACGCCCGCCTGCTGCACGGGGCGCAGCTGTGGGTCGCCCTGCCCGACGCCCACCGCGATGTCGAGCCGCACTTCCAGCACCACGCCAACCTCCCGACCGTCATCGCACCGGGCCTCACGGCGACAGTGATCCTGGGCGAACTCGACGGCGCCGTCTCCCCCGGCACGACGTACAGCCCGCTGGTCGGCGCCGATCTGGCCCTCACCGGTGGCACGGAGACCGCACTTCCGCTCGATCCCGATTTCGAGTACGCGGTACTGGCCATGTCGGGCGAGGCCTCCGTGGACGGCGTACCGGTGGAGCCGGGCTCGATGCTCTACCTCGGCTGCGGCCGAACGGAACTACCACTGCGCGCGGTGTCGGACACCGGCCTGATGCTGCTGGGCGGCGAGCCGTTCGAGGAGGAGATCGTCATGTGGTGGAACTTCATCGGCCGCAGCAACGACGACATCGCGCAGGCTCGTAAGGACTGGGCGGACGGCACCCGCTTCGGCGAGGTGAAGGGGTACGACGGGCCTCCGCTGACCGCACCCGAACTGCCGGGCGTGCCCTTGAAGCCGCGGGGACGGGTGCGCTGACCAGGCCGGCAACGGGCCGAACTCACAGTGGAGTTCGGCCCGCGAGGGTTGCCGAGAAGACCCCGGTGTTCCCTGACTCCCGATCACATCATCTTCTGTGACGCGCGTTTCGTCCCGCATCGGACACCGAACGTATGAAGGCGATCGTGCGTGAACGCAGGCCTTCGCGGCGCGCCCCGATGATTTCGTCGATCGGGCGATCGAAGCCTTGGCGGATCGGCTTGGTATGCATTTTCACCGCGCAGTCGAGATCGGTGCGCAGGAGGAGGCCGAGTTCGTTGAGGCGTTCTCGTTTGTCGCGCGATGGGCGTTGGGCGGTGAACAGTGAAACCTCGTTGAACCGGCGGGTGGACCGGCACAGGTCGCACATCATCGCGCGTGAACCGTGTGCCGCGTCGTTCGGGGCCTGCCGCAGCAGTACTCCCAGCGCCTGGCCGTCTGCCTCGGTGACGAGGTAGGCGCGCTTCGGTGCGCGCAGATCTCGCCAGCCGAGGTAGTCGATCCGGTGCCACCGGACGTCGTCGAACCAGGCCGGCAGCCGAACTCTCTTTTCGGTCGGGTCCAGGTTCACGATCGCGCCGCGCACCTCTTCCCTGGTCATGGGGCGCATGGCATCTCCAAGCGAGTTGCACACGGGGGCAACGTGTAACGAGGCAGAGGCTGAAGGAATCCTGTGTGTCGAGCGTCGGCATCCCGTGACACGACGTCGCGAGGTGCGGCCCGGGTCACCATGCGAGCAGCAGGCGGTCGGCGACGCCGGGGGCCTGCAGCGGTTTGAGCGCCAGGCGAACCAGGGCCAGTGCGTTGTCGTCACCGGCGACGGCGGACACCGTCAGGCCGCATCCTTTGCAGGAAAAGGTGGGCTTGACCCTTAGGCGGTGCAGCGAGGCGCGCTCGGCGCGGGCCGGGACACAAAATCTCTTTTCCAGGGCACAACAGCCCAGAGCAGATCGAAAGAACTTCGCCAGGGTTACAACAGCTCCGCTGAGGGGGCCACTGAACTATCGGGGAGTGGCCCCCTCGGGGAAGCCCGAAGCGGTCCGGACCGAGTGGAGCTGGTGGTCCAGGGCTCCATACCACTCGGCGAGCTGAGCACGATGGTGCCGTACCAGCTCGTCGGCGCCCCCGGCCCCGTCCTTGCCCACTGGCTCGATGCCGCCCCGGGCGGGCGGCGAGCACCGGCGGGTGCTGGCGGGTGCTGGCGGTGTTGAGATTCCCGGAAGGAAACGGCTGGCCCCGGACGCTCGCCGAAGGCCCGGCCGACGCCGGGGCGGCGAAAGGGCTGGTGTGCGGGGCCGACAGAACCGGGTAACGTGTTTGTCATGTTCTTCCAGACGCCGATTTACGAGTGAGAGCGTGATGGGCCCCTGCTGGCGTCCTTCGACGTCGCCGCCCGTCCCCCACCGATGAATCCGTAGATCACTTCACATCATTACCGGGAGAACCCGTGACCGTGAGCAAGAACATCAACAACCCCGTGGGCATGGGCGGCGGCCAGCGCAAGAGGCTGTCCCGCGCCGAACGGCAGAACAACGGACCTCACCGCAACCTCGACCGCCAGGGCGCAGCCGACCAGAAGGCGGAGCTGGTGCGCAAGATGCGCGAGAAGGCAGGCGCAGCTGAGGGCGCGGGGCAGGCGGGCGACGACACCGCACAGAGCTGACGTAACGCCGCCGCAGGGCGGCACCGCACGGCGGCAGCGGGCCGCTCATGTCGGCGTTCACGTACACGCGCCCCTGAGATGTTGCACGTGCATCGCAACAGCCCGCACAACACACGAGAAGCATCCGAAGCCACACCGAATACCGCCCCGGACACCGTTGTTCACATAGGGAAATTCGATTCGTTCGATTCTTCGTCAGGAACGATCCTGAGAATCGGCTCGATTAGGTCCGGGTCGGCCCGCAGGCGGACGCTAAGGTCGTGAACGTGTTGAGCCCCTCGGTGAGTAGGGACTTGGTCGTCGTCGGCGCCGGCATTGTCGGCGCATCTGTGGCCTATCACGCCGCTCGGGCGGGCGCCAACGTGACATTGGTCGACGCCGGGCGGCCAGGCGCCGGCGTGACGGCGCACTCGTTCGCCTGGGTCGGCGCGTCCGGCGTGCGTAAAGGTCCGGCCGCCGGGCTGCGGGCCACCACAACGGCGGAGTACCACCGGCTCGGGGCCGAGCTGCCGGACTCCCTGTGACCTGGTCCGGCTCGCTGAGCTGGAACAGGGAGGACAGTCCGCCGGAAGCCGGACCCGGGCAGACGATCGTGGACGCGGCCACTGTAGAGACGCTGGAGCCCGCCCTTCGGCAGCCTCCGGAGTGGGCTGTCTGGGCGCCGGAGGACGGCGCTGTTCATTCGGTAGGCGTGACCGAGCGGCTGGTCGCGGGCGCTCGCGCCCATGGAGCCCGGGTACATCTGGACACGCCGGTTACCGCGGTCCGCCGGGATACAGCAGGCCGAATTGCCGGGGTTGAGACGACAGCAGGCCCCCTCTCCGGTGCGACGGTGGTGCTGGCGGCCGGAGTTGCCACGGCCGCGCTGGGCACACCGCTCGGCGTACGCGTCCCGGTCGAACCGTCACCGTCACCGCTGTTCCGGCTCAGCGCCCCGGCCGGTCTGGTCCGCACCGTGGTCAACACCGAGGACTTCGATCTCCGGCAGGTCGCCCCGGACCGGCTGATCGCCGCCGCGGACTCGCCCGAACGGACCCTTGCCGCCGTCCGGTCCACTTTCCATGGCGCCGGGAGCGTCGAGTTGCTCAGCACCCGACTCGGCGCGCGTCCGATGCCGGCCGACGGTGAGCCGATCGTCGGCCCGGTCGTCGAGGTCCCCGGCCTCTACGTGGCAGTGATGCACTCCGCGGTCACGCTCGCCCCGGCCGTGGGCCGCTTGGTCGCACGGGAGTTGGTAGACGGAACCGTCGAGTCGGCTCTGGCAGGTTGCCGCCCAGATCGCTTCTGATGGTGAGGGCACTCCTTGCGCTCGTGCGATGAAGGTGGCGTCTCGTCCCAGCATTCCTCCGGACCGGCCCCCGTAAGGCACGGGCTCGGGTGGGTGAGCAGGTGGAGGCCGGTCCAGGTGGGGCCGGCCTCCGGGTGTTCGTCGGGTCAGCTGCGTGGGGTCAGGGCGAGGATGTGCAGCGAGGACTGGGACGGAAGGGTCAGGGAGCGGAGCTCCTTGTCAGGGTTCGCGGGCACGGTGTTGACGTAGAGGCGGTAGTTGAGGCCGTAGTTGGCGGGGCCCGACGGGGTGACCCGGTGGTCGGTGGTGACGGCGATGCGGGCGCCGTTGGCCGTGGGGTCGTCCGTCACCCAGTTGGGCAGATACAGGTTCGCCGTGTCGGTGGTGCCGTCCGTGTAGTGGACGGCGACCTGGCCGGTGATGCCGCCCGCCGAGGCACCGAGGAAGCCGATCTCGCGGGCGCGGCCGCTCAGCGCGATTTCCGCGCCGCCTGTGGCGTTGTCCTGTCGGCCCGGACCGTAGTCGGGGAGCGTGAAGGACATTCCGTCGACGGTGAGTTGGGCGCCCGGTGCGGCTCCGGCCGCAGCGAGTGCCTCGGCGGAGTAGCTGTTGCCGCTGTCGAACGAACCCTCGGCCGGATGGGCGTCGCGGGCGATCATGGTGTTGTTGTACGCATCGGAGAGCCGGGCCAGCGGCAGGGTCGCCGGAACGGCCGCGGTGGTGACGGCGGTGCCCGAGGCGAGCGGGTAGGTGGCGCGGGCCCGTACGGCGCCCGCGGACTCCGCGGCGTCGGCGGCGGGCGGGGTGACCGTGAACTCGGCGGTGACGGTGGCCCCGTCGGCCACGGTGTCCGGGGACTGCCGGTCCGGGGTGACCCGCCAGTCCTCGGGGGCGTCCACGGTGAGGACTACACCGGGAAGTGCGGCGCCGGTGCTGTTGGTGAAGGTCACCTTCACCGTGCCGGGGGTGGAGCGCGTGTAGAGGGCCGGGGCGATGTCGACCCGGGCGGGCGGTGCGGTGGGGCAGACGGCGCCCGGGCCGGCCGGGCCCAGGTCGTCGACGACCAGGTCGTCCAGGACGAAGGCGTCGCCCCGGTTGTGCTTGATGCCGAGCCACATGTCACCGCATCCGGCCTCGCCGGTGGTCACGGTCTGTTCGTACACCCGGTGCGGAGCCGAATGCTGCGGCGGCAGGCTGTCGTCCCAACCAGCGGGCACGGGAAGGGTGTGGGGAGGCGCCGAGTCGAGGGGGCGGGTGGTCGTGGGTGGCAGCAGGTCCTCGGTGACAGCTGAGCCGCCGTCCCGGCCGACAACGGCGCGGTAATCCGATCCGGGGTCCGCCTGGTAGGAGAAGCGGATGCGGTAGGCGCGCCCCGGGGCGAAGCGCAGGGTCTGGGGCATGGTGCGGTAGACGAGCCCTGTGCTGTCGGAGAGGGTCTTGAGGGAGAAGCGGCCTCCGATGGTGTCACGGGTGTAGTTCTCGTGGGTCTCGGAGAGGTGGGTACGGCCGCCGTCGCCATCGCCCGTGTAGACGAACGGGCCCCAGCCCTCGTCCACATGCTCGAAGTCCTCGGCGAACCAGTGGCCGCCGTACGCCGGATCGGCGCCCTCGTTCGCCACCACCCGTGCGTCGGCGAACTCCACCCGGGTGCCCTCGGCGCCCGCGTCGGCGGACAGGGTGAACAGAGCCGTGCCCCTGCCATGCCTGGGAACGGTGAACAGAACCTTCATTCGCTGGAACGAAGTGCCGTACCGGCGGGCGTTGTTGACCTTGTGGGGCAGAGGTGAGGTCGTGGCCCGGACGGTGGCGTCCGGGCCGCCGTGGCCGCTCACGGTGAGGCTGGCCGTGCGGGTACCTGTGATGCGCACCCAGACCGAGGCGGAGTAGGTGCCGGGCGTCAGGCGGGTGACGCGCTGGGCGGCGGTGCGGGCGCCGGTCGCGGTGATCCGCAGATACGGGAGGCCGTTGCCGTCGTCCGTGACACCGACCTGGCCGGAGTCGGGCACGGTCCAGCCGTCGGTGGTACGACTGGTGAAGGAGGGGTTGGCGAGGAGGCCGCCCTTGCCGTAGTCGGGGTCGCGCAGCGGGGACGGGGCAGTGCGGTAGAGGACGTACGCGGTGGCCGCGTCGGCGGTCACCGTGACGGTGCCGCGGGTGACGGGAAGGTCGCCGATGTGGGTGCGGCCGTCTTCGCCGAGCCGGTAGAGGCCCACGGTCCCGCACTGTGCCCACTTCGCCGGAAGCTGCCAACTGGTCGCGCCGCCCGAGGGGTTCCAGTGATAGATCTTCCGCGGATCGGCCTCTTCGGTGGGCTCCCAGGGGAGGAACACGTTCGTGCCGTCCGCGATCAGCCGTCCGTTCCAGGTGATCCTGGCCGTACCGGTCGCGTCGCTGACGGAGACCCCGCCCGTCAGGTCGACCTGGTGGTCGGCCATCCGCTGGATCTCGAAGTGCTGGAGGAACTTCGTCGGAAGGTTGACCGTGAAGGTGGCCTTCAGCCAGTCCTTCAGGTTGTGCTGGCCCTGCCAGCCCATGTAGTGGGTATTGTCCGCCCCGCGCAGCAGGGAGGTGCGGTTCCAGGCGTCCCGCTGGTGGTTGCGTGCGAATCGGATGATCTGCGACTTGAGGCCACTGCCGGTCTGTCCCGCGTACGTGAAAACGCTGTCCCGCTCGAACTGGGCGTCCGCCTCACCTCCGAGCGGCAGCCCCGCACCAGTGATCACCTGTCCCTGGCGGGCGGGGGCCCAGCCGCCGGTCCAGTAGGTGTCGGAGTAGACGAAGCCGAGGTGTGGCAGATCATCGGCGAGTCCGGCGAACCGTTGCGCGAACGCCCCGGTCGCCTGGTCCTTGACCGTGTCGGTGTGCCACGACTGGTCCATCCACCGCCAGCCGAGGTCGGAGGCGCCGTTGCTGCGGTCCCAGCGGAAGTTGCGCGATTCCGGGTACTCCTCCCAGGCGTTGATGTGCACGCCCACCGAAGCGTTGTACCGGCGGGACTCCTTGGTGAGGGTGCGCAGCGCATCCAGGCCGCCGGCCCGGGTGTTGTAGTGGCCCGCGTAGTCCATGTGACCGCTGTCGTGCCCCTCGGACTGATAGCCCTTCAGGAGGATCGCCTGCGGCAGCCCGTCCGTGTGCAGATAGGTGCGGCGGATCTCGTCGAGCGTGGTGAGGAAGGGCTGGTCCGCGTTGCTGGCGATGTTGATCGCGATGCCCTGCACCACCCGGGTGCGGCTCCAGTCGTCCGCGTACGGGTTACGCATGATCGTACGGAAGGCGATGGCAGCGTCCTGCCAGTCGGCGACACCGTCTCCGTTGCGGTCGGCGGTGACGACGACCGCGGCCTCGGGCAGCCCGAAGACCTTGCCGTCGGCACCCCGGTAGACCCATTCACCGCTCGCGATCTCCGTGTGGTGGACCCCCTCGATGTCGCTGGTGCGGTACATCAGCCGGTCCTGGGCGCAGGTGAACGACTCGACGGCGGCTGCCAGCCGGCCGGTGTCGAGCATCGCGTAGGAGGTGCGCCGCCAGGTCGAATCGGCGGTCGCGTCAGCCACCTTGACGAACACGTCGGCGGCCTCGGGCCCACCCAGTCCGTACGTCAGGGGGCAGTGCGAGAGCGCGGCATGTTGGGTGGCGGAGGCGGAGACCAGGCCCAGGCCCGGAAGTCCGAAAGTGGTGACCCGGGTGGCGCCGTGCTCCGTCATGCGCACGACCCTGAAGCGCAGGACATCGCCCTTCAGGGTCAGTTCGGCGTCCACGACGACGTCGAGGTCAGGGACGGAGATCCGGTACGCGGCCCGGCCGGCGGAGAGCTGCGAGGTGACGGCGGGGGTGTAGTCGCTGCCGTTGATGCGCACGGTACGGATCGACCCGACGGTGCCGCCCAGGGTGTCCCCGGTGGCTGTCCAGCGGTAGCCGAGGACCCGGGGAAAGCCGGGATCCACGGTCACCGTCAGGGTGTCGGAGACCAGGTCGCCGCGGCGGTCGGACGCCGCTGCCGGCAGTGCTCCGGATGCCCGGATTCCGGTGACGACGCCGGCTGCCGCAGTGGTTCTCAGCACGGTGCGGCGGCTGGGCCCCGTGTCAGTGGATTCCTGCTGGTCCATGAGGTGGTGCCCTCCTGCGGACGGAATGAGGTCCAAAAGCGTGGGTCAGTCTGGGATGTGACGACCCGTCGGACCATGGACAGAGCTGCAGAGCCCCTTGGACTTTCCGGCTACGAAGTGGATCGACATCCGGTCGCGGCGCACCGTGCGGACCCGGTGCGGGGCTTGCCCGGTGCAGTCCGTTCGACCATCGCTGTACGTGACTCCGAAGGAGAGTGGCCGGAAGCTCCCACCGCTCCCGGCGCGCTGTTCCTCTCCTCGGCGCCAGGGCTCAGGCGGCAAGAGTCTGGTCACCCAGGTGCGTCAAGTGGTGGAAGAGTTCCGGGGACTTCGGGAAATGGGCGTGACAGAAGTCCCCGGGCACGGGCAGGGGGTGCCGTCCGTCCACCTGGGCCTCGGGGCCGGGGAACATCGGATCCGGGCCCACGCGGAGTGTTTCCCTCGTACGGGTAGTCATCGGCGAATTCCGGGACAGTCAAGATCACGGCGGGTGATCCTTCCCAGGTCTTCGAGCAAAGGAATTCTGCTGTGGCATTGACGACTGCGTCGATCGCGGACGAACTGGAAGCTGCGAACAAGGTCGGCGATCCCGTTGCCGATCAACTTGTGGCCGAGCTGATCGACAACCGGGAGATCGACGGGGTGAACGCCCTGTTCCGTACCATCGGTTCCCTCAAGCCGGACCAGGACCTGTCGACGCTGCCGAAACGGCTGGCGGAGTTCCTCGAGAAGGCGGCGGCCCCGCCACCGGAGTGGAGCGACGCGGACGCCACGGCGGCCGAAGGCTTCTTCGCCCACCACCACGGCGAGGCCTCCATGCTCCAGGGCACCGTCGGTCTGATCGGGACCTACCTCTCCCCGACCGGGGCCTTCACCCTCCGCTCCACCGGCCGTCTGGGCGGGGTGGACGGACCGGGCAGGCGGCTGTCGCAGTCCTCCCGGCTCTTCGTCGACATGGGCAACAAGGGTGCTCTGCGCGACGGGACGCTGGCCGCCGACGTGACCAAGGTCCGCCTGGTCCACGCTTCGGTGAGGCAACTGCACAAGAAGTCCGGGGTGTGGGACTACGCGCGGTGGGGGGAGCCGGTGTCGCAGAAGTACACCACCGGTGCCGCGTTCGTATTCAGCACACAGATCCTCCAGGCGATGAAGAATCTCGGCCTGGAGGTCTCCCGCGAGGATGCCAACGGATTCCTGTGCGCTTGGCACTACGTCAACCACTACCTGGGCACCCAGCAGGAATGGCTGGTACCCAAGAACGCCGACGAGGCGGAGCGGCTGTGGAACCACGAGCGCGACAGGGAATGGCAGAAGAGCGATGACGGCGTGTTCATGACGCACCAGGCCATCGAGTTCTACCGGAAGTTCCTTCCGCCCGGCGTGCACGACGCATTCGTCGCCATGATCCGCACCGCGCTCACGGACCCGTACGCCGATCTGGCAGGTCTCGAGCGCAGCGTACTGGACCTCGCAGGACAGCCTCTCGCCGCCGGGCACGGCCTCGTGAGCGGCGTAGGCGGTGGTCTCCTCGGTGGCGCCGCGAAGAGCACCGTCGGTGTCAACCCCTACAAGGAGATCCTGGGCATCGCCTCGAAGGCCTTCAACCAGGCCGAGCGATACGCGCTGACCCACGACCAGGACGACCAGCCCCAGATGCACCAGGAACTCGACGACAACCGCTGACCGCGCGTAACCGGTAGCCGAACACCGTTGCCCCGCCTGAACACAGGCGCCAAGGGCACCGAGGGGCGGTCCGCCCAGGATTTCCCCCACAGCCCAGGCCCACCCGTAGGCCTGGGCTCATCGGCACGTCCGCCGACCGCATGCGCACGGGCAACCCACCTGACCGGTAGGCCTGTTGCCCGGTCGGTGCGAGGCCGCAGCCACACCGGCACCCCTTGAGGGCGATGTCGCACTCCGCACCCACCCTTGAGCACGGCCCGCCGCCCCGAGGACCCGGGCGGTGGGCCGGCCACGTTGAGATCCCGCAGCAACCGTCCCACGACGGCACCAACCGTGGTGCGCACCGGTCGGGGCATCGGCTTCGACAACAGCGCGTGCCGGATCTCCTCTGGTTCTGCTGTCTCGCGGATGTCGGTGGACTCCGTGATTCCGTCAGTTCTGACCGGCTCGCGCATCAGCGGTCCCTCGGTCTCGTGCAGCAGCTCCGCCGCCACCGGAACCGGTCACCAGTGGGGTGTGGGTACGGTCGGCGAGTCGCCGTCGTCGCCACGCACGGGTCGCGGAGGTTGGTCGAGGATCTCGCGGGCCTTCGCCCCGTTGCCATCGGCCGGGCGCTGCCAGGCGCGGACCCTGCTGCCGAGGAGGGCGAAGCGTTCGAGGAGCAGGGTGAATGCCCCCTTGGTCCGTTCCATGTGATTCCCTCCGAGACGGTCTGGGAATATTCCTCGCACATCTGAACAATGGACATCAGCACGGGCTGGACCGGAGTCATCCGGCTGATGAGGGGGTTGCGTGGGCGGCATCGGTGAGGACGGCAAGAGACCGGGCCTTCGCGAGACGGCCGGGGAAACGCCGCCCGAAGGGCAATTGTCCGAGGACGCCGTCCAGGTGTTCCGGTGGGTGAGCAATCAGGGGCCGTGCGACGCCACGACGTTGGGATCGGCACTCGGGCTGCCGGAGAGCTGCGCGGCCTCGGCGGTGGCGACGCTGATCGAGCTGCTGTTGCTGCGGCATCTGCCCGGGAATCCGGGCCAGTTGGTGGCAGTGGCCCCGGACGCGGCCCTCGCCGCGCTGGTCGCGCCGAAGGAGGCGGGACTGCGCCGGCAGCTCGCCGAGATCGACCGGCTGCGGGCCGAGCTCACCCTTCTGACGCCCTTCTACGCGGAAGGCCGACGGCAGTGCCAGGGACGGACGCCGCTGACCGAGATCACGGACCTGAAGACCGTCGTGGGAATGATCACCGAGGCGACCATGCGGTGCCGGAAGGAGGTCCGTACGTGCCACCCCGGCGGGGGCCGCTCCCCGGCACTGCTCGAGCAGGCGTTCGTACGGGACCGGGACATGCTGCGCCGAGGGGTGCGGATGCGCACGCTGTACCAGCACACCGCCCGCTACCACTTGCCCACTCAGGAGTACGCGCGGCGGATGACCGACGAGGGCGCCGAGATCAGGACGCTGAGCGAACTGTTCGGCCGTATGGTCGCCTTCGACGCGGAGACGGTGTTCATACCGCACCAGGACGACCTGGACGCGGCCATCGTCATCCAGGAGCCGTCCACGGTCACGTATCTGTGCGCGACATTCGATCACGCCTGGTCGCTGGCCGATCCCTACCACCCGGCCTGGACGGAGAGTTCGGCGCGGGACGAGGTGAAGCAGGCCATCGTGCGGCTGCTGGCGGAGGGCATGAAGGACGAGATGGTGGCCCGGCGGCTGGGGATGTCGCTGCGCACCTGCCGCAAGCACATTGCCAAGATCATGGAGCAACTCGGTGCGGCCAGCCGCTTCCAGGCCGGGTATCTGGCTCGGGTGCAGTCCTCCGGTCCCGCGTCCGCGGCGGCAGGCGGAACCTGAACGCCCCGCCTCGAACGGTGTCCGGCAGCCGTGGGCGGCCGGACACGGCCTAACACCGCGTTCCCGACGCGGCGGCCTGCTCCCGCGCGAACAGCAGGGTCAGCCAGGGCAGTTCGTAGCACACCGCCTCCGGGGCCGCCATGTGCGCGGTCACCTCGGGCAGGGACGGTGGAGACAGGACGCCGACGTCGATCAGGTTCTCCAGAGCACGCTGCGCGTCCCGGCCGTCCAGCCCCAGGGCTCCGGCGGCGGTGGGGAGGGTGAAGGAAGGGTCCGCCAGAGCGGCCAGTGCGTGCAAGGTGTCGCGGGCGGGAGCGGGCAGACGCGCCCACGTCCCGGCGAGCCGGGCACGGACACCGAGGCCGCCCGACGCGAGTTCGTCCAAGGCCTCCAGAGGATGTTCGAGACGGTCCGCGTACTGCCCGAGCGTCATGTGGCGCAGCACGGACAGACGGTTCCCGGCTGCTCGCAGAGCGAACGGGAGGAGCCCGGTGGCGCCGGCAATACGTGCGGCGGCGGAGTGCTCGGCAGCCAGCCGGGGCCGCCCGATGATTCCGCCGAGCAGGTCCAGGGCCTCCTCTGCGGAGAGCGGCGGGAGTTCGATCCGGTGCGCGGACTCCAGACAGGACAGCCGGCTCCTGGAGGTGACCAGTGCGGCGGCGGCGCCCGACGGGGGCAGCAGCGGGCCGAGGGCGGTGGCGTCCGGCGCGTCGTCCAGGAGCAGCAGGATCCGGCGCCCGGACAGCCAGGAGCGCCACACGGTGGCGGCCTCCTCCCGGTCGGCGGGCAGTCTCTCGGCACATCCCAGGGATCGGGCCAGCTCGGCCAGCACCGACACCCACGGGCGCGTCGAGCCGTCCTCGGCACACAGCCGGGTGGTGACCACCCCGTCGGGATAGCGCGCGGCGAGGCGATGCGCGAGGTGCACGGCGAAGGCCGTCTTGCCGACGCCGGCCGGGCCGGTGAGAAGCACCGGGGGGCCGCCCTCACGGCCCAGCAGTGCGCTGACGGACTCCAGCTCTCGCGTGCGCCCGGTGAAGTCGGCGAGCTCCGGCGGGAGCAGCCGTGACCCGATGGGGCCGCCGCGCGGCCGGGGCAGGGCCACGTCCTCCAGCAAGGAGCGGTAGGCACCCTGCAGCGCCGCACCGGGTTCCAGGCCCAGTTCCCGGGAGAGCTGCTGACGGCAGTCGTCGTAGGCGGACAACGCCTCCGTTCTGCGGCCGACCTGGTGCAGTGCGGTGAGCTGGGCGGCGCGCAGGCGCTCCCGCAGCGGGTGGCGCCTGACCATCTCGTCAGCGGTGTCCGCGACCGGGGCCGGGTCGCCGGTCTCCAACTGCGCTTCCGCCCATGCTTCGTAGACGGCCAGCCGCCGGACGTGCTGCCGTTCGGCGGCGGCGCGCAGCACCTCGGCGTAGGCGGCGAGGTCACTGAAGGGGTCGTACTGCCACAGGTCCAGCGCCTGACGGTACGTCCGGGCCGCGCGGCTCGGCGCGCCCGCGCGCACCTCGGCGTCGCCGCGCCGAGCCAGTTCCTCGAAGCGCAGGGTGTCGCATTCGTCCACGGTGAGGTGCAGGACGTAGCCGCCGGGACCGTGGTGCAGTCGGCCGAGGTCGTCGGGGTCGAGCACCCGGCGCAGCGTCGAGACGTACACCTGAAGGTTCTTGCGGGCCGTGCGGGGCGGATCGTCCGGCCAGACGGCGTCGGTCAGTTCCTCCAGCGACACCGGTGTGTTCGGACGGGTGAGCAGGACCGCCAGGACAAGGCGCTGCTTCAGCGGACCGAGCGGCAGCGGCAGACCGCCGCGGGAGGCTCGCAGGGGGCCGAGGAGGGTCAGTCGCAGAAGGGCGGCGCCGGTGCTGCACCCGCTGCCGCCTCCGCAGGCGGACTCTCGCGCGGTTCCGGATTCCGACTCCCTGTTGCGGGTTTCTGTGAGGGAATCTGTGAGGGAATCTGCCATTTCCCTCGTCAACCCCTTCCCCAGCCGGTGTCGTCGGAATTCTGGAGAGTGAATGCAATTCCGTACACTAAAGCCTCCGAAGAGCGGTCGGGGGGTGAGCGAATCCGCAAGGAGCCGTGAGCACTTCGAGAATTCAATGGAATTCCTTCGGCCTTCAGAGCATGCTCACAAGTCAGTGGCGGGGCCATGGGCCCGAGGATGGTTCAAGGTGCATGCAGCAACGCACCTGCCGGGATATAGGGAAAATAGGCGGACATACCGCCAGGAAACGACGGGCCGTGTCCGGCCCCCTCCAACGGCCTGACTACCCTGCGGCGCGTACCGGCCCCGAACCGCCCGCCAACCGCGACCCAACCGGTGCCGCGCACGCTGGGGCCGCACATCCCAGACCGGACGGAGGTGACGCGATGCGGCTGGCGGAGATCATCGAGCTGCGTCCGGTACCGGCTGCCGGGCTCCTCGCCACCCTGACCAGGCGCTGCCCGCTCAGCTGTGCCCACTGCTCCACCTCGTCGGGGCCACGGGGGGAGGACACTCCGGCCGAGGCACTGCGCCGCTTCGTCGGCGGCTTCACCTCCGGGAACCGTCCGGAGGTCCTCATGCTCACGGGCGGTGAACCGCTGCTACGGCCCGCGCTCGTGGAGGAGCTCGCGGCGCTCGCCGCGACGGCCGGAACACGGACGTCGGTGCTCAGCGGCATGTTCTTCGCGGCCGAAGGCCGGGTACCCGGCCGCATCATGCGCGCGTTGCGGCATGTCGCCCATTTCTCGGCGAGCATCGACGTGTTCCACGAACGTGAAGTACCTCGCGCGGCGGCCTTTCGCGCGGTACACCGCATCATGGAAAGCGGAATCGATGTGAGCTTTCACGTGGTGGGCAACGCGGTCGACGATCCGTATCTCGCGGACATCACCACGTCCATACGGACCGAATTCCGGGACCGGGCAGCCGTACTGGTCAATCACGTCAGGCCGGTGGGGCGGGCGGCCGGCTGGGCAGCCGCCCGAACGGTCCCGTTCCAGGCCGCCCCGGACAAGATTCTCGCCGGGGGACCCGTCGCGCCGTGCGCGATGGCGGCCTGGCCGGTGGTGACCTTCGACGGCACCGTCACGGCCTGCTGCAACCAGCGTGTGGTGGACGACCGCCCGGTGCCGGAGCACCTGCGTCTGGGACACATCGCGGAGGACGACTGGCCGCTGGTACGGCGCCGCTGCGAGGAGTCGCCTGTGCTGCGCACCATCCGTACCGCCGGGGTCGGGTCCTGTACGGACTGCCGCGCCCTGGCCCGGCGGCCCGCGGCACTGGACGTGGCCGAACGCGCCGGTTCACGCCCGGCGGCCGGCGCCATGGACGCGCTCGGCGCCCGGCTCCAGCGCGATGCGGGGGCCGCTTCCCTGCTGCGACGGTACGGAAGCGAGCGGTACGCGCCGCTCGTGCTGCTCGGCGGTCGCGGGGACGAGGAGGTTCCCGCGTGAGCCCGTCGGCCGTCGCGAGCCTGCGACTCGAACTTTCCCTTGTGCAACCCGTCCTGCGGGCCTCCGCCGCCCGCGTCTGGCGCTCCGATTCCGGGCTCCCGGGCCGCTACCGGCACTTTCTGTGCGCCATGCACCAGGTGATCCGTGCTTCCGTTCCGCTGATGGAGCGGGCCGCCGCACGGTGCGAGGCGCTGTCGCAGGACCCGGTGGCGCCGCTGCTCGCGCGGTACCTGCGGGCCCACGCCGAGGAGGAACGGGGCCATGACGACTGGCTCCTCGCCGACGCCGCAGCGACCGGCACGGCCCCCGGCGAGCTGACCTGCGCCGTCCCGCCGGCCCACGTCGCCGCCCTGGTGGGCGCGCAGTACTACTGGCTCGAACACAGCCATCCAGTGGCCCTGCTCGGCTACATCGCGGTACTGGAGGGCAACGCGCCGGCGCCGGGCCTGGCCGGGCGGCTGGAGCGCGAGACGGGACTGCCACAGGCTGCGTTCGAGACCGTGCGCCTTCACGCGGACCTCGACGACGGACACGGTGCGGACCTGGACCGGCTGCTCGACCGGCTGCCTCTGGACGCCGCGCAGCGCTCCCTGGTCGCCGTCAGCGCACTGCACACGGTCGCCGCTCTCACCGAGTTGTTCGACCGCATCGCCGCGGCACCAACCGTACGGGAGGGCGCTCATGAACGACCCCGCACCTGATCGCGATTGCCTCCACGCGCTGGAGGACGCCGGGTTCCCGCTGCACAGCCTCTCCCCCGAACAACGGGAGGTGCTTCAGGACCTCAGCGCGGAGGAACTGACCCTGCTCCTGGGTCTGAAGGAGCGGCTCGACGCGGCCGAGCCGGAGGTACAGGCGCACAGTGAGATCGCCGGCGGAGCACTGTTCTGATGACCGGGACCGCACGGACGAGGTGCCCCCGGTGCCCTGAACCGCCGCCGGAGGGCGCGGCCTTCTGCCCCCGGTGCGGTACCGCCTGTGTGGCCGCGGCCGACTCCGGCCCGGCCGAGGAGCGCCGGGTGGTCACCGTGGTCTTCTGCGACCTCGTCGGGTCCACGGCCCTGTCCGGGCGGCTCGACCCGGAGACGCTGCGCACGGTGACTCTCCGGTACTTCGCGCTGATGCGGGCCCGGATCGAGGAACACGGCGGCACCGTGGAAAAGTTCATCGGCGATGCCGTGATGGCGGTGTTCGGGGTGCCCGCGCGCCACGAGGACGACGCCCACCGGGCCCTGGCCGCCGCCCGTGGAATGGTCACCGGCCTCGACGGACTCAACGCCGAGCTGGAGCAGGAGCACGGCGTGCGGCTCGCCGTCCGTATCGGTGTGAACACCGGTGAGGTGGTGGTGAACGTCGACCCCGCCGCCCGGCAGGCCCTGGTCTCCGGCGAGGTGGTCAACATCGGCGCACGGCTCGAACAGCACGCCGGCGCGGGGGAGATCCTGATCGGCCCCGCCACGCTGCACGCCGCCGGGCCCTCGGCGGTCACCGAACCCGCCGGATCGCTGTCCCTCAAGGGGGTCGGCGTCCCCGTCGCGGCGCGGCGCCTGGTCACGCTGCACGAGGACGCCCCTGAGCGGGTACGCCGCTTCGACACCCCCTTCATCGGCCGTGAGCAGGAACTGGCCGAACTCCGGCTGCTGTTGAGCAAGCTGGTGACGGACCACCATTCGCATCTGGTGACCGTCTACGGTGAGGCCGGGCTCGGTAAGACGCGCTTGCTGCGCGAGTGGCTGCGGGACTGCCCGGCGTACGGCGAGGGCCGGTGCCGGCCGTACGGCGAGACCGGCTCCCTCTCGCCGCTCGCCGAAGCGGTACGCCAGATACTCGCGGCCGTGGGAGAGGAAGCTGCCCTCGCCGCGCTTCCGGTCCACGAGCGGACGGAGGCGGAACAGGCGCTGCGCCTGCTGCGGACCGGGCTGCTCGCGGACGGCACGCCCAGTCCCTCGGTGGACGACACCCTGATGGCGCTGGCCTGCCTGCTGGACGGGTTGTCCCGTGAGCGGCCCGTGGTCGTCGTACTGGACGACTGCCACTGGGCGTCCGCGCCACTGCTCGACATGGCGGACCGGTTGCTGGACGAACTCGAACGCTCCCCCGTCGCCCTGGTGTGTGTCGCGCGTCCGGAGCTGCTGGAGACCCACCCCGGCTGGGGCAGCGGCCGGATGCGGTCCGTGTCGCTGCTGCTCACGCCGCTCACCCGGGAAGAGGCCGCCGCTCTCGCCGGCGAGCTGGTCGAGGTGGCGGCCCACCGGCAGGGCGTACTGGAGGGTGCCCTGGACCGCGCCGAGGGCAATCCGCTGTACCTGGAACACCTGACGGCCATGGCGGCCGAGTGCGACGACCTTCCCCTCACCGTGCACGCCCTGCTCGGCGCCCGCATCGACGCGCTGCCGCCCGAGGAGCGGACCCTGCTGCAGCTGGCCGCCGTCCTGGGGCGCGAGTTCCGCCGCGCCGACCTGGCCGAGCTGGCCACCGGCGACGAGCCCGCCGGCCCCGCGGAGTCCCCCACCGGTCTGCTGCGAGGCCTCGTGCGCCGCCGGCTCATCGAGGCCGGTGGCCGCACCCTGTCCACGAGCTCCGTGCTCCGGTTCGGCAGCGCCCTGGTGCAGGAGACCGCGTACCGCGGGATGGCCAAGAAGGTGCGTGCCCGGCGTCACGAGCACGCCGCCCGGATCCTCGCCGGGCAGGAGGCGGGTGATGCGGCCGTCGGCGCCCATCTGGCCCGCGCCCACCGGCTGCTCACCGAACTGGGGATGCGCGACGACGAGACCGACGCCCTGCGTGCTCGCGCCGCCGGCCTGCTCACCCGGGCTGGCGCGGCTGCCCTGGCACGCTCCGATCTGCCATGGGCCGACGACCTCCTCACCCAGGGCCTGGCCCTGGCCGCTCCCGGCGAGGCGGCCGCCGGCGAGGCCGCCCGCCGCCTCGGTGAGACGAAGGTAGCCCGCGGCGAACCGGTGCGCGGCCGGGAGCTGCTGGCGGGTGCGCTCGACACGGCGGAGCGGGCCGGTGACCGGCTGGGCGCCGCCCATGCCCGGCTCGCGCTGACCGCCCTCGACCCCCGGCACGGCTCGGCGGCCGACGTGGCCGAGGCCGCACTCGCGCTGTTCACGGTGGCGGGCGACGACCAGGGCATCGCCCGTGCCTGCGTCCGCATCGCCCAGGACCGTCAGCGGCGCGGACGGCACGCCGACGCCGAGTCGCTGCTGTGCCAGGCCCTGGACCACGCCGGCCGAGCCGACGCCGAGCCCGAACGGGCCTTGGCGCTCGGCGCGGTCGGCATCTCCCTGTGGCGGGGCCCGACCCCGGTCGCGCGTGCCGTCGAGCGCTGCGAGGAACTGCTGACCACCCACGGCGCCGGCCGGCCAACCGTCCGGGCCACCCTGGGCTGCCCGCTGGCCGTACTCCTGGCCCTGCAGGGACGGCACGACGAAGCGCGCGAGCGGCTGGCCGAGGCGGCGCGCCTCGCCGACGGCCTCGGCTACGCCGAGAGCGCGCTGTTCGTCCCCCTGTTCGCCGCGGAGGTCGAGGCCCTGACGGGCACACCGGGCCGCAGGCTCGCCCTGCTGGAGGAGGCCGCGCGCGCCGGACGCGAACTCGGCGCCACGGGTGCGCTTCCCGGCATCGCCCGCGAGCGGGCGCGGATCCTGCTGGACCGCGGGGAGCAGGCGGAGGCGCTGGCCCTGCCGGATCCCCAGGAGGCCGGCCTGCCCCCGGCGGAGTCCGCCGACGCGTACGGACTGCGGGCCCGTGCGCTCGCCCTCGCCGGGGAGCCGGCAGCCGCGCGCGCCTGCGCGGGCCGGGCGACCGCCGCGGCGGGTGACACGGACTCACCGGTCGTCCGGGGCACCGCGGCCCTCGACCTGGCTCACACGCTGCGCACGCTCGCTCTGCCCGCGGACGCGGCGCGGGAGGCGCGCACGGCGCTGCGGCACTTCGCCGCCAAGGGGCACCGGCTCGGCGTGGACCGCGCGTCCGTGTTCGCCGACGACAGCTCGGCCGCGGCCCGGAGCGCGGATCGTCCGGCCGGGCGGGAAGGCAGGACCGTATGACCGACGCAACGGCGGGGGGGCTCACCTGGAGCCTGCGCGACCGCACTCCCGAGGACCTCACGATGCTCGCCGACACGGTGCCGGCCCTGCCCGCCGACCCCTCGGCGTGGTCGGACGGCGGCGGGGTCCGGGTGTGCGTGGTCGACACCGGGGTGGAGTGCGGCCACCCCTCGGTCGGCACGGTCCAGGGCTCCTACGAGGTGGCACCCGCACCCGACGGAACCCTGCGCGTCGTCGACAGCGGTCCACTGCCCGACGGCGCCGGTGACGGTTGCGGGCACGGAACGGCGTGCGCCGGGATCGTCCGGCGCGTGGCTCCGGACTGCGACCTGTACAGCGTGCGGGTGCTGGGCGAGGGCTTCACCGGCAGCGGCGAGGCCCTGCTCACCGGGTTGCGCTGGGCCATCGACCAGGGCTTCGACGTGGTCAACCTCAGTCTGTCCACCACCCGCCCGAAATTCCTCGAGACCCTGCGGTCCCTGGCCGACCAGGCGTTCTTCAGCGGGACCACCCTGGTGGCCTCGGCCCACAACACACCGGTGGAGAGCTTTCCCTGGCGGTTCTCGTCGGTCATCTCGGTCGGTACGCACCGCGAGGACGACTCGGGGCTCTTCCTCTACAACCCCGCACCACCTGTGGAGTTCTTCGCACCCGGCCAGAACGTACAGGTGGCCTGGACGGGCGGCAGGACCATCCGCACCACCGGCAACAGCTTCGCCACCCCCTTCATCAGCGGGATGTGCGCACGGCTGCTCGGCACCCACCCGAAGCTGACGCCGTTTCAGATCAAGCACGCGCTCTACCTCTCCGCCGCGAACGTACGCATCGGCGAACCAAGAACCCGAGGTGAATCATGAGCCAGTCCCACGGCCTCGTCCCCGCCGCAGGCGTCGGCCCCGCGGCGCTCGCCGACAGCGCGGAGCACGACCTGCTGCAGTCCGTCGTCGAGACCGCCCGGGCCATCTTCGGCGCGGCGGCCAGCTCGGTCCTGCTGCACGACCAGGACACCGATGAGCTGGTCTTCCAGGCGGTGGCCGGGGAGGGCGAGGAGTCCCTCGTCGGTTCCCGGTTCCCCGCCGACCGGGGACTGGCGGGCTGGGTACTCGTCTCGGGCGAGCCCATGATCGCGGATGACCTCGGGGAGCAGGGCATGTTCGCCCGGGACGTCGCGAAATCGACGGGGTACGTGCCGGACGCGCTGATGGCGGCGCCCCTCGCCCACCGCGACCGGGTGCTCGGCGTGCTCGAAGTACTCGACCCCGTCGAGCAGTCCCGTTCCAGCCTCTCCGAACTCGACCTGCTCGCGCTGTTCGCCCGCCAGGCCGCGGCGGCTCTCGCGGTCATCGCCGACCGGCGCCGCGAGGAGACACCACCGGCGGTCCGCACCCGGGGGCTGGAGCTGCTGGCCGCACTGCGGGACGTACTGCTCGACGGGATGCAGCCCCCGGCCCCGCACGAGGGGTAGGGGTCCGCGAGGGGGACCTGGTCAGCGTGCCGCCGACTCCACGGCGTCGGCGGCGCGCGTCTCGCTCTTGCCGTCGGCAAGCAAACCGCCCAACTCCTCCGCACACGCCCGTAGTTCGGCATCGCGTGCGGTTTCCTCCACCGCGGCTCGGAGGTCCGCGGCAGAAGCACCAGGCTCCGGGAGCATGCGGGCGACACCGGCGCGCAGACAACCGGCGGCGAGGACTTGCTGCTCCGAACCGTTGGGGGCGACGAGCAACGGCTTTCCGTGCAGGAGCGCGGCGAGCACCGGGGCTGACGTCGCGTTGGTCAGGACGAGGTCGGCCCGTTCCACGAGCGGCCCCATCCAGGGGCGGCGGCCGACGACCAGGTCGGCGTCCCTGTCTGCATCGGGGGCTCCCGACCGTCCCAGCTCCACGACGGCTCGGTGCGTTCCCGAGGTGAAGGCCGCGTTGAGGCGCGGCCAGAGACTGGTGCCGCCGAAGGTACGGCCGAGATGGACGTATGCCAGAGGTCTGGAATCCGGCAGGGGTTCCACCGCCGGGGGTTCCGGCTCCCACCAGCAGGGGCCGACATGCCGTACCGCCGGGGGCAGTTCGGCGTCGGCCGCTTCCAGGAGAGGGTGGCCGCGCAGCAGGAAGGCGGTGCCGAGCAGCGCGGTATCCGGGAACCGGTCGTGCCGTGGAGCGAGGCCGGCCGCCTCTCGCACCTCCCCGTAGTGCTTCAGGGTCTCCGCCAGCCGCCATGCGCGCCCGTGGGCGTCCACCGGACCGGCGCCACCGCGGTAGGGCCACAGGTGTGCGGTCAGCCCCAGGACCACCACCGGCAGGCCGGCGGCCTCGGCGGCCACCAGTGCGCCGTGGCAGAGCACGGAGGTGACCAGGACATCGGGCCGCAGCAGCCGGACCGCCCGTGCCACCACTGCGTGCTGCTCGGGGCCCCGCACCGTCCAGTGGGCCACCGACAGGGCCGTGCCGTCCCCGGCTGCCGACACGGCCAGACCGGCCGCAGCGACCACGGGCGCGGCCTGCGGTGCGGCGAGGACGTGCACCGCGTGGGCGCGACGGCGCAGTTCCCGGCCCACCGCGAGGGCCGGGTACAGGTAGCCCGGATCGTTCAGCGGGCACAGGAGTACCTTCATGCCGGGCCGCCCCTCGGCAGGTGGGGGCCCGGATGCAGGCCCAGGTGGTGGGCGAAGAAGGCCATGACGTCGGCGTAGAGGCGGGCGCTGCGCGAGGCGCCGCGCGCACCGTGGCCGACGCCGCTCTCGGTGCGCAGCACGACCGGCCCGTCACCTGTGCCGGCCCACTGGAGGGCGGCGCACATCTTCCGGGCGTGCGCGGGATCGACACGCGTGTCGCCGTCGAAGACGGCCAGCAGCACGGCCGGGTAGCGCGCGCCCTCGCGCACCCGGTGGTACGGCGAGTACGCGAGCAGTCGCGCGAACTCGGCGGGGTCCGCCGCACTGCCGTACTCGTCGCGCCAGCTCATCCCCATCCCCGACAACTCGTAGCGCACCATGTCGAGCAGGGGCGCCGCGCACACGACGGCGGCGTAGGTCTCCGGCCTGCGGGTCAGCGCGGCAGCGACCAGCAGGCCGCCGTTGGAGCTGCCGAGGACGCCGAGCCGGCCGGGGGCGGCCCATCGGGTGCGGAGCAGATGGTCGGCAGCTGCGTCGAAGTCGTCGAAGGTGTTCTGTTTGTGCTCGCGGCGCCCGGCCCGATGCCACTCCTCCCCCTCTTCTCCCCCACCGCGCACGCAGGCCACCGCGTACACGCCGCCCGCGCGCACCCAGGGCACGGCCTGCGGGGTGAAGCCGGGGGTCATCGAGGCGCCGAAGCCGCCGTAACCGGTGAGGACGGCCGGGCGGGGCCGGTCGGCACAGCCGGTGGGGGACATCACGAACATCCGCACCTCGGTGCCGTCACGGGAGCGCGCGACCTCCTGGGTGACGCACACGCCCTCGGCGGGCGGCAGCGAAGGCGGGCCGCCCGGCCAGGGGCTCAGGCATCCGGTGACGGCGTCGTAGTGCAGGACGACGGTGGGAGTGATGTGGTCGGTGTACGCGAACCACGCTTCATGGCCTGGTTCCTGACGTGTGGTCAGGCGGGTGACGGTCCCCTGTCCGGGCAGGGTCACGGTCCCTGCCCGGTCGCCGGTCCTGGCGTCGTGCAGGGTCATCTCGCCGACCGCGTGCCGGGTCCGTACGACCACCAGGAGCGGCCGGTCCAGTGCCGGGCCGTCCAGGACCGCGAAGTCCTGGAGCACGGTGCCGGGTTGCTCGCCGACCAGTGTGTGCCAGTGGCCGGGGTCCGTGGCGTCGCGGCGGGCTGCGGCGATCCGGCCGCGCGGGGCACCGGCCGTCGTCCTGAGCAGCAGCGGTCCGCCGCCCGGCCGGATGCGGACGGCGGTACGGGCGTCCGTGCCGTGCTGGAACGCACGCAGGACGGGCCGGTCAGGACCGGTCCTGGCCAGGTCGGCGATCCACAGGTCGGTGCGCGGCGAGGTGCCCTCACTGGCGCCGACGACCAGGAGTCGGCCGTCGGGTGCGGTGGCCACGGTGTAGTACTGGGTCTCCGACCGCCCGGCGCCGAAGACCTCCGTGTCCCGTTCGGCCGGGGTGCCGACCTCGTGCAGACAGACGCGGCGCCGACGACCGGGCCCGCCGGGAGCACGCTCCGGCTTCAGCAGGCGCACGTAGTAGAAGGCCCGGCCGCCCGGCAGCCACGCCACCGGAGAACGGCGGACCCGGTCCACGGGGCCGTCGACCGTCTCGCCGGTCGCCGTGTCGAGCACACGCAGCACCGAGTTCTCCGTACCGCCGGAGGACAGCTGGACGGCTACCAGGTCGCCCTCCCACGACGGCTCCCAGGCGTCGAGCACCGTCGTACCGGACGGGTCGGTGTCCAGCGGGTCGAGCAGTACCCGTGCCCGGCCGTCCTCGCGGACGGCGAGCGCGGCGAGTTCACGCCCCGGTTCCCTGCGCAGGTGGAACTCCCGCCCGCCACGCGCCACCGGCGGGGAGGCACCACCGCCGGCGAGCAGGGTCGTCATCCGCACGCGCAGCGCCTCCCGGCCCGGCCAGCGTGCCTCTTCCTCGGCGTAGAGGAAGTCCTGAGCGGCGCCCCAGGCGGCGGTGGCGGGGTCCTGCGGATCCTCCAGCCAGCGGTAGGGGTCGGCCACCGGCAGTCCGTGGATGACCTCCACAGGTCCGCTACGGGGCGCGGGCGGGTAGGCGTACCGGGCCGGCGCCGGCCTGGCGTCGCGGGGCGGGGACTCGGTCATCGCGGCGCTCCAGGGAGAACGGTCACGGGAGGTGGAGGAGGGTCAGGCGCCGCCGATGTCCGTGCGCCGTACGGGAGGTGCCGGAACCAGGTCCCCCGAATCGGCGCCGCCCGCGACGGCCGGCTCGGCAGCCGACTTGTCCGCCGGCCGGCCGGTGCGGCCCGCGCCCGCGGGCGGGTCCGGGAGGCCGGATGAGGCCTCGGTCTCCGCGGGACCGGGAAGGTCCGGAAGGTCTGCGGGAGGAACGGTGTTCGCCGGACCGGGCGGGTCCGGGAGGCCGGGGGACGGCACGGTGTCCGCGGGACCGGCGTTCTTCGCGCCGTCCCCGTCGGCGTCCAGGCTGGTCTCGCGCAGCAGCGGGACGGACGACACCACAGTGATCACCGCCGCCGTGCCGGCCAGGGCCAGCCAGGTGCGGCTCGCCCCCAGGGAATCCACGAAGGAGCCCGCCAGGACCGGTCCGAGAGAGGCGAGACCGGCCATCAGCAGCCCGGTCGCGGTGCTGACCCGGCCCAGCAGGTCGCGGGGTGCGAGTACCAGCATCGCCCGGCCGACGACGATGCCCGCAGGCGGGCTGAAGAAGACGACCACGACCAGCACCGGACCGATCGTCCAGGGGTGGGTGGTACCGGAGAAGACGGCGAGGCCGAGTGCCCAGACCGCGCCGATGAGCAGGAACAGCCGGGCGGCGGGGATCCTCTTGATCAGCCACGGTGCCGCAGCCGCGCCCAGCAGCGCCCCGACACCCGCGCAGCCCATCACCGCTCCGATCGCCGTGCCGCCGGCGCCGCTCTGCCGCAGGGAGACGACCATGGCCGTCTGTGCCGCAGCCGAGACGATGTTGATGCCCGCGGCGAAGAGCAGCGCGGCCAGCAGCGCCCGCTGGCGCGTGAGCCACCGCAGCCCGGCCGTGAGCCGGTCGTCGCGCTCGGCTCCCGCGGTCTCCGGGGAGGGCCGACCGGCGATCCGCAGCAGCAGTACGGCGGAGACCCCGTAGGACGCGGCGTCGGCCGCGAACGGCAGGATCGAATCCAGGGTGAACAGCCAGCCGCCGAGGAAGGGGCCGATCAGCGAACTCGACGCCATGGCGGCCTGACTGCGGCTCAGCGCATCGGTGAGGTCCTTCTCCGGTACCACGTCGCGCACGGCGATCGTGGCCGCGGGCGCGAAGAGCGCGGTGGCGGCGCCCTCCACCACGGCCACGCCGAGCAGATGTGCCTGGCCGAGCTCCCCCAGTGCCGACATCAGCGGAATACTGGCCAGCGCCACGAGCCGCACCAGATCGGTACCGACCATGATCATTCGTCTGTCGAGCCGGTCGGCGAGATGACCCGCCGGCAAACGCAGCAGCGTCCTGGTCACCAGCGAGCACGTCGCGATCGTGCCGGCCTCTGCGGCGCTGCCGCCGATGGACAGCACCAGCAGCGGGAAGGCGAGCAACGACAGCTGGGATCCGAGGGTGGACAGCGTCGAACTGAGCCAGAAGCGGCGGAAGTCGGGGTTGGTGCGCAGGATGCCGGCGCCCTTCATCACAGCCGTCCGACAGCGTTGAGACCGTCCAGCACGCCGGCGTCGACCCGGTCCTGGAAGACAGCACGGACGGCAGCCTCCTCGTCGTACTGGTAGTGGTCGTGGCAGCTGACCCAGCGGCCTTCTGTCTGCTGGGCGTCCAGATAGCCGTCGGCGACAGTGCCGACCTCCATGCCGGGCTTGCCGGCGGTCTCCCAGCAACTGGCGAGGACACCATCGGCGTTGACGACCGCGCCGTAGCGGCCGTCGGTGAAGGAGCAGGCCTGGCAGGGGACATGGGCGCGCGGACGGGACACCGTGAAGCCGAGTTCCAGTGCGCGGGCGTGCCAGCGGACGAAGTCCGCGACGAGGCCGTCCTCGTGCATCAAGTTGTTCGCGTAGCCGACGCCGACGTCGCCGACGCGTGCGAAGTGGATACCGCAACGTGCCGGATCGAGACGCGAACCGAGCCGTTCGACCAGTTCGTCCACGCCGTTCCGGTTCAGGTGCGAGACGTTGACCCGCAGCATCCAGCGCAGGGACGTCTTCTCGATGGCGCGCGCGATGTTGGAGACGATGACGTCGAAGGTGCCGCCTCCGGAGCGCCTCACCCGGATGGAGTCGTGGTCGGTCCGGTCGCCGTCGAAGGTCACCTGGACCGAGCCGAGACCCGCCGCGTTGAGCTCCTTGGCGATCAGCGGTGTGAGCAGCGTGCCGTTGGACGTCATCGACGCGGTGAGGGCACCCAGCTTCCCCGCCCGTGTGAGCAGGTCGCGACAGCCCCGTGGGTTGAGCAGCGGCTCGCCGCCGAACAGCAGCAGAGACAGCCGGTCCAGACCTGCCGCGTTCATGCGCTCGCGGGTGAAGTCCATGACCTGTCCGACGGCTTCGGGGGTCAGGCGGGCGTGGCGTATCCGCGGCGGACGGCTTCCCCCCTTGGGGTCCTGCGCGGTGTTCTGGAAGCAGTAACCGCAGCCGAGGTTGCAGTCCGTGCTGGTCAGCACGGTGAGCGAGTAGGACGTGTAGGGCCGTACGTCGTAGAGACCCGCGTCGCGCAGATAACGCTCGGCCGAGGGCCGCAGCGTGCCGTCCGGTCCGACCTGGCCGGGCCGCATCAGTGCGTATCCGCCGGCCCCCAGGAACCACCACCCCCTGTCGGCGCGGATCAGACGGGCCCCGGCGGCGGGGACGGCGACGGACTGCGTACCGGACACGGCAACCTCCGGGGCGGGGCGGAAGGAAAGGAGAGAAACGGTCTGCTCGGACCCCGGCCGCGGTGGCGTCGTGCGCCGCCGCGGCCGGGATGGACTACCAGGTGGAACTGATCAGGCGTTCTGCTCCTGGTGGACGCCGCACCACGGGGTGTCCTCGCCCTCCTCGGAGTGCGCGACCACCTCGGGCTCGTCCACCGACTCCTGGTGCACCCCGCACCAGGCAACGTTGGACGCGGAGTGCGCAACCACCTCGGGCTCGTCGACCGACTCCTGGTGCACCCCGCACCAGGCGACATTCGACGCGGAGTGCGCAACGACCTCGGGAGTCTCCTCCGCAGAGGTCTCGGTGGTCTCCTCGTGGGGCTCGACGTTCTCGGCCATGATGGGTCCTCCATACGACGGGCGATCGGGACGACGGGCGGCAGTGCTGCGCCGACCGCCAGGAAGCTAGGAGCACGGGGTTCGGCACCGGTTCGCCGTCGGTTGTCCCGCGGTGAATCCTGCTGCTGGTGGGCGCGCCGATGCGCCGGAGCAGCGGCGTACCGGAAGCGCGGCGGAGCCGGGCCACCGGCCTTCTCTCCAGGTGGTCGCTGCTGCCGCGGGGGCGGAGGCATACCGGAATCGCACCGGGCGTGAACCGGCGGGCAACCATCCGTTCCTACGGTGGCCGCCGCACGCTCCGCGAACGCGAGAGGACGCCTCCGCATGGACACCGAACCCGCCGTCACAGCCGACGTGCCCGCGGCGGCAGGACAGCAGCGGCTGCCGGAGCCGCTCGGGGCCGAGTTCCTGGCCCGGCCGGACGAGACGCTGGCCTCGATCCGGGAGACCTGTCCCGTGGTCCGGATCAGGACACCCGCGGGACGGCCGGCGTGGCTGGTCACCCGCGCCGACGACGTGCGGGCCGGCTTCGTGGATCCCCGCCTCTCCCTGAGCGGCGGCCGTGTTCCCGACCGCGGAGTGCGCCGCCGCGCGCTTGACGTGACGCTGGTCAACTACGACCCGCCCGACCACACGCGGATCCGCCGCCTCGCGACACCGGCCCTGACCCCGGGCCGGATGGCAGCCCACCGGGAACGCATCGAGCGAGCCGCCCGTGAACTCCTCGACGCGGCCGACGCGGCCCGTGGCGAGGGGCCGGTCGAGCTGATGAACGCCTTCGCGCGCCCGTTCGCCTTCCGGTCGCTGTGCGAGGTCTTCGAGGTACGGGAGGAGGAACGCGCCGCGCTGTACGAGCCCGTGGCGCGTCTCGCGGACAAGGCGAGCTGCACCGCCGCGGCCGTCGAGGAGAGCGTGGCCCGTATCGACGCCTTCGTCCGCGGAGAGATGGCCCGCCGCACCACCGCCCCGGGGGACGACGTCGTCACCCGCGTCCTTGCGGCATGGCGCGAGCAGGGCGGTGCGAGCGAGGACGAAGTCGCCTCTCTCCTGGCGATGCTGCTGCTGGCCGGCTTCGACAGCACGGTGCAGGCGATCGGCATGAGCATGGTGGCGCTGCTGGGGCACCCCGAGGTGCAGGCCTCCCTACGGGAGGAGCCGTCGCGGGTTCCGCGCGCGGTGGACGAGTTGCTGCGCTGGGACACCCCCGGTCCGTTCAGTACCAAGAGAGTGGCTCTGGAAGACATCCCGTTCGGGGACACGGTCATTCCTGCGGGCAGCGGTGTTCTGCTGTCCGTGGCGGCGGCCAATCACGACCCGCGCTGCCACGCGGACCCCGGAACGCTCGACCCGGACCGCAGTACCGCCGGCCGCCACCTGTCCTTCGGCCTGGGGCCGCACTACTGTCCCGGATCTGCGCTGGCCCGCCTGGAACTCACGGTGGCCCTGACCAGCATCCTCGGCCGCTGGCGTGGGCTGACATCGGTGGTACCACTGCACGACCTGGCCTGGGGCGGCGGCTACCTGCACCGACGTCTGGCCTCACTGCCCGTTCTGCCCTGCGGGCCGGGATGAGCGGACCGCCGGCGGCGTGATCGGCGTCCGCCCTCAGCCCCCCAGCTCCCGGCCTACCCTCCCGTAACCGGCGCACCGGAACCCACCACGAAGCGGAAGTGGGAGTGACATCGGTGTCGTCCCGTTCGGGTTCGACGGGAGATCCAGGGCCGGAGCGTCACCTACTCCAACTCGGTGCGCGCATCAGGGATTCCCGGTCACGCTGTGATATTCGCCCACCGCCCGGCACCTTCCCGCCACGCCTGTCACCTGCGCATACTCCAGGACCGCCCCGCCTCGACGCTTCCGGGGCGACAGCCGATCGGATGGAGTTATGGAACAGATGACGTCTCGCACGGTCTCCGCCGCAGCCGCAGGCACATGGATGCTCGGTGACCTCGCGGTCAACCGGATCGGTTTCGGCGCCATGCGCTTGACCGGCAGCGCCGCCTTCCACCAAGGCACTCCCAGCAACCGCGGCCAGGCGATCGAGGTGCTCCGCCGCGCGGTCGAACTCGGTGTGAACCACATCGACACCGCGGCCTTCTACTTCTCCCGGCTGCGCTCCGCCAACGAACTGATCAACTCGGCGCTGGCACCGTATGCGGACACTCTCGTCATCGCGGCCAAAGTCGGCCCGACCAGGGATACCGACGGCGAGTGGAGCACCCCGGCCCGGCCCGAGCAGCTGCGCGGCCAGGTCGAGGAGAATCTGCGTCAACTCGGCCGCGAACAACTCGACTTGGTCTATCTGCGCGTCATGGGGCAGGACTGCGTGAGCGAGCATTTCGGGGCTCTCGCCGAATTGCGCGACGCCGGGCTCGTCCGTCACCTCGGTATCTCCGGCGCCCGCCCGGAGCACCTGGCCCAGGCTCAGGAGATCGCGCCGGTGGTGTGCGTCCAGAACCGCTACGGCATCGACGCACCCGACGGGGACGAGATGCTCCGGGCATGCGCGGCGCAAGGCATCGCGTTCGCCCCCTTCTTCTCCATCGCCGGGGAGGGCCGCGAGACCGGCGCGGTCCGGGCCGAGCACGACCAGGTCAGCACCGTGGCCCGCGCACACGGCGTCTCGCCCGCACAGGTCCGCCTGGCATGGACCCTTGAGCAGGGTGCCCATGTGCTCGCCATCCCCGGGACGGGCAACCCGGAACACCTCGTCGACAACGTGGCGGCGGGCGCACTCCGGCTGACGGACGATGACCTCCAACTGCTCGATTCGCTCGGCCGCCCCGCAACGTAGGTACCGGCCGAATCCGCCACGCGACCACCATGGACGGGTCGGTGGCAGGTGGGGCAGTTGCCTGTCCGGGTTCGTGTCAGGCCGCGAGCGAAAGGATCTTGCGGGCGATGGCCCCCATCTGAATACCAGAGCCCTGCGGGTACTCGACCCGGACAAAAATGTTTCGTACCTATCCTTGCGGGCTTCTTGCCGACCGTGGCAAAGTGCAGGCCTTGAACCACGTTCCGGTCACAGGAGACACGTACGCGAGGACGGGTGGGAAATGCTCAACAGGAGAAACTATCTTTCCCTACTGGCAGCAGCCGGAGTCGGCGCGAAGATCGCTCTCGATCCGACACCCTCACAAGCCCAGCCACTCCCCCCGGAGATCGAGGGTGCGGATGCCCAGACGGCCGGATTGTTCCGATCTATGCGAGAACTCCACGGCTCTCTGCAGGTTTTTACTCGGAAGTATGAGGGCACCACGCTGCGCCAGACCAAGGAGTTTGACGGCGACACGCTGATCGACGGGCAACAGCGGTGGCAGCTGGCGTGGGACACGCGGCGCCCACCCGGTCGCCAGGGGTGGGACGTCACCTTGACGTGCACCCTGGAGCAGGGAGAGGCCGAGGAAACCGCGATCTCGGTTGATTTCCCATTCGAGAACTGGGAGACCGCGAACTACGTGATGATTCCCGGATCGGTCTACAACGGCAATCGTTACCGCGCCATCGGAAATGGATACAACCCAGACTATCCGGCCGACATGTACTACAACCCGCGGGTATCGGTGGCGATATCGAATAATCCGCGACTCGCCTTGGACACCTCGGAGTCCTCACGGATCGAGCTGGAAACCTGCGCAACCGCTGCTCCGTCGATGAGCTTTTTCTCGCCCAGGCTCAAGAAAGGGTGGATCGTCCTCACCGAGCAAGGCACACGACTTGGCAATAGTGGACTCTCCGTCGAGGAGAGCGCGAACAGGGAAAGCTGCGACTTTCGCATTTCGGCACCTGTCATGCGCCAGTTGGCAGCCGGTTTCGGCGACTTCCGACCGAGCGGGGACAGCGCGCCGAACTGGTCTGCCGGCGACGCGGTGTCGATTCGCTTCCAGGTTTTCACTTTCAATGCCGACGGAATTCCGGCACTCCTGCAGGAATTCATGGACGTACGGAAGTCGCTGACGGGCGCTACGACACCCCGCAACCTGCTTCCCATGAGCAAGCTGACGGAGGTGGGTACCGACATCTGCCGCGGAAACTTCACCGAGACCAAGGCCGGCAAGTACTACCTCCCAGAAAACTCGAATGATTTCCAACTGGGCTGGGTCAGCGGCATGATCAACACCTACCCCATGTTGGCCCTGAACGACGAGACGGAACGCGGTAGAGTCGCCGAGGAACTCGACTTCATCTGTTCTCGCATGCAAGGGCGAAGTGGATTCTTCTTCGGCTACATCAGCTCGGACGGCGAAATCCGGTCGGAGAAGTCCCACCCCGATTTTCCGGCAGTGCAGGCCATGGTGCGCAAGAACGGGGACATCCTCTTCTGGCTCATCAAACACTTTATGATCTTGAAGGCGCAAGGACACGGCGCAGCCGTCAAGGAGCTCTGGGAATTGGCCGCTCACGATCTGGCCGCGGCTTTCACCCGCACCTGGCGGGAGTACGGTGAATTCGGTCAGTACATCGTTCCCGAAACGGGCGAGATTGCCGTCTACAACTCGTCCGCCGGAGCCATCGCCCCGGCCGGACTCGCCCTGGCGGCTGAATACTTCCGCCGTCCGGACTGGTTGACCGTGGCCGAGGAGAGCGCCGAATTTTATTACGAGCGGGACGTCACGTCCCGCGGATTCACCGGCGGCGCATGCGCAGATATCTCACAGGATGCAGACTCCGAAACGGCGTTCGGTCTCCTGGAGACATTCATGGCGCTCTATCAGTACACAGGCAAGAGCTCCTGGCTGGACCGCGCGAAGGTTCAAGCCGCACTGTGCTCGTCCTGGACGCTCGCCTACGATCCGCAGTTCCCGGCAAGCAGCGATATTGCACGACTGGGCGGAAAGATGGCCGGCGCGGTCTGGGCAAGCAGTCAGAACAAGCACGCTGCGCCAGGTGTCTGCACCTCCTCAGCCGACCACCTGTTCAAGCTGTACCGGGCAACCGGGCAGAAGAAGTACGCAGAGCTCATCAGTGATATCCAGCATGCCCATGCCGAGGCCGTCAATATGCCGGGGCACATCACAACCGACAACTTGATCGGTTCGAGTATGGAACGAATCCAGCCCAGCGACGCCGAGGGCAAGGGCAGTATCGGCAATTTCATCAGGACGAGAAACTCCTGGACCGAGACCGACGGCATCCTGATGGCACTCGAACTTCCCGGAATCTACGTCCGGCCTGGAGAAGATGTCCTCTTCACCTTTGACCATGTCGAGGTCGAACGTATCCGCGGGGACAGCCGATCCACCGTGCTCCGCCTGTCGAACGAAACACCCTATGCGGCAGAGGTGTCGGTGCTGGCAGAAACATCCCGCCAATCGGCCCGCCCCCTGGGATACACGGCGTTCCTCGGCTGGCCACGAGTCGAAGTTCCAGCCGGCGGAGAGGTCACGGTGAGCGTCACGAGCGATGGCAAGGTCACACGGCAGGCCTGATCCGGAGTGGAGCACGTGTCGACCTGAACGCCAGGACCCGACAACGGAAACCCTTACTTCTTTCCCTCTAGTGAATTGAGTGTGGAAACGAAGGAGTTGAGGTCCTCGAGCACGCGGGCAAGGCTCTCCCGTCCGAGAGGTTCGGTGAGTTCCCGTTCCACCTCGCGCGCGACGATATTCCCCTCCCGCAACTGGCGACGCCCGCTTTCGGTGAGGAAGGTACCCACTATGCGCCCCCGAGGCTGAGAGCGCCGCTCGGCCAGCCCCGCTGCCTGAAGTCGGCCGAGCATGGTCGTCACAGCGGCGGGGCTCACGTCGGACCGGCGGGCGATTTCGGCGCCCGCTATGCCCGGCTGTTCATCGATGAGGCACAGGACGGCCCATTGTGAGGCGCTGAGACCGATCGGCGCGAAGGCCGCGTTGACTGCGGCATCCACGGCACGACCCGCCTGGTAGAGCGCGGTCATCAGTGGTGGTTTGGCGGGCGGCGGTGACACCCCCTCAGCAGAAACGTTGCGCTCTGTGGGGTCTGCGGGGTCTTGCGTCATGGCTGGTCGCCGCCTTCTCTGCCACCGGTCCGGCCCACGATGCCGCCGAGGCTACGGACCCGTCCGACTACGCATCACATGGGCGCTGTTTCGAAACGCTCCCCGGCTGCAGCCAGGGAGCGAACAGCGCCCTTGGTGCCCGGCCCACGCCCGCACTGCGGGTCGGAATCATCCAACGCACCTCACGTGCACGGATGTTCCGTCACCTCGCGTCGCACGTACCAGTTGCCGTGAGGCCCACCGCGAGGCGGTCGGCGTCGTCCTCGAAACACCGGCCAGCACAATTACTCGCCCGCAGTCTCCACCAGCGACCCACTCGGCGCCAGTGACTGTGGCTCAGATCACAGGAAGGCGGGGCCACATGGGGCCCGCAGGCACAGCACGCAGCCGACAGAAGCGCATCTTGACGTGCTCGATGTTAACACATTAACATCGAGACGATCGATTGCAGCGTCTGCACCCAACGCGTCCCCCTTGTCCGGCGATTGACATTTCCCTAGAACCGCCTGCCCATATCCGTGTCGCGACATACGCGAATTCCGCGTCGAACCGCGCGCCCGGCATATGCACTTCATCGACGGGAGCCTCTTGATGAGTCACGAAGCGGAATCGCGTGCGGAATCCTTCGGGGGATCCGCCGCGAATCCGGAATCCCCACATGTACACGGAAAAGGCCCCGGTGCTCTCGCCCTCGTAGGCGGCAGTGTCATCGACGGCAGCGGCACGCAACCGATTCACAGCGGCGTGGTCGTCATCGAGAACGGCCGCATCACGGCCGTCGGGCCGGCCTCTCAGGTACGCATCCCGGACGCGGCACTGGTCCTGCGGTGCGACGGGCAGACCGTCCTGCCGGGGATCATCGACTCGCACACACACATCGAGCAGGATCTCCCGGCCACCCTGGGCGCCTTCCTCAAGGACGGCGTGACGAGCCTGGGAAACACCGGCTGCGGACCGGACCTCGTTTCACAACTCCACACCGCTGGAGGGGACTTACATGCGGCCCGTGTCTTCGCGGCCGGGCCCGCGCTCACCGCAGCGGGCGGCTATCCGTCCATGCGCGGTGACGGTTCCGTCGCGCGCGCAGCCGACTCGGCCACGGAGGCCGAGGCCGCGGTCGACGAACTGGCCGCCCTCGGCGCCGATTTCATCAAACTGACCCAGGAGTCTTTCGACTTCAACTACCGCACCCCGGGCCGACTCCCCGTGCTCGGGCCAGGCCCGATCGCCGCGGTCGTCCGCCGCGCGGATACACACGGCTTGCTCGTCCGCTCCCATGTCCACCACGTCACGCAACTGGACATCGCGCTCGACGCGGGTGTCACCAGCGTCGAGCACATGCTCTTCCCCCTGCCGCCCGACATGGGCTACGTCGAACTGCACCGCGAGGGTGCCCTCAGCACGGATGCCCTCCCCGGGCTGCGCAGGCGGATCGCACGCATGGTGGAGCAAGGCGTCTACCTGGTCCCCACTCTCGGCGGTGAACTCATCAACATCCGCCTGCATCTGCCGGACTTCCCCGCCGACGGCCTCCGGGCTGTCGAGGAACTGCTCGTCTCCGTCCTCGCCCTCTACGTCGAAGCGGGCGGCAAGGTCGCCCTGGGCAGCGACTGGGTCGGGCTGCCCGGTATTCCGGCGGGCATGCCGCGGCAGGAGATGGAGTACATGCTGGCCGCCGGTCTGACTCCGCTCCAGGTCATCGAGGCAAGCACCCGGCACGCCGCTACGCTGTGCGGTCAGGGCCAGACACTGGGCGTCCTGGCACCGGGGCGGCACGCCGACCTGACAGTCGTGGGCGGCGACCCCTTGCGTGACCCAGCCGCTCTGGACGACATCCGGGCCGTCGTCAAGGACGGACACCTCGCCGTACTCGCCGACAGCCAGAGCCCGCCGGCCCCGCACCGCCTCGCAGACACCGCCGACCCCCGATGAACCGCGACGCCCGCCCCGGGACCGAGGGCCCGCGGCCCGAGCCGTTCGGCACGGCTTCGCCGTGGAAGACACTGATCGCCGTGTCCGTGGGCTCCTTCATGACGATCCTCGACGTCACGGTGGTCAATGTCGCCATCCACAGCATCCAGCAGGAGTTCGGAGCGTCCACCGCCGATGTGCAGTGGGTGGTCAGCGGTTACGCGCTCGCACTCGGCGTCGCCACCCCGTTGGCCGGGGCGCTCGGCGAACGACTGGGCACGAAGAAGGTCTATCTGATCTCCCTCGGCTGCTTCGCCGGAGCCTCCCTCCTGTGCGGTCTCGCGCCCTCCCTGCCGCTGCTCATCGTGGCGCGGGTCGTCCAGGGTCTCGCCGGGGGCTTCGCGCTGCCGCTGGGCTCGGCCAAGCTGTTCACCGCGTTTCCCGCGGCGAAGCGCGGCCTCGCGTTCGGTGTCTTCGGGATCGTCCTCGTCTTCGCCCCGACCGTCGGGCCACTGCTGGGCGGCGCCTTCGTGGACGCCGGGATGCTGCGCTGGATCTTCTTCATCAATGTGCCGATCGGCGCGCTCGGCGTACTCCTGGGGAGCCGCTTCCTCACCCCCGACGGGCCCCGGGCGGAATCCGCCCCCCGGATCCACCTGCCGAGCGTCGTCCTCGTCTGTGTGGGGTTCAGCGGGCTGCTGCTCGGCGCGACCCTGCTCGGCTCCCCGAGCGGCTCCCACAGCAGTTCGCGCGGCACCACACTGGCCGCGTTCGCCGTGGGCGCCCTGGCCCTGGTCGTGCTGGTACGCGTCCAGCTCCGCTCGGCCTCTCCCCTGCTCAACCTGCGGCTCTACCGCGTCCGTACCTACTGGATCGGCAGCGCCATCAACGCGCTCGGTCAAGTCCCCTTCTTCGGAACGCAGTTCCTGCTGCCGCTGTCCATGCAGGTGGTGCGCGGTGTCAGCGCACTGGATGCGGGGCTGGCCCTGCTGCCACTGGCGCTCTCCTCCGGTGCAGCCGGTGTCCTGGCGGGCCGGGTCAGGGACCGGTGGGGGCCGCGGCTCCCGCTCGCCGTGGGCTTTCTGCTGTTGGCCGCAGGCATCGCGATGCTGCGCGCACGCGCCGCGGATCCCGACCCGCGAGGCCTGGTGTGGCCCTTGCTGCTGGCGGGTGCAGGCGCGGGTGCGATCCCGCCGACGACACAGGTCACGGCTCTCAGCGACGTTCCCCGGGAGAGCGTCGGCAGTGGTACAGCACTGCTTCAGGCAACCCAGCGGGTCTGCCAGGCACTCGGCGTCGCGGCACTGGCCGCCATCGTCGCGCGAGGCGTCACCGCACCGGCGAACAGCCACGTCTTCATCGCACAGTACGCGGCAGGACTTTCGGCCGCCTACACGGTCGCCTTGTACGTGTCACTCGGCTGTGCCGTGCTCGCCACGCTCCTCCCCGGGTGGCCGATTCGCAGCACGGAAGCCATACCGGAGACAGGCCCCGGCACCGGAGCGGTGTCCGGGCAGAAGACGCCACCGGATTCGTAGAAAGAGCGGAGACCGGTGCGCCAGAGGCACGCGGCCCGCGGCCGTGGGCCCACGATCCGCAGTCCGCCCGCTGCGCAGGTGCTTCTCCTGTCTCCCGTCCGTGAAAGGTACGCCCCCCGCCATGGCAAAGGTGCCCGCACTCCACGACGGCGAGCGAACTTCGTCGGGTGGTGCCGAGGAACCGGTCGGCCGGTCCGGCGTGAGCGTACGGCCGCTGCGCGGACGCACGGAGCAGACCGAGCTGATCGGCCGCGCCTTCGAGCGGGCACAGAATTCACGGCGCTGCGTCCAGGGATGGATCAGCGGACCGGCCGGGATCGGGAAGTCCCGCTTGCTGGCCGAGGCCCGGAGGGCGGCGTCCGCGCGGGGCTTCACGGTCATCCACCTGGAGGGCGACGAGTTCTCCCCGGCCCTGCCGATGACATCGCTGTTCCATGCCCTGGCCCGGTCGCTGGACGCCGACCGTCGCCCGAGCCCGCGCCGGGGAGCTCGGGAAGTGCGGGACGAGCAGCGGGACGACCGGCATTTCCATGCGGCCTCGCTGTCACTTCTGGAAGCCCAGCTCAAGAAGGCCCCGCTGCTGCTCACCTGCGACGAGGGCCGGAGCCCCGTCCCACTGCTCGCTGCGACGCTGCACCCGCTGATGTCACGTCTGCGGAATTCCCCGGTGGTGTGGCTGACCGCCCGACGCACCGTTCAGGAGGATGAACCGGCCCTTCCGGGTGGACCGGACGTCTGGCCGCAGAGCCCCACGGAGGCCCTGCGTCTGCCCCTCGGGCCGCTCTGCGACTCGGCCGTTTCGCAGTTGTTCGCCGACTGCGCCGACGGGCGGCCCGACGCCGAACTGAGCACCCTGCTGGGTCTGGCCCAGGGCAATCCCCGGCTGCTCGTTGCCGTCATCGGACAACTCCTGGAACAGGGCGACGTCTGTGTGCAGGGAGGCACCGCCCGCCTGTCCGGCGCACCGGCCGGCACCGGGCCCCGGGCGGGCACCTCGGCCTCCGGGCGGGCACCTCGGTGGTTCAGCGCGTTGATGGAGGACCGGCTGGCGACGGTGTCACCGCAGGCACGACTGCTCATGGAGGTGGCAGCGGTACTGGGTCCGGCCTGTCTGCCCGAGGACATCGCGGAGATGCTCGGTGAACCGGTGGGCGCACTGGTCCCCCGGTTTCGCGAAGCGGTCGTCGCCGGGATGGTCAAGTGCGGCACCGAAACAGTCACCTTCCGCCATGAACTGATGCGACAGGTACTCATGGAAGACATGCCGGGTGTGGTCCGTGGAGCCCTGCACCGGCAGGCCCTGGGCATCCTGCTCGCGCGCGGTCATTCCCCCACGTCGGTGGCCCCACATCTCATCCACGGGGCCCACCGCGGGGACCCGGCCATGGCCGGGCTGTTGCGCCAGGCAGCCGAGGAGTCGGTGACGAACGCCCCGCAGACCGCCGCGGACCTGGCGCTGCGCGGTCTCGAACTGGTGCGGCCGGTCGTCGACGCGGCACATGAACCGCTCACGGTGATCGCGGTGGAGGCATGCGTACGCTCCGGGACGCTCCCGACGGCCGTCACCCTGGCCCGGGACGCGCTCACCCGCCCGGCCGGTCCGGAGATCACCGCCCGGCTGCGCTACTGGCTGTCCACGGCACTGCTGCTCCTCGGCCGGACAACGGACTGCCTCGAAGTCGCCGGGGAGCTTCTCGCACAGCCCGGCGTACCGGCCCACCTGCGCCAGAAGGCCGTACTCAACCAGTTGTCGGCCTGGTCGGCCCACGACGGGCATCAGGTCGCGCGCCACGCCGAACAGGCGCTTGCCGCTGACGGTGGCCGTGGCGATGGCAGCGGTGACGGTGACGGTGATGGTGACGAAGGGCTGGACATCCAGGCAGGTGTCACCACCGCACTCGCCGTACTGCGCTGGCGTGAGGGGAAGCTCAACGAAGCACTGGCCCTGTGCCAGGACGCCGTAGCACTCGCGGACCGGGGCTCGGCCTTCGAATGGCACACCCATCCCCGGCTGGTGTCCGCGATGATGCTCGCCCATACCGGCAGATTCAGCGAGGCGGAGGCCGCACTCGGAACAACCCCGGACCCGGTCGAGTTCGTCTCGGCCGACGTCCCCAGACTCGTACACGCGCGGCTCCGGCTCGCCGACGGCAGGCTGGACGAGGCGGAACGGGAGGCGACAGCGGGACTCGCCGTTGCCGAGGAGTCCGGGGTCTGCGTGTTCATGCCGCTGGCCTGGCAGTTGCTGGCGACGGTGGCCTCGCACCGGGGCGAGCTGGCACGGGCCGGTGACTACGCTCGCCGCCTCAGGAAAGCGCTGCCGGACGACCGTGGGCAGGTGTGCGCGGCGGCCGGTGCCTGGATCGAGGCCCAGATCGCCCTGGCAAGCGGCAGTGAACCCGATCTCAAGAACGCTCTCGAAGAGCTGTGGTCGAACGAACCCGGTCGCGGCGCCCTGTTGATCGAGGAGCCCGGGTTCGCCCCGTGGCTGGTTCGTGTACTGCTGGCCACGCGGCACCCGAGCCAGGCGGCCGAGGTGTCCGCGGCGGCTGAGAGGCTGGCGCGTGCCAACCCCGGTATCACTGTGGTGTTCGCGGCAGCCGAGCACGCCCGGGGTCTGATCGAGGGGGATGCCGACGCGCTGGAGGAAGCCGTCGCAGGTCACCGTGATGCCTGGGCCCGCGCGTCAGCAGCCGAGGACCTGGGTGCGCTGTTGCTCGAAACGTCCCGGGCACGCGCCGTCCGGAGTCTGGAGAGCGCGCTCACGCTGTACGGGCAACTGGGCGCGGAAGGCGACACCGCCCGGGTCCGCCGCAGACTGCGGGCCGTGGGGATCCGCCGCCGGCACTGGTCCCATTCCCCTGAGCCGCAGACCGGCTTGCGGAGCCTGACCAGGACCGAACTCACCGTGGCCGAACACGTGGTGCAAGGATTGACGAATCGTCAGGTCGCTGACCGCATGTTCCTCTCACCTCATACGATCGCCTTCCACATGAGGCAGATCTTCCGCAAACTACAGGTCCATTCCCGTCTGGAACTCGCGCGCTGCATACAGGGCATCGGGCCCGAGGGAATGTCTCCACCGGGTACGGGAGGGTGACGGCGGAGCGGGTCGCGCCGGTCTGATCTGCCCGACCGGCGTCCGTCCCGGCTCAGCCGCTCGGCCGCGCCCCTCCGGTAACGTCCGGCCGCACCGAGTTGCTCCGTACTCCGAGCGGTACACCGGCCCGGTTTCCGGGCCGTGCTCCGGTGTCCAGCCACAACTCCGCCGGTCCGTGAAAGACCAGATCGTCCGTGTACCGGACTCCTGGGCCGGTCGGACTCGCCCCCGGCAGGAACTCCAGCAGCGCAGCGAGCCCGGTCTCGACTTCCGTCCGGGCCAGTGCCGCGCCCAGGCAGAAGTGGATTCCCAGGCCGAATCCGAGGTGTCGGTCAGGGGGCCGGTGCACGTCGAGCACATCGGGGTGGGGGAAATGGCAGGCATCCCGATTGGCCGAGCCCAGCATGAGGACGATTTTCGCTCCCCGCCGGATCCGGTGTCCGCCGAGCGCTTCTTCCTGGTACGCCCATCGGCTCACGGCCTGGACCGGCGGGTCGAATCTGACGAGTTCCTGGACGGCCCCCGGCAGCAGCTGCTCCGCCGTGCACAGTTCCGCGAGGGTGTCGGGTCGGTCCAGCAGGGCCAGGGCCGACTTGGCCAGCGCATGGGTGGTGGTCTCGTGTCCGGCGGTGAGCAGGTGGACACAGGTCGCGGCGATCTCGTCGTCCGTCAGGGGCTCGCCCTGTTCGCCGGCTCTGACCAGCAGAGAGACCAGATCTTCCGCGTCCCCGCCGTGGCGGCGCCGGGCGTGGTCGCGGAAGAATTCGACGAGTTGCCGGGCCGCTGCGTCGGCGCGCACGAGCCCGTCCGTGCCGCTGCCCGCCCGCGACGTGCTCGCCTCCTGCAACTGGACGGAGAGTTCACGCAGCCAGTCGCAGTGCCGGCGCTCCACCCCGAGCAGTTCGCAGATCACCATGACGGGGAAAGGCGCGGTGAACTCCGCCACCAGGTCCACGACTTCCTTGCGCCGCATCTCCGCGAGCAGTTCGCGAGCGATCTCCTGCATGCGCTCGCGCAGACCGAGGACAATCCTCGGGGTGAACTCCTTACTGAGCAGCGCGCGCAGGGTGGTGTGCCGGGGCGGGTCGAGGAACACCAGCCAGTTCCGGAGCATGGTGCGCAGGGTTTCGTGGCGGTCCGCCGGCCGTGGCGCCGTGGGGCACGCGGAGCTCGCGACCGGGGGTTCGGTGTTCGCGGCGTCCGCGCTGCGTCCGAACCGTGGGCTGGTGAGCACCTGCACGACTTCGTCGTAACCGAAGACGTAGTAGGTGTCCGGCTCGCCCGGCAGGCCCGGCACATGGTGTACGGGGGACCTCGCCCGGTAGCGCAGGTAGACGGGGTAGGGATCGGCGATGGCCTCGGCCGGCCAGCCGCGCAGGTCGAAAGGTGGCAGTTCTTCGAACAGCATGGTGCCTCTCCCTGAGAGTAATGGCATCCGTCCGCGCACCGGGGGTGCGTCACCGGGCGCCGCGTACCGTGTCCGCGAGCGCGCCGGGGTCGGTGGGGAGCTCCGAGCCCCGCCAGGCCACGTGTCCGTCGGGCCGCACCAGGACGAACGGGCGCTGGTAGAGGGCGGCCACTTCGGAGTCGTGGCACACGGTGACGCCCAGCGGCATGTGCCGGTCGGCGAAGGCCCTTTCGAACCCTTCGTGCTGCGGGCACGGGTGGTACCGAGGAGGTTCCGCGAAGTTCAGCAGCCGGAAGCCGTCACCGAACAGGTCGAGTGTGGAGAGTCCCGGCTTCAGCCAGGCGTGCGGGGCACGTGATCCCGGCTTGCTGTTGGGACGCTGCTCGTTCTCGTCGGCCGGTGGCGTTCCGAGGTCGGGGACGATGACCGGGGACTCGTACCGGTATCCCATATGGATCATGGGGGCGTCGAACTCGCGGCGGATTCCGCTGCGTTCCAGTTGTTCGGCCATCGCGGCACGAGCCCGCTCGCCCGCGGGTGTGTCCTCGTGAAGGTCCTCGGACAGGGTGCGGCTCATCGTACGGACGAGATTGCGGTTCGCCTCCTCCACCGCCTGCTCCGCGACGGGCTGCCGCTCGATTCGGTACGTGTCCAGGAGCGTGGGCCCCGACCAGCCCGCCAGTTCGGCTGCGAGTTTCCAGCCCAGGTCGGCCGCGCCCGCGATGCCGGTGTTCATACCGAACCCACCGGAGGGCGACAGGGTGTGTGCGGCGTCTCCGGCGAAGAAGACCCGGCCGCTGCGGAATTCCTCCGCCACCCGGTGTGTCAGATGCCATGCGTGGTCGGACAGCACCTCGACCGGCGTGTCGACGGCCAGCGCCTGCCGGATCAGCGCCAGGGCGGGCTGGGCTGCCTCGGGGCTGCCGTCGACGCGGACCGACAGCCGGAACAGCCCGCGGCCGTCCATCGCCCGCATGGGAAAGCGCAGCGACGTCGACAGCAGGAGGAAGTAGAAGAGCGCTTTGCGTGTTCCCAGCTGTTCACCGAGCTCAGGGGCGCGGAAGAGGATGTTGCGGAACGTCTGGGTGGGATGGCGGGCCGGGGCGGCGACGCCGCATGCCTTGCGGATCGGTGAGGAGGCACCGTCGCAGGCCACGAGGTACTGGGCATGGATGGTGCCGACCGTCCCGTCCCTCTGGTCGGTGACGGTGGCGACGACCCCGTCGTCGCCCTGCTGGAAGGTGTCCATGCGGCAGTTCAGCCGCAGCGGTCCGTCCGGGTGTCTGCCCACCTCGTCGGCGAGCAGGGGCGCGAGCCAGTGCTGGGGGCAGATCTCGTCGGGCTCCGGGGTGTGCGCGAAGGGCCGCCGGGTCTCGCTGGTACCGATGGGCAGCCGCAGTACCTCGTGTCCCCCGATCCGGGTGACCCAGACGCTGTCGAGTGTGTGGTCCCTCGGCCAGCCGGCGGCGCGGATCTTGTCCGCGACGCCCCACCGGCGGAAGAACTCCATGGACCTCGGGCCGATGTTGCTGACCTTGGGGTGGGAGACCGATCCGTCGCTCGCTTCGACGACGGTGTGGGCCACCCCTCGCGATCTGAGGTCCAGGGCCAGGGCCATGCCGACCGGGCCGCCGCCGACGACGAGGACGTCGGTGTCGTACGCAGGGGTCATATCTTTCGCCTTTCCTGCTGTTGAGGAGCGGGGGGAGTCAGTACGCGCCGAAGCGGTCGGCCAGGAAGCTGAGCGTGTCCGCCACCCGGGCCGGGACGACCGGGTGTTCCCGGGCCGTCCGTGCGAGCTCCGTGCAGCGCCGTGCGAAGACGCGTCGTGCCACGTCCGGGCGGGTGAGGGGCTCCGGCGCCCTCTCCAGCGCGAACGGTGCTCCTGCCGTCCGGCCCGGTACACCCGACGGCAGGACTGCCAACAGTTCGGCCAGGGGTTGCAGCACACCGTTCATGAGGTCGATCGAGTAGTTCATGAGCTCCGATCGCCGCAGGCTCGCGTCGGGCTGTTCGCCGAAGTGCTGGACCATGAGCTGGGCCATCATGAAGTAGGAGCCGTTGCAGAGCCGGGCGACCTCACGGGCCGTCGGTTCGACGATGACCTGCCGGATTCCGGTGCCTTCGGTCAGGGTCGGGTTACGCAGGACCGGATAGGCGAAGTCCGGGGCCGGGCGGTGACCGGGCGGCCGGTTCAGCCGCAGGTTCATCAGGAGATCCGAGATCCGCAGGAAGGCGTCGAAGTGGCATTCCTCGCTCGGGGGGTCCGCCTCCTGAGAGAGGATCTGTCCTTCGCCCTGCTCGGTGATGAAGTCGACCGCGAACAGGGCGCTGGAGAGGTCGTCGACCTCCAGTTGGTAGTCCGGGTGCGCGGTGTTCACCGACTTCCGCAGAAATACGTGGTGTTCGCCGCCGCCTCTTCCCCGGTCCACCATGAAGAGCCCGGGGATGCGCTGGAGCGCCTCTCGTACGGCGGCGTAGAGATCGCTCAACGAGGCGTAGCCGGGAGGCCCCGGCCGCGGGCCGTGGACAGGGCCGCCGAGGGCGCCGTACCGGACGTCGTGGCTGATGCGGTGGGGTGACTCGATGGCGATGAACCGCTGGACACTGCCGATGTCGAGGCCTTCCAGCGAGAAGTCCAGCGGTACGAGCAGTTCGCCGTTGAGGGTGCCGAAGTCGATGGCGGGAAAGTGGAAGGGTTCACCGAGCGCCATGACGATGTTGTTGACGACGAGGAAGTGGATCATTTCCTCGCGGGCCACGCGGAGCAGGGTGTTGCGGATCCCGTCGTCGAGTGTCTTTCCGCCGTCGCCGCTGACGATCCTCAACTGCTCTTCTGTCCACTGCCCTTGCCGGACGTATTCCAGTCCGGCCCCGTGCAGTGGGAGGGAGTAGGCCGCGTAGAGGTACTGGAGGGTGACTGCCAGTTCGATCATCGCGGCGTGCCGCAGTGTCGACACCAGCTCCCGCCGAGTGGTGATGCCGCCGCCCGTGCGCGTGGTGGCCGGGCTGGTGGTGAGGACCTGGTCCGGGGTGTTGCGCACGCGGAGGTAGGCCAGCAGCAGACGGGCCTTGGGTTCCGACAGGTCGCGGGTCGGTGGCATGTAGTACGTCTTCGGCTTGTTCTCCGGGTCGGACATCTGCCAGATCAGCCGGGCGTACGTGTCCACGCGGAACTGGTCCGCCAGGCTGAAGACCTTGTCCTTCATGAAGGCGAACATGTGCTCGTAGAAGGCGAAGACCTCCGCGTGGACCAGGTCGAAGGTCACCTGGTCCTGCGGTACGTCCGCCAGCCACCAGTCGTCGGGGAGAACCCGCACCGAGAGATGTCCGGCGCCGGCCCAGTAGCCGAGCCGATCGTCGTTGTCGTAGGCGACGGCGGCGGACCCGGGGAGCGAGGGATCGGCGGGAGGGTCCTCACCGGCCGCGGTCAGCAGAATTCTGGCGCAGCCTGGCCGCGCACCCCGCAGGACGAACGCCCCGCGCCCCCGGACGTCGGTACTGATCGTGCACTCGGCCGCCCAGTCGGTGCTCTTCACAGGGCTGTCGGGGAGGTCGGGGCGCAGCCGCACGATATCGATGTCCGTGCAGCGTGCCCGGGGTGAGCGGGCCGCCTCGTCCCGGGGCAGGGCACGGGGGTTGGCGTACTGCCGGACATGGAGGACGTTCAGGGGGCCGGGCCTGCCCCGGATCAGGGAGAGGACGGATACACGGACGTCGTAGGTGTCGTCGTGTTCGCCGTCGGGGTGGTCGACGATGATGCACGCGTCGTCCGCCTGGATGTTGACCTCACGCTCGCTCAGCAGCGGGGTCGTTGTGCCGTCGCTGTTCCGCCTCACCAGACACAGCGCTTCGTGTTCGGCGGCATCCGCCCGCGGTTGACGAGGCACGGTCAGCACCCCGCTGGTCAGGTCCTCGGCGGCTGTCCGGGCACCCGTGGGAAGTTCGGCGACGAGATGGTCGCCGTGTGCCGTGCGCAGTTCCCAGGTCTCCCCCTCGCCGGCCCGGACGGCGAGTGTCCCCGGCGGTCCGGCGACCAGGTTGAAGGTGACATGTGCCGCTCCCACGTCGACGGTGACCTGGCGGGGTACCGGGGACGGGTGCGGGCGGGGCGGGTCCTGCGCGGTGAGCAGACGTCCTGCGGGGTACGAGCGGGGTTCGTCCGCTCGCCAGGGCGCGACGGTGCCGCGGAGCTGCCAGGTGACGGGCTGCTCGGGAACGGCCGCTGCCGGAGTGCCGTGGAGTGCGAACTGCACGACGATCCCGTCGGCCCCTGCGGTCTCCACCGCGTCTCGCAGCCGGGTCACGACAGCTGAGCGGGACGGCTGCTCCAGCCAGTGCAGCGCGCCGTCACCGGTGACCACGAACTGGTGCACCGAAGAGGAGGGCAACCGGGACGCCGACGGCCGGACGTCGGCGTTGATGTGCGGGTCGAAGACCTGCCATCTGGGCGGCTGGAACCCTTCGACGTCGCCGGTGAAGAGGTATCCGACGTCGTGCGAACGGCCTTGGCGGCCGAAGCAGAACTGACCGACCATCAGCGTGGTGGTCCAGTGGGAGGACGGGTCGATGTCGAACACCCTGGCGCGGTTGGCCGTGGTGGCGAAGTACTCGTTGTAGTGGCCCCACATATCGACGTGGCCGCCGATCACGGGGTCGTCGGTGATCAGCGTTCCGGCGGAGAGTTCCGCGCCGACCATGCGTGCGTCCACGGCGAAGTGGCCGCTGCCACCGAAGTTCTGGCCCTTGGCCGGTCCGGGCCCCGGATCTGTCCTGTCCAGGATGTCGTGGTACTCACCGGCCGGGCGGTCCGCCGGGAACGGCCGGCCGTTGGGGGTGAGGGCGGTGTTCGTCGCGAGATCGACCAGTCCGCCGCGCGGTCCGGTGGGCAGTTGGGTCGTGGCGGTTCCGGCGAAGTGCAGCCGCGGGAGATCGAAGAGGCTCATGCCTCCGCCCCCGACGCGCTGCGGCGGCCGGCGACGGCTCTCTCGCTCGCGCCGGGCTGGTAGAGATCGATCTCCCGCACGACGTTGTCGGCCGACTCGATCGCGCCCTCGATCCAGGCGGGAAATGTGGAGCAGTGTTCACCGGCGAAGAACAGCCGTCCTTGCCGGCGAGCCGCAGAGGCCCGTTCCGCCTCACACGTGGCGATGTCCTTCCCCCAGCGGACGGCAGCCGCCCCCATGCTCGACGGAGCACTGCCCCACACCTGATCCACTACGCCGAGGATCATGCCGTCCTGCCGCAACTGCGGGTGTACTGCGGCCAGTTCGTCCAGCACGGTGGCGAGGCGGGCGCGGCGCCCGAGAGCACCGAGCACGTCGGCGTCGTCACCGATGGTGTAACTGGCCAGCAGGGCCGCGCCGAGCGCGGGGTCGCTCTCGGTCGGAGGGTAGTAGGTCTGGCGGATCAGGCCCCCGGTGAAGGATCCACCGCCGGTGATGCCGTCCGCCTCCCAGAACGGCTCCCTGCAGTGGAAGGCGACTTTGGTGGCGGACCAGTAGCTCATGTCGTGGACGATCGCCCGTTTGTCGTCGTCGAATCCGACCAGGTCCATGGTCCGCAGTACGGAGAAGGGAATGGTGCACAGCACGTAGTCGCACGTCTTGGTGACCGTGCCGAATCCACGCCGCATCCGGAGGACGACGTCGTCGTCCCGTAGTTCGATCCCCACCACTTCCTGGCCGCAGCCGATCGGCCCTTGGATCCGGTCACGGAGCTCGTGAACCATCTGGTCCATTCCGCCCTGCAGCCGCACGAGGCTGGAACTGGTCTCGTTGACGATGTCCTCGACGAAGCGGTACAGCCTGCCCGTGCACCCCGCCTGGATCTGCGGGTGGTCCGCGAACAGGGAATGCAGGTCGATCCGGTCCTTGCCCGGTCCGTACACATAGGGCGCGAGGTCGATTCCTTCGACCAGTCCGAGGACTTCGCGGTCCAGTCCGTTCTGGATACTGTCCCGGAAGCTCTTGGGTGCGATGGCGTTCACCCGTACGGACAGCCAAGCGGCGAAGAGCACCGTCGCATCGCTGTACTCGCGCTCCGGCAGGCGCAGTCTCAGCTCCTGTACGAGAGCCGGTGAGGCGTCATGTATCCGCTGGTGCCCCGAGTGTGTCTCCAGGTACCCGGTGTCGTCCTGGAACAGCGTCTTGAACTCCCTTACCCGGTCGGCCAGTCCGAGTTCGCGCACATAATGCATGGTGCGGTGGTGGGTGGCCGGCACCCGCATGGCGCCGAGTTCCACCGAGGGCCCCGGGCGGTCGGGCAGGAATCGGTGAGTGCGTACCCTGCCGCCGAGTTGCAGTCTCCCCTCCAGCATTTCGACGGTGTGGCCACGCCGTTCGAGTTCGTACGCCGCCACCAAGCCGGATATGCCGGCACCGATGATGGTGATCCGTTTCTTCGTCCCGGCCCGTGAGGAGCGGGACTGCCCAGAGCTCTGTGACGGCATGCTAAGCATTCGCACCAACTTCCTCGATCACGTTCGCCGCCCATTGTTGAGGCCGGTCAGTCTCTGCCACATCCCCAGTTCGGGTGGGGACACGGGTAGTTGATGCATGGTCCGTCGCGGCCGATCCTCCAACAGCACGGGCGGCACCCCGCACGACCGGACGGTTTATCGGTCGCCGCCCCGGAAGGACTCCGGATTCGGGCCATGCTGAGGCCCACACGCTCGTGGTGGATTCCGATGGCCTGGCGAAAGCCGGCGAGAGGGGGCAGCAGTGGGGCACGCTGCACAAGACGGCCTCGGCAACCTGGACTCATGTCGCACCGCACCACAATTCCCGGTGGGCGGCGCACTGCCGGAGCGGACCGAAAGCGGGATGCCCGAGACGCTGGAACGGGCGGTATTCGGCATGCACGCCACCCATGCCGTTCACTTGGCCGACCGGCATGGCGTATTCGCGTTTCTGATCGAGCACGGAGCGAGCAGTACCGAGAAGGTCGCCGCCGGCACCGGGGCCGCCGAGGAGACTCTCGGCCGGCTACTCATCGCGCTCCGTGCGTTCGGGGTCCTGGACGAGGACAGCCACCGCCGGTACCTGGTGCCCACGGAATCCGCTCCGTATCTGGACCCGGCCCATTCCCGCTATGCCGGCGCGTTCGTCGGGCATCTCGTCACCAGCACCGCCGGTCGGATGCCGCAACTGGACGCCTATCTGTCACAAGGCAAGGCGTCGGTGGACGCAGCGCTCCCCGCCCCCTTCGAGGCGATGTACGCGGACGCCGGGTCGGTGGCCGACTTTCTCCGTGCCATGTGGCAGTTGAGCTTCGACGTCTCGGGTGAACTGGTGGAGCTCGCCGGGCTGCGTGGGGTCCGCCGGCTGGTGGATGTCGGCGGGGCGAACGGTCCGTTCTCGGTCTCCGCGCTGCTCCGTACGCCGGCGCTCCACGCCACCGTCTTCGACCTGCCGCATGTGGCACCTCACCTCGCGCGGACCCGGGAGGACTACGGCCTCGGCGACCGGCTCTCCTTCGCACCCGGGGACTTCTTCCGCGACCAGCTGCCCGGGGGTGACTGCCTCGCCTTCGGTTACATCCTCTCCGACTGGGACGACGCCACCTGTCTGGAGCTGCTGCGCAAGGCGCATCGGGCCTGCGAACCCGGCGGTCGGGTGCTGGTGATGGATCGGCTCTTCGACGACGACGGTCACCGACCGCTGGCCACGGCGGTGATGAACCTCTCCATGCACGTCGAAACCCGGGGCCGGCACCGAACCGCTGGTGAATTCCTGGATCTGCTGCACGCATCGGGCTTCGTCGACTGCGAGGTGCGCCGCTCCAGCCGCGAGAAGCACCTTGTCGTCGGCCGTTCAGCAGAGGACGGGGGCTGACCCATGCACGGCACGCCGACCGAGCCGACCGGACCGAGCCTGCCCGGCGACGCCGAGAACATAGCCAGACTCCAGAGCACCCGCGGCCGGGCCGCGCTGACCGAATCCGAGCGCGATCGACTGGCGGGATCGTACGAGGCCGTGGCGGTGGACGGCCACGCAACGGAAGCGGAAACGATCCGGTTGCTGACCCGGCCGTTCAGCCGGAGTGAGCGGATTCCCGAGTACTACCGCTACACCAGTCTCCATGTCTACGACTGGTTCCTCGCACCGTACGGGGAGGATCCGGTCGCGGCCGTGACGCTTGCCATGCGCGCGACCCTCGCCGATCTGGCCGCCTGGGAACAGGCGCGGGAAGATGTCCGGCCCGGCGCTCTTCCCTACCTGCCGGAGCGACTTGCCCGGCTGCACGCGGTGATCGGGCAGGTGGACGACGTGGTCATCAACCCGGTGGGGCCGGTGCACGGGGCCGATGTCGCCCACGGTGCCGGGACCGACGCGGCTTTGCGGTGGCGGCTGTACGTACTCACCCGGTGCACGGCGTTCACGCAATCCGATGACGACAACGAGCACATCTTTCTGCGCTCCGTTCATGCGTGCGAACTCGCTTTCTATCTTTCCCGGTGGACCGCCTGTCGGGCGATCGTCGCCATGAACTCCGGCGACCGGGAGGAAGCCCAGTTCCGTATCGGTCAGGTGGCTGCGTGCTCCGAGCTGATCAAGGGGATTTTCCATGCCCTCAGGACGCTCTCGCCCGAGCAGTTCATGAACTTCCGAGAGGCCACCGGGGCTGCCAGCGCGGTGCAGTCATTGAATTTTCACCTGATGGAGTTGGCGCTGTTCGGATACGACCCCCGGAAATCCGAGGTGTTCGAACGAATCGATCATCTGCGCATGTTGAACGATCCACCCTATCGGGCCCATTGGTCACTCCGGGGAGCTGTTCTGGCCTCTGATTCCCCGGAGTTGAGCGCCGCATTCGCTACGGTGGAGCGTTCACTGATGACCTGGCGGGGACGGCACTACGGCTTCGGCCGACTGTATCTTCCCCGTCAACTCAAGGGATCCGGTGGGACCGAAGGAGCGGGGTACCTGAAAAGGTTCGTGGACAAAGACAGTTGCCTCCCCGGAACGCCGGGACCGCTCAATGAGGCCATGTTCCGCTTCGCCCTCCGGTAAAACTCGATCCCCCTACTCCCCCGTCCCGAGAAACGACACCACAACAACAGGAGCCATTCCGTGACCACTTCTCCGGTACTGTCCGCCGAGGTCGCCCGTCGAGTCCTGGACGCCGCACTGGCACAGGCAGCGAACCTGAAGGTCGCCGTCACCGTCGCTGTCGTGGACAGCGGCGGCAATCTCCAGACTCTCGCCCGTATGGACACCGCCACGTTCTGGTCCACGAACGTCGCCACCCACAAGGCGATCACGGCAGCCGGGCTCGGCTTGCCCACGGTGGCCTTCGCCAAGTTCGCCGCGCAGGACCCCATCCTGCTCGCCACCATGGCCACACAGCCGGGTTCCGCGCTGCTCCCCGGCGGCATCCCGATCTTCGTCGACGGAGCGATCGCGGGAGCCATCGGTGTGGCCGGCGGGACCAAGGGCGAGGACGAGCCCATCGCTGAGGCGGGTGCGGCTGCCGCGGCGGGCTGACCCGAGTACGTACAGCGTCTCCCTCCCGCGAACCACGGGAGGGAGACGCCGCTCTGCACCACGTGCCCGTCCGCGTCGGCTGCGGCGGTGCCCGGACGGAAAGCAGCCGGACAGACCGCACTGATCAGCGCCATGACGGCGATGGCGGTCGCGACGGGTATCCATGAGTTCCGGAAGCCGGAACCGGGGCGTGGCCGTGCGGCAGCACGCCGAGCAAGCCGCCGAAGTGGTCGCCGTGCGAGTGCGTGTAGATCAGCCCGGTCATGGGGCGGTCACCGCGGTGTTCGCGGTACAGCGCGAGCGCCGCCGACGCGGTCTCGGCGGAGATCTGGGGGTCGATGACGACGACACCTGTGTCGCCCTCGACCAGTGTCAGGTTCGACAGGTCCAGGTTCCGGACCTGGTAGAGACCTGGTAGATGCCGTCGATCACCTCGAACAGGCTCTGTTTAAGCCCCGCTCCGCGTCGTCGAAGTCTGACTTGTCGGCATGGTCGAATTCGCCCATATGCCATAAATGGGCCGACTTTCCCGATTTACACATCTCCTCGAGGGGAGGAAGGCGGCTTCGGATCGCGTACGGATCCCCGTATCCGGAGCCACCCGGCTCGCCCGCGCGTTCCGGTCGGCTATCCTCGGGCCGCTGTTGATGTCCGGGGGCTCCGAGCCTGTCCAGAGGCCCCACGACGAAAGGACCGTCATGGAGCTGGCCGCAGAGGACCGCGACGCGATCACCGATCTGATCTCCATGCACGGCCATCTGATCGACGCGGGAGAACTGGACCGTCTGGAAGAACTGTTCACCGCCGATGTGGTGTACGACGTCACGGACTTCGGCCAGGCCCCACTGCGGGGAGTAGCAGCCATCAAGCAGGCGGCGCTCGCGCTCGGCGAGGCGAACCCGGTAGCTCACCATGTGACGAACATCGTCCTCACACCGGCGACCGGGGACCTGGTGCACGCCCGGTCGAAGGGGATCGGCGTGAACGCGGACGGAACATGCGGAAGCGCTATGTACGAGGACACGATCGTCCGCGGTCCGCAGGGCTGGCGCATCACTCACCGCACGGTCCTCGCCCGGCGCAAGCCTCTGGGGGCATGACGCGGCGGTCAGTGGTCGTTCGGTCCGGCGCGGGCCCGGCCCGGCCTGTCGCTCTCTGCCAAGGGAGTTGTCGTACCCCGCTGGCATGATGCAGATCATGACTGCAAGCGAGCGCACCATGCCCCCGTTGAACGGCGATGAGCGGACCACGCTGGAGAGTTGGCTCGACTTCTACCGCGACACGCTCGCGATGAAATGCCAGGACCTCGACGAAGAACAGCTGCGACAGGCTTCCGTGGCGCCGTCGCCCCTCACCCTGCTCGGCCTCGTCCAGCACATGGCGGAGGTGGAGCGGAACTGGTTCCGCCGCGTGCTGGTCGGGGAAGAAGCCCCGCCGATCTATCCGTCCGAATCCGACTCCGGCCGGTCCGACGGCAGGTTCGACGGCGGGTTCGACCTCACCGACGACGGCTCCTTCGGGACAGCCCTCGCCACCTGGCACACCGAGGTCTCACTGGCTCGCGGCAACTGCGCCTCACGCGCACTGGACGGCACCAGCCCCTACATGGGAGGCGAGGTGACGCTGCGCTGGATCTACGTTCATATGATTGCCGAATACGCCCGGCACAACGGCCACGCCGATCTCGTCCGCGAACGCATCGACGGCCGCACCGGCGTCTGACAGCGGGTGTCCGACCACCACTTGCACTGGAGTACGTGTGCCCGAGTTCGCCCGACCCCCGCTCTTCCGCCGCAGGGGCGCAGTCGTCGGCATGGCGGTGGTCTCCGTAGCCGCTCTCGGAGCGGGTCTGTTGCTGTGCCACACCCTGGCCGACAGCTCTCCCGACGGTGCGGCCCCCGCCGCGGAGAAACCGGCCCGGTCCGTGGTCGCACCCACGGCCGGTATGGCCTTCGACTACCAGATCGGAGGCGCCTACCCGCCGCCGGCCGGGACGGAGGCCGTCGCCCGGGACCGTGGTGACAAGCCTGCCGAAGGCCTGTACAACGTCTGCTACGTCAACGCCTTCCAGGCTCAACCCGACGCGCTGGACTGGTGGGAACACCACCATCCGGACCTGCTGCTGCGCGACGACGACGGCAGACCGGTCACGGACGAGGACTGGGACGAGGCGCTGCTGGACACCTCGACGGCCGCCCACCGCGCCCAGCTCGCGGAGATCGTGGGTGGTTGGATCGACGGCTGCGCGGCGCACGGCTTCCAAGCCGTCGAGCCGGACAATCTCGACTCGTACGAGCGCGCGGAGGGCGGGCTGTCCCGGGCGGACAACGCTGCCTTCGCCAGGCTGCTGGCCCGGCGTGCGCACAGCGCCGGGCTCGCGATCGGCCAGAAGAACACCGCCGATCTCACCTCCGAGCACGCCGGGATCGGATTCGACTTCGCCGTGGCGGAGGAATGCGGTCACTACGACGAATGCGGCACGTACGCCAAGGCCTACGCCGATCGCGTGTTCGTCATCGAGTACAGCAGGAGCGACTTCGACAAGAGCTGTTCCGCGTGGGGGTCGAAGCTGTCCGTCGTGAACCGTGACATCGATGTGCGCCGTGCCGGTCGGAAGGGTTACGTCTTCCGGTCCTGCTGACGGGGCCGAGGTTCTGTTTCGCGCGGGGCCGCTCAGCGCCGTCCGGTGGTGCGGCGGCCGGTTCCCGGTGGGCGCGGAGAAATGCGGATGTCCGTGTCGGGGACGCCCTGTATGGTCCCGCTCGTGGAACCGCTCAGTGAGAATCAGATCCGCTCGTCGTTCGTCAACTGCACGAAGGGCGAGGCAAGCCGGCTTCGGCTCCCTCTCGACTTCGGCGAGTTGCCGTGGCCGGACCTGGACTTCCTCGGCTGGGTCGATCCTGGAGCCCCGTTGCGGGCCCATGTCGTCGTACCTCGGGAATCCGGCCCGATCGGCGTGACCTTCCGGGTCCCCGGAGCCAAGTCGGCCAGCGCCGTGAAGTCCAGCATCTGCCAGGTCTGCCTGACCAGCCACGCCTCGTCCGGTGTGAACCTTCTCGTGGCACCCCTGGCGGGTAAACGGGGGCGGGAGGGCAACTCCGTGGGCATCTACCTCTGCGAGGACCTCGCGTGCTCGCTGTACATCCGCGGCAAGCGGCAGCCCAAACTCCGGGCGGGCCGTTACGAGGAGACACTCACTCTGGAAGAGAGGGTGACCCGCACCATGGACAACCTCAACGGCTTCGTCGCGAAGGTCGCCGGACCCTCGGTCTGAGGCCGGGGCGGGGCGGGGCTCGGGGCGAATTCGCCGAGGGCAGAACGCTGCTGTCGCCCTGCCGGGCACATCGCTCCTAGTCTGGAGGAGTGAGCAGCCACGCGTCGAACCAAGCCCGCGTCCTTCCTCTGCGCCCGGTTGTCGCCGCCGCGCCGGTGCCGCCCTCCGAGGCCAAGGAGCCGCTGTGGCGTGACGTCGTGGGTGACGTCCTGCGTCGCGAGCGTCTCGCCCAGGAACGCACGCTGAAGGATGTGGCCGACGCGGCCCGGATCTCGATGCCGTACCTCTCCGAGTTGGAGCGCGGGCGCAAGGAGGCCTCGTCCGAAGTCCTCGCGGCTGCGGCCCGCGCCCTCGGGCTGGGACTCGGTGACCTCCTCGCCCTGGGCCAGCGCGAGCTGGCCCGCCTCACCGGTCCCGCCCGGCCGGGACACGCCGGGCCCCGCACCGCCCCGGCCCCTGTTACCTCGGCGCCCGGCCGCAGTTCCGGACGCGCTCTCGCTTCGGGCGGCCGGGACGGCGCCGTGACCTCCGTGACCTCCGTGACGCGGCTGAGCAGCCGTTACGCCGGACCGTCCGCCGTGTCCCGGCAGGGGAACGTGCGCCTGGCCGCCTGACCGCGCCCCTCCCGGAGCCCCGGCCGGCGCCGCGTCTCAGAATCGCCCTCCGGCGCGCCGGCTGAGGACCTGGTCGGCGAGGCCGTACGCCACGGCATCGTGCGCGGTGAAGACCTTGTCCCGGTCCATGTCCGCGCGGAGTGTCGCGATGTCGTGGTGGGTGTGCCGGGCCAGGACGTCCTCGATCTCGGAGCGGATCCGGAGCATCTCCTTGGCCCGCAGGCTGAGGTCCGAGACCGTCCCCTGCTGACCGCCGCTCGCCGGCTGTCCCAGCAGCACCCTGGCGTGGTCCAGGACGAAGCGCCGTCCCGGGTCTCCCCCGGCCAGGAGTACCGCAGCGGTCGAGGCCGCCTGCCCGACACAGAACGTCGAGACGGGTGAGGTGATGAAGGTCATCGTGTCGTAGATCGCCATGAGCGAAGTGACGGATCCGCCGGGCGAGTTGATGTAGATCGCGATCTCCGTGTCGGGGCTCGACGACTCCAGGTGGAGGAGTTGCGCGATCACCACGTTCGCGACGCCGTCGTCGATCTCGGTGCCGAGGAAGATGATCCGCTCGGAGAGCAGCCGGCTGTAGATGTCGTACGCCCGCTCGCCCTGCGCGGTCCGTTCGACGACCGTGGGAATCGTGTACTGGCTCATGTCAGAGTCCGATCCGTCGCTGCGTACCGGCCGGCCGGACGTCGTCCAGCGACTCGACGACATGGTCGACCATTCCGTACTCCTTGGCCTGCTCGGCCGTGAACCACCGGTCGCGGTCACCGTCCCGGGAGATCGTCTCCTCGTTCTGGCCGGTGTGCTCGGCCGTGATCCGTTCGATGGCCTTCTTGGTGAATTCGAGGTTCTCCGCCTGGATCGCGATGTCGGCGGCCGTCCCGCCGATCCCGGCCGACGGCTGGTGCATCATGATCCGCGCGTTCGGCAGCGCGAAGCGCTTCCCGGGCTCCCCGACCGTGAGCAGGAACTGGCCCATGCTCGCGGCGAATCCCATCGCGAGGGTGGAGACGTCGTTCGGGATCAGCCGCATCGTGTCGTAGATCGCCAGCCCGGCTGTCACCGAGCCGCCGGGGCTGTTGATGTACAGGCTGATGTCGCTCCGCGGGTCCTCCGCCGAGAGGAGCAGGAGCTGGGCGCAGACCCGGTTCGCGGAGACCTCGTCGACCTGGGTGCCGAGGAAGACGATCCGCTGCATGAGAAGTTGCGCGGCCAGATGGTCGTCGAACCGTGTCGCGGGGGTGTCTTCCTCGCTCGCCCGCGGGGCGGGTGCGGGGTCCGCGCCGGTGATGAGAGTGCGCATCGGTCCTCCTTGTGGTGGTGCGGCTGCCGTTGCCGCGCTCCTCACCACTCTCGGTCCGATCGGGCGTCCACCTCGGCTTTCTCGGCCCGCAGCAGATTCGCTGAGGGCAGAGCGACGGCCCACGCCGGACGGACGGCGTGGGCCGTGGCACTGCTCAGGGCCCCTCTGGAGGTGCGGCGTCCGGCTGTTCAGACCTGCGAGCGGTAGAGGCCGAACTCAGCGATGTGCGCGGGCAGTCGGGAGCCCGTCACGCGCAGCCGCCACTGCTGGGCGGTGACCGGGGCGGGCAGCAGGACGATGCGGTTCGCGCCGATGGTCCCGACTTCGGCGATCTGCGTCCACCCCTGTGCCGTACGGGCCTCGACGACGACCTGTTCGACCTGCTGACCGTGGTGGATGTCCTCGGCGAGGCGGATCCGGTCGACCTCGCGGGAACGGCCGAGGTCCACGTACAGGGTGCCCTTCGACGCGGCGGGCGCGGTCCATGCGGTGTCCGGGTCCCCGTCGACCGCGCGGGCCGGGGAGCGCCCGTCGCCCCAGGCCCGCGTCCGGTGCGCGAGGTCCTCGGGCAGTTCGCTGCCGATGCGCTCGTGGAAGGCCCGCAGCACGGCGACGTCCGCTGCGGGGAGTTGGCCCTGCTGGTCCGGTGGGATGTTCAGCAGCAGGACGGAGTTGCGGCCGACCGATCTCATGTAGATGTCGGTGAGCTGCTCGACCGTCTTGGGCTGCTGGTCCGCGTGGTAGAACCAGCCGGGCCTGATGGAGACATCGCACTCGGCCGGCCACCACTGAAGGTACTGCGCCACGGACCGCGACGCGGCGAGCGCGTCACGGCTGCCCTGGTCGGGGGCGTCGTAGGCGAGGGCGTAGTCGGTGCGGCCGTAGTCCGTCTCCGCCACCGGGATGGTGCTCCACTCGTTCTCGCGTGCCAGCCCGCCCTCGTTGCCGACCCAGCGCACGTCGGGGCCGGACACCGCGATGGAGGCGCCGGGGGCGAGGGCGCGGACGACCTCGTACCAGCTGTCCCAGTCGTAGCGCTCGACCTTCTCCGGGGGGATCCGGCCCTGTGCTCCGTCGAACCAGACCTCGTCGACCGGCCCGTACTCGGTGAGTACTTCGTAGAGCTGGTTGAGCATGTGGGCGCCGTAGTCGGTGGCCTGGAGCTCGAAGGTCCGCAGCTTCTTTCCTGCCCGGTCGTCCCCGTCGACGAGGGCGGGGACCGTGCGGGTGGTGCGGGCGCTGCCGTTGGCGTAGACGCCGTGCAGGTACTGGTTCTCGTCGGCCGGGGAGATGTAGACGCCGACCTTGATCCCGTGGGCCCGCATGGAGTCGGCGAAGGAGCGCAGTACGTCACCCCCGCCGCTGCGCCAGCTGCTGGAGGCGACGCTGTGTTCCGTGTAGCGGGAGGGGTAGAGGACGAAGCCGTCGTGGTGCTTGACGGTGAGGATGGCCAGCTCGAAGCCGCCGTCCCGCAGCGCCCGTGCCCACTGGTCGGTGTCGAGTCCGACCGGCTGGAACACATCGGGGTCCTCGTCGCCGGTGCCCCATTCGAGGCCGGTGAAGGTGTTCACCCCGAAGTGCAGGAAGGCCGTCTTCTCCAGGCGCTGCCAAGCTATCTGACGCTCCGTCGGGCGGAGTCGGGCCGCCTTGGCGACGAGTTGGTCCGGTGTGTCGTCCGGGCCGACCGGGATCCGGTAGCCCGGTTCGACAGGTACGGAGCGGACCCGGGCCGCAGCCCAGGCGTCCGGGCCGAGCAGGGACGTACCGGCCGTGGTGGAGACTGCGGCGAGTGCGGTGACGAAGAGGCGGCGGCTGAGAGCCATGGGCGGGTCCTCCGGTGTCAGTGAGCGTGAGACGCGGGTTCCTGTTCCGTATTCATCGGATGTTCTACGGAATGCAGCCTCTCAACTCCCGCCCACCGTCGGGGTGTCGAATGAGAAGAGTCCATCTGCCCGTTCGGAAAGTCCATCCCGCGACGGCTCCCCGAGAGACCACTCTCGACGTGAACATGCCATCATCCACGTTCGACGGAGGAGACACCGTGCTCCGTGTCAAAGCACTCTGCACCATCGCCGTACTCGCGCTCGCCGCCTGTCTGGGCTTGGCCGGGCCCGCTCAGGCAGGCGGTTCGACCCCCGGCACCTACACCAACTACGGCTTCCCGTCCGGGACCACTTCCCTCACGGATGTCACCTTCGCCACGACCGTGCAGTCCGACCCCGGGCGTGGCAATGTCTTCTGGTCGCACCAGTTCGGCTTCACCAATGGAGTCGGCGGATACATCGGACAACAGCGCTGGCGCACCGGGAACGGAATGTTCCTGTTCTCGCTCTGGGGCTCCACCGCCGCCAAGGCCGGCTCGGCAGGTACGTACTGCCAGACCTTCGACGAGAGCGGCACCGGATACACCTGCCGCTCCGAGCAGAAGTTCACGGCCGGGCACCGTTACGCGTACCACATCGAGCCCGCCGCAACCGACGGCTGGTACCAGGCGACGATCTCCGACACCACGGCCGGGACCTCGTTCATCCTCGGCAGCCTTCAGATCGGTTCGGGCGCGCAGGTGGCCGCGGGCGGGATGACCGACTGGGTGGAGTACTTCGACTGGAACAACAACGCCGCGACCTGCCAGGACGAGCCCTTCTCCCAGGCCCGTTTCGATCTGCCCACCGGAACGTCGACCAGCGGTGGCGGCGTCACGGCCTCCGTCAGCGGCACGTCGAAGAGCGGCACCTGCGACCCGTACGCCGCGGTGACCACACCCAGTGGCGGCAGTGTTCACCAGGACGGCATCGGCAACTCGTCGTCGGGGTCCATCACCGGCACGGGCGGCAAGTGCGTCGACATCACGGGCGGCAACAGCGCCGACGGCACCCCGCTGGAGCTGTGGACGTGCAGCGGCGGCGACATGCAGAACTGGGTACTCGCCGGTGACGGCACGGTGCACGCGTTCTTCAAGTGCATGGCCGTCAGCGGCACGGACGTCCAGCTCAAGTCCTGTGACGGTTCCACCGCCCAGCAGTGGAAGCGCACGGGGAACACCCTGGTCAACACGGGATCGGGGAAGTGTCTCGACGCCTCGGGCGGCGGCAGCGCCGACGGCACCGAGCTGATCGTGTACACCTGCCAGGGCAGCGCCAACCAGCAGTGGAACACCCCTGCCTGAGGGCCCTCACACCCTTCGTGACGAGCACCCGGCCGTGGTGCACCGCGCGCTGCGCGGCGGGCACCGTGGCCGGGTGCTCGTCACTGCCGGGAGGTCAGTTGTCAGCAGTCGGGATCCTGCCGGCCTCCTGCCCCTTGAGCCCGGGGAGATAGCGCCCGATCAGGAACTTGTACACCGCGGCCCCGAGCACACCACCGATCAGCGGGCCGACGATGGGGACCCAGAAGTAGAGATTGCCGTACTGGTCCCGCCAGGCGCCCCGGTACCCGGTGATGAAGCTCGCGAACCGGGGTCCGAGGTCACGTGCGGGGTTGATGGCGTATCCGGCGTCGGCGCCGAACGCCATGCCGATCGCCACGATGAGCAGCCCGATGAGCAGCGGTCCCAGGTTGGCGAGGGGCGGGTCGTTCAGTGCGTCGGTCAGTGCGAAGAGCACGAAGAGCAGGATCGCGGTACCGATGATCTGGTCGCGCAGGGCGCCCCATTCACTCACCGGCAGGGTTCCGTTCCCCGGCAGCGTGGAGAAGACGAACTGTGTCTTCAGAGTGTGCCCGGGGTCGAACTTCGCCAGCACCTCCGTGTAGTTCCAGCGGACCAGCAGAGCGGCGGCGAACGCACCGGCGGTCTGCGCTGTCACAAAGGGAACGACCTTGCGCCAGGAGAATCCCCTGAAGACGGCGAAGGCGAGCGTGACCGCGGGGTTGATGTGGGCGCCGCTGATCCGGCCCGCGACATAGACGCCGAAGGTGACACCCAGGCCCCAGGCCCAGGCGATGCTGTCGTGGTCTCCGAGACCCGCCGCGACCACCTGGGCGACGACTCCCGCCCCGAAAAGGATGAGGATGAACGTGCCCGCGAATTCCGCGGACAGCTCTTTGACCAGACCCGTTCTCTTCAGGCCTTTTGCCATGAACATCTGCCTCCAGACGGTCCGGGCCGAGCAGTGCGGCCGAAAGCAAGGGGACGGGCCGCGGACTGATACCGAATCACCGAAGCTCTCGCCGGTGTGCCCATTCGACTTCGGCGGTGGCTCCTCCGCAAGCCATGACGGGCAGCCGGGTGCGGCCGGACGCCGGATCAGCGGCCGATATCGCTCACGGGGCGGTGGTGGAGAACAACAGCAGGTACTCGCCGTACGTCAGCGAAAGTACCGTCAGGCTGCCCGTCAGAACAGCGACCGTACGCGGCCTGGCTTTCGCCATGGCCCGTGCGGCGGGAAACAGCAAAGGAAAGGCGGGGAGCAGGAATCGCGGTCTGGAGGAGTAGTAGTGCGAGCCGCCGACCGCGAGCACGAAGAGCACGAGCGTGTAGATGAGCAGGGGAAGCGGCGGGCGGTCGAGAATGAGCAGGACGAGCGCCGGTACCGCGACGAGGACTCCGGCCACGCCCATGTAGTAGGCCAGATGGGGAGTCCCGCCCTCGTCGGTGACGAGCCGCCGGATGAAGTCCAGTTCGCTCCGGCCGAAATCGAAGCGGGAGCCCCACTCGCGCTGGATCCGGAAATAGCCGAGCGGTCCGCCGGAGCGGGTGCCCACCCAGGCGACGTAGCCGAGCCAGCCGAGCGGCGCGAGGAGGGCGCCGGTCCAGATCCGCCAGTCGCGCCGGGCACCCTCCCGTTGCCACAGCACGATCAGCGCCGCGCTGAGCACGGCAGCGGCAACGGCGATGCCGCTGGGCCGGGCGAGCCCGGCGAGCAGGGCGAGGGAGCCCGCCCACAGCCAGCGGCGGGTGAGCAGGGCGTAGAGCGACCACGCGGCCAGCGCGGTCATCAGCGGCTCGCTGTAGGCCATGGTCATGACGACGGCGTGCGGAAGCACCGCGTAGAGCAGGACGAGCATGGTGGCTGCCCGGCGGCCGTAGAGCCGCTCACCGACGGCGTGGATGCCCCAGGCCGCGAACACGGCCGAGACCCAGGCCACCGTCAGTCCGGCGACGACCAGGCTGACCGGGACGAGCGCCGTGACAGCCCGTTCGAGGCCGGGGAAGAGCGGGAAGAAGGCGAGGTCGCTGCGGACGATGCCGGGGATCCGCGAGGGGCGCGTGGTGCCGTAACCGTGCTGGGCGATGCCCGCGTACCACCGGCTGTCCCAGGAATTGCCGAGCGCCGACCACATCGACCGGCCCGTGTGGTGGGCGACGATCGCCACCACGACAATGCCTGCGAGCCGCACCACCACGTAGAGCAGGAGCGCCGGAGCCGCCCTGCGCAGCGCCCCGGCCAGCCGGTGGAACGGAGGGGGCGCGTGTCCCCGGGGCGGGGACAGCGGCGGATGCGTCGCGGGATCAGCGGGCACAGCTCACCTCTGCCGTAGGTCCGACGAGTTGCCCACGCATTCGGCTCGCTCCGGGCCGGGCAGGTCCCAGGACCTGCCCGGCCGGTCTTGTCGGGTCAGCCCGGGGCGTCTGGTGCGGTGCATCGCAAGGCGCCGAAGTGTCCGCAGGGTGGTTTCCTGTGGGCACTTCGGCAACGCGGCGAGGTGCCGTATCAGACGCCCCGGGCCCGGCGAAGATCGGCCGGACAGGTCCTAATCGCCTTCGGGCGTCCCCGCCACGGGCATCGGCCGGAACCGAATCCGCGCCCTCGCTCTTCGGCAGCGCCTTGAACACCCAGGTCCGGTAGGACCAGAAGCGGAAGAGCGTGGCGACACCGATACCGAGGAACTTGAAGATATTGCTCTGCAACGTACTGTCCCAGCCGAAGCCGTACGTCGCCATGTAGAGAATGCCGTTCTCGATGACCAGCCCGATCAGGCTGAAGAAGACGAAGAGGGCGATCTCCCGCGTACGCTGCTGCCTTCCTCTGTGCCGGTAGGTGAAGTATTTGAATCCCACGTAGTTGAAGGCGATCGCGACCACGGTCGCGACGACTCCGGCCCGGATCACCTGCAGATGGGCGAAATGGCGGGCCAGATTGAACACCACGAGATTGACGGCAACTCCCGCGGCCCCGACCGTCACGAATTTGGCGACTTCCCGGTGAAGCCCGTCCGTACACTCATCTGTACGAGAATGCGCAGCGACCCGTTGGCTCATAGTTCGTCAACCTTCAGCGTGAAGATGCTCGCCCTGAGTTGTCGCCCCCCGTACGGTTCATCCGCGGTAGGTCTCCAGCAGCCGCAGCCATACCTCGCTGATCGTCGGATACGCGGGCACCGCGTGCCACAGCCGGTCGACCCGTACCTCGCCCGCGATCGCCACCGTCGCCGAGTGGAGCAGTTCGCCGACTCCCGGGCCCACGAAGGTCGCGCCGACGATCACCTCCCGGTCCAGGTCGACGACCATCCGGGCGTGTCCTCGGTAGCCGTCCGCGTACAGCCCCGCTCCGGCCACCCCCGACATGTCGTAGTCGACGCCCCGGACGCGCAGGCCCGCGCTCTCCGCCTCGGCCAGGGTCAGCCCGGCCGAGGCCGCCTCCGGGTCGGTGAAGACCACCTGGGACACCGCGGCGTGGTCGGCGGTGGCGGAGTGGGCTCCCCAGCGGTCCGTCTCCAGGAGGGGGACGCCCTGGGCCCGCGCGGTGATCGCCGCACCGGCGATGCGGGCCTGGTACTTGCCCTGATGGGTGAGGAGCGCCCGGTGGTTGACGTCTCCGACGGCGTAGAGCCAGTCACTGCCCTCCACCCGGCAGCTGTCGTCCACGGCCAGCCAGGAACCCGCTTCCAGGCCCACCGTGTCCAGGCCGATGTCCTCGGAGCGTGGGGCCCGGCCGGTGGCGATCAGGATTTCATCGGCCTCGATCCGTTCGCCGCTCTCCAGCACCACGGTCACCGGCCCGTTGTCCCGTTGGACGGACGCGGCGGACGTACCGGTACGGATGTCCACGCCCGCTTCGGTGAGCGCCGCGCCGACCAGTTCACCGGCGAAGGGCTCCATCCGCGGCAGCAGTCCGCCGCCGCGCACCAGCATGGTCACCCGGGAGCCGAGAGCCTGCCAGGCGGCGGCCATCTCGACGCCCACCACTCCCCCTCCGACGACCACCAGCCGTCCGGGCACGGCCTGGGCGCTGGTCGCCTCGCGGCTGGTCCACGGCCGGGCGTCCGCGAGTCCGGGAAGGTCCGGCACGACTGCCCGGGAGCCGGTGCACACGGCCACCGCGTGCCGTGCGGTCAGTACCTGTTCTCCGCCGTCGGGGGCGGTCACGGCGACCGTCTTCTTGCCCTGCAGACGCCCGTGTCCGCGGTAGAGGTCGGCTCCGATGGCGTCCAGCCAGGCGACCTGGCCGGCGTCCTTCCAGTGCGAGGCGTACGCGTCACGATGGGCGAGCACGGCCGGTACGTCGAGCGGGCCCTGGACGGCCTCGCGCAGTCCGGGAACCTTCCGTGCGTCGGCGCGCGCGGTCATCGGGCGCAGCAGCGCCTTGCTGGGCATGCAGGCCCAGTAGGAACACTCACCACCGACAAGTTCGCTCTCGACCACCGCCGCGCTGAGCCCCGCGGCTCTGGCCCGGTCCGCCACGTTCTCGCCGACCGGGCCCGCGCCGAGGACCACCACGTCGTACGCCCTGTCTTCCATGCGATCCGTCATGCAAGCCAGTTTGATACGGGGTGTGCGGGGCGGCCACATGGGCAGTCGGAATACGACAGCGGACGCGACGGTTGACGCGGGCGAATACACCGGTCAGTCAGAGAAAGCGGGCACAGTATGAGCACGGTGGAACTCACCAAGGAAAACTTCGACGACGTCGTCAGCGACAACGATTTCGTCCTCATCGATTTCTGGGCTTCCTGGTGCGGACCGTGCCGTCAGTTCGCCCCTGTCTACGAGGGTGCTTCGGAGCGGCATGCCGATCTGGTCTTCGCCAAGGTCGACACGGAGGCGCAGCAGGAACTGGCCGCGGCCTTCGAGATCCGGTCCATCCCCACGCTGATGATCGTGCGTGACAATGTCGCGGTCTTCTCCCAGCCCGGCGCGCTGCCGGAAGCCGCTCTGGAGGATGTGATCGGCCAGGCGCGCGCGCTGGACATGGACGAGGTCCGCAAGTCGGTGGAGGACGCGAAGAACGCGTGACGTCAGGTCTCCGTCGGGGGCCCGGCGGAGACCGGCCGGCAGGTCCTAGAAGGGATGGCCGGGCGGCTCCCGGCGGACGGTGGTCCAGCGCAGTTCGGTGAAGGCGTCCAGATTGGCCTCACCTCCGAATCGCGCTCCCGTCCCCGAGGCCGCCACTCCGCCGAAGGGTGCGACCGCCTCGTCGTTGACCGTCTGGTCGTTGATGTGGGCGATCCCGGTGGGGATGCGTTCCGCCAGTTCCAGACCGAGTGCGGTGTCCCTGGTGATGACGGACAGGGAGAGACCGTACGGGCCTGCGGCGGCCAGGGACGCGGCCTCGTCGAGGGTGGCGAAGGAGCGCACGGGTGCCACGGGCCCGAACACCTCCTCCGTGTATGCGGGCGTGTGGTCGTCGGCGCCCGCGAGCACGGTGGGCCGGTAGAAGAGGTCCTGGTGGGTGCCTCCGGCGGCGAGTTCGGCGCCACGGGCCGTGCTCGCCCGTACCAGTTCGTGGATCTTCCCGAGCTGGGCCCTGTCGATGACCGGGCCCAGGTGCACCTGCTCGCGGTAGGGGTCGCCGACGGCGAGCGATTCGGCCCTGGCCGCCAGCCGCTCCACGTACTCCTCGTACAGCGACGCGTGGACGAGGTGGCGTCCGGTGGTCATGCAGATCTGGCCCTGGTGGAAGAAGGAACCCCAGGACGCCTGGGCGACGGCCGCCTCGATGTCTGCGTCCTCCAGTACGACGAGGGCCGAGTTGCCGCCCAGTTCCAGGTGCACCCGCTTGAGCAGCCGGCCCGCAGCGGCGCCCACCGCCCGGCCCGCCGCGGTGGAGCCGGTGAAGGAGATGACCGGGACACGGGGGTCGGCGATCAGCGCCTGGCCTGCTTCGGCGCCGCCGGGCAGGATCTGCAGCAGCCCTTCGGGCACACCGGCCTCGGCGAAGACCGCACCGAGGGAGATTCCCCCGCAGACGGCGGTGCGCGGGTCGGGCTTGAGCAGTACGGCGTTGCCGGTGGCCAGGGCGGGGGCGACGGACCGGATGGAGAGGATCAGCGGTGCGTTGAACGGTGCGATGACACCGACGACCCCGACCGGGACCCGCCGCGTGTAGGAGAGACGCGGTTCCTCGCTGGGCAGCACCTGGCCGGTGGGCCGGGAGGCGAGAGCCGCGGCCTCGTAGCACTCCTGCGCCGCGACGTGCAGCTCGAAGGCGGCTTTGCCGGGGATCGAGCCGGATTCGCGGACCAGCCACTCGCTCAGTTCCTCGGCGTGTGCGGTGAAGAGGTCACCGGCCTTGCGCAGGACAGCGGCGCGCAGGAAGTGCGGGGTTCGCGCCCAGGCACCCTGCGCGAGGTGCGCGGCCTCGGCGGCCGGGGCGACGTCCTCGGCGGTGGCGAGGACGACCGTGGCGAGGGTCTCCCCGGTGGCGGGCTCGATGACGGGGGATTCATCGCCGCTGAGCTTCCGGGGCTGCCAGGTCTTGGGGTCGAGCAGGGGCATCGCACATCTCCAGCGGCTCAATGACAGCTCGGTAGCGGATCATTCGTGGCTCGGACGGCGGGTCATCAGCGCTGCGCAGGCGCGCAGAACCCGCCCGGATCGAACACGCTGCCGATGCGCCCGCGTGCAGCATCGTAACCAGTCCGTCCGGGGAAGGTCGGCCCGGGGAAGGAACGCCCTCACGCACCTGCGCCCGACCCCAAGTCCGGCCGCTTCGACGCGAGTTCGGTGCGGTCCGACCCCGGCCGTCAGCGTTCGAGTACGAGCGCGAGGCCCTGGCCGACGCCGATGCACAGCGCGGCGAGTCCCGTTCCGGAACCGGCGGCGGCCAGTTGGTGCGCCACGGATCCGGCGAGCCGCGCACCCGAGGCGCCGAGCGGATGGCCGATGGCGATGGCGCCGCCGCGCGGGTTGACGAGGGCCGGGTCGAGTTCCGGCCACTCCGCGAGGCAGCCGAGCGCCTGCGCGGCGAACGCCTCGTTCAGTTCGAAGGTGGCGAGGTCACCGAAACCCTTGCCCGCCTTCGCCAGGGCCCGCCGGACCGCTTCCACCGGGCCGAGCCCGAAGAGCTGCGGCTCGATTCCGGTGACTGCCGACGCCCGGATGCGGGCGAGGGGTTCACGGCCGGTGGCCCGCAGCCCTTCGTCGTCGACGAGCAGCAGCGCCGCCGCGCCGTCGTTGAGCGGGGAGGCGTTGCCCGCGGTGACCGTGCCTCCCGCGCGGAAGACGGGCTTCAGCCCGGCGAGGGCGTCCATGCTCGACCCCGCGCGGATGCACTCGTCGCGCGACAGAGTGGCGCCGTCGTACGGGACGACCTCACCGTCGTAGAGGCCCGCGTCCCAGGCGGCGGCTGCCTTGCCGTGGCTGGCCAGCGCGAAGGCGTCCTGCTGGGCGCGGGTGATGCCGTGTCTGTCGGCGACGAGTTCGGCGCCCTCCCCGAGGGCGACGGTCCACTCCTGCGGCATCCGCGGGTTGGTCATCCGCCAGCCCAGCGTCGTGGAGTGCATCTGCTGGTGTCCGGCCGGGAAGGCGCGTTCGGGTTTCTGGACCACCCAGGGCGCCCGGGACATGGATTCGACCCCGCCCGCGACGGCCACGGACGCGTCGCCGAGCGCGATGGCGCGGGCCGCCTGGATGACGGCTTCGAGCCCGGAGCCGCACAGCCGGTTGACGGTGACACCGGGCACGGAGACCGGAAGTCCGGCCAGGAGTACGGCCATTCTGGCCACGTCGCGGTTGTCCTCGCCCGCGCCGTTGGCATCGCCGAAGTACACGTCGTCGATGCGCGACGGGTCGAGGTCCGGGGTTCGGTCCACGAGCGCCTTGACGACATGGGCCGCGAGGTCGTCGGGACGTACCGCGGAGAGCGCCCCTCCGAACTTCCCGACCGGCGTACGGACTGCGTCGACGATGTAGACGTCGCGGATACTCATCGAATCTCTCCCACGCGCACTGTTCGCCCAGTGAACTATTGTTCATGAATGGCTGCTGCCCGAGTGTCTGTCCAACTCCGGCCCCTGTCAACGGGGCACCGGACGGGAACCCGCGGGGAAGCGGAACCCCGTCCGCCCGGTCAGCCCCGTGCGAGCACCTTCCACAGGCCGGGGTCCTCGAACCCGAGGGCCCAGAGCGAAGTGTTGCGCACCCCGTACTTCCGGAGCGGGGCCAGCTGCACACCGATCCCGCGGGCGTCCTCGTACCAGACCGTCCTGGACACCGGCCCTTCGTCGTACGTGAAGTGCGGAGTGCCGGAGGCCGGGTCCAGCGCGTAGGGCGCGCCCACCTTGCGGCGCAGCGCCTCCGCCTCCTTCCACGTCACGTGGCGCGCCGGGCGGGTGCCGTCGGCGCGCCAGTCCCATCCGTACGCGGGCAACGCCATCTCGATCTTCGCGGGTGCCACCAGCGCCGTGGCCCGCCGCAGGATCCGGTCGTACCAGCCGGTGCCGGACACGGGTCCGGGTTCCCCGCCCGACCAGTGGAGGTCGTACGCCATGATCCGCATCCGGTCGGCGGCGCGGCCGATCGCGGCGTAGTCCCAGATGCGGCCGGTGGTGGCGGTCTGCGGCGAGACCGTGACGACGCACTGCTTGTGCCTCGCGTGGAGGGCGGCGCAGAGCTCGGTCACGAACTCCGCAAAGGCGGCACGCACCTTCCGGTACGCGGCATCGGGCGTCGGGGCGATGGTCTCGTAGTCGAGGTCGACGCCGTCGTATCCGTGGCTGTTCGCGAGCCGCACCAGCGTGCTGATCTGTGCCGAGCGCAGGCCGGGCGTGGTGAGGATCGCCGCCAGCTCGCCCGGCTTCATCGTGTCCATGTCCATGACGGTGGGCACCACGTCGATCCCGGCCCGGTGCAGCCCCGCGACGATCCGGGCGTCACCGGCGCCCGGGTGGCCCTCGATGCGGTCGGCCGCCGCGGTCCTGTACCAGAAGGGGCTCACGGTGTGCAGTTGGCCGGCGTGGCGCAGCGCGTCCCGGTAGGCGTTCTCCCGGTCCCAGTACGGGAGCCAGGCCGACGCCGTACGGGGTACCGGTCCGGCGGCCGGGGCGTCCGGCGGGGGCGAGAGCGCCGTGGTCGCGGGCAGGGCGGCAAGCAGCAGGGACACCAGGGCGGACACCGGGCGGAGCGCCCGACGGGAGGTACGCGGCAGGGGCATGGCCCGAGCCTGGAGCCCGGTCGGAGGTCCCGCCCCGCGGAGTGGTCCGTCCAGGCTCTCACGTGACCCGGATGACTACGTATCAGGGTGACCGCACCGATCTGCCGGGCAGCTCCGGCCCGACCGCCACGACCGAGGCCGAGCCCCGCGACATCGGCCCCGTCCGGACCTCCTACGCCCCCGACCGTGACGGCGCTCCCGACCCCGGCGAGATCGTCTGGGCCTTCGTGCCGTACGAGGAGAACGACGGCCGCGGCAAGGACCGTCCGGTCCTGGTGGTGGCCAGGGAGGAGGCCGGCACCCTGCTCGCGGTACGCCTCTCCAGCAAGCCGCACGACCGCGACCGGGAGTGGCTGGCGATCGGGGCCGGGCCCTGGGACCGCGAGGGCCGGGAGTCCTGGGTCGACCTGGACCGGGTCCTGCGGGTGTACGAGGACGGAATGCGGCGTGAGGCGTGCGCGCTCGACCGGCCGCGGTTCGACGCCGTCGTGGAACGACTCAGGGAGCGCTACGGCTGGCGCTGACCTGCGTGATCGCACCGAGGGCCGCACCCGGGTGGCCGGGTGGGGCCCTGTCGGGCACCGTGGACCCGTGAACGATCCGGTCTCCCGGGGCGCACTTGTGCGGACGATCGACAGTGGCTTAGGTGGAACGGAGCGTTCTCCGAAAGGCGACCGGAGGACGCCGGAAGGTGTCTTCGGAACGAGGAGCCGATCATGCCCCCACCCCTGCTCACCGAAGCGGACGCGGAGCATCTGCTTCGATGTATCTGCTTCAAGACGGGCCCGCCCCGGACCGTCGGTGTCGAGCTCGAATGGCTCGTCCACGACCGGTACCGGCCACACATCCCTCTGTCCGAGGCCCGGATCGAGCAGGCGTACACCGCGGTGCGGGCGCTGCCTCTCTCTTCGGCTCTCACGTTCGAACCCGGCGGCCAGCTGGAGCTCAGCTCGCTTCCCGCCGCTTCCCTGACACAGTGCATCGAGTCCGTCTCCGCGGATCTGGACGCCGTTCGCGCCTCGTTGCGCGGCTCGGACCTGGTGCTGACCGGTCTGGGCCAGGACCCCTGGCATCCTCCGCGCAGGTTGCTGCGTGAGCCGCGGTACGACGCGATGGAGATCTGCCTGGACCGCAACGGGACCGCGGGCCGCGCCATGATGTGCGGTTCGGCCTCCATCCAGGTCTGTCTGGACGCGGGGCACGCGGAGCCGGGGCCGCTCGGCTATGGCAGGCGCTGGCAGCTGGCCCATCTGCTGGGCGCGGTGCTGGTGGCCGCGTTCGCCAACTCCCCGCACCGCCAGCGCCGTCGCACCGGCTGGCTCTCCACCCGCCAGTCCCAGTGGGCGGATCTCGACCCGGTCCGCTCCCTGGCGCCGCCCGGCGACCGGGAGCCGCGGGAGGCCTGGGCGGCGCACGTCCTGGACGCCCCGGTGATGTGCATCCGCGCCGAACAGGGCCCCTGGCCGGTGCCGGAGGACCTGTCGTTCCGCGACTGGCTGCGCACGGGCCTGCCCCGGCCGCCGACCCGCGAGGACCTCGACTACCACCTGACCACGCTGTTCCCTCCGGTACGCCCCCGTGGCCATCTCGAACTGCGCATGATCGACGCCCAGTCCGGTGAGGACGGGTGGATCGTCCCGCTGGCGGTGACCACCGCGCTCTTCGACGACCCGGCGGCGGCCGAGACGGTGTACCGGGCCGTCAAACCCCTCGCGGAGACGGCAGGTCGGGCTCCCGCCCCCTGCAATCCGCTCTGGGTCACCGCCGCCAGGTCCGGACTCGCCGACCCGGAACTGCGGGCGGCAGCCGCGGCCTGCTTCGACGCCGCGCTGGAGGCACTCCCCCGGCTCGGCGCCGGCGTCGCGGTGCAGGACGCGGTCGCCTCGTTCGCCGACCGCTATGTCGTACGGGGCCGCTGCCCGGCCGACGACCTGCTCGATCCCGACCAGGGGAAGGAACACTGCCGATGACCGCCGACCCGACGGCGCTGCGCCGGACCGCGCTGGACGCGCTCACCACGGCGCGCAGCCGTACCAGCGCCCTGACGGACTGTGTCGACGACGATGAACTCACCGCCCAGCACTCGCCTTTGATGTCCCCGCTGGTCTGGGACCTGGCGCACATCTCCAACCAGGAGGAGCAGTGGCTCCTGCGGGCGGTCGCGGGCCGGGAGGCGATGCGCCCGGAGATCGACTCGGTCTACGACGCCTTCGAGCACCCGCGGGCGACCCGCCCCTCGCTGCCGCTGCTGCCCCCGGCCGAGGCGCGCCGCTACGCCTCGGACGTACGCGGCCGGGTCCTCGACGTACTGGAGAACACTCCGTTGCACGGCCGTCCCCTGGTCGACGCGGCCTTCGCGTTCGGCATGATCGCCCAGCACGAACAGCAGCACGACGAGACCATGCTGATCACCCATCAGCTGCGGCGGGGCCCGGTCGCGCTCACCGCTCCCCCGCCGCCGTCCACCGATGCCGCCGGGCTCCCCGGCGAAGTCCTGGTGCCCGGCGGCCCGTTCACCATGGGCACCTCGACGGAGCCGTGGGCGCTGGACAACGAGCGGCCCGCGCACCAGCGCCTGGTACCGGCCTTCCATATCGACACCACCCCGGTGACCAACGGCGCGTTCCTGCACTTCATCGAGGACGGCGGGTACCGCGAGGAGCGCTGGTGGCAGGCGAAGGGCTGGGACCTGGTCCGCGGGCAGGAGCTCGGCGCGCCGCTCTTCTGGCACCGCGAGGGCGGCCAGTGGCTGCGCCGGCGGTTCGGCGCGGTGGAGCCCGTGCCGCTCGACGAGCCGGTGCTGCACGTGAGTTGGTACGAGGCGGACGCGTACGCCCGCTGGGCCGGGCGGCGGCTGCCGTCCGAGGAGGAGTGGGAGAAGGCCGCCCGGCACGACCCCGCGACCGGCACGTCGTACCGCTACCCCTGGGGCGACGCCGACCCGACCCCCGAGCGGGCCAATCTCGGCCAGCGGCACCTCGGCCCCGCCGTGGCAGGAAGCTATCCGGAGGGCCGAGCACCGTCCGGTGCACGCCAGTTGATCGGTGACGTGTGGGAGTGGACGTCCAGCGACTTCCTGCCCTATCCCGGCTTCGTCGCCTTCCCCTACCGGGAGTACTCGGAAGTCTTCTTCGGCCCGGACCACAAGGTGCTGCGCGGCGGCGCCTTCGCCGTGGGCGAGGTGGCCTGCCGGGCCACCTTCCGCAACTGGGACCTGCCGGTGCGCCGTCAGATCTTCTCCGGTTTCCGTACCGCGAAGGATGCCTGATGTGCCGTCATATCGCCTGTCTGGGACCGGCGGAACCACTCGGCGAGGTCCTCGTGAAACCCGGACACGCGCTGCTGCGCCAGTCCTGGGAGCCACGCCGTCAGCGCCACGGCACGGTCAACGCGGACGGATTCGGCGTCGGGTGGTACGCGCAGGACGATCCGGTCCCCGCCCGCTACCGCCGCGCCGGGCCGATCTGGGGCGACCTCTCCTTCGCCGATCTGGCCCGGGTGGTGCGCAGCCGGGCGTTGCTCGCCGCGGTGCGCGACGCCACCGGGGCGGGCGCCGACGGGGAGGCCGCGGCGGCGCCGTTCGCCGCGGGCCGCTGGCTGTTCAGTCACAACGGCGCGGTCAGCGGCTGGCCCGCGAGCGCCGCTCCGCTCGCCGCTTCGCTCCCGGTCGCCGAACTGCTCGCCCTGGAGGCGCGTTGCGACTCCGCGCTGGTCTGGGCGCTCGTCCTGCACCGGCTGCGCGAGGGGGACCCGATGGGGCAGGCCCTCGCCGACACCGTGACGGAGCTCGCCGAGGCGGCGCCCGCTTCCCGGCTGAATCTGCTGCTGACCGACGGCGATGCGATCATCGCCACCGCCTGGGGCGACACCCTCTGGTACCGCGTGGAGCCCGGTCACCGCACGGTGGTGGCGTCCGAGCCGTACGACGACGATCCCGCCTGGCGCGAGGCACCGGACCGCACCCTGCTGGTGGCCACCCGCACCGAAGTCCTGCTGACCCCCCTCAAGGAGCCCACGGCGTGAGTCCGTTCCTGCTGACCCGCACCCTGCCCGAGGACGCCACGGACGCCGCACTGCGCGCCGACGTCCTCGACGGCCTGACGCGCGCGCCCAAGACCCTGCCGCCCAAGTGGTTCTACGACGCCCGTGGCAGTGATCTCTTCGAGGAGATCACCGCGCTGCCCGAGTACTACCCGACGCGTGCGGAGCGGGAGATCCTGCTCGCCCGCGCCGACGGGATCGCACGGGCCACCGGGGCACGCACCCTGATCGAGCTGGGTTCGGGGTCCTCGGAGAAGACCCGGCATCTGCTCGACGCGCTGCCGGAGCTGGAGAGCTACGTTCCGGTGGACGTCAGCGGGAGCGCGCTCACCGCCGCGGCCGACGCGCTGCTCGCCGAGCGTCCCACCCTCGCCGTGCACGCGCTGATCGCGGACTTCACCCGCGAACTGGCGCTGCCCGCGGCGCCCGGCCCGCGGCTCGTCGTCTTCCTCGGCGGCACCATCGGCAATCTGCTGCCCGCCGAACGGGCCGCCTTCCTGCGGTCCGTCCGGGATCTGCTGGAACCCGGCGACAGCCTGCTGCTCGGCACCGACCTGGTGAAGGACGAGCGGGTCCTCGTGACTGCCTACGACGACGCGGCCGGGGTGACCGCCGCGTTCAACAAGAACGTCCTGAGCGTCATCAACCGTGAACTGGGGGCCGACTTCGATCCGGCCGGCTTCGCCCATGTCGCGCTCTGGGACCGGGAGAACGAGTGGATCGAGATGCGGCTGCGGGCACGCCGGGCAGTCACCGTGAAGATTCCCGAACTGGATCTGGTGGTGCCGTTCGCGGCGGGCGAGGAGGTACGGACCGAGGTGTCCGCCAAGTTCCGGCAGGACGGGGTCCGTACGGAACTCGCCGCTGCCGGGCTGGAGCTGCATCACTGGTGGACGGACACCGGGGGCAGGTTCGCCCTGTCGCTCAGCGGACCACCGGCCCGTCCGTGAGCCGCGTCGCTCACCATCCACCAGCCCGTCCGTGAGCCACGTCGCTCAGCGGTCCACCAACTCGTCCGTGAGCCACGTCGCTCAGCGGTCCACCAACTCGTCCGTGAGCCGCTTCGATGCCTTCTTCGCAGCCGCCTCGGGGTCCTGGCCGGTGAGGACCTCCGTCATGTAGGGCTTGATCGGGTTGTCCGCCTCGACCGCCGCCCAGCGCGGCGAGTTCGGGGTGGCCCTGCCGTGCGCGGCGCCCGCGGCCATCGCGGCGGTGCCCTCCTCGCCCTGCACCACACCGGCGAGGCCGGCCTTGTTGGGGACGTAGCTCATGGTCCGGGCGAGTTCGGTCTGCCACTTCTTTCCGGCCAGGGCTTCGACGACCTTGACCGCAGCGTCACCGTCATGGGCCTTGTCGGGGATGATCAGGTCCGATCCGCCGGTGAACACCGCCGCCGGTCTGGCGGCCGTCTTCCCCGGAATCGGGAAGAAGCCGAGCTTGCCCTTGAGTTCCGGATTCTTCTTCAGGATGGTCTGGGCGGTGCCGGGCACCGCGACGATCTGGGCGACATCGCCACCCGCGAACACGTCGGCCTGCTGCGGGTGGGCCTCGTCCGCGTTCCTCGGCCCGTCGCCGAGGGACTGCAGTTCCTTGTAGAAGGACATCGCCCGGAGGGCGGCCGGGCTGTCGAGGACGCCGGTGTAGTTCCCGCCCGCTTCCTCGGCCAGTTCGCCGCCCTCGTCCCAGATGAAGCCGGAGAGGGTGTACCAGTCCTGCCCTGCCAGGTAGATGCCCTGCCGACCGCCCTGGTTGAGCAGCCCGGTGTCGTGGATCCACTCCGCGCGGGTCTTGGGCGGCTTGGTGATCCCGGCGTCCTTGAACAGGTCCTTGTTGTAGATGACGACGCGGTTGGCGGCGTACCAGGGGATGCCGAACTGCGCGCCGTTGATGCTTCCGGGATCGGCGAGACCCGGCAGCCAGTCCTTGCTTCCGAGGTCGCGGACGGCTTCGAGGGTGAGATCGCGCAGACCGCCGCTCTGCGCGTACATCGCGACCTGGGTGTTGCCGACCTCGATCAGGTCGGGGCCGTCACCGGACTGGAGCGCCGCGGTGACCTTGGCCCCGATGCCGCCCCACTCCTGGATCCGGACATCCAGCTTGATGTCCTTGTGCTCGCTCTCGAACTGCTGGGTGAAGTCATGGATGAAGCCGTCGGACGCGCTGCCCTTCATCAGCCAGACAGTGACCGTGCTGGTGTCACCGCCGGTGCCCGGCAGATAGCCGCAGCCGCTGAGGGCGGTGGCGGTGAGCAGGACGGTGCAGCACAGACCGGGACGGTTCTTCACGGAGGTCACCTCTGACGTAAGGACACGACAGTTCATGACCCGACGTGGGGGAAGCACTGACGGCTTGAACGGGTTGGCTGGATTTTGGTACATACCAATAGTCGTGGTCAAGTCACTGAACGCACACTCTTGCGATTCCTGATGTTCATGAGGCTCCTGGGTCGCCTCGCGGAGCCGCGCCGGGTGGGGGACGGTGGAGTGGGGCGACCAAAGGAGTGTGACGCGCATGTCGGGAAACACCTACCGGGTGACGGAGATCGTCGGCACCTCGCACGAAGGCATCGACCAGGCCATCCGCAACGGTCTGGGACGGGCGTCCCGAACGCTCAGGAGCCTCGACTGGTTCGAGGTCACCCAGGTGCGCGGCCAGATCGTGGACGGCCAGGTCGAGCACTACCAAGTCGGCCTGAAGGTCGGCTTCCGGCTGGAGGACAGCGAGTGACCGGCCCTTGGCCCCCCGCGCCGCTCTGCCCCCCGCCCCGGCCGGGGTGCACCGGACCGGGCCGGGGAATGCCCGCGCTCTCCGCGCGTTGAACCCTGCGTGAGCTCTGTGATCTCCTCGACCCGGTTCTCCGTACTCGACCGGTCCCGCACCCGCGAGGGGCACGACGCCCCGCAGGCGCTGCGCGACACGGTGCGCTTCGCCCAGCAGGCGGAGTCGCTCGGCTACCACCGGTTCTGGGTCTCGGAGCATCACAGCGTGCCGGGCGTCGCGGGCTCGGCACCCACTGTCCTGGCCGCCGCGGTCGCCGCCGCCACCTCGACGATCCGGGTCGGTACGGGCGGGGTGATGCTGCCCAACCACCAGCCCCTCGTCGTCGCCGAGCAGTTCGGGGTGCTGGAGTCGCTCTTCCCCGGCCGGATCGACATGGGCCTGGGGCGGTCGGTCGGATTCACCGACGGCATCCGCAAGGCTCTGGGCCACGACCGCGGCGACGCCGAGCACTTCGCCGCCCAAGTGGCCGAACTGCAGGGCTATTTCTCCGGCACGCAGGACGTGCACCCGCAGGTCCACGCCCACCCCGCAGAGGGGCTGCACCTGCCCGCATTCATTCTGGCGACGGGCGCGGGCGCCCAGGTGGCGGCTGCTGCCGGGTTGCCGCTGGTGATCGCCGCCGTGCGGGGCGAGGACGAAATGCTGCGCGCCGTCGACGGCTACCGGGACGCCTTCCGGCCCTCCGCGTGGAGCGAGCAGCCGTACGTCGTGCTCTCCGGCACCGTTGCCGTGGCCTCCTCCACGGAGGAGGCCCGGCGGATCCTGCTGCCCGAGGCGTGGTCGACCGCCTACTCCCGTACGCACGGCGCGTTTCCCCCGCTCGCCCCTGCCGAGCAGATCGCGGGCCGGCGGATGACCGAGCGGGAACGGGCGCTCTTCGAGAAGGCCCAGCGCGGTCAGCTGCACGGCACCGAGGACGAGGTGGCCGACGGGCTGGAAAAGGTCCTCGGGCGCAGCGGTGCCGACGAGTTCCTGGTGACGACCAGTACGTACGACCGGACGGCGATGCTGGACTCCTACCGGCGGCTGGCCCGGATCACCGGCCGCCGCACGGCCCCGCCCGCTACCGGGTGACCGGCTCTTCCGTCGCCCATCAGGCGCAGGTGTCCTCCGGCACCGACCGCCCGGACGGGTTGCCGGGCTGTCCGCACGCTCTGCTACGGTCTCTCCCATGTCCGCAGTGAACTGTTGGTATTGGCGCTATGAGCCGGCTCCGGGTGGAGCCGGAGGTCACGTGCGCTGACCCACCGATCACCCGGAGCCAGCAAGGCAGAGACGCATCCGTCTCTGCCTTTCGTCGTACAGGCGGGCTGGTACCGGGTGACACACACGTCACTGCCGACGGCCTCCCGCCGCAGCAGAAACGGGAAGCACCATGCACACCGCCACCACCGCCGCCTCGTCCACCGGCACGTCCGACACCGGCGACCTCCGGGTCACCGACTTCCAGCGGCTCGTCCCACCCTCCGCGCTGCGGGACGAACTCCCCCTCGGCGCCGAGCGCGTGGCGCTGGTCCGCGAGAGCAGGCGTGAGGTACGGGACGTGCTCACCGGAGCGGACGACCGGCTCCTGCTCGTCGTGGGGCCCTGCTCCGTCCACGACCCCGCCGCGGCCCTGGAGTACGCGCGGCTGCTGGCCGCGGCCACTGCTCCGCTCCGCGGTGAGCTCTGCGTCGTGATGCGCGTCTACTTCGAGAAGCCGCGGACGACGCTGGGCTGGAAGGGACTCATCAACGACCCCGGTCTGGACGGCACGCACGACGTGCAGCGGGGGCTGCGCCTCGCCCGTCAGGTGCTGCTGGACGTACTCGACACGGGGCTTCCGGTCGGCTGCGAATTCCTGGAGCCGACGAGTCCGCAGTACATCGCCGACGCGGTGACCTGGGGCGCCATCGGTGCGCGAACGCCGGAGAGCCAGGTGCACCGGCAGCTGGCCTCGGGGGTGTCGATGCCGGTCGGGTTCAAGAACGCCACGGACGGAGACGTGCAGTCCGCGGTCGACGGCTGTCGCACCGCCGCGGGCAGTCATGTGTTCTTCGGGATCGACGGCGACGGCCACGGCTCGGTCGTCTCGACGTCCGGCAACCCCGACTGCCACGTGATTCTGCGCGGGGGCCGCGGCGGCCCCAACTACGGTCCGCAGGACGTCCGCGAGGCGCTCGCGCTGCTGGACGCCGCGGGCATGCCCGGCCGGCTGGTGGTGGATGCCAGCCACGCCAACAGCGGCAAGGACCATGTGCGTCAGGCCGAGGTCGTACGGGAGATCGCCGCCCGGGTGGCCGCGGGCGAGCAGGGGATCGCCGGGGTGATGCTGGAGAGCTTCCTGCTGGCGGGGCGCCAGGAGCCCGGCCCGCTGGACACGCTGGTCCACGGACAGAGCGTGACGGACGCCTGCGTCGGCTGGGAGGAGACCGAACGGCTGCTGGGCGAGCTGGCGGCTGCCGTCGCCGAGCGGCGCGCGGCACGCGGCTGACGCACCCGGGCCGGGCGCCGCGGCTCGCCGCGGACCTCCGCCGTGACGGCGCCCGGTACCGGGCGGCGGTGCCGCCGCCCGGGGACACGCCGGGGAAGGGGCGGCGGCCGGGGCCCGGCGGCGCGCCGGGTGACGATGTGGGGAACGCTCACCGCCCGTTGCCCTTCCGTCGTCCGACCGTCCGCCAGGGGGACCCCGCATGACCGGCACCCAGGCCGAGCCCACCCCGGAAAAGGCTGCCGGGTCCTCCCGTTCCTGGCGCGCCTGGCTGCTGGAGGGGCTGAGCGAGCAGACGGCGCGGCACCCCGGTCCGCACGGCACTCCCCCGGCCGAGCACAAGGGACATGCCTGGTGGCGGGTCATGTGTCTGACCGGTGTGGACTACTTCTCCACACTCGGTTACCAGCCCGGTATCGCCGCGCTGGCCGCCGGGCTGCTCTCCCCTCTCGCCACCCTGGTGCTGCTGGCCCTGACGCTCGGCGGGGCGCTGCCCGTCTACCGGCGGGTGGCGCACGAGAGCCCGCACGGCGAGGGCTCGATCGCCATGCTGGAGAGACTGCTGCCCTGGTGGGCGGGGAAGCTCTTCGTCCTGGTGCTGCTCGGTTTCGCGGCCACCGACTTCATGATCACCATCACTCTGTCGGCCGCCGACGCCTCCGCCCATGTGGTGGAGAACCCGTTCGCCCCGCACTGGCTGCACGGTGCCAACCTCTGGATCACCCTCGGCCTGATCTCCGGACTCGGCGCGATCTTCCTGAAGGGCTTCAAGGAGGCGATCGGCATCGCGGTCGTCCTGGTGGCGATCTACCTCGGGCTGAACCTGATCGTCCTCGCCGACGCCGTCTGGAACGTGGCGAACAAACCGGTGGACGTGAGCAATTGGTGGCAAGCGGCGAGGGCGGCGCACTCCTCGCCGCTCGCCATGATCGGCGTGGCGCTGCTGGTCTTCCCCAAGCTCGCGCTCGGTATGTCCGGCTTCGAGACCGGGGTCGCGGTGATGCCGCAGATCCGCGGTGCCGCCTCCGACACCTACGCGAACCCCGCCGGGCGGATCCGGGACACCCGCAGGCTGCTCACCACGGCGGCACTCATCATGAGCGGCTTTCTGCTGGTGTCCAGCCTGGCCACCACGATCCTCATCCCCGCCCCCGAGTTCAAGGCGGGCGGCCAGGCCAACGGCCGCGCGCTCGCCTATCTCGCCCACACGTATCTCGGCGAGGCCTTCGGGACGGTCTACGACGTCTCCACGATCGCCATCCTGTGGTTCGCGGGCGCGTCGGCGCTGGCCGGGCTGCTCAATCTCGTACCGCGCTATCTGCCGCGCTACGGCATGGCCCCCGAGTGGACCCGCGCGGTCCGCCCCCTCGTGCTCATCTTCGTGGCCATCGCCTTCTTCATCACCTGGCAGTTCGACGCCAACGTCGACAAGCAGAGCGGCGCCTACGCCACCGGTGTGCTGGTCCTGATGCTCTCCGCGTCGTTCGCTTCCACGGTCGCCGTCCTCCACCGGCGCCGCCGCCGGGCCGCGCTGGGCTTCGGCGCCATCACCGCGGTCTTCGCCTACACCCTGGTCACCAATGTCATCGAGCGCCCCGACGGCCTGAAGATCGCCTCCCTCTTCATCGTCGGGATCCTGCTGACCTCGTTCGCCTCGCGGGTGCGGCGCGCCTTCGAACTGCGCGCCGCCGAGGTGACGCTCGACGCCGCCGCGGTCCGGCTGGTCGACCTGGCCGCCCGTTCCGGACCGTTGCAGCTCATCGCCAACGAACCGCACGAGCACAGTGCGGCCGAGTACCGCGCCAAGGAGAACAGCCAGCGCGAGGCGACGTACATCCCGGGCGGACGGGCGGTGCTCTTCCTCGAAGTCACCGTCCAGGACTCGTCCGATTTCACCGTGGACGTGGCCGTACACGGCGAGGAGCGCTACGGGGTCCAGATCCTGCGGGTCGTCGGGCCGGGGGTGCCGAACACCATCGCGGCCGTGCTGCTCCAGCTCCGGGAACACACCGGCGAGGTTCCGCACGCCTACTTCAACTGGACCGAGGGCAACCCGGTCGGGCATCTGCTGCGCTTCCTGGTGTTCGGTGACGGAGAGGTGGCCCCGGTGACCCGCGAGGTCCTGCGCCGCGCGGAACCCGACCCGGCGCTGCGGCCCCGCGTGCACGTCGGCTGACGTCCGCACGCGCCTTTTCGCCCTCCGGCGTCAGCGTCGCGTCAGTACCGGGCAGCCGCGCGTCAAGCATCCGTCAGCGGGACGGGAGGTCCCCCGGGACAGGGGCATAGCGTCACCGATGTGTCCGCGGCCCGACCGGGCCGAGGGCGCCGACCCACCTCTTCGTCCAGGAGAACCGCCATGCCCACGAGTGAGAACGCCGACACCACAGAACCTCCCGAACAACTCCCGGCCGGACCCCTCTTCGTGCCCGTCCGGCCGGGATGCACGAGCTGCTCGGTCCGGGTCTTCCGCACTCCGCCCGGTGTCCGTACGGCAGTCGGCTTCACCTCGGAGGCACGGCTGCGGAACACGCTGGGCGGCGGCCAGCCGTGGATCAGGCTCTCCGAGGCCGCGCTGCGGGCGCTGGTCGGGCCGCTCGGGATCGCCGCGCTCACCGTCGACCCGCCGTTCTCCGCGCCCGCGGCCCAGTCGTACCCGTACCCGTACCCGGAGTCCGGCGGACGGGAGGCCGTCCGGCCCGACCGGGGCGAGCGGCCCGCCGCCACGCCGCGCGCCGCGAGTCCGTCGACGGGCTCCGCTCTCCGTCCGCTGATCGGCTGAGGAGTACCCATGACTGTCTCCGTCCCCTCTCCCCTCTGCGCGGCCTCCACCCCGTCCGGTCAACAGCCGGACACCGACGGGCTCTCCGTCTGGCCCGCCTCCGCCCGGTCCGTGCCCGACGGGGACGTGACCGTGGGCGGGGTCTCGCTCGCCGAGGTCGCCGACCGGTTCGGCACCCCGGTGTACGTGCTCGACGAGGCCGAGGTCCGGGGGCGCTGCCGCGCCTACCGCGCGGCCTTCCCGGAGGCCGATGTCGTCTACGCCGCGAAGGCGTTCCTGTGCCGGGCCGTCGCCCACTGGGCCGAGGAGGAGGGCCTGGGCCTCGACGTCTGTTCCGCGGGCGAGCTGGAACTGGCGGTCACCACGGGCTTCCCGCCCGAGCGGATCGTGATGCACGGCAACGCCAAGAGCCCGGCCGACCTGCGTGCCGCTGTCCGGCTGGGCGTGGGACGGATCGTCGTCGACAGCGCGTCCGAGATCGCCCGGCTGGCCGCGATCGTCGCCCCGGGCGAGCGGCAGTCGGTGATGGTCCGGGTGGTGCCGGGGATAGCCGCGGGCGGGCACGCCGCGGTCCGTACCGGTACGGAGGACCAGAAGTTCGGTCTGTCGATCACCGACGGCTCCGCGCAGCACGCCATCGCCAAGATCCTCGGCCAGCCGCACCTCGAACTCGTGGGCCTGCACTGCCACATCGGGTCCCAGATCTCCTCGGCCAGACCGTATGTCGCGGCGGTGCGGCGCATGGTCGGGCTGATGGCCCGGGTGCGGGAACAACACGGCGTGGTACTGGGGCAGTTGGACATCGGGGGTGGCCATGCCATCGCCTACCGGCCCGGCGAGGAGAGCCTCGACGCCGCCGTCCTGGCTTCCCGGGTCCACGCGGAGCTGGCGGACGGCTGCGCGCGGAACGCACTGCCGGTGCCGCGGCTCACCCTGGAGCCGGGCCGCGCGGTCATCGGGCCCGCCGGGGTCGCCGTCTACCGGGTGCTCTCCGTCAAACGCACCGGTGGGTGTACGTTCGTGGCGGTCGACGGCGGGATGAGCGACAACCCCAGACCGGCCCTGTACGGCGTCCGGTACGCACCGCGGCTGATCGGCCGCCGTCCGACCGCGGGGCCCGCCGTGGTCACCGTGGTGGGGCGGCACTGCGAGGCGGGCGACGTGCTGGCGGACGCGGTGGCGCTGCCCGCGGACGTACGGCCCGGTGATCTGCTGGCGGTACCGGCAGCCGGCGCCTACCACCTCTCCATGGCCTCCGCCTACAACCTGATCGGCCGGCCGCCGGTGATCGCCGTACGGGACGGCTCGGCCCGGGTGCTGGTGCGGCGGGAGTCGCTGGACGACATGCGGCGCCGGGACGTGGGGATCTAGACCGGGCGAGGTACGGGGTTCGGGCGGGGCCGGGGTGCCTCGCGGTGCGGGGGCCGCGGGGCGCTCCTCGACCGGCCGGCAATCGCTGGTCGGTCTTAGAATTCCGGTATGCAAAGCCCTCATGACCCGTACGTACGCGTCCGTGGCGCCCGTGAGCACAATCTGCGCGACGTCGATGTGGACATCCCCCGTGACGCCCTGGTGGTGTTCACGGGGGTCTCGGGTTCGGGTAAGTCCTCGCTCGCTTTCGGGACGGTCTACGCCGAGGCCCAGCGCCGGTATTTCGAATCGGTCGCGCCGTACGCCCGGCGGCTGATCCACCAGGTGGGCGCGCCCGCGGTCGGCGAGATCACCGGGCTGCCGCCCGCGGTCTCGCTCGAACAGCGCAGGTCGGCCCCGACCTCACGGTCCTCCGTGGGCACGGTCACCACGCTCTCCAATTCCCTGCGGATGCTCTTCTCCCGCGCGGGCGACTACCCGGCGGGCGCCGAGCGGCTGGACTCGGACGCCTTCTCACCGAACACGACGGCCGGGGCCTGCCCGGAGTGCCACGGACTGGGCCGGGTGCACCGCACCAGCGAGGCGTTGCTCGTGCCCGATCCCTCGCTGTCGGTACGGGAGGGGGCGATCGCCGCCTGGCCCGGTGCCTGGCAGGGCAAGAACCTCCGCGATGTGCTGGACGCGCTCGGGTACGACGTGGACCGGCCGTGGCGCGAGCTTCCCCAGGAGGAGCGGGACTGGATCCTCTTCACCGACGAGCAGCCGGTGGTGACCGTGCACCCGGTGCGGGACGCGGGGCGGATCCACCGGCCCTACCAGGGCACGTACATGAGCGCCCGGCGCTATGTCCTGCACACCTTCGCGGACTCCAGGAGCCAGTCGCTGCGCGCCAGGGCGGAGCGGTTCCTGGCGAGCACGCCGTGTCCGGTGTGCGGCGGGAACCGGCTGCGGCCGGAGTCCCTCGCGGTGACCTTCGCGGGCCGGACCATCGCCGAACTCGCCGCGCAGCCGCTGTCCGTGCTGGCCACAGTGCTGGCCGGAGAGCACAGCGGTGAGACGGCCCGGGTGCTGACCGCGGATCTGCTGGCCCGTATCGCGGTCGTCACCGAGCTGGGGCTGGGATATCTGAGCCTGGACCGCGGCACGCCCACCCTGTCGTCGGGCGAGCTGCAACGCCTGCGGCTGGCCACCCAGTTGCGCTCCGGACTGTTCGGTGTCGTGTATGTGCTGGACGAGCCGTCCGCGGGGCTGCACCCGGCCGACACCGAGGCCCTGCTGGTGGTACTCGACCGGCTGAAGGCGTCCGGCAACTCCGTCTTCGTCGTGGAGCACCAGCTGGATGTCGTACGCCGTGCGGACTGGCTCGTCGACGTGGGACCGCACGCGGGCGAGCACGGCGGCCGGGTGCTGCACAGCGGGCCGCCCGGACTCCTCGCGGAGGTGGCCGAGTCCGTGACCCGCCGCTATCTCTTCGGTGAATCCGCCGCTCCCGCGCGAGCCGTGCGGGAGGCGTCCGGGCTGCTGGAGATCGGCCCGGTCACCCGGCACAACCTCGTCGCCCTGCGGGCCACGGTCCCGCTGGGTGCCTTCACCGCCGTGACCGGCGTCTCGGGCTCCGGCAAGTCCACCCTCGTCGGCGAGATCACCGAGGAACTGCCCGGCGTGAAAAGGCTGGTGACGGTGGATCAGAAACCGATCGGCAGGACGCCGCGGTCCAACCTCGCCACGTACACCGGCCTCTTCGACGTCGTGAGGAAGCTCTTCACCGCCACCGAAGAGGCACAGGCACGCGGTTACCGGGCGGGCCGGTTCTCCTTCAACGTGACGGGCGGGCGGTGCGAGACCTGCCAGGGCGAGGGGTTCGTCTCCGTCGAACTGCTGTTCCTGCCGAGTACGTACACCCCGTGCCCGGACTGTCACGGCGCGCGCTACAACCCCGAGACCCTGGAGATCACCTACCAGGGGCTCGACATCGCGGGGGTGCTGGATCTGACGGTGGAGTCGGCGGCGGACTTCTTCGCCGGTTCACCCGCGGCCGTGCGCAGTCTGCGGGCGCTGCTCGACGTGGGCCTGGGCTATCTGCGGCTGGGACAGCCCGCGACCGAGCTGTCCGGCGGCGAGGCGCAGCGCATCAAGCTGGCGGCCGAGCTCCAGCGTGCCCGCCGCGGTCACACCCTGTACGTCCTGGACGAGCCGACCACCGGGTTGCACCCGGCCGATGTCGAGGTGCTGATGCGGCAGTTGCACGGGCTGGTCGACGCGGGGCACTCGGTGGTGGTCGTGGAGCACGACATGGCGGTGGTGGCCGGGGCGGACTGGGTGATCGACCTGGGGCCCGGCGGTGGCGACGAGGGTGGACGGATCGTCGCCGCGGGGCCGCCGGAAGAGGTGGCGCTGACGGCCGGCAGCCGGACCGCTCCCTATCTCGCGCGGGCGCTGTCCCGGTCGTGACCGGCCGGTCCGTGCCGCCGGCCGGTCACCCGTCTTCCGCCGGCCGGTTCAGCGGCCCGGGGTGCAGGGCCCAGGGTTCAGCGGGCCGGGGTGCAGCGGCCGGGGTTCAGCGGCTGACCTTGCGGGCCGCCCGCAGCCACTCCTTGTTCATCGCGGTGATCGACGGCAGCGGGATGCCCTTGGGACAGGCCGTGGCGCACTCGCCGGTGAGGGTGCAGCCGCCGAAGCCCTCGTCGTCCATCTGGGCGACCATGTCGAGGACACGGGTCTCGCGTTCGGGGGCGCCCTGCGGGAGCACGTTGAGGTGGTTGATCTTCGCCGAGGTGAAGAGCATCGCGGAGCCGTTGGGGCAGGCCGCGACGCACGCTCCGCAGCCGATGCACTCGGCGTGCTCGAAGGCGAAGTCGGCGTCCGGCTTCGGCACGGGCGTGGAGTGCGCCTCGGGGGCCGCGCCGGTGGGCACGCTGACGTACCCGCCGGACTGGATGATCCGGTCGAAGGCCGACCGGTCGACGACGAGGTCCTTGACGACCGGGAAGGCCGAGGCCCGCCACGGCTCGACGTCGATGGTGTCGCCGTCCTGGAAGGAGCGCATGTGGAGCTGACAGGTGGTGGTGCGCTCCGGGCCGTGGGCGTCGCCGTTGATGACCAGGCTGCACGCTCCGCAGATGCCCTCCCGGCAGTCGTGGTCGAAGGCGACGGGCTCCTCGCCCTTGAGCGTGAGCTCCTCGTTCAGGGTGTCGAGCATCTCCAGGAACGACATGTCCTGGGAGATGCCGTCGACCTGGTAGGTGGTCATGGCTCCGGCGGCGGTCGCGTTCTTCTGGCGCCAGACGCGCAGGGTGAGCTTCATGCGTAGCTCCGCTGAGTGGGGTGGACGTACTCGAAGACCAGGTCTTCCTTGTGCAGGACGGGGGCGTCGCCGGTGGCGGTGAACTCCCAGGCAGCCGCGTACGAGAACTCCTCGTCGCGGCGCGCGGCCTCGCCGTCCGGGGTCTGCGACTCCTCGCGGAAGTGGCCTCCGCAGGATTCCGACCGGTGGAGGGCGTCGAGGCACATCAGTTCGGCCAGTTCCAGATAGTCGACGACGCGGTTGGCCCGCTCCAGCGACTGGTTGAACTCCTGGCCGGTGCCCGGCACCTTGATGCGGCGCCAGAACTCCTCGCGGATCTGAGGCAGTCGGGCGAGGGCCTTGCGCAGGCCCTCCTCCGTGCGGGCCATCCCGCAGAACTCCCACATCAGTTCACCGATCTCCCGGTGGAAGGAGTCCGGGGTGCGGTCGCCGTCGACGGCGAGCAGCAGATTGAGCCGGTCCTCGGTCTCCGCGACGGCCTCGGCGACGGCCGGGTGGTCCGCGCCGATCTCGTCGTGGTGCGGGTTGCGGGCGAGGTAGTCGTTGATGGTGGACGGCAGGACGAAGTACCCGTCGGCGAGCCCCTGCATGAGCGCGGACGCGCCCAGCCGGTTGGCGCCGTGGTCGGAGAAGTTCGCCTCGCCGATCGCGAACAGGCCGGGCACGGTGGTCTGCAGGTCGTAGTCGACCCAGAGTCCGCCCATCGTGTAGTGCACGGCCGGATAGATGCGCATGGGGGTCTCGTACGGGTTCTCCGCGGTGATCCGCGCGTACATGTCGAAGAGGTTGCCGTACTTCTCCTCGACGGCCTTGCGCCCCATGCGGCCGATCGCGTCGGCGAAGTCCAGGTAGACGCCTTGTCCGCCGGGGCCGACGCCGCGGCCCTCGTCGCAGACGTTCTTCGCGGCGCGCGAGGCGATGTCGCGCGGTACGAGGTTGCCGAACGACGGGTAGGTGCGCTCCAGGTAGTAGTCGCGTTCGTCCTCGGGGATCTCGTTGGCCGGGCGGGCGTCGCCCTTCGCCTTCGGTACCCAGATACGGCCGTCGTTGCGCAGCGACTCGCTCATCAGGGTGAGTTTGGACTGGTGGTCACCGGTGCGCGGGATGCAGGTGGGGTGGATCTGGGTGAAGCAGGGGTTGGCGAAGTACGCGCCGCGCCGGTGGGCGCGCCAGGCCGCGGTGGCGTTGGAGTTCATGGCGTTCGTCGACAGGTAGAAGACGTTGCCGTAGCCGCCGCTGGCCAGCACCACGGCGTCCGCGAAGTAGCTGGAGATCTTGCCGGTGATCAGGTCGCGGGCGACGATCCCGCGGGCCTTGCCGTCGATGACGACGAGGTCGAGCATCTCGGTGCGCGGGTGCATCTCCACGGTGCCGGCCGCGATCTGCCGCGACAGCGCCTGGTAGGCGCCGAGGAGGAGTTGCTGTCCGGTCTGGCCGCGGGCGTAGAAGGTGCGCGAGACCTGGACGCCGCCGAAGGAGCGGGTGTCGAGGAGTCCGCCGTACTCGCGGGCGAACGGCACGCCCTGGGCGACGCACTGGTCGATGATCTCCACCGAGATCTGGGCGAGCCGGTGGACGTTGGACTCGCGGGACCTGAAGTCGCCGCCCTTGACGGTGTCGTAGAAGAGCCGGTGCACCGAGTCGCCGTCGTTGCGGTAGTTCTTCGCGGCGTTGATGCCGCCCTGTGCGGCGATGGAGTGGGCGCGGCGCGGCGAGTCCTGGTAGCAGAACTGCACGACGTGGTAGCCCTGTTCGGCGAGCGTGGCGCCCGCGGAACCGCCCGCGAGTCCGGTGCCGACGACGATGACGGTGTGCTTGCGGCGGTTGGCCGGGTTGACCAGTCTGGCCTCGAAGCGGCGGGTGTCCCAGCGTTCGGCGACGGGCCCCTCGGGGGCCTTGGTGTCGGAGAGCGGCGCGCCGGTCCCGTACTGCGTGTAGTCGGTCATGTCAGCTCACCACTCCGGTCATCACGGCGACGGGTACGGATATGAAGCCCACGGTCAGCACCAGCGCGAGGACGTTGGCGACGGCCTTCAGGACGCGGTCGCGGGTGGCCTTCCCCGCGCCGAGGGTCTGGGCCGCGCTCCAGAAGCCGTGCCGGATGTGCAGGCCGAGCGCGAGCATCGCGACGATGTAGATGACGTCGCCGTACCAGGTGTGGAACGTCGCCACGACGTTCTCGTACGGGTGGCCGGGCTGGGCGTTGTCGTTCACCGTGAGGGTGGTGAAGTCGAGCAGGTGCCAGACGATGAACAGCGCGAGGATGATGCCGCCCCAGCGCATGGTGCGGGTGGCGTAGCTGGCGCGCGGGCGCTTGTGCACATAGGCGACCGGGCGGGCCCGGAGGTCGCGGCGGCTGAGCTGGTAGGCGCAGACGGCGTGCAGCACCACGGCGGCGACGAGCACGACGCGGATGATCCACAGCGCCCACTCGTAGTGCAGGAACGGCTCTCCGAGGGTGCGCAGCCAGTGCGCGTAGCTGTTGAACTGCCCCGACCCGAAGAAGATCTTGAGGTTGCCCAGCATGTGGACCACCAGGTACAGCAGCATGACCAGACCGCTCACGGCCATGATCGTTTTTTTGCCGACGGTCGATCCCCAGACCGATTGCGCCATGGACGGCCGTCGATCCGTCTTGGTTGCCAGTGCCATGTCACAAGACGTTACGGCTCCACCTGGCCAGAGGTCCAAGACATGACACGGCTCATCTCCATAGCCATCGTCTATCGTGGAATCCATGCAGCTCCAGCAGCTCAGCTATTTCGTCGCGGTCGCCGAGACCCGCCACTTCACCCGCGCCGCCGAGGAGGTGCACGTCGCGCAGCCGTCCCTCTCCCAGCAGATCAGGGCGCTGGAGAAGGAGTTGGGGGCCGAGCTGTTCAGCAGGGCCCGGGGCAACATCACCCTGACCGACGCGGGCGAGACCCTGCTCCCGCTCGCCCGGCGCATCCTCGCGGACGCCGAGACCGCCCGCCACGAAGTGCAGGAACTGGCCCAGCTGCGGCGCGGCCGGGTGCGGCTCGGCGCGACGCCGAGCCTCTGCACCGGGCTGCTCCCCGACGTCCTGCGTTCCTTCCACGACCAGCACCCCGGCATCCAGCTGCTGATCGAGGAGGGCGGCTCCCACGACCTCGTACGGGAGCTGGCGCGCGGCGCCCTCGATCTCGCGCTGGTCGTCCTTCCGCTGCCCACCCCGTCACCGGCGCTCACCACGATCGAGCTCCTCCAGGAGGATCTCGTCGTGGTCTCGTCGCCCGCCGCCGCCGCGCCGCGCTCACCGCTGCGCATCACCGACCTCGAAGGCGAGCCGATGGTGATGTTCCGGCACGGCTACGACCTGCGGGACCTCACCCTGTCCGCCTGTCGCGCCGAGGGCTTCGAGCCGTACTTCACCGTCGAGGGCGGCGAGATGGACGCCGTGCTGGGGTTCGTGCGGGCCGGTCTCGGCATCGCCGTCGTCCCCAGCATGATCGCCGTCCGCGCCGGCCACGGCCTGCGCGTGACACCGCTGGCCCGTCCGGGGCTGCGCCGCACGATCGCGCTCGCGCACCGCAGCGACGTCGCGCCGCCGCGCGCCGCACGGGTCCTGCAGGACGTCCTGCTCGGGCATCACACGGCGTCGGCCAGCGACAGGCGGTGAATCCGGTCGGGCGCTCCCGGCCTGGCGTAGTACCAGCCCTGCGCGGTGTCGCAGCCCAGCTCCTTCAGCTGGTCGGCCTGCGCCCCGGTCTCCACCCCCTCGACGGTGACCGCGAGCTGCAGGCTGTGGGCCAGCGCGACGATCCCCTCGACGATCTTGAGGTCGACCGGGTCCGCCGGATGCTGCTGCATCGACCGCGTGAACGACCGGTCCAGCTTCAGCACGCTCACCGGCAGCCTGCGCAGATTGGCGAGGTTGGAGTACCCCGTGCCGAAGTCGTCCAGCGCGATGTCCACGCCCATCTCGGCCAGTTGCCGCAGCGGCTTCAGCAGATCGTCGTCCGCGCCGATCAGCGCCGACTCGGTGACCTCCAGGCAGAGCGCCCCGGGATCCAGACCGGTGCGCTCCAGCACGGCCACCGTGTCGGCGACCAGGCCGGGGTGGTAGAGCTGGGTCGGCGACAGGTTGACGTTGATCCGCAGCGGGCCGCCGTCGGTGTGTGCCGGATGCAGTTGCTGCCAGCCCCTGGCCTGCCGTACGGACTCCTCCAGGACCCAGCGGCCCAGCGGCACGATCAGTCCGGTGTGCTCCGCCAGCGAGATGAACCGGTCGGGTCCGAGCACCCCGTGCTGCGGATGGGACCAACGCACCAGCGCCTCCGCCCCGTGCACGCTGCCGTCCCCGAGGTGGACCAGCGGCTGGTACTCGATGAAGAACTCACCGCGCTCCAGGGCCGCGGGCAGCGCGGTCGTCAGCCCGTGCCGGGTGATGGCACGGGCGTCCGCCTCGGCGTCGGCCCGCTGGAAACGGTTGCCGCCCGCCGCCTTCGCCCGGTACATCGTGATGTCGGCGCTGCGCAGCACCTCGGCGGGGCTCTGGGTGCCCGCGAGCCCCTCGACCACACCGATGCTGCCCCGCACGGTCAGTTCCCGGCCGTCGATCCTGATGGGAGTGGCCAGGACCGACAGGATGCGCACCGCGAGTTCCTCGACCGCGTCCGGCGACTCGTACCCCGTGGTGAGGGCGACGAATTCGTCACCGCCGAGCCGGGCCACCATCTCGCCGGATGCCGTCGCACAGCTCTGCAGCCGGTCGGCGACCTCCACCAGCAGCCGGTCGCCCGCCGAGTGTCCGAGACTGTCGTTGATCGCTTTGAACCCGTCGAGGTCCAGATAGCAGAGGCCGAAGGGCATCCCCTGCGCCTGCCCCGCGGAGAGCGCCTTGTCGAGCCGTTCGAAGAAGAGCGTCCGGTTCGGCAGCCCGGTCAGGGCGTCGTGCGTCGCCTCGTAGCGCAGCCGCAGATTGAGCAGCCGGCGCTCCGTGGTGTCCTCCATCAGCGCCAGCTGGTACTGCGGGCAGCCCTCGGCGTCGCGCAGCAGCGACACCGTGAGATTGGTCCACAGCACGGTGCCGTCGTTGCGGTAGTACGGCTTCTCCACCCGGTAGTGGTCCCGCTCGCCGCGTACCAACTCGGCGTGCATTCCCCAGACCTGGGGGGCGTCCTCGGGGTGCACCCATTCGTTCACGTTGCGGCTGCGCACGTGGTGGTCGACCCCGCCGAACATCCGCAGCAGCGCGTCGTTGACCTCCAGGACGTTGCCGTCCAGGTCCGCGATGCCGATGCCGACCGCAGCTCCTTCGAAGACCGCGCGGAAGCGCGTCTCGGTGATGTGCAGCGCCTCCTCGGCGGCGCTGCGGGCGGAGAGCGCCGAGCGGGCGATGGCCTCCTGCTCGCTGAGCGTGCGCTCGCGCAGCGCCTGGGCGAACCCGGCGGCCAGCGCGTGCTGGAGACGCGAGCAGCGGATCCGGATCTCCTCGGGGGCCAGCGCGGGATCCGCCCCGCTCGTGCCGCAGTAGAGCACCAGATACGAGTCGACCACCCCGAGAGTCTGGCTGAGCGCATCGGAATCCGTGCAGTGGGCGGCGACGAGGTCACCGCCGACGCGGTGGGCGGGCGCCGGGTCGAAGGGCCGGGCGTGCAGCGCGGCGCTCAGCCGGCCGGCGAGAGGCAGCAGGTGCCGCTCGAACTCGGGACGGGTCAGGGAAGTGGCGGTCGACGGGAAGATGGCCCGGCTCCAGATCGTCGCGAAGCGGCCGAGTCTGTCTTCCGGGCTGTCCTGGTCCGCCAGGGACGCCGACTTCTGCTGCGGCACGTTCACGCCTTTAGCCCCACGCCCACGAAGCCTGCGAAGGCATACGGGTCCTCCTGGTCGACCGGGGCCTCGGGCCGCCACTCCGGCATGGCGACCAGTCCGGGCTCCACCAGTTCGAAGCCGTCGAAGAACCGGGCGACCTCCTCGCGCGAACGCATCACCAGCGGATTGCGGATGTTCCGGTAGACACCGACCGCACCGCCCGCCTGCTCCTCGGGGACCGGGATGCCCTCGTACGACGCGTGGGTGAGGATCAGCAGACTTCCGGGAGCCAGCGCGTCGCGCAGGGCGGCCACGGCCGCACACGGGTCGTCGGCGTCCTCGATGAAGTGGAGGACGGCGACGAGCAGCAGTGCCACCGGCCGGTCGAGATCGAGACCGGCGACGACTTCCGGGCTGTCCAGGATCTCCTGCGGCTTGCGCAGATCGGCGGCGACCACCGAGGCCAGTTCGTTGCCGTCGAGTACGGCCTTGCTGTGGGCGACGGCGACCGGGTCGTGATCGACGTACACCACCCGGGCCTCGGGGGCCATGGCCTGGGCGACCTCGTGGACATTTCCGAAGGTCGGTATGCCGGAACCGATGTCGAGAAACTGTGTGATGCCGGACTCGACGGCGAATCGGACCGCGCGGCGCATGAAGGCGCGGTTCGCCTGCATCACCTTCGGGAGCCCCGGCATGAACTCCATGGCTTTGCGCGCGGCCTCCCGATCCACCTCGAAATTGTGCGAACCGCCCAAGTAGTAGTCGTAGATCCGCGACACACTCGGCACCGAAAGATCGATGCCCTGCGGGGCCCAGGCAGGACGCTCCATCAATGTCTCCAACAGGTCGGTGCGACGGTCCGGCCATGTCCATGGCCAGTGTTCGAGCCGAATCTACTGACCGCCTGCCAAGAGAGCGAGCAGAAACGGAAATTGGCGGTCCGTTATTCGTCACACGCCTGTGGCAAGTGCCTCCGGCCACACGCTGTGTGGTTGGCCGGAAACGTTGTGTTCAACGCCTCCGATGACAATTCCCTTGCCGGGTATGCGAGATGACCGATTCAAACACAAAGCCAGAGATCTCCCCCCTTCCGGCGAATCCACGGCAACACCCGGATGCCACCCGCTCGTCCGGATCATGCTGCTCGGCATGTACCGATCGCCGCGGACGTTCGTTCCGCTCGCCAGGCTGCTGGCGGCCTCGGGCCTCCTCTGGCTCGCCCTGATACCCGTACCCGCAGCAGCGGACGACTGTTCCTACGCCTACGTCTCCCAGTCAGGTCAGGCCCCTTCGGGGACCGCGGTCGCCATCGGCGGGAGCGGCAGCTGTACGGCGGAGCACACCACCCCCGTACCGAAAGCCCCGCCCCGCCCGAAACCGCCCCCACCACCGGCGCCCCCGCCTCCGCCTCCCCCGCCCCGGCACGTGTACCGCCCGGCCCCCGGGCCGACGCCGCCGCCCCGGCCGTCGAAACCGCCGGCGCCGCCGAGAGCACCCGCACCGCCGAAACCGTCGGTACGCCCGGAGCCGCCCACGCTGAAGCCGGTGGCCCTCCCTGCGTACCGGGCGCCTGCGCGCAAGAAGCCGCGCAACGACTCGCCGGTGCTCACCCGCGTTCTCCTGATCATGGCTCCCGCGGTCTTCGCCGTGGCTGTGCTGCGCCCTCGTTCCTCCCGATGACCGACGGAGACACCCGTGTCGGAATGGCTTGTTCTCACGATCGCGATGGCGGCGGCCTGCGCCGTCGTCCTGACCATCACTCTCATCAACAACCGCCGGATCGGCGATGACGACGACCCCTCGGAGACCCCAGACGTCATCGAATACATGACCATGATGATCGGCGTGATCTACGCGATCGTGCTCGGTCTGGCCATCGCCGGCGTCTGGGAGGGACGCGGCGCCGCGCAGGAATCCGTACGTACGGAGGCCCAGGCGCTGCACGAGGTCGACGCCCGCTCGGCCGTCTACCCCGCCGATGTCCGGCAGCGCATCCACACCGATGTCGGCACCTATGTCAGCTATGTCCTGGACACCGAGTGGAAACACATGGGCGAGCACGGCGACCTCACCCCGCGCGGCGGTCAACTCCTGGACCAGGTACGGCGGGACGTCACCGACTACAAGCCGAGGAATGACCACGAGGGCGAGGCCTACCAGCCCCTCGTCGACCAGGTGGCGGCGGCGGACGACGCCCGGAGTTCCCGGGGGCAGAACGCCGGGGCCACCATGCCGGGGGTGGTCTGGTTCGGTCTGGTCGTCGGGGCCGTCATCACCGTCGGACTGATCTTCACGTTCCAGATCAGGCGCACTCCCAGAGAGCTGCTTCTCGCCGGACTGTTCACCGCGCTCATCGCTTTCCTGCTCTTCCTGATCTGGGACTTCGACGCACCGTTCGGCCGCGGCATCGCCGCCACCGCCGAGCCGTTCCGCGCGCTCTTCCCGAACCTCTCGAAATAGGTGCCCGAACGGGGAGGCGATAGCCTCTGCGCGTGACAGATCAGCAGCCTCACCAGTTCGAACGCGGCACGGACGGCCCCAAGGTGATCGTCGTCGGCATAGACGGATCGGAGTCGTCCCTGCGGGCCGCCTCGTACGCCGGCGGGCTCGCCCGACGGCAGAACGCGCTGCTCGCCATCGTGTACGTACAGCCGGTACTCGCCGCCGGGGCCTCCCTGGGGGCCCCGGTCGCCGACACCACGGGTGAGATCGCCGAGGGGTTGGTCAACGAGATCCGGACGGCCACCGAGCGGGTGAAGGAAATATTCGCCGTGCGCTGGGAGTTCCACACCTTCCGCGGCGACCCGTACAACGGTCTGGTCACCGCCGCCGACGAGCTCAAGGCGGACGCCGTGGTGGTCGGGGCGTCGGAGTCGGCCGGGCACCGGATCATCGGATCGGTGGCCGTCCGGCTGGTCAAGGCCGGGCGCTGGCCCGTCACCGTCGTGCCGTAAACCGCCCGTCCCGCACTCGACGTGCAGGAGGGCTGACGTCGCCGAATCGGACGCGTGTTTCCCCCGCCGACCGCTCGGCGTGCCGCTCGTCGCACGTTTCAACCGCTCGTCGCAGAGCCGTGCCGGGCCGCTGTCCGTTCCCGCCGTGCTGCGCTCGTATACGCCCGTGACCTTCACACCGATACCCCACGGAACCGACGAGCGGGCGCTCCGGGAACTCCAGCGCACCCACGGCGCAGCGTTGTTGCAGTTCCTGCTGGGGCTGTCGTACGGCGACCGGCAGCGCGCCGAGGACCTGCTGCAGGAGACACTGCTGCGCGCCTGGCAGCATCCCGAGGCCTTCGAGGGCCCCTACGAGTCCATGCGGCCCTGGCTGTTCACCGTGGGCCGTCGGCTGGCCATCGACGCACGCCGGTCCCGGCTCGCCCGGCCGGCCGAGGTCAGCGATCACGTACTGGAGTCCACCGCGGCCCCGGGGGACCTCACCGAGCGCTCGGCCGCCGCGCTGGACGTGCGCCGGGCCGTGCGGGCGCTGAGTCCCGAGCACCGGGCGGTGCTGGTGCAGATCTACTTCCGCGGGCTGAGTGTGCGGGAGGCGGCGGGCGTCCTGGGTATACCGCCCGGAACGGTCAAGTCCCGTTCCCACTACGCGCTGCGCGTCCTGGGGCGGAATCTGCCGGGCTACACGGAACGCACCGCCGGAGCCGGCGCACCGCCCGGCGGTGCCCGTCGGGCGGCAGTGCGCTGAGCGCCGGTGCGCGGAGCGGCCGTCGCCCGTGCGGGGCCGCAGAATACTCGGCGGACATGAACACCTCGCGCAGGAACGGGAAATCCTGTGCTTCTGGCGACGTGGGGCCTCCTGCACCGGTTCAATGCTCCCTGGAGGTCCGGCGGAGTGCTGACGCGCGCGCCTGGACGGTGACCGGAAGTGCCTGGCCAAGAGATGAAAGAGGCGAGACGGGATGCGTCCCGAGAGCACCAACGGGACCAGTGGTGGCGAACTGCTGGTACCGATGGACTGGATGTACGCCGAGTACATCGCGGATGAACTGCTGCGCACCGGCGATCTGATGCCGCCCACGACGATCGAGTACCGGGCGGGACGGGACGCGCTGGCGCTGACCGTCTTCCTGTCGGACGGTGCGGTCACGGGGGCCGGGTCGGTGCTGCGGCTCGACGAGTGGCTGTCGCTCACCGCGTACGACACCGGGTGGCGGGAATGGGTCTGCGCCCGGCTCGGAGAGCTGACGGCGGGGGGCGGTCACGGCCCCGATCTGCCGCTGGCCAGGGCGGCCTGGCAGTGGCTTGAGGACACCGAACTGCTGGCCGCGGACCTCGACGCGGTCACGCCGGTCGCGGTGTCCGGCCAGGAGGGCGGGCCGCAGATCTGGACCCCGGCCTGGCAGTTGGGGCTGCCGTTGGGGCATCTGGCGATCCATCTCTTCCAGCCGGATCCGTTCGGGTGCGGATGAACCGGGGACTCCCTCCGGTGCGGATGAACCCCCGGCTCGTCCGGTGCGGATGAACCGCGGACTCCTCCGGTGCGGTCGCGCTACGAACCGTGCACGCCCGCACGGTACTTCGGTATCCGCAGGGTGACCTTCATCCCCGCGCCCACACCCGTCTCGATGACCAGCCCGTAGGCGTCCCCGTACACCTGACGCAGCCGTTCGTCGACATTGAGCAGCCCGATGCCGGACGAGGGCCCGACCTCGCCGCGCAGGATCCGGCGTAGCCGGTCGGGCTCCATGCCGATGCCGTCGTCCTCGACGACCACCTCCGCCTCGGAGCCCGCGTCGAGAGCGCTGATGGTGATGCGGCTGTGCCCTGCGTCGCCCTCGATGCCGTGCTTGACGGCGTTCTCGACCAGCGGCTGCAGACAGAGGAAAGGCATCGCGACGGGCAGCACCTCCGGCGCGACCTGGAGCGTGACGTCCAGCCGGTCACCGAAGCGGGCCCGCACCAGCGCCAGGTACTGGTCGATGGAGTGCAGTTCGTCGGCGAGCGTGGTGAAGTCGCCTCGGCTGCGGAACGAGTACCGGGTGAAGTCGGCGAATTCCAGGAGCAGTTCACGGGCGCGTTCGGGGTCGGTACGGACGAAGGAGGCGATGGCGGCGAGCGAGTTGAAGATGAAGTGCGGGGATATCTGGGCCCGCAGCGCTTTGATCTCGGCTTCGATCAACCGGGTCCGTGAGCGGTCGAGTTCGGCGAGTTCCAGCTGCACGGAGACCCAGCGGGCCACTTCACCGGCCGCCCGCGCCAGTACCGCGGACTCACGTGGCGCGAAGGCCACGAGGGCGCCGAGCACCCGGTGGTCGACGGTCAGCGGGACCGCGACGGCCCAGCGCAGCGGACAGTCCGGATCGTCGCAGGCGCTGCTGAACGCCCGGTCCCTGCCGTTCTCCAGCAGGCCGCCCAGCTGGTCCATGACCTGGGCGCAGTGGTGCTCCGCCAGCCCGTCCCAGGCGAGGACGCGCTCGCCGTCGGTGAGGCAGAGCGCGTCCGTGCCGAGCAGCGACCGCAGTCGGCGGGCGGATCTGCGGGCGCTCTCCTCGGTGAGCCCCGCGCGCAGCGGGGGCGCCGCGAGCGAGGCGGTGTGCAGGGTCTCGAAGGTCGCGTGTTCGACCGGTGTGCCGACGTCGCTGCTGCGGGCGGGACGTGCGGTGCGCCTGCCCAGCACGAACCCGCCGACGAGCAGGAGCGGCCCGAGCACGATCAGCGCGGCCTGCGCCGCCCCGCTCATCTGCGGGCTCCCCTGGCGACGGCCAGCGCCTCGGGCAGGTGGAAGCGGGCCATGGCGGCGCTGGTTCCCGGCGGGACGCGGCCGGGGGTGGCCAGTGAGACCAGGATCATCGCGAGGAAGCCCACCGGCACGGACCACACGGCGGGCCAGGCGAGCAGGGTGTGGGCCCAGCCCGGTCGTACGGCGCCGCCCATCGTGACGGCGACGGCGATCAGCGCCGAGCCGCCGCCGAGCAGCAGACCCGCCACGGCGCCCGGCGGGGTGAGCCGGCGCCACCAGATGCCGAGCACCAGCAGCGGACAGAAGGAGGACGCGGAGACGGCGAAGGCCATCCCGACGGCGTCGGCCACCGGTACGCCGCTGACCAGCAGGGCGCCCGCGAGGGGAACTCCCATCGCGAGCAGGGTGGCCAGCCGGAAGTGGCGTATGCCGCGGGAGCCCTGGGTGAGGACCCCGGCGACGGCCATGGTGAGCCCCGAGGCGGTGGAGAGGAACGCCGCGAAGGCGCCGCCCGCGACGAGCGCGCCGAGCAGATCGCCGCCCGCGCCGCCGATCACCCGGCCGGGGAGGAGGAGCACGGCCGCGTCGGCGTCGCCGGAGAGCGGCAGCTCGGACGCGTACAGGCGCCCCAGCGCGCCGTACACCGGCGGCAGCAGATAGAACACGCCGATCAGCGCGAGGACCACCACGGTGGTACGGCGCGCGGTGCGCCCGTCCGGGCTGGTGTAGAAGCGGACGACCACGTGGGGCAGCCCCATCGTGCCGAGGAAGGTCGCGACGATCAGTCCGTACGTCGCGTACAGCGGGTGGTCGGCACGGCCGAAACCGGCGGACAGCGCGAGCGAGGGCCCGTCCGACGGCACGCCCGGCCGCCCGTCGCCCGTCCAGGCGAGCACCAGGAAGAGCGCGGGGACCAGCAGCGCGGTGAGCTTGAGCCAGTACTGGAACGCCTGGACGAAGGTGATGCTGCGCATCCCGCCCGCGGCCACCGAGAGCACGACGACCGCGGCGACGATCACCGGGCCCAGCCAGTCGGGCGCCCCGGTGAGGATCTTCAACGTCAGCCCGGCACCCTGGAGTTGAGGCACCAGGTACAGCCAGCCCGCCCCGGTGACGAAGATGCTCACCAGGCTGCGGACCTGCCACGATTCGAGCCGCCCCTCGGCGAAGTCGGGCAGTGTGTACGCCCCGGAGCGACGCAGCGGCGCGGCGACGAGCACCAGCAGGACGAGGTATCCGGCGGTGTAGCCGACCGGGTACCAGAGCATGTCGGGGCCGTGGACCAGCACCAGGCCGGCGATGCCGAGGAAGGAGGCGGCGGAGAGGTACTCGCCGCTGATCGCGGCGGCGTTGAGCCGGGGTCCCACCGTGCGGGACGCCACGTAGAAGTCGGAGGTGGTACGGGAGATCCGCAGCCCGAAGCCGCCGACCAGGACGGTGGCGAGGACGACGGCGGCCACTGCCACCACCGCGTACGTCCGGCTCACTGCGCGGGGCGGCCTTCCACGAGACGGGCGAAGTCCTGTTCGTTGCGCTCGGCGCGGCGTACGTACCACCAGGCGATGAGCACCAGCAGAGGGTAGGCCCCGCAGCCGAGCACGACCCAGACGGCCAGGTCGCTGCGGAGCGCGACGAAGGCGAGCGGCAGAGTGCCGGCGAGGAGCGCCAGCAGGGCGAACGCACTGAGACCGGCGCGGAGTTGACTGCGCATCAGAGAGCGTACATAGGCGTCGCCGAGTGCGGTCTGCTCGTCGATCTCCGACTGCGCCCGGTAGCGCGGCAGCGGTCGCACCCGCCGGGGCTCGCCGGTCACGGTCTCGCGTCGGGGCACCGGCTCTGCTGACATGGCGCGGAGTGTACGCAGCGCGGCGAACCGCTGGGAAGCTCTGCCTCGGAGGCTGACGGGTGACCGCCGGCCGGGCGGCCGGGCCCCGGCACGCACACGTGTCCGGTCCGAGGCCACCCGACAGCCTGTCAGCGGCCCGCCCCGCGCATGAGCCGGTCGCGCAGCGCACGGGAGTGGCGTCTGCTGACCGGGAGTTCGACCGCGCCGACCCGGACGCTCATGGATCCGGCGTCCAGGCGCAGTTCGTCGATCCGGTCCAGCGCGACCAGATGGCTGCGGTGGATCCGCACGAAGCCGCGCGTACGCCAGCGCTCCTCCAGGGTGGACAGCGGGACGCGGACGAGATGGCTGTCGTCCGTGGTGTGCAGGCGGGCGTAGTCGCCCCGGGCCTCGGCGTAGGTGATGTCGGAGACGGCGACGAAGCGGGTGACGCCTCCGCGTTCGACCGGGATCTGGTCGGCCGCGGTGTCCAGGACCGGGGCGGCCCGGTCGGTGACCAGTTCGGCCGCCCGGCGTACGGCTTCGGCGAGGCGCTCCCGGCGGACCGGTTTCAGTACGTAGTCGACCGCCTTCAGGTCGAAGGCCTGGACGGCGAAGCCTTCGTGCGCGGTGACGAAGACGATCAACGGGGGTCTGGTGAAGCCCGCGAGCAGCTGGGCGATGTCCAGGCCGGTCAGCCCCGCCATGTGGATGTCGAGGAAGACGACGTCGATGGCCGCGGTGTCGTCGGCGTCCGCTTCGAGGGCGCCGCCTATCCGGCGCAGCGCCTCCGTGGCGCTGACGGCGCCCTCCGCGCTACGGACGCGGGTGTCGGAGCGGAGGAGGTAGAGCAGCTCTTCGAGGGCGGGTGCTTCGTCGTCCACGGCCAGTACGCGCAGCATGAGGCTGGAGTGTAGGCGCCGGCCCGGTGGGCTCTCAGACGATTCCGTAGACCCGTGAGGCGGTGGATTCGAAGACCTGGCGGCGCTCGTCGGCGCTCAGTCCTTCCGTCAACCGCTTCGCGGTGTCGACCACTTCACCGTACGAGGCGCCCAGGACGCACACCGGCCAGTCGGAGCCGAACATCAGCCGCCCGGGGCCGAAGGCGTCCAGCACGGTGTCGGCGTAGGGACGCAGCCCCTCCGTCGTCCAGCCGGCGCCCGCCTCGCCCACCATGCCGGAGAGCTTGCAGACGGTGTTGGGGCGTGCGGCCAGGGCGCGTACGTCCGCGGCCCACGGCTGAAGCGTCCCGTCGGCGATGGGCGGCTTGCCCAGATGGTCGAGTACGAAGGTGAGTTCGGGCAGTTGCTCCGCGACAGCGGCGGCGACGGGCAGCTGGTGCGGGAGCACGACGAGGTCGTAGGCGAGCCCCGCCGCGGCGACCGCCGCCAGTCCGCGCCGGACGTCGGGGCGCAGCAGCCAGCCGGTGTCGGGTTCCCCCTGCACCTGGTGGCGGATCCCCACGAGGTGCTCCCCGCCCGGCAGTTCGCGCAGGGCGGCGAGTGTGTCGGCGACGCCGGGGGCGGTCAGGTCGGTCCAGCCGACGACTCCGGCGACCAGGTCGCTTCCGTGGGCGAGGGCCAGGAACTCGGGGGTCTCCTCGGCGACGGTGACGGTCTGCACGAGGACCGTGGCGTCCACTCCCGCGGCGCGGGCCTGCGGGGCCAGCTCGTCGAGCTCGAAGTTCCTTCTCAGCGGGGCGAGTTCCGGACCGGTGATCCAGTCCTGGTCCCGCACGGAGAGGTCCCACACATGATGGTGCGCGTCGATGATCCGCATCTGCTCAGACCTCCTGGAGCTCGGCGAGCTCGCCCCACAGGGCTTCCGGTATGTCGCGACCCAGCAGTTCGGCGGCGTCCCGTACCTCGGCCGCCGACCGGGTGCCGACGAGGACACCGGCGACCGCCGGATGGCGCTGGGGGTAGCGGAGGGCCGCGGCCCGCAGGGGGACGCCGTACCGTTCGCAGACCGCCTTCATCCGCAGGGCGCGGTCGAGCACGGCGGCGGGCGCCGCGCTGTAGTCGTAGGTCGCTCCGGGCCTGGGATCGGCCAGCAGCCCGGAGTTGAAGACTCCGCCGACGACGACGCTCCTGCGCCGGGCGGTGGCCTCGGGCAGCAGGGTGGTGAGCGCGGAGCCGTCGAGCAGGGTGTAGCGCCCGGCGCAGAGCACCAGGTCGACATCGGTGTCCCGCAGGAAGCGGGTCAGCATCGCGGTCTGGTTCATCCCGGCGCCGATCGCACCCACGACGCCTTCGGAGCGCAGCTTCTCCAGGGCCGGATACGCGGCGCCGAATGCCTCGGCGGCGTGGCCGTCCGGATCGTGCAGATAGGCGATGTCGATCCGGTCCAGGCCGAGCCGGACCAGGCTGTCCTCGATGCTGCGCCGTACTCCGTCCGCGCTGAAGTCCCAGACCCTGCGGTGCGTGGCGGGGACCGCGAATCCGTTCCCGAGGTCGTCGCCCTCGCCGCTGTCGGGCTCCAGCAGTCGTCCGACCTTGGTCGAGATGACGTACTCCCCGCGCGGTCGGTCACGCAGCGCTTCGCCGAGCCGCCGCTCGGAGAGCCCGAGGCCGTAGTGCGGCGCTGTGTCGAAGTACCGGATGCCTGATTCCCAGGCCGCGTCGACTGCCTCCCGGGCCTCCTCCGGGGCGACCTGAGTATAGAGATTGCCGATACCGGCTGCCCCGAAGGCCAGTTCGGTGATGTCGACCGTGCTGTTTCCGATCTTGTTGCGCCGCATAGGACGAATATTCATCGGATCACTTCGGGGCGTCAACACCTGGGAGGGATCTCGCGGCCGTGACTTTCAGCAGTTCACCGAGCTCGTCCGAGAAACACGCCGCCAGCCGTCCGGCATCCGGGACCGCCTTGCCGTCCGCGACCAGGCCGACATGCACCTGCCCGCCGTACGTCGACAGCGCCACCGCCAGGGACTGTCCGTGGGCCAGCGGCGCCAGCGGGTACAGCTCGCGGAGCGGGCAGCCGCCCAGGGACAGGGTCGAGCGCGGCAGCGGCACGCTGGTCACCAGGACGTCGAAGAGGACGCGCGCCGCGTTCCCGGCCAGTTGGGCGCCGACCCGGTGGGCGAGCGGGGGAAGCCGGTCGGCCAGGACGGCCACCGCACCGGCGCCGCGCGAGGGCCCTGCGGCCTTGTTGCGGTCCATGGCGGTACGTACCCGGCAGAGCCGCAGCCAGGGATCGGGCTCGGAGACCGGCAGTCCGAGCAGATAGGCGGAGAGCTTGTTGGCGGAGCCGGGCGGGGAGCCGGGACGCCGGCGGGACACCGGCACCAGGGCGCGCGGATCGGCCCCGGGCAGTCGCTCACCGCGCTCCAGCATCCAGCGCCGCAGCCCGCCCGCGACCACCGCGAGCAGGACGTCGTTCGCCGTGCCGCCCACGGTCCTGCGGACCCGCAGGACGTCCTCCTGGTCCAGCACGGCGGTGGCGAGCCGCCGGGTGCCGCTGGAGCTCGCGGCCAGCGCCGAGCCGCCCCGCAGATCGAGCCGGCTCGCCCGCATCACGGAGGCCCCGATCCCCACGGCCTGCCCGAGCTCCTCGATCCGCTCCCTGGCGAACCCGGCGAACTGCCGCGGTCCGGGCATCCACGACCGGGGCGGTACGGCGCGCACCAGCCGGCCGGGGGCCGCGCGCCCGCCGGCGATCTGGTCGAAGATCCCGGCGCCGATCGCGACGGCACGCATCCCGTCGGCCAGCGCATGGTGCAGCTTGACCAGTACGGCGAAGGGGCCGCCCGGTTCCCGGCCGCCGGTCAGGACGTACATCTCCCAGGGCGGCCTGCCCCGTTCGAGCGGTCGCTCCATCAGCTCTCCGGCGAGCCGGTTGGCCCCGGCCGCGAAGTCACCGAAGTCACCGGCGCCGTCGGCGTCCCCGAGGGGGACAGCGACCGGCCGGACATGACGGCGCACGTCGAAGTGCCGGTCCTCGGACCAGGCCGCCCCGCCGAGCGGCAGCCACACCGTCCGTACGCACATCCGCAGCCGGGGAATCGCAGCGGCCCGGGACGCCAGCAGGTCCACGGCCTCCTCGGGCCCGAAGCCGGGAGCGGGCCCGAAGACCGCGAGGGCCCCGAGGTGCATGGGGTGCTCGGCGGATTCGAGGTGCCAGAACGCGAGATCAAGCGGGGCCAGAAGCTCGGTGCTCAACAGATCCTCAGATCCTCGATGTCGTCGGGAGCCGGTACTGCACGTCCGGGGGCGGAGTCTCCGGACTCAGCAGCCAACCCCCGATGGTCGGTTACGGTCAAGTGCGATCCCAATACTGACAGTTACCGTTCGGTATCCGTCACATTTCCGTCTGGTCCGGTACGTCGAATGCGCACCAGACGCACTTGCCCGCGCCCCGGGATTCGACGCCCCATTCGTCCGCGAGCTGGTCCACGAGCAGCAGCCCGCGCCCGGAGACCCCCGACTCCCCCGCCTCCCTGCGGCGCGGCAGCGCGCTGGAGGTGTCGTCGACCTCGATGCGCAGCCTGCGGCGCGGCAGCGAGAGCATCCTGATGGTGACGACGGCGCCGCCGTCGGTGTGTATCAGGGCATTGGTCATCAGCTCGTCCGCGGCGAGTTCGACCGCGTCCGCGCGCTCTCCGGCCCCCCATGCCTGTACCGCCGCCCGGAGCATGTGGCGGGCGGAGCTGAGCGCTGCGGGATCCGACTGCCCCACCTGCTGCTGGAGACGGCCACCGTCCTGGGGCGCGTCGAGGCCCTGTCTGCGGAGCAGCAACAGCGCGACGTCGTCCTCGCCGCCCCGCTCGTCGACCACCTCGCACAGCTGGTCGGCGAGCAGTTGGAGATCCCGGGGGCCGCCCTCCACGAGCCGGGTGAGCTGCTGCATCCCGTCGTCCAGATCGGCGCCCGGCTCCTCCACGAGACCGTCGGTGAAGAGCAGCAGGGTGTGCCCCGGGTCCAGTTCGGCGGTGGTGACCGGGTAGTCGAGCTCCCCGAACTCCGCCGAGAGCCCCAGCGGCAGACCGCCGTCCACCCCTACCCGGCGACAGGTCCTGTCGGGTGCCCGCAGCAGCGGGTCGACGTGCCCGGCCCGGACGAGCTGGACGACGCCGGTGGCGAGATCGGCCTCGGCGTAGAGACACGTCGCGAACCGATCGGTGTCCAGGTCGTGCAGGAATTCGGAGGCGCGCGCCATCACCGTCGCCGGGCTGTGCCCCTCGGCGGCGTAGGCCCGGAGCACCGTGCGGAGCTGGCCCATCACCGCCGCGGCATGGATGTCGTGCCCCTGCACGTCCCCGATGACGGCGCCCACCCGGCCGCTGGGCAGCGGGATCACGTCGTACCAGTCGCCGCCGATGTCACGGCCGATGCGGGCCGCGCGGTAGCGGACCGCGAGCTGTGCGCCGGGAACGGAGGGGATCCGGCGCGGCAGCATGGCCTGCTGGAGGCCCTGGGCCAGGTCGTGTTCCTGTTCGTAGAGCATGGCCCGCTGAAGGCTCTGGCCGACGGAGCTGCCGAGCGCGATCAGCAGATTGCGCTCGTCGGCGCTGAAGCCGGTCTTGTCGCGGTAGAGCAGCCCGATCGCCCCGATGGGGCGGGCCTGCGCGATCAGCGGGAGGTAGGCGGCCGAACTGATGCCGAGACCCTTGATCTGCCGCCACAGCTGCGGATAGGAAGCAGCGAAGTCTTCCGCCGATTCGATGAAACGGGGGGCGAAGGTCCGGACCACCTCACTCATCGGGAAGTGTTCGTCCACGCGGGTGTAGCGGGTACCGGGCACGAAACCCCCCACCGGCCCCTCGGCGACGAGCACGAGCCGGCCCGCCTCGACGAGCCCCATCACGAGGCTGGCCGCGCCGAGGTATTCGAGCCCGCGGGAGTCGTTGAGCACATCGATGACGTCCTGCACGGTACGGGCGTGCGCCAGGGCAGCGGTGGTGCCCGCGACGACGCTGGTCCTGCGACGGCCCTCGGTGTCGAGCGCGATCCGGACGGAGGCGTCCGCGAGTTCCTGGGCCGCGTGTCTGACGATGCCGATGATGCGGTGCGGCCGGCCGGTGGTGTCCCGGCGGACGACGCCCTGCGTATGGGTCCAGCGCAGCGAACCGTCCCGGCGGCGGATGCGGAAGTACGCACCGTAGAACGTGCTGCCGTTCTTGAGCGCCTGGGACACCAGCGCGTCCAGCCGGGAGGACTCCTCCCGGGGTACCCGCCGGGCGAGCGAGCCGGGCCGGCCGTCGTACTCGTCCGCGTAGAGGTCGAACACGTCGAGCGCGGCCTGATCGAGGTGCATCAGCCCGCTGTCGAGGTCCCAGTCGAAGCTGCCCATGCGGTTGAGGGCAAGACTCAGATCGGGATGGGCGGGCCAGTCCGCAGGAAGGGAGAAGGCGCCCGGTGCCCGTTCAACCATGCGATCACTCTGCCATGGTTTGTCCCATTCTTCGAGGGGTCCCGTTCAGCCGGGGACGGGCTCGGCACACCGGCCTGCGGGTCCGCCGGTTCACGTGCTCCGGCGGACCCGCCACCCGTCACCCGAGGGGCTCCGGGAGGGGTTTCCCCTACTTGACCTGCTCGACCTTGAAGACCCACGCGTACCTGCCCGCCGAACGGGCCGCCGCGGGTACGTCGATCACGAGCTTGGCGCCGCTGGTGCGCCAGTTGAGCGGGCGCCCGTGGCCGAGCATGGTGATCTTGTCGCCACTGCGGGCCGGTACCGGCGCCTCGACCGTGAGCGTGGCGCCGGGCCGGGCCAGCGAGTGGATGTAGAACGCCTTGCCCGGCCGGACCGTGAAGCGCAGGTCCTGACCCAGCTGCGGCATCCGCGCCCAGTAGGTGCTGCCGTAGATCGCCTCCCCGTTGACCTCCAGCCACTTCCCCGTCTCACGCAGCCGGGTCTGCATGATCTCGGGGATGGTGCCGTCCGCGCGCGGTCCGATGTCCAGCAGGAAATTGCCGTTCTTGCTGGACGTGTCGACGAGCGTGTGCACGATCTCCTCAGCGGTCATGTACATGCTGTCGGGAGTGGCCTGGTTGTAGCCGTAGCTGTACGGGTCGAGCCCCCGGCTGGCCTCCCACTTGTCGGTGACGATCGAGTCGTACGTCGCGTACTCGGGCGTCGTGAAGTCGTGCGGGCCGATGCCCGACCGGTTGTTCACGGCGACCTCGATCGGCCGGGCACGGTTCTTGGCGTGGTTGTAGTACTCCGCCAGCACCCGGTGGCTGTCGTTCGCCCCGCCGATGTCGCACCACAGCACCTCGGGGTCGTAGCCGTCGATCAGTTCCAGCATCTGCGGGGCCTGGTAGTCCTTGATGTAGTCCTTGCCCGCGGTGTAGCCGGTGTACGGGACGGGCTCCAGGGTGTACGGGTTGCGCGGCGCGTACCCGCTCCAGGGGTTGTCCGGGTTGAACCACTCGGGCATCGAGAAGTACAGGCCCCGGTGGAGCTCCGGCGCGTATCTGCGGGACGCGTCGAAGAGCTCCTTGACGAGATCGCGCTTCGGGCCCATCTTCACGGCGTTGCGGTCGGAGACCTTGGTGTCCCAGAGCGCGAAGCCCTCGTGGTGCTTGGAGGTGAGCACGTGGTACTGGGCTCCGGCGTCCCGGAACAGCTCGACCCAGGAGCGCGGATCGAACTTCTCGGCCTTGAACCGCGGGATGAAGTCGTCGTAGGTGAAGTTCTCGCCGTAGACGTCGCGGTGGTGGGCGTAGGTCGCGTTGTTCGGGTCCTGCATCTGGTTCCAGTACCACTCGGCGTACTGCTTGCCGACCGGCGCCCAGGCGGGTACCGAGTAGACCCCCCAGTGGATGAAGATCCCGAACTTGGCGTCCTGGAACCAGTAGGGCGCCTGATGGGTGGAGAGCGACTCGTCGGTGGCCGCGAAGTCCGGCACCCCGAGGGTGAGCCTGCTCCGGGCCGTGGCCGCGTCCTGGCCGCGGCCCCGCGCCACGACCTGGCCGTCGCGGGCGGTTCCGGGCTTCACGCCGGGCTTGTTGCGGATCCCGATCCGCACCCTGGCCTGGTCGCCGGGGGCAAGCCTCGGGATCCGGGCGGGGATCACCGTCCCGGCGCCGTCGACATCCACGGAGACGGTGAGTGCGTCGGCGCCGAGGATCGCGACGGTCCCCGCGTTGACGACGGTGACCTCGACGCTCTGCGCGCGGGAGTCGAGGAGGCTGGTGGTGGAGTGGGCGTCCCGCAGGGCCAGCGCCCTTCCGTCCGCCGCGGGCTGCAGGGAGAGCGCGAAGACATGGAGGGACGACTTGTCGGCCTCGGCGGGGTTCGTGGTCGGCAGCGTGAGGCCCACCACCTCCTTGGCCGGGTCGATCGACAGCTCGGCGACCCCGAAACTGACCTGGTGCTGGTCCTTCTCGCCGGAGGCCGTGTAGCGGTAGGGGGCCGAGAGCGGCCCGCCGCCCGCGTACCAGTCCGGCCCCCCGAGCCCCGCCGTGGACGTGGAGCCGTCCGCGTAGTGCAGGGTCGCCTGGCCGGACGCCTCTCCGTAACTGCACGAGACGAGGAACGACCCGGACAGATACTTCCCCCGGGGCAGGTCGATGTGCTGTCCGAGGGCCACGATGTTGTTCTTGGCGCCCGCCGCGGAAGCCGGGAAGAGGAACGGGACGCCGTTCAACTGCACTGTTCCTGAGGGGAGTTCTTCACCGGGGAAGGTGTATCCGGAGCCGTCGAAGTCGCCTCCGCGGGCATCCGCCGTGTCGATCCCGTCGTTGTCGAACCAACTGTCGAGCGGTACGGGAACGGCGGCCGGGACCGCGCCCCAGTCGCCCTTCGCCTTTCCGGCGGTCTCCGTCGCTCCCGGAAGTGCTGGAGCTCCCGGAGCCGCTTCGGCCGTGGCCGGGGTGAGCAGGGCAGCGCCGACTGCCGCGCCCGCCGTCATTCCGAGTACATGGCGCCTAGGAAGTTCGGTCATGAGGTCCGATGATTGGAGCACCACAGGCGCCTGTCAATACACTTCACCGCACAGAGTGGAAGTTGCATCACCCAGACATCGGATGCCTGAGGAAATGAACCTGTACGTACGGGTCTCCGCACCGCGCACCCCACCGGCCGGGCGGAGAAACGAGAACGGCGCCCGGCGCATCAGTACTGCATGCGTCGGGCGCCGTGCGCTCAGAAGAGAAGCGGTCAGTCGATTCCCTGCAGGATGTGCGGCTCGGCGAGATCGTCCTCGTAACCTGCCAGCCTGATCGGGGCCGACCTGGCCCAGACGTCGAGGTTGAGGAGCTTCTCGGGCCGGGCCCGATCACTGCGTTCTGCGGGGCGCTGCTCGCGCTTCGTCATGGTCTCTGGTGTCACCGCGCACTCCTTTGTGTCGCGTTACCGCGTGGACAGGGGCAGTTCGGACGCGGTGGCGCCGGTCTTCTGGCGGGACCCCGGCCTTGGTACGTGCCTGTCCCGGGACGGGCCGAGGAACTTTGTGGAGTCCCGCCGGCTGACCGTCCACATCAGAGTAACCAAATGAGCGGGGTTCCGCTCGATAGGGGCGGCATTCGGATGGCCAAGTTTTCTTTGCCCTGTGTTCAGCGGCACGTTCATCCCGTCATGATCTGCTCGATTCCGCCCGAAGGCACTCCGGGGAGGAATCGCCATGACACCGGCCACCGTGGACGAACTGATGGATCTGCTGCACGGCTGCCGGGGCGCGTGGGACGCCCCGGACCGCAGCGGGGATCCCGTCGACCTGCACGACCACGCGCTCCAGACCGCGCATCTGCTGCGCCGCTCGCACCCCAGCGACAAGGAGCTGCAGGTCGCGGGGCTCGTCCACGACCTGGGGCATCTGCTCCATCCGGGCGACGACGCGGGCCACGCCGACCGGGCCGCCGACGCGGTGCGCCCGCTGCTCGGCGGGCGGGTGGCCGGACTCGTACGGCTGCACGTGCCCGCGAAGCGCTATCTCGCGGCGATCGAGCCGGGACGGCCGCTGTCGCCGCAGAGCGCACTGACACTGCGGGCCCAGGGCGGCGCGATGGCGCCTGCCGAGGCTGCCGCGTTCGCGGCGGATCCACTCGCGGAGGCCGCCGTCATCCTGCGGCAGGCCGACGACGAGGGCAAGGTCGTGGGACTCGACGCGGGCGTCATGGAGGACTGGCGTCCGGTGCTGGAGCTGGTTGCCTCACAGGCCTTCTGACGGGCCGCCCCGGGCACTGCGGGCGGCCCGGCCGCAAACACGTGGCGGCCGGACCCGGCAGTCGGCGGGACGGGCCTACCAGTTGGCGGGGGCGTAGTCCTTGAGGAAGACGCTGTGCAGGTCCTCGCCGCCCTCACCGCGCACGATCGGGTCGTAGACCCGGGCCGCCCCGTCGATGAGGTCCAGCGGGGCGTGGAAGCCCTCGTCGGCGAGCCGCATCTTGTCGGGGTGCGGGCGCTCGTCGGTGATCCAGCCGGTGTCCACCGCGGTCATCAGGATGCCGTCGGACTCGAACATCTCCTGGCCGCTGGTGCGGGTGAGCATGTTCAGCGCGGCCTTGGCCATGTTCGTGTGCGGGTGGCCCGCACCCTTGTAACCGCGGCTGAAGACGCCCTCCATCGCGGAGACGTTCACCACGTAGGTGCGCCTGGCCTCGGCCGCGGCCATCGCCGGGCGCAACCGGCTGATCAGGATGAACGGCGCGGTGGAGTTGCAGAGCTGGACCTCCAGCAGTTCGACCGCGTCGACCTCCTCGACGGTCTGGATCCAGCTGTTGGTGTCGTGCAGATCGGGCACCAAACCTCCGGCGTCGATCGCCGTGCCCGCCTCGATCCGGGCGAGCGAGGCGGACCCGGTGACCAGCGCCAGCTCGGAGACGTCCTGGGCACTCAGCCCGCCGGGCCGCGCGCTGGGCAGGGACACCTGCGCGCCGCTGCCGAAGGCACCGATGACCTGCGACGAGGGCAGCTCGCCCGCGGGCAGGGGTGCGGTCTCGGCGGCGATCAGTTCGCTGTACGCCTGCGGGGAGCGGCGTACCGTCTGCGCGGCGTTGTTGATCAGGATGTCCAGCGGCCCCTCGGCGGCGACCGAATCGGCGAGCGCGACGACCTGGGCGGGGTCGCGCAGATCGATACCGACGATCTTCAGACGGTGGATCCACTCGGCGCTGTCCGGCATCGACTTGAAGCGGCGGATCGCGTCCTTGGGGAAGCGCGTGGTGATGGTGGTGTGCGCGCCGTCGCGCAGCAGCCGCAGCGCGATGTACATGCCGATCTTCGCCCGGCCGCCGGTGAGCAGCGCCCGCTTGCCGGTCAGGTCGGTACGCGCGTCACGCCGGGAACGGTTCTCCGCGGCGCAGTCCTGGCAGAGCTGGTGGTAGAAGACGTCGACCTCGACGTACCGCGTCTTGCAGATGTAGCAGGATCGGGGGCGCTGGAGTATGCCCGCGATCTCCCCACTGGCCGTCGACGACGGCAGCACCCCCTGCGTCTCGTCGTCGATGCGCTCGGCGGAGCCGGTGGCGGTGGCCTCGGTGACGGCCTTGTCGTGGGCGGTCTTGGCGGCGCGGCGCTCCTGGCGGCGGCGCTGCTTCACGGTCCGGTAGACACCCGCGGTGGCCCGGCGTACGGCCACCGCGTCCGGGTGGTCGACGTCGATCCTGTCCAGTTCCTCGAGCACGCTGAGGCAGAGAGCCAGCCGCTCCGGATCGATGCCGGGGCCGAACGCCTGGCTGTCCTCTGTCACCGTCATCGTCGTTCCTCTGTCTTATGTCTTACGCCGTAGCACCAGGTCAGCAGTCGACCGACGGCCAACTGACGAAGATATACGCAGCCGGGCCGGAAGCCAAAAACGGCAGCCGGGCACGCGGACACCCCGAGCCGCCGCCCGCGCGGCGCCCCGGACAACTTTCACCTCACACGTTCGGCCCAACACCGTGGTTTCTCCGACTCGTTGGGACCTTTGCGCCGTAATGTCTCTTTCGCGTCAATGGGTGTCATTGCGCAACAAGAACAGGAGACTTCCTTGTCCACACATGCCGTCCTCCGCTCTGTCCGAGGCAAGAAGATCGTCGCCGGGGCGGGTGCACTGGCCACCGCCGCCGCTCTCGGCGCGACGCTGCTCGCCGCGGCCCCTGCGCAGGCAGCTCCGCCGCGTCCGTACGGCACGGTCACCGCCGGCGCCGGTCTCATCGAGCGCCAGTACCCCAGCACCGACTCTTCCGCGAAGGGGTCGCTCCGCTACCGCGAGCAGGTCGGCCTGCGCTGCAAGGTCCGCGCCCAGAACATCGAGGGCAACGACATCTGGTACCTGCTGCGTGACCGCTCCACCTGGGTCTCGGCGAAGTACATGGACAACACCGGCTACGTGCAGTACTGCAAGGACGTCATGCGCGACGGAAGCCAGACCTTCGTCGCTCCGCGCGGCGCCAAGGGCTGACCCACCACAAGAGCCGCCCGTCCCCGGTCACCGGGGGCGGGCGGTTCCGTGTTGTGCTGCGCTGTCAGCCGATGGACGGCGGCGCCGCCGAGGCGCCCGTGCCCCAGTCGGACGGCTCGGCCCCGACGGTGAAGGACAGCGTGCGCGCCTTGCGGATCTCGGCGGTCGTGAGATACGTCTTCGCGTGCCCCTTGCCGTCGACGGAGGCCGACTGGATGTAGCGGTCGGTGTCGGAGGCGCCCGGCGCCGTCACCGTGAAGCTTCCGTGCGGGTAGTAGCGGCGGTCCAGCTTGATGTCGACCCGCTGGAAGGCAGGCGTCGACAGGCCCCAGGTGTCACTGCCCGGCTGCACCGGGTAGACGCCGATGGAGGACAGGACGTCCCAGGCGGACATGGTGCCCATGTCGTCGTTGCCCGTCATACCCGTCGGGGTGTCCGTGAAGAGGGTGAGCGCGGCGTGCACCACGTCGGTCGTCTTCCACGGCTGGCCGGTCGACAGGTAGGTGTACGGGGCGATCAGGTCCGGCTCGTTCTGCGGGTTGTACTTGTCGGCGTTGTAGTAGTCGTAAGGACCGTTGACCCACACCTCGCGGGCCGTCTTCGCCGGGTCGGCGAGCAGCTGGTCGTATGCGAAGAAGGAGTCGAGACGCTGGTTGGCCGCGTCCTTGCCGCCGATCAGGTCCACCACCCCGGACAGGTCCTGCGGCACCATCCACTGGTACTGCCAGGACGTGCCCTCGTGGAAGCCCTCGCTCTTGGCGGGGTCCGCCGGTCCGGCGAAGGCACCGTTCTCGTCACGGGAGCGGAAGAAGCCGGTCGAACTGTCGAAGATCTTGCGGTAGTTCTGGGCGCGGGCCGCGTAACGCGCGGCGTCCGCCTTGTGGCCGAGGTCACCGGCCATCTGGCCGAGCATGGCGTCCGAGAGCGCGTACTCCAGCGTGGCGGAGCCGCCGTGGTCGAAGTCGGAGTCACCGGGCTTCGCGTGGGTCCAGTCCTTGATGTACGGGACGAAGCCGTTCGCCAGGTACTGCTTGTTGCCCTCCCGGCCGACGGCCGGGGAACCGGCCGGGGGCACGCCGTCCGCGTTCTTCTTGAGCGCGCGGTACGCCTGCTCCTCGTGGCCCTTGAGCAGCCCCTGCTGGTAGGCGTTGGTGAGGTACGGAGTGACCGGGTCACCCGTCATGATGTTGGTCTCGACCGTGCCGTAGCCCCACTTGGGCAGCCAGCCGCTCTGCTCGTCGATCTTCAGTACGGAGAGCGCCATGTCGCGGGTCTCGGCGGGTGCGAGCAGCGACAGCAGTTGCGCCTGGGTGCGGTAGGTGTCCCACAGCGACCAGTTCTGGTAGTACGTGAAGCCCTCGGCCCGGTGGATCTTCTGGTCCCAGCCGGTGTAGCGGCCGTCGACGTCGTCACCGATGTTGGGGCCGAGGAACGACCGGTACAGGGACGAGTAGAAGGTGCGGCGCTGGGTGTCGCTGCCGCCCTGGGCGCGGACATCGCCGAGCCGGTTCTCCCAGGTGGACTGCGCGGCACGCGCGGCGCGGTCGAAGCTCCTGCCGCCCTCGGCCCGCAGGTTGCGGGCCGCGCCCGCCGGGTCGACGTAGCTGAGGGCGGTGGTCGCCTCGACCGTACGGTCCTTGGTGGTGTCGAACCGCACCCAGGCGCCGTTGCCGCCGGAGCCGGTCGACTTCTTCGACCCCTCGGTGACGGTGCCGTCCTTCCAGGTCCCGGAGGTCGTGAAGGGCCGGTCGAAGCGGGTGATCGTGTACAGCGTGTACGGCTTGGTGTCCTGGCAGAACCCACTGCCGGTGAGGGTGGTCCTGATGGTGCGCGAGTCGAGTACCTCGACCGAGGTGCTGACCGTCCGGTGCAGCGACTGGCCCGCGTTGAGCAGGACGTTGGCCTTGGTGGTGGCCGGGAAGGTATAGCGCTGGACGCCGGTGCGCTGCGTCGCGGTCAGCTCGGCCGTGATTCCGCCGTACGACTTCAGCCCGACCTTGTAGTAGCCGGGGCTCGCCTGCTCGCCGTCGTGGCTGAACTCGGCGGCGTACTTCGCGTTGTCGGTCTCGGTGATGTCCCCGGTGGTCGGCAGCACGGGCAGGTCACCGCCGAGGCCGCAGCCGACGCCGGAGGGGTGGAGGCTGCTGAAGCCGCGGATGTGGTCGGCCGTGTAGTCGTAGCCGGTGGAGTGGCCGGTGTCGGGCGACAGTTGGACCATCCCGAAGGGAACTGCCGCCCCCGGGTAGGTGTTGCCCTCGTTCTGGCTGCCGATGAACGGGTTGACCAGGTCGGTCAGCCTGCCCGTACTCGGCGCCGCGGCGTGGGCCGCCGGTGCGGCGAAGACGCCGCCCAGGAGCGCGGCGGCGGCGATCGCCGTCCCTGCGCCGCGCAGCCGTTGGGTCCAGTGCATGGGTGAGAACCTCCGGGAGGATCGATGAGGTCGGGAATCGCCGGCAGCTGGGCGAACCGGCGCGGGCCCGGCTCGTACGAAGCGTGCGACAAGCCGGATCACCCTGTGGACAACGTTGTCAGAACGCGATCATTGTTGGGTCCCGCTGTGCGCCCGTCAAGGGTTCGGACCGGTTCGGACGGGAAACTCTCCGGCCCGCCCGGGGAGGGGCGGGCCGGAGAACACGGGCGGTTCGGCGGACAGGTCAGGAGGCGGGGCACCCTGCCCGGACCGCCCGGGAGGCGTCGTGGATCAGCGCGCGCTGGGCGGCCTCGACCCGCTTCACATCGGGCTTGACGATCTTTCGGTCATAGGTCAGCAGACCGTTCAACTCGCCCTCCACATCGGAGATCTGGGTGTAGACGGCACCGTTGCTGCCCTGGCAGGCGAGCGCCCGCACCTCGTCGAGCTTGGCGAGGTAGTCGTCGGTGTACGTGGCCGGGTCGACCGCGATGTACGACTGCTGCACCGCCCAGGCGTGCCCCGGCACCGCGAGCCCGAGACCGCCGTACTCTCCGCTGACCAGCGCCCGTTCACCGTCGGGCCGGGGCAGCGCCGGGCTCGGATAGCCGTGTTCGTCGATGATGTCGCCGGTTCCGCCGTCGGCTCCCAGGTTGATGCCCGACATGCTGTTGACCAGCCGCGTCGGATCCCAGGCCTTGGCCTGGTCGGCGATGCGCGCCATGTCGTACTGGCCCCAGCCCTCGTTGAAGGTCACCCACATGACGACCGACGGATGGCTGCTGTGCTGGTCGATCATCTGCTTCATCTCGTGTTCGTACTCGGTGCGAGCGGCGGCGGACGGGTTCGTGCCCGCCTCCATGGCCGGCATGTCCTGCCAGACCAGCAGACCCAGCTTGTCGGCCCAGTAGAACCAGCGGTCGGGCTCCACCTTGATGTGCTTGCGGACCGAGTTGAAGCCCATGGCCTTGTGCATCTCGAGGTCGTACGCGAGGGCTTCGTCGGTCGGCGCCGTGTACAGCCCGTCGGGCCAGAACCCCTGGTCGAGGGTGGCCATCATGAAGACGGGCTTGCCGTTGAGCACGGTGCGCGGGGTGCCGTTCACCTTCTCGACCGCGATGGAGCGCATCCCGAAGTAGCTGCCGACGCGGTCGGAGCCGACGGTGACCTTCAGCTGGTACAGGTGCGGATCGTCCGCGGACCACAGATGCGGCTTCGGGACCGGCACGGTGAGCGTGGCACCGGTACGGCCGGTGGCGGTACCCACCTCGCGCTTGCCGTCGTACGCCGTGGCCGTGACCGGCACACCGCCGCGGACGCCCTGTACGTCGACGGCGACCCGCTGCGCCTTGATGTCGGGGGTGAGTTTCAGCGCGTCCGCGTGGTCGGCGGCGACGGGCTCCATCCACACGGTCTGCCAGATCCCGGACGACGGCGTGTACCAGATGCCGCTCGGGTCCAGGCGCTGCTTGCCCATCGGCGGGTTCTCGCCGCCGTCGCCGTCGGTCGGGTCGTAGACCCCGACGATCACTTCCTGGGTGCGGCCGGGCTTCAGCGCGTCGGTGATGTCGGCGCTGAACTTGTCGTAGCCGCCCTTGTGTTCGGTGACCCTCCGGCCGTTGACGTACACCTCGGCCTGCCAGTCGACGGCGCCGAAGTTGAGCTGCAGGCGCTTGCCGCTGCCGACCTTCCAGCCCTTGGGAACGGTGAACGTGCGCCGGTACCACATGCGGTCCTCGTGCCGCTCCACACCGGAGAGCTGGGACTCCACCGGGTAGGGGACGAGGATCTTCTCGGCCAGGTTCTTGCCGACCGGGGGCTTCTCCCCCGCCTTGGCCGCGGCGAACTGCCAGGTGCCGTTGAGGTTCTGCCAGGAGTCCCGGGTCAGCTGGGGCCTCGGGTACTCGGGGTGGGCGTCGGTGGGGCCGACCTGGTCCGCCCACTTGGTGCGCAGTTCGTACGCGGAGTTGTTGGCGCCGCTCGACCAGAAGTCCCCGACGGCCTTGCCGTCCCGGCCGCTCAGACCGCCCTGTCCGTCGTAGCGGACATCGGCCAGTCCGGCGGCGCCGCCGCCCTTCCTGCCGACGACGGGTTCCTTGAGCGCCACGGTGAGACCGCGCGGGTCCGAGGGGTCCGCTTCGACGGCGCCCAGCGGCCAGGTCGCGCCCCCGATGACGGCTTCGAAGTGGTCGGCGAGACCGGCAGGCGGGGCCGCGATCTGCTGGGCGAAGTCGAGTTTGAGGGTGCGGCCGTCCTTCTGGACGGTGGCGGCGACTGCTCCGTCGTAGTCGTACCCGTCGGGCAGCCGGAAGGCCGACTGCGGGACCGGCTGCTCGCTCCCGCCGGGCGGCGTCCACTTGAGATGGAGGTTGGAACCGCCCTCGTGCTCGAAGTACTCGACCTTGAGGTCGTAGGCCTTGCCCGCGGTCAACTCGACCGGTTGCGAGGTCTGTTCCTTCTCCCAGTCGTCGACCCAGTGGTCGATCACGAGCTTTCCGTCGATCCACAGCCGGAAGCCGTTGTCACCGATCATCGAGAAGGTGTGGGAGCCGGATTTCTCCGGGACGATCTTCCCGGTCCAGCGGATGCTGTCGTTGTCCGACTGCCCGGTGGCGGACTGCAGCCGTGACTCCAGAGTGGGGAAGTCGATGGCGGGGTCGAAGCCGGTGGCTTTGAGCTGGTCGAAGTCGAAGGCGCCGGGGGCGGACTGGGTGTAGTAGTCGCCCTTCAGGCCGTGCACCTCGGCAGAACTCGCCGGTTCCGGCGACGCCGAGGCTGCGGGCATTGCGGACAGCCCTGCGACGCCGACAGCGGCGGCGAGGAGTAGGGCCAGTCGTCTTCTGATGCGCACGGATCCTCCTTGGTGAGGAAGGGTGGCGGCTCGTTGCGGCAGTCTGTACAACGTTGGAAGGAACGGCAGTTGGCATGAGAGCACGACTCCTACCCGCTGTCCAGGTGCATGACAACTCGGAGGGGAGGCCCAGTGGGCGTGAACCTCAAGGACGTCGCCGGGCTCGCGGGCGTCTCGATCAAGACCGTCTCGAACGTCGTGAACAACTACCAGCACGTGACACCGGCGATGCGGGCCCGGGTGCGGGCGGCGATCGACGAGCTCGGCTACGTACCGAATCTCACCGCCCGCCACCTGCGGAAAGGGCGCACCGGAATCCTCGCCCTGGCCGTCCCCGAGCTCGGCAACCCGTACTTCGCCGAGCTGGCGGGCGCGGTGGTGGACGCGGCGGCCGAGCACGATTACACCGTGCTGCTCGACCACACCCGCGGTGAGCGCGAGCAGGAGATCCTGGTCAGCCAGGGCTTCCGGTCCCGGGTCACCGACGGGCTGATCCTCAGCCCCATCGAGCTGGAGGCCGACGATCTGCGCGGTCGCAGCCACGACGCGCCGCTGGTCCTGCTCGGCGAGCGGGAGTACGACCTGCCGTACGACCACATCGCGATCGACAACGTCGCCGCCGCCCGCGCCGCCGTGCGGCACCTGGTCGGGCTGGGCCGCACCAGGATCGCGTACCTCGGTGCGCGCACCGACCGCGTCAACCGTCCGGCGCAGCTCCGACTGCGCGGCTGGCGCGAGGAGTTGACCGCATCGGGGCTGCCCGCACCGGACACCCTGGTGGCTCCCACCAGCGGCTGGGACCGCGGGGACGGCGCCCAGGCGATGGCCTGGCTGCTGGAATCGGGCCGGCGTCCGGACGCCGTGTTCGCCTACAACGACCTGGTCGCGGTGGGGGCGATGCGGGTGCTCTCCGAGCGGGGACTGCGGGTGCCGTGGGATGTGGCGGTGGTGGGGTTCGACGACATCGCGGAGGGGCGGTTCGGAGCGGTCACCCTCACTACGGTCTCCCCCGACAAGCCGTCGATCGCCCGGCTCGCGGTGGAGTCCGTGATCAGCGGGCTCCAGGGCCCCGGCCAGCGGCCGGACGCGCACGTCGGACGTGAACTCGCCGCGGAATTCCGCCTGGTGGAGCGGGAGAGCACGCTTGGCCGCCGGTGAAGCGGGAACGGGTCGACCGGTGTAAGCAGGAACGGGCCGACCGGTGTAAGCGGCGGGCCGCGGACCGGATGATCGCGTCGGCCGGCGGCGAGGGAAGAACGCCGTCCTGCTCGGTTCCGCGGGGCGACGACGTCACCACCGAGCGCACGCCGGTTGCCCGGCTTCACGACGCGAAGCCGGGTCTGCCTCCGCGGACCGGCTGGTTCCTCCCCGCGCCTCCGCCGTGTTCCCGGCGTAGCCTCGAAGTACCCCTGAGGTGCCCGTTTCCACATGTGGCGGCCCGGACGACCGCCGGGAGGACGACTTAGGAGGGAGTGCCGTACTGCTCTGGTAGTACGACGGATTCGGTGCCTGGGAACGACGACATCCGGTCCGGAAGGGGAGATCGTTGAGAACATGAGTGCCCTCGCGCTGTCCGTACTGTTGTCGCTGGTCTCCGCGGTCGCCTACGCGGGCGGGGCCATCGTGCAGGAGCGCGTGGCCGTGAACACGCCCGGCAGCCCCTACGCACCTCTGCGTCACGGCGGCTGGTGGGCCGCCATGACGATGAACGGCCTCGGCGCCGGGCTGCACGTGGTGGCACTGGCCTACGGGCCGTTGAGTCTGGTACAGCCGCTGGGCGCGCTGACGATAGTCTTCGCGCTCCCGATGGCCGCGGTGTTCGTACGCCGCAGAGCGGGGGCGACCGCCTGGCGCGGTGCGATCATGGCCACGGTCGGTCTGGCCGGACTGCTGGCGCTGACCGAGGGGTCCGACGACTCCTCGCTACCTGGCGGGGAGCGGACCGTCCTGGCGCTGGCGACCTTCGGCGGGATCGCGTTGCTGTTCCTGGCCGCGCGCCGGGTGCACAAGCCGGTCGTACGCAGCGTGGTGGTGGCGACGGCCGCCGGTGTGGCCTTCGGTGCGGCCTCGGTCTTCACCAAGACCGTCGCGATGGACTGGTCCTGGCGGACGCCGGTGGCCGAGTGGCCGAGCCTGCTGGCCATCGCCGGGTTCGCGGCGACCGGAGTGCTGCTCTCGCAGGCGTCGTACCGCGGGGCCGGACTCGCCGCCCCGCTGGCGACAGTTACCGTCGTCAACCCTGTTCTCGCCGCGGCGATCGGGGTCACGCTCTTCGGCGAGGACTTCCGGTACGGCGTGGCCGGCACCGTACTCGCGCTCGGTTGCGGGATCGTCGCGGCGGGCGGGCTGATCCTGCTGACCACGGAGCGGCTCTCCGCGACCGCCGAGCAGCCCGGACCACCGCGCCGCTCACAGCCCCGGCCGCCGGCCGTGGTCCCTCCGCCGTACGGATCGCCGGCGAAGACCCGGACGGGATCGTCACCGAGGCCCCGCACGGCGCCCGACGGGTCCGGGAAGGCGTCCGGAAAGGCCTCCGGGAAAGCTGATCAGACGGCGACGCCGCCCGCCCTCAGGTAGGCCAGCGGGTCGACGTCCGAGCCGTACTCCGGCCCTGTACGCACCTCGAAGTGCAGATGGGGCCCCGTCGCGTTGCCGGTGGATCCGGAACGGGCTATGCGCTGGCCCTCTCGGACACTCTGTCCCGCACGGACGGTGAGTGCGGACAGATGGGCGTACTGGCTGTACTTGCCGTCCGCGTGCCGGATGACGACCTGATAGCCGTACGCGCCTCCCCATCCCGCCGAGACGACGTGGCCCGCGGCGATCGCCTTCACCGAGGTGCCGGTCGAGACCGGGAAGTCGATGCCCGTGTGGTGACCGCTCGACCAGGAGCCGCCCGATGCGCGGTAGGGGGTGGTGTGGTGGCCGTTCACGGGTGCGATGAGCGTCGTGGTCCGGGTGGTGTGATGGTGCTTCTCGGGTGCGGCTGCGGGTTTGGCCTTGGCCGGTTTCGGCTTGGCCGGTTTCGGCTTGGCCTGCTGGTGCTCGGCCGGCCGGGGCCTGGTCTTCGGCCCGGCCGTGGCCGGTGCACTGCCCGTCGCGTGCTCCGGGGCGGTGTGCGGGTGGCGCTGTGCGCTCAGACTCAGCCGCTGCCCCGGGTAGATGAGGTCGGGGTCGCTGCCGACCACGGTGCGGTTCGCCGCGTACAGCTGGTGCCAGCCGCCGTCGACCTCCTCGGCCTCCGCGATGCGGGAGAGCGAGTCACCACTGGCCACGGTGTACGCGTGGGAGTGGGAGTCTGAAGCGGGTTCCGAGGCGGTTCCGGGCGCGGTCTTCGATGTGGACTTCGACGCGGATTTCGCGGTGGATTTTGCGGTGGATTTCGCCGTGGACTTCGGTTCGGTTCCTGACGCGGGCCCGGCTCTGCCCGGTTCGCTCTTCGGCTGCGCCTTCGTTCGCGCTTCGGGTCGTGCGTCGGTCCGTGCCTCCACGACGATCTTCGGCGCGGCGCCGCCCCGGGCGAGCCCGGCGCGCACCGAACAGACCGGCCAGGCGGTGGGCCCCTGTGCCTGGAGCACCTTCTCGGCCACGGCTATCTGCTGCTGCTTGGTCGCCAGGTCGGGGCGGGAGGCGTACGCGCCGCCGCCGTACGCCTGCCAGGTGGTGCTGCTGAACTGGAGCCCGCCGTAATAGCCGTTGCCGGTGTTGATCTGCCAGTTGCTGGTGGACTCGCAACGGGCGACCTTGTCCCAGACATCCACCGACGCCGCGCCCGCCGATCCCGCCGTGAGCAGCGGCAGGGCGATCCCGGCTCCTCCTGCGGTGACGGACAGTGAGGCACGGTTGATTCGGCTCGGCTGGTATCGGCGATGACGACCGGATGCGGCCATACTCGGCTCCCCCACTGGCACGTCGGACATGTCGCAGGGCGCAAAAGTACGGCCCCTGTGGAGGGAATGACAAGAGCGCGTGTTCACCGTAGCCTTGCAGCCGATACGGGAGAGCGCTCTCCGAACAGGGGCGCGGAGGGGGCCGTCATGACGGACGAAGAGCTGGACGCCTTGGTCGCGTCGCTGGGTCCGGCGGGCAAAGTACGTCTGCTGACCGGTGCGTCCGGGTGGCGTACGCAGGGCGAACCGGCCGTCGGGCTGCGCCCGTTGGTCACCTCGGACGGTCCCGTCGGTGTGCGCGGCGAGTCGTGGGACGAGCGGGAGACCTCGCTGGTGCTGCCCTCCCCCACCGCCCTCGCGGCGGCCTGGGACGAGCAACTGGCCCAGGAGATGGGCGGGTTGCTCGCCTTCGAGGCCCGGCGCAAGGGAGTAGACGTCCTGCTCGCACCGACACTCAACCTGCACCGCACCCCGCTCGGCGGCCGGCACTTCGAGTGCTACGCCGAGGATCCACTGCTCACCGCGCGTACCGGCGCGGCGGTGATCCGCGGGGTCCAGGAGGGCGGAGTGGCCGCCACGGCCAAGCACTTCGTGGCCAACGACGCGGAGACGGACCGGCTCACGGTGGATGTGAGGGTCGGCGAGCAGGCCCTGCGGGAGGTCTATCTCGCGCCGTTCGAGGCCGCCGTCGACGCCGGTGTGTGGGTGGTGATGTCGGCGTACAACCGCGTCAACGGCGCCACCATGTCGGCGAGCCCGCTGCTGGCCGAACCGTTGAAGGGCGCCTGGGGGTTCGACGGCGTGGTCGTCTCGGACTGGGGCGCGGTGCGCAGCACGGTGGAGACCGCGCGGGCCGCGCAGGACCTCGCCATGCCGGGGCCCGAGAGCGCCTGGGGGGACGCGCTGCTGGCAGCCGTACGGACAGGAGCGGTGGCGGAGTCCGCACTGGACGACAAGGTGCGCCGGCTGCTGCGGCTGGCCGACCGGGTGGGAGCGCTGGGCGCCCCCGCGCCCCGGTGGCGCCCGGTGGTGCCGGAGTCCCACCGGCGCGCGCTGCTGCGCAGGGCCGTCGCGGCGGGCACCGTACTCGTGCGCAACACCGGGAGCGCCGGGCCGGTGCTGCCGCTGGACCCCGGGCGGCTGCGAACGGTCGCCGTGATCGGTCCCCGGGCCGCCGAGCCGCGGATCCAGGGCGGTGGGAGCGCCGAGGTGTTTCCGGCGCGCACCGTCTCCCCGCTGGCGGGGATCCGGCAGGCGCTGGGCCCTGATGTGCGGGTGCTCCACGCGCCGGGTGTGCCGCCCGAGCGGCGGCCGGTGCCGCTTTCAGGGGCGCTGGCGCGCAACCCGATGTCCGGCCAACAGGGGGTACTGGTACGGCTGTTGGATGCCGAGGGCAGGGAGCTGCACGCGGAGCACCGGCTGTCGGGGCGGATCGTGGAACCGGCGGGGGTGGACGGCGCGGCCACCGTGGAGATCCGCGCCCTGTTGCGGCCCGGGGTGACGGGCGAGTGGACGCTGGCGGTCGGCGGGTTCGGGCCGATCTCCCTGGCCGTGGACGGCCGGACCGTCCTGGCGGGCGAGTTCGCCCGTGACACGGACGATCCGACCCGGGTCCATGTGTCGCCGCCGTACCGTCGCGCGACGCTCCCGCTCACCGCGGGTCAGGGGTACGAGGTCGTCGCGCGGCGCGGTCTGGCCCCGGACACCGGCGTCGCCACGGTCCTCGCCGCCGCGCCGCCGCCCGGCTGCCCGGCCGCGGCCCTCGCCGAAGCGGTCTCGGCCGCCCGCGCCGCCGATGCCGTGGTGCTGGTCGTCGGCACCACGGAGGCGACCGAGTCCGAGGGCAGCGACCGGGGCTCGCTGTCGCTGCCGGACGGGCAGGACGCGCTGGTCCGGGCCGTGTCCGGCGCCCACCCGGACACCGTGGTGCTGGTGAACTCCGGCGGTCCGGTCGCCCTGCCGTGGCGCGAGGAGGTGGCCGCGCTGCTCATCGGCTGGTTTCCCGGGCAGGAGGCGGGGCACGGGCTGGCGGACGTACTCCTCGGGCGGGCCGAACCGGGCGGCAGGCTGCCGACCACCTGGCCGGTGCGGCAGAGCGACGTCCCGGTGCTGGACACCGTCCCGGACCGCGGCGCCCTCCGCTACGACGAGGGCCTGCACATCGGCTACCGCGCCTGGCTGCGCGGACGGTCGGCGCCCGCGTACTGGTTCGGGCACGGCCTCGGGTACACCAGCTGGCAGTACGAACGGCTCGACGTGCCCCGATCGGTGGCCGCCGACGGCTCGTTCGAGGTGCGGGTACAGGTACGCAACACGGGCGGGCGCGAGGGCCGAGAGGTCGTCCAGGTCTATCTCGCGCGTCCGGAGACCGCCGTGGAGCGGCCCGCCCGCTGGCTCGCGGGCCACGCGGCGGTGCGCGCGCGGCCGGGCGAAACCGCGGAGGCGGTGGTCCGGGTGGACCGGCGGGCGCTGGAGCACTGGTCCGTGACCGAGCACGGCTGGCGCACCGAGCCGGGGGACTTCACGGTGTACGCGGGGCGGTCGGCCGGGGATCTGCCGCTGACCGCGGAGATCCGGGTCCCCGCGCCCGCGTGGCAGGCCGCCGGGGAGCGGTCGGAAACGGTCACGCCCCGCTGACCCACCGCTCACGGCCCGCTCGCCGGAGCTGCTCACCGGCCGACATTTTCCGGCCGGAGTGACAGACTGCGCAGAGGACGGACAGCGGGACGGTGCGGGGACGCCGCAGTGGCCGGCTGACGGCCCGGCTCGATCTCACGCGCCATGTCCGGACCCGCAACGGAGCTCTCCATGACGGCAGGCAACCCTCAGCACCCGATCGACACCAGCAAGCCGCACCCGGCCCGCGTCTACGACTATCTGCTGGGTGGCAAGGACCACTATCTCGCCGACCGGGAACTCGGCGAGAAAATGGGCGACTTCATCCGGGTCGGCGCCAAGCAGAACCGGGCCTTCATGCACCGTGCCGTCGCCTGGACCGCGCGCAAGGGCATCGACCAGTACCTGGACATCGGCACCGGGATCCCCACCGAGCCCAATCTGCACCAGGTCGTGCAGCAGATCGTTCCGGCCGCCCGGGTCGTCTACGCGGACAACGACCCCATCGTGCTGCGCCACGCCGAAGCCCTGCTCGTCAGCGCCCCCGAGGGGGCCACGCACTACATCGAGGCCGATGTCCGCGATCCGCTGGCGATCCTCGACCACGCCCGTACGTTCCTGGACTTCAGCCGCCCCGTCACCCTGTCCCTCGTCGCGATCATGCACTTCATCCTCGACGGGGAGGACCCGCACGCCCTTGTGCGCACCCTCGTCGGCCAGCTCCCTCCGGGCAGTTACCTGGTGCTCGCGCAGGCCAGCCTCGACTCGCTCCCCGAGGCCGGGGAAGTGGCCCGTACGTACTCCAGCCGGATTCCCTTCCAGCCCCGGACGCGCGCCGACATCACGCGCTTCTTCGACGGTCTCGACCTCGTCGAACCCGGTGTGGTCACGGGACCCGAGTGGTACCAGGAACCTCCCGCCCCCGAGAAGACGCCGTATCCCGGGTACGTGGGCGTGGCACGCGTGCCGTGAGCCGGGCTCACACCGATCTCCGTTCGACCACGACGGGGCGCCAGTTCCCCTGGTCCAGCAGGTCCGCGGGATCGGCTGTCGCGTCCGCGGAGTCCTGGCGGCGGCGCCCGCCGCGGGCGAAGAAGTCGGCGAGCGGCAGGGTGGCGGCGCCGAGGGTCACCGCGTCGGGGCCGAGTGTGCCGAGGTCGATGCTGACGTGCTCGGCCGGATGTCTCATCGCGTACTTCTTCGCGTAGCGCCGTACGGCGGGCAGCAGAGCCGGTCCGAGCAGCAGCCCGGCCCAGCCGCCGACGAGGATACGTTCGGGCCGGAAGAGATTGACCAGATCGGCGATGCCCGCGCCCAGGTACTCCGCGGTCTCGTCCAGGAGCCGGGCAGCCGCAGGATCGGCCGGCGGTCCGTCCGGCGCGGGCAGGGCGGCGGCCAGCAGGGCGGCGAGCGCCGTCTCCTCGTCGGCCGACGATGCCGGGGAGCCGCCGCTCTCCAGCCAGCGCTCGCGGATGGCCTGGGCTCCGACGTACGCCTCCAGGCAGCCGGGGGAACCGCAGCGGCAGTGCCGTCCTCCCACGCGCACGGTGGTGTGGCCCCATTCGACGGCCCGGCTGCCCGCGCCCCCGTAGTGCGCGCCGTCGACCACGACGCAGGCACTGACCCCGGAGCCGAAGAGCACGACGACGGCGTCGCTCGCGCCGCGTCCGCCCCCGAACCACATCTCGGCCTGGCCCAGGGTCTTGGCTCCGTTGTCGATGAAGAACGGTACGTGGGAGGGGAGTTCGGCCGACTCACGGAGCAGCTTCTCCAGCGGTACGGCGTCCCAGCCGACGGTCTGGCCGTGCACGACGACCCCGTCGGCCGAGCTCCGGTCGATGATGCCCGGGACGCCGACACCGACGCCGACGAGCCGGTCCGCGGTCACGTCCGCGTCCCGCAGGACATCCGTGACAGCGGCCCGGATGTGGCCCACGATCCGGTCGACGTCATAGCCGTGCTGGACCAACGGCCTTTCGGAGCGTGCCAGTTCACCGAGTGACAGGTCGAAGAGCTCGACCCGCACCCGGGTCTCGCCCACGTCGATGCCGATGAGATGGCCGCTGGCGGGGGCGACGCGCAGCAGCGTGCGGGGGCGTCCCCCTTCGGAGTCGACCACCCCGGCCTCTTCGAGCAGTCCGTCCGCGGCCAGTTCGGCGACGACATTACTGATGGAACCCGAACTCAGGCCGGTGGCAGCGCCGAGCTCCTGACGGCTGAGCGGGCCGTCGAAATACAAACGTTGCAATACCTCTGCGCGGTTGACCCGCCGCAGGTCACGCACGGTTCGCTTGCTCTGTGCAGCCATGTGTCTCCTTCCCGGGAGGCAACATACCCCTGCGCAAGCTCTTGACGCGACCTTCTCTCACTACTTAACTCACGATCTGAATTAAGCCTGAAGGCCGTTCGAACACTGAACGCAGCCCTCCCCGGGAAGGGGCCACTGAACATGCGCAGAATCCGAGCCGCAGCAGCAGTCGTCATCGCCGTCTCCACCCTCGCCGGAGCCACGGCGTGCGGCGGTGGGAGCGACACCAGCGGCGGAGGCAGCAATGACTCCCCCAAGACGCTCACCTACTGGGCGTCCAACCAGGGGCCGAACATCGCGGCCGACAAGAAGATCCTCACGCCCGAGCTGAAGAAGTTCGAGAAGCAGACGGGCATCAAGGTCAAGCTCGAAGTGGTCCCCTGGGCGGACCTGCTCAACCGGATCCTTGCCGCCACCTCCTCCGGCCAGGGCCCCGATGTGCTCAACATCGGCAACACCTGGTCCGCCTCGCTCCAGGCCACCGGGGCGCTGCTGCCCTGGGACAAGGCCAATTTCGACGCGATCGGCGGCCGTGACCGGTTCGTCGACGCGGCAGTGGGCTCCGCGGGTGCGGCGGGCAAGGATCCCTCGGCGGTTCCGCTGTACTCGCTCTCGTACGCGCTCTACTACAACAAGAAGATGTTCGCCGACGCGGGCATCGCCAAGCCCCCCGCCACCTGGGACGAGTTGGTCGCCGACGGGCAGAAGATCTCCAAGAACGGCACCAGCGGCAAGTGGGGCCTCGGCGCGGAGGGCGGCAACCTCTCCGAGAACATCCACCATGCGTTCGTGCTCGGCAAGCAGCACGGCGCCGACTTCTTCGACGGGTCGGGCAAGCCGACCTTCACCTCGCCCGGTGCGGTGGCCGCCGTGAAGCAGTACGTCGACTTCATGGCCAAGGACAAGATCATCGCCCCCGGCAACGCCGAGTACGCCCAGAACCAGTCGCTCAGCGACTTCTCCAAGGGCAAGACCGCGATGGTCCTCTGGCAGGCGGCGGCGACCACCTTCGCCTCCCAGGGCATGAAGCCGGAGGACTGGGGTGCCGCGCCCGTCCCGGTCGAGTCCGGCACTCCTGGCCAGGGCAAGGACATCAACTCCATGGTCGCCGGCATCAACATGGCCGTCTTCAAGAACACCAGGAACACCAAGGGTGCTCTGAAGTTCGTGAAGTTCATGACCAGCGACGACGAGCAGAAGATCCTCAACAAGTCGTACGGCGCGATCCCCCCGGTGAAGGCCGCCCAGCAGGATCCCGCCTTCTCCGCCCCCGATCTGAAGGTCCTCAAGGACACGCTGTCCAACAGCGCGGCGCCGCTGCCCCAGGTCGCCTCGGAGTCGCAGTTCGAGACCACTGTCGGCACCGCCATCAAGGAGTTGTGGGCGGACGCCGCCGCGGGCCGCGCCGTCACGACGGAATCCGTCAAGGCCAAGCTCACCAAGGCCCAGCAGCAGATGACGCAGTGAGGCACTGACCGATGACTGCCACCGAGACCCCTTCCCAGGTCCCGCAGGCGGCCGGCGGCGATGTTCTGACGTCAGGGGGTGCGCGGGGACGTCTCCCGCGCATCCCCGACCGGATCCGCCGGGGCGGCCTGCCGTATCTGCTGCTTCTCCCCGCGCTCGTACTGGAACTGCTCATCCACATCGTGCCGATGATCATCGGCATCGTGATGAGTTTCCGCGGACTGACGCAGTTCTTCATCCGCAACTGGAGCGACGCCCCGTGGACCGGCCTGCACAACTTCAAGGTCGCGGTGGACTTCAACGCCCCGATCGGCGAAGCACTGCTGCACTCCTTCTACGTCACCCTCGCCTTCACCGCGCTGGCCGTCAGCATCTCCTGGCTGATCGGTACGGTCGCCGCGGTGCTGATGCAGGAGAACTTCCGTGGCCGCGGCGTGCTGCGTACCATCTTCCTGGTCCCCTACGCCCTGCCCGCCTACGCCGCGATCATCACCTGGGCCTTCATGTTCCAGCGGGACAACGGCCTGGTGAACCACGTCCTGCACGACCAGTTGGGCATCACCGACAAGCCGTCGTTCTGGCTGATCGGCGACAACAGCTTCTACGCCCTGGTCATCGTCGCCATCTGGAAGTCCTGGCCGTTCGCCTTCCTCATGGTGATGGCCGCGCTCCAGAACATCCCGCGTGAGCTCTACGAGGCCGCGTCGATCGACGGCGCGGGAATGTGGCAGCAGATCCGCAAGATCACGCTGCCGTCGCTGCGCTCCGTCAACCAGGTGCTGGTCCTCGTTCTCTTCCTGTGGACCTTCAACGACTTCAACACGCCGTACGTGCTGTTCGGCAAGTCGGCGCCGGAAGCGGCGGACCTGATGTCCATCCACATCTACCAGTCCTCGTTCGTCACCTGGAACTTCGGCAGTGGTGCGGCGATGTCCGTTCTCCTGCTGCTCTTCCTGCTGCTGGTGACGGCCGTGTACCTGTTCTTCACCTCGCGCGGGAGGAAGACTTCCGATGTCTAGTACCACCGCTCATCGGTCGCCCACCGCGCCCCCGCGGTCCTTCGTCTGGACCCGGCGCATCGTGCTCACCCTGATCTCGGGATTCACGCTCGTTCCCGTCTATGTGATGCTGAGCAGCTCGCTGAAGCCGCTGTCCGACGTGTCGGGCAAGTTCTCCTGGATACCGTCCGGGTTCACCCTCCGCCCGTACATCGACATCTGGTCGACCATCCCGCTCGCCAAGTACTTCATGAACTCCCTGATCGTGGCGGGCACGGCGAGCATCTGCTCGGTGGTGGTCGCGATCTTCTCGGCGTACGCGGTGAGCCGCTACCGCTTCCGCGGCAAGCGGTTCTTCACCGTGACCGTGCTGTCCACCCAGATGTTCCCCGGCATCCTGTTCCTGCTCCCGCTGTTCCTGATCTTCGTGAACATCGGGAACTCGACGGGGATCCAGCTCTACGGTTCCCGCGGTGGTCTGATCCTCACCTATCTGACCTTCTCGCTGCCGTTCTCGATCTGGATGCTGATCGGGTACTTCGACTCCATCCCGAAGGACCTGGACGAAGCGGCGATGGTGGACGGCTGCGGTCCGCTCGGGGCGCTCTTCAGGGTCGTCGTCCCCGCCGCGATCCCCGGCATCGTGGCGGTCGCCCTCTACGCGTTCATGACCGCCTGGGGCGAGGTGCTCTTCGCCTCGGTCATGACGAACGACACCACGCGGACGCTCGCCGTGGGCCTCCAGGGCTACTCGACGCAGAACGACGTGTACTGGAACCAGATCATGGCCGCCTCACTCGTCGTCAGCGTGCCGGTCGTCGCCGGGTTCCTGTTCCTCCAGCGGTATCTCGTCGCGGGTCTCACCGCGGGCGCCGTCAAGTGAGACCACGCTCCGCCGCTCCACCCCACAGCACAGCAGAGAGGCAGTCCGTGAACGCGTACAACTCCCTTCCCGCCGACTTCACCTGGGGGGTGGCCACGGCCGCTTACCAGATCGAGGGTGCCGTGGCCGAGGACGGCCGTTCGCCCTCCATCTGGGACACGTTCTCGCACCTCCCCGGGAAGATCGACAACAACGACAACGGCGATGTGGCCTGCGACCACTACCACCGGTGGCGCGAGGACATCGGGCTGATGAAGCAGCTCGGCGTGGACGCGTACCGCTTCTCCGTCGCCTGGCCACGCGTGGTACCCGGTGGTGACGGACCGGTCAACGAGAAGGGGCTCGCCTTCTACGACCGGCTGGTGGACGGTCTCCTCGAAGCAGGCATCACCCCCTTCCCGACCCTGTACCACTGGGATCTGCCGCAGAGCCTGCAGGACCGCGGCGGCTGGCCGGCCCGGGAGACCGCCGAGCACTTCGCCGAGTACGCCGCCGTGGTCGCCCAGCGGCTCGGCGACCGGGTGAAGGACTGGGCGACGCTCAACGAGCCGCTGTGCTCCTCGTGGATCGGCCACCTCGAAGGGACCATGGCGCCCGGCCTCACGGACATCACCGCCGCCGTCCGCACCTCGTACCACCTGCATCTCGGCCACGGCCTGGCGACGCAGGCGATCCGGGCCGCCGTGCCCGGTGCGCGCGTCGGCATCGTCAACAATCTCAGCCCGTGCGAGGCCGCCACCGAGCGCGAGGAGGACCGGGCGGCGGCGGTCCGCGCCGACGGCCACACCAACCGCTGGTGGCTGGACCCGATCCACGGCCGCGGCTACCCGCAGGACATGGTCGACCTGTACGGCGTCGACCTGCCCGTCAGGACCGGCGACCTCGACACGATCGCAGCCCCGCTCGACTGGCTGGGGGTGAACTACTACTTCCGCAACGTCGTCACCGACGACCCGACCGGCCCGCTGCCCAGGGCCAAGCAGGTCTATCTGCCCGGCTCCCGTCACACCGCGATGGACTGGGAGGTCGACGCCGACAGCCTGGAGAACATCCTGGTGCGGGTGGCCGACGAGTACGGCGCGCGGAAGATCTACGTCACCGAGAACGGCTCCGCCTATCCGGACGTGGTCCGCGCCGACGGCTCGGTCGACGATCCGGAGCGCGTCAGGTACCTCGACGAGCACCTGGCCGCCTGCGCCCGCGCCGCCCGCAAGGGGGCTCCGCTGGCCGGGTACTTCGCCTGGTCGCTGCTGGACAACTTCGAGTGGGCGTACGGCTACGACAAGCGGTTCGGCCTGGTGCACGTGGACTACGCGACGCAGCGCCGCACCGTCAAGAGCAGCGGTCGCCGGTACGCGGACATCGTGCGCTCGGCCCGCGGCCGTGGCCGCCGGGCGGCGTGAGCGGCCGAGGGTGAACGAGCTGTCCCCGGCCCGGGAACTCCGGGCCGGGGACAGCCGGTTGGCCAGGCGGCGCCGAGACGCTTCCGGACGACCGGGAGCACCATGCGCACCACACGGTCGTACCGGACGTGACGTCTCAGTGGGTGCGAGCCGCCGGCTCCAGGACGAAGACCGGGATCTCGCGGTCCGTCTTGCGCTGGTAGTCGGCGTAGTCGGGGAAGGCCGCGACCGCACGCTCCCACCACACGGCCTTCTCGGCACCCGTGACCTCACGGGCTGTCATGTCCTGGCGGACAGGGCCGTCCTGGAGCTCCACCCGCGGATCGGCGACGACGTTGTGGTACCAGACCGGGTGCTTGGGCGCACCACCCTGCGAGGCGACCACCGCGTAGGCGCCGTCGTGCTCCACCCGCATCAGCGGCGTCTTGCGGATCTTGCCGCTCTTCGTGCCCAGGGTGGTGAGGACCACGACCGGCATGTCGCGCATCGTGGTCCCCTCCTTGCCGCCCGAGCTCTCGTACAGCTCGACCTGGTCCCGGACCCACTGCGCCGGGCTCGGCTCGTACTCTCCGTCAAGAGGCATGGCGTTCCTGTCCCATCATCGAAGTCAGGTGGCACGGCGGTCGTGCCACCGCGGTCGCTGCACAGCGGTCGCCGGTACGGACAACACCCACGACCGCCACGACCTTCCCCCCGACGACCCGTGCCGCGCAAATGCCGACACACGTACCGGCGCGTCAGAGCGCGGCGCCGCCGTGACACGCCTCCGGCCCTCCGTCCGTACACCCGGGCCCGGACCGCCCTCCGTGCGACGATGACCACCCGGCGCCCGGCCTCCCTGGAGAGCCTCGCGGCTCCGTGGCACAGCACACCTCGCGCACGTCTTCGATGCAGGCGACAGGAGTGGGATTCCGCAATGCCCCGCACAACCGAAAACCAGGCGACCGCCCAGATCGGCGTCACGGGACTCGCGGTCATGGGCCGCAATCTCGCCCGTAACTTCGCGCGCAACGGCTTCACCGTCGCACTGCACAACCGCACCACGGCCAGGACGCACGCCCTGGTGGAGGAGTTCGGCGAGGAGGGTGTGTTCGTACCGGCCGACAGCCCGGAGGAGTTCGTCGCCGCCCTGGAGCGCCCGCGCCGCCTGGTGATCATGGTGAAGGCGGGTGAGCCCACGGATGCCGTGATCCAGGAGTTCGTGCCGCTCCTCGAAGAGGGCGATGTCGTCATCGACGGCGGGAACGCGCACTTCGAGGACACCCGGCGCCGCGAGAAGGAACTCCGCGAGCGGGGCATCCACTTCGTCGGCACCGGGATCTCCGGCGGCGAGGAGGGCGCGCTGCACGGGCCGAGCATCATGCCGGGCGGCAGCAAAGAGTCTTACGACACGCTCGGGCCGATGCTGGAAAAGATCTCTGCGAAAGCCAAGGACGGCGCCCCGTGCGTCACGCATATCGGCCCTGACGGCTCCGGGCACTTCGTGAAAATGACGCATAACGGCATCGAGTACGCCGACATGCAACTCATCGGCGAGGCGTACCAGCTGCTCCGCGACGTGGCCGGATACTCCCCGGCGCAGATCGCGGACATCTTCCGCTCCTGGAACACCGGGCGCCTGGACTCCTACCTCATCGAGATCACCGCGGAAGTGCTCTCGCATGTCGATGCGGCGACCGGTAAGCCCTTCGTGGATGTCGTACTCGACCAGGCGGAGCAGAAAGGCACTGGTCGCTGGACCGTGCAGATCGCCCTCGACCTGGGGGTTCCTGTCTCCGGCATCGCCGAGGCCGTCTTCGCCCGCTCCGTCTCCGGCCACGCCGCCCTACGAAATGCCTCACGCCACCTCGCCGGACCGGCCGCCCGCAAACTCGGCGAGGACGAGGCGGCGGCATTCGCCGACCAGGTCGAGCAGGCACTGTACGCCTCGAAGATCGTCGCCTATACCCAGGGCTTCCACGAGATCGCGGCCGGCAGCGAGCGGTACGACTGGAACATCGACCTCGGTGCGGTCGCCTCGATCTGGCGCGGCGGATGCATCATCCGGGCCGCGTTCCTCGACAGAATCACCAGCGCCTACGAAGCCCAGCCTCAGCTGCCGAGCCTCCTCTCCGACAAGAGCTTCGCCGAGGAGATCGCCGCCGCACAGAACGACTGGCGCACCGTGATCGCCACCGCCGTCACCCGCGGCGTCCCCACCCCGGCCTTCGCTGCCACCCTCGCCTACTACGACTCCCTGCGCGCCGAACGCCTCCCGGCCGCCCTCACCCAGGGCCAGCGCGACTACTTCGGCGCACACACCTACCACCGCACCGACCGTGACGGCACCTTCCATACCCTCTGGGGCGGCGACAGGACCGAAGTCAGAAGCTGACCGGCACTCGCAGCCGTCGTCGGCCCTGTTCTCGGCTTGGAGCCTGCGTCCTGGCACCGGCAGGAGCTCATCGCGGCACGGGCCGGTTCACCGGTTCGCCGGTTCGCCGCGAACAGGAGTGGGTTCCGGCTCCGGCTCCGGGGCAGTCGCCGACCCGCCCCAACACAGCGCGGCCAGGACCAGGGCGCCACGCCGGCCGAGGAACTTCACCGTGCGACCACGGCTTCGGACTCGGAGGAGGAAGGGGAGGAAGGGGAGGAGTTCCCAGCCGTCACCCCCGCTTCCGCGCCTTCCGTCGCCTTCCGTCGCCTTCCGTCGCCTTCGGCAGGCCCCTGGCCCACAGGTCGGAATCGGCCCAGGCCCCGACGATCGCGACGTCGGGGTCCTGGTGGCGCAGACCCGCGAAACGTTCACCGAGGAGCTGGAGCCTTACGGTCAGGGGAATTTGGGCCAGGACCGGAGGGAGAGCGGGGGCGCCGGGGTGGCAGGTGAGCGTGGTGACCGGGATGGCTTCCCGGGCCGCCGCCTCGCCGAGAGCGGCCGTCAGGCCGTCCACGTCGGCGGAGGGTTCGAGGACCAGAAGGCCGTCGGCTGCCGTGAGGCCGTGGCGACACGGACGATGCCCGGCGCGTGAACGCTGAAGGAAGCGCACGCGTAGTCGCCGTACACCGCCTCGCAGGTGGAACCGGCCGTACGGAGCAGTCCCCGCGAGCTCGTGGGCGCTGAAGACAGGTAGTCGGCAGTGGACGTGCAAGCCCGGAAACCGGGGGCTGCCGGTTCGGTCACCGTCCAGCTGATCCGGCTGGTGAGAGGGTCGAAGTGCTGCTCACCGCGTCAACTGGCAGCCAATTCTGCAAAGTTACGGATTCCGCTGTCAATAGCTTTTGGATGTACGGATTTCGTCGCAGTGGTGGGCGCTTGAAGGCGAATCCACCAGGGCGAGGATGTTGGGCGTACGGCGGGTCGGGGCGTCCACACACTCTGGTACCGACCGGCGCGGTTGCCAAATTCCTCCCGAACAACCATCCCCCCGGACCACCCCGGCTGCGGAGAGCAGCGGCAACGCCCGGCCGGACCTGGCAAGTCCGCTCTCCGACGGCAGATTCGCCGCGGAGATCCGTGGAGCACTGGACGACTGGCGCGCGGTGGTCGCCACCGCCGCGCGCCAGGTGTCCCGACCCGGGGCTTCTCCGCGGCTCCCGCCTCCGGGGCCGACCACGAGGGTTCGTTCCACACGCTCTGGGGCGGCGACCGCTCCGAGGTGAGTACCGGCTGAGACGCCGTGCACCGGCTCGCCGCGTCGGCCTCTGTCCGCGCCGTCCGCGCGTGCGCGTCAGTGGCGGAAGGCGGGACCGGGCTGCGGATCGGGTACGGGTTCGGGGCCGGGCGGCTGCGGAACGGGATCGGGCAGCGGGCCCGGCACCGGGCCGGGGCCACCCGGTCCGGGCTTCGGGGTGGGCGTGGGGGTGGGAAGCGGTGGCAAGGGGTCCGGCGTGCCCGGATCCGGAATCGGGGGCACGGGGTCGGGGTTCGGGTGCGTCACGTGGACTCCTCCGGTACGGGGGTGGCTGTCCCGACCAATGTCTCCCGCAGCGCCTGCCCACGCCCGCCGGGTCACACCAGTCGGGCCGCCGCGAGAAGCCCGGGGCGCGGGCTGGAGAGGACCGGCACCGACGTGTGCGTACGCCCGGCCGCGTCGGCCATCGATGCCTGCGCCAGCACGATCACATCGGCGTCCGTGACCCCGTCGACCGCGCGGGCCACGGCGTCCAGATACCCGGTGCGGTCCCCCTCCTCGAACAGAGTCCAGGCACCTTCCGCCAGCACGGACCGGATCCGGACGTCCGGCCCCTCCTCGCGCAGCAGGGCGACCGTCGGCTCCAGGGTGCTCTCCAGGGCGGCGACCACGGTGATCCGCGGGCCGGTGGCCACTGCCGCGGCGGCCATCGGCCGGTCCACCCGCAACACGGGAACCCCGAGCGCCGCCGAGGCCGCCTCGGCGACGCCCCCGAGGGTCGAGCAGGTGCACAGGACGGCTGTCGCGCCGTCGGCAACGGCACGGGCGAGTACCCGCCGCACGTCGTCGGCGACCGCGGCGGGCCCTGCGGCACGGGCCCCGGCCAGCAGCTCCTCGTGCACCGAGTGACGCAACCGCAGACCGGGGAGGTCCCGGTCCCGCAGCGCGTCGAAGACCGGGACATGGACGGGTGAGGTGTGCAGCAGGGCGAGCATGACCGCGATGCTAGGCCTCCGCGAGGCCGCCGGGGACGGTCGCAGCGCCCGTCACCGGGGCCGACGGGCCGGCCGCCAGCGGACTGCGCTCCTGATCCGTACCCGGGACGGGCGCTGCCGCGTCGGTGCCGAGGGCGACGATCCGGTTGTCGGCATCGACATGCACGACGCTGGGCCGGAGCGCACGCGCCTCGGCGTCCTCGACCTGGGCATAGCTGATGAGGATGACCAGGTCACCGGGGTGGACGAGGTGGGCGGCGGCGCCGTTGATGCCGATGACGCCCGAGCCGCGCTCCCCCTCGATGACGTACGTCTCCAGGCGGGCGCCGTTGTCGATGTCGACGATGTGGACCAGCTCGCCCGGCAGCAGATCGGCGGCTTCCATCAGTTCGGCATCGACGGTGACCGAACCGACGTAGTGCAGGTCGGCCTGCGTCACGGTGGCACGGTGAATCTTGGACTTGAACATGGTGCGCAGCATCGAGGTACTCCCGGGACTAGGCTCCCTGCCTGCGTTTTTGCAGGTCAAGTGCCATTTTTCCATCTTACAGGATCCGTTCCGCCCGAGGGATGCCTACGCCAGAGGCCGCACAGGCGAGAACAGACGTCGGGCGGCGGGGGAACACCGCAGCAAATGACCGTCATACAAGCCGGACCCGCGGTGCGCGAATTTCACTGTTTGATCAGGACAACAAGGAATCATCTTGCGCGAATCGACCCCCACACGTGCACTGGTTCGCGTACGCAGGGGGCACCCCGGGCGCAGCCGCTGGGGAGTGTGCGGACGTTCCGACAACGCGGCGGGGCGCCACAGCTTTCGTCGCGCGCCTGCCGGGAATTGCGGGACGGCCCTTGGCGGGCTTCTTGCCCGTCGGCGCGATCCGCGTCGCCCGGCAGACTTTGCGTCGCTGCACCGTGCTTCCTCCGGAGGCCGCCCCGTGATCGCGTCAGCCGATGTAGCACCTCATCGCCGCCACATACGCACAACAGAACACGTTCTGCCTTCTGTGGGTGCGTGGTGAGCGGTAGCAGGCCACAGCAGCGGGAGCAGATCACGGCGCAGCGCCTCGAAATTCTCCAGCTTCGATGCCGGCCCGGACTACCAGCGGCGGCGCTGCGGCACCGGGTGGAGCCTGGCGGTGAGCGCCGAGAGGAAGGTCGGGAGCTTGTCGACCATGGCTTTGGGGACGGGGGTGGACTGGACGGTACCCCTCCTCACGTCCTGGACGACGAGGGCGTAGGTGCCGTTCTCCTCGACGAGTTCGGCGGCAAAGAGCAGTGTCTGCGTGGAGGTTTCCATCAGAGCTCCTGAGCTTGGGTTTCGTTGAGCCAGGCGGTCCACTCCTTGGTGGCCTGCTGCTCGTCGGCGTGCCCGGCGAACAGGTGGTGGCCGAGCCAGATCGGCACGTTCCAGGTGCTGCCGTTGAAGAACCGGTACAGGGCGTCCGGGCCTCGCAGACCGACGAAGTCGGTGCTGAGCCAGTCGACGACCACCTCCACGGGGTCACGGTCCGGGCCGGGGGCGAGGAGCGTGAACCGGTCGCCGACGGCCGCGTCGTCGGCGAGACCGAGGCGTCGGCGCAGGGCGGCGAAGTCGGCCGGATCGGCGGTGGATTCGGGGTGCTGGGACCTGACGTACGTGGCGGGGCGGCCGGCGAAGTGCCGGAGGTACTCGGCGAGGGCGTGCTGGTGGAAGTCGACGTACTTCTCGGCCACGTCCGTCTTGGCGTCCCAGTTCCAGGCGCCGTCGACGATGCCTGTGTGCACCCAGTGGATTCCCATCCGCAGGTGGCTCGTGACGCCGTCGGCCGACTCGATGCGGTAGCTGAGCGTGTTGGAGAACCCGCCCTCCTGAGTCGCCCGGACGGCGAAGTGGTGCGGCGGCTCCCACGCCACGACGGTGGCGTCTCCCCGGGTGACCTTTCCGCCGACACGCGGCTCGATCTCCATCGGATAGAGCCAGCCGAGGTTGCCGGGGCCGGTGGCGACCGCGTCCCAGACCTGGGCGGGTGGGACGGGCAGGTCCTGCTCCCGGCAGACCTCGAACTCTCGGGCCATGGTCGGTTCTCCTTCGTCGTCGTTCAGGTATCAGTAGGCAAGCGGGAGGGCGGTCAGCCGCCGCTGCAGCGGGTTGTCCCGCCAGTCCAGCGCCGCCCCGTCGGCCAGCCGCAGCTCGGGGAGCCTGCGCACCAGCGTGCCGACGGCCACCTCCGCCTGGAGCTTGGCCAGCGGGCCTCCGAGGCAGAAGTGCGGACCGTGACCGAAGCTCAGGTGCCGGTTGCCGGGGCGGGACAGGACGAGCCGGTCAGGGTCCTCGAAGCGCTCGGGATCGCGGTTGGTCGCGCCGAGGAACAGGTACACCAGCTCGCCCTCCCGCAGCGTCCGTCCGCCGATCTCCAGGTCCTCCGCGACGACCCGGACAATCGCCTGGGTCACCGTGTCGTAGCGGGCCAGTTCCTCGACGGCGCCGCGGATCAGGCCCGGATCCGTGCGCAGCCGGGCCAGTTGGTCCGGGTGGCGCAGCAGGGCCAGCACGCCGTTGCCGATCAGGTGGGTGGTGGTCTCGTCGCCGGCGGTGATCAGGACGAAGCAGGTGGACAGCAGTTCGGAGTCGGTGAGCCGGTCGTCCTGTGTCTGGGTGGCGACCAGGGCGCTGATCAGGTCGTCACCCGGTTCGCGCCGGCGCTGCCGGATGAGCCCGGACAGGTACTCCTCGTACTGGTCGATCGCCGCCTCGGACTTGTCGATGTCCTCGCTGAGCCGGCCGAAGCGGCGGAACCAGCTCTTGACCTGCGGGCGGTCCTCTTCCGGAATGCCGAAGAGTTCGCAGACCACGGACATCGGCAGCGGGGAGGCGACCGCCTCGATCAGGTCCATGGCCGGCCCGGCCGCGACCGCCTCGTCGATGAGGCGGTCGACGATCCGCTGGACGCCGTCGCGCAGGGCCTCGACCCGCCGGGCGGTGAAGGCCCTGTTGGCCAGTTTGCGCAGCCGGGCGTGGTCCGGTGGGTCGGTGTTGGTCATCACCCGGCCGAGTCGGTCGGTGAGCCGGCTGAGGGCTTTGAGGTCGCCGCCGAGCGCGCTGTAGGCGCGGGTCATCCTGTCCCGGTCGTTGGACAGCCGCAGGTCGCTCAGCGCCGCCTCGACGTCGGCGTACCGGGTGAGGTACCAGATGCCCTGGGGACTGCGGTGGACCGGGTCCTCGCGCCGCATGCGGGCGTAGAACGGGTACGGGTCCCGCCGGGCCCCGGGGGTGAGCAGGGCTGCGGCGAGGTCGTCGGGCCGGGCGGGGCCCGCGGTTTCGCGGGCCCCGCCCAGTGTGTCGGTGGAGGTCACGTCGGCCGTGCTACCGCTGGGCGTTCATGGCGTCGGCGAGGCTCTTGGGCCGCATGTCGGTCCAGGACTGCTCGACGTGTTCCAGGCAGGCGGCGTGGGAGTCGGGGCCGTGGACGACGGTCCAGCCGGCCGGGACGTCCGCGAACTGCGGCCAGAGCGAGTGCTGGTTCTCGTCGTTGACGAGGACGAGGAAGGTGCCGTCCTGGTCGTCGAAGGGGTTGGTCATGGGTCAGTCCTCCTGAAGGGAAAGGGTGGTACCACCGGAGTCACCGGTGGCCTCGGCGATCCTGGCGGCCAGGATCGGCCCGATCTGGGCCAGCGATCCCGCCTGGGTCATCTGGTCGTGCCGGGTGGTGATCTCGTGGGATTCGATCCGGCCCGTGATGTACGGGCGCCAGACCTCTGGACCGGCGTCGTCATGGCCCCGGTCGATCGTGGAGTTGAACAGCAGTAGATCCCCGTCGTACCTGCCGGGGACGAAGTCGACCGCCAGCTTCGCGTTGTTGATCATGATTTGGACGATCACCTCGACCTGCCGCTCGTTCAGGCCGGCCAGCGCGCTGCCCCGCCGGTTCAGCACCTCGGCGACCTCGGCGTAGGTGATCTCCTGGTCGTCCAGCTCGTCCGGGTCGACGTCGAGCACCCCGACGAGCACGTCCCGCACGGTGGGCACCGGCTCCTCCTCGAACCGCACGTCCTTCACCGGGTAGGCGTCGAGGATCGCCAGCAGTGCGGTCCGCTCGCCGCGGGCCTGCAGTTCGCAGGCCAGTGCGTGGGCGATCAGGCCACCCGCGGACCAGCCGAGCAGCAGGTACGGGCCCTCCGGCTGGATCTTCTGGACGTGGTCGGCGTAGTCGGCCGCCATCTCTTCGTAGGACGTCGGCAGCGGCTCGGGCCGGCCGAGGCCGCGTGCCTGGATCGCATAGACCGGGTGCTGCGGGCCGAGGTGGTTCAGCAGCCCGCTGTACGACCAGCTGATGCCGCCGCCGGGGTGGACGCAGAACAGCGGTGTGTCCATCCCGGTCGAACGCAGTGGCAGCAGCACATCCAACGCGTCGTCCGGATCGTTCATGGCCAGGTGTTCGGTGAGTCCGGCGACGGTCGGCGCCTCGAACAGCAGGCGCAGTCCCAGCTCCAGGCCGAGGGTCTCGCGGACCCGGGAGGCCAGCCGGGCGGCCAGCAGCGAGTGCCCGCCCAGATCGAAGAAGCCGTCGTCGATGCTCACCTGCTCCCGGCCCAGGACCTCGGCGAACAGGCCGCACAGCAGTTGCTCCTGCGGCGTCCGGGGGCCGCGCCCGGCATCCGACGCCCCGTAGTCGGGGGCGGGCAGGGCGACTCGGTCCAGCTTGCCGTTGGCGGTCAGCGGCAGCGCGTCCACGGTGACGAACGCCGCCGGCACCATGTAGTCGGGCAGTTCGCGGCGCAGTCGGCCGGACAGCTCGGTCATCTCGGGTGCGCCCTCGGGTGCGGGCACCAGGTAGGCGACCAGCCGCTTGTCTCCCGGCCGGTCCTCACGGGCGACCACGGCGGCCTGGGCGACACCCGGGCAGCCCGCCAGGACGGCCTCGACCTCTCCGGGCTCGATCCGCAGACCGCGCAGCTTGACCTGGTGGTCGACGCGTCCGGCGAACTCCAGCGTGCCGTCGGGGAGCCACCAGGCAAGGTCGCCGGTGCGGTACATACGGCTCCCGGCCGGCCCGTACGGGTCGGCGGTGAAGCGCTCCGCTGTCAGGCCGGGCCGGCCGAAGTAGCCTCGGGCCACACCCGTCCCCGCGAGGTACAGCTCACCGACCATGCCGGTCGGCATCGGCCGCAGCCGGTCGTCGAGCACGTAGGCACGCATGTTCGCCATCGGCCCGCCGATCGGCACGGTCGCGGCGTTCTCGGGGAGGCTGCGCACCGGGTGACAGGTGGCCAGGGTGGTGGCCTCGGTAGGCCCGTACCCGTTGACCACCTCGATACCCGGGCAGGCCGTGAGCACCCGGGCGGCAGCGGCCGGGGAGACCACGTCGCCGCCGGTCCACACCTCGCGCACCCCGGTGAGCAGGCCCGGACGCTCCTCGGCGACCAGCCGGAACAGTCCGGCTGTCAGCCACAGACCGGTCACCCCGTGCGTGGCGATCGTGTGCTGAAGCAGGTCGAGGTCGAGCTGCTCGGGCGGTGCGACCACGACACGGCCACCGTTGAGCAGCGGAACCCACAACTCGTAGGTCGAGAGGTCGAAGGCCGTCGGGGAGTGCATCAGCACCCGCTCATGTCCGCCGCCGCGCCATTCGGGGGTCAGCGCCAGGCCCACCACGTCCCGGTGGGTGACGGCCACGCCCTTCGGTCGTCCGGTCGAGCCGGAGGTGTACATGATGTACGCCACCTGCCCCGGTTCACAGGGGACGCCGACGTCGGACGGGTCGGCGGCCGCGGACTGCATGAGTGCGGCGAACACCTCCGGGGTGAGCACCAGGGCGGCTCCGCTCTCCCGCAGGATCAGGTCGATCCGGGAGGAGGGGAAGCGGGAGTCCAGCGGTACGTAGGCGCCGCCCGCCTTGATGATCGCCAGGATCGCCACGACCAGCTCCGCCGAGCGGTCCATCAGGACCGCGACCGGGGTCTCCGGCCGTACGCCCTGGCGGATCAGCGCCCTCGCCAGGCGGTCGGCCCGCAGGTCGAGCTCCGCGTAGGTCAGCTCGGTGCCGCCCGCCACGACCGCGACCGCGTCCGGGGCGACCCGCACCTGGCGGGCGAACAGCTCCGGCACCGAGGCCGACGGCAGCTCCACGGCCGTGTCGTTGAACCCGTGCAGCAGCCGGTGGCGTTCGGCGTCGGACATGAGGTCGATCCGGCTGATCGGCCGGTCCGGGTCGGCTACCGCCGCGCGCAGCAGGCGGGCCCAGCGCTCGAACAGCAGCTCCACCGTGGACCCGTCGAACAGGTCGGTGGCGTACTCCACCGCGCCGACCAGGCCGTCGGCGCCGCCGTCCGGGCGGAACTGCTCGGCCAGACTGAACGTCAGGTCGACCCGTGAGGTCCCGGTCGGCGCCTCCAGGTGGCCCGTCTCCAGCCCCGGCAACGCGAACTCGCCGAGCGGCGCGTTCTGCAGGGCCAGCATGATCTGGAACAGCGGGTGGTGGGCCAGCGACCGCACCGGGTTGGCCACCTCGACCAGGTACTCGAACGGCACGTCCTGGTGGTCGTACGCGGTGAGCGCCTTCTGCCGCACCCGGCCGAGCAGTTCGGTGAAGCCGGGGTCGCCGCTGGTGTCGGTGCGCAACACCAGGGTGTTGACGAAGAAACCGACGAGCTCGTCCAGCGCCTGGTCGGTACGGCCGGCGATCGGGCTGCCGATCGGGATGTCCGTACCGGCACCGAGCCGGGTGAGGAGAGCCGCGAGACCGGCCTGGAGCACCATGAACATGCTGGTGCCACGCGCGGTGGCCAGGTCGCGCAGCGCCTGGTGCAGCTCGGGGTCCAGCCGGACCACGACCCGGTCGCCCCGCTGGGAGGCCACCGGCGGCCGGGGCCGGTCGGCGGGCAGCTGCACCTGCTGCGGGATTCCCGTCAGCTCGTCCTTCCAGTAGGCCAGTTGCCGGGCGAACAGGCTGTCGGGATCGGCGGCGTCGCCGAGCAGGTCGCGTTGCCAGCCGGTGTAGTCGGCGTACTGCACCGGCAACGGGGACCACTGCGGCTCCTCGCCCCGGCAGCGCGCCGCGTAGGCCGTCGCGAGGCCGCCGGAGAGCGGCCCCATCGACCAGCCGTCGGCGGCGATGTGGTGCACCACGACCAGCAGCACGTGCCGGTCGGGGGCGAGAGCGTACAGCTCGGCCCGGATCGGCGGCTCCGCGGCCAGGTCGAAGCCGCGCCGGGCCGCTTCCGCCAGCCGCTCGGCCAGCCGGCTCTCGTCGAGTTCGACCACCGGCAGCGCCGGGTGTGCCTGCGCGGTGCTCAGCACGACCTGGTACGGGACGCCGTCGGTCTCGCGGAAGACCGTCCGCAGGCTCTCGTGCCGGGCGATCACGTCCGCGAGCGCGGCGTGCAGGGCCGGCCGGTCGAGGCCGCCGGTCAGGCTCAGCGCGAGCGGCATGTTGTAGGTGGCGCTCGGCCCGTCCATCCGGTGCAGGAACCACAGACGCCGCTGGGCGAAGGACAGTTCCACGCGCTCCGGTCGGGGCCGGGCGGTCAGCGCGGGCCGCGCTGCTCCGGAACCGTCCAGGTGGGCTGCCAGTCCGGCCACGGTCGGGGTCTCGAACAGGGTCCGGACCTCCAGCTCTGCGCCGAGCGTCACCCGGACCCTGGAGGCCAGGCGGGTCGCCAGCAGCGAGTGTCCGCCGAGGTCGAAGAAGCTGTCGTCGACCCCGACCTGTGCCAGCCCGAGCACCTCGGCGAACAGCTCCGCGAGGAGCTGCTCCTGTGGGGTACGCGGTGCCCGTCCGGCAGCGGCCGGGCCGAGATCGGGGGCGGGCAGTGCGCGCCGGTCGAGCTTGCCGCTGGCCGTCAGCGGCAGCGTGTCCAGCGAGACGAACGCCGACGGAACCAGGTAGTCGGGCAGCCGCCCTTGCAACCAGACGCGGAGTTCGCCGAGAAGGGCGCCGGTGCCACGGCTGCCGGTCGGGCGGTTGGTCAGCGAGGAAAGTGCCCTGCCGGTGGCCCCGGCCGGCCGGTACGGCTCGACCCGCGAGCCGTGGAGCGCCTGTGGATCGGCGAGGACGACGTCCACGGCGTCAGCCGCGGTGTCCGACCAGGTGACGGCCACCACGCGGCCGAACTCCCGCCCGAGGGCGTGGAAGTCCTCCGGGTCGGGGAGGTCGCTCTCCGCCGGGGCGTGCAACCGCTCCTGCAGTTCCGCGAGCGGCCCGTCCTCGTCCTGTACCGCCCGGGCCAGGGCGGCTTCCGCCACCACACGGCGATTCGGCACCCCGGTGATCCGCAGCACCTCGGCGGGTGGCTGGTCGAGCAGCTCGCGCAGCCCGGCCAGACCGGTGATCTGCTGCCCCCATGCCAGCTCGACGGACCGGCTCGGGGTCTGCCGGGCGACCGGGGGCTTGTGCAGCGTCACGTCGTAGCGGTAGCGGGTCAGTTCGTTGTGGTGACGGCCGCGCTTGACCTCAACGGCCATCGCGCCGATGTTCGTGCCGTGCTCGTGCAGGACGGTGAAGAAGTCCGGGTCGACCAGGAGTTCCTTCTCCACCCTGAGAGCCTGCTCCACCGCACGGCGCACGGCCGCGCGGTCGGCGCTGTCGTCGGCCCGGTGCAGCTCGACAGCGGTGGCCAGCGGGCGCAGCAGTCGCAGGTTGCGGACGTCGCCGACGAAGAGCGCGCCGCCGGGGGCGAGCAGCCGCATCAGTTTCCCGATCACGTCCGCGAGGTAGTCGGCGGACGGGAAGTACTGCACCACCGAGTTGATCACGATGGTGTCGAACTCCCCGGCCGGCAGCCCGTCGGTGTCGTGCGCCGGACGGGTCTGCAGCACCAGACGCCCGGTCAGCCGCTCCTCCCTCGCGACCTGGGCGGTCAGGGCGTCGATCGCGGTGGCGGAGAAGTCGGTCGCCCAGTAGGTCTCGCAGTGGGGTGCGATCTGTGAGAGCAGCAGACCGGTGCCGACGCCGACCTCCAGCACCCGGCGCGGGCGCAGGGCCAGGATGCGGGCCACGGTGGCGTCCCGCCACTCCCGCATCTGCTCGACGGGAATCCGGTCGGCATCGTAACTACTGTTCCAACCCACGAAGTTGTGGCCGAAGGCCGCTTCGTCGGGGGCGATGGGCAGGTCGTCGTAGATGTCCTGCCACTCGCCCACGTGGTCCGCCTCCAGCCCGCTGTCCCGGGCCGCGTCCTGGTGCGGGACGACGTAGCCGACGAGCCGGTCGTCCTGGGCCGCGACGGCGGCCTGGGCGACGGCGGGGTGTTCGGCCAGGGCGGCCTCGACCTCGCCGGGTTCGACGCGGAAGCCGCGGACCTTCACCTGGTCGTCGGCGCGGCCGATGTACTCCAGCTCGCCGTCGGGCCGACGCCGCACCAGGTCGCCGGTGCGGTACATGCGCTCACCGGGTCCGAACGGGCAGGCGACGAATCTCCCCGCCGTCAGGCCAGGCCGGTCGAGGTAACCGCGCGCCAGGCCCGCGCCCGCGACGTACAGCTCCCCCGTCACGCCCGGTGGCACCGGCTGCAGTCGGTCGTCCAACACGTACACCCGGGCGTTGGCGATCGGCCGACCGATCGGCGGCACACCGGACCCCGGGGACAGCGGGTCGCTCATGGTCGCGCACACCGTGGTCTCGGTCGGGCCGTACGCGTTGATCATCCGACGCCCCGGCGCCCAGCGCTGCACCAGCTCCGGCGAGCACGCCTCACCCGCCACCACCAGCGTCGACACGGTCACCGTGCCGTCCGGCACTGCGGCGAGGACGGACGGAGGCACCGTCACGTGGGTGACGCCGAGGCCCGGGTCGGTCAGCGCGGCAAGCGGATCGGCGGCGACGGGGAGCACCAGGGTGGCGCCGCCCAGCAGGGCGGTGAAGATCTCCGACACCGAGGCGTCGAAGCTGGGCGAGGCGAACTGGAGCACCCGGCTGCCGGGTTCGATCGCGAAGCGCTCGATCTGTCCGGCGACCAGGCTCGCCACACCGCCGTGGCCGACCACGACACCCTTGGGGCGGCCGGTCGAGCCCGAGGTGTAGATCACGTACGCCGGATGCCGGACGTCGAGCGCGACCCCCGGGTCCGTGTCCGGCCAGTCACCCCCGACCACCATGGCCGGG